>JBOEGO010000017.1:22819-327824 GCA_050633465.1 Paracoccaceae bacterium | reverse complement strand
GTCTGGCACTGGACCTCGCTGGTGGCGCTGCTGGCCTATGCCGGGCTGCAATCCATACCGGATGCGTTTTACCAGGCCGCGAAAATTGATCAGGCCAGCCGCTGGTCGGTGTTCCGGTTTATCGAACTGCCGAAAATGGCGGGGGTGCTGATGATCGCCATTCTGCTGCGGTTCATGGACAGTTTCATGATCTATACCGAACCCTTTGTTGTCACGGGCGGCGGGCCGGGCAATGCCACGACGTTCCTGTCGATTGATCTGGTGAAAATGGCGCTGGGGCAGTTTGACCTAGGTCCGGCGGCAGCGTTCAGCCTGATGTATTTTCTGGTGATCCTATTGATTTCATGGGTGTTTTACACCGTGATGACCAACCTTGATAAGCGAGAGGGCAAATGATGCGCCTGAATTCCCGCACCGTTGTGATGTCGCTGTATCTGCTGTTTTTGTTACTGCCGATCTATTGGCTGGTGAACATGAGCCTGAAAACCAACGCCGAGATTTTGGGCAGTTTCAGCCTGTTCCCCCGTGATCTGACCTTTGCCAATTACGGCGTGATCCTGACCGATCCCAGCTGGTATATGGGTTACGTCAACTCATTGATTTACGTGGTGATGAACACGGTGATTTCGGTCGGCGTGGCCCTGCCCGCGGCCTATGCGTTCAGTCGCTATAATTTCATGGGCGACAAGCACCTGTTTTTCTGGCTGTTGACCAACCGCATGGCCCCGCCTGCGGTGTTTGCCCTGCCGTTTTTCCAGCTGTATTCCAGCGTGGGGTTGTTTGACACACATATCGCTGTGGCGCTGGCGCATTGCCTGTTCAACGTGCCGCTGGCCGTCTGGATTCTAGAAGGTTTCATGCGCGGCGTCCCGCGCGAGATCGACGAGACAGCCTATATCGACGGCTATTCGTTCGGGCGGTTTTTCGTGAAAATCTTTATGCCGCTGATCGCCAGCGGTATCGGGGTCGCCGCGTTTTTCTGCTTTATGTTTTCATGGGTCGAATTGCTGCTGTCGCGCACCCTGACCACGGTCGATGCCAAACCGATTGCGGCCATTATGACCCGCACGCAGGGCGCATCGGGCATTGACTGGGGCGTGCTGGCGGCGGCGGGTGTTTTGACCATCGTGCCCGGTGCCTTGGTCATTTATTTCGTGCGCAACTACATCGCCAAGGGTTTTGCCCTTGGTCGGGTATAGGGGGAATATCTGATGGAATGGATGGCATGGACATGGCCAACGGCGGTATTTTTTGTTGTGATCGCCTCGCTGCTGATCACCTTTACCGTGTTGGCGATCAAATTTCCCGAGACGCCGCGCATGGGGGTTTTGCGTATCGAAACCACGCGCGGGGATCGTTTGTTTATCACGCTTCTTGGCTCTGCCTTTATCAATCTGGCCTGGCTTGGATTGACCGGATTGCCCCAGCCATGGGCGCTGGTCGTTTGCCTGTTCTATGCCGCAGCGGTGTTTCGCTGGGCATAGCAGTAAGACCCCCGGTCCGAGGAGGCCGGGCACTAACCAACAGTTCGAAATGGGAGGAAACCAAAATGAAACTGTCACTAAGATCAACAACCGCCTTGGGTGCGGCCTTTGGCCTGATGGCCACGGGCGCATGGGCGGACATGGACGCCGCCAAGGCGTTTCTGGACGCTGAAATCGGGGAGTTGTCGGCCCTGACCCGTGCCGATCAAGAGGCTGAAATGCAGTGGTTCGTGGATGCCGCCAAACCGATGGCGGGCATGGAAATCAAGGTGGTATCCGAAACCATCACCACGCATGAATATGAATCTCAGGTGCTGGCGCCTGCGTTCACCGCGATCACGGGCATCAAGGTCACCCATGACCTGATCGGCGAAGGCGACGTGGTGGAAAAACTGCAAACGCAAATGCAGTCGGGTGAAAATATCTATGACGGGTATATCAACGACTCTGATCTGATCGGCACGCACTGGCGTTACCAACAGGCGCGTAACCTGACCGAATGGATGGCAGGCGAAGGCGCGGATGTGACCAACCCCGGTCTGGATCTGGCGGATTACATCGGCACACAGTTCACCACCGCGCCCGATGGCAACCTGTATCAACTGCCCGATCAGCAGTTCGCGAACCTCTATTGGTTCCGCTATGACTGGTTCAACGACGAACAGAACAAAACCGATTTCAAGGCGAAATACGGCTATGATCTGGGTGTTCCGGTCAACTGGTCCGCATACGAGGATATCGCCGAATTCTTTACCGGCCGCGATCTGTCGCGTTTGGGTGTCGAGGGCGAAGTTTACGGCAACATGGATTACGGCAAAAAAGACCCCTCGCTTGGCTGGCGTTATACCGATGCGTGGCTGTCCATGGCCGGTGCCGGGTCCAAGGGCGAACCCAATGGCTTGCCCGTGGATGAATGGGGCATTCGGGTGAACGAAAAATCGCAACCTGTCGGTTCGTGCGTGGCCCGTGGTGGCGCGACCAATGGTCCGGCTGCGGTTTACGCCGTGACCAAGGCGATTGACTGGCTGCAAAAATATTCGCCTCCCGCCGCTGCTGGCATGACCTTTGGCGAGGCCGGACCGATCCCTGCGCAGGGCAATGTGGCGCAGCAGATGTTCTGGTATACGGCGTTTACCGCCGACACGGTGAAACCCGACCTGCCCGTGATGAACGCGGACGGAACCCCGAAATGGCGTATGGCACCGTCACCCCACGGCGCCTATTGGGAAGAAGGCACCAAAATCGGGTATCAGGACGTTGGGTCGTGGACATTGATGAAATCCACCCCCGTCGACCGCGCCAAGGCCGCATGGCTTTATGCGCAATTCGTCACGTCGAAAACCGTGGATGTGAAAAAGGCCCACACCGGCCTGACCTTTATTCGTGAATCCACAATCCAGCATCCTTCGTTCACCGAACGTGCGGATAAACTGGGTGGTCTGGTCGAATTCTACCGCTCGCCCGCGCGTGTGGCATGGTCGCCCACCGGCACCAACGTGCCTGACTATCCCAAGCTGGCACAGCTGTGGTGGCAGAACATCGGCGATGCCATGTCGGGTGCGAAATCCCCGCAAGAGGCATTGGATGGTCTGTGCGCCGATCAGGAAAAGGTCATGGCCCGTCTGGAACGCGCAGGCGTTCAGGGTGACCTTGGTCCCAAGCTGAACGAAGAGGTGGACCCCGCCGAATGGCTGGCCAAGGAAGGTTCGCCCAAGGCGAAACTGGACAACGAGGACGAGGAGCCGAAAACGGTTTCCTATGACGAGTTGATCAAATCCTGGCAGTAAGCTGTTGTTAACATTGGCCGAAGCCCTGTTTGCGGGGCTTCGGCCTTTTTATATAATGATTTACAAATCGGCGCGAAAAAGGGAGGCGGGCAATTGACCCATATTCTGGCGATTGATCAGGGCACGACATCCAGCCGCGCCATTCTGTTTGATGGCGGGCTAAAGGTGGCAGCGACCGCGCAACAGGAATTTACCCAGCATTTTCCGGCCTCTGGCTGGGTTGAACATGACCCGATGGACCTGTGGACCACGACAGCGGGCACCTGCCGCGCAGTGATGGAAAAGGCCGGGCTGCGCGCCGATGATATTGCCGCGATTGGCATCACCAACCAGCGCGAAACCACGGTTGTCTGGGATCGAAAAACAGGTCAGCCGATCCATAATGCAATTGTCTGGCAGGACCGGCGCACCGCCGATCTGTGCCGCCAACTGAAAGCCGATGGTCACGAGGATCGCGTTAGCGAAATCACCGGCCTGCTGTTAGACCCGTATTTCAGCGGCACCAAGTTGAAATGGATTTTGGACAATGTTGATGGCGCGCGGGCGCGGGCCGAGGCGGACGAACTGGCATTCGGCACTGTGGATTCCTGGCTGGTCTGGAACCTGACGGGTGGCGTCGTGCATGCCACCGATGCCACCAATGCGGCGCGGACCCTGCTGTATGATATCAAACGCGGCGTATGGTCGGACCATATGTGCGACCTGCTGGATATCCCCCGCGCCCTGCTGCCCGAGGTGCGCGATTGCGCCGCCGATTTCGGCCAGACCCGCGCCGACCTGTTTGGTCGCCCGATCCCGATCATGGGCATCGCGGGCGATCAGCAGGCCGCAACCATAGGGCAGGCCTGTTTCAAACCGGGGATGATGAAATCGACCTATGGCACGGGCTGTTTTGCCCTGCTGAACACGGGCGATGTGCCGGTGCAGTCGCAAAACAGGTTGCTGACCACGATCGCCTATCAACTGGATGGCAAGCCGACCTATGCATTGGAAGGGTCGATATTTATCGCGGGGGCCGTGGTGCAATGGCTGCGCGACGGGTTGAAAATGATCCGCGAGGCATCAGAAACCCAGCCCTTGGCGGAACGGGCCGACCCCACGCAATCGCTGGTGATGGTGCCTGCCTTTACCGGCCTTGGTGCGCCCTATTGGAACGCAGATTGCCGTGGCGCGGTGTTCGGATTGACCCGCAATTCCGGCCCTGCGGAATTTGCCTTGGCCGCGCTGGAATCCGTCGGTTACCAGACCCGCGATTTACTCGAGGCGATGCAGGCCGATTGGGATGGCGTGGGTGATACTGCCCTGCGGGTAGATGGCGGGATGAGCGCATCGGATTGGGCGATGCAATTTCTGTCAGATATCATAGATGCGCCAGTAGAGCGCCCCGAGGTGTTGGAAACAACCGCCATGGGGGCCGCGTGGCTGGCCGGACAGCGGGCGGGGATTTACCCCGATATGGATGGCTTCGCTGCGGGGTGGCATCTGGAACGCCGGTTTGATCCGCAAATGGATGCTGCAACCCGCGGCTCCAAATACGGGGCATGGCGTCGGGCGGTCGCCGCCACGATGCAGTTTTCGCAATGACGGGATTTTCGTTCATTGCACCGCAGTGCACCCTGATGGGACGCGGGTGTTGTGATCAGGTGGCGGGGGAAATTGCTGCGCTGGGGCGCAGGGTGTTGTTGTTGCGCGGCACGCATGCACGGGCCGATAGGCTGGCCAGCGAACTAACGGGGCTGGGTTGTGATGTGACCACGATCCGCACGCAGGGTGAACCGACCCTGACACAGTTGGACATGCTGTTGATCACGGCGCGCGCTGCCACACCGCAGGTGGTGGTGGGCCTGGGCGGGGGTGCGGTGATGGATATGGCCAAGGCGCTGGCGGCGTTGGCCCCTGCCAGCAGCAACCCGTTGGACCATTTGGAAATTGTCGGGCGAGGTCAGCCCCTGACCGTGCCGCCCCTGCCGTTCGTCGCCATCCCGACCACGGCGGGCACAGGGGCCGAGGCAACGAAAAACGCAGTGATCGGCGTCGAGGCGCAGAGCCGCAAGGTCAGCCTGCGTGATCTGCGCATGATGGCCACACTGGCGGTTGTTGATCCGGCACTGACAGATAATTGCCCGCGCAGCGTCACGCTGGCCTCGGGGTTGGATGCGATCACGCAGGTGATCGAACCCTACCTGTCGTGCCGCGCCAACCCTGTCACCGATGCCCTGTGCCGCGACAGTATTTGGGCGGGCATGGCGGCGCTGGCCGATCTGATGCAGGGCGAAAACCCTGTTGCGCGTGATACAATGGCCCGAACCAGCCATTTCAGCGGGTTGGCATTGGCCAATTCCGGGCTGGGCGCGGTGCATGGGTTGGCCGGTGTGATTGGTGGCGTGACAGGCGCGGCGCATGGTGCGATTTGCGGCCGGTTGCTGCCCCCTGTTCTGGCCGCAAACCGTGCCGCGATGCAGCGGGCAGGGCTGGACGCCTCGCGGTTCGATGATGTTGACCGATGGATTGGTGCGGCGCTGGGCCAATGCGGTCTTGCCGAGGAAATGCTGGAGCGGTTCGCCGATACCCATGGCTTGCCGCGCCTTGCTGCGCTGGGCGTGACCCCTGATATCTATGACAATCTGGTGACCGAGGCCGCGCAGTCATCCTCGATGAAAGGCAACCCCGTGCCCCTGACAGCCCGCGATTTGCATGCGGTGCTGGAACGCGCAGCATAGCCGTTTCTCTTGCACTTGGCCGGAGCGCCGCTTATCCCCGCCCGTTGACACCTATCAAAGGGCGGCTCCCTTGACCGAAACACATGACAAACTGGCCATTCGCCTGACGGATGTGACGCTGGAACTGGGCGCAAAGCGGCTGTTCGACGGGCTGTCCCTGCATCTGAACAGCCCCCGCGTGGCGGTGATTGGCCGCAATGGTGCGGGCAAAAGCCAACTTGCGCGGCTGGTTTGCGGATTGACCGCGCCCGACAGCGGAGCGGTGACCGTGGGCGGAGTGGATGTGGCCAAGGATCGCAAGGCGGCGATTGGCACCGTGGGCATCCTGTTTCAAAATCCCGATCACCAGATCATTTTCCCCACCGTGACCGAGGAAATGGCATTTGGCCTGACGCAACAGGGCCATGCGCGTGCCGAGGCAGCAAACCGTGTTACCGATATGCTGGCGCGTTTTGACCGCAGTCATTGGGCCGACCGTGCCGTGCATACCCTGTCACAGGGGCAACGGCATCTGGTATGCCTTATGTCGGTTCTGTTGATGGAGCCACGGGTGATCGTGCTGGACGAACCCTTTGCCGGGTTAGACATGGCCACTGTGCTGCGCCTGACCCGATATCTGGATGCGCTGCCGCAGATGCTGGTGCATATCACCCATGATCTGGACAGTATCGCAGGGTATGACCGTGTGATCTGGATCGATGGCGGGGCGGTGCAGGCCGACGGATCGCCTGAACAGGTGCTGATGCAGTATCGCAATGCCATGGCGGCGCTGGGGGTGCGCGATGATTTCGCTGACCTCTGACATAGGCACGCCATGGCACGGGGTGGCTGCCGGGCCGAAACTGCTGGCGCTGTGTCTGTGGACACTGGCGCTTAGCTATGCCGGGACGGTTCCCGCGGCACTTGAGGCCTGCGTGGTTGTTGTGATGCTCTATGCTGTGGGGGGCTGGGCATTCATGCGCCAGGGGTTGCGCCTGTTGAAACCGCTGTGGTTTTTCGCCGCCATCGTAGGGGGCTGGCATGTGGTGACGGGGGAAATTACCCAGGGTTTGGTGATCATCCTGCGCCTTGGGGCTGCCATAGGTGCGGCCAATCTGGTGACCCTGACCACGCGGCTGGACAAGATGCTGGCCGTGATCGAACGCTGCCTTGCTGTGTTGCGGGTGCCGTTGATAGCGCGGCGGCGGCTGGCACTGGCCGTTGGGCTGGTGATCCGGTTCACGCCCGTACTGGCGCAAAAGGGCACGGCACTGGCAACCGCATGGCGGGCCAGATCGCCGCGCCGCCCCGGCTGGCGACTTATGGTGCCTTTTGCGCTAACAGCCCTTGACGATGCGGATCGTGTGGCCGATGCCATCAAGGCGCGCGGCGGTGCCTGAGTACCCGCCGTTATAAAAAAACAGGAAGGAAACACTATGGAACGTAACATTACACTGATCGCCCTGTTTGCGGCGCTGATTGCCGCGCTGGGCCTTGTCCCTAAATTTGATCTTGCTTCGGGTGTGCCGATCACGGCGCAATCCATGGGCTTTATGCTGGCTGGTGCCGTTCTGGGTGCGAAACGCGGGGCGCTGGCGGCGCTGTTGTTTCTGGGCCTTGTGGCGTTGGGCCTGCCATTGCTGGCGGGTGGCCGTGGCGGTTTGGGCGTCTTTGCCGGCCCGACTGTCGGCTTTTTGATCGGCTTTCCGGTTGCGGCCTATGTGACGGGCCTGTTCGCACAGGGCTGGGCCGAAAAGGGTGGTTTCATTCTGCCCGCGCTGGCAGCCATCATCGGTGGTGTCATCGTTTTGTATGTGTTCGGCATCGCGGGTTTCGCACTGGTGACAGGCAAAGGCATTGCCGCATCCACGTCGATCATGGCGGTTTTCATTCCGGGCGACCTGATCAAGGCAGTGCTGGCAGGGTTGATCACACAGGCCTTGCGCAAGGCGCGGCCCGATCTGGCAGCGGCCTGATCAATCGGTCACATCGCCTGTAACAACAGGTTGAATCAAAACGCCCCGGCCAATCTGGCACGGGGCGTTTTCGTTTCGGCTGAAATGGAGTTGAAACCGTTTCAGAATTTTTTGTCGGTGATCCGCATCTGGCGGGCGCGGGCCAGAATGGCATCTTCGACGGCACGCTGGGTCGCTGCGGAAACAGGGCCAGACCGTGTTTGCATCGCCACAACCAGCGAACGGGCCTCTAGTGCGGGATCCTTGATATAGATCGTGGCGCGATAGGCGCGGCCACCACCGGGCGGATTGCCATAGCCGGTGACGATTACGCCAGTGAACGGATCAACCGATTGCACCGGCAGGAAATTCAACACATCCAGCGAGGCATTCCAAAGGTAACGGTTCACCGCCACGCTTAGATCCTGATTTTTGCGGTTGAAGATATCCCAGATGGATGACCCGGTTTTGTTGTTCTCGATCGGGTTGCCGACATCGGTGCGGTTTTGAAACCCCTCGACGTCGCCCTTGACCAATGGCTCGCCTGAAACGCGACCACCACGGCCACCACAGGCGGCAAGGCTTGCCACCACAAGGCCCATCAGGGCCAGTTTGGATAAACGATTGATTTTCATCGTGCCGCCCGAACTGCTTTTATTCATGTCCTGTCCTACCCAACGCGCCGTTGCGGAGCAAGGACTTATCGGTATTGGTGTTCCGCTTGCCTCGTATGTGCGGGTTCGCGCGCGCGGGCGCAGAGGCAGGATGTGGCGCTGCATTTCCGGCGATAGACCCTATTTTCGTGTGAAACCTACTCAAATGTATCGTCCGTGCCACCAGACTGTGGCAGAGTTGCACCATAAAACGCCGTAATCTGCGCCAATCTGTTCGCGATGCTTGAAACCACACCCCGAAAAGAGCGAAAGACTGTCCATACCCAATGCGGATTCCCCGTCTTGGGGCGCATGAATGAAACTCGAGGGAAAACCCATGAAAAAGATTCTCTTCGCAACGACTGCTCTTGTTGCCACCGCTGGTGTTGCAGCTGCAGACGTGACCTTCGGCGGTTATGCTCGCTGGGGTATGGAATACAACGACGCACGCGCAACCGAAAAGACACGCATCGAATCGCGTTTCCGTCTGATCGTGACAGCGACAACCGAAACTGACTCCGGTCTGACTTTTGGTGCCCAAACTCGCCTGCAAATGGACGAGTCGGAATCCTCCTACGGCTTGAACTCCGGCTTCAACTCGGTTCGTTTCTGGGTTGCCACCGGCGGTCTGGAAGTGTCCATGGGCCACGTCCAAGGCGCGTTTGAAAACATGCCCGGCATGTATGCTGGCTCCGTTGGCCTGACCGGCCTGGGCTATGCCAACGTTGCAACCAACTACGGCAACGACTTCTACACTTCCGGCGCCAACGGCCGCCAGGGTGTGGACATCAAGTACTCCGCAGGTGCCTTCTCCGCATGGCTGTCGCACTCCTTCGCCCAAACCACCTATGGTGTGAACGGCGCAACCGAGCGTACCGCCCTGTTCCTGGCATACTCCGCAGGCAACTATAACGTTGCTGTTGGTGCACAAGACTCCAACGTTGCAACCGACAACAACTGGGTGCTGACCGCGTCCGGTACTTTCGGTCCCGCAACTGTGACTCTGCAAGTTGCTGACAACACAACTGCCAACAACATGAAGTACGGCGTTGCGCTGGACTACAAAGTTGGTTCCGCAACTTCGATCGCAGCCTACGTCAACCACGACGAAGGCCTGAACGGCGCGACCGGTGGCGAAAACTACGGTGTGGGTGTTGTACACTCGCTGGGCGGTGGTGCATCCATCCGCGGTGGTATCGCGTCCCTGAACGACGTTACCCGTGCCGATCTGGGTGTTCAGTTCTCCTTCTAATCGAAGCAGAATACCTAAAAGAGGGGCAGGACTTCGGTCCTGCCCTTTCTTTTTGCGCTGTTGGTTTTTGACGACGGTCAGTCCAGATCGGGCCAAAGCGTCGGGTCCAGCCCGTCAATCACAGTTTGCAATGCCTGGCGATGCGCACGCCATCCGCCAACCGAACGGACATGCACACCCTCGCGCACCTGATTGACGCTGGCCGTTAACACCTGCGCTGTGTTTTGCTCTGGTGTGGCCATTTCAGCGGACCAATCCAAACCTGCGGCAGTGGCCAGACGTTTTGACTGCTCCAGCGGATTTGCAACGATGTCTTCGTAATCGAACCGAATGATCCGGTCCGAAAACAGGCTGTTCCAATGGGCCATACACCGCGCATACAGGTTTAGATACCGTGCCGTTTGAGCCTGATCACAGGTGAATGCCATCGCCGGAGCGGAAAACCATGTGCGCCACATCGAAAGCGCCACGTCACGCGGATCACGGCGGATATGCAGGACCTTTGCATTGGGAAAGGCAGATAGGATTGGGCCGATGAACATGAAATTCGCTGGCATTTTATCTATAAAAGCAACGGTCTGTGGCGGCATCTGGGGCAGGCTGGCGCGGTATAGAGATGCCATTTCTGATGCATCCGGTGCGGTTTCCATCCGGATGATCCGCCCAACATAGGGCAGCTCGCCAGCGCCGAACACCTTTGAATCGGCCGAAAGCATCTGTTCAACCAGCGTTGTTCCCGAGCGCGGAAGCCCCAAAACGAAAACGGGGCGCGGGTCGCTTGGCTCTGCCTCGGGGGAACTGGCCGAATACTGCTCAAAAACCCGTTTTGATAATGCTTCAGCCTGATCCACAGCCACTTTGGCGGGCTTGGCAAAGGCCAGATTGCCAGCGGCAAACGCAGCGTCGGAACCCGCCAGATCGCCCAGTTTCAACAACAGATGCGCGGTCGCGAAATCCAGCAGACCCGCTTCGGTGCTGCCCTTGCGATATGATTTCTTGGCGGCTCCGATTTCGGCAAATAGGGCGGGGCGTTCTTCTTCGTCATGCAGCAGAGCCATAGCAAGCAGGGCATCTGCATGGGCGGGTATCAGGTTCAGCAACCGTCGATAAGTCGATTTCGCCTCTTCTTTGCGGCCAGATTCATTCAGCATGACGGCCAAACGCTCTAGCGCGATTGCATGTTGCGGGTTTTGGGCGACCGCTTTTTGAACCGCCTCCAGCCCTTCGTCTGCGCGGTGCAACCGGCCCAGCACCTGAGACATGTTCGACAAAGTGTCAGCTGCGTTCGGGGTTATCGCCAAGGCGGCCCGATAATCGGCAAGTGCAAGCGGCTCTCGGCCCAATTCAAACCGGACCACGCCACGCAAATTCAATGCCGATGCGTTTTGCGGATCTGCGGCGATGGCTTGGTCCAACTGTGCCTCTGCGGCCTGCAAATCGCCCTCACGCATGCGCGACAACCCGTCGAAAAACAGCAATGCGGAACTGTCTGCGCGTTTGGGCAGGATTTTCTCTATTAGATCTCGGGCAATCTTGCCTTGTCCGGTATTTATCAACGCCTGCAACAGGTTGTCCTGTATGTTGGGGGTATGTGGCGACAGGCGAAATGCCTTGCGAAACCACTGCACCGCCTCGCGCTCATCGCCGGATTGGGCCAGCGCCATGCCCGCCAGATTTGGAAAAAACGCCTCCGAAGGGTAAGCTTTGGCAGCGCCCTTGGCTGTCTTAAAGGCAGATTTGAACTGGCCACCGTTCAGTTGCCCCATGATGCGATCCGCAAGGACCTTTGGATGCTCGGCCATGGTTGCCCCTTTTCTACCTTTTGCGAAACTATATGTGCCATCACGCCCCTTCAATCGCAATCGCCCCCCTTTTCATTCCGGACGCTAGGGTGTTTTGTGCAATTCAATCAGAGCCGGAGGAACCATGTCCCTAACTGACATCCAGTTGCGCATCTCCAATGCCTGCGCCAATGCGGGGCGCAACAGCGAATCCGTGACCCTGATCGCGGTGTCCAAGGTGCAACCAAACGAAAGGGTTGCTGCGGTTCTGGCCGAAGGGCACAGGTGTTTCGGTGAAAACCGCGTGCAAGAGGCGGCGGAAAAATGGCCCGATTTCCAAGAGGAGTTCGGCCGGGTTGAATTGCACCTGCTGGGGCCGTTGCAAACCAATAAGGCGCGTCAGGCCATGGAAATGTTTGATGTGATCCATTCGCTGGACCGGCCGAAGCTGGCCCGTGCGCTGGCCAGGCTAAAGGATGAATTGGGCCATTGTCCCGACCTGTTCATCCAGATCAACACCGGATTAGAGCCGCAAAAAGCCGGCATCGCACCTGCCGATTCCGATGCGTTCATCGCAGAATGCCGTGATTTGGGGCTGCCGGTGATCGGCTTGATGTGCATACCCCCGGCAGAGGAAGAACCCAGCCTGCATTTTGCATTGTTGGCCAAAATTGCCAAACGCAACGGGTTGGAAAACCTGTCGATGGGCATGTCGAGCGATTTTGAAACGGCAATTGCGCAGGGTGCGACCCATGTGCGCGTGGGGTCGGCGATTTTTGGCGCACGCGATACCAATCACTGATTCCCGACGGAATGCCACATGAAAAAGGGCGCTGTGCCGCGCCCTTTGATCGTTCTGTAAATACTCAAATGCGCTTAGGTCGGATCCAGCCCTTGCGGTTTGCCCACCACCACAAAGCTAAGCGCGGCAGGGTCCAGCAAACGCTGCGCCACACGGAAGATGTCATCCATTGTGACTGCCTCGATCATGGTGTTCCGGTTTGAAACATAGTCGGGGGTCAGCCCCATCATCTGCATCCCCACGATGATATTCGCAATTGGCCCATTGCCGTCGAACCGCAGCGGGTAGGCCCCCGTCATATAGGTCTTTGCGTCGTCCAGTTCGGCCTGCGTCACCCCAGCGCGGGCACGCTGCCATTCGGCGCGAATAACCTCGATCGCTTCGGTGACGGTTTCATTGCCCGAAGCCACCGAACCAGCCCAGAAATCGGCCAGATCCCGGTCGGCCAAATAGGTGTAAACGCCGTAAGTCAGCCCGCGCTTTTCGCGCACTTCCTGCATCAGCCGTGATTCAAACGACCCGCCGCCAAGGATCTGGTTCAGCACATAGGCGGCAAAGAAATCGGGGTCGGTCATGTCGATCCCTTTTTGGCCAAACACCACAACAGATTGCGGCGTGTCGAATTCAACCACCTTGACCCCACCGGGGAAATTCATGGCAGCCACGGGCGGAAAATCGGCACCGGTTTCGGGCAAATCCAGCAACAGATCGTCCAGCAGCGCGCCCAGTTCTTTGGCGCTAATGTCACCCACGGCCCCGACATACAGGCGATCACGCGCCATCGTGCCCTGATGCGCCGCCACAATGTCATCGCGGGTCAGGGCGGTGACACTTTCAATGGTGCCGTCCTGTGACGACCCATAGGGATGGGTGCCAAACACCAGTGAATCAAAACTGCGGCTGGCAATCGCCTGAGGGTCGGTCAGGTCCTGACGCAGGCCTGACAGCACCTGTGCGCGCACACGTTCCAGCGCGTCCTGACCAAACCGCGGTTCGATCAATGAGGCGCGCAGATGCGCCATCGCGGCATCGCGGTTTTCGGTTAGAAATTTGGCGGATATGGCCACGGTATCATCGCCCGAACTGTAGACAAAAGACGCGGCCAGTTCCTCGGTTCGGGTGGCAAAGGCACGCGCGTCCATGTCTGCTGCGCCTTCCTCTAACAGGCCGACCATCAGGTTGGTTGCTCCGCGTTTTCCGGCGGCGTCCAGCGATCCGCCACCACGAAACCGCAGCTCGAGCGCGGTAAACGGGATTGTGTGATCTTCGACCAGCCAGGCGTTGATGCCGCCGGGGGTGGTGATTTCCTGTATCTTGACTTCGGCCCGGACGGGCAGGGCCAGTGTCAGAAGCAACGCCCATGTGGTGCAGATGATGCGGATCATTGCGAAACCTCCTTGGCGGCTGCATCGGGGGACGCGTCAGACATCAGCCAGCCTGTGACGGATCGGTCGCGGTTAAAAAGGGCCTGTGCTGCCGCCATAATTTGATCAGCACTGATAGATTGCAGCACCTCTGGCCATGCCTGCACATCGGCCACAGTCAACCCTTGTGTCAGGGCGCGGCCATAGCGGTTGGCGATACTTTCCACATCATCGCGCGCGTAAATCTGGCTGGCTTTCAACTGCATCTTGATCCGGTCAAGCTGTTGTTGATCCACACCATTTTCCATGAACTCCGCGATGACTTCATCCAGCGCGTCCTCTGCCTGTTGCAGGGTCACGCCGGGTTTTGGCACAACATACAAATCAAAAGTGGTGTCATCCAGCGACCCGGCGCCATAACCGGCACCGGCATAGACCACCATTTCACGGTCGAATTGCAGCCGCTCGTTCAGCAGGCTGGTTTGCCCACCACCCAGAATTTCGGCCAGCAGCACCAGCGCCGCTGCGTCTTCTTGTGCGCCGCTGTCACGTTCGGGCGCAAGATATGACCGGCTGACCCAAGGCTGCGCCACACGCGGATCACGGTAAATCATGCGCCGTTCGGCGGTTTGCGGCGGTTCAACTGCGCGGTTGCGTTCGGGCAAATCCGGATTGGCGGGAATCACACCATAGTATTTTTCGGCCAGCGTTTTCACCCCCTCGGGGGTGACATCGCCCGCGACGATCAGGATCGCGTTGTTGGGTGAATAATAGGTGCCGTAATAGGACAGGGCATCTTTCAGGCTCAGGCTTTCCATTTCGTGGCGCCAGCCGATAATGGGCACCCCATAGCGGTGGTTCAGATATTGCACCGCGTCCTTTTGTTCGCGGAACAGCGCGCTGGGGTTGTTTTCAACGCGTTGATTGCGTTCCTCAAGGATCACATTACGTTCGGTGGCAATGTCGTCCTCGGAAAGGCGCAGGTTGACCATCCGGTCGCTTTCCATCCGCATCATCAATTCCAGCCTGTCGGCAGCAACCCGTTGATAGTAGGCGGTATAATCATAACTGGTAAAGGCATTGTCAGCGCCACCATTGCGTGCCACCGTTGCGGAAAATTCGCCCGGCTCCAATGTATCGGTGCCCTTGAACAGCAGGTGTTCCAGAAAATGCGCAACGCCGGATACGCCGGGCGTTTCATCGGCAGAGCCGGACCGGTACCAGACCATTTGCACCACCACTGGGGCACGGTGATCTTCGATCACGACGACCTGCATTCCGTTGTCCAGGGTGAAATCGGTAACCGCATCGTCAGCGCGCGCTGCCATCGGGGAAAAGGACAATAACGCCAAGGCAAGGGCGAACAATCGGGCCATAGGGTTCCTCCACATGGGACCAGAATATGACCACAACATATGTGCGTATGGTTAACGATCAACCTCGCAACGTATTTGGCGGGTCAACCTTGTGTGATCTTACTGAATTGGCGGGGCCGATGGCGTTTGCGCACCGGCGCGGCGCCATGCCTCTAGCGTTTGATGCGGTTTTAGCTGCTCACGCTTGTAGGCTTCGTTGTAGCGATCCACGCGCACGATGCGAATTTTGGTGAAACGAGACGCGCGGCGGCGGAAATCGGTGTCTTCTTTGGACAGGGTTTCGCGAATATCAGGTTGGACACCATTGCGGCTGGCGTATTGCACCAATGCGCCATCGCCCGCAGGCACGCCCTGCGTCGGGTTCAATGCCGAGGCCTTACCACCCAGAGCCGCGACAGCGTCGCCCTTGGGGTTCACATCGGTCAGGTTCGCGCCACCCGGGGTAGGGGCGGGCAATTCGCTGAAATTTCCCGGTTCTTGCAAGGGCTTGGCAGGCAGCACCATGAATTCATCCGGCCCACCCGTGAAGCTGCGCAAATCACGCATAGAGATATCACGTTCCGCCCCGCAGGCCGAAAGCGCAAGGATTGCCAGCATTGCCGCGCCATGTGTCAGTCGCATCACATTACCCTTTGGATCGTTCCGACCCCTATCTAACCCAAACCAACCGCGCCGTCACGCGGGCTTTTTCTCGCCGGCGAAAAGCACCAATCCGATGGCCCCGCCAAACACCGCGATATCGGCGATGTTGAACGCATAGGGGTTATCAAACCCGCAGCAGCCCATGTTGATAAAATCCGCCACAGCCCCGTATAGCAGGCGATCAACCACATTGCCGATGGCGCCACCAACCAGCATACCGGCGGAAATATAGCCCATGCGGCCCGTGGGTTCCTTGCGAATCCACCAGACAACCGCACCTGAAATCACCAGCGCCGTGGCGATCAAGGCCCAGCGCACCATCGGCGCATCGCCAGATAAAAATCCGAAATTGATGCCGTAATTCCACGCCATGCGCAGATTGAAAAACGGCGGAAACACGTCGATTTCGCCCAATGTGCGCAGGTTCAGGATATGGACCACAAGATATTTACTGGCCTGATCGGCCAGGAAGGTCCAAAACCCAACCCAGAATACAAGCTTCATCCGCTCTTTCCTCTGCCTCATGCCCCCAGCGCGTGTTTCCCGCGCATTTTTCGGGGGTCGTTCCGGCAAGGTTATCACAACCCCGCCAGAATGGTCATTTTTTTCACATGTTTCGCCCGTTTTATGGGCGGTTTCGCAGTGCTTAGTGGCGGAAGTGGCGCATTCCGGTCATCACCATGGCCAGTCCTGCCTCGTCTGCGGCGGCGATGACTTCGTCGTCGCGCATCGACCCGCCCGGTTGAATGACGGCGGTGGCCCCTGCTTCGGCGGCGGTCAACAGCCCGTCGGCAAAGGGGAAAAACGCATCCGACGCCACGACCGACCCCTGGGTCAGGGGGGCGGACAGGCCCAGTGCTTCGGCCATGTCTTGCGCTTTGCGCGCGGCGATGCGGCAGCTGTCAACGCGGCTCATCTGGCCCGCGCCCACACCCACGGTTGCGCCGTCTTTGACGTAAACGATGGCGTTGGATTTGACGTGTTTGGCGACCTTCCATGCGAACAGCAGGTCGTTCATTTCGGCCTCTGTCGGGGCGCGTTTGGTCACGACGCGCAAATCGTCCATCAGGATGCGGCCGTTGTCTTTGTCCTGAAACAGGTAACCACCCGCGACCTGACGGATGGTCAAAGATCCGGTTGTGACCTCGGGCAGTTTGCCGGTGGTCAACAGGCGCAGGTTTTTCTTTTTGGCGAAAATCGCCTTGGCGTCTTCGTCTGCGTCGGGGGCGATCACGACCTCGGTGAAAATCTGGCTGATTTCCTCGGCGGTGGCACCGTCCAGCGTGCCGTTCAACGCGATGATCCCGCCAAAGGCCGATGTCCGGTCGCAATCGAATGCGCGTTTGTATGCATCGGTCAATGTGTCGCCACGCGCCACGCCGCAGGGGTTGGCGTGTTTGATGATGGCGCAGGCCGGGCCGTTCATCGGCAGAAATTCCGACACCAGCTCGAATGCGGCGTCGGTGTCGTTGATGTTGTTATAGGACAGTTCCTTGCCCTGATGCTGCGCGGCAGTGGACACGCCAGGGCGGTCCGATCCGTCCAGATAAAATGCCGCCTGTTGGTGCGGGTTTTCGCCGTAACGCAGGGTTTGCGCCAGCGTGCCCGCCACCACACGGCGGCGCGGCGCGGTTTCGCCAATCGCATCCGCCATCCATGTGGATACGGCGGCGTCATAGGCGCCAGTGCGGGCATAGGCGATCTGCGCCATTTTCTGACGAAAGGCATATGAGGTCTGCCCGTCATTGCTGTCCAGTTCGCCCTGCAGGGCGGTGTAATCCTCGACATCCACCACAGTGGTGACAAACCCGTGGTTCTTGGCTGCGGCGCGGATCATCGCAGGGCCGCCGATGTCGATGTTTTCAATCATTTCGTCATATTCGGCACCACGGGCCAGCGCGGCCTCGAACGGATACAGATTGACCACCAACAGGTCGATGCCGCCGATGTCATGTTCATCCATCGCTGCCACATGTTCGGCATTGTCGCGCAGGGCCAGCAGCCCGCCATGCACCTTGGGATGCAGGGTTTTCACGCGGCCATCCATCATTTCGGGAAAGCCGGTAACATCGGCCACATCCTTGACCGTGATGCCCGCGTCGCGCATCGCCTTGGCCGACCCGCCGGTCGAGAGGATTTCAACCCCGCGTGCAGACAGCGATTGTGCCAGTTCAATCAGGCCGTTCTTGTCGGATACAGAAATCAGCGCGCGTTTGACGGGGTGCAGGTCGGTCATATGGCTCTCCAAAGGGCAGCTTTGCGGCCATCGCTGGCCGCATATCGGTGGATGCGTCCGCTTACGCGATTCCCGCGCAGGATAGAACCACCGATATGCCGCATTGCCGCGAAAAATGCGGGTTTTGCGGGGTCATGTCAGGTTAATCGCTGCTGTCAGGTTGTGTCAGCGGATCATCGCGGTTCAAATCGCGCAGGCTGATGCCGCTGTCTTGCGCCTTGCTTAGCGACCAGCGCAGCTTGGTGGCGTATCCTGTTGCGCGGTGCGACAATACGATCTGGGCGGATGCCCGCGGCCGCAACCGCCCCTTTTCCAGATAAACAGAGGGGTCCAGCGTCAGCACACCCCGCCCGTCATGACGAAAAATCCACATCTCGCCGCTTTTCAACGCAAGGCTGACAGCGGCCCCCCCCATATCGATGGTGGCATCCACATCAGGGTGCAGGTGGAACCGTATTTGAAACGGCACGCCCTGCAATTTGCTGTCGGTCAGGCGCTGGTCAAACCGCCGATGGTCGTGTTCATCAATCGCATATAGGGCATCTTCTCCGACCATACCGCGCCCGTCGAATGTCAGTTCCAGCACCCGCGCATGGGTCAGCCCGTGGGTTTTCAGATACCCGTCATGCCCGCCCTCGAACCGTGTGCCGTCAGGGGCATGCCCGATCTGGATCGGCACGCGGGTGGGCGCATCAACCAACCATTCGGCACGTGCGCGTGCCTCGCCCAAACGGGCAGATGAATATCCCTCTAGCGACAGGGTGGAATGGCTGGGTGTGGCCCGCCCCGCCCGACGCCATTCGGCACCGAAACTGGCGCCTGACCCGCAATTTACCACCACGGGCCTACGCCCCGACGTCATTTCAAACGCCAGCGTGGATGCATGTGCCTGCCCCGAGGCACGCCCCAGCGGCGGCACGGATGCATCAACAATCACACTGGTGCGCCCCGCCGCCAAACGGGCATAGCCCATCGACAACCCGTCAGGGTTTCGCTCGTGCGTGCCAGATGCGGCAAGCGCGGAATCCAGCCGCCCCTCCAACCCCTTGCCGCCACCATGAAACCGCGCCAGCGATCCGTCGGCATGGCGCAGGGTGCGCAGGGTGGGGGCGATGCGTTCAATCGCTGCCTCATGTGCCTCAAGCGGCTCTTGCCCGACCTCGCGAAGCGCGGCGGCGGCCCATGTCAGCAGGGTGAACACCTCTAGCAATTCTTCGGGGTTGCGGGTGGGAATGCCGCCCATTGTATCAATCAGTGATTTGCATTCACGCGCCAGGGCCTTGGCTGCGGGATCGGCATGGCGCTCCATGCCTTCCAGTGTCAGACCCGCATACAGCAATCCGGTCAGCGCCTCGAAACGGGGCAAACCGGGCAGGGCCGCAGGCCAGCGCCGCCCAAGAAAATTCGCCTGCTGCGCCAACGACCGGTAAAACGCATCCGATTGCGACTTGTCGCGCCCGTGCAGCAAAAACAACGCGTGACTGATCCAGCGGATCATGCGCCGCCCTGTCAAATCAGGGGTCCAACCCGGCCCGCGACCATTGCCGAAACGGTCAATCCATTGCCATGTCCAACCCTGCGCGGCGGTGCGCGTCTTCAGATCACCCACCGCGGCCAGATCATCCAGCCATGCAAACCCGTGCAATTCATCGTCAAATTCAGGGTCAGGCGCTGCGATGTCCCAGATGCTCTTGTTCGGGGCCTCGACCAGATAACCCGCAAACAAAAAATTCCCCGCCACCAGTTGCCGCCCCTTGGCAAAGGCACCGATGCTGCGCGGCTCCGGCTGGCTGATGAACGCGGTTGCAGGCCGCGCCAGCGTCGCAAAACGCGCGGTCAATCGGTTTTGCAACCGTGTAAGGCGCATGGCCATGGTTAGGTCTGCGGACATCTGCTCTGCCTCTCGCGCGGGATTTCTCGCGTCAATTGCCTGCAATCATATCCAATGCAGGAACCGGAGTCACCGATGAAAAACACCTCCGACTTTTTCTTGGCAAAAATACTCCCGCCGGAGGCATCCCGGATTGCAGCAAGGCGCCACCGCTATCTGGTCAGACAAGCCATGTAAAACCCGTCCATCCCGCCCAGATCAGGCCAGTAATCCGGCCGCAGACGAATGCCGCCCTCGGCCGTGCGCCATTCCGGATCCACGCCCGGCAGGTCTGAAACCTCGACCACTTTCAGCCCCGTATGGCGCTCCAATGCTTCGTCGATTTGTACTTCGCCCTCGTCCGGCAACAGGGAACAGGTGCAAAACACCAACCGTCCGCCGGGTTTCAGCAGGGTCAGGGCGTGGTCAATCAATTCTTCTTGGAGGGCGATCAGCGCACCAAATTCCGACCCGTCCTTGGCATAGGGCAAATCAGCGTGACGGCGCATGGTGCCCGTGGCGGAACAGGGGGCATCCAGCAGGATCGCATCATATTGCCCCTCGTGTTCCAGCGCGTCAGCGGTGATCAGGGTGGCGTTCAGCCCTACCCGTTTCAGGTTCTGTTCCACCCGCGCCATGCGCGAGGGCGAAATATCCAACGCGGTCACATCCGCGCCTGTTGCGGCCAGTTGCATGGTTTTGCCCCCGGGTGCGGCGCACAGGTCCAGCACCTTTTCATCGGCTTTCGCGTTCAGCATCAGGGCGGGCAGGGCGGCGGCGGCATCCTGCACCCACCAGTCGCCTTCGGCAAAACCGGCCAATGCGGTCACCTGACCGGCATCCTTTAGACGCACCGATCCTGTGGGCAAAATATCGCCACCTACGGCTGTGGCCACGGCAGCGGCATCGGTTTTGGCGCTCAGGTCCAGCGGCGCGCCCGCGTATTGCGCGGCCTCCATCCCCAGCACGGCCTCTGGCCCCCATGCTTCGACCATAGGCCCGCGCAGCCACTTGGGCAGGCGCGGAATGCGCAGGGCATCCCAATGTTCCGTTCCTGTCGCGGCAACCTTGCGTAACACGGCATTGGTCAGCCCCTTCATCGCGGCGGTCCATTTGTCTGCGCCCACGATGGCGACACATTCGTTGACAATGCCATGGGCATCGCCGCCGGTGCATAATTCCAGCGTGCCAAGCCGCAGCACGTTTTGCACAGACAGAGGCGGCGGTTTGCGCAGGTGCTTTTGCAACACGCGATCGGCGCGTTCCATGCTGCGCAACACATCCAGCGTCAAACGCTGCGCACGGGCGCGGTCTGCGGGTTCCAGACGGTCCAGCGCCCCCGCTCCGATCAGCTCTGACAACAGCCGCCCTTCGCCGATGATCTGGTCCAGCATCCAAGCGGCGCTGCGGCGGGGTGTTGATTGGCTCATATGTCTGGTCCTTGGCTCTGCGATGGATCGGGCCTATATCAGTGTCAGCCCTGCCAAGGAAGAGAGCGATGAACGACCAACCGAGTAAAGACCTGCCTCCTGCGGCCCAACGCGCATTGGCCGAGGCCGAAGAGCGCCGCCGAAAAGAGGCCGAAACCAGACTGCCAACCGAGTTGGGCGGGCGCGACGGCCCCGAACCAGTGCGGTTTGGCGATTGGGAAAGAAAAGGCATCGCTGTAGATTTCTGATGCGCAGCGCCTGCCGCTGGCGCAGCGTTCAGGTATTTTTAGAACAATGAAGATGCACGGCACGGCGATAGCCCGTGCGCGGCTGCGGCGCCTCCCTGTGGGGCGGCGCGGGCGCAGGTGCTTGAATTTATTGCGTGATCAGGGTTTCAGGCCCAGCACATCCAGCATGTCATATTCGCCCGCAGCTTGATCCTGGCCCCATAGTGCCGCCTTAAGCGCACCACGCGCAAATACCGATCTGTCGCTGGCCACATGGCGCAGGGTGATGCGTTCGCCATCCGCCGCGAACATCACATCATGTTCGCCGATGATGTCGCCACCGCGCAGGGCATGAAATCCGATATGGCCTTTTTCGCGTGCGCCGGTGATGCCATCGCGACCCCTGTCCGATACCGCGTCCAGCGATACATTGCGCCCGTCTGCGGCGGCTTGTCCCAGCATCAGCGCGGTGCCCGATGGCGCATCGACCTTGTGGCGGTGGTGCGATTCGATGACCTCGATGTCGTAATCCTCGTCCAGCGCGGCGGCGACCTGTTTGGTCAGTTGCACCAGCAGGTTGACGCCAAGGCTCATGTTGCCAGCCCGCACGATCACTGCGTGATGCGATGCGTGTTCGATTTTTAGCAGGTCATCATCGGACAATCCGGTGGTGCCGATCACATGCACGGCGCGGGCCTGAGCGGCCAGTGCGGCGAATGCCACGGTGGCGGCGGGGGCTGTGAAATCAATCACCGCCTGGGCGCGTGAAAACGCATCCAGCGCGTCATCGGTGACCGTCACGCCGATATCGGCCCCGCCCATGCAGGCACCCAGATCGCGACCCACCCAGGGGTGGCCTGTGCGTTCCAGCGCGCCGACCAATTCGGCCTTGTCCGATGCGCGCACCGTGTTGATCAGCATTTGCCCCATGCGCCCAGATGCGCCTGTGATCACGATACCCGGCTTGCCCGTCATGGCCATTTCCCCTGCATTAAATCGGTTTTCATCCCTTTACAGGGCCATTGCCCGCTTGGCAAAGCCCGTTGGGCGCACTATTTGCAACGGCATGGCAAAGAACCGACATAACGAAAGCGCCGGACCCGGCCAACGTCAGTTGCGCGTAGGCGAGCTGATCCGGCGCGGGCTGTCCGATATTCTGTTGCGTGGCGATATTCACGATACTGATCTGAACCGCCTGTCCATCACCGTGGGCGAGGTGCGCGTTTCATCCGATCTGCGCGTGGCGACGGTGTTTGTTTTGCCACTGGGGGGCATCGGCAAGGATGAATGTGTCGGGCTGCTGGCCCGCAACGCTGGTGAAATGCGTGGCATGATCGGCAAGAAGCTGGGGTTGAAGCATGCGCCCGAGCTGCGTTTCCAACTGGATGATACCTTTGACCGGATGGACGAAACCCGCCGTTTGCTGTCGCAGGATGCGGTGCGTCGCGATCTGGACCCCGAGGAATAGCCCCGTGCGGGCGCTGTTCCTGTTGCCAATGCTGTGGGCCGCGCCTGTTGTGGCTGTGGAGTGCAGGGACCAAAGCCACGCGGGCAATCAATACACCATATGCGAAGTTGATTCGGGCACAGAGGATTTACGCCTGTTCCTGTTTCAGGAAGAGGCACGTGTTTGGGGCGGATTTGCCCCGATCAACGATGCCTTGGCCAGGGATGGCAAGCGGTTGGTTTTTGCCATGAATGCGGGGATGTATCACGCCGACCGTGCGCCGGTCGGGTTATATTCCGAGGGTGAAACCGTGATCCAGCCCCTGATCACCCGCGCGGGGCCGGGCAATTTCGGGCTGCTGCCGAATGGGGTATTTTGCATTGGTGACGGGCGCGCCGATGTTGTGGAAACCAAGCAGTTTGCGCGTGATGCAGTGCAATGCAAGGCGGCCAGCCAATCCGGCCCCATGTTGGTGATCGACGGCGCGCTGCATCCGCGATTTCTGCCTGACAGCACCTCGCGTTATGTTCGCAACGGGGTTGGCACATCTGCGGACGGGCAACGTGCGGTGTTCGTGATTTCGAACAATGCGGTGACGTTCCACGAATTTGGCACGGTGTTTCGCGATGTTTTGAAATTGCCCAATGCGTTGTATTTTGATGGCAATATTTCGCGGCTTTATGCGCCTTTGCTGAAACGTGATGATGCCGGTTTTCCGATGGGTCCGATTGTGGGTGTGGTCGAATAGCGGCGTATCATGCTGTGGCCGATGCGGTGCAATGAGTATTTTTACCAAGAAAAAGCCAAGGCCTGTGCTGTGGTTTGACAGGGGCGGGCCAAGCGGCTAACTCGCGGTTTTGCTAATCAAGGGGCATGTCATGGGGCGCAAGCGCAAGGGTCGCGATATTTCGGGCTGGATCGTGGTGGACAAGCCTGCGGGCATTACCTCGACTTCGGTCGTGAACAAGGTGCGCTGGGCGCTGAATGCCAATAAGGCGGGCCATGCGGGCACGCTGGATCCCGATGCAACCGGCGTGTTGGCCGTGGCACTGGGCGAGGCGACCAAGACCGTTCCCTATATCACGGACGCGTTGAAATCATACCGTTTCGCCGTGCGTTTGGGGGCGGCGACCAATACCGATGATGCCGAGGGCGAGGTGGTTTCGCAGTCTGACGCGCGCCCCACGGACGCGGAGATAAAGGCGGCGCTGCCTGCGTTCCTGGGTGATATCATGCAGGTTCCACCTAAATTTTCAGCCGTGAAAATCGACGGGCAGCGCGCCTATAAACTTGCCCGTGACGGCGAGGATTTCGAGGTGCAGCCCCGCCCCTTGTGGGTTGAGGAGCTGTTGATGGAGGACCGCCCCGACGCCGATACGGTGGTATTGGATATGACCTGTGGCAAGGGCGGTTATGTGCGTTCGATCGCACGGGATCTGGGGGCGGTATTGGGGTGTTATGGTCATGTCGCGTGGCTGCGCCGTATCTGGTCCGGCCCGTTTGATGCAGAGGACGGGATTACGCTGGACAAGGTCGATGAACTGGCGCGCACGCCGGAACTGGATGCGTTTATCCAGCCGCTGGAAATCGGTTTGGCCGACTTGCCCGAGGTCAAGGCGACCGAACAAGGCGCGGCCCGTTTGCGCAATGGCAACCCCGGCATGGTGATCGCATCTGATGTGGAATATGGCGATGAATGCTGGGCCTCGTTTCAGGGGCGGGCTGTGGCCGTAGGTGTGTTCAAGGGCGGCGAATTGCACCCGTCCCGCGTGTTCAATCTTGGCGGGGAGGGTTGATTGCGATCCTGCACTGCGGCAAGGTAACCGCATGATTTCGCGTGATTTCCAGAAGGGCGATGCCCGCTCAACTGCGGTTTATTCGGACTGCGAGCTGTATCGCTATGGCCTGACCCGTGTGTGGGATGATGCCGGGGATAGGGCGCTGTTCGTGATGCTGAACCCGTCGACCGCAACCGAAGTGCAGAATGACCCAACGGTTGAACGCTGCGAACGGCGTGCGCGTGCATTGGGTTTTGGCGGGTTTCGCGTGACCAATATTTTCGCCTGGCGCGACACTGACCCGCGCAAAATGCGTGCCGCCGCTGATCCGGTGGGGCCCGCGAATGATGCGGCCATTCTGGAAGGCTGCGACTGGGCCGACCGGATCATCGCCGCATGGGGCACGCATGGTGCGCATATGCAGCGCGGTGCGGCGGTGGAAACCCTGTTGCGCGGCACGCAGACCCCCGTGCATCATTTGGGCCTGACCAAGGATGGTCATCCCAAGCATCCGCTTTATATTGCTTATTCAGAGCAGCCCAGGCTGTGGTTTCCAATAGGCTAACCCCAAAAAGGCCAACCCATGTCAGACCTGAATCCGCAAGAAAAAACCGTGCGCCATGTCACAGCCGAGGAAATCATCACCTCGCTTGACAGTTTGACAGATGAGGTGCGCCTGCTGAACGGGCATCGCTTTGTGAAACTGCATAATTCGGTGCCGCGTCTGGTGTTTTTCCAGTTTATGCGGGGGTTGGCATTCGGGTTGGGATCGGTTGTGGGGGCGACGGCGCTGGTGTCGATCCTTGCGTTTTGGTTATCGCAGATCGAATTTCTGCCGGTCGTCGGCAATTGGGCCACGCAGATCGCTGAAATGATCCGTGTCGGGTTGCAGTAGGTGCCTGAAACGGAATTCCATCGAATTGCCACAGTGATCTTATAGAACGGTTAACTGATTAATCTTATTAGGTTTGACCCAAAGGGCGTGCCGCGGGCATTCTGGTTTGGGGAATATCGTCTTGGGGTTATGGTTGGGATTTGAACGATGCTTTTATTGGCCGGAATGATGGGTGCGATGGTGCTGGGCGCTGCTTTTGTGGGGTTTGACGCGCTGTTTTCTGATGAACAACCCGACACGCCCGATGACATGTCGGACGAGGCCAAAGATCTGGACCTGCTGGATGGCACCGATGGGGATGACGTGCTTGATGGCACCGACGCAGACGAGGCGATATCGGGCGGCGCGGGTGACGATCAACTGGACGGGGCCGAAGGCGACGACAGTGTGATGGGCGAAGATGGCGATGACGACCTGCGCGGCGGCGAAGGTGACGATACCCTGATGGGCGGCGACGGGGCCGATACCCTGCGCGGAGAAGATGCCAATGACCTGTTGTTTGGCGGCATCGGCAATGACGAATTGAACGGCTATATGGGTGATGACACCCTGATGGGCGAAGACGGCGACGACAGCCTGATCGGCGGCATGGGCGATGACCAGTTGCGCGGCGGTGACGGCGATGATGCGCTGCATGGCAACGATGGCGACGATGCAATGGATGGTGGTGCGGGGGCTGATACCCTGTTCGGCGGCGCGGGGGATGACGCGCTATTGGGTATCAATGCTGACCTAAGTGATTCAAATGACGCCGATTTTCTGAACGGTGGTGATGACGATGATGAAATCGTGGCGGGCAGCTATGACACCGTTCACACGGGGTCCGGGGCTGATACCGTTGTGCTGGGCGACTGGATTACCAGCCCGACAGACGTGCAGGATTTCGATCCGGCCGAGGATAGTCTGATGGTGGTTTTCAACGATGATGGCACCGAACCTGATGTGACCCTGACCGACGATGGCCAGGGCACATTCAGCCTGATGGTGGATGGGCAACAGGTGGCAACCCTGGGCGGGGCCGATGGGCTGACGCTGGATCAGATCACCCTTATTTCCAATACTGATTTCGCCACTCTGATGGCGGGCTAGGCTTTTTCCTTTGCTATGGTGGGGGAATCCCCCTATACGCGCGCATCGCTGCTGGGAATCTGTTTGAAACCCTGCTGCGATTCTATGGACCTTGCTGGACGACATCCCGGCTTGCGCCCCAACCCTTTGATATAGGAGATACCGATGTCGATCACTGTTGAAGAAAAAGCCCGCGTGATGAAGGAATACGGCACCAAAGAAGGCGACACCGGTTCGCCCGAAGTGCAGGTTGCCATTCTGTCCTCGCGTATTGCGACCCTGACCGAACATTTCAAAACCCACAAAAAAGACAACCACGGTCGTCGTGGGCTTTTGAAAATGGTCGCGCAGCGCCGCAAATTGCTGGATTACCTGAAAGCCAAGGACGAGGGCCGTTACACCTCGCTTATCGGTCGTCTGGGCCTGCGCCGCTAACCCGCGCCGCGCCGGAATTCAGGAAGCGCCCGCTTGTATCAAGCGGGCGTTTTTTTATTTTCCGCTCTTTTGCAAAGCTATTGGCCTGAGTCTTGATTGAAATAATATGTTATAACATAACATAATTTTTAATCCACGGAACCGGCCCCATGACGCGATACCATCCCGCAACTTCACATCCACCATGCAATCGTGGCGCGACGCGCATACGCCTTCGGCCCCGAGACACTGACCCGATGCAGACCTATGATACTGCGCCTGCGATCCTGCGCGAATGGCTGGCAGAGGCGAAACGCCCATGGTCGCCCGCATCTTGTCTGGCGCTTTTCCAGTCTGCTCTGGCACGTGGTGAAACCCCGCAACAGGCGCTTCGACGTTTGTCGATGGTGGAAAATCGCATGCTGGCCCGCGACGCCTGCTTTGTCTTTCATTCCGCACCAAAACCGTGTATGCGCCCATCCATCTGAGACGTGACGCCCTGACCCCGGCGCATGACATGATGAAAGGGGTCGGCGGCAATGGGGCCGCTATGCAAAACGGGGGACCCGGAAGGCCGGGAGTGCCCCCTGATAGGAAACGATAGATGTTTAACGTAACGACGAAAACGATGCAGTGGGGCGATGAAACGCTGACACTGGAAACGGGCAAGGTTGCCCGTCAGGCCGATGGCTCTGTCATCGCCACGCTGGGTGAAACCTCGGTCATGGCCAACGTGACCTTTGCCCGCAAACAAAAAGAAGGTCAGGATTTCTTTCCGCTGACCGTTCATTACCAAGAAAAATACTATGCTGCGGGTAAAGTGCCCGGCGGCTTCTTCAAACGTGAGGCACGCCCCACCGAGAAGGAAACCCTGACTGCGCGCCTGATCGACCGTCCGATCCGGCCGCTGTTCGTGCCCGGCTTCAAAAACGAAGTTCTGGTGATGTGCACCGTGCTGTCGCACGATCTGGAAAACGATCCCGATGTTGTGGCGATGATCGCAGCATCGGCCGCGTTGACCATTTCCGGCGCACCGTTCCGTGGCCCGATCGCCTGCGCCCGCGTTGGTTTTGTGGATGGCGATTACGTGTTGAACCCCACCGTGGACGACATGCAAAACCTGCGCAACAACCCCGAACAGCGCCTTGATCTGGTTGTCGCCGGCACCAAAGACGCCGTGATGATGGTTGAATCCGAAGCATACGAACTGACCGAAGAAGAGATGCTGGGCGCAGTCAATTTTGCCCACCAGCAGATCCAGCCGGTTATCGACCTGATCATTGATCTGGCCGAAGATTGCGCGAAAGAGCCGTTTGATTTCACTGCTCCGGATTACTCGGCCTTGTTCGACGCCGTGAAAGCAGCGGGCGAAGACAAGATGCGCGCCGCCTATGCGATCACCGACAAGCAAGAGCGCGTTGCCGCTGTGACCGCCGCCAAAGACGCCATCAAAGCCGCTCTGACCGAAGAGCAGCTGCTGGATGCCGATCTGGGTTCCGCGTTGAAAAAGCTGGAATCCACTGTGCTGCGTGGCACCGTGGTAAAAGAAGGCAAGCGGATCGACGGTCGTGCGCTGGATGAGGTGCGCGCGATCGAGTGCGAAACCGGCCTGCTGCCACGCACCCATGGGTCTGCCCTGTTCACACGCGGCGAAACTCAGGGCTTGGTTGTGACCACTTTGGGCACCGGCGATGACGAACAATTCATCGACGCGCTGCACGGCAATTTCAAATCCAACTTCCTGCTGCACTATAACTTCCCCCCCTATTCGGTGGGCGAGGTTGGTCGTGTCAGCGGCCCTGGCCGTCGTGAAATCGGCCATGGTAAACTGGCATGGCGCGCGCTTCAGGCGGTTCTGCCTGCCGCAACCGATTTCCCCTATACCCTGCGTCTGGTGTCGGAAATCACCGAATCCAACGGCTCTTCGTCGATGGCATCGGTTTGTGGCGGTTCGCTGTCGATGATGGATGCGGGCGTTCCGCTGAAATCCGCCGTGGCCGGTGTGGCCATGGGCCTGATCCTGGAAGACGACGGATCCTATGCGGTTCTGACCGACATCCTGGGTGACGAAGACCACCTGGGCGACATGGATTTCAAGGTTGCAGGCACCGAAACCGGCATCACCTCCTTGCAAATGGACATCAAGGTCGCAGGCATCACGCCCGAGATCATGGAGAAAGCACTGGCCCAAGCAAAAGCTGGCCGTTTGCACATTCTGCAAGAGATGAACAAAGCCCTGTCCGGGGCTGGCGATTTTTCGGCCCACGCACCGCGCATCGAAACGATGCAAGTGCCGACCGATAAAATCCGCGAAGTGATCGGTTCGGGTGGTAAGGTCATCCGCGAAATCGTGGAAACCTCGGGCGCGAAAGTTGATATCAACGACGACGGTATCATCAAAATTGCATCCGCCAACGCCGAGTCGATCCAGAAGGCATATGACATGATCTATTCGATCGTGGCAGAGCCGGAAGAAGGCAAGGTTTACAAAGGCACTGTGGTCAAGATCGTTGATTTCGGGGCATTCGTGAACTTCTTTGGCAAGCGCGATGGTCTGGTCCATGTGTCCCAGATTGAAAACCGCCGCTTGAACCATCCTTCGGATGTTCTGAAAGAAGGCCAAGAAGTCTTCGTCAAGCTGCTTGGCTTTGATGATCGCGGCAAGGTGCGTTTGGCCATGAAGATGGTTGATCAGGCCACCGGCGAAGAAGTCGTGGAGAAAGCGGAAGAGTAATCTTTCCTTTCACCTAGAATATTGCGCCCCGTTGGTTATTGCCAGCGGGGCGTTTTTTTGGCCTGTTCGGGAATAGAAAAAGGGCCGCCAGATTGTTCTGACGGCCCTTTGACGTGTTCAGGTTTTGACGAATTATTCGGCGGCCCAACCGGCGACCGATTTGACCTCAAGGAAATCCTCGATACCCCAAACGCCGCCTTCACGTCCGTTGCCCGATTGTTTCATACCGCCAAACGGGGCACCCGCACCGCGTGACTGGCCGTTCATTTCTACCATGCCCGAACGCAACTGTTGCGCCAGCCGGTTGGCCTTGGCGCCGTCCTGTGTCTGCACATAGTTGGTCAGCCCGTAAACCGTATCGTTGGCGATTTGCACCGCCTCTTCTTCGGTTTCGAACGGGATGATCGACAACACTGGGCCAAAGATTTCCTCGCGTGCGATGGTCATTTCGTTGTTCACATCGGCAAACACCGTGGGGCGCACGAAAAACCCTTTGTTCTGACCTTCGGGGCGTCCAACGCCACCGGCAACCAGCCGCGCACCTTCGTCGATGCCCTTTTGGATCAACCCTTGGATCTTGTTCCACTGGGCCTCGTTTACAACGGGGCCGATGTGGCGGCCTGATTCATGCGCGCTGCCCACGGTGATCGAATTGGCCACTGTGGCTGCGGTTTCGACGGCTTTGTCATAGATGCCTTTTTGCACCAACATCCGGCTGGGGGCGTTACAGGATTGGCCGGTGTTGTTCATCATGTGCAACACGCCGCGTTTGACGGCCTTGTCGTCGGCATCGGCGAACACGATGTTCGCGCCCTTGCCGCCCAGTTCCAGATGCACCCGTTTCAGGGTTTCTGCCGCGTTTTTGGAAATCGCGATGCCCGCGCGGGTCGATCCGGTAAAGCTGACCATGTCCACATCCTTGTGGCCGGTCAGGGCCGAGCCAACACCAACGCCATCGCCGTTGACAAGGTTGAACACGCCCTTGGGGAAGCCCGCCTCGTCCATCATTTCGGCGAATAGCATCGCATCCAGCGGCGATTCCTCGGATGGTTTCAAAACCATGGTGCAGCCTGCGATGGCCGCCGCGACAACCTTGAGCGTGACCTGGTTCATCGGCCAGTTCCACGGGGTGATCAGCGCGCAAACGCCAACGGGTTCGTGGATGATACGGTCATTCGGGGCGTGATCACCCAAGGGGCGAATGAACTCGAATTTCTTGGCTGCGGCCAGAAAGTTGCTGATATGGAAAATACCAGCGCCAACCTGCTGGGTTTTCGACATGTCGATGGGCGCGCCCATTTCAATCGAAATCGCTTCGCCCATTTCAGCGGCGCGGGCTTTGTAAACGTCCAGCAATTTTTCGACCAGCGCGATGCGTTCCGCGGGTGGGGTCGCCATCCATGCCGGGAATGCGGCCTTGGCGGCGGCGACGGCGGCATTCACGTCTGCATCGCTGCCGATCGAAATGACCGCGCATGGCTCTTCCGTGCTGGGGTCGATCACGCTAAGGTCGTTGGGCGTGGTGGGTTCGACCCATGCGCCATTGATATAGAATTGACGTTTCTCGATCATTTGTTTCTCGATCATTTATAGTGTCCTTCTGATATCCTGTTTCCAACGGTAGATTTCCACGTTGCGAAATTTCATCCCGCCGGATTCGCGTCACTCTGTCACTCTGCTTGATCCTTCGCAAGGGAGGGGGTGCAAATCTGGCCCGCGCTATCTATCTAGGGTGGCGAACGTCACGTAACAGCCTTGGAAAAAGGAGAGCCTCATGGGCCTGCGCATCAATGATATCGTCCCGAATTTTACTGCCGAAACAGATCAGGGCACGATTACCTTTCACGACTGGATTGGCGACAGCTGGGCCATTCTGTTTTCACATCCCAAGGATTTTACGCCGGTTTGCACCACCGAATTCGGCGCTGTGGCGCAATTGGCAGATGAATGGGCCAAGCGAGGCACCAAGGTGATTGGTCTGTCAGTCGATGGCACAGCAGAGCATGTGAAATGGAAAAGCGACATCGAAACCTTTTCCGGTGCGCATGCCGGTTTTCCGATCATTGCGGATGAAAAACTGGAAGTGTCCAAACTGTTCGATATGTTGCCAGCAGAGGCCTATTTGCCGGATGGCCGCACCGCCGCCGATTCCGCATCGGTCCGGTCTGTGTTTATCATCTCACCGGACAAAAAGGTGCAATTGGTCATGACTTACCCGATGTCGGTCGGGCGCAATTTTGCCGAAGTCCTGCGCGCGTTGGACGGGCTGCAAGCCACCTTTGGTGCGCCGATTGCGACGCCCGCCAACTGGACCGTCGGGCAGGATGTGATCGTTGCCTTGTCGCTGAACGACGATCAAGCACGCGAGAAATTCGGTGAAATCGACGTGAAGTTACCCTATTTGCGCACAGTTAAACGTTCGGTTTAACCCGCTGGCGTTCTCATTTGGGAAGGTCGCCCCAAAGTTTCGGGGCGGCCTTCCTTGGTTGCCGGGCAGGGTTGCTGCGCGGGGTTCGGGTTTCGTAATTGGTCGGTGCTCCGCTGTTTTTACCTGTATGGCTGGGATATGCATGCGTATGCCTAGGTTATGCGGCAACATATCCATCGTCATCATCGGGGCGGTCCGTCGACCAATCACCGTTTTCACCGCTTTGGCCAACGAATTGAGAGATGACACGACTGAGCTGATCTGTGGCTGAGTTTAGTGCAGAACTGGCGGCTGAGGTTTCTTCGAACATCGCGGCGTTCTGTTGGGTAAGGTTGTCCAGTTCACTCATGGTATTGCGGATTTGGCCGATGCCAGCGGAATGTTCCGTGACCGAATCTGCGATGTTTTGCATGGTATCGGACACGACGCGAACCGAGGATAGCACGCCGCTGAGAACCGAACCCGCTTCGCCGACCATTTTCACGCCGCTTTGCACTTGTTGGCCGGATTCTTCGATCAGTTCGGTGATCTGATGTGCCGCTTCGGAGGAGCGCTGCGCAAGGGCGCGCACTTCGCTTGCGACCACGGCAAACCCCTGACCGGCAGAGCCGGCACGCGCCGCTTCTACTCCTGCGTTCAAGGCCAGTAGATTTGTTTGCACGGCCAGATCCTCAATCACGTCGGTGATCGACCGAATCCGGTTCGAGGAACGCTCGACCCCGTTCATCACTTCGATGGCGCGATTGACCACATCCATTCCGGTTTCGGATTCTTTGCGGGCCTGGTCCGTGCTGGTGCGCGCAGATTGGGCTTCTTCGGCGGAACTTTTCATGAAGCCTGAAATCTGCTCCACTGTTTGGGTCACCTGGGCCAAACCGCGGGCTTGATCTTCGGTCCTGTTGGCAAGGCTGGCCGCAGCGGATGAAATCGAGCTGGTGTCGGCGCGAATGGATTCTGCATGTTCATAAACATTGCCCATTGCCAGACTGAGCGCGGCAACAGCATCGTTGTAATTGCGGCGTAACTCTTCGAAGTTTTCGCTGAACGGCTGATTGATCTGCGCAGAAAGGTCACCCTGTGCCAGACGTGCCAGCGCGTCGCGCAGGGCGTGCATCATACGTGTCTGCTCGCGTTCTGTTTCACCCATTTTTTCGCGATCGCGCTCTGATTGGGCCAGTGTTTCGGACAGGGCTTCGGATTGTGCGACGCGTCGTTTGAACTGTGCAATGCGTGTGATGACGACATATAGCAGTGCAGCGCTTTCCATTACGACAACGGTCCCGTGAAAGGCCGTGCGCAGAAGGTTTTCAAACAAGGTGGCACTGGGATAGATCAGTTGTGGTAATAGAACGCTGAGCGACAAGTGCTGCACCGCGACAACGGCCGCTGCCACGATCAATGCAATCGGATCAAAGATCAGCACCAGACATGCAAGTGCAGCAAAATAAACCATATGGCTGTCCATTTGCCATGGATGCCCTGCCAGCGCAGCGGTCAGAATCATCACCTGCCCCATCAGGGCAACTGAAACGGCAACGCGCGCGATTTGCGGACTGCCGGCACGGGCAAGAATGGCGAGTATCGCCAATAACGCAGATGCGCCCGCTTCTTCTAGTGGTGGGTTGCCTATTTTCCATGCTGCAAGAGCAGGCAAAGGCGCGGCTAAGACGACGGCCCAGATCAGGAATTTCAGTCCATGTTGCTGAGATACTTCGAGAGGATTCGATTCCGACATGAATTAGACTCCACATAGCAGCGCAGTTTTGCGGCCATCGACCACCGCCCATGCGCCTGCTTGCTTTAGTTTTTGGATAAAGTTTGGCCTGTCTGCGACCGCAAGCCCGCCCAACATGGCCACACGCGGGCCAATCAGGCGACCGCCAGCGCCGTCGACCATATGGTCAAGTGAAACCCATGGTGCCACGACCACCAGAACAGGTTGCCCTGCCACAGGCGGCTGCGCGGTGAGCGCCAAGACCGGAACGCCGAACACGAGCCCCAGAATCATACCAGCCAAGGCCAGTTTTTGTGTTAGATGGTCTTTCATGCCCCATAACTGCCACACAGGAATTTATGCAGCATTAACGCGGACACAAACATTATGGACAAAGGATCAGACCAGAGATACCGCCAGAATTGCAACGTCTGTCTATGTGCGAATCCTATGGTGTTGCCCGCCTTCTTCTTTTCCCAATAGTATAGGAACCGGCCCTATGAAACGTGCGCCCAAACCACCGCTTTTGATTGGCTGGCGCGAACGGATCGCTCTTCCTCAGTTGGGCCTGTCGCGTCTGACGGCCAAGATTGATACCGGCGCCCGCACATCTGCTCTTCATGCTACGCGGATCAGGGAATTCGAACGTGATGGCGCTGCCTGGGTGCGGTTTCATATCCCCCATTCCAGCGGGCTTCAGGCCCGCGATTGCGAGGCACCTTTGCTGGAAACCCGCGCAATTCGAAATACTTCTGGTGTGGATCAGGATCGTATGGTGATCGAAACAAGGTTGGAAATCGCGGGGCGCCATTGGCCGATCGAGGTATCACTGGCGGATCGCGCCAACATGACCCACCCCATCATTCTGGGCCGGACTGCGGTGCGCAAACGCGGTATTCTGATCGATGCAGGCCGCAGTTTCATGACCGCCCCCAAGCCGCAAAAACAAGGATAATCCGATGACCGATACGTCGACTTTGACCGAACCCGCCGCAGCGGTCCGCCCCATGCGCCTGGCCATGATGACGCGCAACCCGTCGCTGTATTCGCATCAGCGCCTAAAGGAGGCCGCAGAGGCACGCGGGCATTCGTTTGAAATGCTGAACACCCTGCGCTGCGTGATGAATATCGCGTCACGGAGACCCGAGATTTATTACGACGGGCGCAAGCTGCCGAAATATGATGCGGTGATCCCGCGCATCGGTGCATCGATTACGTTTTACGGGCTGGCTGTGTTGCGCCAGTTCGAAATGATGGGGGTTTATCCGTTGAATGAATCCGTGGCGATCGGGCGGTCGCGGGACAAATTGCGCTCGATGCAACTGCTGGCGCGGGACGGCATCGGATTGCCGGTCACCACCTTTGCCCATGACCCCAAACAGACCGAAGAAGTGGTCAAAATGGCAGGCGGCGCGCCACTGGTGATCAAGCTGCTAGAAGGCACCCAAGGCATCGGCGTGGTTCTGGCCGACACCGACCGTTCGGCCAAATCCGTGGTCGAGGCGTTCCGCGGTGCGGGCGTTAACATTCTGGTGCAAGAGTTCATCAAAGAGGCTGGCGGCACGGATATTCGCGCCATCGTGGTCGGCGGCAAGGTGGTGGCGGCGATGAAACGCACCGGTGCCGAGGGCGAATTCCGGTCCAACCTGCATCGCGGCGGGTCGGCCGCCCTGATCAAGCTGTCGCCCGAGGAACGCTCCACCGCGATCCGCGCCGCCAAGTCCATGGGGCTGAATGTATGCGGTGTTGATATGCTGCGATCTAACCACGGGCCGGTGGTGATGGAGGTGAACTCTTCCCCCGGACTGGAAGGGGTGGAAAAGGCGACCGGCAAGGATATCGCGGGCACCATCATTGATTTTATTGCTAAGAATGCCCGTGAAGGGGCGACCAAGACCAAGGGTAAGGGATAAATGACGCGGCTACCTTTTCGCATCGGGGGGCAGGATGTCGCCGCAGGCACTCGCGCGACGGTGGAATTGCCAGTGGCGGTGTTTTCCGACCATACGCCGGTGCGGATGCCTGTGCATGTGATCCATGGCAAACGCCCCGGTCCGGTGATGTTCGTATCTGCCGCCGTGCATGGCGACGAGGTGATCGGGGTGGAAATCGTGCGCCGTTTGCTGCGGTCCGCGCCGATGTCGCGGGTGCATGGCACGCTTTTGGCGGTGCCGATTGTGAACAATTTTGGCCTGCTGAACCTGTCGCGGTATCTGCCGGACCGTCGCGACCTTAACCGTTGCTTCCCCGGTTCGCCCGAGGGATCAATGGCGGCGCGGCTGGCACATATTTTTCTGGATCAGGTGGTGAAACGCGCCGATTTCGGGATTGATCTGCATTCGGCTGCGATCCACCGCACCAACCTGCCGCAAATCCGCCTGACGCCGGGCAATGACCACCTGCGACAACTGGGAGAGGCCTTTGGCGCGCCCGTCATAATGACCTCGCGCCTGCGGGACGGATCATTGCGCGCCGCCGCCGAAGAGGCTGGCGTTGACGTGCTGCTATACGAGGCCGGAGAGGGGCTGCGGTTTGATGAAATGGCCGCACGCACGGGGCTGGCCGGGATTTTGCGTGTGATGCAGGCCAAGGGCATGATCGGCGCCCGCGGCGTGCCACGGCTCAAGGCCAAGCCGGTGTTCTGTGCCAGATCGGGCTGGCTGCGCGCCCCTGCGGGGGGGCTGTTTCGCGCATTCAAGGCCACGGGCGAACTGGTGGAGCAAGACGATGTTCTGGGGGTGGTGTCCGACCCGATGGGCGAACAGGAAACCGCGATATTGGCCGAGGACACAGGCATCATCATCGGGCGGTCCAATATGCCCGTGGTCAACGAGGGCGACGCGCTGTTTCATGTCGCGCTGACCCCACGCGTGGCCCATGCAGAAGCCGCAATGGAAGGGGTCGCCGCCCAAATGGAAGCGCCCCCGCTGTTTGATGAGGACGAGATCATATAAGCACCCGCTGCGCCCTGTCGGTGCTGCGGATGCCACCGTGAGTGGTGGCTGATCCCGCCCTCTGCCTGCCAGTTGCCTTTCGGGCTTTTGGCGGCGTGTTCATCATTGCCGCGCTCCGCTAAAGGGCCGCATCAAGGTCAGTTCCCATAAACCCCTTGATGCGACCCCTCTTGGGCGCTGCCAACAATGGCATACCCAAAGTGTGAGGGATCGCATGCGGTACGCCGCGATCCCCCACAGCCACCCCCATCCCAGAAGGCGGCTTCCCGTGAGTGGGACTTGCACTTGCGTGCTGGGCTTGTGTCGCCCGAAGTAGGGATCGGATAACGGGGAAAAACGGGTCTGTCGCCTCACCTATGCGCGAATTCGAATTCGACGCGGCGTCATTTCGGGGTGGAAACAGACCATCCTATCACTTTGGGTAGGGGTGGGACAAAAAGCGGGTAGGGTATTCCATACCCCTTATTTATATGGCCCTATCATTTGCGATGGCTTCCCTGGCGTCAGGGTGATTCGCTGCGCTGTATTCTAAAACGGAGCTTTGGCGCGGAATGACATGCCACGCCCACCATCGGGGTGGCGCAGGCGCAGCTCTTCGGAATGCAACATCAGGCGCGAATACCCGTCCAGCGCCGCGCCTTTGGCGTAAAACGGATCGCCCAAAATCGGGTGGCCCATGGCCAGCATATGCACCCGCAACTGGTGGCTGCGCCCGGTTTTCGGCATCAGCTTGACCCGCGTTTCGCCATCGCCATATCGGGCCACGCGCCAATCGGTTTGCGCGGCTTTGCCCGTATCGTGGCAGACCATCTGCAAGGGCCGGTTTGGCCAATCCACAATCAGCGGTAAATCGACCGTGCCAGTGCGCGGCTCCAACCGCCCGGCGACACGGGCGACATAGGTTTTCCTGGTCTGGCGTTTTTCGAATTGCAGGCCAAGATGGCGCTGGGCATGGGGGGTCAGCGCAAACACCATCACGCCCGATGTGTCGCGGTCCAACCGATGCACCAGCAGCGCCATGGGAAAGGCCGCCTGAACACGCGTCAGCAAACAATCGGCCAGATCCTCGCCCTTGCCCGGCACCGACAACAGGCCCGACGGTTTGTCCACCAGCAACAACTGGTGATCTTCGTGCAGGATATTCAGGGGATCCTGTGGCGGGTTGTAATTCGGGTCCATGGGCTGCGGCTTGCCACGCTATGTCATCACGGGCAAGGGGGCTATTTCTGTATCAACCCGTCGGCGATGTCATAATAATCACCCCGCTCGGCGGTGAATATGTGCTTTTCCAACAGCAACCCGGTGTCGCCATCCAATGCGCCAAGGGCAAAGCTCATCGTGTCCTCGGCGTGCGCTTTCCAAAACAGGAACGCACCGCACTGCGCACAAATGCCCCGCTTGGCGCTGGCGCTCAGGTTCACCCAGCGCAGCGGCCCCCGAATATCAACCGCAGCCTGCGATGCATAGGCCGAAGCCCATTGATGCCCGCTCATCTTGCGACACTGCACGCAGTGGCAAACCGATGCGCCCTGCGCAGGCCCGTCCACCGAAAACGCCACCGCGCCACATGCACATGATCCTTGCAACATGTCCGCCCTCGCTTTCTTGTGTTCCACAAATACTCTAAACGCTTTGATCCGCACCAAACACCATGTCCAGAATGGCGCGCAGCCCGTCCACATCAGCCTGATCAAAGGCTGCGGGTTGGTCGCTGTCTATGTCCAGCACCCCCAGCAATTTGCCCGCTGCGCCATAGACCGGCAAAACCACCTCGGAACGGGTCGAAGAGGCGCATGCGATATGCCCGTCAAATGCATCTACATCCGCCACCAGCTGCGCCTGCCCCATGCGTGCCGCAGCACCGCAAACGCCGCGTGCAAAGGGAATGACCAAACAGCCATGCCCACCCTGATAGGGGCCGATCTTTAATATCCCGGGTGCGGTCACACGGTAAAATCCGGTCCAGTCGAATCTGTCATCGCTGTGATGCAATTCGCAGGCCAGCGTCGCCATCAACGCGACCTCGTCGGTTTCGCCATCCGTCAGCGCCGCAATGGTTTTCGTGATCTGGGGATAATCAATCCGCATGGTGCCTCCGTTGTCTGGGCCGATCATATGGCAATCCCGCGCCATTGTGCCAGCACGACGCCGCGCTATGCTGATCACGATAAACAAGGGAGAGAGAAATGCTTTTTATGGTCAGAATGGATGTAGAGCTGCCGTTCGAAATGCCCGCCAATGTGGCTGCTGATGTCATCGCGCGGGAAAAGGCCTATGCGCAGGATTTACAGCGCCAGGGTATTTGGAAAGGTTTGTGGCGGATCGTCGGAGAATACGCCAATTTCAGCCTGTTCGAGGTGCAGGATAACAACCAGCTACAGGATATTTTGCAGAACCTGCCGCTCTATCCCTATATGAAATGTCAGGTGACACCCCTGGCGACACACCCTTCGGCCGTTTGATGTGAAAGGGGGCACATGGCCCCCTTTTGTTGCCGGGTGCTAGACGCGTTCGATTGCAATCGCCGTGCCTTCGCCGCCACCGATGCAAATCGCGGCAATGCCCCGTTTCAACCCGCGCTTTTCCAGTGCATTCAACAGCGTGACCATGATCCGCGCGCCGGATGCGCCGATGGGGTGGCCCAATGCGCAGGCGCCGCCGTTTACATTGACGATATCACGCGGCAGGCCCATTTCGTGCATGAAAGCCATTGGGACAACGGCGAATGCCTCGTTTACTTCCCACAGGTCCACATCAGATGCTTTCCACCCCAAACGGTCCAACAGTTTGCGTGCGGCGGGCACGGGGGCCGTCGGAAACATCGCGGGGGCATGAGCATGGCTGGCATGGCCCAGAATGCGGGCGCGGATGTTCAGGCCCTGCGCCTCTGCGGCCTCTTCTGTTGCCAGCACCAGCGCAGCGGCACCATCGGAAATAGACGAAGAATTTGCTGCGGTCACCGTGCCATCCTTGCGAAAGGCCGGTTTCAGCTGGGGTATTTTTTCGGGGCGCGCCTTGGCGGGTTGTTCGTCGCGGGTGATGATGTCCTCACCATTGCGCGAATGCAGGGTCACTGCGGCGATTTCACCGTCAAACGCGCCCGACCGTTCGGCAGCCAGGGCATTGTCCAGTGATCCCAGCGCATATTGGTCCTGTGCTTCGCGGGTGAACTGGAACGCCTCGGCGCAATCTTCGGCAAAGGTGCCCATCAGGCGGCCCCTGTCATATGCGTCTTCCAAACCGTCCAGAAACATATGGTCCTTTACTTCCTGGTGGCCGATTCGTGCGCCGCCACGCATTTTCGGCAGCAAATACGGGGACATCGACATTGATTCCATGCCGCCCGCGATCATGGTTTCCGCATGGCCAAGCGCCAGCTGGTCATAGGCGATCATTGCGGCCTTCATGCCGGAACCGCACATTTTGTTCAGGGTGGTTGCGGGCACGCTGTCGTCCAACCCACCTGCAAAACCGGCCTGCCGGGCGGGGGCCTGCCCCTGACCTGCGGGCAAAACGCAGCCCATCAGAACCTCGTCCACGGTGGTTGTCTTGGCGTTGTCCAAGGCGGCCTTGATCGCGGCGCCGCCCAATGTTGCGGCTTCTACCCCGTCAAAAACGCCCTGAAACCCGCCCATCGGCGTGCGCGCTGCACCTGCTATCACCACTGTTTTCATCTTAAATTCCTCCACTTTCAGGGGCATGCATACAGAATGGTAAGGATTTACGTCTAGCCTTGGACTGTAATGGATCATTTTTGATGCGGAGGGACCATGCAAATTTCCACACAGGACCACGCCGGTTGCCGCGTGGTGACAGTTGATGATGCACGCATTGATGCCGCTGTCGCCATCGCGTTCAAGGACCGTATGCGCGAACTGACAGACGCGGGGCCAATCCACATTGTGCTGGACCTGTCAGCCGTTGATTTCATTGATTCTTCGGGGCTTGGCGCAATCGTTGCCGCGATGAAGCAACTGGGGGGCGGGCGGAAACTGGCCCTTGCAGGGCTAAGTGACAACGTGGAAAAAGTGTTTCGCCTGACCCGCATGGATACGGTGTTTGCAATTCATAGCAGCGCCGATGCGGCGGTGCAGGCCCATGCGGCCTGACCGGGCTGTCGTGGGGCGTGCTGCGAACATTCCACCGCCGCCGGATCGGGATGAATTTCTGATTCGGTTCGAAACCGGCGAATTGGCCGTGCGGCAGGCGCTTGGCACATTGATGGGGCGGTTGGCACAGCTTGGGCTGACGGCGGATACGCTGGGGCAGACCGAAATCGTTGTCGCGGAGGTGCTGAATAACATAGTGGAACATGCCTACGATATCGCGGGTGAGGTGTCGCTGGCTGTGCAGGTGCTGCCCGACAGTCTGCGTTTTACCTCTGTTGATGCGGGGCATGCATTGCCTGCCAGCCTGCTGACAACCGGCAGTATGCCCGATATTCCAGTTGATCCGTTGGACCTGCCAGAGGGCGGGTTTGGCTGGGCCATGATACGTGAATTGACAGAATCACTGCACTATCGCCGGATAGAGGGGCAAAATCACCTGAGCTTCAGCATCCGCTGCGGAAAAAATATGCAGTAGGACGAAATTTTTGCCCAGAAATTACCTTATTCAACGCGCATTCACGCCAGATTCAAGCGCCATAACTGTTCTTGTAGCTGCATAAAGCTTCCCTCGGCGTCGCGTGTTAATTGCCCCCACCCAGTACGTGACGCCGAGGTACTTCTCCCCCTCCTACATCATTGGCTCGTTATGGTCTGGATTGGCATTGGCATTGGCTCTGCCCCGCCCTAACCTCTTTGAAAAAAGGGGAAACAATCATGCGCGATTTTCAACTTCCGGGGCGCTCGCCGGTGCTGGCCACAAGCGGCGTCTGTGCCACTTCGCACCCACTTGCTGCTAAAACCGCGATTGAAGTGCTGGAAGCAGGCGGCAATGCAATGGATGCCGCGATTGCCGGTGCGGTTTTGCTGGGGCTATGCGAACCACCGATGACCGGCATTGGCGGCGACTGCTTTGTCCTTTTTAACAAGGCCGGATCAGATGTGGTGCAGTCCATGAACGGGTCGGGCCGTGCCCCTGCGGGGGCTTCGGCGGCCGCACTTCGGGATCAGGGATTCGATACCGTTCCCTTGCATGGACCTGAGTCCGTGACCATTCCCACCGCGATGGATGCTTTCTGTCAACTCTCTGAAAAGCATGGGAAATTAGGACTGGATCGTATTTTGGCACCTGCGATTCGCTATGCTGATGAAGGTGTGCCCGTGGCCCCCCGTGTGGCGTTCGATTGGCCCACCGCCGCGGCGTGTCTGAATGATACGGCGCGTCGGTTTTATATGTCGGATGGTCAATCGCTAAAATCGGGGCAGTTGTTTCGCGCCCCTGGTCAAGCCGAAGTATTGCGCCGCGTGGCACGCGAAGGCCGTGACGGATTTTACAAAGGGGAGGTCGCCGAGGATATGGTGGCTTCGCTGAATGCGCTTGGCGGCAGTCACACCATGGATGATTTTGCGACCACCCGCGCCGATGATACCACGCCCGTTTCGGGGCAATACAAAGAAACCGAACTGTTTGAACACCCGCCAAACGGGCAGGGCGCCACCGCAATTTTGATGCTTAACATACTGTCACAGTTCGACATTCATTCAATGGACCCGCTTGGCGTCACCCGTGCCCATATCGAAGCAGAGGCCGCCAAACTGGCCTATGATGCGCGCAACCGGTTTATTGCTGACCCGTCAATGACCACCCGGCTGGACCATATGTTGAACATGGACACGGCCAAGCGCCTTGCCGCATTGATCGACCTGAAACATGCGATGCCTGCTGCCGCACCAGTGAGTGAAGCAATCCACAAAGACACGGTTTACATCACCGTAGTGGATCGTGACCGCATGGCGGTGTCATTGATTTATTCCATTTTCCACGGGTTCGGGTCGGGGATTGCATCAGAAAAATTTGGCGTTCTGTTCCAGAATCGCGGGGCCGGTTTTTCGTTAGAGCAAGGCCACCCCAATGAAATGGCGGGTGGAAAACGCCCGATGCACACCATTATTCCGGCGATGCTGCGCAAAAATGGTCGCGTTTTGATGCCATTTGGCGTGATGGGCGGCGCGTATCAGCCCAACGGCCATGCCCGGATTGTCAGCAATATGGTTGATTTCGGCATGTCCCCCCAAGAGGCAATCGACGCGCCACGATCGTTCACCAATGCGGGTGTTTTGCAGGTCGAACGCGGGTATTCGGATGCGGTGCGCGCCGAGCTGTCCGGCATGGGCCATAACGTGGAAATTCCGCAAGGGCCGATTGGTGGGGGGCAGGCCATTCTTATTCGTGATGATGGGATTTTAGAAGGCGGATCAGACCCGCGCAAGGATGGCTGCGCGCTTGGCTATTGATTTCAAAAACAAAAAGAGGCGCAGCGATGCGTCCCTTTTGGTTTTAGTTGAGTTGGAAATGCAGCGGATAAAGCCCGTCTTCGAAGGGGCCGAACAGATCTGGGATGTCGGGATGATCGACCGGTTCCCCGGAATAATCGGCAATCAGGTTTTGCTCCGACACATAGGCCACGTAATAGGATTGGTCGTTTTCTGCCAGCAGGTGGTAAAACGGCTGATCCTTGATCGGGCGGCTTTCTTCGGGGATGGCGTCATACCATTCCTCGGTGTTGTTAAATTCGGGGTCCACGTCAAAAACCACCCCCCGAAAGGGATGCTTTTTATGGCGCACGATTTGCCCCAAATGATATTTCGCCCGTGTTCTTAGCATGGTATTGCAGCCCCTTAACGTCATGGATAGACGCAGAAGCGCACATTTGTCCAACAATTCACCGGATTTCAAGGGAAACAGTCTGTGAACCTCGCCTTAACAGTCCTGGAAATCACTGCTCCGGTGTTCGCGCTTGCAGTGATTGGTTACGTTTGGGTCCGAATGGGCCATGAATACAACGTGGAATTCGTCACACGGCTGGCGATGACCCTATCGGTGCCCTGCCTGATTTTTACATCCCTGATGAAAACCAACGTGGATCCGGCCGCCCTGACGGCCCTGTCGGTGGGGGCGGTCCTGGCCTATGGCGTGCTAACGATTGTGGCATTTGCCATGGCCAAACTGATGCGGCTGGAAATACGGACATACCTTGCGCCGATCATTTTTGGCAACACGGGCAACCTTGGCCTGCCGCTGGCTATGTTCGCATTCGGCGAAGAGGGTTTGGGCTATGCCGTTGTTGTTTTTGCCATAATGGCGATTTGGTCGTTCACCTTTGGCATCTGGCTGGTGTCTGGCGGCGGCTCTTTGACCAAGGTGATCAAAGAGCCGCTGGTCGCCGCCACTATCCTTGGCGGCATATTCCTGTGGCAGGGATGGGAGACACCACGCGTGATCACCAACACCCTGTCGTTGATCGGGCAAATGGCAATCCCTCTGATGCTGATCACATTAGGGGTGGCTGTGGCGCGGCTGACGCCTGGGCGGATCGGGCAGGCGGTTTTGATATCCGTGCTGAAGCTGGCGATTTGTGTCGGCGTGGCATGGGGGGTGGGCATCTGGCTGGATCTTGGCCCGATTGCATTGGCCGTTCTGGTGTTGCAGGTTTCGACACCTGTTGCGGTCACCTCCTATTTGTTGGCCACCAAATACGGCGCAGATTCCGATGCGGTGGCCGGTTTGGTCGTTGTGTCCACGCTTTTGTCGGTTCTGGCGATACCTGTATTGCTGGCCGTGCTGCTGTGACGCAATAATTCCCCGAATTCGTGATTTCCCCTCGCGCAAATTTCCGTTACACTAGGTGCAATAGACGGGGAAAACCCCGCGTAATAAAAAGCGAGAGGCAGATGAGCAGAACTCTTCGCGCAACGGTGTTTCTGATGGTGCTTGCGTCCTGCGGCGGTGGTAATTATTCCGCGCCGCGGAACCTTGATAACGCGTGTTCCATCCTTGCCCAGCGCCCGGCCTATGGCCGCGCCTTTAAGGCGACGGAACGCAAATGGAACGTCCCTGTGGCGGTTCAAATGGCGACAATTTATCAAGAAAGCAAATTCATCGGCAATGCACGCACGCCGCTGCGCTATGTGGCTGGTGTGATTCCGATGGGGCGGCAAAGTTCGGCCTACGGGTATTCACAGGCCTTGGATGCCACATGGGATGAATACCGCGTCGAAACGGGGAAGCGCGGTGCGCGCCGTGATGACATCAAGGATGCCACCGATTTCATGGGGTGGTATATGAACAAAACGCGGGCGAAAACCGGCGTTTCCCTGACCGATGCGCGCAATCAGTATCTGGCCTATCACGAGGGGCACACCGGATATAACCGTCAGTCCTATAACGCAAAAAGTTGGCTGTTACGGGTGTCATCCGAGGTTGGCGAGCGCGCTGTGATCTATGACGCGCAGTTGCAAACCTGCCAGCGGCGGTTGCGTTAATCGCTGGGGCAACCGCAGTTTAGCGGTTGCCCTGTTTTGTCGCCAACTGGATGTTGAAAATCGTATTCGCCAGATTGTGGCCGGTTTTCATATCACCCAAAATCACCGTGGTCGAACTGCCGGAATCATCGTTGATGACCCATTGGCGCAGTTGCACGGGATTTGCCGTAAATTTTAGCTGAATATTTCCGTATTCCGGGTGTGCGGGGTCCTGGGCGGTGACCACTGTGGCAGTGCCATCGAAACTGTGCCCGACAACCATGCGTGCCTGACCCAAATTCACGTTTTTGGCCAGAATGATCGACAGCGGAGTTTTATCCAGCGGATAGGTTTCCGGCCCCGCGTTGGATTTCGGGTCAAATACAGCCACCGTGTTGGCCGAGGCCAGCACCAGCGTTTTTTCCGGTGGTTTGTATTCAAAACGGATGCGGCCGGGGCGTTTGATGTAAATTGTGCCCGTGTTGATGGTGCCGTCATCGTTGATCTGGGTGAATTCGCCCTGCGCGGTTTGCAGCCCGTTCAGGTATTGCGAAATCGCGTTCAGCGACAGTTTTTCAGCCGCAGAAACGGTGGTCGCGGCGAACATCAGCGGGGCGAGGGCAAGGCCCAATGCAAAACGGCGTGTCATCATAATTGTTACTTAATACCTCTGCTCTGGTTTCGCCAATCCAACCTTGCTCACGAATGCGCGAACGGGCGGAAATGTTCCCATCCCCGCCCGTTTGTCGTATTAATTCCGTGGTTTAGTGTTGTTCCGGCACCAGAACCTCGCGTTTGCCTACGTGGTTTGCACCGCTGACCACGCCTTCGTCTTCCATCTGTTCGACCAATCGCGCCGCCTTGTTATACCCGATCGACAGCTTGCGCTGGATATAAGAGGTCGAGCATTTGCGATCCTTGATCACGATGGCGACGGCGGTGTCATAGAGGGCATCCTCGGTGTCTTTGTCGCCCGAACCCAGCCCCAGAACCGCGTCGATATCGGCCTCGCGGTCATCAGACGGGCCATCCAGAACCGAATTCATATATTCCGGCGGGCCGTAAGCCTTGAGGTGGTTCACGATTTCCTCGACCTCTTCATCGGACACAAACGGCCCGTGGCAACGGGTGATTTTCGCACCGCCCGCCATATACAGCATGTCGCCCATGCCCAGCAGTTGTTCGGCACCCATTTCACCCAGAATCGTGCGGCTGTCGATTTTCGATGTCACCTGGAATGAGATCCGCGTGGGGAAGTTGGCCTTGATCGTTCCGGTGATCACATCAACCGACGGGCGCTGCGTGGCCATGATCAGGTGGATGCCGGATGCCCGCGCCATCTGTGCAAGCCGTTGAATGCATGCCTCGATTTCTTTGCCCGCGACCATCATCAGGTCAGCCATTTCGTCGACGATCACGACAATATAGGGCATTTTTTCGGGTGCGAATTCTTCGGTTTCGAACACGGGTTCGCCGGTATCGTCGTCAAATCCGGTTTGCACGGTGCGCGAGAACATTTCGCCCTTGGAGAGCGCATCGGCGACGCGGCTGTTGTATCCGTCAATATTGCGCACGCCCATTTTCGACATTTTGCGATAGCGCTCTTCCATTTCGCCCACGGTCCATTTCAGGGCCACGACCGCCTTTTTCGGGTCGGTCACAACGGGCGACAACAGGTGCGGAATGCCGTCATAAACCGACAGTTCCAACATTTTCGGGTCGATCATGATCAACCGGCAATCCTCGGGTGTCAGGCGGTATAGCAGCGACAGGATCATGGTGTTGATCGCGACGGATTTGCCCGAACCGGTTGTCCCAGCGATCAGAAGGTGGGGCATTTTGGCAAGATTCGCCACCACAGGATCACCGCCGATATCCTTGCCCAAGGCAAGCGGCAGTTTCATGGTGGAATCGCCAAAATCGCGGGTCGACAGGATCTCGCGAAAGTTCACCATCTCGCGGTTTTCATTGGGCAATTCGATCCCGATCACGGACCGGCCCGGCACGGTGGAAACGCGCGCCGACAGCGCCGACATCGACCGCGCGATATCATCGGACAGCCCGATCACACGCGACGCCTTCAACCCTGGTGCGGGTTCCAGTTCGTACATCGTGACCACGGGGCCGGGGCGCACCGAAACGATTTCGCCTTTGACGCCGTAATCATCCAGCACCGCCTCTAGCATGCGGGCGTTTTGTTCCAGGGCATCGTCGCTAAGGTGGTGGCGTTTTACCAACGACGGGTCCGACAATAGGCCCAAGGGAGGCAATTCATACTCGGCGGCCTGTTCATCAAACTTCAGCGCGGGCTGTGCTTCGGCCTGGGCGCGGGTCGATGGCTGCATGGTTTTGCGCGGCGGATGTTGCACGACCTTTTTAGGTTCGGGCACCGGAATCGCGGGGCGCAGGTTTTGCGGTGCAGGTGCGGGTGCTGGCTCAGGTTCAGGGGTGAAATCGGTTGCAACGCCCAGATCGGCCAGCGGAGTAGGGGGCGTGGTTTGCTCCATCACCCGTTCCATCATCGGTTCAACCTGATCCAGCGGCGCGTCATGAATATGTGCGGCGGTCAGGGGCGGTTCTGCGGGCAGATCGCCGGTGGCATCCATATGCCCGACGTTCAAAACCAACGGGTCCGGCCCACGGCCCCGCCCTTTGGTCAGTGGTGCCTCGCGCATGGCAACCGGGCTTTGGCTTACGGCCGGGCCAGAGCGCACGCGCGCCTTGATCACATCGGAAATCCGCGCCTTAACCCGATCCTGATCAGGGGCGTCTGCATCGGGCGCTTGCCCTGCTTCTACCAGCTCGGGTTCGGGCATAGGGGCAGGGTCGGACCGGCGAACCAGTGACGGCATGCGCGACAGCAGCGAGGGTTTTTCCTGTTCCGGTTCAAGCGGTTCGCGGAAATTTTCGAGCATTTGGTCATCATTGCTGTGGGCGTCATACCGCACTTGTGGCGGGGCGGTTTGTGCCTGCTGCGCGGCCCATTCTGCCGCTTCGGCGGCCTCGCGTGCGCGGATTTCGCGGCGCTCGGCCTGTTTGATTTTTAGCGCTTGCGCCCCAGCCAGGGCACCACCCGCGCCGCGCCCCAGCAAGGTCATGACCCAAGCATAAGACATGACCAGACCGATCAGCAAAAACCGCGCGATGCGCATGATTTCAACGCGGGTAAAGCCCAGAACAAACGCGCCCAAAGCGACCGTGAACAGGCCCATCAGCAGCGACATCAGTTTCAGCGCGAAATGTGATCCCAAGGGCAGAACATATAGAATGGCGCCCATAACGGTTTCGCCGAACAACCCTCCCAGGCCAAAGCTGTGGGTTGCAGCCCATGCCTGACCCGGCACCAGCGAGGTGGCATATAGCGACAGCACAGCGATCCAGATTGGCGCGAAAATCAGCCGCCCGATGGCGCGTTCGGCCCCGCGATGTAGGGCAAAACGCACACCCCAGGCCGCCAATACAATGGCCAGACCCCAAGCGCCCCAGCCGACAATCATGAACAAGGGGCCGGCAATCGACGCGCCAAACCGGCCCAGCCAGTTTTGCACCGGCGCATCGGTCACGGCCAGAAAGCTGGGGTCGTCCGGGTGGTAACTGATGATCATGGCAGCGGCGGCCAGACCCAGACACAACAGCGCCAGCCCCAGCAATTCCTTGCCGCGTTTTTCAATCGCCTGCGCCATGTCCGTGTCGAACAGCGGATCACGTCCCCGGGTCTGATATGCCATGCCTCGTTCCTTCTTTTCTTATGCGTAGATGCAATCGCGCAGGGCGATAAGCCCTTGCTGCACCTCGTCTTTTGGGGCCACCATGGCGACCCGGATATAGGGTTGGCCGGGGTTCATGCCTGCTACGTCCCGGCTTAGAAATGCGCCGGGCAGAACCCGCACGCCTGTTTCTGTCCATGCCTTCAGCGCTGCCTGTTCGCCGTCATTCACCGGCAACCACAGGAAAAACCCGGCCTGTGGCGGGGTGTATCCTTTGACCCCGTCAAACACGGCATCGGCCACTGCGAACTTTTCCTGATACAGGCGCCGGTTTTCTTCGACGTGGGCCTCGTCAGACCATGCGGCGGTGGCGACATGTTGCAAAGGCAGCGGCGTGGGCGCGCCGGAATAGGCACGCAATTGTTTGGCCGCTGCGATGGTTTTGGACCCGCCTGCGATAAAGCCCGACCGCAGTCCCGGCAGGTTCGACCGTTTTGACAGGGATTGAAAAATGGTGACCCGTTCGGGGTCACAGTCCAGATCGCGGGCCACTTCGAGCGCGCCGACGGGCGGCGCATCGCGCCAGATTTCAGAATAACATTCATCAGCGAAAATGCGGAAATCGTGTTTTTCGGCCAGCGCGATCAGATCTTCCCAATAGGTGCGATCGGCAACGGCGCCCTGCGGGTTGGCGGGGCTGCAAATGTAAACAGCAGCGCAGCGGCTCAGCTGATCCGGGGTCATGCAGTGGTAATCAGGCAGGTGGCCAGTGTCAGCGGTGGCGGGCACGAAAACCGGCTCTGCGCCCACCGAAATGGCGGCAATCATATAGACCTGATAAAACGGATTCGGCATGGCGATGATTGGCCGCTGCCCATTTTTCGTTTCTGAAATCAATGCCATAGCGATGTTATACAGCGCCTCGCGCGTGCCGTTCACGGCCATGATTTGCGTGTCGGGGTCCAGCGTTACGGCATAACGGCGCGTTGCCCAGTGGGCGATGGCCTGACGCAATTCGGGCGTGCCGTCATTGGGCGGATAAGAGTTAAACCCGTTAACCTCGCGTGCCAGAATGTCGGGCACAAAGGCGGGAAAGGGGTGTTTGGGTTCGCCGATGGTCATATGGCGCACCGGCCCACCTGCCGGAAGGTGATCCAACAGCGCGCGCAAACGCGGAAACGCATAAGCCGGTAGGTTCGAAAACCGCTCGGGAAAATCCATCACATGCCTCAGATACCGGGATCGTTATCGCCCCGTTTGATTATAAGTTACTCAAATCAGGGTCAGCCGTCCACGAATTTGCACCGATGGCGGCGCGCTTGTGGCAATTTCGCCATGGGATGCCAATGCATGAAATTTTCGTGTTTTGTGCTGCCATGCGGCATTGGGGCGTCGTGGGGGGGAATGTCAGGATTGCAGCGCCTGTTCGGCACCACATTGCAGCGCCTGTTCGGCACCCTGGGCCAGGCGCAGCAGGCGCTCTTCTTGCATGGGCAAGCCCATCAATGACACCCCGACCGAGGGCTGGCCCGTGGGCAATGTCACCGCGCAGCCGCCCATCAGGTTGCCAACGCGGGTGTTGCGCAGGGTCAACAGGTTTCGGTCGGTGAAATAGCTGCCATCATCCTCTAGTCTTTGCTTGTTTGGTGGCATGATCGGGGCGGTGGGGCATAGCACTGCATCAAATGCGGCGATGCGTTTGTTCCATTCCTGTCGCATCGCGTCCAGCCGCAGCCAAGCCGCCACATAATCGGGGGCGCTGTGGCTGGCACCGGCGCGAAAACGGGCCAATACCTCGGGATACATGGCAGTGGGGTTGGCCTCGATCAGCTTGGCCCATGTTCCGTAAGCCTCTGATGTATATAATATTCCTGAAATTTCGATGGCTTCTGTTACCTCTGGTGCTGTGATGGTTTCGATCACGGCACCTGCGTTTTTAAATGCGTCCAGCGCCTGCTGAAACCCGGCCTGAACCCTGGACTCCAGCCCATCCATCACCACATCTGACAACACGGCCAATCGCCGTCCGACCAATGATGCGCTGCGCAGGTCAACAGCGCGCCCCCCCTCTAGTGCAGCAAGCATCAGCGCGGCATCTTCGACGGTGCGGGCCAGCGGGCCGACGGTATCGAACTTGGCGCATAGGGGCACGACACCCGTCAGGCTGACCCGGCCCGAGGTGGTTTTCAGCCCCACCAGATCGTTCCATCCCGCAGGCACGCGCACCGATCCGCCGGTATCAGACCCGATGCCACAGGCCGCCAAACCAAAGGCCACGCTGGTCGCCGCGCCTGAACTGGACCCGCCCGAAACGGCCGCGAAATCGTTAATGCAAGGCGGGGATTGGGTGACGGGGTTCAGGCCCAAACCGGAAAATGCCAGTTCGGTCATATGGGTTTTGCCCAGACAGACCAAGCCTGCCGCGCTGGCGTTTTTCAACACCTGCGCGTCGCGCATTGGTATGCGACCGGATAACAGGGCCGATCCGGCCTCGGTTGCGGTACCAGCCGTGTCATACAGGTCTTTCCACGAAATTGGCACGCCATCCAACAGGCTTAACCGCTGTCCCGATCCGGCACGGATGCTGGCGGCCTTTGCCTCGGATCTTGCACGGGATTCTGTTAAACGAGCGTAAATGCGGGGCGAAAATTCATGCGTTTTGATGGCTGTCAGATAGGCTTCGGTCAAATCAACCGGATCAATTGCACCTTTGGCGATGTCGCGGCCCAGATCGGCGGCGCTTTTGGTTAACCATTCTTGCATATCGCTCTCCCTAGGCCGGTTTTGCGCAACGGTAGCGGCAGCAAACCGCATGGACAATCCCGTCAATCCGCCCATATTGCGAGGCATGGAAAAAGATGCTGATTTGTTGATCGTTGGTGGGGGCTTGAATGGCCCCTCTCTTGCCTTGGCTGCTGCGCGCGACGGGCTGTCCAGTGTTGTAATTGATGCCTTGCCGCAGGCGGTGATGCAGGCGGGTGATTTCGACGGGCGTTCCTATGCGCTGGCGATGTCTTCGGTTCGGTTGTTGCGCAATTTGGGGGTTTGGCCGAAAATTGCAGATCACGCGCAGCCGATGCTGGAAATCAAGGTCACAGATGGCCGCGCAGGCGAGGGGCCGCTGTCGCCGTTTCACCTGCATTTCGATCACGGCGAAATCGAAGAAGGCCCAATGGGCCATATGGTCGAAGATCGCTATTTGCGTATTGCACTTTTGCAGGCGGTTGATGATAACCCGTTGATTTCGATGATGAATAATGAACGGGTCATCGCGCAAGATTCTGGCCCGCAGGGTGTCAGTATCATGCTTGAATCCGGGCGGAAGTTGTCTGGTGATCTGTTGATCGGGGCCGATGGCCGACGGTCAGGAACGGCAGAACGCGCAGGGATCAAACGCAGCGGATGGGATTACGGGCAGACCGCGCTGGTCTGCGCCATTGCGCATGAATTGCCCCATAATGGCATCGCGCACCAGTTTTTCATGCCGTCCGGGCCGTTGGCGATTTTGCCATTGCCGGGCAACCGGTCGTCGATTGTGTGGTCGGAAACCCACGCCAATGCGACCGCATTCAACGCGCTGGACGATGCGGGATATATGCAAATGCTGCGCCCCCGTTTCGGTGATTTTCTGGGGGACATCACGCTGGAAGGGCAGCGTTTTACCTACCCATTGAACCTGACAATCGCCAATAGTTTTGTGGCGCAGCGGCTGGCGTTGATCGGGGACGCGGCGCATGGGATGCACCCGATTGCGGGGCAGGGGTTGAACGCGGGTCTGCGCGATGTCGGTGCCTTGGCGCAGGTTCTGGGCGATGCCAAGCGGCGCGGCGAAGATATTGCATCGTCATTCGTATTGGACCGGTATCAGCAGTGGCGGCGGTTTGATACGGCGTCACTGGCCATGGCCACGGACCTAACCAACAAGCTGTTTTCAAACGACAATCCGCTGCTAAGGTTGGTGCGCGATGTGGGTATGGGCGCGGTTAACGCCATGCCTGCGCTGCGGCGCGGTTTTATCCGCGAGGCGGCAGGCCTGACCGGTGATCTGCCTGATCTGATGCGCGGCTAGTCCAGCGGGCGGGCTTCGTCCAGCAGCATGATCGGGATACCATTGCGGATCGGAAACGCCAAATGCGCGGCTTTGCTGATCAACTCGTGTTTGTCTGCGTCATAGTCCAGCCGAGCGCCGGTTTTGGGGCAAATCAGCGCCTCTAACATGCGGCGGTCAAAATCTGTGGTGCGTGGGGTCGGGGTATCGGTCATTGCATTCGATCCTCTTTGTCGCCGCTGCGCAGGGTGAATTCCATCAAGGTGACAAGCGTTTCACGGCGGGTGGCCAGGCAGGGCGCCTCTAGCAGGGCTTGTTTGTCTTCGATGCTGAAATCCAGCATCATCGACAGCGAATTTATCAGCATTTCATCATCTGCATCGCCGAGATCACCCCAGTCGGTTTCCAGCCCCTCGTGCGTCAGATAGCGTGACAAAAGGCCCATGAAACTGCTGCGATCAAAGCCTTTGTCCTGCTCTTCCGTGCCAGTGTCACGATCAAAACCGGACCAGTTTGGCGTGACCCTGCGATAGGGTGTAAATCCTTGAATTTCATCTGCTATTCTAAATCTGGACACACCCGTCAGCGTTACAAAATAACGCCCGTCGTCGGTTTCGGAAAACTGGGTCAGACGTCCGGCGCAACCTATCTGGTGCAACTGGGCTTCGCCGGCCTTTCTGGGCAGGGGTTGCACCATTCCGATCAGGCGTTCGGGTGTTTTTAACACATCGTCCATCATCGCCAGATAACGTGGTTCAAACAGATGCAGCGGCAGCCTTGCCCGTGGCAGCAGCAGCGCCTTGGGCAAGGGAAATACCGGCAGGGTTTCTGGCAGTGTGATGCGTTTCATACCCTTGAACCTAGGCCGCGCAGGGCATCAGGCAAATATCATAGAGCTAAGTTTGCGCCGCCCGTTCAACACGACCGGATCATTGGGTTTCAGCGCCTCGAATATGGTGAAAAGCTGTTGTTTGGCGGCGTCTTCGTTCCATTCGCGGTCGCGGCGGAAAATTTCCAGCAGGTTGTCCACGGCCTCTTGCACCTGTCCGGCGGCATGTTGGGCTGCGGCCAGATCGAACCGCGCTTGCAGGTCGGCGGGGTCGGCATCCACCTTGGCCTGCAATTCGGCAACGGGACCAGCGTTTTCGGCCTGACGTGCCAGTTCCAGCGCCGCATGGGCGGCATCGAGCTGCGCGGATTTGGCGATTTCGGCGGGCGCGCCGTTCAGCACGGCCTCGGCCTGATCCAGATCTCCGGCGGCAATATAGGCCCGGACCAGACCACCATAAGCATCTGAATTCTTGGGGTCTTCTTCCAGAATGGCGGCGAATGTCTGGGCCGCGTCGGCGGCGGCGCCTTCGTCCAGCATTTCTTCGGCGGCGGCGATGGCATCAGCCAGACCACCGTCACCACCCAGATCGGCAGCGCGTTTCACGAAATCCTGCACTTCGGAATGGGCGACGGCGCCTTGGAACCCGTCAACGGGCTGGCCCTGCCAGAACACATAGACAGTGGGAATGGATTGCACGCGCAACTGGCCCGCGATGGCCTGGTTCTGATCCACATCGACCTTGACCATTCTGACCTTGCCGTTTGTGGCGGCAACTGCGGATTCCAATTGCGGGCCAAGCGTTTTGCACGGGCCGCACCACGGCGCCCAGAAATCCACGATAACGGGGATTTCTTTTGATGCTTCAACCACTTCGGCCATAAAATCGGCTTCGTTCACGTCTTTGATCGCGGCGGGTGCGGTGTTGCCTTGTCCAAATTCCAGCATGGCGTTCACTTTCCTTAAATGCGTTGGGTCATATATGCGCGTTCAACACCGGATTTCAAAGGTCGAATGACGCAAAAACCGGGGCATGGTCGCTGGGTTGTTCCCAGCCGCGCACGTCGCGCAGGATGCGGCTGGAATTTCCGGCGTTGGAAATATCCTGCGTGGCCCATATGTGATCCAACCGGCGGCCCTTGTCGGCTTCGCTCCAATCCTTGGCGCGGTAGGACCACCATGAATATAACAGGCCATCGGGAATATCCTGACGGGTGATATCCACCCATTTCCCTGCCTCCATGACATCGGTGAAATGGTCGACTTCGATCGGGGTGTGGCTGACGATTTTCAACAGCTTTTTGTGGTCCCACACGTCATCTTCGCGTGGGGCGATGTTCAGATCACCCACCAGAATGGATTTTTCCGGCGCTTGCCCGTGAAACCAGTCGCGCATTTCGGTCAGGTAATCCAGTTTCTGGCCAAATTTTTCGTTTATGTTGCGGTCGGGTTTGTCGCCACCGGCGGGGACATAGAAATTATGCACCGTCACACCGTTTTCCAGCCGGGCCGCGACATGGCGGGCGTGGCCAAGGTTGGCAAAATCATGCCCCCCCACATCGGTGATCGGTAATTTTGACAGGATCGCAACGCCGTTATAGCCCTTTTGGCCGCGCGCCACGATGTGATCATAGCCAAGCGCGCGAAACTGATCGAGCGGGATTTTTTCGACCGGCGATTTACACTCTTGCAGGCACAGAACATCGGGGGCTTCGTTGCGCATCAGCTGCGCCACCAACCCTTCGCGCAGGCGAACCGAATTGATGTTCCAGGTGGCAAGGGTGAATGGCATGATGCGCTCCGCTGGTTTTGATTTCGGGGCAAACTACCGCTAAGAGGGGCCAAACGCCACCTAAGGTTTCGCTGTGATTGGAGCAGGTTATGCGGTTTGTTATTCGACTTGTTGTTTTATGTCTGGCGCTGACCGGGGTGGCCTATGGATACACATTTACGATGGCGCGTGTCGGGGCGGCTGATGCCCTGGTATGGTTGCGCCCGAATTGCGTGCCGATAGTATTCTCGTGGATAAAACCATGCGGCGTCTGGATTTATTAAAAGGTGGCAAGGTGTTGCGCAGCTATCAAATATCGCTGGGTGCCATGCCCGCAGGCCACAAAACCCGCGAAGGCGACGAACGCACCCCCACAGGCACCTACCTGATCGACTGGCGCAATGCGTCATCCATCGCGCATCTAAGCCTGCATATATCATACCCGAACGCGGCGGATCAGGCGCAGGCACAGGCGGCGGGCGCATCGCCGGGGGGCAATATCATGATCCATGGTATCGCCAATGGCTGGGGCTGGATCGGCGGATTGCACCGAAAATGGGATTGGACGAATGGCTGTATTGCCGTCACCAATGCCGAAATGCGCGAAATTTGGTCGATGACACCAAACGGCACCCCGATCACCATCACCGAATGAACAAAAAAAACCCGGGCACAAGGCCCGGGCAAGTCCAACAGGGAGGTGCATAAGATAACCCGCTTATGCGACGGGATCTGGTATCTGTATTCCTGTTTCCCATGATACACCTTTGACGTGCGCAAAGTCAGTCAGGAATTCCTTACGTCCACGTCAGCCGTGGCCGAATTGCATCACGCGACCAGCTTGTATCCGCCGGATTCGGTCACAAGAAGGCGCGCATTGGACGGATCCGGTTCGATTTTCTGGCGCAAACGGTAAATATGGGTTTCCAGGGTGTGCGTCGTGACGCCCGCATTGTAACCCCATACCTCGTGCAGCAGCACATCGCGCGGCACCACGCCATCGGTCGACCGATACAGATATTTCAGGATATTGGTTTCTTTTTCGGTCAGGCGGATTTTTTTGTCTTCGTCCGTCACCAGCATCTTCATCGCGGGTTTGAACGTATACGGGCCAAGCTGGAAAACCGCGTCTTCGGATTGTTCATGCTGGCGCAATTGTGCGCGGATACGGGCCAAAAGCACCGGAAATTTGAACGGTTTGGTGACGTAATCATTGGCACCGGCGTCCAGCCCCAGAATTGTATCGGCGTCGCTGTCATGGCCGGTCAGCATCAGGATCGGGCTTTTGACGCCCTGTTTGCGCATCAGCTTACACAGCTCGCGCCCGTCGGTGTCGGGCAGGCCCACATCAAGGATCACCAGATCATACAGGCCTTCTTTGGCACGCTGCATCCCCTCGGCACCGCTACCTGCTTCGAACACGTCGAAATCTTCGGTCATGACCAATTGCTCGCTCAGTGCTTCGCGCAGGTCGTCGTCATCATCGACGAGTAGAATTTTCTTGAGTTGTCCCATGGCTGTGGACCCTCCTTTGCTCTGTTGTAGTAACAAATGCGTGCGCGGTTTGGTTCCGACAAGGTTTGCTGCAATGCTCTCACGACCTCGTGTTTTCGTGATGGGAATTGTTTCATTTTGATCCAGTGGTTACATATTCCGTGAACGAATAAGGATGCGTAAATGAGCTTTGCCCCCGATATGACCGAAATACTGGCCCGCGCCCGTGCCGATTTGCGTATGGGGGTGCCTGTTGTGGTGCAGGGGCAGGGTGCGGTTCTGGTCATGGCGGCGGAAACATTAACACCGCAGCGTCTGGCCGATTTGCGCGCCTTGGGTGGTGCGCCGGTGTTGACGGTCACGTCGCGGCGGGCCGAAACGCTGAAAGCGCGGGCATATGATGGCGATCTGGCGCGGTTGTTGCTGCCTGATGATGCCGGGGCGGCTTGGGTTGAATCCGTGGCCGACCCTGCCGATGATCTGGATATGCCGATGAAGGGGCCGTTCCGCTCGGCCCGTGGTGGCGATGTGGCCTTGCACCGATTGGCGATCCGTTTGGTGAAATCGGCGCGGTTGCTGCCGGCGGCGGTGGTGTTGGACCTGCCCGACGGGCGCGGGTTTGCCGCCGCGCATGGGCTGACCGTGGTATTAGAGGGGCTGGCCGCGCCCCTGCTCGATGCCTCGCCCTATCCACACCCCGTCGTGTCCGCCCGCCTGCCGGTCGAGGCCTCCGAGGCCGGGCGTTTGCACATCTACCGCCCCGAAGACGGCGGGGAGGAGCATTACGCCTTTGAGGTCGGGTCGCCCGCACGGGACAAACCCGTGTTGGCGCGGCTGCATTCGGCCTGTTTTACCGGCGATGTCATGGGCAGTTTGAAATGTGATTGCGGCCCGCAGTTGCGCGGTGCGCTGGCCCAGATGGGGACCGAAGGGGCAGGGGTGTTATTATACCTGAACCAAGAGGGGCGCGGGATCGGGCTGGCCAATAAAATGCGCGCTTATTCCCTGCAGGATCAGGGGTTTGACACCGTTGATGCCAATCACAGATTGGGGTTCGAGGATGACGAGCGTGATTTCAAACTGGGCGCGCGTATTCTGAAATCCATGGGCTTTGGTGCGGTGCGTTTGCTGACGAACAACCCGCGCAAGATTGCGATGATGGAACAGGCGGGCGTTTCCGTAGTCGAACGGGTGCCGTTAAAGGTGGGCGAGGGCGCGCATAACCGCGCCTATCTGGCGACCAAGGCCGCGAAATCAGGGCATCTTTTGTGATTTCCGATCTGGTGGTCAGCCCGCAAGGGGTGCGGTTCGGGGGCCGTATGTTTCCCTGCACCATCGGGCGCGGCGGTGTGACTGACCGCAAGAAAGAGGGCGATTTTGCGACTCCGGATGGCATTCACCGCGTGGTTGGTATGATGTATCGCCCCGACCGAATGACGCGCCCTGCGGCTTGGGCCGAACCGATCCTGCCGCGTGATCTGTGGTGCGATGATCCCCTGCACCCATCCTATAACCATCTGGTGCGCGGGCCTTTTACGCCGTCGCATGAATGCCTGCGCCGCGCTGATCCGATGTATGATCTGGTGCTGGTGACCGATTGGAACTGGCCTGATGCGACCCCGCATAGGGGGTCGGCGATTTTCATCCATCAATGGCGGCGGCAGGGGTATCCCACCGCCGGATGCGTGGCGTTTCGCCGTGACCATCTGCGTTGGATCGCGGCGCGCATTCAGCCGGGAACGCGGCTGATCATCCGTTGATCATTCGCCGTAGGGCACCCAGACGGTTTTGACCTCGGTCGCGTGATCCAGAATGGCGCGGGTGTGATCCACGCCCCAATCCACCGCCATGCCATTGTTGACCCATGTGCGTTTCAGGCTTGCGGCGCTGTCGAATTCGATCTGTTTCGACAGGTCGGTTGATGAATGGCACCATACTGCGTCTATCCCTGCATGGCTGGCCATAGTCGGGGCCAGATCGGCATGGCGGCCCGTGATGATGTTTACCACCCCTGCGGGCACATCGGATGTATCCAGCACCTGATAAAAATCGGTGGCGGCCAGTGGGAAAGGTTCGGATGCGGCCAGCACCACAGGGTTGCCCATCGCCAGGGCGGGTGCCATCAGCGACACCAACCCCAACAGGGGCGCGTCATCGGGGCAGATCGCGCCAATCACGCCGACGGGTTCGCGCAGGGCCAATGCCAGCCCGCGCATCGGCACGCCCTTGGCCTGCCCGTCGAATTTGTCGGCCCATGCGGCGGCGGTGAACAGGCGATTGATAGAGGTTTCCACTTCGGCTTTGCCGCGTTTGCCGCCCATCATCGCGTCGATCCGCGCGGCAAATTCATCGGCGCGGGCCGACAGGTTTTCAGCGATATAATACAGGATCTGCGCCCGCAAATGGCCCGTGGTCTTGCCCCATCCGGCGGCGGCAGTGGCGGATTCCACCGCGTTGCGGATGTCCTTGCGCGATCCCTGCGGCACCTCGCCCAGCAATTTGCCGGATTTGCCCCAAACGGGGCGCGAATACCCGCTGTCGGGGCGTGTCTGTTTCCCCCCGATATAGAGCTTTGCGGTGCGATCAATGCCATCACCCGCATCGTCGCCTGTGCATGGGGCGATTTTGGTCAGGGGTTTGGATTTTCCAACGGGTTTCGTATAGGCGCAGATGCCCTCCCATCCGCCCTCGCGGCCAAACCCGCTTTCGCGCAGACCGCCAAAGGGCGCGGCGGCATCGAACAGGTTTGTCGCATTGACCCAGACAACACCAGCGGTCAGTTTCGGCGCGATATCCAGCGCCAGATTTATGTTTTCGCTCCAGATGCTTGCGGCCAGACCATAGCGGGTGTTGTTGGCCAGTTGCACGGCCTCGGCCGGGGTGCGGAATGTGGTGGATACCAGAACGGGGCCGAATATTTCCTGCTGCATCAACGGGTCGGCAGTTTCCAATCCGGTGATCAGGGTTGGCGGGTAAAAGCTGCCCGTGGCGGGGATTTCTGTATCCAGCACATGATGTTGACCCGTGGTGCAGGCGCTGACCATGGCCGCGATCTGGTCACGCTGTTCGGGCGATACAATCGCGCCCACGTCAATGGATTTATCCAGTGGATCACCAAGGCGCAGTTTGTCCATGCGGGCGCGCAGGCGGCGGTGGAACTCATCGGCGATGCCCTCTTGCACGATCAGGCGCGACCCCGCGCAACAGACCTGCCCACCATTGAACCAGATCGCATCAACGATGCCCTCGACCGCGCTGTCCATATCGGCGTCGTCAAACACAATGAACGGCGATTTACCGCCCAGTTCCAGCGTCAGCGCCTTGCCCGACCCCGCCGTGGCGCGGCGGATGGCGCGGCCCACTTCGGTTGATCCGGTGAAGGCGATCTTGTTGATTCCGCCGTGCGTGGTGATCATTTCACCCACCGCGCCATCGCCGGTGACAATGTTGATCACGCCCTTTGGGATGCCCGCGCGTTTGCAAATATCAGCGAACAACAGCGCAGTAAGCGCGGTTTGCTCGGCCGGTTTCAGAACCACGGTATTGCCTGCGGCCAGCGCGGGCGCGACCTTCCATGCCAGCATAAGCAGGGGGAAATTCCAGGGGATGATCTGGCCACACACGCCCAGCGGGGCGCGATCTGGCTGTTCTGAATCCATCAGCTGCGCCAGCCCTGCGTGAAAATAGAAATGGCGATGCACCAGCGGGATGTCGATGTCGCGTGCCTCGCGGATCGGTTTACCATTGTCCAGCGTTTCCAGCACCGCAAACAGGCGGGCGTGTTTCTGGATCATACGGGCCAGCGTATACAGATGCCGCGCACGGCCAGCGCCGCCCAGTTTCTGCCATTTCGGTTGCGCATGGCGGGCGGCGGCAACGGCGGCGTCCACATCCGCCAGCGTGGCCTGCGACAGGGTGGCCAGCGTTTCGCCCGTGGCGGGGTTGGTCGCGTTGAATCCGTCGGCGGGCGGCGTGAATGCGCCGTCGATGAAATGGCCGAAGCGGTCACCCTGATCGACCAGCCATGCGAATGCCTCGGCTGCGGATTCGGGCGCAGTGCCATAGTCCATGCTGTCGAAAATCTGTTTCACTGTCATGTGCTTACCCTATCGGATGCCGCCATCCGGCGGAATATGCGCCAGTGACATGGTGTTCCAGTTGACGTTCGATATCGCCCAGCAGCGACGAGGCACCAAAGCGGAACAGATCGTTGCGCAGCCAGCGGTTGCCCAGCTCTTCCTTTATCAGGGACAGATAGGTCAGCGCGTCCTTGGCCTTGGATATGCCGCCTGCGGGTTTGTATCCGACGCGGTATCCGGTGCGGTCGTAATACTCGCGAATGGCGCGGGTCATCACCAGACTGACGGGCAGGGTGGCGTTGACGGATTCCTTGCCCGTTGATGTCTTGATGAAATCGGCCCCCGCCATCATGCACACCAGAGAGGCACGGGCGACATTGCGCAGGGTGCCCAGTTCGCCCGTGGCCAGGATCGCCTTGACGTGGGCATTGCCACAGGCAGCGCGCATTTCACGCATTTCATCATAAAGCGCCTGCCAGTTTCCGGTCAGCGCGTGGCGCCGCGAAATCACGATGTCGATTTCCTTGGCGCCGACCTGCACGCTTTCTTCGATCTCGGCGATGCGCAGGTGAAAAGGGGACAGGCCAGCGGGAAATCCCGTCGATACGGCGGCGACCGGAATACCTGACCCATCCAGCGCACGCACTGCGGCGGGCACCATTTCGTGATAGACGCAGACCGCGCCAACAGTCAGGCCACTCATGCCCAGTGCATCCATCAGGTCGGGGCGCAGGGGGTGGCGGGCCTTGGCACACAAACGGCGCACGCGGCCATCGGTGTCGTCCCCCGACAGGGTGGTCAGGTCGATGCAGGTCAGGGCGCGGCACAGCCAGGCGGCCTGATGATCCTTTTTCACGCTGCGGCGGGCGGGGATCTGCGCGGCGCGGCGTTCAATGGCCGATGTATTGGATCGGGCTGCCATCACCCAATCCATATCAAGCGCCATACCCGGATTGCGCGGTTCCGAAACCTGCGGCAACAGCGTGGCAGTTGTGGTTGGCATTTGCGTGCTCATGCGGCCCCCGTGGCGGTTCATCCTGTGGTGGTGATGCTGTCACGCGGGCGGTGGCTTGGCAAGCGGTGGCGCGGGGTCACGCCATGGCGCGATGCAGGGCAATCAGCCCGTTTTGCGCAGCCTGATGGGGTGTCATTTTTACCAGTGGCGCGAATTGGAGCGCCAGCGCGGCGGCATAGGCATGTGCCAGTGGCGCGTCAGCGATCAGCCCGATCTGCTGACCCAGCCAATAGGGGCGGGTGGCGGCCAGCTCGGCCCCGATCAACGCACCCAGCGCCATGTCGGGGCTGCTGGTCAGCGCGGCGCGGTGCAGCAATGAGGCCAGTTTTTCGGGGCGTGAAATCGCCTGCTCCACGGCGTCGGTATCGGCTTGTGGTCCTGCACCCAACGCGGCGGCAAGGCGCGGCGTCAGGGTGGATTGCAGGCTGACCAGTTCATCTGCGCTGATCTGCACCCAGTGGGTGGCGTCATTCAGTGACAGGCAAATCACCCCGTCCCATTGCGGGTGCGCGGCCAGAAATCCGGCGATCCGCAGGCGGGCCACGGGGGGCAGGCGGTCGGGCGGATTGCCCTGAGCGATACCGGCCATCGGCAATCTGTCGGGCAGCACCCTTGCGGGGGATTTTTGATCGGCGGCGGCAGGTTCGGCCACGATCAGCGGGTCGTGGGCATCCAGCAGGGTCGCGACCTCGGTCGCGGACAGGCCTGTGGCCTCGATCACCGGCGTGTCACCTGCGAATCCCCAGCCGATGGCGGCGCCTGCGGCCTCTTCTATTGCGAACCAGTCTGATTTTGTCATCGGGCCGTGATAGAGGCGGCGGCTGCACGCGTCAATCAGGCCGCGGCGGGGCGGGTTAATGTGGTCACCGCCTCGTATTGCGACAGGAACACACGGCCCGACAGTTCATCCAGAAAATGACTGCGCTTCAGGCGGTCCATCACCGGGCCTTTGACCTCGGAGAGGTGCAGTTTGATGTCCAGCCCGTTCAGGCGTTCGTTGATCGCCTCCAGGCTTTCCAATGCGCTCATGTCGATTTCATTGACGGCGGAACACATCAGGATCACATGGCGGATCGGTTCATCGCAGGCAATGCGATTGTATATATAATCCTCCAGAAAACGGGCATTGGCGAAATACAGGCTTTCGTCGATGCGCAGGCTGACCAGTTCGGGATGGGTTTGCACATCATAGCGGTTGATATTGCGAAAATGCTGGGTGTCGGGGACCAGCCCCACCTCGGCCACATGCGGGCGCGAGGTTTTGTATAGGAACAGCCCGATCGACAGGATAACCCCTGCGGAAACGCCCACCTCGACCCCCATGCCCAGTGTCAGGATGATTGTCGCGGTGACCGCAGCAAAATCGACGCGTGAATAAGACCATGTGCGCGACAGGATCGAAAAATCCACAAGGTTGAGCACGGCCACGATGATGGTCGCGGCCAGCGTCGCCTTTGGCAGGAAAAAGAGCAGCGGCGTCAAAAGTAGCGCGGCCAGCAGGATGCCAACGGCGGTGAATGCGCCTGCGGCTGGGGTTTCCGCCCCCGCGTCATAATTGACCACCGAACGGGCAAAGCCGCCGGTGACCGGATAGCCCCCCGTGAGCGCCGAGGCGATATTGGACGCGCCCAGCCCGACCAATTCCTGATCCGGCAGGATGCGTTGCCGTTTTTTGGCGGCCAGCGTTTGCGCCACTGACACGGATTCAACGAATCCGATGATCGAAATCAGCAGGGCCGACACGAACAGCTGCGACCAGATGTCAGGGTTGAATGATGGCAGGCCGAGCGGTGGTAGGCCCATCGGCACTTCACCCACGATCCTGACGCCCCTGTCCTGCAAGGCGAACAGCCAGACGATGATCGTGGTCAGGGCCACAGCTGCCACCGGCCCGGCCTTGGCCAGAATATCCGCCAGTCGGGGTTTCATGCCGGTGCCCAGCAGCAGCGGTTTCAACCCTTTGCGCACCCAGAACAAAAACGCGGTGGTGGTCACGCCCAACACCAGTGTGATCGGGTTGATCTGCGGGATATTGCGCAGCAGCGAGCCGATCAGTTGCACAAGGTTATGCCCCTGCGCCTCCACGCCCAGAATATGTTTCAACTGCGATGTGGCGATCAGCACACCGGATGCGGTGATGAACCCCGCAATCACCGGATGCGACAGAAAATTGGCCAGAAACCCCAGCCGGAACAGCCCCATCACCAACAGGATCACCCCTGAAATAAAGGCCAGCGTGATCGCGGCCAGCGCATATTCCGCCGTGCCTTGCAGCGCCATGTTGCCCACAGCGGCGGCTGTCATCAGCGACACAACTGCCACCGGACCCACGGCCAATGCGCGGCTTGTGCCAAAAATCGCATAGGCCACCAGCGGCAGGATCGACGCATATAACCCCATTTCCGCAGGCAGCCCCGCCAGCAGCGCATAGGCCAGCGATTGCGGGATCAGCATGATCGTAACAATCACCGCCGCGACCAGATCGCTGGTCATGGTGTCGCGGTCATAGGTTTTGGACCATTGCAGGATCGGCAGGTGGCGTTCCAATGCGGCGCGGGTCAGCTTGGGGCGGGTCATGGCTGGTCCTGTCAGGGATGCTGCCCCACGCTAAAACAGCGCGGGTTAAGGTAAGGTATGCAATGGTTGCAGGGATGTGCGTGCCGCATCACCCTGCGGTCACTTTTTCCGGTTTGGCCATCCATTCGCGGCCACGCAGCATGGCCTTCCAATAGATCGGAGGCAGGATTGTTTCCTTTAATATCCATGCCTTGCGCGATGGTTTGGTGCCATCCAGCAGCCATTTCGGAAAGGATGGCAACAGTGCCCCGCCATAACCGAATTCCGCCAGCACGATTTTGCCGCGTTCCACCGTCAACGGGCAAGAGCCGTAACCGTTATAGGATGCGCTGGGCGAACGCCCGTCGATGTCATCGCATAGGTTTTCGGCCACGATCGGTGCCTGCATCCGCGCGGCGGCGGCGGTTTTGGCATTGGGTGCGTTCATCACATCGCCCAGCGACCAGATGTTGTCATAAGTTTTGTGACGCAGGGTGTTTTGGTCGACATCGACCCAACCGCCCGCATCGGCCAAGGGCGAAACGCGGATGAAATCGGGCGCGACCTGTGGTGGGCAGACGTGCATCATGTCGAAGTCAACTGTGACCTCGGTCGGGTCCGTGTCTGGTTTTGCAACCTTGAACGTCGCCTTTTTCGCGGGGCCGTCCACCGCGATCAGGTTGTGAAAGAAATTCAGATCGGCGTCATAGCGTTTTACATATGCTTCCAGTGCAGGCACGTAATCCTTTACCCCGAACAGCACGCCGCCCGCGTTCATGAATTGCACGTCCACGTTTGGCAGCACGCCCTGCGTTTCCCAATGGTTGGCCGACAGATACATGGCTTTTTGCGGCGCACCGGCACATTTGATCGGCATCGGCGGCTGGGTGAACAGGGCGCGGCCCTCTTTCAGTCCTTTCACCAGTTCCCACGTATAGGGTGCCAGATCGTAACGGTAATTCGATGTCACGCCGTTTTTGCCCAGCGTATCAACCAGCCCGTCGACCTGGTTCCAATCCAGTTTCAAACCGGGGCACACCACCAAGCGGTTGTATTTCACCACGCGGCATCCATCCAGCACCACGGCATTGTCGGCGGGTTCAAACGCGGCGACGGCGGATTTGATCCAATGCACGCCCGACGGGATCAGGCTGCCCATGGTTTTGGCCGTGGTGGATGGTTCGAAAATGCCAGCGCCAACCATGGTCCAGCCGGGCTGGTAATAATGGATATCGGCAGGGTCCAGAATGGCGATGTTCAGGCTGTCCTTGCGCGATTTCAGGGATGCAGCCACCGCGATGCCCGCCGCACCGCCGCCCACGATCACCACGTCATATCTGGCGTCACCCGCATCGGTCGGGGTTTTGCCGCCGTTGATGATGCGGCGCACCACGCCCGCCATATCATATCCGGCGGATTTGGTCGCGGCCAGAATATCGGCTGTCGGGCGGTCCTTGGCCACGGCCAGTGACCACAGTGTGGCCGAACGGGTGCCGGTGCGGCAATAGGCCAGCGTGGGACCGGGCAGTTCAATCAGGGCTGCGCCGAATTTTACTGCATCCTCGTCGCTGACCTTGCCCGATACGATGGGCAGGTATCGGGTTTGCATCCCTGCGGCTTTGGCTGCGGCCTCGACCTCTTGAAATGTGGGTTGATCGGCGGCCTCGCCGTCGGGGCGGTTGCAGATGATCGAACGAAACCCCTGTTCGGCAAGGGATTTGATGTCAGCGGGCGTGATTTGTTCCGCGACCGATAGTTCGGCCGAGATTTTCTTGGGGTCCATCGGGCTTCTCCTCATTCACTACACATATAAAGTTATGCGAATGTGAAAATCAATGGCTGCTTTACGCAGGACAAAGGGCGGATTGACGCAAGGATGGATGCGGGAAAGGCCCGCCGTAGACGGGCCTTTCTGTTTGGGGGTGCGCCTTGATCAATCCAGATCCTGTGGCAGCGCCAGATTCAGCAGGATCGACAGGCCCGCCGCAGGCAATAACCCCGAGGTCAGCAGGATCTGCGCCGTGCCGGGCAGGTGTTGCAAGGCCTCTGGCACCAGTTGCAGGCCCAGACCCAGCGACAGCGACACCGCGAAAATCACCATGTTGCGGCGGCTCCAGTTGACCTCGGACAACATGTTGACCCCTGCGGCTGCGACCATGCCGAACATGACGATCACCCCGCCGCCCAGCACATTGATCGGCACCGTGGCGACAATCGCCCCGAATTTCGGGATCAGCCCGCACAGGATCAGGAACAGCCCGCCAATGGTGACCACGTGGCGGCTCATCACGCCGGTCATGGAAATCAGCCCCACGTTCTGGCTGAACGATGTGTTGGGCAAACCGCCAAACACCCCTGCCAGCGCCGTGCCCAGACCATCGGCAAAGGTCGCGCCGGTGATTTCGCGGTCTGTTGCCTCGCGGCCCGCGCCGCCCTTGCAGATGCCCGATACATCGCCCACGGTTTCGATGGCCGAAATCACTGCCATGAAACACATGCCGATGATGATGGCGGTGTTGAACTCCATCCCCCATTTGAACGGCATCGGCAGGGAAAACACCGCGGCGCGGCCGACATTTCCGAAATTGACCTGCCCCATTCCCAGCGCCACCAGATAGCCGACGATCAACCCGACCAGAACGGCGGATACGGCCAACATGCCCTTGGTGAAGAACTTGATCGACAGGGTGACCACGATCACCACCAGCGCCGGAATCCACATTGCCATCGACCCGAACGCCAATCCCGCAGTGTCGGCACGTTCACCCGCCAGTTTCGCCGTGGCCAGGGTTTTCATTGTCGCGTCATAGGCAGGCACGCCACCCGCCGCGTATTGGATGCCGACCTTTAGCAGGGCCAGACCGATCATCAGCACAATCAACCCCGTCACCAGCGGCGGCAGGGCAAACCGCAGCCGCCCGATAAAGGTGCCTATGAAAAAGTGAAACACCCCGCCGATCATCACACCCGTCATCAGCCCCGCCATGCCAGCGGTGCCTTGCCCCGCCACCGCCGGAATCATCACGGGCAGAAATGCAAAGGACGTGCCCTGCACGATGGGCAGGCGCGCACCCACGGGGCCAAACCCGATGGTTTGAAACAGGGTGGCAATGCCCGCAAACAGCATCGACATCTGGATCATGTAAATCAGGTTCGGAAATTCCGGTGAATTCGATCCGAAACCGAAACCAGCGACCCCCGCGATTATGATGGCGGGCGTCACATTGGCCGCGAACATTGCCAGCACATGTTGGATGCCCAAAGGCACGGCGCGGGCCAGCGGTGGGGTGTAGTTCGGGTCACGCATCTGTTCGGGCGTGCCGATGGTTGTCATTGTCATCCCTTGTTCTCCTGTTGTGCTGCCCGCTGTTTGCCGCGGGTCGGCGGGTTGGTCCGGTTCAGGCGCTCACCTCGACCGGTTGTTGCAGTTGGTATTCCTCTAGGTTGGGGGTGGGGCCGATCCGGTCGATCACGGCGAACAGGCCCGGCGCATGCAGCGGGGTCAACACCCCGTGCCATGTGCCGCGATGCAGGTTGATGCCTTGCCCCGGCGCCGCCAGAAAAGCGTGGATTTCGCCGGGTTCGGGCGCATCGCCCGTGGCGACGATGACCAGCCATTCGGTCATGCTCATCGGGATAAATGCCTGTGATCCGTCGGGGTGGCGTTCCAGCAGGGTCAGCGCATAGGGCAGGGCGCGGGGCGTGGCCTTGAATATGGAAATCCCGGCGCGGCCATCCGCGCCGAAATCCATATTTGCGCGGTCGTGATAGCGGCCGCAAAACCCGGCGTTGATGATTTTGTCAGGTTCGCCTGATGCCTCCAGCACCTCGCCAAAGGGGGCGAAACCCTGTGTTGTTAGGGGTTTGGCCGTGATCCGCATCACAGCCCGATCCCCAGATTCACATGACGGTTCACATCCTTATAAAGCAGATAGCGGAACGGCTCCTCTCCCGTCGCCACGCAGGCCTGCGGGCAAAAGGCGCGCAGCCACATGAAATCGCCCGGCCCCACATCGACCCAATCCTGATTGAGCAGATAGCGCGCCGTGCCTTGCAACACATACAACCCGTGTTCCATCACATGGGTTTCGGCAAAGGGGATCAGCCCGCCCGGCTGGAACGTGACGATATTGACGTGCATGTCGTGGCGCAAATCGGCGGGGTCGGCAAACCGGGTGGTGGACCATTTCGGTGCATTCGGCATGGGGATCGGCGCGACCTCGGCGTCCGAGGTGACAAAGGCATCGGGTTTTTCCAACCCCGGCACATATTCGAACCGTTTCCTGATCCAGTGCAGTTGCGCCAGATCGTCCGTGGGGTTGTTGATTTCCCACGGGATTGCGGGCGGGATATAGGCGTATCCGCCTGCTGTCAGGCGGTGAACCTTGCCCGCTAATGTCAAATCCACCGTGCCCGAGGCCACGAAAACCACCCCCTGGGCATCGCGCTCCGGTTCGGGCTGGGTTGATCCGCCATCGGGGCCGATTTCTACCGCATATTGCGCGAAAGTTTCGGCAAAACCCGACAGCGGGCGGGCGATGATCCAGACACGGGTGTCGCGCCAGCCGGGCAGATAGCTGGTTACGATATCGCGCATCGTGATCGCCGGAATAAAGGCATAGGCGGGGGTGAAAACGGCCGCGCCTTCGGGGTTTGTGGACTGGTCGGGCAGGCCACCGGGGGGAAAGGCATAGCTCATACCAGATCCTCCAACCGGATGCGGGCGATGCGTTCGACCTGTTTGCAGGCCTCGGCGAATTCGGTTTCGGTGTCGTTGTCTATGCGACGCCGGAACGCGGCCAGAATGCCCGGTTTATCGTGGTCACGCACGGCGATGATGAATGGAAACCCGTGTTTGACGGTATAGGCCGTGTTCAGGGTGGTGAACTGGTCGCGTTCGCCATCGGTCAGGGCATCCAACCCTGCGCTGGATTGTTCATGGCTGCTGTCCGCCGTCAGGCGCTTGGCCGCTGCCAGTTTGCCCGCCAGATCGGGGTGGGCGCGCAAGACCCCCATTTTTGCATCATAGGGAGCGTTGCGAAATACCCGCGCAAGGGCGCTGTGAACCCCCGCCGCGCAATCATGGGCGGGGCCAAGTTCCAATCCGTGCGCCTGTTGGGCCACCCATGGCGAATGTTCAAATACCCCGCCGAAACGGGCGGTGAAATCGTCACGCGACATCTGGCTGGGCCGTTCCTTGCGCTGGTGCGGATGGACCTTGGCCCAATGGCGGGCAATGTCGATGCGGCGCGGGGTCCAGACGTGATCAAACCCGCCGATATAGTCCAGGAACCGTTGCAGCCCCGCCAGTTTGCCGGGGCGCCCGATCAGGCGGCAGTGCAACCCGATCGACATCATCGCGGGCTTGCCTGCCACACCTTCGCCATACAGCACATCGAATGAATCCTTCAGATACTGGAAAAACTGTTCCCCCGTGATGTAGCCGGGTGCGGTGGCGAACCGCATGTCGTTTGCCTCTAGCGTGTAGGGGATGATCAACTGGTCGCGGGGGCCGACCTCGATCCAATAGGGCAGATCGTCGTCATAGGTGTCGCTGATGTAATCAAACCCGCCCTCCTCGGCGACCAGTTGCACGGTGTTTTCGCTGCACCGGCCCGTATACCAGCCATGCGGGCGGGCGCCTGTGACCTCGGTGTGCAGGCGCACCGCCTCGGCGATGGCCTCGCGCTCCTCGGCAGGGGGCATGTCCTTGTGTTCGATCCATTTCAAACCGTGGCTGGCGATTTCCCATCCGGCGGTTTGCATGGCTTCGACCTGTTCGGGGCTGCGGGCCAATGCGCTGGCGACGCCGTAAACCGTGACCGGAATATCCGCGCCGGTGAACAAACGGTGCAGCCGCCAGAAACCGGCCCGCGCCCCGTATTCATAAATGGATTCCATATTCCAGTGGCGCTTTCCGGCCCATGGGGCGGCCCCTGCGATGTCTGACAAGAATGCCTCGGATCCGGCATCGCCGTGCAGGGTGCAGTTTTCGCCGCCCTCCTCGTAGTTCAGCACGAATTGCACTGCGATTTTGGCACCATCGGGCCATGCTGCATCGGGGCGCTGCGCCCCATAGCCGCGCATGTTTCTGGGATAGCGGGTCATAAATTGGCGTCCTGTCATTGTCTTTGAACGCTAACCTATCCGATATAAAAGACAATCGCGACAGATTGCGCGCAGGGGCTGGATGTTGTTCAATCCGTCAAAGCGCGGTGAAAATAATCACAAAAGGAACATCCCCATGGCTTCTGGCTATCTTACCACCCATGTTCTGGATACGGCGCGTGGCTGCCCCGCTGCGGGTGTTACGATCCTGCTCTATCGGGTTTCGGGCAATTCCCATCGCAAAATCGCCGAGACGGTGACCAATGCGGACGGGCGCACCGATGCGCCGATCCTGCCCGCTGAAAAATTCAAAACAGGCAGCTATGAATTGATCTTCTTTGCTGGCGATTATTTTCGTGCGACCGGTCAAGGCGGTGATGAACCGCTGTTTCTGGATCAGGTGCCGATCCGTTTTGGCATGTCGGATGCCGCGGCACATTACCACGTGCCATTGCTGATTTCCCCCTACGCGTTTTCCACATACCGCGGCAGCTAAGGGGCGAGCCGTTAAAATTTGAGGCAATGCAAAGCGGTGGGTGAGCGTGGGTTCACTGGCCGTTAATGCCTCTGCGCCATTCTCTGCCGGAATTGATCCGCAGGATGGAGAATGGAATGAAAACGATTATCACAGCGATCGCCGCGACACTGATGTTCAGCACGTCCGGCTTTGCCACGGAATTTGATGCGCCCTTGCAGGCATTGGCGTCGTCCGAACTGGCTGGCATTGCCGCAAAACCGGAAATTGTGGCCGCTGTGCAGGCCCAGAATGTGCAACATGCCGAAATCGGGCAGGCCCGCATTGACGAGCTGGATGCAACATGGCGCGCCGAAACAGGATCAGGTGGTGCGCTGGTGAATGCGACACTGGGCAAGGAGCTGTCGGTCCTTTTGCGCAAAATCCAGGAAGAAAGCGGCGGCATCTACACCGAGATTTTCGTGATGGATAATGTCGGCCTGAATGTCGCGCAAAGCAGCGTTACCTCTGACTACTGGCAGGGCGACGAGGCAAAGTGGCAGGTGCCGTTCAATCAAAATACCGCCCATTTTGGTGATGTCGAATTGGACCAGTCTACGCAGACCTATCAAAGCCAGATCAGCCTGCCTGTCCTGAACGAGGCGGGGCAACCGATCGGCGCTGTGACCTTTGGCGTCAACATCGAAATGCTGATGCAATAAGCCGACATGTTGCGGGTCTAGCCATAAGGAGTGCGGGACATGACGACCGTTAATCACGCCGACGAAAACATTGAAGACGGGGTAGATACACAACCCAGCCAGCGCGTCAAATCGCTGGGCAAACGGTTGCTCATTGTTGTCGCTCTCACATTTCTCGTTGCGGGGGCGGTTCAAACGGCCCTGCAATTGCGCAGTGAGCGGTCGCGGAGCCTGATGACGGCGCAGACGACCTTTCACGATGCCAACCAGTTGATTGCTTCGCAAATCGGCGGGGCGATCCGTTTCAATAAGCCCGAGGTGGTTCAAGGCCTGTATGCTGCCCTGACCGCCAAGGAGGGGGCTTCGCTGGCGGGCATGTCTGTTACATCTGTGAATGGCACCTCTTTGGTCAATATGGGCATTGCGCCTGACCTGACCAGTGCCGTCGAACAGGCCGGTGAAACTGCACTGGTCGATGGTGTCGATTATCAGGTGCGGCATGGCGCAGATTGGATCGTTGCAAGTGTCGTCAACTTTGGCGGTGCGAACAATCCGGCAGGCGTCGTTGTTACCGTTTGGGATCTTTCCGGTATTTTCGCGGCAATGAACCGTGCGGCGCTGATCAATGCGTTGATCACGCTTGTGCTGGGGGGCGGTGGCGTATTGCTGCTTGGTATGGCGATTGCGCGGGTGATCAGCAGGCCACTGGCGCAGATAACGGAATCAATGGGGTTGGTTGCGTCGGGTGAATTCGACACGAAAATCCAGTTCACTGAACGTCGTGACGAAATTGGCTTTGTTGCGCGCAGCCTTGATGAATTTCGCGCATCGCTGGACCAGGCAGAGCAATCAAGCGCTATCCGCGAGGCAGAGCAGGAATACCAGCGCATACTTTTCGAGCGGTTAAGCCATGGCTTACAGCAGCTGCGCGATGGCGACCTGCAGGCGCAGCTGGAAACGGCATCTGACGATCAAATGACGGCCGCTCAAAGATCCGTTTGCGGAAACTTTAACGAACTTGTCGACATGCTCAGCGAAGTGATGGATACGATCAAATCAAGCGCTGATACAGTCCGTGACGGGTCCGGTGAAATCAATCAGATCGCGAATGACCTCTCAAAACGGTCCGAAGCACAGGCCGCAACGCTGGAACAATCCGCCGCTGCACTGGACGAACTTACCAGTAGCGTGAAATCCGCCGCAGAAAATGCCTCTGCCGCGAATGAGGCCATTCTGGAAAATCGACGTCAGGCCGAAGTGGGGGGAGAAATCGTGCGCAGCGCAGTCGCGGCCATGCAGCAGATCGAAGAAAGCTCGGGTCAGATTACCCAAATCATCGGCGTGATTGACGATATCGCCTTTCAGACAAACCTGCTTGCCCTGAACGCAGGTGTCGAGGCAGCACGTGCAGGCGAAGCAGGCAGAGGATTTGCGGTGGTGGCATCCGAAGTGCGGGCATTGGCCCAGCGTGCATCGGATTCAGCCAAAGAAATCAAATCGTTGATTTCGAAAAGCGCCATGCAGGTCAAAGAAGGTGGCGCGCTTGTTGGAAAAACTGGCGATGCCTTGAATGATATCATCGAACGGGTTGGCAAGGTCGCGGGATTGGTTTCGGACATTGCCGCCTCTTCGAAAGAGCAATCAATCGGGTTGCAGGAAATCAACACCGGCGTGAATGAACTTGACCAGGTGACGCAACAAAATGCCGCTGTCGTAGAAGAAACAACAGCTGCTAGCATGTCGCTGTCCTCCGAAGCTGAGCGGCTTTCGAAAATTCTGGAACGCTTCAATACCTCAGGACAGACAATGCCCATGAAAAAAGCAGCTGCGGTCGTAAATATTTCCTCGGCAGTGCAGGGCCATGTGGCGAAACCTAAACCTGTGGTGCGTGAAAACCTTGCCAACGGCACGACTGGCGTATCCAAAACCACGCTTGATGAAGGTTGGGCCGACTTTTGATTATCCAAGGTCGCGTTAAGCCGCCCGTATCATCGGATATGGTCGAAAATCCGAAAAGGTAAAGGTGAATACCAGTGCCTTGGCTTCTTCGGTAAAATAAAAACTGGTGGGATAATGAGCAACAATTCGTCCAACGTTAAGACAATTCTTCAAGGCCAATACGAAATTTCGGCGGATCCGGGGCTGGTCATGCACACCTTGCTGGGGTCGTGTATCGCGGCTTGTCTGTGTGATCCGGTTGCCGGTGTTGGCGGCATGAACCACTTTCTGCTGCCCGGTAAGGCCGACGATCAGGATAGAAGCCTGCGCTATGGGATCAATTCAATGGAATTGCTGATCAACGGTTTGTTGCGGGCCGGCGCTTCTAGGGATCGGTTGCAGGCGAAACTTTTTGGTGGCGCCAAGATGTTGTCAAACCTGAAAAATATCGGGGAATCCAATTCCGATTTCGCACGGTGGTTTCTGGAAATGGAAGGTATCAAATGTGTCAACAGCAGCGTCGGTGGGACGCGGGGTAGAAAGATCAGGTTCTGGCCGCATACAGGACAGGCCCAGCAAATGTTTATGGAGGGTGCTGTCGAAACAGTGCCGCCGGCGCCGGTATCAGCACCGAAACCCCCAACAGATATTGGTGATGTTGACCTGTTTTAGCAGCGATAAACGATTAAATTCGGGCTGTAGATATAGTAAAGCAGCAACGCTTTGCCTGATTGTTCAAGTTTTCCGCATCCGTTCATCATTTGTTAACCATAGACATGCCCCATAGTTTCCGTGGCGCCCGAGGGTGAATGGGAGTGTCCTTTGAATTCGGAAAACCCGAAGAGACAACGAGGGAGGCTCCTTCGTGATTTGGCGTATGTTCCCGCATTGCTCGCCACGGTTGTTGTCGTATGCCTTTTTTATTCTGCCGAAAAGACAGCGCGCGTTAAGTTCGAGCAGGACAGCCGCGAAGAGGTTTTCGCCGCAGCAGATAAAAACCGTGCGCAACTGAGCCTACAACTGAATACGCACGCCATGCTTGTTCGTGGTATGGTTGCATCTTTTGCAGCGCGTCCTGACATGTCAGATCAGGAATTTCAGGAACTGGCGGGGGCACTTCTGGATCAGGGGTCACTGTTGCGTGCTGTTGCTGCTGCGCCGGATATGGTTCTCCGCATGATTCACCCAGCGGATAGGGCGTCTTTGTTGGGCTTGGATATACGAAAATCCAGCGGAATAGATAACGCCGCAATGAAGCGGATCGTGCTGGACGGGTTGCAAATTCAGGGGCCTTTCAAGCCGGACGTGGGCGGTGCCGCAGTGGCAATACGGGTGCCGGTTTTTGAATGGCAAGACCCGGGGAATAAGGTGCTGTGGGGGGTGGTCACTGCCCTGGTCGATTTCGAAGAGTTGCTTGCCCAAACCGAATTGGGCACAGATGCCAGTTCAATTCGGGCCGCACTATTTCATGGCCCACCCGCAGCGTTGGAAACTGCCACGCCATTTTTTGGCGACGCGGCGGTATTGCGCGGCAACCCTGTTTTGCTTGATATGCAACTGCCGGGGCTGAAGTGGACGCTTGCTGCCATTCCCGCAAAAGGATGGCCCGTTCCGGAGCAAGTGATTTACTTGCGGTCAGGGTTTGCGTTGCTCGCGCTTCTTGCCTTGGTGCCGTTGATCATCAGCGCACAGCTTTATCGGGAAAATTTTGACCATCTAGAGACCTTGAAGGGCCGCGAGCAAGAGTTGCGCTCGATTTGGCGAAGGTATCGGTTGGCTTTGGATGCCTCTGATGTCGGGGTCTGGGACTATGATTTTGACAGCGGGCATTTGCGTGCCGACCGTCGTTTGCGCGACCTTTTGGGTGGCGGCGGAGAGTTGCCGCATGGCGATCTGTCAGCCTGGATGGAAAATGTTCCAAAGGTAGAACGGCAGAAGGTGGTTGCCGGCATTCGTGATGCGCTGGCTGCGGGCAACGAACATCGGGCGACGTTTTCCGTCGCGCTTCCTGATGGGCAGGTCCGGCATTTGCGGATGATCGTTGCACCCGCCCGGCATCATCTTTCGGACAATGAAAATAGGTCAGTGGACCACGGGCAGGTGATCGGCCTGTGCTGGGATGTGACCGATGATATTCACCGTGCCCAGAAACTGGAACGCGCTCATCAGGAATTGCTACAACGCAACAAAGCATTAGAGGAGGCGCATGCTCGTATCGAGGAGGCGGCGCTGACCGATTCCCTGACGGGGCTGGCCAACCGGCGAAGTTTTGAAATGATGCGCCAGAATCGCGCTGACAAAGAGAACCCGCTGGACGGTGTCAATGCGCTTTTGTTGCTTGATCTTGATGGGTTCAAAGAGGTGAACGACCGCTTGGGGCATCCCTCTGGTGACCAGTTATTGATCCGGGTGGGCGAGGTATTGCGCCGCTGCACGGGCGCCACTGATTTGGTTGCGCGTATCGGTGGTGATGAATTTGCGGTGATGTTGCAGGGCAGCAAACGCACGCCTGCTGCGGTCACCGCGCTGGCCCGGAAAATTGGTGTCGAAATCCTCAAGGCCAGCCGTGAAATCGGCGCTGGAAGCTCCTCTGGTTGTTCGGTCGGTTTGGCGCGTCCGGGCATTGGCGGGCACCGGATGGCAGAGCTTTTCGCATCTGCGGATTATGCGCTATACTGTGCCAAACAGCAGGCGGCTGGCAAGCTGGCAGAATATACGGAATCGCTGCATCAGCAACGAAACCAGCGCTCCATTCGCAACAGAGAGCTGCGCACTGCGGCGCTGAACCACCAGTTCGAGGTGTGTTACCAGCCGCGTTATTTGATGCGGGACCAGTCCGTTTCGCGGCTGGAGGCGCTGGTGCGGTGGCGCCACCCGGAGCGCGGCCTGTTGACCCCGTCAGAATTCATGGAAGACCTGATCGAGATGGGATTGTCGGTTCGGATCGACCGCTTCGTGATGGGGCAGGTGGCCGAAGATCTGGCGGCATGGGAAAAGATGGGGCTGAACATCGCATCGGTTTCTGTTAATATTTCTGCGCAGCGCCTTGCCGACGAAGACCTGTTGTCGGACCTCAGCAACTTGGGACCAGCCCGCGAACGGCTGGTGCTGGAATTGCTAGAAGTGATAGATTTTTCCGCCGACGGTGGCGTGCTGATGGAAAACGTGATGCGCCTGCGCAAGATGGGTATCGCGTTGGAAATTGATGATTTCGGCACGGGCCATGCCTCGCCTTTGAATATGCTGCGATTGCGGCCAGAGGGCATAAAAATCGCCCGCGAACTGGTCGCGCCAATTGTGCAATCGGACGAAAGCCTGAAGTTGGTGGAGGCATTGGTGGCACTGGGGCGTTCTCTGGATATTCGTGTAACCGTTGAAGGTGTCGAAACCGCCGAACATATCCGGATGCTGTCACATATGGCGATTGATGAATTACAGGGCTTTGCCTTGGGGCGGCCGATGACATTTGCGCAGGTCGCGCAGGACCCGGGGGTAAAGGCCGCATTTTCCAACAAGATCAAGGTCGTGTCCTGACCGGATTGCCAAAGGGCTTGACGCGACGGGGCCAGACGCGTGACGCTGTGCAAATTGTATTTGGTATTTAACCGGAGGCCCGCCCCGTGACGGATTTTATTGATGGCATCGTCGAAGCACCAATTGTTTGGGACAATTACCTTGATCACGAAAATGAACGATTGTCCGATCCCGCGCCATCGACGTGGCGATACGAACCCTTGTTGGTCGGGGTTTCGGGCAAGGGCGCAAGGTTGAAAACGGCGCTGACTGCCTTGCGCGATGCCATTGGTGTTACTGTTGACGGTGTGGCGGGGCTGTTGATCACCCCGCAAGAAGCTGCATTTCTGGACGGGTTGATCGCAAACACAGCGGGGCAGAAGGGCGCAGAGGTTTTCATCTATCGCCATGTTTCGCCTGACCACGGCACGATGGGGGGGCTGCCCTCGGGGGTGCGTGTTTTGGATGTGGGCCTGCCCGTTGACATCGCGGCGGGCGCTGAGGTTGCTGCAGACGGGGTTTCAGGGGCTGTGACTGAATCAACATCGGATGTGCCAATCGTCGCGGTGATTGATGACGGCATCGGATTTCTGAACGAACGGTTTCGCATGCGTCGCGGTGCGGCGGTGCGCACCCGTTTCGATGCGGTCTGGTTGCAAGCACCCGAGACCGGAACAGGAACGCCAGTGTCAGGTATCAATCTGGGTAAGGTGTTGGATGCAGGGGAAATCAATGCGCATCTGTCCAACATCGCCACGCTGGACGAAGCAGAGGTCTATCGCAGCCTCAACGCTGCGATCTATCCATTGGGGTGCCGTCGGGCGACTGACATTTCGGCCAGCCATGGCACGCAGGTCATGGATATTGCCGCAGGGTGCCCGCAAGAGCAGGCGGGCGAAAACGATCCGCTTTTGATGGCGGTGCATCTGCCGCCACGGGCGATTGGCGACACATCCGGCGCAAGGTTTGAAGCATATGTCCTGAAGGGATTGCGCTGGATTCTGGCCCGTGCGGCGCTGCGTCATCCGACCCGGCCTGTCGTGATCAATCTGAGCGTCGGCATGTTGGCGGGGCCAAAGGATGGCAGCCACATCCTTGAATCCCAGATCGAGCGTGAACTGACATTATGGGAGGGGCGCACGGGGCGTCGTGCCCGTTTGGTGCTGGCATTCGGTAACGGGTATCGCAATCGGCAGGTTGCGCGCACAACCATTGCGGCGGGCGAAACTGTGACGCTGGGCTGGCGGGTGCAGCCGGATGACCGCACGGCGAACCATCTGGAAATCTATGGCGAGGGGGTGGAGAGTCTGGATATGGCGCTGGCTGATCCGCGGGGTCAAGTGCTGGACTTTCCGGCTGGCAATACGCTGGTTCAGGGTGCATCAACGGGTGGCACAGTGCGCAAAACGGCAACGGCGGCGTTGTATCGGATCGCAGCGCAACGCATTGATACCGCGCGGCCCTCTGCGCCACGCCTCGCGGCGAGCATTGCGGCCACCACCCCGCATGACAGCAGCCAGACCGCCGCAATTGCAGGGCTGTGGCAGATCACGCTGACCAATACGGGCACCGCCCCACAGGATATAAGACTGGAAATTCAACGGGATGATCGCGTGGCCGGCCCCAATACCGGCGCAAGGCAGAGCTTTTTTGATGGCCCGGGGTTAGAGGGTGAAGACCCCCTGTTTCGCGATTGGAATGCACTGCCAATGACCACACCGGTGACCGAGGGCGGCAGCCATAGCGCCCTTGCCGGATGCCTTGCGCAGCAGGTTCATACGGTAGGCGCCTTGATGCGAAGCATCCTGCGACCCGCCCCATATTGCGCGGCGGGCCATGCCGATGGCCCCGTTGTTGCGCCTTCTCTTTCGGGGGTTTCGGACGAAGGCGTGATCCAGCGTGGCATCATGGCGGCGGGCACCTTGTCGGGTGCGACACGCATGTTGAACGGCACAAGTGCGGCATCGCCAATGGTCGTGCAGGCGCTGACCCATTGCGCGGCGTTACGGTTGCCGCCTTCGGGTGATCCGGTGGCGGATCGTGCAGAGGAAGTTCAGCAAATGGCGGCCTCGCCGGACCGGCTGCTGTGGTTGGTTCCGCAGGACATGCGCCCGCGTTTGGGTGAAATGACGATGAACCCGCCATTGTCGCGGCGGCCTCGCCGCATGACAGAAAATCCGGGTGACATGGTAAGCTAATTCAGCGGGCTGAAGGGGTCGCGCCGGCTCGCTCCCTGCGGAACCTAACGGCGCGACCCGGGTGTGACCTAGCGCCACTCTGCGCGCGCTTCGGCCCATAGCAGCTTGAAAATCTGTGCATGGCCCGAGGCATCAACCTGTGCCTGTCCAATCGTGGGCAGCGCGCCCAGCGTTGCAAGCGAAAAATCGGGCACGTGGTCGCCTTCGCCTGCGCCGAAACTGCGAAGCGTGACCGGCAGTTTGGCACCTTCGCTGTCCACGGCCTGAACGATCAGCGCACCAATCGCCATGCCCAAGGTTGCCCCGGCAAAGGAATCGGTCGGAAAATGCACGCCCGCAACGGTCCGGTTGTCAGCGATGCGCGCTGCAACGCGCATCAGCGTATGGCGCTGCGCGATCAGGGCGTCTGGCGACACCTCATCGGCGTTGTTTTTGTCCCGCGACAATGCGGCCAAAACCGTGGCCATTGCGAACACTTCGGTTGCGTGGGCCGATGGCCATGATCCGTGGGCCGGCGTCTGGATTGGCGGTTGCACCCATTCGGAAAACTCCATCGGACGTGGCACATCCAGATGCAATTTGATCGGCATGGCCAAGGAGGAGGCAAACCGCATCACGGCTGCCATGACCTCTAATGTCCATTTGCGACCGCCACCATCCATATGCCCGACAGTGCCGAAAAAGGACAGCAGGTCCGCCATCTGGGCAAAAATTTCCGCCATACGATCGCCGCGCAGATCGGCGGCAGCGCGGATATGGGGCAGTTGTGCAGTGGCCAGTTCGGTGTTGGACGGTCGGGTCAATGTGACCAGCGGCTCGTCTGTGGCCAGCAAGGGCGAACGCAAACGCGCCACCTGCCGGTTTGATAAATCCAGATCCAGCACGACCAGTCGCCCCAGCTCCAAATCCAGAACAGACGCGCGGGGATATCCGGCCAAGCTTTTGAAAACCTTGAAAGGATCGCGTGGCACATCGGATACAGGTGCCCGCGTTGCTTCACCTTGCCATGCGCCACCCAACCCGTCGCGCATGGTCGCCAGGGCGGAATACAACAGGGGAGAAGCGGGCGCGCCAGCGTGATTCGTAGCGCCACTTTGGGCCCCCTGCGCGCCTTGGGCACCCTGCGCCCCTTGCGCGCCCTGTGCCCCCTGGGCACCTTGCGCGCCCTGTGCCCCTTGGGCTCCCTGCGCCCCTTGCGCGCCTTGCGCACCATAAATCGCCATAAAAAATCCCTCCGGCAATACTTTGACAAAACAATAGGCTGAGTATGACGCGCATTTTTGCGCGGGTTAAGTCTTTTTCGCGCAAGGCGGGTTTTCCATGCCTGTGGCGCAATTGGCAGGCCATGCCACGCTGTGCTAGGATTGACGCGAAAAGGGAGTTGGACCAGTCAGATGGTGCAGGATATCAGCGTGGGGACGCTACCCGAATTGGTCAGGATCGACCTGAACGGACCGCTGCGCCTGACGGGTGCAGGCGGGGCAGACGTGACACCGCGGGGTGCAAAAGCAGGCGCATTGATCGCTGTTCTTGGCCTGTCGCCGGATTATCGCCGCAGCCGCCGCTGGATCGAGGGTCTGCTATGGAGCCTGACCGGGCGTGATCAGGCCGGAGCCAGTTTGCGTCAGGCGCTGGCGGCGTTGCGTCGTGAACTGGGCGCGGATTCAGATTGCCTGTGCAGTGATCGCCGTGATGTCTGGCTGGATAGGGATCGCGTGGTTGTCAGCGATGCGCACAGCCACCTGCCTTTGCTGGATGGCTTGGATATTCGTGATCCGGTGTTCATTGACTGGCTGGATGGCGAACGCGCCATGCGATCGGGGGGCGGACATGAACAGCCCCTAGAGCAACTGGATGTCGCGGTAGAGGGCGTGGTTCTGCGATATATGGATCGTGTGCAGCTTGCGCCCGAGCTGGAATTGCTGCGCGACCGGATTGTGATCGGGCTGGGAAATGCCATTACGGAACGGATGCGCGGCTGGATCCAAAGTGACAATTACGCTGCCGATGCCCCCGATGCAGATGTTGAAATGGAATGCAGCCTTGCCATGCTGGACGGTGCTGGCGTGGGGTTTGTCAAACTGATCCATCGGGCGACGGGACAAATTTTATTGTCCGAACCCGTGCGTTTTGACGACCCCGTAGCCGAGGCAATGGGCGCGGATAAACGCCATTTCAACTCGGCACCCACGGCGGAAAAAAGCATCGCCCGCATGGCCGAAGTCATGGGTCGGAACCGCCCTGCGGTTCAGGCGTCGGCCCTTGCGGAACAGGCATTGGAACAAATGTTTACCTTTCGCAGGCAGGGCATCGCGGCGGCCAAAACCACGTTGCATCAGGCCAATGATATTTCCCCGAACGGGGCGTTTCTGGCGTGGCGCGGATTGGCGGGCATGTTTGAAACCATCGAACGGTTAACGCCCGATCCGCAGGCCACCCTGATGCAGATGGAGGCCGACGCGGCCCGCGCATTGGAACTGGACCCCGCGAACCCTTTGGTGCAGTCCCTGACTGCGGTGACGCATATGGTGACACAGGGCGATGCAGAGGCCGCAGAATCCCGCATTAACAAGGCGCTATCCCTAAACCCAGACAGCGCAACGGCTTGGTTGGCACGCTCTGTGGCGCAAAGCCTTGCCGGGCGCACCGAGGAGGCGTTTCAATGTTCGGCCATGGCGCGGCGACTGGCCTCGGCGTCGCGCTATGCCCATTGGTGGGATATTTTCCACTGCATTTCTGCGATCGCATCCAACCGCCTGATAGAAGCCCGCGAAGCAGGAGAGGCCGCCGCCCTGCGTGCGCCTGGATTTCGTGCGCCGCATCGCCATCTATTGCCACTATATGCCGATGCTGGCGAAGCAGAGAAAGCGCGGCTGGCTGCCGCGAAGCTGGCCAATATCGAGCGTGATTTTTCATTGGCCCGTCTGCGTGAAGATCCTGACTATCCTGTGCGGACCCTGCGCAATTCGCGTTTGATTGATTTCCCCCTGCAAGTGTTCTGAACCAAGTGTGACAGTTCGTTAGACTTGCACAGCAAGGGCTTCGAATTCGTTAACGGCTCCGTGAAATTAGCGTGAATAATGCCTGATCCTAGTTGGCGTCAGATGGGGTGCTGTCGGCACAACCGCAGAATGGACTCTGATTGATCGAGTTCAGTGCAAGATATTGAAATAAAACGACAATATATAATTTCTGCGCCTGATACGTGACGGGTTTTCTTTCGTCATTTTCCCCGTGAAATAACCGAATACAACGGATGCGTGTCTTGCGCGCTGATAGACAGAAACGGCCCGACTCAGGCAGGTTATAGCAGTCAGCGCCGCTTCGGATTTTCCGGTTTTAACTGCGGTGCAGATGTTTCCGGTGGGTTTTTCCACTGGGTGTCAGTTGGCGCAGGTGTTCGCGCAGATCATTTCACGCTGCCCCCGCCTGCGGGGGCAGTGACCACATATAGAACGTTTCGCATTTCAAGGCGCTTGCAAAATCCGTGCTTTTCATGCGCGGGCGTGGGTCGGCAACATCCCGTCGACCGCCAAAGACGAAAAGGCATGGCTTGCCATGTAATTGCGCCTTGGGCGCGATCCTTTTTGTCGGGTTTCAGGGGCCAATATGATTGACGGGTATTTCCGTCAGCCGGCTAGGCTATGGGGTATTCGTTCGGGCATGCCCGAAACGCAGATCCTGTGGAGTGGGACGGTTTCGTTTCGGCCAGCTTCCCGTAGGTCGAAACTGTGGTTCAGGGTGCGGTGCCCCTGGATTGCGACCAGGGTCGAGGCATCAATTGCGGTGCCGGTTCCCGACGGCTCTGGGGTCCAGGAGGCGGTGAGCAGCTTGCGTTGTTTGGCCGTCTCCGGGGTTCCCCTGTTTTTACCCAGTTTTTGCATCGGCCTCTTCTGGTAACGGCGGGCGGGCACCCTTGGGGCATTTTTCAATGATATGGTCGATAATAGCCTGTTTTCGCAGCGGTTTTGTTAAATAATCATCCAGTCCCGCGGCGATTATCCCCTCTCGGTCACCATCCATCGCATGGGCGGTCATCGCAATGATCGGAGTGCGGGTATTGCTTGCTGTTTCGGCCTCGCGGATGGCGGCAGTGGCCTGTTTCCCATCCATTCGCGGCATGGAAATATCCATGAAAATCAGGTCGGGATGAAAATCGGCATGGGCGGACACGGCCTCTTCTCCGTCGGTGGCAAAGCGCAGATCTATATCCAGAGATTTGACCATTTTACCAAAGACCAGCCGGTTGGTTTTATTGTCCTCGGCCGCGAGAATGCGCATTGCGCGGGCTTTGGGAGGGGCGGCGGCGGGGTCAGCATTATGTGGGTTGGGCGACAGTTCACGTAAGCGGGAAAACAGTTCACGCCTTTGGGTCGGTTTTTGCAGAATGCCCTGAATATGTTTGCGTGCGGGGTCTTGTTCGGCAAAGCCAGAGTTGGACGAAAACAGCAATATCGGTGCTTCGATCCCGCGCCCGCGCAGTGCCTCTGCCAGTTCCAGACCATCCATATCGGCCATATTGTGATCGGTCAGAATGACATCGAACCCGCCTTCGCCCGCGTCCAGCAGCTCCATCACGGCGGCACCGGACGACACGCAGGTGGCCTCTACTCCCATCAGCTCCAATTGCTTGGCAAGAATCTGACGGTTCACCGCAACGGGATCGACCACCAAGCCACGTGTCAATCCACGCGGCAGGTCGGGGGCGGCTGCTTCGTCGTTGTCGGCCATGGGCAGGTTGATCTTGAACCCAAAGGCCGATCCTTTGCCCTCTTCGCTTTCGACCCAGATCTTGCCATCCATCATGTTGATCAGCCGTTGCGAAATCGCCAATCCCAAACCGGTGCCTTCAAATTGCCGGTTGCGGTCATCTTCGACCTGATTGAATTCGCCAAAAATATGATCGACCTTATCGGCGGGGATGCCAATTCCGGTGTCTTCGACAATGACGTGAACGTCGGTCATATTGGAATCCGGCGGGTTGACCCCGGTCACGCGCACCAGCACATGCCCGTTCAGCGTGAACTTGACCGCATTGCCCAAAAGGTTGGTCAAAACCTGTCGCATGCGCCCCGGATCACCGACAAACAGGGTGGGCAGAAACAGGTCGTAATCCACCAGAATTTCCAACCCTTTTTCGCGTGCGGTTGGTTGGACCAACATGATGACTTCGTGAATACAGCGTTCCAGATCAAAGGGTTCGGGGTGAAGAACCAGTTTCTGGGCTTCGATTTTGGAGTAATCCAGAACATCGTTGATGATGACCAGCAATGCCTCGCCCGAATTTTTGATGGTGTTCACATACAGCCGCTGTTCTTCGGTTAACGGGGTGTCGGTCAGCAGTTCGGCCATGCCCACCACACCATTCATCGGGGTGCGGATTTCGTGGCTCATATTGGCAAGAAATGCAGATTTGGCCCGTGCGGCTGCTTCGGCAATTTTGCGCGCCTGTTTCAGTTCTTTTTCATAGCGCACGGTTTCGGTGATGTTCAACGCCAGGGTCACCACATCACCACCATTGCCGCGCTGGTCGATAAGGCGGATATACTGATCATTCCACAGGCGCAGGGTGATCGGTTCGGGTTCGGGCGATTCCCATCGCGCCAGCATTTGCGCACGCCATTCTGCGGGGCGCAAATCGCCAATGTTTGCAATGCCTTCTTCGGTGATCATTTGCAGGATGCGGGGGTAGGAAATGCCGGGGCGCACCTCTTCTAGCCCGTCGAACACAGCCAGATAGGCATTATTTGCAGCGATCATAATGTTATCAACGTCGAAAAAGGCAAATCCGTCCTGAATGGTTTCGATCGAATGCCACAGGCGGCGTTCGGCCACTTCGACCTTTTCATTGGCGATGCTCAGGTCGGATTTGACGCGCTGGTTTTCATTGCGGAATGTTTCAACCTGCGCGCGGGTTTCAACGATTTCCTCAGACAGTTGTTTGGCGTGGCGGCCAAGTTTGCGGTTGGCGGCGGACAGCTCAGCCTGCTTGAGTTCAAGCATACGTTCGGCACCCAGTCTGGCGCGCCGCTCTTCGGCCAGTTTGTTCGCTAGGCTCAAGGCCCGACCTCCGTCATTTCCGGTATCCCCTATGGGTTGAAAATGGCCCAACAGGGTGAAAAACCTGTTAATCGCCGCAGGAAAAATGGAGGAAAATGGTGGAAAACCTGCCCTCGTGAATCATTGCAATAATTGCCCTGCGGGTGCAGCATCACATCCATTCAAATGGAGTATTTCGTAATGCGTATTGCACTGATGGCGTTGGTCATGTCCTTGTTTGCGGTCTTGCCCGCCACGGCGCAAAACAGCGTGGTGCCGGACCGCCGCGTGGTGGTCACCAAGGATGTCGATTTTTACGGCGCGGATTTGCAGGCGCTTTTTGATACAAATTATCAGGCCTGCGAAAACCTGTGCCTCTCTAATCCGCAGTGCCGCGCATTCACGTTTAACAGCCGTTCCAATGCCTGTTTTCCAAAGGCGGGCGTGACGCAGCGCGAATCCTATGTTGGCGCGTGGTCGGCCATTGTGGTGGACAGCGCGCCGGGGTTGCTGGCCCGTGCCGCCAGCGCAGCGGCGGAACTGGATTTCCTGAGCGATCGCGATTTTGCGGCGGCATTGGGTTTGGCCAACCGGATCGGCGGTTTGCATCCCGTCAATGACCGCGCTGCCAATGATCTGACCAGTGCCGCACACAGCCATGCCATATCGGGCAACACGACTTCTGCGATGCAGCTGATCGGTGCGGCAGTTTCGTTGACCGATGACAATTGGCTGGCCTATGCCCGCTATGCGCTGGATGCATCGGAAAAGGCGAAAAACCGCAATGAATTGCGCGCGCGCGCCCTATCCGCCGCGATCAACGCCTATCTGCGGGTCGATCATGTCGGGGCCAAGGTTTCCGCGCTCGAGGTGATGTCGCAAACGATGGAAAAACAGGGGCGTGGCCGCGATACGGTGCAGGCGTTGCGATTGGCAGAAACCCTGCAACCCCGCCCTGAAATCACCGCCGCGCTGGACAAGGCGGTGGGAAAATACGGGTTTCGGGTGACGGAGCATAAGGTCGAAAACGATCTGGCCGATCCGCGTATCTGCGCCGAATTCAGCGAACCATTGGCCCGCGCAGGTGTGGATTACACCCCTTATGTCAAGGTCGAGGGCCAAGGCGGTGACCGCCTGAGCGTAGAGGCATCAGACCGCCAGTTGTGTCTAGCAGGTGGCGATCACGGTCAACGATACAAGGTGGTGCTGCGGCGCGGTTTGCCTGCTGGCAATGGCGAAACCCTGCTGCGCGATGTCGAACTGGCGGTTTATATCCGTGACCGCGCCCCTGCGGTGCGTTTCACGGGGCGCGCCTATGTTCTGCCCCGTGCTGCCGATACGGCCTTGCCAGTTGAAACCGTCAATACCGCCACGCTGGAACTGTCCCTGCGCCGCGTCGATGACCGCAACCTTTTGCGCTCGATGCAGCAGGGGTATTTCGGCAAACCACTTAGCTATTGGGAGGATCGGCAATTCACCAGCGAGGTCGGGCAGGTGGTCTGGACAGGTGTGGCCGAGGTTGGCAATGAATTGAACCGCGACATGACAACGCGCTTGCCGATGGGGGATGCGTTGCAGGGGCTAAAGCCCGGTATTTACGCGCTCAGGGCGGCGATTCCCGATGTTGATCCGCAGGATGAACCGGGCGCGACGCAGTGGTTTGTGCTGTCCGATCTGGGGCTTTCGGTGCTGCGCGGGGTGGATGGTGTGCATGTGTCCCTGCGGGGTCTTGGCGATGCGCAGCCCGTCGCAGGCGTGCAGGTGCAATTGATCTCGCGTGCGAATGCGGTGCTGGGCGTGGCTGAAACCGATGCCAGCGGGGCGGCGACATTCGCTCCCGGTCTGGCGCTGGGCAAGGGCGGCGCGGAACCGGCCCTGATCATGGCGCGCATGAATGATGACATCGCGTTTCTGTCGCTGACCGATCCGGCGTTCGATCTGTCGGATCGCGGGGTTCAAGGGCACGAACCCGCCCCGCCCGTTGATGTATTCCTGACCACAGATCGCGGCGCATACCGTGCGGGCGAGGTGATCCATGCCACCGCACTGGCCCGCGACGGTCAGGCCGCAGCGATCCCTGGCTTGCCGCTGACCGCGATCCTGACCCGCCCTGACGGGGTGGAATACGCCCGCCATTTGTCGGGCAATGACATGGCGGGCGGGCATGTATTTGCCTTGCCCGTCGGGGCAACTGCCCCGCGCGGCACCTATAAGTTGGAAATAAAGGCCGATGTGGATGCCCCCGCGCTGGCTGCCACCAATCTGCTGGTCGAGGATTTCCTGCCGGAACGGATTGATTTCACCCTGTCCCTGCCCGATGCGCCGATCCGTCTGGGCGACACCCCGCCACTGACGTTGGATGCGCGCTACCTGTTCGGCCCCGCCGCCGCTGGCCTGCGGGCCGAGGGCGAAGTCACCCTAAGCGCCGCCAAAACGCTGGACGGCTGGGATAAATACACATTCGGGATGCAGGACGAACGGATTTATGCCCGCTCTGCCAGTGTGAATTCGGCGCAAACCGATGCCGGTGGCCAATTGGTCGCGGCGTTGGAATTGCCCGACATAACCACCGACCGCCCGCTGGATATGCAGGTCACCATGCGTGTCAGCGAAGGGTCCGGCCGCCCGGTCGAGCGCCGCCTGACCCGCAGCATCATGCCCGACACCCCCGTTATCGGTATACGCAAGGATTTCGACGGCAGCGTGAGCGAGGGCAGCGAAGCAGCGTTCCGCGTTGTCGCGCTTGGCCCTGATCGCCAGCCGCTGGATATGCCCGTGACATGGGTGCTGAACCGGATCGAAACGCGCTATCAGTGGTATCAGCAATACGGCAACTGGAACTGGGAGCCGATCACGCGTCGCACCCGTGTCCAAAGCGGCAAGGCCACGCTGGGCGCGCAGCCGCTAACCCTGACCACGCCTGTGGAATGGGGCCGTTACGAACTGGTCATCGCCCGCGAAGGCGGGGCCTATGTTGCCGGATCGGTGCAGTTTGACGCGGGTTGGTATGCTGCGGCAGATGCCGCGTCCTCGCCCGATATGCTGGAAATGTCGCTGGACCGTGCCAGCTATAAATCGGGTGACACCGCCCGCCTGCGGATCGTGCCGCGCTATGCCGGTGTGGCCGTGGTGCAGGTGATGTCTAACCGTCTGATCGCCACCAAATCGGTTGCTGTGGAGGAGGGCGAAACCGTGATCGACCTGCCCGTGACCGATGATTGGGGCGCGGGTGCCTATGTCACGGCGCAGGTGATCCGGCCCATGGATGTGGCGGCGGGGCATAATCCGGCCCGCGCATTGGGTCTGGCCCATGCCGCGGTGGACCCTGCGGACCGTTTGTTGCAGGTCACACTGGATGCGCCCGATGTGGCCGAACCCCGTGCGCCCTTGCCCGTGGCGATCCATGTGCAGGGGGGGCGCGCAGGGCAAACCACCTATGTCACGCTGGCGGCGGTCGATCTGGGCATTCTGAACCTGACGGGGTTCAAATCCCCCGATCCGGGCGATCATTATTTCGGGCAGCGCCGTCTTGGCGTGGAAATGCGTGACCTTTACGGGCGGCTGATTGATGGCATGAACGGGGCCATGGGGCAGGTGCGTTCGGGTGGTGACAGCGGCGCAGAAATGCGCATGGAATCCGCCCCCCCGACCGAAGATCTGGTGGTGTTTTTCAACGGTCCGGTGACGCTGGATGCCGATGGGCGGGGGGCTGTCGATCTGGATATTCCCGATTTCAACGGCACCCTGCGGCTGATGGCCGTGGCGTGGACGGATACCGCCGTGGGGCAGGCCAGCCGCGATGTGATCCTGCGCGATCCGGTGGCCGTCACCGCGTCGCTGCCGCGTTTCCTTGCCCCCGGTGACAGGTCGCAATTGCTGTTGGAATTCGTCCATACCCAAGGGGCGGCTGGCGACATGCCCTTGGCGGTTTCTGCGGCAGGGCTGGCGGTGCAAGGCACCCCCGACAGCATCACGCTGACCGATGGTGGCAAGGCCGCGCTGCAATTGCCCCTGACAGCAGGGGAAACCGGCGATTATCCGGTCAATATCGCCCTGACCCTGCCAAATGGCAAAACCCTGACCAAATCGCTAACGCTCGGGGTGCGATCACTCGACCCCGAAACGACGGTTACCCGCCGCTTTAGCCTTGGCGCGGGGGATTCATTTATATTGGATAGCAACCTATATGCCGACCTGCGCCCCGGAACCGGCAGCGCGTTGATGTCCGCCGGACCATTGGCGCGGCTGGATGCGCCCCGCCTGTTGGCCAGCCTTGACCGTTACCCCTATGGTTGCACCGAACAGGTGACCAGTCAGGCCATGCCGCTGCTGTATTTGTCAGCGGTCAGCACGGCCCTGGGGCTGGGGGATCAACCCCACGCCGATGCCCGCATCGCGCAGGCAATTGAACGGGTGTTGACCCGTCAGGCCAGCAACGGGGCATTCGGATTGTGGCGTGCGGACAGCGGTGATTTCTGGCTCGATGCCTATGTGTCCGATTTCCTGTCGCGCGCACAGGCCAAGGGGCACAGCGTGCCGCCCCACGCCTTTGATATGGCGATGGATAACCTGCGCAATCGCGTCAATTATGCCCCCGATTTCGCCGATGGTGCCAATGGCGGCGGCACCGATGTCGCATATGCGCTGATGGTGCTGGCGCGACAGGGTTTGGCCAGCATGGGCGACCTGCGATATTTCGCCGATGAAAAGGGCCGCGAATTTTCCACACCGCTGGCGGCGGCCCAAATGGGCGCGGCACTGGCGATGTATGGCGACACCCGCCGCGCCGATATGATGTTCCGTCAGGCGCAGGTTTTGCTGAATGCACATGCCCCGTCGCGCCGCCTGTGGCGCAGCGATTACGGCACCCGCAACCGCGATCTGGCCGGGACCCTTGCGCTGGCGACCGAGGCGGGTTCGAATGTATTCAACGCCGATGCCCTGTCGCCGCTGGAAAACAGCCAACACATGTCGACACAGGAATCGGCATGGGCCTTGCTCGCGGCGAACGCGCTGATCAGTGACCCGTCAACCGCCGCGCTGGAATTGAACGGTGAACCCGTCAGCGGGCCCTTCGTGCGCCGCTTTGCGGACACCGACGCGCCCGCGCATATCCGCAATGCATCGGACAGGCCCGTGGCGCTGACCCTGACAACGCTCGGTGTGCCGGAATATGCGCCCGAGGCAGGCGGATACGGCTACCGGATCGAACGGCGCTATTACTCGGTTCAGGGCGAAGAGATAACCGATCTGTCAGCGATCAAAACCGGCACTCGCCTTGTCACCGTGCTGCGCGTATTTCCCGCTGAAAAAATCGGTGCGCGGCTGATGGTCAACGATCCACTGCCCGCAGGGTTTGAAATCGACAATCCCGCGCTGCTGCAATCGGGTAAAACCATGGGGCTGGACTGGCTGGATACCGCCCCGACCGAAACCAGTGAATTCCGCGCTGATCGCTTTCTTGCGGCGGTGGATTGGCGCTCGGAAAAACCGTTCACCTTGGCCTATGTGGTGCGTGCGATTACGCCGGGCCAATACCACCACCCCGCCGCCACGGTCGAGGCAATGTATCGCCCCGAATACCGCGCAAATACCGCTGCGGGCCGTGTGGGTGTGACGCGCTAATATGCGCCGGTTGCTTGCCCTAACACTGACACTCTGGTGCATCGCCCTGCTGCGCGATGGCTGGGACGGCTGGGTTGGTGCCACGCAACTGCCCACGCTGACACCGGACAGTTCGGTGGAAACGCGCGACCGCCGCGGCGACCTGTTGCGCGCCTATACCGTGGACGACGGGCGCTGGCGGCTGGGGGCTGCGCCCGATGCGGTTGATGCAGGGTTCCTGACCATGCTGACCCGATACGAGGACAAACGCTTTGCCAGCCATTCCGGTGTCGATCTACGCGCCATGGCGCGGGCAGTGGCACAGGCAGCATGGCACGGGCGCGTGACTTCGGGCGGGTCCACCCTGACCATGCAGGTGGCCCGTTTGATCGAACAATCCGGCACTGGCAAATGGCAGGGCAAACTGCGCCAGATGCGGCTGGCATGGGCGCTGGAACGGCAACTGAGCAAGGATCAGATCCTGTCGCTCTACCTGACCCTTGCGCCATATGGCGGCAATATCGAAGGGGTGCGGGCGGCATCCCTGATCTGGTTCGGCAAGGAACCAACCCGCCTGACGCCCGCACAATCCGCCCTGCTGATCGCGCTGCCCCAATCGCCCAAAGCACGCCGCCCCGACCGCGCGCCCGATGCTGCGCGCAGGGCAAGGGACCGTGTGCTGGAGCGGATGCAACACGCGGGCGTGCTGACGCCCGACACGGTGCAAGCCGCCAAATCCGACCCTCTGCCCGTGGTGCGGCGCGATTTTCCTGCGCTTGCGCCACACCTGACCGACAGAATGCGCCGCGAAAACCCGATGCAAACCCGCCATGACCTGACGCTGGATGGCAACCTGCAACAGCGGCTTGAAACACTGGCCCGCGACAGCCTGCAAACCCGCCAGAATGGTATGCAGGTGGCCATTCTGGTGGCCAACCACCAGACGGGTGAATTACTGGCCTCGGTCGGGTCGGGCGGGTTGGATATGGCGCAGGGCCATGTCGATATGACCCGCGCTTTGCGATCACCCGGATCAACGCTGAAACCGCTGGTATACGCGCTGGCGATGGATGCCGGGATGATCCACCCCGACACGCTGATCGCGGACCGCCCCGTGGCCTTTGGCCCATACGCACCACAAAATTTTGATGGTCAGTTTCGCGGTGAAATCCGCGTGGCGCAGGCGCTGCGCCTGTCACTGAACATACCCGTTGTGCTGTTGACCGATGCGCTGGGGCCGCAACGCCTGATGGCGGGACTGCGCGCATCAGGAGCAAAGCCGGTGGTGCCGGGGGGCAGGCCGGGGCTGGCGGTATCGCTGGGCGGGGTCGGTATCACCCTGCATGATCTGGTGCAATTATACGCCGGACTGGCCAACGGCGGCCAATCGCGTGCGCTGCATGCGCAGCAACAAACCAACCCTATGGGGCAACGCATCACCGGCGCCGTCGCGGCATGGCAAGTCGGTCATATCCTGTCTGATCTGCCACCGCCCGCCGATGCCCCCCCCCTGCATCTGGCGTGGAAAACAGGCACCAGTTATGGCCACCGCGATGCATGGGCGCTGGGCTGGGATGGGCAACATGTGGCTGGCGTCTGGATAGGGCGCCCCGATGGCACAGCTGTGCCGGGGGCCTTTGGCGCCGCTGACGCCGCGCCGATCCTGTTCAAAACCTTTCAACGGCTGAAACCAGCGGTTGATCCGCTGCCCGTACCACCCGCCGATACGCTGATGCCGGGGCTGGCGGCGCTGCCCCTGCCGCTGCAACGCTTCCCGAACCACAGCATGGCGCAGACCGAAAACGCGCCCGAACTGGCCTTTCCGCCAAAGGGTGCGACGCTTGCCCTGAATGGCCGCGACCTGACGATCAAACTGCGCCATGGCCAGCCACCCTTCAGCGTTCTGGCGAATGGCAAAGCACTGCAAACAGGCATCTACCGGCGCGAAACCACGCTGCACGGCATCGGCAAGGGGTTTCTGACCCTCACCGTGATCGACGCCGCAGGGCAATCCGACGCCAGCGATATCAGACTGGACTGATCTTTTTCTTGGAAAAAATACTCTGGGGGGCAGGGGGTGAAACCCCCGAAACGGGGGGTCAGGGGGCATGGCCCCCTTCACCCCAAAATCACATGGCTTCAATCGCCAGCGCAATGCCCTGCCCACCACCAATACACATGGTGATCAATGCGCGCTTGCCGCCGATACGTTCCAGTTCATACAGCGCCTTTAGGGTGACAATCGCCCCGGTTGCCCCCACCGGATGACCCAGCGCAATCGCGCCGCCATTGGGGTTCACGCGGGCGGGGTCCAATCCCAAACCACGGTTCACCGCGATGGCCTGCGCCGCGAATGCCTCGTTTGATTCCACCACGTCGAAATCCCCCGCCGACAGCCCGGTCCTGGCGAGCAATGCCTCGACTGCCGGAATAGGGCCGATCCCCATGACCTCGGGGCGGACACCGGCATGGGCATAGCCCAGAATGCGGGCGCGGGGTTTCAGCCCTGCACGTTCCGCTGCATCGGCGCGGGCCAGAACCATGGCTGCGGCACCATCATTGATGCCGCTGGCATTGCCTGCCGTCACGCGCCCGTCTTTCTTGAACGCGGGGCGCAATCCGGCCAAAGCCTCTATCGTGGTTGCTTTGGGGTGTTCGTCGACCTCGAACGGGACCATGTCGCGTTTGACGCGAACCTCGACCGGAACGATCTGGCTGGCAAATCGGCCCTCGGCAATCGCCCGCGCCGCGCGGGTCTGGCTCTCTAATGCAAAAGCATCCTGATCTTCACGTGTCACCGCATGTTCGTCCGATACATTTTCCGCCGTCACGCCCATATGGCCCGACCCGAACGGGCAATTCAGCGTGCCCAGCAACATGTCCAGCGTGCGGATGTCGCCCATTTTCGACCCCCAGCGCTGGTCCGGCACGATATAGGGCGCGCGGCTCATGCTTTCGGCCCCGCCCGCCAGGGCGAAATCGGCATCGCCCAGCATCAGCGCCTGCGTCGCCGATACAATTGCCTGCGCGCCCGATCCGCACAAACGGTTGACGTTCATCGCGGGCACGGACGAGGGGATGCCCGCCTCGATCGCGGACACACGCGACAGATACATGTCGCGCGGTTCGGTGTTGATGACATTGCCATAAACCACATGGCCAATCTGGCCGGGCTCCACGCCCGACCGTTCCAGCGCGGCCTTGGCCACCGTGGCCCCCAGCGTGGTGGTCGGCGTCCCTGCAAGGCTGCCGCCAAAGGTGCCGATGGCGGTGCGCGCACCGTCCAGAATAACGATATCGGTCATGGTCTCTCTCTCCCGTAATGTTCAATCCCTTGGGCACAGGTTAGGGGATTGTAGCAGGGGCGAACAGAGGAACCTGCCGTCACGGGGCCAGCGACACACGCCCCTTTGGCCCCAATGTCCAAACCTTGCCATCCTCGAACACCGCTGGCACCAGCGGGCGACCATAGGCGGCCCCGCCGTCCAGGTCGATCCGGTTGCCGAAATGGGTGGCATTGGGCAGGGCGGTATGGCCATGCACCACCAGCCAGGGATGCGGGTCAGGGTGGCTTAGGAATGGTTCACGTATCCAGACCAGATCATTTTCGGTTTGATCCTGCAACGCCACATCCGGCGCTATGCCCGCATGAACAAACAGAAAATCACCCACCTGATGATGGGTCTGCAACCCGTTCAGAAATTCGATATGGCGCGCAGGAACCGCGTCAATGGCATCGGCGTGAACCTCGCCATAGCGGCGTTGTTCGCTGACATCGACCTGATAGGACCGCAGCGTTGTGGCCCCGCCGATGCGGTCGTGAAACCAGTTGAACCCGACCATCCAATGCGGGTCCCAGCGTGGCACGGGTTCCATGAACCACTGCATCATCCGGTCGTGATTGCCCTTTAGAAACGTCCAGTCACGCCCTGCATCCTGCCCCGCGATCAGCCGGTCCAACACTCCGCGGCTGTCCGGCCCGCGATCCACGTAATCACCCAGAAACACATGCGGTGCATCAACCCCGCCATCGGCATTGATCCAGTCCAGCGCACGGTCCATCTGGTCGGCATGGCCGTGAATGTCGGGGATGGCATAGATGCGGGTCATGGTTGGCTCCTTTTGTCAGGGTGAACCTACGCGCTGCCCCACGCGATGCAACGGCGAAACGAAAAACGCCGCACCCAATCAGGCGCGGCGTTTCGTCATGTCGCTGTGGCGCGGTTTAGGCCACGTCGAATTCCAGCGGCTTGACCTGTTTGAACAGCCCGCTGTCTTTCAGCTTGGTCACAACATCCTCGGTGATGCTGTCATCCACATAAAGCAGGGCAATTGCCTCGCCGCCGGTCTTGGCACGGCCAAGGGTAAAGTTGGCGATGTTCACGCCGTTGTCGCCCAACAGCGCGCCCAGTTTGCCGATGATACCGGGCACATCGTCGTTGGTGGTATAAAGCATGTGTTCGCCCACTTCGGCGTCGATGTTGATGCCCTTGATCTGGATGAACCGTGGCTTGCCGTCGCTGAACACAGTGCCCGCAATGGAACGCTCGCGCTTTTCGGTGACCACGGTCACTTTGACATAGCCCTCGAATGCGCCGGATTTGTCCTGATTGGTGGTCGAAATCTGGATGCCGCGTTCTTTGGCCACAACTGGTGCCGACACCATGTTCACATCAGGGTTGGATTTTTTCATGATCCCCGCAACCACGCCACAGTTCAGCGCGGCAAGGTTCATGTCGGAAACCACACCATCATACAGGATGTTGATTGCCTTGATCGGTTCGTCGGTCAACTGGCCGATGAAGCTGCCCAAATGGCCGGACAAGGCCAGCCACGGGCCCATCACCTTGGCCTCTTCGGCGGTGACCGACGGCATGTTCAGCGCGTTTTCAACCGCGCCGGTCAGCAAGTAGTTGGCCATTTGGTCGGCCACCTGCAACGCCACGTTTTCCTGTGCTTCGGTGGTGGCCGCGCCCAGATGCGGGGTGCAAACCACGTTGGGCAGGCCGAACAGCGCGTTTTCGGTTGCGGGTTCTTCGGCGAACACGTCGAACGCGGCACCGGCGACATGGCCGGATTTCAGCAGCTCGGCCAGCGCGGCCTCGTCCACCAGACCACCACGGGCGCAGTTGATGATACGCACGCCTTTTTTGGTTTTCGCCAGATTTTCAGCCGACAGGATGTTGCGGGTGCCATCGGTCAGCGGCACATGCAGGGTTATGAAATCGGCGCGGGTCAGCAGCTCGTCCAGCTCGACCTTTTCAACGCCCATTTTGGCGGCTTTTTCTTCGCTCAGGTAGGGGTCAAAGGCGACGACCTTCATTTTCAGGCCCAGGGCGCGGTCGCAAACGATGCCGCCGATATTGCCCGCACCGATCACGCCAAGAGTTTTGGCGGTCAGTTCGGTGCCCATGAATTTGGATTTTTCCCATTTGCCCGCATGGGTCGATGCCGATGCTTCGGGGATCTGGCGGGCCACGGCGAACATCATGGCGATGGCATGTTCGGCGGTGGTGATCATGTTGCCAAAGGGCGTGTTCATCACGATGATGCCCTTTTTCGACGCGGCTTCCTTGTCCACGTTGTCAGTGCCGATACCAGCGCGGCCGATCACCTTCAGGTTGGTGGCTTTTTCGATCAGCGCGGCGGTTGCCTTGGTCGCGGAACGGATTGCCAGACCGTCATAGTTGCCGATGATTTCGGCCAGCTTTTCCTTGTCTTTGCCAAGGTCGGGCTGGAAATCAACATCAATGCCACGATCCTTGAAGATTTGAACGGCGGCGGCGGACAGTTTGTCGGAAATAAGAACTTTGGGAGCCATGGTCATGGTCCTTTCAGGATGGAATGGGGGGGCGAAGCCCGCGCTGCGGGCCTCGTGATTATGATTTAGGCGCGAGGAGGTTACGCTTGCGCTGCAATCTCGGCCTCAAAGGCCCATTCGAGCCAGGGCAGCATTGCCGCGATATCAGCGGTTTCCACCGTGCCACCGCACCAGATCCGCAGACCGGCGGGCGCGTCACGATAGGCGCCGATGTCCAGCGCCACGCCTTCGGCTTCCAGCCGCTTGGCCACGGCTTTGGCGAATGTTGCGCCGTCTTTGATGCGCGCGTCGGTGAATTTCAAACAGACAGAGGTGTTCGACCGCGTGGCAGTATCATCGGCAAGGTTCGCGATCCAGTCGCGTGCATCGCAGAAATCCCAGATCGCCTGCGCATTGGCCGTGGCGCGTTTGATCATGCCCTGCAATCCGCCAACGGATTTGGCCCATTCCAGCGCGACCAGGTAATCCTCGACCGCAAGCATGGAGGGGGTGTTGATGGTTTCACCGCGGAAGATACCGTCGATCAGTTTGCCACCTTTGGTCAGGCGAAAGATTTTCGGCATCGGCCATGCGGGGGTGTAGGATTCCAACCGTTCCACAGCGCGGGGCGACAGGATCAACATGCCATGCGCCGCTTCGCCGCCCAGCACTTTTTGCCAGCTGAATGTGGTCACATCCAGTTTGTCCCATGGTAGGTCCATCGCGAATGCCGCCGATGTGGCGTCGCAAATGGTCAGCCCCTGACGGTCCGCAGGGATCGCATCGCCATTGGGCATACGCACGCCCGATGTGGTGCCGTTCCATGTGAACACAACGTCGGTGTTGTAATCCAGCGCGGCCATATCAACGATCTGGCCATAGTCGGCTGTCTTTACCTCGGCGTCGATTTTCAGCTGTTTGACCACATCGGTAACCCAGCCGGAACCAAAGGATTCCCATGCAACCATGGTGGCCTTGCGCGCACCCAGCAGCGACCACATTGCCATTTCCACGGCGCCGGTGTCAGATGCGGGAACGATGCCAATGTGGTAATCGGCGGGAATGCCCAGAATGTCGCGGGTGTTTTCAATCGCGTCTTTCAGCTTGGATTTGCCAATAGCGGCACGGTGCGAACGACCCAATGCGGCGTCCGACAGTTGATCCAGCGTGAAAGTGGGGATTTTGGCACAGGGGCCAGAGGAGAAACGCGGGTTTGCGGGCCGCGCGGTCGGTTGTGTAATAGCCATTTATGCTATCCTTCCAGATAATCGCCCTTCGTTGGGGAAGGGTGTCCCGCTGACGCAGATACGGCGGTTGCGGTGCTTTCACAATGGGGAAAATGACGCTATAGCGCCGCTTGAACCCCCAAATGCGACGCCATGCGCCTACGATAGGAAACTTCCCTAATGTTTATCGCGACACTGTTAACTTCTCCGACCTCTCCTGCGCTGGATCCGGCGCTGGTTGATTCGCTGCGCAATGCATGGGGCGGGGGCGATGCTGTTTGGCTGTCACCGGACGAGGCGGCGGAATTTCCGCTGGAGTCGCGCCCCGACAACCTGTGGGATGTCTGGGAAGAGGTGCAGCGCATGGGCGTGGACCTGATCGTGCAGCCTGCCGTCAACCGCAAGAAAAAGATGCTGCTGGCGGATATGGACAGCACCATGATCCAACAGGAATGTATTGACGAACTGGCCGATATGGCGGGCGTGGGCGAACGCGTGGCAGGCATCACCGCCCGTGCCATGAACGGCGAGCTGGATTTCGAGGGCGCGTTGATCGAACGCGTGGGGTTGTTGCGCGGGCTGGACGAGGGCGTGATTGCGCAGGTGCTGGCCGAGCGGATCACCCTGATGCCGGGCGGGCGCGAATTGCTGGCGACGATGAAGGCCGCAGGCGGATATGCCGCGCTGGTTTCGGGCGGGTTTACTGCGTTCACCGCCCATGTGGCCGCCACGCTGGGGTTTGATGAAAACCGCGCCAATACGCTGTTGGTGGATGGTGGCAAGCTGACCGGCGAGGTGGCCCGCCCGATTTTGGGCCGCGAGGCCAAGGTGGAGGCATTGCATGACATCACCCATCGGTTGCACCTGACGGCGGATGACGTGCTGGCCGTGGGCGACGGGGCCAATGATCTGGGCATGTTGGGATTGGCTGGCACGGGTGTTGCACTGCACGCGAAGCCCAGTGTGGCGGCACAATGCGAGGTGCGGATCAATCACGGCGATCTAGGCGCGCTGTTGTTCGTGCAGGGCTATGCCAGATCGGAGTTCGTTTCCGGCTGAACTGTCGATGCCTCCGGCGGGAGGTATTTTGGGAACAATGAAAGGGCATCCGGCGTCATGCGGATGCCCTTTTGCTTTTGGCCCGGTCAGGCGGCGATGCTGGCGCGGGCTTTGGTCACGGCCAATGCGGCGCGGGCGGCCTCGGCGCCTTTTTCGACGAAATGTTCGGCAAAGATCGCATTGTGGTGCGGGGTGTCGTGATATTGGTGCGGTGTCAGCGATACCGACAGCACCGGCACGCCGCTGTCCAATCCGGCGCGCATCAATCCGTCGACCACGGCCTGAGCCACGAAGTCATGGCGGTAGATGCCGCCATCCACCACCAGTGCGGCGCAGGCCACGGCGGCGTAGCGCCCGGTTCGGGCCAGGTCACGCGCCATCAGCGGCATTTCGAACGCGCCGGGGGCGTCGAACAGATCGACCTGTTCGGCGGGGATGATTTGGGTGAATCCGTCATAGGCGCGGCCTGTGATATCGGCGTGCCAGTTTGCCTTGATGAAGGCATAGCGGGGGAGTGTCATTGTGCGGTTCCTTTCCTGTTCCTTCGACACGTCCACGAAGAGCATCAAACGAACGGAACACGTGCCAGCGCGGTGGCTGGTGGTGTTGCGCACGTTCTCTTTCATCCGGACTATGACCGTCGGCTCCGGAGTTGCACCGGATCTGCTGACCCAAGGGCGGCATGGCCCGTGGCGCTCGCGGGCTTGGGGCGTGTGGCCCCTTTACCGCCGGTGGGGAATTGCACCCCGCCCTGAGAACAATCGGCAGAATGGCGCAGGAATCTGCGCTGGGCAAGAGCGATAACGCGACGTTCACGCGTTAATGTTCGGTCTTGCTGCCTTTGTGGGTGTCGGGAAAGAACGGGGTCATCTGTGCCACGATCACAGAATTTTCCGCCAAGGCGCGGGCCATCAGTTCGCGTTCGTCATCTTCGATTTCGTGGCCCTGGGCTTCGCGTTCGGCGATGGTGCCGTATCCCGTCACGTCCAGCGGGGCGACATCGGCCTGTTTCAGGATCGCCACGGTTTCGCGCACGGCTTCGGCCTCGTCCACGCCCGACGCATAGCACATCAGCGCCGCGCCTGTGGCCCCTTTGGGCAATCCGTCGCCTTCTTTGCGGCCGACCTCGACCAGCAGGGTATAGACCTGCTGGCGCGAGGGTTTCTTTTTCTTTGGTTTGTCGGTGTCGTCGGTCATGGGTTTGCCTTTGATTGCGGATCGTCCGACTGGATTGACCTTGTCGGTTCATCCGACCAGCGTGATTTTGCGGCCCATAGCGACGACAGGATCATCACCGCCTGAAACGGCACGAAAAACACCGCGAACAGCAGCAGGAAGGTCGCCCCGTTCGAGGGCTGCGCCGCGTAGATGGCCGTCATTACCGGCATGAACAGCAGCGACAACAGGCCGGTGACGATCACCGCATCGGCCAGCACCGGACCCCATGCCGCCAGCCACGCGGGGCGCTGCCCCTGCGCGATGGCGCGTTTGGCAAGGGTCCGGCTGATGATCATCAGTCGCGCAGTAATTCGTTGATGCCGGTTTTCGAACGTGTTTTCGCATCGACCCGTTTTACGATCACGGCGCAATACAGGTTGATCCCGTTTGTTGACGGCATTGAACCGGCGACGACCACGGAATAAGGGGGCACTTCGCCATACATGACTTCGCCGGTTTCGCGGTCCACGATCTTGGTCGACTGGCCGATGAACACACCCATGCCCAGCACCGATCCTTCGCGGATGATGCAGCCTTCGACCACTTCGGAACGCGCCCCGATAAAGCAGTTGTCCTCGATGATGGTCGGGCCGGCCTGCATCGGTTCCAGCACGCCGCCGATGCCGACACCGCCGGACAGATGCACATTTTTGCCGATCTGGGCGCAGCTGCCCACGGTGGCCCATGCATCAACCATTGTGCCCTCGTCGACATAGGCGCCGATGTTCACAAAGGAGGGCATCAGCACAACGCCGGGCGCGATATAGGCCGAGCGCCGCGCGATAGAGCCGGGAACAGCGCGAAACCCTGCGGATTTCCATTCGTTTTCGCCCCAACCGTCGAATTTCGATGGCACCTTATCCCACCATGTGGTGTCGCCATTGCCGCCGGAAATCGGTTCCATATCGTTCAGGCGGAACGACAGCAGAACGGCCTTTTTTGCCCATTGATTGACATGCCAATCGCCATTTTCCAGCCGTTCGGCCACGCGCAGCGTGCCGGAATCCAGCGCGTTCAGGGTGCTTTCGATCGCGTCGCGGGTTTCGCCTGTAGTGGCGGGGGTGATGGTATCGCGGGCATCCCATGCGGATTCGATGGCGGTTTCAAGCTGGGCGTTGGACATTGGCGGCTCTCCTTTGGGGAATCTTGGTTGGGGTGGCTATATTCTGTGACGGGCCGTGGCGCAATGCGGCAGGGGGCAGGATCAGGTCAGGAACGGATCGGGCGCGGGGTTTGCGCCGCAGACCAGAACGGCGATGCTTTCGTCCGGTTCGGGGCGGTATGCGCCTGACAACAGGGCCGCCAGGGCGCAGGCACCTGCCGGTTCCACCAGCAACCGATGTGTCTGCCACAGGCGTTTTTGCGCATCAGCGATGGCGCTGTCCGGCACCGTGATGGATGCCACGTCCAGATCACGGGCCAAACCGTAACAGATACCCCCGATGCGGCGCGCGCCCAGCGCGTTGGCCGCGATGCCGGATACATCGGTTTCATGATCAGCCCCGTGGGTCAGCGCATTATGCAGCGTTGCGGCCTGTTCCGGTTCCACCGCGACCACCCTGCGCCGTTTGCCCAGCCAAGCCAGCGATCCGGCGATCAGCCCCCCACCGCCAACGGCGATCAGAACGGTGTCGGCCTGCAATCCCTGATCCTCCCACTCCAGCGCGACGGTGCCCTGGCCCGCCACGGTGGCGGGGGCGTCATAGGCGTGGATCTGCATCGCGCCGGTCTTGGCCTCATAGTCCTGCGCCTGCGCCAAAGCATCGGCATAGGCACCCGGCACCACGGTCAGTTCGGCCCCCATCCTGCGGATCAGGTCGATTTTCGACGGGCCAGCCATTTCGGGCACGAAAATATGCGCCCTATGACCCAGCCGATGCGCGGCACAGGCCACCGCCGCACCATGATTGCCCCCCGATGCGGCCACGATACCGGCATCCGGCACGGGGGCAGACAGCAGGGTGTTGAACGCTCCGCGTGCCTTGAAACTGCCGGTATGTTGCAATTGTTCCAGTTTCAGTTCGACCCTTGGGCCGAATGCATCGGTCACCATCACCGGCGTGCGGATCACATGCGGCAGGATGCGCCCTGCGGCGGCGGCGATTTCGGCGGTCCAATCCATGGGCTTTCCTTGGTTCTGGCAATCTCTGGCATTCGGAGGAGAGAGGTTATAGGTCTGGAATATCGGCGCAAGCAGGAGAAAGCCAGATGAAGGACGACCGCAAAAGCGCATTTCGCGATGCGCATACGGATATCGAAACCGCCCATGATGTGCCGGACACGCCGCAAACCCGTGCGCCCGCCTATAAGCTGGCATTCAACGACAATGATTTCCTGTGCCGCGATGAATTGCGCCCCGTGCGCCTGCAACTGGAACTGCTGAAACCGCAATTGTTGATGGATGAATATGGCGTCGAAAGCACGGTCGTCCTGTTCGGCGGTGCGCGCATCCCGAAACCGTCCGAGGCCGAGGGCGCGCGCACCCAGACCCTGCGCGATCTGTCGAAATATTACGAAGAAGCCCGCCGTTTCGCCTATATCATGACCGAACGCGGGCTGAAATCCGGCGGCCATAACAACATCATCTGCACCGGCGGTGGCCCCGGTGTGATGGAGGCCGGAAACCAGGGCGCATCCGAGGCGGGCGGCATTTCCATCGGGCTGAACATCGTGCTGCCCCATGAACAGGCGCCCAACGAATACGTGACGCCCGACCTGTGTTTCAATTTCCACTACTTTGCGATCCGCAAAATGCATTTCCTGATGCGCGCCAGCGCCGTGGCCTGTTTTCCCGGCGGGTTCGGCACGCTGGACGAAATGTTTGAATCCCTGACCCTGATCCAGACCGGGCGCATGCGGCGCGTGCCGTTCCTGCTGTTTGGCAAAGCGTTCTGGGAAAAGATCATCAACTGGGAGGCGCTGGCCGATGCGGGCACCATATCCCCCGAGGATCTGGAGCTGTTTTGCTATGTCGAAACCGCCGAAGAGGCCGTAGCGGCGATTGATGCATGGCAGGGCGCAGGCCAGAAACGCGACAATATTCCGGGGCGCTAGGCCGCTCTCACAGCCTTGCCAATAGATGCTTTGCGCCGCTCCCTGTCATGGGGGCGGCGTTTGTCATTGTGCCTGATCCGTTAACGCTGTGTTCCGAAATGCGTGGGTAATGGGCCAAATACTGGCCACAATGGTCGCTTAATACTCTCTTCGGGGTCGGATTGAGTAAGAGCGAGGGAACAAATGAGCGAACAGGTAGAAACAGCCGGCTGCGGATGCGCCGCATGTATGGCGGCGGCCAGCAATGGCGATAACGCAGAAGTATCAGCAGCAGGCACGGTCGTTTACGACTATACCGCCATTCTGGCCTATTATGAATACGACAATTTCCGCTGGAACGGGTTGACGGATGTCGGCACCAGCGTGGTCATCACCTACAGCTTTACCGAAACCGAAGACCTGCCCCTGCTAGAGGATTACGATCCCTACGGCGCGACCGCCTATTGGTCATATACCGAGACCCAGCGGCAGAATTTTCGTGATGCCATGGCCGATTTCGAAGCCGCCGCAGGCATCAAGTTTGTCGAAGTGGAAGGCACGGGCATGGTCAATGCCTTTGGTGCCGATGTGTCGGGCGTGGGCGGCTGGGCAAACTATGCCAATTCCAGCACCTATAGCACCGGACAGGGCTATTTTGTGAATGCCTATACGGATATGGACCCCGGTGATTACGGGTATCAGGTGATCCTGCATGAAATGGGTCACGCGCTGGGCCTGTCACACACACACGAAGGTGACTACATTCTGGATGGCGCATTGGATACGCAGGCCAATTCCGTGATGACCTATAATATCGAATACCCCTATGCGACCGAACTGGGTGGGTATGACATTCAGGCCTTGCAGGATATTTATGGCGACGGATCGGCCATGGATGGCTGGTCGGTTTCTCTGGATGCGCAGGATCGCGTGTTGATCCGTGGCACCGCCCGATCCGAGGTATTCGTCAGCACCGACCAGACAACGGTGATTGTGACCAAGGCGGGCGATGATACGGTCTATGGCCGCGAATGGTCTGAAATCGTGCTGGGGCAGAACGGCAATGACACCATGTGGGGCTTTGACGGCAATGATACCCTGCGCGGCGGCAATGACGACGATGTCATGTATGGCGATTCTGACAGCGAATTTTCCGGCGACGATGACGTGATTCTGGGCAATGCCGGCAATGACATGATCTATGGCGGTGGCGGCGATGACCGTTTGATCGGCGGCACGGGCGATGACTGGATTCAGGGGGGATACGGCAATGACCGCCTGCTGGGCCAAGACGGCGCTGACACCATCAGCAGTAGCGAAGGCGCGGATGTCATGGCGGGCGGCGACGGGGCCGATGTGTTCGTGTTCGACTGGTCCGATCTGGGTGACAAAGACACCATTCTGGACTTTGACGTGGGCGTGGACCTGTTGGATTTCTCGGTCTACGGAACCGAGGTCGGGCTGACCTATAACCACCTGACCTTTACCGATGTTGGCGGTCAGCACACACAGATCACCGTGAACGGCTGGTCGCTGGACCTGAACCTGCGGTTTGTCACCACGGGCGAACTGGACGCATCAGATTTTCTGTTCGCGTGATCTGATGCGCCTGCCCTGCGCCCTGTCCGCCCCTTCATCAAAGGCGGACGGGGAACCCTGCGGAGGGCAAAAGGGTCAGGCGCAGAGATCGGCAGGCAATTCGCAAATCGCATTGCCACGCAGCAGGGATGCCACCACGGTTTTACCAGCATCGTCGCTTTTGACGCTGTAGCCATAACCAGCCAGATAGTGTTTCCATTCACGCACCGAGAGAGAGCGGGAGCGGATTTCGCGAACGAAGTTCACCACCTCGGTGGTGTCGAAGTCTTGGGTGTCAGTGTCGAGCCGTGCCATCTGGCCTGATCCTTTGTGCGTTTGTTTCCGATAAGGACACGGTGCGGGCCAGTCATGGCAACAATCGGCGCGGAATGTGGCGATTCAGTGATTTCTGGCGAAACAATCACTTTTCTTGTGCGGGATTGTTTCGTGGGAGCTGTCGCAGGAGGTATTTAAGGAACAGTGAAAGGGCGGGGGCGGTGCGTGCCATGCCTGTTGTGTCATGTGAGGCGCAGTTTGGCTGGTTTCAACAGTTTCTGGTTGGGGCAGAGATTTAGCGGCCGGCCCGGTGCGGATGGCGGTTTTTGACGGCACATGCGGCAGCCTGATCCAGTTGATTTAATCCGCTGACCTGTCGGCCTGACCCCGTGAACCCCACGTTAACATGAACCCCACGTTAAAATGCGCAAGGTTCAGCCGGTTCACGCGCCAGTGCCGGTTTCTGCGGCGATCTGGGCGCGGGATTTGCGGGCGCGTTCGGTGGCCGATTTCAACTGACCGCAGGCGGCCATGATGTCTTCTCCGCGGGGGGTGCGGATCGGGCTGGCATATCCGGCGTTCAGCAGGATTTTCGCAAAAGCGTGGATACGGTTGTTGGATGACCGTTTATAGGGCGCGCCGGGCCATTCGTTGAACGGGATCAGGTTGACCTTGGCCGGGATGCCATCCAGCAGCTTGATCAGGCGGTGCGCGTCCTCGTCGCTGTCGTTGACCCCTTGCAGCATCACATATTCAAAGGTGATGCGTTCGGAATTGCTGACCTTGGGGTATTCGCGCAGGGCCTCCAGCAGGGTTTCGATGTTCCAGCGTTTGTTGATCGGCACCAGACGGTCGCGCACCTCGTCGGTGGTGGCGTGGAATGATACGGCCAGCAAACACCCGATTTCCTTGGCTGTGCGGTGGATTTCGGGCACCACACCAGAGGTGGACAGGGTGATGCGGCGACGGCCAAGTGCGATGCCTTCGCCATCCATTGCGATGTTCATCGCATCGCGCACGTTTTCGAAATTATACAGCGGCTCGCCCATGCCCATCAGCACGATATTGGACAGCAGGCGCTGAGTGCCGACAGTGGATGCGCCCTTTTCCGGCCATTCGCCCAGATCGTCACGCGCCATCATGATCTGGCCGACGATTTCGCCGGCGGTCAGGTTGCGCACCAGTTTCTGCGTGCCCGTGTGGCAGAACGAACAGGTCAGGGTGCAGCCCACTTGGGACGAAACACACAGGGTGCCGCGCCCTTCTTCGGGGATATACACCACCTCTACCTCGTGGCCGCCTGCGATGCGGACCAGATATTTGCGGGTGCCATCCCCGGACACCTGTTTTGACACCACTTCGGGGATGTCGGCGGTGAATTTTTCATCCAGCAGGGCGCGATACGGTTTCGCCAGATTGGTCATCTGGGCGAAATCGCGCACGCCCCAGCCGTAAATCCATTGCCATATCTGGCCGGTGCGCATTTTGGCCTGTTTTTCCGGTGTGCCAGCGGTGATCAACGCATCGCGCAGGGCCTCGCGGGTCAGACCCACAAGGTTTATCTTGCCGCCCTCGGGCAGCTTGCGCGGAATGGTGGCCACGTCCTGCGTGATCGGTGCGGATGCCGTCATGGTATTGGTCCCCTGTGCGAAGTGGCCCTGTTACAAGATTCGCGCTGCCAAGACAAAAGATATGTTGCAAATGCGTAAACAGGCGCGCCCTAGGGCCGCCTGATCATGCCAAAATCAATCGTCGCGCTTATTTACAGCGTTTTTCCGCGTCTTCCACGGCTGCGGTATAGCCCAGCAGGGAAAACGTATCCTTGGTCACGGTGCCGCGGCCCGAACGCGCGGTGGCAACCGCATTGGCGCCGCGTTTCATTGCCGCCATGATTTTCGCGTCATCCGATGTGGTTGCGGGCCATGCCCATTCGCCCTCGGTGAACAGTTCGAACTGGTTGCCGCTGATGTCCAGATTGACGGTGGACCCGCTGGCAAAGGGGTAGCCGCCAGTAAATGCCACCTGACCCGAAACATTCGCGCCGGGGCGGAAAAAGGTCATGAACAGGATTTCACCGCGCCGCACCGCCACAACGCGGCCATCGCGGGTGTTGACGGTTTCCTTGGGCGAGGAAACGGCCCAGCATTCGCGGGGGTCTTTTTCCTCAAAAACGGACCAGTCGGTCTGGGCCGCGACCTGATTTTCGCTGGCCTGCTGTGCAAAGGCGCCCGTGCCTGCCAGCGCGACAATTGCGCCTGCGATGCCCCGTGCAAATCGTGAATTCATTAATCCAGCCTCCAAGCTGTCCTGCCTCGTCTTAACGTCGGGTGTTTTTGCCTGGCTTGTTGCCATTGTTGCGAACCACCCATTTTCCTGATCGATATTGCTACATTAGCCGAAAAACTGCTACGGGCGAAAGGGCAATTGGCGGAAATTCGCACAGAGCTGCCCCCATTTGCGCCCAAGTCGCACAGAGTTGATCGGAGCCGATACATGACCCACCCCGTCCCCCTTGCTGAAATCTGGCGTGGCCCGTTTTTGGAAAGCCTGCATTTGGGTCACGCGGTGATCTGTGGCCCGGATGGGCAGATCGTGCAGGCATGGGGTGATCCCGATGCGGTGATCCTGCCGCGCAGCTCGTCCAAGATGTTGCAGGCGCTGCCGCTGGTCGAAAGCGGCGCGGCGGATGTGGCGGGGTTGACGCAGGCGCAGCTGGCGCTGGCCTGTGCCAGCCATCAGGGTGCCGATATCCACACCAGCCGTGTCAACGCATGGCTGGCCGACATGGGGCTAAGCGACGATGATTTCTGCTGCGGAGTAGAGGAGCCACGCGACATTCCCGCCCGCGATGCGATGATCCGCGCCGGTGAAACGCCCTGTCGTGTGCATAACAACTGTTCTGGCAAACATGCGGGGTTCCTGACCCTGACGCGGCACCTGAAGGCGGGGCCGGATTACGTGGACCCGTCGCATCCCGTGCAACTGGCCTGCCGTGATGCATTCGAGGGGGTGACCGAACAGGACAGCCCCGGTTATGGCATTGATGGCTGTTCAGCCCCCAATTTCGCCACCACCCTGCATGGTATGGCCCGCGCCATGGCCTATTTCGCCAATGCCCGCGAAGGGCAGGGCACCCGCGCCAGTGCCGCAGCGCGGTTGCGCGATGCCATGGTGGCCTATCCCGAACTGGTCGCGGGCGAGGGGCGGGCCTGCACCGAATTGATGCGCGCCACCAATGGCCGCGCCGCGTTGAAAACCGGGGCCGAGGCATTTTTCATCGCCATCATCCCCGAATCCGGCATGGGCATCGCACTAAAGGTGGCGGATGGCGGCACACGCGGGGCGGAATGCGCCATTGCCGCGTTGCTGGTGCGATTGGGCGTGTTGGATGCCGAACACCCCGCCACGCGCAAACGCATGAACGCGGTGATCCGCAATTTCAACGGGCTGGAAACGGGTATGATCCGTCCGGCGGAGGGTTTGCTGGCCTAGCGGCGGGGTTTTGGGGTGTGTGCGCCACCGCGCGTCAGGCGGCGCGTTTTTGCGCCAGGGTCACGGCTTCGAAATGTTTCAGCACGGGATAGGCGGGGTTGGCGTGTTCGGGCATAACCGACCTGTCGTGATTGCACAGCAGGCTGGCGTTCAGATGGTCGGGTTTGCGCCGCAACCGGCCTAGATACAGGCTTTCCAGCAGGGTGCCGGGGGCTTGCATCGCCTCGTGTTCGGGCAGGACGATCTGGGTATAGCTGGCGGTGGTGCCCGCAGCGCAGAATTGCGCGGCGGTGCCGTTGACCAGATGGCCCGCAGGCACCAGCACCCGTTCCTGACCGAACATATATTCCACATCCGATCCGCCAATCACCAGCCGCTGTTGCGGCGCGACGATGATATCCTGCGTCAGCCCGAAATAGGGCGCACGCAGGCGCACGGGGCGGAATGACCCGCGTGCGGGCACCGTTCGGCGCACCGTGTCCAGCACAGGCACAGACCAGTCATCGGCGGTGCGCACCAGATCGCCGCGTTTCAACTGCCCCGCCATGCGATAACCATAGGGCGTGGCGACCGGCACATGGGTGGTCAGGCTAGGCATCGGGCCGACGGGTTCAATATCATCCGACACGGCAAAGAATGACACGTCAGGGTCCAGATGCCGCTGCATCGGGTCCATCGCCATGACCTGTAAATCGGCCAGCATCAGGGGTTTGGGCATGTCCACACGCGACAGGAACAAACTGTCCGACCCGACCCGTTCAATCGCCAGACGGCCCCAGCGGGCGGGGGCATCCCACGACCATGTGATGCGCAATGTATCACCGCGCCCCGTGCCGTCATGGGCCAGCGCGGTGTGAAATACCTCGGCCCCCTGGCTGATCACCACGGCGATGCCGCCATTGGGGATCGACTGGATCGAAAACCCCGACACCCAGGGGTGCATTCGGCGGTAGCTAAGCAGGGTTTGCGGGCGGCCCTCGGGGGCCAGTCGCGTTTCCAACAAGACCGATCCGCGGGTCAGCAATGTATCGGGCGACAGTTTTTCGCGCTGGGTTGCGGCGCGGCCCGCGTCACTGCCCAGACCGGACAGCGAAAACCGTTGTTCATCGTGATCCGAGATCGCGATCCATGCCATGATCAGGCGGCCCTTTTCCCGGCGTCTTGCAGCAGCTTTGCCTCGAACCGGCGCAGGGTGCGGCGGGCGGCGGGGCTGTAACCCTGACCTGTTGTCGGGTCCAGTTCGGGGAAAATGGCGCGGATTTCGGCAATCACCTCTGCCTCGAAACTTTTGGTGGTTTGCGGACCGGGCAGGAAACTTTCGGTCGGCAACCCCTCGGACATGACCACCTGATGGCGGTCAAACAGGATGTGAACGTAATCGACCTCGCCGCCCGCGATGCGGCGCACGGACATGTCATTGACCAGATCACGCGCCGCGATCAGCACCTCGCCCTCGCCAAACAGCAGCTCGGCCAGACTGTCGCGGATCAGCACGCGGTGCAGCGGCGACAGGAACAGATCACGATGCACGCCAAAGGTATTGGCGCGAATGTGGATGGGGGCGAAATCGCCCGTTGCGGCGACACGGCGCTGCCCGATCCAGCGCAGGGGCTGGGGGCCGTCATCCTGCGTCATCACCAGATCGCCGGGTTGCAGGGTTTCCACCGCGACCTCGCCATCCGGTGTCATGATCATGGTGCCGGCCACGAAACAGGGGATACTGTCAACGGTGACAAAACCGGTGTCCATCGCGCCGGTGTCGCTTTCGACGGTATAGGTGAATGCGTGGCTTTCCAGATCGCCGTCGCCGACTACAGTCAGGGTGCCATCGGCGTTCAGCGTCACCTCCAGCCCCGATTGCAGGGTCACGGTGCTGCCCGCCACAACGGCCTGTCCGTTGATGTGGGTGATGGTCAACAGGCCGCCGGTGTTGTTCACGTCATTGGCCAGCACATCCACATTGGCGGTGCCATTGGGGTAAATCTGCGCCACATCGGCATCGGCCACCAGCGTGGTTTGCACCGAATTTGCCGCGATCAACAGGGTTGAATCGTAATTCGCATCGCTGACGTCGGCGATGCCGAACCGGATCGAATTCACCTCTCCCGAATTCACGGGGATGGTCAGGGTCATGGTGATGGTGAACCCGTCCATTTCGGTGTTGTAATCGTCATTGGAGTTGTCGATGAACAGGTTGCCATTGGCCCCGGCATTGATGTTGTTGGGGTCGATGTCGCCATCGCCCACGGCCAGATCGACCTGCTGGCCATTGATCCAGACGCCTATGAAATCCTGATAGGACCCGACGGCATATTCGGGATATTCTTCGGATGCGAAAACGAATTGCATCGTCATCAGATTGCCATCGGGGATGAAATCCACATCCAGCCATGACGCATCATAGGTGTTTGAACCCGCCGCCGCGTTGAATTGCGCGTTGTTGTTGACGCCACTGCTGTTGGTTGTTGTCTGTGTGCTGTTGTTGGCCTGGTTCTGGTTCCACCAGCCGCCGCCAGGGCTGTTGGTAAAACCCGATGTATCGCCCGTGGACAGGATGATCCCTTCATTCCCCGGTGTCACCGCGCCCGAAACCGCATCCCCGTTGGTGTATATCCCCGAGGAGTCATTGTCGCCCGTATAGGATGCACCCACAACCGTGGCCCCATCGCCAAAAATGGTTTGGGCCATCTGAATGGCACTGGCATTCGTGTTAATCGGTAGCTCGCTTGGTGCGACCATATTCCTGCTCCAACCCAATGTTGGAAGCAACGCAAAAGCCCAGCCAGACCGGACCTGCATCCGGTGTTATGTAACGTTTTTACTCGTCAAACTGCTCTGCGGGCGATTGTGCCCTGCTGTTCTTGTGCCCTGCCTCGGGTCATTTTTCCCACTGTTAACTTATTATTAAGTTTCCGTTAACAGTTTCCCTAGGGTCAATTCTCGGAAAGGTCGCAAAGATGCGGTTTTTTTGCCACATTTGTTTTCGCCGCAAAAGCGGGGTAGCGAGGGCATGAAAACAAGGAGAATGCCGATGCCGTCCGACCTGTCCAACGCACCGAAAACGGTCGATCCTGTGGCACTGACTGCCGATCTGATCCGCTGCCCCTCTGTGACCCCGGCCGAGGGCGGCGCGCTGGTTTTGTTGCAGGATTTGCTGTCGGGCGCGGGGTTTGAATGCACCCGCGTGGACCGTGGCGGCGTGGCCAACCTTTTTGCACGCTGGGGGGGCAGGGGCGCGGCGCGCACATTCGGGTTTAACGGCCATACCGATGTGGTGCCTGTGGGCGATGTGGCGGCGTGGACGGTCGACCCCTTTGGTGCGGAAATCAAGGACGGCATCATGTATGGGCGCGGCGCCACCGATATGAAATCGGGCGTTGCGGCCTTTGCCGCCGCTGCGGTGGATTTCGTGCGCGATACCCCGCCGGATGGGGCCATCGCGCTGGCCATCACCGGCGACGAGGAAGGCGATGCCGTAGATGGCACCGTGGCCCTGCTGGACTGGATGCAAAGCGCGGGTGAAACCATGTCGGTCTGTCTGGTGGGTGAACCGACCTGCCCTGAGATCATGGGCGATATGATGAAAATCGGGCGGCGCGGGTCGATGACCGCATGGTTTACCGTGACGGGGATGCAGGGGCATTCGGCCTATCCGCACCGTGCGAAAAACCCGCTGCCCGCGATGGCGCGGCTGATGGACCGGCTGGCCAGCCATGAACTGGATCAGGGCACCGACCATTTCGATGCCTCGACGCTGGCGGTGGTCACGATTGATACGGGCAACCCCGCCACCAATGTCATTCCGGCGCAATCCCGCGCCACGGTGAACATCCGGTTCAACGACACCCACACGGGCGCGGCGCTGACTGAATGGTTGCAGGGCGAATCCGACCGCGTGGCGGCTGAATTCGGGGTTCAGATCGGGATGGAGGTCAAAGTGTCGGGCGAAAGTTTCCTGACCCCGCCCGGGGCGCTGTCCGATCTGGTGGCGGCGGCTGTGACGGCGGAAACCGGCGTGGTGCCGGACCTGTCCACCACGGGTGGCACATCGGATGCGCGGTTCATGAAAAACCACTGTCCGGTGGTGGAATTCGGGCTGGTGGGCAAAACCATGCACAAGGTGGATGAAAACGTGCCTGTCGAACAGGTGCATCAGCTCAAGGCGATTTATGCGCGGATATTGCGCGACTATTTCGCCTGACATGCGCGCCCGTCCGACGCTGGTGGTGATGCTAAAACAGCCCCGTGCAGGGCGGGTGAAAACCCGTCTTGGCCGTGATATAGGCATGGTCGCGGCGGCCTGGTGGTTTCGCCATCAAACAGCGCGATTGCTGCGGCGTCTGGATGATCCGCGCTGGCGTCTGGTGCTGGCGGTGGCACCGGACGGGGCTGTGAAGACGGGGGCGTTTCCTGCGCATCTGCCGCGTATCCCGCAGGGCCATGGTGACCTTGGCGACCGTATGGCGCGAGTGTTTCACAGCCTGCCCCCCGGCCCGATCTGCATCATAGGTGGCGATGTGCCGGGGATCGACCCCGGCCACATCGCCCGCGCATTCCGCGCGCTGTCGCGTGTCGATGCGGTGTTTGGCCCAGCCATGGACGGCGGGTATTGGCTGGTCGGGCTGAAACGCGTGGCGGCTGTGCCATCGACCCTGTTTGCCAGCGTGCGCTGGTCCACGCAGCACGCGCTGGCCGATACGGTGCAAACCATTCCCGATCTGCGCATCGCCTATACCGACAGGCTGCGCGACGTGGACAGCGCCGCAGATATCTAGCGCCTTGATGTCTTCGACGCGCTTTTCCCCAATGACGCGGCCCTGCGCCTGTGATAGGGGCAGGGCATGAACCAGATGCCAACCAAGGACGAAATCCTGCAATGGATTTCGGACAACCCGACCCTCACCGCGAAACGTGATATTGCCAAGGCTTTTGGCATCAAAGGCGCTGCGCGGATTGATCTGAAACGCATCCTGAAGGAGCTGGAGGCCGAGGGCCATCTGGAAAAGCGCAAGAAAACCTATCGCGATCCCGACCGCCTGCCGCCGGTTTCGGTGCTGCAAATCACGGGTCCCGATGACAATGGCGATCTGGTGGCCCGCCCGATGGAATGGCAGGGCGAAGGCGTGGAACCCCGCGTGATCGTGCTGCCCCGTGCCTCTGATCCCGCGCTGGGCGAGGGCGACCGCATCCTGGCCCGCCTGACCGAATTGCGCGGCGCTGATTTCCATTACGAGGCGCGGCTGATCCGGCGCATCGGCACCAATCCGCACAAGGTGCTGGGCGTGTTCCGCAAAGCGACCGAGGGCGGCCGCATCCTGCCCATCGACAAGGGCACCAACAGCGAATGGATCGTGGCCGAGGGCGCCACCGGCGGCGCCAAGGATGGCGAGCTGGTCGAGGCAGAACAGGCAGGGCCAAAGGGGCGCATGGGCCTGGCCCGCGCCCGCGTGATCAACCGTTTGGGCGACCCCGGCCAGCCCAAGGCCGTCAGCCTGATCGCCATTCACCAACACGGCATCCCCGATGATTTTCCCGACGATGTGATCGCACAGGCGGACAAGGCCAAACCCGCAGGCCTGAAGGGGCGCGAGGATATGCGCGACATGCCACTGGTTACGATTGATCCGTGGGATGCACGCGACCATGATGACGCCTGTTGGGCGCATTCCGACGACGACCCCAAAAACGACGGCGGGCATATCATCTGGGTCGCCATCGCCGATGTCGCCCATTACGTCACCCCCGGTTCCGCGCTGGACCGCGAGGGGCGCAAGCGGGGCAATTCATCCTACTTTCCCGACCGCGTGGTGCCGATGCTGCCGGACCGCCTGTCCGGCGACCTGTGTTCCCTGCACGAGGGCGTGCCGCGTGCCTGTATCGCCGTGCGGATGCAGGTGGATGCCAAGGGCAACAAGCTGTCGCACCGTTTCGTGCGCGGGTTGATGCGCTCTGCCGCATCGCTGAATTACCAAGAGGTGCAGGCCGCCCGCGACGGCGATGTGAACGACAAATGCGGCCCCCTGATGGACAGCGTGATCAACCCGCTTTACGCCGCCTATGATGCGCTGGTCACGGCCCGCGCCAGCCGCCAACCGCTGGATCTGGACCTGCCCGAACGCAAGGTGATCCTGTCGGACGAGGGCAAGGTGCTGTCGGTCAATTTCACCGACAGGCTGGACGCGCACAAGCTGATCGAAGAATTCATGATCCTTGCCAATGTCGCCGCGGCCGAGGAACTGATCACCCGCCGTTCACCCCTGTTGTTCCGCGTCCACGAAGAACCCAGCGTGGAAAAACTGGATGCGCTGCGCGAAACCGCGCAGGCGGCAGGGATGGTGCTGGCCAAGGGGCAGGTGCTGAAAACCGCGCATCTGAACAAACTGCTGGCGCAGGCCGAAGGCACCGAACACGACGAGCTGATCAATATGTCGACCCTGCGGTCGATGACGCAGGCCTATTACAGCCCGCAGAATTTCGGCCATTTCGGGCTGGCGCTGCAATCCTATGCGCATTTCACCTCTCCTATCCGGCGCTATTCCGACCTGATTGTGCATCGCGCCCTGATTTCGGCCCATGGCTGGGGCAAGGACGGGCTGTCGAAACATGAAATCGACGAGCTAGAGGCAACAGCCACCCATATTTCCGATACCGAACGCCGCTCGGTCGCGGCCGAACGTGACACGACCGATCGCTATATGGCGGCGTTCCTGTCCGAACGGGTCGGCAACGAATTTTCGGGCCGTATCAGCGGTATCGCCAAATTTGGCCTGTTTGTGCGGCTGGATGAAACCGGTGCCGACGGGTTGATCCCGATGCGCAACATCGGCGCCGAATATTTCCATTTTGACCGCGACAAGGGCACATTGATGGGGGCCGACACGGGCACCATCATCCGCATGGGCCAAACCGTGCAGGTCAAACTGACCGAGGCATTGCCCGTGACGGGCGGTATCGCACTGGAACTGATCACGCTGGACGGCAAGGAACTGCCCCGTGGCCCGCAACGTGGCCGTGGCAAACCCGCCAAACGCGCCTTTACCAAGGCCAAGCGCAAATCGGACAAGGTCAAACGCAAGGTCAGCCGGACAAGGCGCTAACCGCCGCGCCCGGTCATGTCGCGCTGCCCGGCTTGCCGGACCCGCAGGTGACAGGCTGATCATTGCGGTTGCCTTGATGCATTCGGCGGTCGGCATAAGCAACCTGCCGCCGTCGATGGCTGGCTGGCCCCCATGATTGTTTCCGAATCAAGGTTAATCAGGCTAGTCTTGAAAAAAATCCCAAGGAAAACAGGGGTCGAGCAATGGTTAAGTTACGGTTTGGATTGGTATTTGGCGCGGCTGCGCTGTTGGCTGGCGCAGTGGCGGCGGGTCCGGTGGATACATCGCTGCGGCCGGTTGCGCGCGATGCGGCTGCCGTCAACGGCAACGGGATGGTTTCAACCCAGAATGCCGCGTTCCAGCGCTGGGTCGATGCGTTCAAATCCCGCGCCAAGGCACAGGGGTATAATGCGGCGGTGGTGGATCGCGCCTTTCGGGGGGTGCGCTACAACGCCGAAGTGATCGAAAAAGACCGCAACCAGTCAGAATTCAAACGCCAAATATGGGACTACCTCGATTTCGCTGTCAGCCCGAAACGGGTCGATAACGGCAAGGCGGCGCTGCGCAAACACGCCCGCCTGCTGCGCCAGATCGAGGCGAAATACGGTGTCGACAAAGAGGTCGTGGCGGCCGTCTGGGGCATGGAAACCACCTATGGAACGCGGCGCGGCACCTATAACGTGATCGAGGCCATGGCCACCCTGTCATTTGACGGACGGCGCGGGGAATTCTTTCATAAACAACTGGTTGCGGCGCTGAAAATCCTGCAAAACGGCGATGTCGCCCCGCGCAACATGCAGGGATCATGGGCAGGGGCGATGGGCCATACCCAGTTCATCCCCACCTCATACGAGGCCTACGCCGTGGATTTCACCGGTGATGGCAAACGCGACATCTGGTCGGACAATCCGGCAGATGCGCTGGCATCAACCGCCGCCTACCTGAAACGCCACGGCTGGACCAAGGGTCAGCCCTGGGGGGTCGAGGTGCGCCTGCCGCGCGGGTTCAGCGCATCACAGGCCAGCCGCAAAAACAAACGTATGCCATCCGATTGGGCGGCGCAGGGCGTGGTGGGGGTGAATGGTGCCCCCGTGCCAAACTATGGCAGCGCGTCGATCCTGCTGCCCGCCGGGACCAATGGCGTGGCGCTGATGATATTCGACAACTTTCGCGTCATTTCACGCTATAACAACGCCGAGGCCTATGTGATCGGCGTCGGTCACCTGTCCGACCGCCTGAAAGGCGGCGCACCGTTTCAGGCGAAATGGCCGCGAGGCTATGATCCGCTCAGCTTTGATGAACGGATGGAAGTGCAACGCCGCCTGAAGCGCAAAGGTTACCCGCTGGAAAAAATCGACGGGGTGATCGGGCCGAACACGGTGAAATCGATCAAGGCCTATCAATCCTCGATCGGGGTCGCGCCAGATGGTTACCCCAGCCAGCAATTGCTGCAACTGCTGAAACGGCGCTAACCAGAACCAAGCCGCAAAAGGATGGTGCAAAAAGGGGGGGGCTGCCCACCCCCTCATCGCGCCCTTTCGGGCGCGCCTCCCCCTGCATCACGTCGCATGCTGTCATACCCGCATCACATCAGGCGGGCGTCGCCCGCTTGTGCTTCTTTGTGCGGCAAATACTTAATCCAGCGGCGGTTTGGCAGGCATCACCGCGCAGGCGCACAGGACTCGCCACGGATACAGGACACCGCCTTGTTCAGTATCGCATTGTCAGGTTTGATAAATGCCATGCCGCCGCAGGGGTTTAGCTCTAGCATGTAACCACGCGGGGTTTCGCGCAGGAATGCCAGATAATCCACACCGGGTTTCGGTTCGGCGCACCACGGGCCAAGGCAGATGGCGCGCAGGGTGATCTGGCGGTCAAATCCGGTGACAAACCCCTGCTGCGACAGAAACCGTCCGGTGATCCGCGCGGGCAATTCAGTGGTTTGGGCCGATGCGCCGGGCATTGCGTTCTTGTCTTGGGTGCGGGGCAATTGGTCAGGATCGAAATTCAACACACCGCGCACGATGATGAAATTATGCGGCGACCCCGCCGCCTGTTGAAAGGTGCGTGCCAGATCTGGGCGCAAGCAGGATAGCGCCTGCACCGGCACCGCCAGAACCGTCCATGCCATCAGCGCCAGACCCAGTTTGCGCATCAGATAACCCCCTGAAAATGCCCCAGCACGCGGGCGTATACCTCGCGTTTGAAGGGCACGATATTGTCGACCAGTTCGGATGGGGCCAGCCATTGCCAGCGGGAAAATTCGGGGTGGTCGGTGGCGATGTTCACCTGCGTGTCATCGCCATGAAACCGCATCATGAACCAGCGCTGTTCCTGCCCGCGATAGCGCCCTTTCCAGATGCGCGGCACCAGTTCATGCGGCAAATCATAGGGAATCCAGTCGGGGGTTTCGGCCTCGATCGTGACCAGATCGCTGGTGACGCCGGTTTCCTCCCACAACTCGCGCAGCGCGGCATCGCGGGGGGCCTCGCCCTTGTCCACACCGCCCTGTGGCATTTGCCACGCAGGGCCGGGGTTGTCGATGCGCTGCCCGACGAACACCTTGCCCGCGGGATTGACCAGCATCACGCCGACACAGGGGCGATAGGGCAGTTTGGCGATCTCTTCGGGGGTCATTATATGGTCCTTTGCATGGGCGGATTTGCACCTAGGTTATCGGGCAGGGGCCGTAAGGGAAAGTGGGCTGCGGAATGGGGCCCGCGAAAAGGGCATGAACGCGCCCATGCCCCCGGCCATAAAAAAGGGCCGCACCCCGATGGAATGCGGCCCCCGATGTCTGTGGCACTAGATCCTACTGTTTCGGGCCAAGCGCGCTTAGACCTTTAAGGATATCAATGGCATAGGCCAGTTGGTAATCCTCTTCGCGCAGCTTGGCAGCCTCTTCGGCCTTGGCGCGGTCCTCTTCGATCTGGCGCACCTGATCTTCGGTCAGGCTGTCATTGTTCAACGCGCCGCGCAGGTCGGCTTCGGACCGCAGACGCGGCGGCGTTTCATCCTCGGCCTCTGCTTCGGCATTCGGGTCACGGCGCGGTTGTTTCACGATGATGTCGGGCGAAATACCCAAGGCCTGAATCGAGCGGCCAGACGGCGTGTAATAGCGTGCCGTGGTCAGGCGCATTGCACCATCCCCCCGCAGCGGCATCACCGTTTGAACCGACCCTTTGCCAAATGATTTCGTGCCAACCACGATGGCGCGACGATGATCCTGCAACGCACCCGCCACGATTTCCGACGCCGAGGCAGAGCCGCCATTGATCAGCACCACAATCGGTTTGCCCTGCGCCAGATCACCGGGGGTGGCGTTGTAACGGTCGCCATCCTCGGGGTTGCGGCCACGAGTCGAAACGATCTCGCCACTTTCAAGGAAGGCATCCGACACCCGGATCGCCTGCGTCAGCAAACCGCCGGGGTTGTTGCGCAGGTCCAGCACGATCCCCTCGACCTTGTCGATGCCACCGGCCTCTTCGATCTGTTTGGCCAGACCTTCCTCCAGGTTGGGGGTGGTCTGATCGTTGAACGTGGTCACGCGCAACACCACGGCCTGACCCTCGTTGCGGGTGCGCACCGCTTGCAGGCGGATGGTGTCGCGGATGATGGAAATATCGAACGGCTCGGGGGTCTCTTCGCGCACCACGGTGATGATGATTTCAGACCCGACTGGCCCGCGCATCAATTCCACCGATTCATCCAGCGTCAGCCCCAGCAGGCTTTCCCCGTCGACATGGGTGATGAAATCGCCCGATTCCACGCCCGCCGCATCGGCAGGGGTGCCATCAATCGGCGATACAACCTTAACAAAACCCTCTTCCTGCGTGACCTCGATCCCCAGCCCGCCAAATTCGCCCCGCGTCTGCACGCGCATATCGGCAGCATCATCGGGCGACAGGTAACTGGAATGCGGATCAAGCGAGGTCAACATGCCGTTGATCGCGGCCTCGATCAGGTCTTTCTCGTCCACTTCCTCGACATATTGCGCGCGCACGCGTTCAAAAATGTCACCGAATAGGTCAAGCTGTTCGTAAACATTGGTCTGTTCGGCCTTTTCCTGCGCCAGCAGGGGGCCAGCCACCTGCGTTGTCGCGATGGCACCCAACAGGGTTCCGCCTATCGCCGCCATGACGAATTTCTTCATCGCTCAACCTCTCCTATCGTCTTGAACCACTGCGCCGGATCGACCGGCGCGTCGTTTTCCCTGACTTCTATATAGAGCGTTTCCGTGCGCCCGTTTCCAGTGCCATCGCCCGCTTGTGACAAAATTGCGCCGGTTTCGGCGTCATTTCCGCCCATCAACCCCACGGGGCTGCCTGCGGGCAATACCTGCCCCGTGTCACCATAAACCACATCCAGCCCCGCAAGAACCAGAAGCAAACCGGATTGCGGCTCCAGAATCATCACATTGCCGTAATCCAGCAGCGGCCCGCGATAGCGGATCGTCGCCGCCGTGGGGGTGGTGACCAGGGCGCGGGGCCGTGTCGCCAGCACCACACCGGGGCGGGCGATGCCTGCGGCGTCGGGTTCATTGGCGCGGCGCAACAGGGTGGCCTGCACGGGCAGGGGCAATTCGCCCTTGCGGTGGCTGACATCGGGCAGGCTGCCGGTTACCTCGTCCTCGGTGATTTCCGACAGCCCGCTGGCGAACCCTTCCAGTGTTTCGGTTGATGCGATCAACAGTGCGGTTCTGATCGGGTCTGCGGTGAAACGGCGGGGCAGGCCGGTGCGGTCTGACAATGCCTGAGACAGTTCCTTGCGGGCCTCTTGCACACCCGACAGCCCCTTTTGCAGGGTGTCAGTGGCGCTTTGCTGTAGCATCCGCAGGGTTGTGACCTCTTCCAGCTTGCCGCGCAATTCGGCGGCGCGGCTGGCCAGCGCCGGGGTCACATCGGTCAATATCATGCCCGCCCGCGCCGTGCCTGTCGGCCCCGCAGGGTGCAGCAACAATGATGGCTCCGGTGCGCGGCCTATGGTCTGTAACACGCCCAGCAACTGGGCAATTTCATCCTCGCGCACCTGCAATTCCCGCGCCAGCCGTGCCTCGCGCAATGCGGCGCGGCGCAACCCGTTGCGCATGGCCTCCAGCCCGTCCTCATAGGCGCGCACGGTCTGCGACAGCGCTTTGACCCGATCCCGCGCCGAATCCGCTGTGTTCAGCGACCGCGCCGCCGCATCCAGTGCCTGCGCCGCCGCGCGGGCAGCATCGGCCGCCCCGGATTCTGCGACAGCAGGTCCGGCACAGGGGGCCATCAGGCATAGGGCAAAAAGGGCGGCGCGCAGCATCATTTCAACAATGACTGTCCCGTCATTTCATCGGGTTGGTCAAGCCCCATAAGTTGCAGCAGCGTGGGCGCCAGATCGGCCAGCCGCCCGCCATCACGCAATGCAGCACCATCCGGCCCGCCCACCAATATCACCGGAACAAGGTTGGTGGTATGCGCCGTATGCGGCCCGCCGGTGACAGGGTCCACCATCACTTCGCAATTGCCATGATCGGCGGTGACGATCATCGCACCGCCCGCCTGTTCCAGCGCCTCCAGCACCGCGCCCATGCCGCGATCCACCGCCGCACAGGCCGCCATCGCCGCCTTTAGATCGCCAGTGTGGCCCACCATATCGGGGTTGGCATAGTTCACGATGATCAGGTCATACCCTGCCTCAATCGCACCAACGAATTGCTCTGTCACCTCGCCTGCGCTCATCTCGGGCTGCAAATCATAGGTCGCCACCTTGGGCGAGGCCGCCATATACCGCGCCTCCCCTTCCACCGGCGCCTCGCGGCCACCGTTCAGGAAAAACGTCACATGCGGGTATTTTTCCGTTTCGGCCAAATGGAACTGGGTGCGCCCATGCTTGGCCACCCATTCCGCCAATGTGTTCACAATATCACGCGACGGATATACTGTATCCAACCATGCGTTATGGGCCTGCGAATATTCGACCATGCCCAACAATGCCGCCCAATAGGGGCGCTCGCTAATGTCGAAATCACTGAACGCAGGCTCGGCCACTGCGCGCAAAATCTCGCGGGCGCGGTCGGCGCGGAAATTCAAACAGAAAAACCCGTCGCCATCCCGCGCACCCTTGTAATCACCAATCACCGTGGCGGCGATAAATTCGTCGGTTTCCGACCGCTCATACCCCGCCGTCACTGCTGCATGAGGGGTGGCCGAATGATGCCCCTTGCCGTGGATCATCACGTCATAGGCCTCTGCGACACGCTCCCAGCGGTTGTCACGGTCCATGGTGTAATAACGCCCGCAAACGGTGGCAATCGTGGCATCCCCGGGCATGGCATCGGCCAGATCCTCCAGATACCCATAGGCCGATTTCGGGGCCACATCACGCCCGTCGGTGACCGCGTGCAACACCACAGGCACGCCGTGATCGGTGATCATCCTGATCGCGGCAATGATATGGCTCAGATGGCCATGAACCCCGCCATCCGACACCAGACCCATAACATGCGCCCGCCCGCCAGAACGCTTCAACTCCTCGACAAATCCCAAAATCGCAGGCGATTCAAAAAACGACCCATCCTCGATTGCCAGATCAATCTGGCCCAGATCCATCGCCACCACACGGCCCGCGCCGATATTGGTGTGCCCGACCTCTGAATTGCCCATCTGGCCAGTGGGCAATCCCACATCCGGCCCATGGGTGATCAACAGGTTGTGCGGGCAATCGCGCCAGATGCGATCAAAATTCGGGGTCGCGGCCAAAGCGGGCGCATTCGCCTTGCGCTCCTCGCGGTGGCCCCACCCGTCAAGAATACATAAAACAACGGGTTTGGGCGTGGTCATTGCGGGCGTCTCCTGATGGTTGTGGTCTACCTAAGCGCCCGCAACTGCGCTGTCCACAGGACCCGGCCCGATAGCCCCGCCCGATAGCGCAACCATGATGAAAAACCGCCAACTCACGACTTTTTCTTGGAAAAAATACTTCCGCCGGAGGCTCCATCCAGATGCCACAAACACATCCGCCACGGTGAAATCACGCCCGATGATAAGGCGCCCCTGCCAATATCGACGCGGCCCGATACAACTGTTCGCTTAGCATCACCCGCGCCAACATGTGCGGCCAGACCATTTTGCCCAAAGACAGCGCAAAATCGGCCCGTCCGCGCAGCGCGGGGTCAATCCCGTCCGCACCACCAATGACAAACGCCAGATCCCCCCGCCCCTGATCGCGCAAATCCGCGATCCGGTCGGAAAACTGTGGCGATGTCATGATTTTCCCGCGTTCATCCATCGCACAGATGGCGGCACCGGCTGGAATGGCGCGTTCCAGCAAAACGGCCTCGGCGGCCATGCCGCCGCCTTTCTTGTCCTCGACCTCGATCACGTTCAGCGGGCCAAGGCCCAAGGCCCGTCCCGTGCGATCAAACCGTGTCAGGTAATCGTCGAACAAATCGCGCTCGGGGCCAGCCCGCAGGCGGCCCACCGCGCAGATATGCACCCGCATATCAGGTGTCGGCAGCAGCCGGTGCCGCGCCCGCAGGCAGCCACATCTTTTCCAGCTGATAGAATTCGCGCACTTCGGGGCGGAACACATGCACGATGATATCGCCCGTGTCGATCAGCACCCAATCGCCGGTGTCCTTGCCCTCGATGCGGGCAGAACGGCCATGGTCCTGCTTCAGTCGCACGGCCAGTTTTTCAGCGATGGCACTGACCTGACGCGATGAACGCCCGGAACAGATCACCATGTAATCCCCCATCGAGGATTTGTCGCGCAGATCAATCTGCACCACGTCTTCGGCTTTGTCATCGTCAAGCGAAGATAGGATAACGGCCAGCAGTTCTTCGCTGGTCAGGTCCGCAGGCTGGGCCATCACGGCTGCCCCGGCATTGGCGGCTTGCGCCGCATCAAGGTGAATTGACAGGACATTGTCCTCCTAGTGTCATCACGCCGCCTGTCCCCAGTGATTGGGTGTGCCCCGACGCTGGGCATGTCCTAAACTAACATCGGTCTGGTTAAATCTCAATGACCGGAGGGGCGATCAATCGGGTAGGTCGCCGGAATGATGCGGATTTGCCTGTGCCATAGGCAAATTTTCCGCCCCGCCCCCTGATAAAACAGTGATTTCGCGCTGCGGGAACGGGATCGAAATGCCGCTTTCCTTGAACGCATCCCACAGGGCCAGATACACATTTCCGCGAATATTTGTCAGGCCGGACGTGGGGTTGTTGATCCAGAATCGCAAAATGTAATCCACGCTGCTGTCGCCGAATCCGACGATATGGCAGACAGGCGGGGTTGATGACAGCACCCGATCCACGCCCTTTGCCGCCTCGATCGCGACGCGGCGCACCAGATGCGGATCATCACCATAAGCGGTGCCAAAAAACACATCCAGCCGCACCAGCGTATTGGAATGCGACCAGTTCACCACCTGACTGGTGATCAGGTCCTCGTTCGGGATCAGGTATTCCTTGCCGTCGCGCGTCACCACCGATGCGTATCGCGCGCCCAATGTGTTGATCCAGCCAAAGGTATCGCCCAGCGAAATCACATCGCCGGGCTTGATGGATTTGTCCAGCAGGATGATCACGCCCGACACCAGGTTCGACACAACCTTTTGCAGGCCAAACCCCAGCCCGACACCAATCGCACCCGACAACACCGCCAGCCCCGTCAGGTCGAACCCCACGGTTTTCAGCCCGACGAAAAACGCGACCCCATACAGCAGAACCTGCATGAATTTGATCGCCAGCACCTGCATGGACGGGCTGATTTCCTCGTTCTTGCGAATGCGCGATGCCGAATTGGTGGAAATGAACCGCGCCCCCGTGATCAGCGCCCCCAGAATGGCCGCGGCCTGCACCACCATCCACAGCGACAGGCGGGCATCGCCCATGGTAATGGCGATACTGTCCAGCAGGGTTTGCGTTTCATCAGTCAGGTTCAGGATCGACAGGGTGACCCATGTCCAACCGGCATAGCGCACCAATGTGCGCATGAAGGAATTCACAATCAGCCGGGTGACAATGGCAATGACCAACCAGGCAAAGGCCATCTGACCGAACACGCCCAGTAAATAGGACCGTGACGGCCATGTGAATTCGCGCATCAACCAGATGGTGGGCCAGATCAGTAGCACAAACAGGATCAGCCGCATCCGGTTGCGCACCATCACGCCAAACCGTTTGCGCCACATGGGCCAGCCTTCGCGGCTGCGCAGCCATGCATCCCATTTCGCGGCCAGAATGCGCCCCAGCAGATGCGCCAGCACGAATATACCCAGCGCAATGACCACCTGATAGGCATTCCATGGCCGCAACAGCCCGTTCAGGAATACCTCGACCTGCCCGTATAGGCTGATCGCGATATCCTGTGCCACCTGACCGGTGCTTACATTGTCTTGCGCCATTCTGCCCCTCAAACTTTATCCAACTGTCGGGATTTCCCGCCGCGCTGTCCAGCCCTAGATGCCAGCGCAGCGGGTCACGCAGGTAGCGCGATGCCGCTATGGTTGTCTGATCGAAAAAAAATGCTAACCTAGGATGAAATGCACAGGATTGGATTGTCAGGATTGGATTGTAAGGGGGGCAACCAAATGGGGATCGCGTTCGAATATCAATCTGATTTGCAATTGCTGGTCCTGCGTGTGACCGCCGCCCCAAGCGAGGAACAGGTCGCCGCCTCCCGTGCCAAGGGCGCAAATCTGACTGAATTCGGCAACCTGTCCGGCATGTTGCTGGACCTGCGCAAACAAACCGGATCGATTCTGAATGCACAAATGGCGCGGGGCATTCTGGCGCAATGTGACCGCCATTTTGCGACCTTTGGCAACGACCGCCCGTTTCCCATCGCCATCCTGACCCAGCCGGGTTCCATCGGGCAGGGGATTGCACGCATGTTTCTGGGCCATGCCTACGGGCTGGAGCGGCTGAAACTGAAACAATGCGAAACCATGGCCGAAGCCGCTGATTGGCTGGACCTGCCCCCCGATTGGGAAACCCGCACCCAAGCCTGCTGAGATCCGCAATCACCGGCATTTTCCGGCCCGTTGCGCTGCCCCCTTGATAGACTCAGCTTGCCCATGTATCTGCTACCCCATGACACAGATTTTTGACATGGATGACCGTGCGCGCCTGCCTTGGCGGTTTTTCGGTGCGACCCTGACGGTTCTCGCACGACTGTAATCCTGCGTTTTGCTTGCCGCGTGCCGCGCGCAGGCCCCCTTACTCACAGCCATACCAACAGCAATGAACGGGAGAGGACACATGTCCCCCAAGACCCTTTATGATAAAATCTGGGATGCCCATGTCGCGGATGAATCCGATGACGGCACCTGCCTTTTGTATATCGACCGCCATCTGGTCCACGAGGTCACCAGCCCGCAGGCGTTCGAAGGCCTGCGCATGGCGGGCCGCAAGGTCCACGCGCCCGATAAAACCATCGCCGTGCCGGACCACAACGTGCCAACCACCGCAGGGCGCAACGATCCCTCGCAAATGACCGAAGAATCCCGCATTCAGGTGCAGGCTCTGGATAAAAACGCCAAAGATTTCGGCGTGCATTATTACCCGGTGTCCGATGTGCGTCAGGGCATCGTGCATATTGTCGGGCCTGAACAGGGCTGGACCCTGCCGGGCATGACCGTGGTGTGCGGCGACAGCCACACCGCCACCCATGGCGCATTCGGCGCGCTGGCCCATGGCATCGGCACCTCCGAGGTCGAACATGTTCTGGCCACGCAAACGCTGATCCAGAAGAAATCGAAAAACATGAAGGTCGAAATCACCGGCAAACTGCGCCCGGGTGTGACCGCCAAGGACATCACCCTTGCCGTGATCGGTGAAACCGGCACCGCTGGCGGCACCGGATATGTCATCGAATACTGCGGCGAAGCGATCCGCGATCTGTCGATGGAAGGGCGTATGACCGTCTGTAACATGGCGATCGAGGGCGGCGCCCGTGCGGGCCTGATCGCCCCCGACGAAAAGACCTATGAATACGTCAAGGGCCGCCCCCATGCCCCCAAAGGTGCCCAGTTCGAGGCGGCGCTGGCATGGTGGAAAACCCTGTTCACCGACGAAGATGCGCAGTGGGACAAGGTCGTAACCCTCAAGGGCGAAGACATCGAACCCGTCGTGACATGGGGCACCTCGCCCGAAGACGTGCTGCCGATCTCTGCCGTTGTGCCCGCGCCTGAATCATTCAAGGGGGGCAAGGTCGAAGCCGCCAAACGTGCGATTGAATACATGGGCCTGACCGCCGGTCAGAAACTGACCGACATCGCCATCGACACCGTGTTCATCGGGTCCTGCACCAATGGCCGGATCGAGGATCTGCGCGCCGCCGCAGCCATCCTCAAGGGTAAAAAGGTCAAGGACGGGATGCGCGCCATGGTCGTTCCGGGTTCGGGCCTTGTCCGCGCCCAGGCCGAAGAAGAAGGGCTGGCCCAAATCTTTACCGATGCCGGTTTTGAATGGCGTCTGGCGGGCTGCTCCATGTGTCTGGCGATGAACCCTGACCAACTGGCCGAGGGCGAGCGCTGCGCCTCGACTTCGAACCGCAACTTCGAAGGGCGTCAGGGCTATAAGGGGCGCACGCACCTTGTGTCGCCCGCCATGGCCGCCGCCGCCGCAATCACCGGTCACCTGACCGATGTGCGCGACATGTTGACCGAAAACGCATAAGGGGACGACAGATGGACAAGTTCGAAAAACTCACCGGAATCGCCGCACCCATGCCGCTGGTCAATATCGACACCGATATGATCATCCCAAAGGTGTTCCTGAAAACCATCAAACGCTCGGGCCTGGGTGTGAACCTGTTTGACGAAATGCGATATGACCGTCAGGGCAATGAAATCCCCGATTTCGTGCTGAACCAGCCGCAATACCGCGAAACGCAGGTGCTGGTGGCGGGCGATAACTTCGGCTGCGGGTCGTCACGCGAACACGCGCCCTGGGCCTTGGCCGATTTCGGCATCAAATCGGTGATCTCCACCTCTTTCGCTGACATCTTTTTCAACAACTGTTTCAAAAACGGCATCCTGCCTATCGTGTTGCCGCAAGAGGCCGTGGATGTGTTGATGAAAGACGCCGAAAAAGGGTCGAACGCGCGGATGACCGTCGACCTGGAGGCGCAGACCGTGACCACATCGGATGGCGAGGTGTTCAACTTCGACGTGGACCCGTTCAAGAAACACTGCCTGCTCGAAGGGCTGGACGACATCGGCCTGACCATGGCCAAAAAGGGCGCAATCGACGCCTTTGAGGAAAAGGCAGCACAGGCACGTCCCTGGGTCTGATCCATTGAACTGAATGGCTAAGGGCCGTCCGTCGGGGCGGCCCTTTTTTGTTGCCTTAACGTCAACTGGTTAATTTTCTGCCAAAAGCACAAAACAACCTTTAGTGGTCTGTGGTGGCTCGCGCCCTGCGTCACACCACATCTGGTATGTGTCTGACCCCGTGCCATTTTTCGGTGCGCTCTATGATGCAATCTCGCACCAGTTTGTCCACGAAATCGCCCTAAACCTTTGTTGTTTATTAACCAACGCTTGAGGCATCCGACGAAAGAAGGCAAAAATTGGGCAAGAATGAGGCATACCGCCATAAAGAGCGGAATCAAGTTGGAAACAGGGCGCGGCATCGTATCGCCCCCGGCCAGTTTGAAGGGATCGGGCAGTGATCGGAAAACTGACAAGCGCAGTGGTGCGCGCCTTTCTTGTGGCGCTGCTGCTATTGATACCAGCGTTGCTGCTGCCGGAAATCGGCAGTGACAGCGCACAATTCGCCTTGCTTGCCGCCATGTTGGCTGCATTGCTGGTGTTCTTTGAATATAACAGCGCCTACCCCAGCTATCTGGAGTTCCGCTACGCCCCGCCGTTCAACCGCTTGCGTTTTGCCGCCTTGGTGCTGACGGTATTCGGGCTGACAATGGCGTTTCGCCACGCCTATCAACCGTCGCAGCTGACGCATATCTGCGCCTCGTTGACGACGATCATCGGGCATTCTCTCGACTTTCCGTATTCGCCGGTGCGGCTGGTATTGTTGACCGTGGCCGATAGCAACGCGGCGGGCATGGTCGGGCAAACGCGGGTGGCCGCCGGCACTGCCTATTTCATGTCAATCCTGCTGGTGTTTGCCTTTACTCTGGTGGTGCGGATGTTGAACTGGCCCAGCCGCAATGGCGCGTTCAATGTCTGGATCAACCTGCCGCTGTTTGACCCCACAACGGGCGGCGACGTGGTGGCGCGGCTGCAAAAAGATGCGCGTGTTAACGTTGTATTAGGCTTCTTGCTGCCATTCTTGGTGCCAGCTCTGGTCAAGGCGCTTGGCTCCTACATTGATCTGGGCGCGATGGAGAATCCGCAAACCCTGATCTGGACGGTAAGCATATGGGCCTTCGTTCCTGCCAGCATGATGATGCGCGGTGTCGCGCTGGGCCGTATCGCCGAAATGATCGCCCAGAAACGCCGCCGCGCCTATGCCGCCGCAGAGGCAGAACAACAGGGTTTTCAAACCGCCTGATCCTATTGCTTTGTGCCCTGTTTATCGGGGTGTCCAGCAGCGCCATGGCCGATCCGTTGCGCGTGGCCGCATGGAATGCGTCACTGTCGCGCAAGGGGCCGGGCCTGTTGCTGCGCGACATCCGCAGCGGCGATGACGCGCAAATCGAATCCGTCATGCTGATCATGTCCCGCGCCGCGCCCGATGTAATTTTGCTGATGGATGTGGATTATGATCACGATCTTGTCGCACTTAATGCGCTGCGCGACCGTCTGGCCGATTTCGGGCTGGATTACCCCTATGTGTTTGCCCGTCGCCCGAATTCCGGCCTGCCCTCGGGGCATGATCTGGATGGCAATGGCAGGTTGGGTCAGGCGCGTGATGCGCAGGGCTATGGCCGTTTCAATGGTGATGGCGGCATGGCGATCCTGTCGCGGTTTCCCCTGCTGGATCAGGGGGTCCAGGATTTCAGCACCCTGAAATGGACGGGGCAGGCATGGGCCACACCGCCCCCCACGGCCAAAATCATCACAGCCAGGGCCGCCGCCGATGCGCAACGCCTGTCTTCGGTCGGGCATTGGGTGGTGCCGGTGCAGGTCGGCGGCACCGTGATTTCCCTGCTGGCTTGGCACGCCACGCCCCCGGTTTTTGATGGCCCCGAGGATCGCAACGGGCTGCGCAACCGCGACGAGGCGCGCCTTTGGCTGCAATATCTGGATGGTAAGCTGGGCACGGCGCCCGATGGCCCTGTGATTGTGATCGGTGGGGCCAATGCCGACCCTTCTGACGGCGAAGCCCGCCGCGAGGCGCTGAATGCCCTGTTGAACCACCCCCGCCTACAGGATCCGCAACCGCGCGGGCGCGGTGATCTATATGCCAATGCGGGCCATCTGGGGGACCCCGCGCTGGATACGGTCGATTGGGATGACCCCGCCCCCGGCAACCTGCGGGTGGATTATATCCTGCCGTCAAAGGATCTGCATCTGGACAACGCGGGGGTGTTCTGGCCCGCGCCTGATGATCCCATGGCCAAAACGGCGGCGCTGGCCAGCCGCCACCGTTTGGTCTGGGTCGATCTGGATGTGGATCAGGCAGGCACCGCGCCCTCAACCGCCATCGTCTCTCCCAGTCGATAGGCCAGCGCCTGCCGCAATGCCACCTCTGGCGGGGTGGCCACGAAATCGGGCAGCAATTCCGCCATCCGCGCCCCGTCCAGCCGATGCGGTAGCGACCACAAATACCGCATTTCGAACAGACCCCGCACCATCGGCGCAAAGGGGCGCAGCAGTTGCAGCATCCACCAGTCAAATTTACCGGCCGCCACCGTTTTGCCCGTTGCCTGCGTCAGGGCGGTGGCCAGTTCTGCCCCCGTCATCGTGAAACCCCCGAAAGGAATGTCCTCGAACCTTGCCAAAGTGCTGCGCCGTTCGGCCAGCATCACCATGGCACGGGCGGCATCGGGCAAATAGGCCCATGAATGCGGCACGCCCTCATCGCCGGGGTAATCAATCCGCCCCTTGTTTAGCGGTTTGGTGATGAAGCCTTCGAACCAGTTCATGGTTTTTTGATCGTCGATGAAATCACCGCAACGCAGCAGGATCACGGGCAGGCCCGCTTCGCGATACATCGCCTCCATCCTGATGCGCAATTGCGCCAACGGGTTCTGCGCGCGGTGCGGGCTGTGCGCCGTCCATGGCATCGCCACATCCGGCCCGAACACATAAACATTGCCCGGCACAATCAGGGTGGTGCCTGTGCCCTTTGCCGCCTCAATGACACGCGCATGAAGCGGCAACAGCGCGTGCGCCCACAGATTGTAACTCTTGGGGTTCATCGCGTTCACCGTCACATCCGCGCCCGCCATGGCGCTGTGCAGATCATCGGCTTTGCGATCAAACCGGCGCACCTGCCAGCCTGCGGTTTCAAATGCCTTGGTTGCATGGCGGCCAAACCGCCCGCTTGCACCCAGTATCAATGCTGTTTTGGTCATTCTCATCTCCTGTGTTGCGATCTCTGCCATGAAAATGCGCCATGCGATTGCGAATATAAATTGCCCAAAACCAAAGGCCTGGTATTCATAATTGAATGACAGATGCACTCCGTTCCCTCAACTGGTCCCTGATACAGGCCTTCCTTGCTGTGGCCGAGGAAGGGTCGCTTTCGCAGGCCGCAACCCGCCTAGGTGCCAGCCAACCCACCCTTGGCCGCCATATTCAACAGATCGAACAGGCGCTGGGCGTGCCCCTGTTCACCCGCCAGCCGCGTGGGTTGTCCCTGACAGAAACAGGTGCGGAACTGCTGCCCCACGCGCAGGCGATGCGCGCCGCGATGCACCAGATGACCCTGACCGCCGCAGGGCATCAGCACGACCTGAACGGCCCCGTGCGTGTCACGGCCAGCCATGTTGTCGCGCTGCACCTGCTGCCGCCGATCATCGCCAAACTGCGCGCGGCCGAACCGGGCATTGTCATCGACCTTGATCCATCCGACGAAACCGGCAACCTGCTGTTCCGCGAGGCCGACATCGCCGTCCGCATGTATCGCCCGACCCAGCTGGAACTGGTCGCCAGACATCTGGGCGACATCCGGCTAACCGCATTTGCCGCGCATGATTACCTGAACCGCAGGGGTTGGCCCGAAACCGTGCAAGACCTGCGCCAGCACGATCTGGTCGGCTATGATCGCAGCGATTTGATACTGCGGGCTATGCAACAGGGCGGCATTCCGGCGCGGCGCGACTGGTTCACCACACGGTGCGACGATCAGGTGACCTATCTTGAACTGGTGCGGGCGGGCTGCGGCATCGGGTTCGGGCAGGCGCAAATGATCGCACGCGATCCGCAGGTGGCCGAAATCCCGCTGGGCGTTGATATCCCCGCATTGCCCGTCTGGTTAACCGCGCCGCAGGCGATGCGGTCCACCCCGCGCATCCGCCATGTCTGGGATGCGTTGGCCAGCGGTCTGGCCCCCTTTGTTTCTTGATCTTCCCCGCGCCAACCGCTACCCCGCTAGGCAACAAAAACACGCTGCAAGGACACCCGACATATGACAAACCCCTCGCTTCTTATTCTTGCCGGTGACGGCATCGGCCCCGAAGTCATGGCCGAGGTCCGCAAGGTCATCGACTGGTATGGCGCCAAACGCGATCTGGCCTTTGACGTGTCCGAAGATCTGGTGGGCGGCTGCGCCTATGACAAACACGGCACCCCCCTGCACGACGACACCATGGCCAAAGCCCAAGAAGTAGACGCCGTGCTGCTGGGTGCCGTGGGCGGCCCCAAATACGACGATCTGGATTTTTCCGTAAAACCCGAGCGCGGGCTGCTGCGCCTGCGCAAGGAAATGGACCTGTTCGCCAACCTGCGCCCCGCACAATGTTTCGATGCGCTGGCCGATTTTTCATCGCTGAAAAAGGACGTGGTCGCGGGCCTTGACATCATGATCGTGCGCGAACTGACCAGCGGCATCTATTTCGGCGAACCCCGCGGTATCATCGAAGAAGGCAACGAACGCGTCGGCATCAACACCCAGCGTTACACCGAATCCGAAATCGCCCGCGTGGCGCGTTCGGCGTTCGAACTGGCCCGCAAACGCGGGAACAAGGTCTGTTCGATGGAAAAGGCCAATGTGATGGAATCCGGCATCCTGTGGCGTCAGGTCGTGACCGAGGTCCACCAGGCCGAATATGCCGATGTTGAACTGTCGCATATGTATGCCGATGCGGGCGCGATGCAGCTGTGCCGCTGGCCCAAACAGTTCGATGTGATCGTCACCGACAACCTGTTTGGCGACCTGTTGTCCGATGCGGCGGCGATGCTGACCGGCTCGCTTGGCATGTTGCCCTCGGCCTCGCTGGGTGCGCCCATGGCCAATGGCCGGCCAAAGGCATTGTATGAACCCGTCCACGGGTCCGCGCCCGACATCATGGGCCAGGGCAAGGCAAACCCGATCGCCTGCGTTTTGTCCTTTGCCATGGCGCTGCGCTATTCCTTTGACCAGGGAGCCGAGGCCGACCGTCTGGAAAAAGCCGTAGAGAAAGTGCTGGCCGATGGCCTGCGCACCGCCGACCTGCTGGGCGAGGACGGCGTGACTCCCGTTTCGACCGGCCAAATGGGCGATGCCATCGTCGCCGCGCTGGACGCCAGCCTGTAAATACGGCAGCGGCCCATCGGGGCCGCGCCATTGCTGCAACGAATGGCATCCGCACTTGTCGGCGGGTGCCATTTTTGGTTGGATAACCCCCGACGACAGCCCCAACAGCAGAAAGAAACCCCATGAAAGGCGCGCTTTTCGGCCTCCTGGCCTTTGCCCTTTATGCCAGCCATGATGTGATCATCAAACTGCTGGGGGGCACCTACTCGCCTTTCCAGATCATATTCTTTTCCTCGCTGTTTTCCTTTCCTCTGGTTACTTTCATGCTGATGCGTGACCCGACGATGGGAAATTTGCGCCCGGTGCATCCATGGTGGATCGCGCTGCGCACGGGCTGTTCTGTTATCGCGTCCTCTTGCGCGTTCTATGCGTTTTCGGCCCTGCCGCTGGCGCAGACCTATGCCATCCTGTTTGCCATGCCATTGGTCATTACCGTGCTGTCGATCCCGATTTTGCAGGAACGTGTGGGCCTGCACCGCTGGGGCGCGGTGGCCGTGGGGCTGGCGGGGGTGATGGTTGTGTTGCAACCGGGCGCGCAGGATCTGGGTGCGGGCCACGGCGCGGCGCTGGCGGCGGCGCTGTTTTCCGCCACGGCGGCCATCATCATCCGCAAAATCGGCCGCGAGGAACGGCCCGTGGTTGTCCTCCTCTATCCTTTGGCGGCCAATTTTGTGGTCATGGCCGCGCTGCTGCCGCTGGTCTATAAACCCATGCCGTTGCTGCATCTGGGTGGGCTGGGGGCCATGTCTCTGCTGGGGTTCGCGGCGGGGCTGTTCCTGATCGCCGCCTATAAACACGCCGAAGCAGCCATCGTCGCCCCCATGCAATATTCGCAAATCATCTGGGCCAGCATTTTCGGCGCGGCACTGTTTGGTGATACGCTGGATCAAACCACCATGATCGGCACCGGCATCATCATCGCATCGGGACTCTATATCGTGTTTCGCGAAAGCAGGGGCGGACGGTCGGACAATACGCCGGTTCTGCGCACCCGTTCACGTGGGTCCACCGCGGCCAGTTTCCGCATTTCGCCGCTGTTGCGCCGTGGCAAACCACGCGTTTAACCCTTGCCAAACAGGCGCGTGTTCTTTAATCCGCGCGATTACGGTCGGGCTGTAGCGCAGCCTGGTAGCGCACCTGCTTCGGGAGCAGGGGGTCGGAGGTTCGAATCCTCTCAGCCCGACCAGATTTCCAGCCATCACCCGTTTCAGGCAACCCGCACCCAACGGGGTGCGACCCAAGTCCCATGCGAACATGGTGGCGCATCTGGCAGCGGGCCGATATGTTTTCCCGTGACATATCACAGGGTTTGCCGATTTGCGCACCATCATCCGAACCATCGCCGCGCTGCTGGCGTTCACCACCACGCCAGCACTGGCCGATGGTGTCACCGTGTTCGCCGCCGCCAGCCTGAAAACCGCTCTCGAAGAGGTGGCGGCGCAATACCGCGCCGACAGCGGCCAACAGGTCACGCTATCCTTTGCCGGATCATCGGCGCTGGCGCGGCAGATCGAACAGGGCGCGCCCGCCGATATTTTCATTTCCGCCAATTCAGCGTGGATGGACCGATTGAAAAGCGCGGGCCTGTTGGCCGCGGATACCCGCCGCGATCTGTTGGGCAACCGGCTGGTGCTGGTCGCGCATGGCGCGGGGGATGACAGCACCCAACCCGTCACCGCCGCGCATCTGTCTGCCGATCATCTGGCCATGGCGCTGGTCGATGTCGTGCCTGCTGGCATCTATGGAAAATCCGCGCTGCAATCTTTGCAACTGTGGGGTGGGGTCGCGCCCCGCGTGGTGCAAACCGACAACGTGCGCGCCGCACTGGCGCTGGTCGCACTGGGCGAGGCAGCGCAGGGCATTGTTTACGCCACCGATGCGCGGGCCGAACCACGCGTGCATGTAATCGCGACCTTTCCCGCTGAAACCCACGCGCCCATCACCTATCCCGTGGCCGGCATCAAGGGCCGCATGACAGGCGAAGCGCAGGCCTTCCTGTCCTATCTGCACGGGGCCAAGGCTATGAAAATATTCACCAATCAGGGCTTTGTGCCCATGGGCCGTTAACCGCATGGGCTGGCTGGGGCCACAGGAATGGCAGGCGGTGGCGCTGTCGTTGCGGGTGTCATTCTGGGCCACGCTGCTGTCGCTGCCGCTTGGCATTTTCACCGCCTACGCGCTGGCCCGCTGGCGGTTTCCGGGCAGGGCGGTGTTGAACGGGCTGGTGCATTTGCCGCTGATCCTGCCGCCTGTGGTCACGGGGTATCTGCTTTTGCTGGCCTTTGGCACACGCGGCCCCGTGGGTGCATTTTTGCAGGATTTCGGCGTGGTTTTTGCCTTTCGCTGGACTGGCGCGGCGCTGGCGGCGGCGGTCATGGGCTTCCCTCTGCTGGTGCGCGCCATCCGGTTGTCGATTGAATCGGTGGATCAGGGGCTGGAACAGGCCGCAGCCACCCTTGGCGCGTCGCGCCCTTGGGTGTTTGTCACTGTAACCCTGCCGCTGATCCTGCCCGGCATTCTGGCGGGGGCGGTGCTGGCCTTTGCCAAGGCGATGGGCGAATTCGGTGCGACCATCACATTCGTATCCAACATTCCCGGCCAGACGCAAACCCTGCCCTCGGCGATATATGCGTTCCTGCAATCCCCCGATGGCGAAGGCGCTGCAATGCGGCTGGTTGTTGTGTCTATCGTCATCGCCATGGGGGCGCTGGTGTTGTCGGAATGGCTGGCGCGGCGCATCGCCCGCCGAGTGGGGGGCGCGTGATGTTATCGCTGTCTCTGGCCCATAAGTTCGATGGTTTCGATCTGGATATCGCCTTTGATGCCCCCGCTGGTATCACGGTGTTGTTCGGGCAATCGGGGTCAGGCAAAACCACGATCATTAACGCGGTGGCTGGCCTGCTGCGCCCTGATCGTGCCCGCATTGCGGTGGGGGACCACCTGCTGGGCGATAGCGAAACGGGCTTGTGGCTTCCTCCCGCTCGCCGCCGATTGGGTTATATTTTTCAGGATGCGCGGCTGTTTCCCCACCTGACCGTGCGGCAAAATCTGGCCTATGGCCGCTGGTTCGCACCCCGCGATGCCCGCGCCGTGGATCAGGCGCAAGTGGTTGAAATGCTGGGCATTGGCCCGCTGCTTGGCCGCCGCCCCGCCGCCCTGTCGGGCGGTGAAAAACAGCGCGTTGCGATTGGCCGCGCCCTGCTGGCCAGCCCTGAATTGATACTGGCGGATGAACCGCTGGCCGCGCTGGATGACCCGCGCAAGGCCGAGATCCTGCCCTATTTCGAAACCCTGCGCGATGCGCTGTCCGTGCCGGTCCTATACGTCAGCCACTCCGCCGCCGAGGTCGCGCGCCTTGCCACCACCGTCATCACGCTGGACGCAGGGCGCGTGACGGCGCAGGGACCGGCGGCACAGGTTCTGAACGACCCGCAGATTACCCCGCTGGGTCCGCGCAGCGCGGGCGCGATGGTGCAATCGCGTGTGTTAACCCATCACCCCGATGGGCTGACCGAACTGTCAGCGGGCGAATTGCGCCTGTTGGTGCCGCGGGTTTCCGCCGCGCCGGGCGATACCATACGTCTGCGTATCGAAGCCGGGGATGTGATGCTGGCCACCACCCGGCCCACAGGCATTTCCGCGCTGAATGTGCTGCCCGCCAAGGTGGTTGAAATCCGCATGGGCACGGGGCCGGGGGCCTTGGTGCAACTGTCCGCGGGGGGCAATATGATCCTGTCGCGCATCACGCGCCGTTCGGTGGCGGCACTGGATTTGCAGGCAGGTAAACAGGTGTTCGCAGTGCTAAAAGCCGTGTCCGTGGCGAAATAATTACCGCAACGCATCCGTCTGATACAGCGTCACCTTTAAGCCGCCATGGGGCACCGATGCACCCTGCGGCAGAAACGGCAATCCGGTGGATTTGGCCAGTGACGGTTCGCTGGTCACAATGCCGACGCGCCAGCCGGAAAACCGCGCCATCAGCACCTCGCCCATGGCGGCATACAGCCCGTAAAGCAGCTTTTTATTGCCGATCCGCGCCCCGTATGGCGGGTTGATCATCACCAGCCCCTTTGGCCCCTCGGGCGGGGTCAGGTCGCTGAATGGCTGCATGGTGAATGCGGTCAAATCCGCCACGCCTGCGCGTTCGGAATTCCCCGTGGCCATGCGCACCGCGCCCGCGTCACGGTCAAATCCGTGACATTGCACCGCGCCGCCGACGGCAACAGGGCGCAGCATTCCGGCCCATGCGTCGGTGTCGAAACTGGCCAGTTGCTGAAAGGCGAAACTGCGCGAACGCCCCGCCTGTAATCCGGCCGCAATCTCGGCCGCTTCGATCACAAATGTCCCCGATCCGCACATCGGATCAACCAAGGGTTCCGCCCCGTCAAACCCGCATTTGCGCAGGAACAGCGACGCCAGCGTTTCGCGCATCGGCGCCTTGCCCACGGCCTCTTTGTGGCCGCGTTTGTGCAGGGATTCGCCGGATGTATCTATCGACAGGGTCACGCGGTTGTCGTCGATCCGCGCCTTGATCACCACGCTGGCATCGGGCGATACGGTGATGGCGTGGCTTTCCTTTAGCGCGGTTTCGATCCGCTGTGCCGCGGCACCCGCATGATAAATTTTCGATGCCTTGCTGGTCGTCACCTCGACCTTGACCGGCACATCAGGGCGCAGCACCTCGCCCCAGGGGAATTTGCGCGCCCGTTTGTCCAGCTGCGCCAGATGGAACGCCATGAATGACCCGAACCGCGCCAGCACCCGCGTGGCCCCGCGCATTTCCAGATTGGCACGCCAGACATCGGGCCAATGCCCGTCAAACTGCACGCCACCCTGCACGCGGGCCGCGCCGGTAAATCCACGCTCAACGGCCTCGGCCAGCAGCATGTCTTCCAGTCCGGGGGCGGCGACCATGAATATTTCAAAGGGTTCGTTTTGGCTCATCTCGCCTGCTTAGCCGGAAACCCCGCGCCCCGCGACAGGTTTCTTCACTGTGGCGGCCAGCATCCGTTGCGCTTGCCCGGTGGGTAAAAACCGTCGCGCCGGAGAAGGGGTCGCCCCCATGATCCGGCGAATGCGCAGCGCCGTGGCTGGCGCCAACCCTGCCAGCCCCATATCACCGGGCCAGAAGCTTTCGCAGATCACGCCGTTGACCAGCAGCAGGGCATGGTGGTCCAGCACCAGATGCACATAATGTATGCGGCGCAGCCCCTTGATCGGGCCGATACGGGGCAGCGCAGTCAGGGCGCGGGCCGATACCAGCGTATCCCAATGTGGTAGCAAAACGCGGTGCTGCGGCGACAAAACCAGATCATTCAGCGGCATGTCCGGCCCCAATGCCCCGGCGCGCAGCCGCACAGGGGCATCGCGGACCGCCCCCGACAGCGCCGTGTGGCTGTGCAAGACAAGCCGCAAACGCGCCGCGCCGCCATCGGCCAGCACCAGCATATCACCTGCCTGCAATGCGCCCGCTGCCACCATGCCCCGCGTGGTTTCCACCCGCGCATCCGCGCCAAAACAGGCCGGTGCCGATGCCGCATAGGAATATGTGCCGCTGGTCATATCGCCCCGACCGACAACGGTTAGCGGTTCGTTCCATGGTGGCATCGCGCCCTGCACGACAAAGCCGCCGATGTTATAGGCATCTGTCCCTACCGAAACGAATTGCAGCACGTAGTTGTTGCCCAGACTGTCCTGCACAATCAGTTCGTATTCTGATTCCAGTTGTGTGCCATCGCCGTATGGCACACCGTCGATCGTATGCCCGCCAGACAGGGTTTGCGTGCCGGCCGCGTCATCATCAAATGTGCTGTCTGCCGTGTCGCTGACCGTCAGCGCCTGCGACACGGCACCGGGCCCGATGGTGACCGTGCTAACGCCCATATCGAACTGATATCCGCCATTGTCCGAAAACCCGTCCGGATCATCGGTCGAAATATGCGAAAGATCGAAAAAGTTTAACGTGTATTCGGCCATGCAACACAGAGATACCCGAGGAATTGATGACTCTGGTTAGCAGCTATTCCTTACGCTCATGTTACTGGCCAAAGCAAAAAGGGCGCAGGAGTTTCCCCCCACGCCCCTTTTCACAATGTCGGGTCGGTCAGGCCGCTTTCAATGCATCCATGATGCGGGTCAGGTGGAAATCGGTATCACCCAATTGTGCGTCCAGCATGATCAGACGTTTGGCGTAATGCGAAATCGGGTATTCCCATGTCATCGCGATGCCGCCATGCATCTGGATGGCTTCCTCTGCGATCAGACGGGCCGCGCGGCCAATCATGTTTTTCGCCATCGAGGCATAGCGCGTGGCATGTTCGCCACCCAGTTCCGCCGCTGCCTTGATCGTGATCGAACGGGCCTGTTCGATTTCGGTCAGCATATCCACGGCGCGGTGTTGTAGCACCTGGAATTTGCCAATCGGCACGCCGAACTGTTTGCGCTGTTTCAGGTAATCGACGGTGGTGTCATGGGTCACAACCATGGCGCCCACGGCCTCGGCGCACAGGGCAACGACGCCCGCGTTCAGCGCGTCCTGCACGGCGTCTGCGGCATCGGCCATGACCAGCGTGGCCTTGGTGTCATCCATCAGCAATTCTGCCGCGCCGCCGCCGTCCATCATCGGATAGCTGACAATATTGGCGTCTGCGGCCTGCACCTCGAACACGGCCAGTTTGCCATCCAGTTGCGCCGCAACCAAAAACACATCTGCGGCTTGCCCGCCGTAAACCGATGTCTTGCGGCCCGACAAAACATAGCCGTCGCCGGATGCCTTGGCCGATGCCTCTAGAAACGCGATGTCATAGGGGGCTTCGACTTCGGACACGGCGAATGCATATTTGGTCGCGCCCGACAGCAATGCCTCCTGGTCGGCGCCCGCTTTGGTCATCACGCGCGATGCCATCAACGCGCCCAACACGGGTTCGGGGTTCAGGTTGGTGCCCAGTGCTTCGAACACCACGTTGATGTCAAAACCCGTGCCGCCAAAACCGCCCGCATCCTCGGGGGCAAGGGCAAACAACGCGCCCAGTTCGGCCAGTTCATCCCATTTTGCGGGGTCATGGCAGGGCAGGTCATAGGCGACCTTGTTGCGGTGTTCGACGGGGTATTGTTCAGCCAGATAGCGCGACAGGCTGTCTTGTAGCATCCGGCGGTCTTCGGTCAGTGTGAAATCCATCGGTCAAAGCTCCAGCATGGTTTTGGTCAGGATATTGCGCTGGATCTCGTTCGATCCACCGAAAATCGACGTTTTACGGTTGTTGAAATAACGCGCGGCATTGTTGGCCGTATCTTCGGGGCCGAACATGATATTGCCGTCGGTCACATGACCGGGGAAGGGCGCAGCCACTGGGCCAAGCGCACGCCGTGCCAGATCCTTCAGTTCCTGGTTGATCACCGTCCCCTTGATCTTCAGGATCGAGGTCTCGGGACCGGGCGCACCCTGTTGTTGCGCCTTGAACAGCATCCGCAGGTTGGTCAGCTTCATCGCTTCCAGATCAATTTCGACCTGTGCAATGCGGGCCGCGAACAGCGGGTCCTGCGCCAGCGGTTTGCCATTGCGACGAATGGTGCGGGCCAGTGCCTTGACCTCCTCCAGACTTTGCATGGAAAACCCGACGCCCGCGATGCCTGTGCGTTCATGCGTCAGCAGGTATTTCGCGATGGTCCAGCCCTTGTTCTCTTCGCCGACAAGGTTGGTATAGGGCACGCGCACATCGGTGAAAAACACCTCGTTCACCTCGTGGCCGCCCTCGATCAACTTGATCGGGCGCAGTTCCACACCGGGGGCATCCATATCCACCAGAATGAACGAAATACCCGACTGTTGCTTGGCATCGGGGTCGGTGCGGCACAGGCAGAAAATCTTGTCTGCGTGCTGGCCAAGGGTGGTCCATGTTTTCTGACCGTTGATCACCCATTCGTCGCCATCACGCACGGCACGGGTTTTCAGGCTGGCAAGGTCAGACCCGGCACCCGGCTCCGAATACCCCTGACACCACCAATCGGTGCCATCCAGAATGCGCGGCAGGATGGTCGATTTCTGTTCGTCATTGCCGAACTTGATCAGAACCGGCCCCAGCATGTTCAAACCAAAGGGAACGATGCGCGGCGCATAGGCCTTACAGCACTCATCCTCGAAAATGTATTTTTCAACGGGGGTCCAGCCGGGGCCACCAAATTCCACGGGCCAGATGGTCGCCAGCCAGCCCTTGCGCTGCAAAATGGCGTGCCATTCCTCGACCATTTCCTTGCTCATTTCGCTACCCGAACGCACCGCGCCCGAAATATGTTCTGGCAGGTTTTCAGCCAGATAGCTGCGCACTTCCTCGCGGAATGCATTTTCTTCGGGGGTAAAATTCAGATCCATGGATCAGGCCTCCTTGTTGAGATCAGCAAATGTGGTGCCGTCAGCAGCCATTTTGCGCAGCAGGTCGGGGACCTGCCAATAGTTAGAATCGTCCTTGGCGTATGTTTCGATCCGCTTGATCAGTGCCGCTGCGCCGATTGTGTCGGCGTAACACAGCGGCCCGCCGCGATGGCGCGGGAAACCGTAACCGAACAGGAACACCATATCCACGTCCACGGGGCGCTTGGCGGTGCCGTCTTCGACCACGCGGGTGGCCTCGACAATCATGGCCGTCATATAACGGTCTACGATGTCCTCGTCGGTGAATTCACGCGGGGTGATGCCATTGGCGGCGCGCACATCATCAATGATGGTCGCGACCTCGGCGTTCGGCACGGGCGCACCGGCGTTGTAGATATAATAGCCCTGTCCGGTCTTGCGCCCGAACCAGCCATTTTCGCATATTTTGTCAGCCACATCACCGGCATAGCGTTCATTGGGGTCGCGGTCATCGGCCTTGCGCTTGCGCGTCATCCAACCGATGTCCAGCCCCGCCAGATCGCCCACCTTATGCGGGCCCATGGCAAATCCGAACCCTTCCAATGCGCTGTCCACCTGTTGCGGGCTGGCACCGTCCAACACCAGATAGCTGGCGGTTTTGCCGTAATGCGCCAGAATGCGGTTGCCGATAAACCCGTCGCAAACCTGCGCCAACACGCCGATCTTTTTCAGCTTTTTCGCCAGCGCAAACCCTGTCGCCAAAACGTCAGGCGCGGTTTTTGCACCCTGCACGATTTCCAGCAGGCGCATCACATGCGCGGGGCTGAAAAAATGCAACCCGATCACATCAGCCGGGCGCGATGTGCAATCGGCGATTTCGTTGATATCCAGATAGGAGGTGTTCGACGCCAGAATGGCACCTTCCTTGCAGATGGTGTTCAGCTGGCCAAAAATGTCCTTTTTCACTTCCATCTTTTCGAACACGGCTTCGATCACCAGATCGACATCCGACAGCGCCTCCAGACCCAGTGACGGCTCCAGCATGGCCAGCGTGGCGTCGCGTTTGTCGGCGCTTAATTTGCCGCGCGAAACCGCGCCATCCAGATTTTTGGTGATGGTGGCAACGCCACGTTCCAACCCTTCGGCGGCGACCTCGATCAGGCGCACGGGGATGCCCGCCAGCAAACAGGACGTGGCGATGCCCGACCCCATGGTGCCGCCGCCAATCACGCCGATTTTCGCAATATCGCGGGTCGGGCCTTTGGCTTCGGGGATGTTGGACACGGCGCGTTCACCGAAAAACGCATGGATCAAACCGCCACGCTGCGGGGTTTGCATCGCGTCCATGAATGCCTGGCGTTCGACCTTCAGGCCTGCCTCCAGCGGGCCGGTTGATGCGGCCACGGCCTCGACAATCTTATGGGGGGAAAACAGATGCGCCTGTTTCGCCTTTAGCATGGCGGCGGTGTCGGCCAGCGCCTTGTCATCGGGGGCGGTTTCAATCTGGTCGGTGCGGCGTGTGGTCAGCGCGCCAGAAATCACATCACCGGCGGCTTTCAACGCGATATCGCGCGGTTCACCCGTTTCAATCCGGTCGATCAGACCCTTTTCCAGCGCCTCTTTTGCACCGACCTGACGGCCCGACAGGCACATATCCAACGCAAAGGGAATCCCCGTCAGACGCGGCACCCGCTGCGTGCCACCGGCACCGGGCAGCAGGCCCAGAAAAATCTCGGGCAGGCCAACGCGCAGCCCTGCAACACCGATGCGGGCATGGGTCGCCAGACCCAGTTCCAAACCACCACCCAGTGCCGTGCCATGCAGCACCGAAATCACCGGAATCGCGGATTGTTCGACCTCGTTCAGCAGGTCGGGCAGGGCGGGGGGCTGTGGGGCTTTGCCGAATTCCTTGATATCCGCACCGGCCACAAATGTGCGCCCGGCACAGTAAATCGCAATCGCCTTGGCGCTGCCTGCGGTGTTCAATTGTTTGATGGCGGTCTGCAAACCCTTGCGCACATCCAACCCGAATGCATTGACTGGCGGGTTGTCGATACAGATCAGGGCAATCTCGCCCTCCTGTTCGATCGTGATGTTGTCGTTGATCGTTTCGCTGGGCATTTGCAGTCCTTTGTCTTGCTCACATGACAGAGGAAGGCGGGCTAACGTGCCCCGCAACTCCTCCCCTTTGACGTGTGAAGGTAGAGCGCGTGCAGCGCTGCGTCAATCCGGCGGAATTGCCTTTTGCGGTGCGGAATTGCTGGCGTGACGTGGGGTTATTGGCGCGGCAAGCAGGGTTAGGGGATGATCTCGAACTTCACCACATCAACCAGCCCCCTGTCGGTGATTTTCAACGCGGGAATCACCGGAAGCGCCAGAAACGCCAGTTGCAAAAACGGCTCTTCCAATGTGACGCCCAGCGATTTTGCGGCCTCGCGCAGGGCGGACAGTTGCGCATGGACCTCTTCGAATGGCGCGAGGCTCATCAATCCGGCAACAGGCAGGGGGCATTCGGCCAGAACCTTGCCGCCCATTGCCACCACAAACCCGCCCTCGATGTCTGATAAACGGTTCGCGGCCAGCGCCATATCGGCGTAATCCGCGCCGACCACGGCGATGTTGTGGTGGTCGTGGCACACGGTCGATGCAATCGCGCCGCGCTGTAACCCGAACCCGCGCACAAAACCCGTGGCGATATTGCCGTTCTTGCCGTGGCGTTCGACCACCGCAATGCGGATCAGGTCGCGGGCTGGGTCGGGGCGTTTGTCGCCATCCTCGATCACGATATCCTCGTGAAGATGCTCGGTGATGATCTTGCCCTCGATAATACCGATCACATCCGTTGTGCTGCTGTTGGCGGGGCTGCGGAAATCCTCGGGGGTGACCCTGGGCGCCTTGACCGATTGCCGCCCGATGGGCGCTACCATTTCACGCTTCGCGAAATTGTCGGGGGTTGCCTCGATCCCGCCGCTGAACACGCGGGCGGCATTGCAGCCCTCCAGACTGTCCAGAACCACGATATCGGCCCGTTTCCCCGGCGCGATCTGGCCGCGATCCTTTAGCCCGAATGCCTCTGCCCCCGATAGCGACGCAGCGCGATAGACCGCCAGCGCAGGCACCCCCAGCCGGATCAATTCGCGGATCATGTAATCCAGATGGCCATGTTCGGCGATGTCCAACGGGTTCCGGTCATCGGTGCACAGGCACATATAGGGGGCTGTGCGCTCGTCCAATACCTCGGCCAGCGCGTGTAGATCCTTTGAAACCGATCCTTCGCGGATCAGCACCCGCATCCCCTTGCGCAGCTTCTCGCGGGCTTCATCCGCGGTGGTGGCCTCGTGTTCGGTGCGAATGCCCGCCGCGATATAACCGTTCAAATCCCGCCCCGACAATTGCGGGCAATGCCCGTCAATATGGCCTCCGCGAAACAGCTCCAGCTTGGCCAGCGCATCGGGGTCTTTGAACAACACACCGGGGTAATTCATGAATTCCGCCAGCCCGATGCCCTGCGGGTGGCCCATCAGCGGGCGCAGGTCATCGGCCAGAATTTCCGCCCCCGATGTTTCCATATCCGTCGATGGCACGCAGGATGACAATTGCACCCGAATGTCCATCAGGGTGCGCATCGCGGCATCCTGAAAATAGCCGATGCCGTCCGGCCCGATCACATTGGCAATTTCATGTGGATCGCAAATGGCGGTGGTGACGCCGCGTGGCAGAACACAGCGGTCAAATTCAAACGGGGTCACCATCGAACTTTCGATATGCAGGTGGGTGTCGATGAAACCGGGCACCAGAATCTGCCCCGTCACATCAATGACCTGCCGTCCCTCGTAATCATCGCAAATGCCGACAATGGTATCGCCGCAAATCGCCACGTCACCATCCAGAAGTTCGCCAGTGATCAGGCAAAACACCTTGCCCCCGCGCAGCACGATATCGGCGGGCGCAACGCCGCGCCCTTGGTCGATCAACTGTGACAGATCAGGCATGGCATTCCCCTAAACAACGCTGAACCCAGCCTATAACACCCCAGGCCAAAGCCCAAGAGGCAGGCTTGCCCCGCTTACCCCCGCTTGCCCCGCGCCGCTGAGGCCAGCGTCAAAGCCGCGAAAATCAGCGTGGCACAGCACACGATGGTCGGCCCCGCCTGCGTGCCAAAATAGAACGCGGCGTAAAAACCGACAAAGGCGGCAACCGCGCCAATCACCGCCGCCATCACCGCCATGGATTCGGGCGTGCGGGCCAGCGTGCGGGCCGCCGCAGCGGGAATGATCAACAGCGCCGCAATCAGCAAAACCCCGACCACCTTGATCGCAACGGCCACCACCAGCGCCAGCGCCACGGTCAGCACCAGTTGTTCGCGTTTCGGGTCCAGCCCCGCAGAATGCGCCAGATCCTCGTTTAATGTGGCGGTCAGCAAGGCGTTCCAGCGCCAGCCGATCAGCGCCATCACCAATGCAGCCCCGCCCCAGATCACCGCCAGATCGCCCTTGGTCACCGCCAGAATTTCGCCGAACAGATATGACATCAAATCAATGCGCACTCCGGGTAAAAACGACACGGCAACCAATCCGAATGCCAGCGCCGAATGCGCCATGACGCCCAGCAATGTGTCCATCGCGTAACCGCGCCCGGTCAGGGCCGAAACCGTCAGCGCCATCAACAACGCAACCCCCACGGCCCCCGCAAACACCGACACCGACAGCGCCAGCGCCAGCGCCACCCCCAGGATCGAGGCATGCGCAGTCGCATCCCCGAAATAGGCCATGCGCCGCCACACCACGAAACACCCCAAAGGTGCCGCCGCCAGCGCCACGCCCAGCCCCGCCAGCGGCGCGCGCACCATGAAATCATCCAGCATTCTGCGCGTCCTTATCGTGTCCGTGCCCGTGGTCGTGCCCGCAATCGTCATGCCCGTGCCCATGGTCGTGCCCGCAATCGTCATGCCCGACCAGATCGTGGGAATGCGAATGTTCGTGGCGATACAGGGCCAGCGCCCCCTGCGTGCCGCTGCCAAACAGCGCACGGTATTCCGGTGCCGAGGCCACGATTTCAGGCGTGCCATGGCAACAGACATGGCCGTTCAAACAGATCACGCGATCCGATGCGCTCATCACCACATGCAATTCGTGGCTGACCATCAAAATGGCGCAACCCATATTGCTGCGCACCTCTTCGATCTGGCGATAAAACGCGGCCGATCCGACCTGATCCAACCCCTGCGTTGCCTCGTCCAGCAGCAACAGCTGCGGTTTTTCGATCAATGCGCGGGCCAGCAACACCCGCTGGAATTGCCCGCCCGACAGGTCGGTCATCTGGCGCTTGCGCAGATCTTGCAGGCCGGCGTTTTGCAATGCCTCTGTGACCTCGGCCCGGGAATGACGGCGCGGCAGCGATAAAAACCGCTCTACCGTCATGGGCAGGGTCGGATCAATTTGCAGCTTTTGCGGCACGTATCCAATGCGCAATCCGTCGGCGCGCGTGATCTGCCCCGCGTCGGGTTTCACTGCGCCAATCACAGCCCGCAACAATGTGGATTTGCCCGACCCGTTCGGCCCGACTATGGTCACGATTTCACCGGCGTTCACATCCAGATCGACATGGCTCAGCGCCTGATGCCCGCCGTGTTTCACCGACATATCGGTCAGGGTGACCAGCCTCATACCGCGCCTGCCTGACATTGCGGGCACAGCCCTTGCGCTTCGATCACCGCGTGTTCGATCTTGAAACCCGTGTCGGCGGCGATCCTGCCCAGTGGTCCGTCATTGCTGTCGGCTTTGGCCTCCTCGACCATGCCACAGCCCTTGCAGATCAGAAACACAGGGGTATGGCGGGTTTCGGAATGGGTGCAGGCGACATAGGCGTTCAACTGTTCTACCTTATGGGCAAACCCGTGTTCCACCAGAAACGACAGCGCACGATAGGCGACGGGCGGTTGCGATCCCAGCCCCTCGTCGTCCAGCACGGCCAGAATGTCATAGGCCCCCATGGCGCGATGTTTTCGCAGCAAGATTTCCAACACGCGGCGGCGCACCGGCGTCAGTTGCAATCGGTTTTCGGCGCAATGCGTATCGGCCTGTGTCAGGGCGTCGCTCACGCAGTGGCTGTGGTCATGGCTGGCGAAACTGTTTGTCATGGGAATGAATTAGCGCAGGATTTTTCCATTTGCAATGTTATAACATAACAGTTACTGCTGCCCGCGACCGGAATTTGGCGTAAGGAAAGCCCCAATGTTACAGAAACTACCCCCCGTTTTATACGCTTTGTATGTTTTCACCGGCGTTTCGTATGCTCAGACCCCGAATGTGGTCACTGACATCGCGCCGGTGCATTCATTGGTGGCGACTGTGATGCAGGGCGTGGGCGAACCGTCATTGATCGTGCGTCAGGGGGCGTCGCCGCACGAATATTCCCTGACCCCGCAAGAGGCAGCAAACCTGCAATCCGCCGATATGGTGGTTTGGCTGGGGGCTGACCTAACCCCTTGGCTAGAGGCCCGTATTTCAGGATTGGCACCCGATGCCCTGTCGATCGAACTGTTGGAAAACCCGCAAACCCTGTTGCTGGATCGCCGTGACACAGTGCTGTTTGAATCCCATGATCATGATGGCCATGCGGATGAGGAAGAACACAAAAACCACGACGATCATGCCGACCACGATGACCACGACGATCACGACGACCATGACGACCATGATCACGGGCATGATGGCCAGGATCCCCACGCATGGCTGGACCCGCAAAATGCCAGCATCTGGATGGCGGTGATCGCAGCCGAGCTATCCCGCCTGGATCCTGAAAATGCTGAAAAATATGCGCAAAATGCCACCGATGGAATCGCGGATATGACGGCGCTGACTGCGCGGTTACAGGCCGATCTGGCCCCGCTGCACGACCGCCCGTTTATCGTGTTCCATGACGCCTATCAGTATTACGAAACCCGTTTCGGGGTGCATGCCGCAGGCGCGTTGAACCTGTCCGATGCCACCCGCGCCAGTGCCTCGCGCGTGGCCGAATTGCGCGCCGTCGTGACGGATGGCGGCATCACTTGCGCCATGTCCGAACCGCAGTTCAACGACCGCATTATCGACAGTGTGTTCGGTGATCTGGTGACCAAAGGCGTGCTGGACCCGCTTGGAACCTCGCATGATCTGGGCCCCGACTTATATGGTCAAACCCTGCAAAGCATCGCGGATAGTTTCGTGAAATGTCTCGCACCTACAAAGTGATAGCGGCAGGCATCCGCCCCTTGCTAGCACTTGAACCGGATCGGTAAAATTACTGTTGTGGCCCCGCTGACACCGCGCGGGGCCGCAGGCAGGCGCGCCCCGCGTGCCGCAGAAATCGCCGCCTTGTCCAGCGCCGCATTTCCTGAACTTTGCGCCATTGACAGCCCGACAACCTGGCCCGAGGTCGCGACCTTTATCCGCAGTTTCGCCGTGCCAGAGGCGCGACAATTGCGCGGTGCGCGTTTTTTGCGTTCAATCCGCGATCTGATTCCCGCATGCCATTGTGACAAAGCTTTGGGCGAATTCGCCGCCTTTTTGGTGGCGGTTTTTGCGGTGCCGTTTTTGCCCGCGTTGCCCTTGTTGCCTGTGCCAGCCGATTTTTGTGCCGCCTGTGCATTGGATTTTGCGGCGGGTTTTGGCGTTGATTTTGTTGGCTTTTTTTGCGCTTTGACAGGGGGCTTCGGTTTTGGTTTTGGTTTTGGCTGCGCTGCAGGGGATGTGTCGATGCTGGGGCTGTCCAGCGCGGGCTGGGGCAGCGCCATTTTCGGCATGGCTGGCATAACGGGCGCGGCCATTTCAGGGCGTGTCGCGGGTGTGTTTTCTGGCGCTGCCTCGCTTGGAGCCTCCTCGGGCGCGGGCATTGCGACTTCGGTTATGGTTTCGGGCGGCGCGTTCCATGCGGCGACCAGATCGCCCATGTTTTGCGGTGTCGCCTGTAGCGAAATCAATGTGCTGCCTTGATCGCCACTGGCGGGGGGCATGCCCACCGGCGCGGCAGAAAACAACGCCACATGCCCCGCCACCGCGATCGAGGTAAAGAAAAAGGGTTCCAGAAACCGGATCATGGCGCCCCCGTGACCAGCTGAAAACTGTTGATCCCCAATGTGTTAAGGCGCGGTAACAACATGGCCAACCGCGTTGCAGGTAGGGCGGCATCGGCGCGGATTGTCAGCGGCTCCTGTGCTGTGCGGCGCGCAAGTGCGGTGAACACATCCTCGCCTGTTGCGTCTTCGTATGCCAGCTCTGCGCCAGCGCTTAGATACAGGGTATCTGGTTGCGCCTCTGCTTCTGCTCCTTCGGCATTTGGCGGGGTGATGTCAAACGGATCAGGCGGGGCAATCTGCGCCGTCATAAGAAAGAAAATAAGCAGCAAAAACACCACATTGATCATCGGCACGATGCTTTCGGCGCGTTGTCTACGGCGGGCGGGGGCGAAATTCATCGCGCTATTCCCCCACCAGAACCAGGCCGGTCAACCCGGCAGCGGACAGGGGCGCCATGGCATCGACCAGATCCTGCAAATTCGCGCCCTCCATCGGGCGCAGCACCACGGTATCGCCCTTTGACTGCATCAACGCGGGCAGGTCGGCCAACAGGGCGTCCATCGTGACCACCACCCCGTTCAGGCGCAGCCCGCCGGGCAGGACATCAACCAGACGGGGCGGGCCGGAATAGGCGCTTCCACCCGTGCCATAGGTCTGTAATTGCAGGGTATTTTCTGCCCCGAACCGTGCCGCCAGCATGAAAAACACCAGCAGCAAAAACACCACATCAATCATCGGTGTCAGGCTGGGTTTGCGCCGTGGGCGCGGGGCGGCAAAGGCGAACATCAGCCCTGTTTCTCCTTGGTTGGGGCGCGGGTGAAAATACGCGTCGCTGCGTCCTCCATATCGGTCTGGACCCGTTCGACCACGCTTTCGAACCATGTCAGCGCCATGGATGCGGGGATGGCCACGGCCATGCCTGCGGCGGTGGTCAACAATGCCTCCCATATGCCGCCAGCAAGGGCCGACGGGTCGGCGCGGCTGCCTGCGGCCTGTAGCGCCTGAAAGGCCTCGATCATGCCCAGAACCGTGCCCAACAGCCCGACCAGCGGCGCGATGGTGGCAATCAATTCCAGCGCACGCAAACCGCCACGGGTGCCTGACAGCAGGGATTTGGCAACGCGGGTTGTTTCCTCGCGGGCATCTGCGGGGGATAGGTTTGATTGTTGCGCCTGCATCGCGGCCAGCGCCAGCCGTGCGCGCAAGGACCGGCGCGGGGCCAACAGCGACAGGGCGGCATCGGCATCGCCCGCGCACCACAGGGTGACGGCCTGTTCGGTGGCTTTGCCCGCCCATGCGCCCGCCAGCGACAGGCGCCAGACCTTCCACAGGATCAGGGCCAGCGTCATCACCGACAGCGCGGCAATGACCCACAGCGCGGGCCCGCCGGTTTCCAGAAATTCGCGCAGGCGGTTGGCGTTCATGGGGTGTCCTTTGGTTTCAGTGGCAGGGCCTTTGCATGGGGATAATCACCACGCCAATCCATCGCGCCTTGATATATCGCATCATAGACGGTGCGGCCTAATGCCTCGCCTTGCGGGGTGTGCAGGCCCACATATGGGCAATCCCCCGCCGGTGCGGCCACGGCAATGCAGTCGGTTCCGGTGCCCGTGGCGATGCCTGCGGGCAGGATCACGCCGGCGTCCATCACGGCGGCGGTGCGGGCTTGGGCTGCGATTGACATTGCTTCGATCAGGGCGGCGTCGGTCAGTCCGATGGACAGGCTGACACACAGGTTGATGGTGCCCCAGTTGCGGGCGGAATAATCGGTGCGGGTGCCGATGCGTTCGGCGTTGGACAGGCCCGTGGTGGCGGTGCAGCGGGCGGTTATGCCATCCACCGTGGCCTGCGTTCGGTTGTGGCGGGCCAGCGTGCGCGAGGTCAGGAATGCAACAGCATCGCTGCGCCCCCGTGCGGCCAGTTCGCCCCTGAACCAGTCGCTTACATCCAGATCGGGGGGCAGATCGGCGTTGCGCACCTCGCGCCAGATGACGTGCTGCGCGGTGACCAGACCGGGGCGGTTGATGGCCCAGCTGATCACGCGCAAAGGCGTGCCCAGATCCAGCTCCATCCATTGGCCATTCAGGGTCAGGCTCATCTGATCACCTTTAGCGGTTGAAAAACCGGCCCTTGGGCGGTGTTTTCAAACCATGCGGTCAGGCCGAAAATGTCGCGCAGGTTTTCGGGGCTTAGCACGGTTTCGGGCGGGCCATCGGCGGCGATGCCCCCCTTGCCCAGCAGGATCAGCCGGGTGCAATGGCGTGCGGCCAGACCCAGATCGTGCAGGGATGTGATAACGGCGCGGCCCTCGTTTGCCAGCCCTGCAAATACCTGCATCGTGGCGATCTGATGCGCGGGATCCAGCCCCGCAATGGGTTCGTCTGCCATCAACAGGGGGGTGTCCTGCGCCAGCGTGCGGGCGATCAGGGCGCGGGCCTGTTCGCCGCCCGACAGGCGGGTCACGGTGCGGTGGCGGAAGGGCTCCAGCTCCATCCGTGCAATGGCATCATCGACGGCGGCGCGGTCGGTATCAGTGGGGCGGGCGGCAGCCGACAGATGCGGCACCCGCCCCAGCATCACCAGCGTATCCACATCCACCGGCCATGCAATATCGCGGGTTTGCGGCATCCATGCGGCGTGGCGGGCGCGTTGCAACAGGGGCATGGCGGCAAGGCTGCTGTCGCCCGAAAACGGCACCAGCCCCAGCGCGGCCCGCATCAGCGTAGTTTTGCCCGCGCCATTTGGCCCGATCAGGCCGACAAATTCGCCACGCGACACCGAAAGCGACACATCGTTGAAAATGGCACGTTCACGCAGGCGCACCGACAAATGATCCAGTGACAGAACAGTCATGCCAGCCCCCTGCGGGTTTTGTAAATCAGGTGCAGGAACAGTGGCGCACCAACAAGGGCTGTCAGCACGCCCAGTTTCAAATCACCATCGGGCAGCATGATCCGCACGGCAATATCCGCTGCCAGAACCATCGCCGCCCCGCCAAGCGCCGAGGCCCACAACAAATGCGAGGGCCGCGCCTGGACCAGCGGGCGCAACAGATGCGGCACCACCAGCCCGACAAAGCCGATGGACCCGGCGACAGCCACGCCCGCGCCGATCACACAGGCGGTGCCAAACACCAGCACCAGCCGCAAACGGCGCATGTCGATACCCATGGCGGCGGCTGTGTCCTCGCCCAGTGTCAGGGCATCCAACCCGCGCCCCGTGGTGGCCAGCAACAGCCAGCCAACCACCATCAGGGGCAAGGCCAGCCAGACATGGGTCATCGACCGATCCGCCAGTGACCCCATCATCCAGAATATGATTTCATTCGCGGCCCATGGGTTTGGCGCAAGGTTCAGCACCAGCGATGTCAGCGCCGCCGCCATGGCCGACAGGGCGATCCCCGCCAGGATCAGCGTCAGCGATCCGCCACGCGGCCCCGCCAGCAACAGGATCAACCCGACGCCGATCACTGCCCCCGCCAATGCGGCAAGCGGCAGGCCCAGCATCCATGCGCCTGCCAATCCGGTGTGGATCGCCAGCACCGCACCCAGCGCCGCCGTGGATGACACGCCGATCAGCCCCGGTTCGGCCAAGGGGTTGCGCAAATAGCCCTGCATCGCAGCGCCCGACAGGCCCAGTGACAGCCCGATCATCAGCCCCAGCAAAGCACGGGGCAGGCGGATTTCATGCATGATCAGGGGCATCGGCCCATCACCGCCCCACAGGGCGGACAGCCCGCCAAACCCCGCAGGGCCAACCGTCAGCGACCCCACGAACAACAGCAGCACAAGGGCAGACAGGGCTAACATCAGCCTCATTTCGCTGGCTCCATCGACAGGCGCAAATCGCGCATTTCAGCAACGGCGCGCAACACAAACGGCGTGCCGCAGACCCAATCGCGATCTGTGATGGCGGCCACGGTGGCGCGGGATTTCAGGCGCTCGATCACGGGGTGGTGCATCACTGCTTCGGCCCGGGATGCGCCGCGATAGGGCTGGCCGGTGATCACCACATCGGGATTGGTCAGCGCCAGTTTTTCAAGCGGCAGAAACCCGCCAGCGGCAAACCCCTGCTCGCTAGAGATATTGGCGAAACCGGCGGCCTGCACGATCTGGCCGGTCAGGGTTGCCTCGCCCGTGGTATAGCCATTGGCGAAGTAGAGCGCGGCGCGGGGGCGATGTGCGGGGGCATCCGACAGGCGCGCCAGTTCGGCATCGAAACCGGCCAGCATTTCGGTGGCGCGGTCCTGTTGCCCCAGAACGGCCCCCATGCGGGTGATGCCGCTGCGTATTTCCGCCATCGAGGATGCCGCCTTGAACACCTCGACCCGCACGCCAAGGCGTTGCAGCATTTGCACCGTCGCATAGGATGAATAGGCACCCGCCAGCACCAGATCGGGGTTCATCGCAAATACTTCTTCGGCGCGGGAGGCATTGGCGGGAACGGTATTTGCCGCCTCGGCCATGGCCGAACTGCGCGGGTCCTGACTCATTTTGGTGACAGAAATCAACTGTCCCTTATCCGCCAGCATCAGTGCCAGTTGATCCGTGCAAAGGTTGATCGACACAACCCGTTTGGGCGTATCGGCGCCTGTGTCGGCCATGGCAGCGGCCCCCGCAAAAACGAGGGCCACACCAAGCATTATGACCTTAGAAATTGGCACGAAGCCCGAAATAGGCTGCGCGGCCAGAGGTGGAATACCCCGCCGCTGTTTCGTATCCTTCGTCGGTCAGGTTTTCGACCCGCAGATAGACCTGCGCATTGTCATTCAGGTCATAGGTCGCGCCCAGATTGACCACGGTGTAATCCGGCACCGCGCCCACTGTATCGGTGCGATCCGCGACGTGGTTCAGGCTGACACCCATGGTCAGACGGTCGGTGATGGCCGCGTCCAGACCCAGTTCGAAATCATGTTTGGGCACGCGCAACGCCTGCGCACCCGTGGCATCCTGCGCATCGGTATAGGTGTAGTTGCCGGTCAGGGTCACGCGGTCGGTGATGTCATAGGCACCGGACAATTCCACGCCCTTGCTGGTGAAATCCTGCACCTCGTAACAACCGAAGCCGCTGGTGCAACGTGTTGATCCACCATCGAAAAAGATCTGGTTGTCGATATTGGTGTGAAACAGCGTTGCCTTGACGAAACCCGCGCCAAACTGTTTTTCCAGACCCAGATCGAAACTGGTCGAGGTTTCAGGCTGGAACGTCGCATCGCCATAAACGCTGGTCAGCTGATACAGCGTGGGCGCGCGAAACCCGTTGGACGCCGAGGCGCGCAGGATCAGGTCGGGCTGGATGCGCCATGACAGCGCCACGCGGGCCGAATTGAACCCGCCGAAATCGGAATGTTCGTCGTGGCGCAGCGACAGCGCAATATCCACCGCATCGGACGGGGCGATCAGGGCTTCGCCGAATACGCCGGTGTTGTCGGCAGATGCGCCGGTGGTTTCCTCGCGCATGTGATCAACGCCAAAGTTCAGCGTGTAACGGTCATTGGCCTGATAGCTGCCCAGATATTCAAACTTCTGGCGTTTGCCATTGAATGGTGTGTCGAACCCGTTGGACGATGATGTGCGGTCGGTTTCATAGGTGGACAGCGCGATTTTGTGATCGACCGCGCCAGTGGTGAAATCGGCAAACAGGCGCAGGCCTTTGATGGTGGATTCGTTGGTTTCGTCATAGGGCAGGGCACCGTCGCCACCCCATTCGTCAAACTCGCCCTCGGATTTGCCGACGAACCCGTTGATACCAATGCGGAAATTGTCGCTGACATCATAAGCCGCGAAAAAGTTCAGCTGGTTGGATTTGTATCCGTCATCCTCGGTTCCGGCAGAGTTGGCGGAAAATCCGTCGGTCTGCACATGGGAAAATGTCAGCGCCAGTTCGGCCCGTTCACTGCGCGAGGTCACGCCATAGCTGGCCTTGCGGGTGTTAAAGCTGCCGTATTCCAGAACCGATTGCACATGGGTTCCGTCCTGGGTGGCGCGGGTGGATTGCAGGTTGATCACCCCGCCAATGGCCCCCATGCCAAAGCGTGCGGATTGCGACCCCTTCAGGACCTCGACCCGGCCATAGCCCAGGCTGGTGACCCCGCCCCATGCGAATCCGTTGCCAGATGACGCAGGGTCGGTCACGTCGATCCCGTCGATCAGAACCGGCACATATGACCCGCCAAGCCCGCGAATGCGGATGTTGGCCGAGGTGCCCAAACCGCCGTTCGACGACTGGCTGACGCCGGGCAGGGTGGTCAGCGTGTCGATCAGCCGGGTTTCAGGGGATTGGTTCAATTCCTGTACGGTCACCACTTCGACCGTGGTGCCGCTGCGGGCGGCATCGGTTTCGGTCTGGTTGGCGGTCACGGTGATTTCGGGCAGATCATAGACCGGTTCGGCGCGCAAATTGGTCGCGCACAGGGTCAGGGTCAAGCCGGTCGCGAGGCTGGTTTTGTTCATTATATCAATGTCCTGTCCATGTCCGGAAAATACCGGACAAAGCTGTATTTGTGTCATTGGACAGGGTATTTCGGCCGGTCCGCAAACGGTGAGTTTCGTCACCACTACGGTTAGGCCCGCAGCCCGATACGCGCCCCGCGTACGAACAAGGTGATCACTCTGGCAGGTCTCCTGACTTGCGGGTCATCGCTTTGTCGGGCCTTCCCATGACCGCAGTCACAGTGGCAATTACCGACATCGCTATCCGCCTACAGTTGCGGGGGCAGTTCCGGAGTAAGCCCAAAAGCCGCACCGAATTCCCTTTTCACCGGGCGCGTGAACACCCGGACCAAAGCCGTTTTCGGGTAACCGAGTCGTCGAAAAATAGCAAACGGTTTCGCATCGGGCCTTGGTCGCTCTTGCGGTGTTGTGACAGGGTAAACGCAATACTCTTCGGCCCGGGGCGTCAGCCCCGGGCCATGCCCAACTACGGGGGGCGTATCTTTGATGCGCGCCAAGTCGGCGGGAGCCTCCGCGCTTGTCAGCTGCGCGATGCCCCGTTATCGGGCAGGTCATAGACAAGTCGAAAGCAGAACCGCCACCCTTTCCACGCGCCGAAATTGCTGGGATGCATGTCATACACATGTTCCGATGCCGCGCAGATCGCGCCAAGATGCAGCGTGTTGATGACAGCGCCGGGTTTCAACAACAACTCGCCCACATCGCATGCCCTGATGCAGCGCACCCCATCCGATGTTGTCTGAAAAAAGGGCCAGCCTGCCATGTCCTGATCCGGTCGGTCGGGGCGATAGGCCGCGTATTCGGGGTTCTGCCGCAGCATGAAATCGCGAAACGCGCCAGTGGTGATCAGGTCTGACACAGCCCCAGCCCGTTCCAGTAAAGACGCGGAAAGGTATGGCCTTCCCTGATTTAAGCAGGCGGACTGCGATTTGGGTGGGCGTGATGTGGATCGGGTAGGGGCTGTCAAATTGCGTCAACCCGTCCAGTTTCAGCCCCTGTTGCGACAGAAACTGTTCAAGGCGCGGCCATTCTTTGTTGTAGCCCGCAAAACCGCCATTGAATCCAAGCGCCTTGCAGATGTGGTTCAGTGCTGTGTTGTGTTTGATGTCTTCGCGGTCGCAGGACATGCGTCTGGCGGCGCTACGAATGGGATCGGGCGACCGGCCCGTAAGGTTAACAATATGAAATTGGTCGAAGGAGAGGAAAGCCGCCGCTGTTGTGCCTGATACTGGCATTGCTGATACTCCGTGTGTTCGGGGGAGCAGCAAAATTTTCTGGCGGAATCTGCCGATTTTCGGCGATCCGGGTTTCTTTGTCATCTGTCCCGAACTTTGACGGATGCCACTGGTCTACCCTGACCGGTTTCAAAAATAGGGGCGCAATGTGACGACGCACCCCCCCCAACGGCTGAAAAAGGGCGGCGCGGGGCCGCCCTTTGATCAGGTTGCCAGAGCAATCAGGCGATCTTGACGATCTGCTTGCCGCGGTTTTTGCCCTTGAGCAGGCCCATAAACGCGGTTGGTGCGTTTTCCAGCCCTTCGGCCACGTCTTCGATATAGGCGATTTCACCGGATGCGACCTTGGGGCCGACCTCTTTCAGGAATTCGCCGAAACGGCTGACGTGATCGGTTTGCAAAAGGCCCTGAATGGTCAGGCGTTTCACCAGCGCCATGCGCCACAGTTTTTGCAGGGGCATGGAGCCGGTTTCATCGGTTGCGCCGCTATACCATGCGATCATGCCGCAGACTATGATGCGCCCGTGCAGGTTCATCAGGGGCAGCACCCCACCAAGCGACGGGCCACCGACGTTTTCGAAATAGATGTCCACGCCATCGGGGCAATGTTCGGCCAGCACGGCCTGCATTTCCTTGGCCGTGGCGTTTTCGCGGTGGTCGATGCAGGCGTCAAACCCGAATGTATCCACTGCGATTTTGCATTTGTCCGCGCCACCCGCGATGCCGATCACGCGCAGGCCTGCCTGTTTGGCCAGTTGCCCCACCATCGACCCGACAGGGCCGGTGGCCGCGCCAACGACCAGCGTTTCACCGGCCTTCATTTTGCCATAGGCGGTCATGCCGGCCCATGCGGTGAAACCGGGCATCCCCAACACGCCAAGCGCGGTTTCCGGTTTGCCCATCGCAGGGTCGAGTTTGCGCAGCTGGTTGCCCGGCAACACCCCGTGCGAGGCCCAGCCGAACATACCAAAGGCCAGATCACCCGCAGCGAAACGCGGATGGTTGGATTGCAGCACCACGCCCACGGTGCCTGCCTCCATCGTGCCGCCAAGCGGGACGGGATCGGCATAGGATTTCACGTCATCCATACGGCCGCGCATGTAGGGGTCCAGCGACATATGCGTCACCTGCACCAACACTTCGCCCTCGCCGGGGGTGGGCATCGGCTGTGCCTCATGGCTGAAATCCTCGGGCACGGGGTCGCCATTGGGGCGACGGGCCAGCGCCACGCGGTGCATCTGTTCGATCATGGTGTTCTCCTCCAATTGTCTGACAATAGCGTAGCCGCGGGATGGCCTGTTGCCAGCATGACGCTGCGGCGCGTGACGTTACGAACGGTAGCGGAACACGCCAGTGCCGGTGGCAATGCTGTTGCCTTGGTCGTCGGTTACCTTTGCCTCGGCAAAGAATGTCTTGCGCCCGCCCCCCGTGCGCCAGCCTTCGGCGATCAGCAGTTTGCCCTTGGCCTGACCCACGAAATTGACGTTCAGGTTCAGGGTCATGCCCAGTTGCGGTTTGTCGCGATCGCCGGTGTAACAGCCCGCAAACCCCATCACTGTGTCCAGCATCATGGCATGAACGCCACCATGCGGGATGCCGTAGCGGTTCATCAGATAGGGTTCCAGCGGCAGTTCGAACCGGGCGTAATCGGGTTTCCATGCGGTGATTTTGAACCCGATATGCGATTGCAGCGGATAGGGATCTTCGATCAGGGCGGGGTCTAACTCTTGGGTCACTGTGTTTCCTTGTGTCATACGCTGCGGGCGGCGTTTACGCCTGCCTCGGCGAAACGGGGCACGGCTGCGCCCATCTGTTTGCCGCGTTCGGGGTTGGATGCATTGCCATCCAATGCCCGTTTGTAAACGCCCTGAATGATGCCCGCCATGCGGAAAAAGGTGAAGGCTAGGTAGAACCCGAATTTGTCGATCCCGTCCAGCCCGCGCAAACGGCAGTATTCGGCCACGAATTCGTCATCGCTCAGCAGCCCCTGCGCGGCGCGGTCCACACCAGCCAGCCCGCGGCTGTCGGGGCCGGGGGGCATGGACCATTGCATGATCACGGCGGCGACATCGGCATAGGGGTGGCCCGTGGTGGACAGCTCCCAATCCAGCACGGCGGCGCAGCGCGGGCTGTCCTTTTCAAACAGCATGTTGTCGATGCGGTAATCGCCATGCGCCAGCGTGCGTTGGCCGTCGTCCTCGGGGATGTTCTGATCCAGCCATGTGATCAGCTCCTCCATCGCGGGGATCGTATCGGTTTCGGATGCGCGGTATTGCTTGGTCCAGCGGTCGATCTGGCGGCGGTAATAATTGCCCTCGGGGCCGTAATCCGACAGGCCCGTGGTGTCCAGATCGACGTTGTGGATGGCGGCCAGAACGCGGGCCATTTCTGCCTGAATCGCGCTGCGGTTCTCGCGTGCCAGTTCGGGCAGGTCGGGCAGGTTGAAATGGCGGCCATCCACCATATCCATCACGTAAAACGCCGATCCGATCACGCTGTCATCTTCGCACAGCACATGGACCTTGGTCACCGGAACGTCGGTGCCATACAGCGCCTTTTGCACGCGAAATTCGCGATCCACCGCATGGGCAGATTTCAGCAGAACACCGGGGGGTTTGCGCCGCAACACATAGGTTTTGGTGGGCGTGGTCAGTTTGAAAGTGGGGTTGGATTGGCCCACGTTGAATTTCTCGGCCTCGATCGGGCCCTGGAAACCGTCCATATTCGCGGTCAGCCATTTTTCAACGGCGTCTGTGTCCAGTTTGGTGGGGTCGGATTTGGTCATCTTCGGCCCTCTTTCTTAGCTATAGGTCAGCAGTTTGTCCGCGTTGGCGGCGTTGATATGCGGGGTTTCGTTGAACCCGTGCAGATAGAAACTGCGCGGCGAAAAAACAAAGCGGTTCACGGCGCAGTTTTTCATTTGCAGTTGCAGTTTGATCTGTTGTTCCGATGGCGCGTCCAGCGTGGCGGCCAGCATTTGCCCGATGGCCCCGCCCGAGGACACAGCCAGCACGCATTCACCGCCCGATCCGATCAGGGTCTGACGCGCGTTTTCGACACGGGCGGTGAATTCTGCCCATGTTTCCGGCGGGTCCACCACATCGCCGCGCTGCCATGCCAGCACCGTGTCGCGCAGGGTGCGGAAATGGCTTTTGCGTTCGGTGTGCATGTGTTCGGGCGCGGGGGAGTGGCGGTAGTGCGCGTTCAGCAGCTCCTTGAAATCGAATTCGTTCAGGCCCGCGTGGATTTCGGCGGGGGCGGCATCCAGCCCCATACCTTTTGCGATGCCTTCATAGGTTTCGCGGTGGCGGCGTTGTTCGCCAATGAAAAAGCGGTCAGGGCGCACACCCTGGGCCAGTAATGCGCGGCCCAGTTCAAAGGACTGCTCGTGACCAAGCTCTGACAGAACGTCATAATTGGCCGCCCCGAATGATGCCTGCGCGTGGCGGACGACGAAAAGCTGGGTCATGAATAGTCTACTCCGGTGTTGGGGATGGGGGCGCGATCACTGCCGCGCCCCCTTGTTTTTTGTTCGGGTTTACAGCACTTCGAACAGGCCGGCGGCACCCATGCCACCACCGACGCACATGGTCACAACCACGTATTTCGCGCCGCGGCGTTTGCCCTCGATCAGGGCGTGGCCGACCATACGTGCGCCGGACATGCCATAGGGGTGGCCCACAGAAATGGCGCCGCCGTTGACGTTCAGGATTTCGTCAGGAATGCCCAGCACGCGCTGCGATTGCAGGACCTGGCTGGCGAATGCCTCGTTCAATTCCCACAGGCCAATGTCTTCGATCTTCAGCCCGTGTGCTTCCAGCAGTTTGGGCACGGCATAGATCGGGCCAATGCCCATTTCATCGGGTTCGCAGCCTGCGGCCATCACGCCTACGTAACGGCCCAGCGGCTGCAGCCCGCGCTTTTCGGCTTCTTTTGCTTCCATCACCACCGATGCCGATGCGCCATCGGACAGCTGCGATGCGTTGCCTGCGGTGATGAATTTTCCCTCGGCGATGGTTTGACCGTCCTTGAACACAGGGTTCAGGGATTGCAGGTTTTCCAATGTCGTCGAGGGGCGGTTGCCTTCGTCCTTGGTCAGGGTGACCTCTTTGAAGGATACCTCTTTGGTTTCCTTGTCCATGATGCCCATGGTCGAGGTCAGCGGCACGATTTCATCGTCAAACTTGCCTGCGTCCTGCGCGGCGGCGGTGCGTTGCTGGCTGCGCAGGGCATAGGCGTCCTGATCCTCGCGCGATACGTTGTAACGCGCCGCAACGATTTCGGCTGTTTCCAGCATCGACATATACAGCGCGGGCTTGTTTTCCTTGATCCAGGGGTCGCCTGCGCGGTCGGTGCGCATGTTCTGGTTTTGCACCAGCGAAATGGATTCAACGCCGCCGCCGATGCAGATCTGCATGCCGTCGTGGATGACCTGTTTCGCTGCCGTGGCAATCGCCATCAGGCCGGATGCGCATTGGCGATCCATCGACATGCCGGCAATGGTCACGGGCAGACCTGCGCGGATCACAGCCTGACGGGCGATATTGCCACCTGTCGAACCCTGCTGGATCGCGGTGCCGATCAAACAATCGGAGATTTCCGAGCCGTCAAGGCCTGCGCGTGAAACCGCGTTGCTGACGGCATGGCCGATCAGCTCTTGGGCTTGGGTGTTGTTGAACGCGCCGCGATAGGCCTTGCCGATCGGGGTCCGCGCTGTGGATACGATTACTGCGTCACGCATGGTGAAGTCCTTCCTTGGGTTTAGTCGTTTGCGCCCGGCAATGTGATGCCGCGCTTGGCGGCCGCCATGGCCGCGTATTTCTTGGTTTGATCGAATGCACCCGGCATAACCTGCTGCCCTTCGGGGTTGCGAATGTCGGCCATGCGGGCCACCACGGCATCCACGTTCAGCTCGTCATCGCCAAGGGCGACACCGGGGGTTTCGTAAATCCGTGTTTCCGCGAAACAGCCGCCACCCGCGCCCAAGATCATGCGGGTTGGTGCATCCTCGGTCACCAATGCCAGCAGGCCGGGGGTGATGGTTTCGGGTTTTAGCAGGTCCAGCACCTGTTCGGGCAGCAACCCCTCGGTCATGCGGGTGGCTGCGGTGGGGGCCAGCATATTGGCGCGAATGTTGTATTTCGCGCCTTCCTGGCACAGCACATTCATCAGCCCCAGCATGGCGGATTTCGCCGCGCCGTAATTGGACTGGCCAAAGTTGCCATACATGCCCGACGCCGATGTGGTGTAAACGATGCGGCCATATTCGCGTTCGCGGAAATGGTCCCACAGGGCCTTGGTCGTCACGACGGAGCCCATCAGATGCACGTCGACCACCAGCCGGAAATCCTCTAGCGACATTTTGGTGAATGTCTTGTCGCGCAGGATGCCTGCGTTGTTCACCAGAATGTCGACGCGGCCCCATTTGGTGATGGCCTGATCGACCATATCCTGCACTTCATCGGCTTTGGTCACATTGGCGCCATGGGCGATGGCCTCGCCCCCCGCCGCGATGATTTCGGCCACAACCGATTCGGCCTGCGCCGAGGATTGCCCGGTGCCATCGGTCGCGACACCCAGATCGTTGACCACAACCTTGGCCCCGCGTGCGGCAAGGCCAAGCGCGTGGCTGCGCCCCAGACCGACACCCGAACCGGTGACAATGGCAACGCGGCCTTCAAATGATACTTTGCTCATGGGTTATTCCTTGAAATAGCGGCGGCCAAGCCATTCGGCGACAAGGGCGGGTTTGTCCTGCCCTTCGATTTCGATGGTGACGTTCAGGGTGGTCTGGATTTCGCCGGGGCGGATTTCATCGACCTTGCCCAGAACGAAACGGCCACGCACCCGTGCGCCGACCTTGACCGGCGACACGAAACGCATCTTGTTCATGCCGTAATTGACGCCCATTACCACGCCTTCGATTGATGGCATCTGGTAAACCATGGCCGACAACAGCGACAGGGTCAGGAACCCGTGCGCGATGGTGCTGCCGAACGGGGTTTTTGCCGCCGCTTCGGGGTCAACATGGATGAACTGATGGTCATGGGTGCAATCGGCGAATGTGTCGATCTGGTCCTGTGTGATCGTCATCCAGTCGGACACGCCGATTTCGCTGCCGACCATGGCTTCGAATTCGGCGCGCGATACGGTTTTGGTTTCAGGTAGGGACATGGCTCACAGTTCCTCGTTGAAGAGCGAACCAGAGGCCTGCGACTGCATCCCTCCCGACAGCGGAATCACCGCGCCCGAAATATAGGCGCCACCGCGACCGCACAGGAACTGCAACGTGCCTGCGATATCTTCGGGGCGGCCCACACGGCCCAATGGAACACCTTGGGCCGATTTGGCCTGACCTTCTTCGGTGCCGATGGCGAATGCGGTCATTTTCGACACAAAGGGGCCGGGCGCGATGGCGTTAACCGTGATGTGTTCGGGGGCCAGATCGTTGGACAGCACGCGGGTCAGGTGATGCACCGCACCTTTGGACACGGCATAGGAATAGGTCATCGTGCCCTTGGGTATTTCGCCCATAACCGACCCCGTGTTGACCACGCGGGCCGGATCATCCAGCGTTGCGGCCTTGCGCAGCATCGGCAGCAGGGATTGCGTCAGGTGGAACATGCCCTGCACGTTCAGGCTGAACAGTTTGTCCCATGCCTGATAGGGGTGTTCCCCCAAGGGCGCGCCCCATGTGCGGCCCGCATTGTTGAACAGGATGTGCAGGGTGTCGGTGCGTTTCGCCACCTCGGCCGCCAATGCATCAATACCTGCTTCGGTGGCGACATCGCCGCCGAATCCTTCGACGCTGCCGGGCAGGCCCATGGCGTTGATTTCCTTGGCGACGGCTTCGCAGGCGTCGGCCTTGCGGCTGGCGATCAGAACCCGTGCCCCCGCAGCGGCCAACCCTTCGGTTGCCATGCGGCCAATGCCGGTGGCCCCGCCAGTGACAAGAGCCACCTTGCCGGACAGATCAAACAGATCGTTCGGTGTCATTCCCATAATGTATTTCCTTTTTGTATGCGCGGATCAGAACCCGCGCGCGGCTGCGACGATGGCGGCATGATAGCCGTAGTCGCCCAACCATTCGGCACCCACGCGGGCGCGTTTCATATAAAAACCCATATCGAATTCGTCGGTCATGCCGATGCCGCCGTGCATTTGCACACCCTCGGATACGGCCAGTTTGGCGGTGTCCGTGGCGCGTGCCTTGGCCAGGCTGACGGCCACGGCGGCGTTTGCGGGGTCGGCGTCCAGCATCCGGCCTGCATTGGCGATGGCTGATGCGGTGACCTCGATTTCGGCCCACAGATGCGCGGCGCGGTGTTGCAGCGACTGAAAGGTGCCGATCAGCTTGTCGAACTGTTTGCGCTCTTTCAGGTAGCTGGCCGTCATGGCGAACGCACCCGCCGAAACGCCACCCAGTTCGGCGGCAATCGCGGCTTGTCCTGCGTTCAGACCCTGCTGGATCGCGGCAAGACCGCCGCCCACTTCGCCCACCACATCGTCACCCGTGGCGTCGACGTTATCAAATGCCATGCGGGCATAATCACGCCCGTCCACGGCGGCAATCGCATCGCGGGTCAACCCGGCGCGGTCGGTGTTTAAATCGAACAGGGTCAGCCCGTCGGCATCGCCAGCCGACCCCGAGGTGCGGGCCAGAACCAGCACGCGGTCCGCGGCGCGACCTTCGGCTACGAACCCCTTTTTGCCGTTCAGCTTAAAGGCGTTGCCGGATTGGGTTGCCTCCATCATCACGGCCTTTGGGTTGAATTTCGCACCCTCGTCGATGGCCAATGCGTAAATGGTGGACCCGTCCGCGATACCCGCCAAACGGTCGGATGCGGCGGCCCGCAGGGTGGTGGCCGCGATCACAGCCGACGAAATGAACGGCGATGCGACCAGCGTCTGGCCCATTTCCTCGGCCAGTATCCCCGCCGCACGGTGGCCCATATCGGCGCCGCCGTTTGCCTCGGGGACCAGCACACCGGCCCAGCCCATTTGCGCCATTTCACGCCACAGGCCACGGTCGAAACCGGTGCCATCGTCGCGCACCTTGCGAAACGCGGTGACAGGTGCCGACGCATCAAGGAAACCGCGCGCAGCGTCGCGCAGCATCGTTTCGTCTTCGTTCAGGATAAGACTTTCCATGCTATGTTTTCCTTACTTATAGGGCAGTTCAAGGACGCGTTTCGCGATGATGTCCAGCATCACCTCGGATGTGCCGCCCTCGATCGAATTCGCCTTGGTGCGCAACCATTCGGATGCCAGTTCACCATGGGGGCTGTCCCATTCGGCGGCATCCGATCCGGTCAGTGACATCAGCAACTCATAGCCGCGTTTGTTCAGCTCGGTCCCCTGATATTTCAACATGGAAGACGCGTTGCCGATGGGCACGCCCGCGCCTGCCATGTCCTTGTAGCGGTCCAGCGTCAGCCCGGTTGCCATCGAATCGATTTCGTATTTCATCGCCTCGGCGCGCAGCACGGGATTGTCGTTCAGGGTGCTGTCCGACGACAGGATCTGCCCCACGGAACGGCCACCCAATGGTCCGCGTGACCCCGAACCGATCATCTCGCGTTCATGGGTCAGCAGGTGCTTGGCCACGTCCCAGCCACGGTTCTGCTCACCCACAATCGCGTTGATGCCCGGCCCGTGTTCCTTGGGCACTTTGACGTTGTCAAAGAAGGTTTCGCAGAACGGCGATTTGCCGGAAATCAGGCGAATCGGTTTGGTCGTCACGCCCGGTGTGGTCATGTCGATCAGCATAAAGCTGATGCCCTTGTGTTTGGGCGCGTCGCGATCCGTGCGCACCAGCGCGAAAATCCAGTCGGCCTGATCGGCGTATGAGGTCCAGATTTTCTGGCCGTTGATCAGCCAGTGATCGCCCATATCCTCGGCCTTGGTCTGGACATTGGCCAGATCAGACCCCGCGCCCGGTTCGGAATAACCCTGACACCAACGGATTTCACCGCGTGCGATTTCAGGCAGGAACCGTTTTTTCTGTTCCTCGGTGCCGAATGCCAGCAGGGCCGGACCCAGCATCCAGATGCCAAAGGATTGCAGCGGCAGCTTGGCGCCCAGGGCTGACAATTCTTCGATCCAGATCTTTTGTTGTTCCCTCGACAGGCCCGCGCCACCATACTCGGCGGGCCAGGTCGGCACGGTCATGCCTTGTGACGCCGCGTTATCCATCCACGTTTTCTGCGCGGGAGAGGAGAATTCGAAGCGTTTGCCACCCCAGCAGATGTCGGATTCGGCGAATCCGTCGTGGCTTTCGCGGCCCTGCATCTCTTCAGGGCAAGCAGTACTTAGCCATTCACGAATCGCCTTACGGAACTGCGCAGGGTCGCGTGTGGTGTCCAACATAACATCCCTCCCTCTGATGTTTGTTTTGCAGTGCAGAATAGAATTTCACAGAATTCTTGACAAGCAAGCAATATCAATCTTTGAATGGCGTCAAGGAAAGCCTGCCACGCTGGCAGCTTTTCGTAACGGGAGGAATACCATGAAACTTATGAAATCCGCCGCGCTTGCGGCAGCCCTTGGTTTTGTTGCTATGGGCGCTTCGGCCGACACGCTGAAAATCGGCTTTATTGACCCGCTTTCCGGTCCTTTTGGTCCGTCGGGTGATGCCGCAATGAAGCATTGGCTCTATGCTGCCGAGCAAGTGAACAAAGGTGGCGGCATCAACGGTGCAGATGTTGAAATCATCGCATTCGACAACAAAATTAACCCCAAAGAATCGCTGGTCCAGTTCCAGAAAGCGATCGATCAGGGTGTGCGTTATATCGCGCAGGGCAACGGTTCGTCCGTGGCATCCGCGCTGATTGACGCCGTGAACAAGCACAACGCACGCAACCCCGGCGACGAAGTTCTGTTCCTGAACTATGCTGCGGTTGAACCGTCGTTCACCAACGAACGCTGCTCGTTCTACCATTTCCGTTTCGACAGCTACACCGATATGAAAATGAATGCTGTCACCGACTGGATCGCGGCCCGCCCCGAAATCAAGAAGGTCTATGTGATCGGTCAGGATTATTCCTACGGTCAGGCAAACGCCAAAGTCGCGGAAGAGATGCTGACGGCGAAACGCCCCGACATCGAAATCGTCGGCAACGAGCTGCACCCGCTGGGCAAGGTCAAGGATTTCACCCCCTACATCCAGAAAATCATGCAGTCCGAAGCAGATGCCGTCATCACCGGCAACTGGGGCGCCGATATGGTTCTGCTGATCAAGGCGGCCATCGCATCGGGCCACAAAGTTCCCTACCTGACCTACTACGGCGGCTCGCTTGGTGCGGCCACGGCCATTGGCACCGACGGTGTTGGCCAAGTTTATCAGATTTCGGAAATGAATACGAATCTGGACGTAAGCCCCGAGCAGGAAGAGCTGATTGACGGTTACGAAGCAGCCTATACCGACAACAACTTCTACTACTCCCGTGTGTTCACAGCGATGACCATGCTGGATGAGGCTGCCGAAAAGGCCGGTTCGAACGATCCGATCGCGGTTGCCAAGGCACTGGAAGGCGCGACGCTGGACACCGCCTATGGCACCGTCACCATGCGCGCCGAAGATCACCAGATCATTCAGCCGCTGTATATGTCCGTCTTTTCGGACAATGTGAAACGCGGTGTTGAACAACTGCCGCTGGGGTGGACTTCGGCTGACGGCGACAAGATCGAAGCCGAAGCCACGGCTCTGCCCACCACCTGTAAGATGGAACGCCCCGAGTAAGCGTCACCACCTTAACGGGTAAATCAGAAGGGCGCCGTGCGTCGAACGCGCACGGCGCCCCTTTTGCAAGAGGGTCCCATGGAAACGATCATTTTTTCGCTCCTGAACGGAGTGATATACGGCTTGCTGCTGTTCATGCTGTCCAGCGGTCTGACGCTGATTTTCAGTATGATGGGTGTGCTTAACTTTGCGCATGCCAGTTTTTATATGTTGGGCGCGTATTTCGCCTATACCATCAGCGGGGTCAGTTCATTCTGGCTGGCGTTGATATTCGCACCAATCTGCGTTGGCCTGATCGGGGCAGCGGTTGAAAAATGGGGCCTGCGAAGGGTGCATGCAAACGGCCATGTGGCCGAATTGCTGTTCACTTTCGGGTTGGCCTATATCATCGACGAAGTGGTCAAGATCGTCTACGGACGCAATGCCGTGGATTATCGCATCCCCGACCTGCTGGATTTTCCGCTGTTTGAACTGTTCGGCGCGCAATACCCGGCCTACCGGATTTTCATCCTGTTTATTTCCGTCGGTATGCTGATCGCGCTGTGGTTCATCCTGAACCGGACCCGCGCGGGCCTGATCATTCAGGCGGCGCTGACGCATCCGCATATGGTGGGCAATCTGGGCCATAACGTGCCGCGCATCTTTATGACTGTGTTTGGCGCGGGTTGTGCGCTTGCCGGTCTGGCCGGTGTGATTGGCGGCAACTATCTGGTGACCGATCCGGCCATGGCCGTGCAAATGGGGCCGATTGTATTCGTGGTTGTTGTTGTTGGCGGGCTTGGGTCGCTGGCAGGGGCATTCCTTGCCGCAATGATTCTGGGTCTGTTGCAAACCTTTGCCGTGGCCATTGACGCCACATTCGCCGACATTTTCGGGTTCCTTGGTCTGTCGCAGACTTCGGAACTGGGCAGTATCACCATCGCCTCTCTGGCGCCGATGCTTCCGTTCCTGATGCTGGTGCTTGTCCTGATGATCCGCCCCCGTGGCCTGCTAGGAGATCGTGAGCTGTGAACAATTCTATCGCACAAACAAACGCGAACCTCGCGCCTACTGGTGGCCAGAAGTTCCGCCAGCGGGTGCTACCCATTATCGTGCTGGCCATTATCGTGGCTGTTATCCCCCTTTTCGGGCCGTCCCGCACGGTTTACGCGCTGCTCAGCGTGATGGGGATCAATATCGTTTTCGCCCTCAGCTATAACATGCTGCTTGGGCGGGGCGGGCTGCTGTCCTTTGGGCATGCGGTGTATTTCGGGCTGGGTGGCTATGCTGCCATGCACGCGATGCGCGCCATTGAACACGCCGATGGCGGGTTCTGGGCCAGTTATCCTGTGTTCGGCCTGCCGATCATCGGTTTTGCCGGTGGCGCCCTGGCGGGTGCTATTATCGGTTGGCCGTCGTGCCGCCGTGCTGGCACGCCCTTTGCCATGATTTCCCTTGGTGTGGCCGAACTGATTGCGGCTGCGGGTTTCATGTTCAATTCGATCTTTGGTGGCGAAGAAGGCATTTCAGGTGACCGCATGAACGGGCCGGAATTGTTTGGCCTTTCCATGGGGCCGGTTTCGGACGTGTATTGGTTCATCGCCTTCTGGCTGGTTGTCGGTGTGGCGGGCATGTATGCCTTTACCCGCACCCCGCTTGGCAAAATGTCCGAAGCAACCCGCGACAACCCCGAACGGGTGGAATTCGTGGGCTATGATCCGCAGCGCGTGCGCTATCTGGTGTTCATCTTTGCAGGTGCATTTGCCGGTCTGGCCGGTGGCATGGCAGGGGTCTATTTTGAAATCTTCACACCCGAAGCGGTGTCGCTGGTTCCATCGGGTTTCGTGTTGCTGATGGCCTATATCGGCGGGATCACCTATTTCGCTGGCCCGATCATTGGCGCCATCGTGCTGACCTATATGCAGTCGATGCTGTCGGATTTCACCGAAGCATGGTTGTTGTATCTGGGCGTGCTGTTCATGCTGATCGTGATGTATGCACCGCGCGGCCTGTCGGGAATTCTGTTCGGTTTGACAGGGGCGATCGGCAATGGATCCTTTGGCGAAGTGGCCGGAAAATGGGCCATGCAATTGCTGGGGTCTATCCTTGTCTTCCTCGGGCTTATGACATTGATCGAAGTATCAGTCCGTTGGTCCAACGGGTTTGGCGAAACATTTGAACCCTTCGGCATGCACCTTAACTTTGGCAATCCGTTGACATGGGTGTTGATCACTGTGCCGCTGGCACTGGGCATCTATTTCCTGCGTCGCGCGAACCGTGAAACAGAGGAGGTCCTCGCATGAGCACTCCCGCTCTTTCCATCCAGGGGCTAAAGAAAAACTTTGGTCCGGCTGAAATCATCCGTGGCGTGGATCTGGACATTGCGCCAGGCGAACGCCACGCGATTATCGGCCCCAACGGCGCGGGGAAATCCACGCTGTTCAACCTGATCTCGGGCGGCTATCAGCCAACGGCTGGCAGCGTTCGCCTGAACGGTCAGGAAATCGGCGGCGTCAAACCCTATGCGATCAACCGCATGGGCCTGTCGCGGTCGTTTCAGGTGTCCAACATTTTCGCAAATATGACCGTGCGGGAAAACGTGCGCTGTGGTGTGCTGTATTCCATGGGATACGGTTACAGTTTCTGGCGCAACGTCGGTAACCTGAAAGAGGTGCAGGCCAAAACGGCCGAGATTCTGGACAGCGTCGGCTTGCTGGACAAATCGCACCTTCCGGCGGCTTTGCTGCCCTATGCCGATCAGCGCACGCTGGAAATTGCCATCACCATCGCGGGCGGGGCCGACGTTATCCTGTTGGACGAACCCACCGCGGGCATGTCGCATTCGGAAACCGAACGCGCCGTGGCCCTGATCAAAAAGGCGACCGAGGGCAAAACCCTGATCATCGTCGAACATGATATGGGTGTGGTGTTTGGCATGGCCGACCGGATTTCGGTGCTGGTCTATGGCGAAATCATCGCCACGGGCAAACCCGAAGAAATCCGGGGTGACCCCAAAGTGCGCGAAGCCTATCTGGGCGACGAGGCAGACGAGCATGCAGAAGGAGGCGCAGCATGAACCAGGCAGCCAGCGAACCGATGCTGTCGGTCAAGGATCTGAACGCCTTTTATGGCAAATCCCACGTTCTGCGCGGCGTCAATATGACGATCATGCCGGGCGAGGTGATCGCGCTGCTTGGCCGCAACGGGGTGGGGCGATCCACCACCGCCAAGGCCATCATGGGCGAGGTCGCGCCCCGCGGCGAGATCACATTCAAGGGGCAGCCGATTTCCGGATTGGAAAGCCACAAGATTGCCCGCATGGGTCTGGGTTATGTGCCGGAAAGCCGTGATATTTTTCCCGGCATGTCGGTGCGCCAGAATCTTATCCTTGGCATCAAGGATATGAAAAATCCGGGCAAATACTCGGTTGACCAGATGCTGGATATGTTCCCCAACCTTCGGGCGCGGGCGGACAATCTGGCGGGCGTTCTGTCGGGCGGGGAAAAGCAGATGTTGACCATGTGCCGGACCCTGATGGGCGATCCGGACCTGATCATCATCGACGAACCAACCGAAGGTCTGGCACCCAAGATCGTGCAACAGATCGGTGACATGATTGCGGAAATCGCCAAGACCGGCGTTTCCATTCTGTTGGTCGAACAAAAGCTGTCGATCGCGTTGCGCATTGCCGACCGCGTCTATGTGATGGGCCACGGCGAAATCGTATACGAGGGCACGCCAGCCGAATTCAAAACCCGCGACGATGTGCGGGCGGAGTGGCTGGAGGTTTAACGCCCCTTTGATACGAAACGGAAAAACCCCGCAGGCCAGTCCTTGCGGGGTTTTTTGTTTTGTGCGGGGGGGGGCTAGCCCGGCAGTTTCTGGATAAAACAGGTCGATGTGCCAAGCGCCAGCAATTTGCCTTTCTGGTCCTCGATCTGGCCCGATACATTGGCGATGGTGCGCCCGCGTGATTGCACCGTGGCGACGCAGCGCAACTGCCCCATGTCGGGCAGCAGGGGGCGGATGAATTTCACCGATGTGTCCATCGAAACAAACCCTTCTCCGGGGGCGCAGGTGGTATGAACGGCACAGCCAAGCGCGCTGTCCAGCAGCGACATCGCCCAACCGCCATGCACCAACCCCAGCGGGTTCAAATGCCCTGCACCGGGTTCGCCGCGAAATTCCGCTTCGCCTTCATCCAGACGGTGCAGCCAGGCGTTCATCGTCAGGCCCATGGACGGCGCCGGGAGGTTGCCATCCATCAATTCCTGAAGATACGCCCGGCCGCTTAGTCCTGCAATCTGCGACAGGTCCACCCGTCCGGCGTTGTAGTCCGGTCTTGGCACTGCGTCGAACATGGTCTAACCTCCGTTTCATGCATATGCATGGAAGCACATGCATATGCATGGAGTCAAGGTGGGGGCGAGGAGTAACTATGTCTGACGCTACGGAACAACACGGGCCGGAACTGGCAGAGCTGATGACAGGGGCGTGTTATTGCCTTGCCACGCGGCGGGCCTCGCGGCGGATGATCCGCACCTATGATGCGGCACTGGCTGGGCAGGGGTTGACGATTTCGCAACTGGCAACGCTGGCATGGGTCAAGGGGCTGCGCAAACCCACGGTGCAGAAAATCGCCGACCTGATGGAGATGGATCAATCGGCGCTGTCACGCGGGCTGGTGCCGCTGGATCGTGACGGGCTGATCTCATCCAGCCCCGATGCCAAGGATAAACGCAAACGGGTGCTGGCCCTGACCGCCAAGGGCGAAACCGCATTGACCAAGGGGGCGGTGGAATGGGCCAAGGCACAGCGCCAGATCGAAGAAGAGCTGGCGGCAAGGGGGGATGATCTGGCGCGATTGTTGTCTGGTATCAATGCCCTGGCCGTAACAGGGGAACAGACCGACTGACGCAGCGGGCCGCCACAAATGCAATAGCCCCCACCGAAACGGAAGGGGCTATTCTGGTTACATTCGCAGGCTGCGCGCCTGAGTAATCAGGCGGTTTCGCGCAGCTCGGGGTGGACGTAATCGCCCAATTCCTTGCGCAGGTTCAGTTTCGACACCTTGCCGGTCGCAGTCATCGGCAGGGCATCGACCCAGATCACGTCATCCGGTAGCTGCCATTTGGCGAACTGCTTTTCCAGATGGGCGCGCATTTCATCAACCGAGGGTTTTTCAGCCCCCGGTGCCAGAATGGCGGCCAACACGGGACGTTCATCCCATTTGGGATGCGGCACGCCGATGGCGGCGCAATTGGCAACCGCCGGATGCGCCATGGCCGCGTTTTCCAGATCAATCGACGAAATCCATTCGCCGCCCGATTTGATCAGGTCCTTGGCGCGGTCCTGAATGGTCAGGAACCCGTCGCGGTCAATTGATGCCACGTCGCCGGTGCCAAACCAGCCCTCGGCGTCCAGTGCTTTGGCGGTCGCTTCCTCGTTTTCATAGTAACCGGAAACAACGGTGTTGCCGCGCACAAACAATTCGCCAACGGCCTTACCATCATGGGGTTGGGGTTTGCCGTCCTCGTCCACGATTTTCAGGTCCACGCCAAACACGCGACGGCCCTGTTTGGCCTTCATGTCGATGCGTTTCTGCATGTCCCAATCATCCATGTGACTGGGCAGCATACCGTGGGTTCCGACCGGGCTCATTTCGGTCATGCCCCAGGCGTGGCCAACATTTACACCCAGCTTTTCAAAGGTTTCGATCATCGAGCGCGGCGCAGCGGACCCGCCGACAACCACGTCATCAAACCCGTTCGGCTTGCGCCCCTGTGCCTTGATTTCGGCCAGCAGGCCCATCCAGATGGTCGGCACACCCCATGCGGAATATACGCCTTCTTCGTCCATCAGTTTGAACAGCGACGGGCCATCCATCGCAGGGCCGGGCATCACCAGCGTCAGACCGGCAAGCGGACCGGCATAGGGCAGGCCCCATGCGTTGACGTGGAACAACGGCACCACGGGCAGAACCTTGTTGCCCTCTTTGAATGTGCCGGCCAGCGACACCGCGATCATCATCGCGTGCAACACGTTAGAACGATGCGTATACAGCGCGCCCTTGGGGTTGCCGGTTGTGCCCGATGTGTAACACAGACCAGCGGCGGTGTTTTCATCAAAGGTGGGCCATGTGATTTCTTCGGGTTCGCCGTGCAGCAGTTCTTCGTAGCATAGGGCGCCGGGCAGGGACGTGTCGGGCATATGTGCGCGATCCGTCATCACCACGTAAATCATGTCGTCCGGCAGGTGTGCCTTTAGCGCCTCGAGGATCGGAACGAATGTGGTATCAACGAAAATCATCCGGTCCTTGGCGTGGTTGACGATATAAATCATCTGTTCCGCCGACAGGCGCGGGTTGATCGTGTGGCACACGGCCCCGATGCCGGAAATCGCGTAATACAGTTCGAAATGGCGATAGCCGTTCCATGCCAGCGTCGCGATCCGGTCACCCAGTTTCACGCCGTGACGTTGCAGCCCGTGCGCCAGTTGCGCCACACGGGCGCGGGTTTGCGGATAGGTCTGGCGGTGGATGTCCCCTTCGGTCCGTGCCGAGACGATCTCGGCTGTTGGGAACGCCCCTGCGGCGTAGTCAAGAATATCGGAAATCAGCAGCGATTGCTGCATCATCATGCCTTGCATAGTCTCCTCCCGTAGACTGTGTGATTGCTGCAAAAGCTAGACCTTTGCGGGCGGTTTCAAAAGCTGAATCATGGATTGGCACAAAATTGTGACGCAGGGTTCTTTCGCGCTGCGGAAGAACGTAGCGAAATGCGGAACGATTTCGGGTTTCTAACTGGCATAGGCGCGCAGGGCAGGTAAGGTGCGCAGCAAGGGAAACGGCGCAGCGTCAGCGACCGTTCTGACAGGAGGAAAACACCCGTGAAAGCCATCATTTGCAACGACTTCGCCCCATTGGATCAACTGGTTTATGGCGATGTGGCCGATCCCGCCGCCAAAGGAAGCGAAGTTATCATCCGGTCCGAGGCCATGGGGGTGAATTATCCCGACGGGTTATTGGTGCAAGGCCTGTATCAATCCCGCCCCGACCGCCCGTTCACACCGGGAATGGAGGTGGCAGGCGTGGTCGATTCCATCGGCCCCGATGTGAAAAAGCTAAAGGTCGGTGACCGTGTCGCGGCGATCTGCACCCTTGGCGGATATGCCGAAAAGGTCGCAGTCGAAGAAGCCCGCGTGTTCGCCATGCCCGACGCAATGGACCCCGCCGATGCCACTGCATTGATGGTGGCCTATGGCACATCGCATCACGCGCTGAAACAGCGGGCCGATTTGAAAGCGGGCGAAACACTGGTGGTGTTCGGGGCCGCAGGGGCGACAGGTATCGCCGCAGTGCAGATCGGCAAAATCATGGGCGCGCGGGTGATCGCCGTGGCATCCTCTGATGAAAAGCGCCAGTTGGCCAAGGACGCAGGCGCGGACGAGGCGATCGGTTATGACAACCTGAAAGACGAGGTAAAGACCCTGACCGGCGGCAAGGGGGCGGATGTGGTGTATGATGTGGTGGGCGGTGATGCGTTCAACGCGGCGACCCGTTTCATGGCGCGCAACGGGCGGCTGTTGGTGATCGGTTTCGCCAGCGGCGAGATCCCGAAATTTCCGATCAATCTGGCCCTGGTCAAGGAATACGCGGTCGTCGGTGTGTTCTGGGGCAATTTCACCCGCCATCAGCCCGCCGATTATGCCAATAATATGGTAGAGCTGTTCGGCTGGTACGCCAAGGGCCAGATCAAACCGCTGATCGAGGGGCGTTACCCCCTGTCCACCGCCGCCGAGGTGCTGGACCGTGTGTTAAACCGTGGCGCAACGGGCAAAATCGCGTTGATTCCGGGCTAGGGCGCGATGAACGATGGCCGCGACGGGATCAATACCCGTTGCGGCTGACCATATTGACCAATTGCACCAGTTTCGGGCCCAGCTCTTCCTCCAGCCGTTCGGGCGACAGGATATAGGCGGGGCCGCCAAGGTTGAACGCCAGCATCGGCGCATCGCCCTGTGGTGCGCGATAGGGCACAGAAACCGCGTGAACGTCGGATTGCCATTTACCGATAGACGAATAAAATCCCTTGGTGCGGATCTGTTCGGCGGCGTCGGTGATTTCATCCACCATGCGCGGGTAATCATCGGGATAGCGTTCGGCGATCTGTTCCATGATGTGTTCGCGTTCGGTTTCGGAACAGCCCGCGATATAGGCGCGCCCCATCGCCGAACGGGCCAGCGAAATCCGTGAACCCACGTTCGGTTGCAGCGAAATCATGCCCTTGGATGCGCGTGCGCAGGCGATATAGGTCATGGTCGTGTCGTCGCGCCCGCCGAGCGCCACCAGCACCCCGTCACCGCATTCATCGGCCAGTTGCTGCATATATACCTGTGCGGTTTCGCGCACTTTCATCCCGCCAAGGCAGGCATAGCCAAGCCCCAGAACCGGAATGCCCATGCGGTAACGCCCTGTGCCCTCGTCATAGACCAGATAGCCCAGTTTCAACAACGTATAGGTCAGCCGCGATACGGTAGAGTTGGGCAGGCCGGTGCGTTCAGCCAGTTCACGGTTGCCCAGCCCCGCCTTGTCGTTGGGTGTGAAGGCGCGCAAAATATCCAGCCCGCGGTGCAGGGCGGTGACGAACTGGCGGTCACCATTGGCTTCGGCCTCGACGGCCTCTGTGGCGGGATCTGCTGCGCGTTTTCTCACTTTGGTTGTCCTGACACGTTGCTATTCACGTTGGTTGCTGGGTGCGGAATTGCGTGCTGGTAAACGATCAGCGCCTTTCGGGTCAAGTGACGCAACGTCGTATTGCATTATCCAGCCTCGCGTTGTGCGTTTCCTGCCGCAGCGGCATCTGTTTCGGTCAATTCGCGCCACAGCACCTTGCCTGCACCGCTTTTGGGCAGGGAATCGGTGAACACAACCGATTTCGGGCATTTATAGGCGGCCATTTCCGCACGGCACCAATTGATGATGTCCTGTTCCGTCAGTCGGGGTTTCGCGGCGGGGGTTGGCACCACATAGGCCTTGACCGTTTCGCCCCTGCGCGGGTCTTGCGCGCCGATGATGCAGACCTCGGCGATGTCGGGGTTGTGGTGCATCAATGCTTCGACCTCGGCGGGCCATACCTTGAACCCGCTGGCGTTGATCATCCGTTTGACGCGGTCGACCATGAAAAAATAGCCCTCAACGTCGTAATAGCCCAGATCGCCGGTGCGGAAAAACGTCTTGCCGTCATGTTCGAAAAAGACTTCGGCGGTGTCTTTGGGGCGGTTCCAGTATCCTTTGAACACCTGCGGCGCGTGGGTGACGATTTCGCCCACCTCGTCCGGTCCCATTTCGGTGCGGCTTTCCACATCCATCACGCGGCTGTCCACGTCGAACATGGGGATGCCAAGGCATTGCCGTTTCGGCGCGGTCAGCGGGTTGATATGGGTCGCGGCGATGGTTTCGGACATGCCGTAACCTTCGATATAATCCAGTCCGGTGATGTCCTTCAGGCGTTTGGCGATGGCTGCGGGCATGGCCGCACCTCCGCCGCCGATCATTTCAAGGCTGGACAGGTCATAGCTGTCCAGATCGGGGTCGTTGACCAGATCAATCGCCATGGTCGAGATCGAGCGCCACCGCGTGACACGGTGGCGTTTGATCATTTCTGCCGTGGTGGCGCGGTTCCAGCGGGTCAGGATGACGTTGGCGCCGCCGACAAACAGCGGCCCGTTCATCGAATTCTGCATCCCCGTCACATGAAACAGGGGCAGCGTTGTCAAACTGACCGAGGTTTCATCGCTGGGGTTCCACTGGATGCCGCCAGCGATGGTCACTTGCACCGTATGATGGCTGTGCATACAGCCCTTTGGCTGGCCCGTGGTGCCGGATGAATAGGGGATCACGCATAGATCATCGGGCGTGGCGGTATGGGCTGTGGGGCTGTGGCCAGCGGCCATGGCATCGGCCCAACGGGTGACGCCCGGCCCGGTGGCATCCGCAGCGTCCAGCGTATCCAGCGGGTCGGGCAGGGGGATATCGCGATCGGGCGCGGCCAGATCGCAATAGGTCGCGGCAAGGATCGTGTTCAGCGCCCCGGATTGCACCAGCGGAGTGACGAACGGCAGCAATTCCTGTCCGGCCAGCACCACCTGCGCGCCCGTGTCGGCGGCGTAATGTTCCAGTTCGGCGTGGCGCGACATCGGGTTGACGGGGATGACCACCGCATCGGCGCGCAAAATGGCGTAGTAACCGATCACGAATTGCGGCGCGTTTTGCATATACAGCAGCACGCGGTCGCCCTTGGCCACGCCCCGGGCTTGCAACCATCCGGCCAGTGTTTCGACCATCTGCCCCAGTTCGGCATAGGAAATGGTATGGCCATGATAAATCAGGGCGGCCCGTTCGGGAAACCGCGCCACGCTGTCGGCCAGATTTTGCCAGACCGATTGCGCGGGCACATTCAGCACCTTGGATACATCGGCGGGCCAGACGCCCATGTGACGGTCGAATGTCATATTTTCCCTCAGACTTTCATGCCGGGCAGGTTTAGCGATGCGGTATTGCCACCATCGACCGGCAGCGCCTGGCCGGTGACATAGCTGGCATCATCCGAGGCCAGAAACGCAATCGCACCGGCGATTTCGGCGGGCTTGCCATAGCGGCGCAGCTCGGCCCGTTTGCCCAGCTTTTCCTCTTTGCCCGCGTCACGGGCGTAATCGAATATCGGTTTGGTCATGCCGGTTTCGACCAAACCGGGGCAGACCGCATTGACGCGAATCCCGTATTGGCCCAGATCGCAGGCGGTGGTTTGGGTCAGGTTGATCACGCCCGCCTTGGACGCCGAATAGATATTGCCCCCCGCACCCGAACGAATGCCTGCCACCGATGCCGTGTTCACAATCGCGCCGCCCTCTGCGCGGTCGATCATGCCGGGTGCGACGGCCTGAATGAAATAGGCCACGCCTTTCAGGTTGACCCCGAACACACGGTCCCAATCGGCGTTGTCGATCTGATGAATGGGCGCGTGCGAACAGGCCACACCGGCATTGTTGCACAGCACATCAATATGGCCGTATTTCGCGATGACCTGATCCACACAGGCGCGCACCTGCGTTTCGTCGGACACATCGCAAACGATGGTGATGTGGTCGCCTGCCGGCTTTGCTGCGTTCAATGCATCTGCGTTGACGTCAACCAATGCAACCTTTGCGCCCTCGGACGCCAACCGCGCAGCGGTGGCGCGGCCGATGCCGCTGGATGCTCCGGTGACGACGGCGATTTTCCCGTCAAATCTCACCCGATATGTCCTCCCTTTTCAAGGATTAGGTTGGCACAGGAAAAGCGTGCAATCAATAGCGTGAAATAAAATTCCGCAGGGCGGGATGCTGCATCTGCAGCAATCGACAAAGGGACGTTTTTCACAAGGCGATGCGCGGAGGCATTTGGCAAAACCCGCATCTGTTTCCCTTAACGGGCCGAATGAATTATTAAATTTTCCTACCCCGCCGGATATGCGAAAACAGGGGCAGTGAAACCCAGTGACCAAGAATCGGAACCCGACATGAGCCGCCAAAGCCCCGTAATTTCATCCGGGTTGATCCCCGCCGCCCTGACCCCCGTGATCGAGGCGCTGTGCGCCGTGTCGGTCGATGTGGCTGGCGTGATCGCACGCGGCCCGCTGGGGCAGTCATTGGGCAATCTGGTGGGCGAAAATTCCGACGGCGACGGGCAAAAGGCACTGGATGTGCTGTGCGATGAAATGTTCGCCGCCGAACTGGCGAAAACCGATGTGCGTTTCTATGCATCCGAGGAACAGGAAACCGTGGTCACCCTGAACCCGAACGGCAAATATGCACTGGCAATTGACCCGCTGGACGGATCATCCAATATCGACGTAAACGTCTCAATCGGCACAATTTTTTCGATTTTCGACGCCAAAGAAGGTGACGAGGAAAGCTTCTTGCGCCCCGCCAGTGAACAGCTTGCGGGCGGCTATGTGGTTTATGGTCCGCAGACGTCGCTGGTGGTGACCTTTGGCAAGGGCACGCTGATGTTCGTGCTGGACCCGGCGGATAAGGTTTTCAAACTGGTCGATGACAAGCTGACCATTCCGGCCACCTGCAAGGAATTTGCCATCAATGCATCGAATTACCGCCACTGGAAAACGCCGGTGCGCGCCTATATCGACGATTGCCTTGCGGGCAAGGACGGGCCGCAGGGCAAGGATTTCAACATGCGTTGGGTCGGGTCGCTGGTGGCGGAAACGCATCGCATTCTGTCGCGGGGCGGTGTTTTCCTTTACCCCGGTGATGCGCGCAAAGGCTATGATACGGGCCGCTTGCGGATGATTTACGAATGTGCGCCGATTGCGTTTCTGATTGAACAGGCGGGCGGTTTGGCCACCGATGGCGCCACCCCGATCAAGGACCTGCAAGCAGACCATCTTCACGCCCGTATCCCGCTGGTGTTCGGCAGCGCAGAGGAGGTTACGCGCATTGCGGCCTACCACGGCAGCAGCAAATAGTCCGCAACCTGTGCAGTCGTGGTGGTCAAGACAGCGCGGGAATTGGGCCAAATGCGCCCCGTTCCCGATAAATCGGGTAAATTTCCGCCGGTTTTTGCGCCTTTTCCCCCTGTTGCCGGTAGCGGCACGGGCGCGGGCAGGGTAATCCGGTGGCAAGCGTCCCGACATGGGCGCACCTCGTGGAGGGGATTCCACGGGACATCCGCGCGACAGCGCATAAGGCATGCTTTATAAGGAAAAGAATAGATGGCACTCATCACGCTGCGACAACTTTTGGACCACGCCGCCGAACAGGGCTATGGCGTGCCTGCATTCAACATCAACAACATGGAACAGGGTCTGGCGATCATGGAAGCGGCAAGCGCCGTGGACGCACCTGTGATCCTGCAGGCGTCGCGCGGGGCACGCAAATATGCCGGCGACATCATGCTGCGCCACATGGTGCAGGCGCTGTCGGAAATGTATCCTGACATCCCCGTTTGCATGCATCAGGACCACGGCAACAACGAAGCAACCTGCGCCAGTGCGGTGCGCCACGGGTTCACCTCGGTGATGATGGATGGCTCGCTCGAGGCCGACATGAAAACCCCCGCGTCCTACGAATACAACGTCAACATCACCAAGGCCGTGACCGAACATGCGCATTGGGTCGGGGCCTCGGTCGAGGGCGAATTGGGCGTGCTTGGCAGCCTTGAAACAGGCGAGGCCGCAGCCGAGGATGGATCGGGCGCAGAGGGCAAGCTGTCACAGGATCAACTGTTGACAGACCCTGATCAAGCCGTTGATTTCGTAAAGAAAACCAAATGTGATGCCCTGGCGATTGCCTGTGGCACCAGCCACGGCGCGTATAAGTTTACCCGCAAACCCGATGGTGACATTCTGGCGATGAACACCATTGCCGCGATCCACGAAAAGCTGCCGAAAACCCATTTGGTGATGCATGGTTCATCGTCGGTGCCGCAGTATTTGCAGGACCTGATCAATGCCTATGGTGGTGAGATGCCGCAGACCTATGGTGTGCCCGTGGAAGAGATCGAAAAAGGCATCAAGATGGGTGTGCGCAAGGTGAATATCGACACCGATTGTCGCATGGCGCTGACCGGCCAGTTCCGCAAAGTGGCCAGCGAAAAGCCCGGCGAATTCGACCCGCGCAAATTCATGGTGCCCGCAATGGCCGAAATGACCAAGCTGTGTCGCGACCGTCTGGAACGGTTCGGAACCGCCGGAAATGCCAGCAAGATCAAGGTGATATCCATGGATGAAATGGCCGTCCGTTATGAAAGCGGTTCGCTGGATCCGTGATCCGATCTGCTGATTGAAACATGACTCCGCCATTGGTTGGCGGGGTCAACCACGCCCTGCCCTAACCGGAGAATTCCATGTCATTTGACCGCGCTATCAAAATCGCCCCGTCGATCCTTTCTGCCGATTTCGCCAATTTTGGTCAGGAAATTCAATGCATTGAGGCGCAGGGCTGCGATTGGGTGCATGTCGATGTGATGGACGGACATTTCGTGCCGAACCTGACATTTGGTCCGCCACTGGTTGCTGCGATCCGCCCGCATGTGAAAACGGTGATGGATGTGCACTTGATGATTTCCCCTGTAGATCAATACATTAGCGCCTATGCCGATGCGGGCGCGGATGTGATCACAGCCCATTACGAGGCCACGCCGCATATCCACCGCACCATGCAGGCGATCCGCGCAGCAGGGTGCAAGGCGGGGCTGGCGCTGAACCCTGCGACTCCGGCAGAGGTATGTGAATACCTGCTGGATATGGTCGATCTGATCTGCGTGATGACCGTGAATCCCGGCTTTGGCGGGCAAAAATTCATTCATTCCCAGATAGATAAGGTGAAAAAGCTGCGCGCCATGATTGGTGACAGGCCGATCCACATTGAAATCGACGGCGGCGTCACGGTTGAAACCGCGCCGCTGGTTGCGGCTGCGGGGGCTGATGTTCTGGTGGCAGGTTCGGCGGTGTTCAAGGGTGGTTCGGTGTCCAACCCCGCGCCTTACGGCGACAACATTCGCGCCATTCGCACCGCTGCGATTCAGGGTTAACATATTGAAGGAAAATGGTTTTTGAAGCGCGCAATCGTTTTTGATCTGGATGGCACGCTGATTGACTCTGCGGGTGGTATCCGTGTTGCGGTCAACAAAATGCTGCTGGAATTGGGGCAGGCACCGCTGGATCTGGCGACCATCACAGGGTTCATCGGGCATGGTTTGCCGATGCTTGTGTCGCGTGTGATCACATTTTCGGGGCTTGATCCGGCGCAACAGGACGATTTGACCGCCCGGGTGATCGCCAATTACAACGCGGATCCGCTGGCCGAAACCACCCTGTATCCCGCCGTGGAATCCACCCTCAAGCGATTGAAACAAAATGGTTTTGCCTTGGGGATTTGCACCAACAAACCGATCATCGCAACGCAGGATATTCTGGCGAAAACCGGGTTGGAACCCTATTTTGATGTGGTTCTGGGGGGCGATAGCCTGCGCCAAAGAAAACCGGACCCTGCCCCGCTGATCGAGACCTTCAAACGCCTGAAATCCCAAGGGCTATACGTGGGCGACAGCGAAGTAGACGCAGAAACAGCGCAGCGTGCAGGCATTGATTTCGCACTGTTCACAGAGGGTTACAGGAAAACGCCAGTCAACGCATTGCCGCATCACTTTGCGTTTTCTCAATACGATGCGCTGGGCGACTATATCGCCAAAACCATGTGATCACAAACGCACCAGCCACCGGCGCAAAGAAACCATGGAAACAGCCATGGAATCCATAGAATCCATGAAAACACCCCCCTAAATCGTATAAAGTTAACGCTTTTACGCGGTAAACTGCTTGGAACCCGCCCAACACCGCCCCATAGTCGCCAAAACGGAGGCGCAAAATGGATCTGGCAACACGCTTATCACAGGAAATCGACGCACGGCGTGACGATTTGATCGCGCTGACGCAAGACCTGATCCGCATCCCCACGCTGAACCCGCCGGGCGACAATTATCTGGAAATCTGCGCCTATCTGGAACGCCGCCTGAAAGCGCGCAAATTCGACGTGACCATGGTGCGGGCCAAGGGCGCGGCAGGCGACAGCGACCGATATCCGCGCTGGAATGTGATCGCGCGCCGCGAAGGCCGTCAGGCGGGCGACTGCGTGCATTTCAATTCGCATATCGACGTGGTCGAGGTCGGGCGCGGCTGGACGACAGACCCGTTCGGCGGAGAGCTGAAAGACGGCAAGATTTACGGGCGCGGGGCCTGCGACATGAAGGGCGGGCTGGCCGCCAGCATCATCGCGGCCGAAACCTTTTGCGATCTGGTGCCGGATTTCGCGGGCGCGGTCGAAATCAGCGGCACGGCGGACGAGGAATCAGGCGGGTTTGGCGGCGTCGCCTATCTGGCGGAAAAGGGCTGGTTCAGCCCCGAACGCGTGCAACATGTGATCATCCCCGAACCCCTGAACAAGGACCGGATCTGCCTTGGCCATCGCGGGGTGTGGTGGGCCGAAATCGAAACCCACGGCGAAATCGCACATGGTTCAATGCCGTTTCTGGGCGATTGCGCGGTGCGCCACATGGGGGCGGTGATGCATGAAATGGAACAAAACCTGTTCCCCGCATTGGCCAGAAAACGCACCGAAATGCCGGTGGTGCCAGAAGGCGCAAAACAATCCACCCTGAACATAAATTCCATCCATGGCGGCGAAAACGAACGCCCCGTTGATTACACCGGAATGCCCGCCCCCTGCGTACCTGACAGCTGCCGCATGATCATTGATCGCCGTTTCCTGATCGAGGAAAACATAGACGAGGTGCGCGAAGAGGTGCTGGGCCTGCTGCGCGAACTGGCGGAGAAACGCGAAAATTTCCGTTATGATGTGCGCGAGTTGTTCAGCGTGCTGCCCACAATGACCGAACGCGATGCGCCCGTGGTCACCACCGTCGCCGATGCCATCGGTCAGGTGATGGGCAAAGCGCCCGAATATGTGGTGTCGCCCGGCACCTATGACCAAAAACACATCGACCGGATCGGCAAGCTGAAAAACTGCATCGCTTATGGGCCGGGGATTCTGGATCTGGCGCATAAGCCGGACGAATATGTCGGCGTGGATGACATGCTGGACAGCGCCAAGGTCATGGTGCGGGCACTGCTAAAGCTCTGCCCTGCCGGATAAACCGGCTTTTTCTTGGTAAAAATACTCCGGGGGGAGTTCATTTCTGCGAAATGAACCGGGGGGCTGGCCCCCCGTCCCAAGCCATCACACCGCGATATTGTCGATCAGGCGCACACCGGCCAGCCAGGCAGCGGCGAACAGGCGGCATTCGCCTGTTAATGTGTCGTGCTGGATCAGCGATGCGGCATCGCGCAGGTCCAGATACTCCACCTCGGTAAATCCTGCGGCGGCCAGACGTTTTTCCGCCTCGGGCAGCAACGTGCGCATTGCGCCGCCGTCGCGCAGGGCCTGGGCGGTGTCCTGCATCACTTCGGCAAGTTTGGGGGCGTGGATGCGGGCGCGGTCTGACAGCAACAGGTTGCGCGAGGACATGGCCAGCCCGTCCTCCTCGCGGATGGTGGGGCAGCCGATCACGTCAATGTCGATGTCCAGATCGCGGGCCATGCGGGTGACGACCTGCAACTGCTGCCAATCCTTTTGCCCGAAATAGGCACGATCCGCGGCGGTTTGGCCGAACAGTTTGGCGACCACGGTGGCGACGCCATCGAAATGGCCCGGGCGGTGCGCGCCACAGAGCACATCGGTCAGGCCACTGACGGATACATTGCTGGCAAAGCCATCGGGATACATCTGCGCGCCGTCCGGCACATAGATGGCATCCACCCCGATGGGGGCCAGTTTCTGCGCATCCTCATGTTCGGTGCGCGGATAGTTTTTCAGATCATCGGGATTGTTGAACTGTTTCGGGTTCACAAAGATGGTGACGATCACGCGGTTGCATTCGGCCCTTGCGGCGCGGGCCAGTGACAGGTGCCCCTGATGCAGCGCGCCCATGGTAGGGACCACGCCGATTGTGTCGCCGTCGCGTTGCCATTCACGGGTCAGGGCACGCAGTTCGGGCAGGGTGCGGATGATCGGTGCGGGTGCGGTCATTTTTTCGGGGCTTCTGTGCTAAAGGAATGTTCGGGGGCGGGAAAGGCGCGTGAGCGGACCTCGGCGGCGTAGGTGGCGATGGCGTTGCGGCCGTCAGCACCCAATGTGGCATAGCGTTTGACGAATTTCGGTTTGAAGGCGGTGAACAGGCCCAGCATGTCATCGACCACCAGAATTTGCCCGTCACAGCCCGCGCCCGCGCCGATGCCGATGGTGGGGATGCTGATTTTTGCGGTGATGTCATCGGCCAGTTCGGCGGGGACCTTTTCCAGCACCACGGCGAATGCGCCTGCATCGGTGACGGCCTGCGCATCGGCTGCCAGCACGCCCGCCGCATCGCCGCGCCCCTGCACCTTGTAGCCGCCGATGGTGTTGATGGATTGCGGCGTCAGGCCGATATGGGCCATCACCGGAATGCCGCGTGCGACCAGAAACGCGATGGTGTCGGCCATATGTTGGCCGCCCTCCAGCTTGACCGCGCCTGCGCCGGTTTCGGCCATGATGCGGGCGGCGTTTTCAAAGGCCTGTTGCGGTGATTGTTCGTAAGCGCCAAAGGGCAGATCGACCACCATCATTGCCGATTGCAGCCCGCGTGCCACGGCGCGCCCGTGCATCACCATCATATCCATGGTCACGCCAAGGGTGGATGGCAGCCCGTGCAGCACCATGCCGACGCTGTCGCCGACCAGCACGAAATCGCATTCCGCATCCATCATTTCTGCCATAGGCGTGGTATAGGCGGTCAATGACACGATGGGTTTGGCACCTTTCATGGCGCGGATATCATCGGGCAGGGGGGCGGTTTTACGTGCGGTGGCGCTCATGAGTGTCCTCCATCAGGGCGTCACGGGGTTGCTGCGGTGCAGCGCGTGGAGCGTTGGGTAACAATATTGCGCCGCAACGTCCAGATATTTCGCAAATGATCCGTGCTTGATTACCGCTGCATTTGGCGCAAGGTTAACAATCAGGAGTCGGTTGGCGGTGTGCCGATCTGGCAAGACGGGAGAAACATATATGTTTTCCAAATGGATGAGCCGCGCCACATTGGGCGCGTTGACATTGGCCGCGACCATGGGGATGGCCACGGCGAAAAGCACGATCACGGTGGGGATGCAGCTGGAACCGCCGCATCTGGACCCGACCAGCGCCGCTGCGGGCGCGATTGATCAGGTGCTATATGCCAATGTGTTCGAAGGTTTGACGCGGTTCGGCCCGGATGGATCGGTGAACCCCGGACTGGCCGCCAGCTGGGAAATTTCCGAAGACGGGCTGACCTATACATTCACCCTGCACGAGGGGGTGACGTTTCACGACGGCAGCACGATGGACGCCGAGGATGTGAAATTTTCGCTGGACCGCGCGCGGGCCGAGGATTCGGTGAACGCGCAGAAGGCGTTGTTTGAAGGCATTGCAGATGTCACGGTGGTGGACCCGCTGACCGTCAAGGTGACTTTGGCCAAGCCGGACGGGTCGCTGTTGTTCAATCTGGCATGGGGCGACGCGGTGATTGTTGCGCCCGAATCCATCGACGGCATCAAGGAAAAGCCCATCGGCACCGGCGCATTCAGATTTGACGGCTGGTTGCAGGGCGACCGGATCGAGCTGGCGAAAAACGCGGATTACTGGGGCGAACCTGCGGTGTTGGAGCATGTGACGTTCAAGTTTATTTCCGACCCCACGGCGGCCTTTGCTGCTGTGATGGCCGAGGATGTGGACGTGTTTACCGCCTTTCCCGCGCCCGAGAACCTGCCGCAATTCGAGGCCGATCCGCGGTTTCAGGTGCTGGTCGGATCGACCGAGGGTGAAACGATCCTGTCGACCAACAACAAGATGCCGCCGTTTGACAATATCAAGGTGCGCGAGGCCCTGGCCCATGCGATTGACCGTCAGGCCATCATTGATGGTGCGATGTTCGGCTATGGCACGCCGATCGGCACCCATTTTGCGCCGCACAATCCCGATTACGTCGATCTGACGGGGATGAGCAGCTATGACCCTGAACTGTCAAAGAAATTGCTGGCCGAGGCCGGATTTCCCGAGGGGTTCAAGACCACGCTGCAACTGCCGCCCCCATCCTATGCGCGGCGCGGAGGCGAGATTGTCGCTGCGCAACTGGCCGCTGTCGGGATCGAGGCCGAAATCACCAATGTGGAATGGGGTCTGTGGCTGGAACTGGTGTTTTCCAACAAGGATTTCGGGTTGACCATCGTCAGCCATACCGAGCCGATGGACATCGGGATTTATGCCCGCCCGGATTATTATTTCCAATATGACAGCGCCGAGGCGCAGGCATTGATGGAAAAACTGGCAGAAACCACGGACCCTGCCGCGCGGTCGGTGATTTTGAAGGACATGCAGACCCTGATCGCCAAGGATTATGTGAACGGGTATTTGTTCCAGCTGGCGGCGCTGACCGTGGCCAAGGCCAATGTGCAGGGGTTGTGGGCCAATGCGCCGACGCAGGCCACGGATATGACGGCTGTAAGCTGGGCGGATTGATTTTGGCGTGATATCGCGTTGCTGTGGCGGAGCCTCCGGCGGGAGTATTTTTGCCAAGAAAAAGCGGGGGCGGCGTTTGAGGCGTCGCCCTTGTGGTTGAGCGGGGGCGCATGGGGCGGTTTTTGATCCGGCGGATATTCGGGGTGGTTGTGGCGCTGGTTGTGGCCAGCGGCGTGATTTTCCTGTGTCTGGAGGTCGTGCCCGGCGATCCGGCGGCCTATATGCTGGGGGTGAATGCGCGCCCTGACACATTGGCGGCGTTGCGCGCCGAACTGGGGCTGGATGGCACTGCGTTGCAGCGGTATTTATCCTGGGTTTCCGGCATGTTGCGCGGTGATTTCGGGGTCAGTTACACCTATCGCACGCCGGTATCGGGGATGATTTACGACCGCATGTGGGTGTCATTGCCATTGGCGTTATATGCGCTGGGGTTGAGCGTGATTATTGCCTTTCCTGCCGGGATATTCGCGGCCTCGCGCCGTGGATCGGCGGGGGATCTGGGCGTGATGGGGGTGACGCAATTGGGCGTGGCGGTGCCGAATTTCTGGTTTGCCATGTTGATGGTGGTGTTGTTCGCGATCAAGTTGCGCTGGTTTCCGGCCGGGGGATTTGCCGGATGGGACAAGGGGTTTTGGACGGGGATGAAAAGCCTGACCCTGCCTGCTGTTGCCTTGGCCTTGCCGCAGGCGTCGATATTGACGCGGGTGATGCGGTCGGCCCTGCTGGATGTGTTGGGCGAGGATTTTATCCGCACGGCGCGGGCCAAGGGGGTCAGTCGCGGGCGGGTGTTATGGGCGCACGGGTTGCGCAATGCCCTGATCCCTGTGTTGACGATCATCGGGTTGCAGTTTTCGTTTTTGCTGGCCGGGGGGATCATCATTGAGAACGTGTTTTACCTGCCCGGATTGGGGCGGCTGGTGTTTCAGGCGATTTCGTCGCGGGATTTGATTGTGGTGGAATCGGTGGTGATGTTGCTGGTATTCGCGGTGATTGCGGTGAATTTTGCGGTTGATTTGGCCTATGGTCTGGTTGATCCGCGATTGCGGGGGCGGCGATGAGGGGGCTGTGGCTGGGCATTGCATTGGTGGTGCTGTTCGCGGGGGCGGCGCTGGTTTCGTTTTTCTGGGTGCCTTACGATATCGCGCAGTTGAAGATTGCCGAAAAGTTGCAAGGCCCGTCCTGGGCGCATTGGTTGGGCACCGACCATTTTGGCCGCGATATATTGAGCATGATCATGTTGGGGGCGCGGACATCCATTGCGGTGGCATTGGTGGCTGTGGGGATCGGCATGGGGTTTGGCGTGCCCTTGGGGTTGTTGGCGGCGGCGCGGCGGGGCGGCTGGATTGACGAGTTGGTGATGCGTGGCAATGATTTGATTTTCGCCTTTCCCAGTCTGTTGATTGCCATATTGATCACCGCGATTTTCGGGGCTTCGGCGGTGAATGCGATTGTGGCGATCGGGATTTTCAACATTCCGGTTTTTGCGCGATTGGTGCGTGGCGGGGCGCTGGGCCTATGGGCGCCGGATTACATTTTATCGGCGCGGGTGGCGGGCAAGGGGCAGGCGCGGATTTCGGTCGAGCATATCCTGCCGAACCTTGCTAACCTGTTGATTGTGCAGGGAACCATCCAGTTTTCATTGGGGATATTGGCCGAGGCGGGATTGTCGTATGTGGGGTTGGGGGCGCAGCCTCCGGTGCCGAGTTGGGGGCGGATGTTGGCGGACAGCCAGACGATGATTTCATTCGCGCCGCATTTGGCGTTGTTTCCCGGGATGGCGATTTTGCTGACCGTGTTGGGGTTGAACCTGTTGGGGGACGGGTTGCGCGATGTGATGGACCCGCGTGTGCGGCGGGGGGCGCGATGAGTCTGCTGAGCATTGAGGGGTTACATCTGGCGATCAACGGGCAGCCGGTGTTGCGCGATGTATCGTTGCGTGTGGCGCGGGGAGAGGTGTTGGGTGTGATCGGCGAGAGCGGGTCGGGCAAGTCGATGTGTGCGTTTTCGGTGATGCAGTTGTTGCCGCGCGGGGCGGCGTGTTCGGGCGTTGTGCGGTTGGACGGTGTGGATGTGTTGCAGGCTGGCGAGCGTCAGTTGAATGGCATACGGGGTCGTATGGTTGGCATGGTGTTTCAAGAGCCTATGACGGCGTTGAACCCTTTGCAGAGCATTGGTGATCAGGTGGCCGAAACGGTGCGGTTGCACGAAGGATTGTCGCGCCGTGCCGCGATGCAGCGTGCGCGGGAGGCCCTGGCCAAGGCGGAGTTGCCGGAGGCGGAGTTTGCGCTGTCGCGCTATCCGCATGAGTTGTCGGGCGGGCAGCGGCAGCGGGTGGTGATTGCCATGGCGATTGCCTGTGGTCCGGCGCTGTTGATTGCGGATGAACCCACGACGGCATTGGATGTGACCACGCAGGCGGAAATACTGAACCTTTTGAAGCGGTTGGTGCGCGAGGAGGGCTGTGGTCTGGTGTTGATCAGTCATGATCTGGCGGTGGTGGCGGGCATGGCGGATCGCATTGCCATCATGCGTGCGGGCGAGGTGGTAGAGCAGGGCGAAACCGGGCAGATTTTGCACCATATGCGCCATGATTACAGCCGTGCGTTATTGGCGGCCTCGGCGCATCAACCCGAGCGCGGGGCGGTGACGGGGGATGAGGTTTTGCTGCGTTGCCGCGATGTGGTGCGGGACTATGCGTTGCCGCGCGGGGGGCTGTTTGCCGCGCAGCAGCATTTTCGTGCTGTGGATGGGGTGAGTTTTGACATCCGGCGGGGTGAGAGCCTGGGATTGGTGGGGGAGTCCGGTTGTGGGAAATCCACTTTGACGCGGGCGATACTGGGGTTGGAGCCGTTGCAGGGCGGGCGGATCGACATCAAGGGGCAGGCGATTGCCGCCGGGGCCGGTTTGCACCCTGAATTGCGCAAACATATGCAGGTGGTGTTTCAGGACCCATATGGCAGTTTCAACCCGCGCCACCCTGTGGAGCGGTTGATATGCGAGCCGTTTCATTTGTGGGATGACCCGCCCGTCGGCGCGGCGCGGGACCGTGCGATTGCAGAGGCATTGGAGGCGGTGGGCCTGTCGGTGGCGGACCGGCACAAGTATCCGCATGAGTTCAGCGGCGGGCAGCGCCAGCGGATCGCGATTGCGCGGGCGCTGATCACGCGCCCCGATCTGATCATTCTGGACGAGGCCGTGAGCGCGCTGGATGTCAGCGTGCGGGCACAGGTGTTGGATCTGTTGGCGGATTTGCAGGGGCGTCTGGGGCTGACCTATTTGTTTATCAGCCATGACCTGAGCGTGGTGCGGGCGATCACGGATCGGGTATTGGTTATGAAGGGCGGACGTATTGTGGAGGAGGGGGCCACGGGCGCGGTGTTTGACGCGCCCGCGCATCCCTATACGGCGGCATTGATTGCGGCCGCGCCGAAGTTGCCCCAAGGTTTGTCGGAGGTATCGGGCGCGAATACGGGGGGCTGAATGACAATCACGCGGGAGGGGCTGGAGCGGATCGCCGGGCAGGTGCGGGCGTTTCTGGAGCCGCATTGGGCAGAGTGGCACCGGCGGGCCGGATCGCCGCCGCTGGTCTGTGACAGCCAGGGCACCTGCGGGCGGTCATCCCTGTTTTTGCGCGATGTTTTGCGCGGCGCGGGGACCGGGGCCGAGATGGTCGCGGGGTCACCCGTTGACGGGGAATGCGGGTTTTACAACGGGGTGTGGCATGGCCACGCATGGGTGCGGGCCGGTGGCTGGATTGTGGATGTGACCGCTGACCAGTTCGGGTGCGAACCAATTATCGTGACAGGCATTGATGATGCGCGCTATGCTGCGGGGCGCGACACGGCCGAGCCGGAGTTTATCGCCATACGTCAGCGTATGGTCCGGCAGTTGCAGGCGGCCTGGGATGCGCGTGCCAAGGGAGGAGAGACAGATGCGGCTTGATCAGAAACGGGTGATTGTGACGGGGGCGGCCAGCGGGTTTGGCATTGGTATTGCGCAGAAATTTGTGGCCGAAGGGGCGCGGGTGATGGTGGTGGATATCAACGCCAAGGGCGCGGCCAAAGTGGCGGCAGAGCTGGGCCATGGCGCGATTGCGCAGGCCTGTGACGTGGGCAATCCGGGCGATGTGGCGGCGATGCGTCGCGCCGCCGAGGACGCATGGGGCGGGGTTGATATTATCGTCAATAACGCGGGCGTGACCCATATGCCCACCCCGTTGGAGGAGGTCAGCGAGGATGATTTCGACCGTGTGTTTCGCATCAACTGCAAATCTATCTATCTGATTGCAAAGGAATTTGTGCCAGTAATGGCGCGGGGTGCGAATATCGTAAACGTGGCATCCACAGCCGGGTTAAGCCCGCGGCCCAAATTGAACTGGTATAATGCCAGCAAGGGCTGGGTGATCACCGCGACCAAGGCGATGGCGGTGGAGTTGGCCCCGCGTGGCATCCGCGTCAACGCCCTGTGCCCTGTGGCGGGGGACACGCCGTTACTGGCGTCATTTATGGGCGAGGACACGCCGGACATGCGCGAGAAATTTCTGTCGACCATACCTTTGGGGCGGTTTTCGACGCCCGAGGATATGGGGAATGCGGCCTGTTACCTTGCCAGTGACGAGGCGGCGATGATTACGGGTGTCGCGATGGAAGTGGATGGCGGGCGCTGTATCTGACGCCTGTTCAGGTATTTGTTGAACAGTGAAACTGCGGCCTTGTTGACGGGTGCGCGGCGTGTCACCTGATTGCGCAAGGTAAAGGGAGGGGACGGGGATGCGGATCGGTTTGGTGGTGTTATGCGCCGCCTATATGTTGAGCCAGTTTTTTCGTGCTTTTCTGGCGGTGCTGGCGCAGGTGTTGGGCACCGAGATCGGTGCGGGGGCCGAGGATCTGGCCGTGGCATCGAGCATGTGGTTTTTGACCTTTGCCGCGATGCAGATTCCGATTGGTTGGGCCTTGGATACATTGGGTCCACGGCGCACGGCATCGATGTTGTTGGGTTTGGGTGGCGCGGGTGGTGCGGCGGTGTTTGCGCTGGCCACGGCCCCATGGCATGTGAATCTGGCCATGGGGATGATCGGGGTTGGTTGTGCGCCGGTGTTGATGGCATCCTATTACATATTCGCGCGATCCTATCCGGCGGCGATGTTTGCCACATTGGGTGCGGTGATGGTGGGCACTGGCACCCTGGGCAATTTGGCGGGGTCGGCGCCTTTGGCATGGGCTGTGGCGGCTGTGGGGTGGCGTGCATCCTTGTGGGGCATGGCGGCGGTGACATTACTGGTGGCGCTGTTGATCTGGCGCATCGTTGAGGACCCGCCGCTGGCTGACAGGCAGGCGGGCGGGTCGTTGTGGACCCTGTTGAAGATGCCCGCGTTATGGCCGTTATTGCCGTTGATGGTGGTGGCCTATGCGCCCTCGGGCGGGTTGCGGGGTTTGTGGATCGGGTCATATCTGGGGGATATATACGGCGCGGATGGTGTGATGCTGGGCAATGCCACATTGATCATGGGTGCGGCCATGGTGGCGGGCACGTTTTTCTATGGGCCGTTGGACCGTTGGGTCGGGTCCAAGAAATGGGTGGTGTTTGCCGGCATGTCGCTGGTTCTGGCGGCGTTGGTTTTGTTGTGGGTCGACCCTGTGCGCGGGGTTTGGGTGTCTGTCGCTTTGTTCGCTGCGATCGGATTTTTCGGCGCGGTGTATCCGGTGATGATGGCGCATGGGCGCGGGTTGTTTCCTGATCATCTGGTCGGGCGGGGGGTGACGTTTTTGAACCTGTGTTCGATTGGCGGTGTCGGTGTGATGCAGCTGGTGACGGGGCGGGTGTTTGTTGCCGCAGAGGCGCAGGGCGAGCGGGTTGACGGTGCATATTCTGCGGTGTTTTTGATATTTGCCCTGACGGTTTTGATTGGTTTGTCGGTTTATGTGTTTGCGCGGGACCGGGCGGAATAGTCCTGCGGGTTGGGGCATTCGTGATGCGCCCTCTTTCCAGCGGGCCAAGCATGGGGTATGAGGCCGCGTTCTGACACGCAAAGGAGTTTGCCCGAGATGGGTTACAAAGTCGTCGTTGTCGGTGCCACAGGTAACGTGGGCCGCGAAATGCTGAACATTCTGGCCGAGCGCCAGTTCCCGATTGACGAGATTGCCGTATTGGCATCGCGCAAGTCGTTGGGGACCGAAGTGAGCTTTGGCGACAAGACATTGAAGACCCAGGATCTGGCCACCTTTGATTTCACCGGCTGGGATATGGCGTTGTTTGCTGTCGGTTCGGCCGCGACCAAGGATTACGCGCCCAAGGCTGCGAAGGCGGGGTGTGTCGTGATCGACAACAGTTCGTTGTATCGTTATGACCCTGAAATTCCGCTGATCGTGCCCGAGGTGAACCCCGAGGCGATCCATGGTTATGCCAAGAAGAACATTATCGCCAACCCCAATTGTTCGACTGCGCAGATGGTTGTTGCCTTGAAGCCGCTGCATGATCGTGCGCGCATCAAGCGGGTCGTGGTTTCGACCTATCAGTCGGTGTCGGGTGCGGGCAAAGAGGGCATTGACGAGCTGTGGGACCAGACCAAGTCGATGTATAACCCGACCGATGACAAGCCCGCCCGCAAGTTCACCAAGCAGATCGCGTTCAATGTGATTCCGCATATTGATGTGTTCATGGAGGACGGGTCCACCAAGGAAGAGTGGAAGATGGTCGCGGAGACCAAGAAGATCGTTGATCCCAAGATCAAGGTCACGGCGACCTGTGTGCGGGTTCCGGTGTTCGTGGGCCATTCCGAGGCGATCAACATCGAAACCGAGGATTTTCTGGACGAGGATGAGGCCCGTGACATCCTGCGCGAATCCCCCGGTGTGATGGTGATCGACAAGCGCGAGGATGGTGGTTACGTCACCCCCGTCGAATGTGTTGGCGATTTTGCCACCTTTGTTTCGCGTATCCGTCAGGACAGCACGATTGATAACGGTTTGAACCTGTGGTGTGTCAGCGACAACCTGCGCAAGGGGGCGGCATTGAATGCGGTTCAGATTGCCGAATTGCTGGGCCGTGAGGTTTTGAAAAAGGGCTGATTTTCGGTCTGGTAAGGATAGGGGGCGTGGCCGGTGGCTGCGCCCTTTTTGCGTTCTGCTGTGGGTGTGGTTGGTTTGGGGTGCCTTCGGCGAGAGTATTTTTGCCAAGAAAAAGCGGGGCGTGAAATTGCCGATGGCTGTGTGGTTGGTTGCTTTCGCGCTGTGGCGGGGCAAGAGTGTGGGCAAGCCATTATTTTCAGGGGGTTCCCATGCGTTTTCTTGTCTTGCCGTTGTTGTTTTTGCCGTCTTTGGCGGTGGCAGATGATTTTGTTTTATCCGCGCCTGTGGGGGCGGTGACGGTGCATCCTTTCGGGGCCACGTTAGAGCGGCGGGCCGTGGTGGATGTGCCTGCGGGGGCGCATCGGTTGATCGTGCAGGACCTGCCTGCGGGGGTGGATTTGCGATCCTTGCGGCTGATGGTTGAGGGTGCGGTCAAGGGCGAGGTGGTCATGCGCGACCGGTTTGTGCCGCCCCGCGATGTGGCCAGCCCTGCGGTGGATGCGGCCGAGGCCGAGGTGGCGCGGATCAAGGAAGCGGTTGCCGGTATCGAGGATGCGCGCGCGCGGGTTCTGGCGGCGCGCGATGCCGCCACGGCGCGGTTGGAATTTTTGCGCCAGTTGGGCGAGGGGGAGGGCGTTGCGGCGCAGCCCGTGGCGGATTTGCGTGATCTGATCGGGATGATCGGAGAGCAGGCGGCCGCTGCGCGCCGTGCGCAGGTGGATGCCGAGGCAGAGGCCCGCGGGTTTGCCGTGCAGTTGGACGATCTGGCCGAGGAGTTGGCACGGGCAGAGGCGGCATTGGCGGCCTTGCGCCCCGAGGTCGAGGCGCGGGCCTATGTTGCCGTTTCCGTGGTGGCGGAGCAGGCGGGAGAGGTGGCGCTGGTGCTGCGCAATTTCGCCGATGCGGTGCAGTGGCAGCCGGTTTATGACCTGCATCTGGATCGCAAGGCGGGAAAATTGCGGATCGCGCGGGGTGCCTATGTGGCGCAGGACACCGGCGAGAACTGGAAGGGAGTGGCGGTGACGCTGTCCACATCCATGCCCGCCGAGGGGGTCACGCCGCGCAGTGTCTATGCGCAGCGGATGCGGATTGTTGATCCGGTGGCACCCGCGCCCAGATCGGTGATGCGCAGTCAGGCGGATATGGGCATGATGGCCGCGCCTGTGATGGAGGAGCGGGTGATGGCAGAGAAGGCCGCATCTGTGTCCTTTGACGGGTTGGTGGCCGAGTATCGTTATGACAGCCCGCTGGATCTGGTTTCGGGGGCGGATGTGGTGCGCATTGCCCTGGGCGAGGTGTCATTGGATGCCGATATTCGCGCCCGCGCCGTGCCACTGTATGAGGACAGGGCGTTCATCGAGGCAGAGGTCAGGAACACCACCGGAGAGCCGATTTTGGCGGGCATGTCCTATCGGTATCGCGACGGGGTATTCGTGGGCGGGGGTGATTTCCCGTCGATCCCTGCGGGCGGTGAAGAGGCGCTGTTTTTCGGCCCGATCGACGGGTTGGTGGTGAAGCGCACCGTGCTGGAGCGCCAGGAGGGCGACCGCGGGGTGATTTCCAAATCCAACGCCCGCGAGGAAAGCCTGCGCATTGATTTGGAAAACCTGACCGGCGAGGCATGGAATTTGCGCGTGATCGACCGCGTGCCCTATTCCGAGCAGGAAGATTTGCAGATCACCTATCAGGCGCGTCCTGCGGCATCTGAAAAGGATCTGGACGGGCAGCGCGGCGTATTGGCGTGGGATATGAAAATCGGCGCGGGCGAAAAGCAACAGATCGGGCTGGATACGGTGATCAAATGGCCCGAGGGCAAGGTTTTGCAGTGATGTCTCGGTGAGGGGTTAGTGCAGCCCTAGCCCACGCAAGATGTCCAAGACCCGTTCGAACCAGATCGCAGCGGGGCCTTGGGCCGCTTTCAGCCAGGTTTGGATTATCGTTTGGTTGTCAAGTAACCAAGCCGGGATGTCATGGCTGGCAATTATTCCCGTTCCGCCTGCACCGCCCCATTTTCCGGCTTTGTAAATCTTGCGCCCTATCGCGCCGAGCAGGTTCCAGAGCCTTGCGGTGAGGCTTTGCTCTCCGATTTCGGCAGAGGGGCCGGTCCCCCTTGCGGCGGCAAGGTCGTCGGTCAAGGCTTCGGCGTCTTCCGGCTCTAATACTTCTGGGTGTTCGTTCAGTGAGCGGACAAGCGTTTCGGCGGATTGCACTGTCGCCGGATCACGCTGCCCCGTAAGGCCGGACAGCATTTGTGCATGGACGTTGGCGGCATTGGGAAATCCGGTGAAGAACAGGGCGTGCGTTTCGACCAGATCCTTGAGCGGGGCGGCGATTTGCGGGGGCAGTTCGTCGTTGATGCGCCCCTGTTGAACGGCGGCTTCGTGCGCCTCGTATGCGGTGCGCAGGGTGTTGGCGGCAGAATAGAGCAGCTTTAGCCGGATGTCCAAAATCGGGACAGAGACGCGTTTGCGGTAGTGATCGACGGATGATTTCAGGCCAGCCAATTCGTTGTTATGGCCGATGGCGGTGGTGAGTTCGTTGGACTTGATGACCAGATCGGTTTGCAGTTCCTGCTGGTCAGGGTCGGCGGCATCGGGCGTGATGTCGATGGAGCGGGCGGGGCCATTGTCGGGAACTATGTAATCGGGCGCGCGGTCAGAGGGAACGGGAACCGGCGGATCAAGTGGTGGCATGCTGCGCAGGTAGGCAAAGAGTTGTTTGGAGCGTTCAGTATTGTTTTCGATTTCAGAGATTTCGCGCAGGCGCGGGTCGTTGCGGGTGGCGGTGGTTCCTTTGAAATCGACGCCGTCAAAACTGTTTGCGGGGTGTTCCAGATCGGGGCAGGACAGGATCGGGCGTAGGTCAGTGATATTTGTATAGGAAAGAGAGAGCCATTTCAGTTTTGGTGTGCCGGCAAGGGCAGAAAGGTAATCTGCTTGGGGGTCATTTTCGTCGAGCATCCCGCGCAGGCCTTGCAGTGCGGCGATATCTGTAATGTTTGTGCCGAATAGGTTGAGATGTTCAAGTTTGGCCAGACGTGCGATGGGCGCCAGAGAGTCGATAGATGTCTGAGCCGCGTAGAGGTGCGTCAGGTTTTGCAGGCGCGCGATCGGGGCAAAATCAGCGACAGGGGTGTCTGACAAATCTAACACGGTGAGCTTGGTCAGATGGGTGAGCGGCCCGATGTCCGTGATTTTTGTGTTATCCGCATCAAGATGCACGAGTGATTTGATGTTGGCGATGGGACCAAGAGAGCCAACCTGAGTGTCCGGGATTTTCAGAACCCTAAGACCTTTGATATCCGCTATGCTGTCCGGGATCTGTTCCAGCGCGCTATATTCTGCGCCGGTTAGATCAAGTCGCGTTGCGCCATCAATGAGCGCCTGTTCAATCGCGGCTGTTGCTGCTGCATATGCCTTTTCGGCTGGTGATTGTTCGCTCATCCTGCACCCCTTATCGGGGGCAGGATGAGGGGTTTTTGTTGTGCCCGCAAGGTTAGACCTTGGCGAAGGTCCGTGATGCGGGGTTGTAGAATTCCAGCGAGCCTTCGCCGATGTCGTGCCAGAGGCCGTGCAGGGTGAGTTTGCCTGCGTTGACGGATTCGGCGACGAAGGGGAAGGTCATCAGGTTTTCGAGGCTGCACAGGACGGCCTCTTTTTCCAGTGCGGGGGTTTGTTCGGCCTCGGGGAGGTCTTTTACCCGTTCAAAGCCGGGGCGCAGGATGTCCATCCAGCGGCCGACGAAGGATGATTTTTCCTCGAGTTCGGGGGCCTTGCCGGTGCACATGGCATGGCAGCCCGCGACGCCACCGCAAGAGGAGTGCCCCAGCACGATCACATGCGAGACCTTGAGCGCGGTCACGGCATATTCGACCGCGGCAGAGGTGCCGTGTTGCAGCCCGTCGGGTTTATGTGGCGGCACAAGGTTGGCGATATTGCGGTGAATGAAGAATTCACCCTGATCGGCGCCAAAGATCGAGGTGACATGCACGCGGGAATCGCAGCAGGAAATCACCATGGCGCGGGGGTGCTGTCCCTGATCCGCAAGGTTGCGATACCAGGATTCGTTGTCTTTGTATGCGGTTGCTTTCCAGCCAGCGTAGCGCTGGACCAGATAGGCGGGCAGGGGTTTGGCGTGCTGCATGTCTACCTCTGTCTGTGGGGTTGGCGTGAAGATTTAATGCGTATTGTCGCAAAGTTCGAGGGAAATCGCGCTGTGGCTATAACCTTTTGGGAAGGGTTACAGGTGCAAATTGCCCGAGTTGCCGGTGGGGGCACGACCAGAAGGGGTGAGAAATTGGAACAGGTTACGCTGTTGAAACAGGAAGAAGCCGTGCGGTTGGATCAGGACCGGATTGGCGATTTATATGCGCAATTGGGTGAAGCGGGCGCAGAAGATGTGGTGTGTCGCGCCATGGAAGAGCTGGCCGTGCGGTTAAGTCACGCGGACCGGTTGTATCGCGAGACGCGCATGGAAGAGATGCGCAAGAATGTGCGTTCGATGGTGGCGATATCCGAACAGATCGGGATGTATTCGCTGGCCCGTGTGGCGCGGGATGTGATGGTGTGCGTCGACAACAGCGATTCGGTTGCATTGGCGGCGGTATTGGCGCGTTTGATGCGGACCGGAGAGCGGTCGCTGACGGCGGTTTGGGATTTGCAGGACCTGTCGATTTGATATGTCCCCCTTGCGGGTGGCGATGGGTGGGTTAGGCTGTTTCGGGAATGCGCCCGAGGAGCCTTTTTGCCATGACAACACCCGCTGCGACTGCCCCGACATCTGCCCCGAAATCTGCCCCGACACAGGCCCCAACTCTGGCCAAAACCACAACCGCCAAGGCACCGAAGTTTGCCAAAGATTGTGACGAGGCGATTGCCGTTCACCTGATCGAGGCGGGCGGAATCGAGGACTGGCTGCAAGATGGCCCCGCATGGATCGCCACATGGGTGCGCGGCTGCGGGTTTTCCGGTGCTTTGGGCAAGGTGTTGATGATCCCGTCCGAGGATGGCGTGCCAGAGGCGGTTTTGATCGGTTACGGCACGGCGGCGACACGGGCGCGGGGGCGGTTCCATATGGCGGCGGCGGTGCCCGCCCTGCCTGCGGGTATTTACCGGATCGAAAGTGGTTTGCCCGAGGATGCCGCCACCGAGGAGGCGCTGGGCTGGCTATTGGCGGGCTATGTGTTTGACCGCTATGCCACGCAATCCGCCCCCGCTGCGCGGCTGGTCGCGCCCGAGGGCGTGGACAAAAAGCGGGTAGAGGTGATTGCGGCGGGCGAATTTCTGACCCGCGATCTGATCAACACGCCCGCTGCCGACATGGGGCCGGAGGCGTTGGAGGATGCGGCGCTGACGCTGGCGGCACAGCACGGGGCAGAGGCCCGCGTAACGCGTGGCGACGAATTGCTGGCGCAGAATTTTCCGATGATTCATGCGGTGGGCCGTGCGGCGGAACAGGCACCGCGACTGATTGATTTTCGCTGGGGTGACAGTGGGCCGACCCTGACATTGGTCGGCAAGGGCGTGTGTTTCGACACCGGCGGGCTGGATTTGAAACCTGCCGCATCCATGGGGTTGATGAAAAAGGACATGGGCGGCGCGGCCACGGTTCTGGGGCTGGCGCATATGATCATGGCGCTGGGGCTGGAACTGCGGCTGCGGGTGCTGATTCCGGCGGTGGAAAATGCGGTGGCGGGCAATGCGTTTCGCCCGCAGGATATTCTGACCAGTCGCAAGGGGCTGAGCGTTGAAATCAACAACACCGATGCCGAGGGGCGTTTGGTGCTGGCCGATGCGCTGGCGCTGGGGGCCGAGGAAACCCCCGATATGATGGTGTCGATGGCGACCCTGACCGGCGCGGCACGGGTGGCGGTTGGCCCTGACCTGTCGCCGTTTTTCTGCGATGACGATGCGGTTTGCGCGGCGCTGTCAGCGGCGGGCGCGCGGGTGGGTGACCCGGTGTGGCGGTTGCCGTTTCACGAACCATATGAACGCGACATCGAACCCGGCATTGCCGATCTGGACAATGCGCCCAAGGGCGGGTTTGGCGGTGCGATCACCGCCGCACTGTTCCTGCGCCGGTTCACCGAGGGCGCGGGGCGTTACACCCATTTCGACATTTACGGCTGGTGCCCCGCGCCCCTGCCTGCCCGGCCCAAGGGCGGCATTGGCATGGGGGCGCGGGCGTTGCTGGACGCCCTGCCCGAGGCGCTGGGCCTGTGAAGTTCGACCGCCGGATCACCCCGTTCAATGGCCGTGTCGCCGCCGAGCGGTTGCGCGGGCGGGTCGAGGCGGCACAGTTCACCAAGGGGGCGGCGCGTCTGCTGTCGGTGCCTGTGGCGGACCTGTTGCGCGCGCCGCATGGCCCGCGTGAGCGCCAGTTGCTGATGGGCGAATCTGTCACGGTTTACGAATCCCGCGACGGCTGGGCCTATGTGGAGGCGGCCCGCGACGGGTTTTGCGGATACCTGCGCGATGAGCAGCTGGAGGAGCGTTTGCCGCCGACCCATTGGGTGCGCGCACCCGCGTCGCATTTGTATTCAGAGGCGGATTTCAAGCGCCCGGAGCGCGCCGGGTTGAGTTTTGGCGCACGGTTGCGGGTCACCGCATCCGCGGGGCGGTTTGCCGAAACCGAGGACGGGTTTGTGCCCGCCGCCCATATCGCGCCCCTGGACGAGGTGATGGGCGACCCCGTTGCGGTGGCGGCGTTGTTTCTGGGCACGCCCTATTTGTGGGGCGGCAACACGCGGGCGGGGATTGATTGTTCGGGATTGGTGCAGGGGGCGTTGCTGGCCTGTGGTCATGCCTGCCCCGGTGACAGTGATTTACAGGAAAGGGCGCTGGGCGATGCTTTGCCGGATGGGGCGGAACTGCGGCGCGGCGATTTGATGTTCTGGCGCGGCCATGTGGCATGGGTGGTGGGCGAGGGGCAGATCTTGCACGCCAATGCGCATCACATGGCGGTCGCGTTCGAGGGGCTGGAAGCGGCGCTGGCGCGGATCGCAGCGCAGGGTGACGGGGCGGTGACATCGGTGCGGCGCGGGGCGTGGGTGGATTAAATCCGGTCGCGTTTCTGCGCAGCTATGCGGCAGGGTTTGGGATATTCGATGCGCAAGTCCGAGTGGCCCGAAACCGGTTCCCACTTTTGGGCGACATGCGTTAGAGCCCCGCCTTTTTCTTCAGCTTGGCCAACGCCACAAGCGCGTCATCGCGTGCCTCGATCAGGCGGGTGGCATCCATGTTCTGCAATTCCTGTTCCAGCCCCTGCACCAGTTTTTCCATGGTTTCGGGGGTCAGTTCTGGATTGCCCAACTCGGCCCAGCGGGCCTGTTGCGTCGGGCCGAGGTGGTCAAGATAGGCGCGGTATCCGCCCGCGCCGCCACCCAGATGATAGATCAGATGCGGCCCCATCAGCGCCCAACGCAGGCCCGGCCCGTTGGCAATGGCGCGGTCCACATCCTCGACCGTGGCGATGCCTTCGGCGACGATATGCACTGCCTCGCGGTAAAGCGCCGAGGTGAGGCGGTTGGCCAGATGGCCGCGGCGTTCCTTTTTCACGACGATCGGCACGCGGTCCAGGGTTTCGTAAAAGGCATGGGCGGTTTTGATGGTGGCGGCATTGGTGTGCTGGCCAGGGACCAGTTCGACCAGCGGCACAAGGTGCGGCGGGTTCATCGGATGGGCCACCAGCACCCGTTCGGGGTGGCGGGCATGTTGCGCGATTTCCGTGGCCATCAGCGACGAGGTCGAGGATGCGATAGGGGTGTCGGGGCGCAGGGCAGTTTCGGCTTGCGCCAGTATGTCATGTTTGACGGGCAGGCGGTCTGGCCCGCATTCCTGCACGAAATCAGCGTCTTGGCAGGCGGTGGCGATATCGGGCGTGGTGGTGAATGCCTGCCATGGCGGTGTGGCGGGGATGCTGGACAGGGCGGCCAGATGCGGCCAGGCGGCGCTGATGCCGGCGGCGGCCTGATCGGCGGCATGGGGGGCCGGATCGGCCATGCGCACCTGCAACCCGCGTGACAGGAACAGCGCGGCCCAACTGCCGCCAATCAGGCCGCCGCCTAGGATGGTGATGGTATTTATCTGGGTCATATCCGGTGCAGTTCAGGTAAATCAGTCGACGGGGCGGATCAGTTTGCGTTCCAGCACCCGCAGCACGGTGGGCAGGTCATGACCGCGTTTCAAAATCTGACCGTCCATGGTGATGATCGCATACAGCCCCTGACGGTTGCGCAGCTTGGGCCGTTTTTCGATACGATAGAGCGGATGCTCGGCGGTGCGGCGGAACACGGAAAACACCGCCACGTCGCGCAGGAATGACATGCCGTAATCGCGCCATTCGCCCGCCGCCACCATCCGGCCATACAGGCCCATGATCGCGCCCAGCTCGCGCCGGTCAAAGGTGACCTGTTCGGGGGGCAGGTTGGTGGGGCCGGGAAAGGGCGTTGCCTGAAATGTCATGGGAACAGACTTGCGCCAAACCCCGCGCAAATCAAGCGGTTTGCGCAAATCGCCGGCCCAGCGAGGCATCGGCGGCGGGCATCGCTGACATCCCGGGCAGGTCCTGCGACAACCATCCTTCGGCAAGCGGGGTCAGGCGGGCATAGGCATCGGCCATGCGGGCGCGGGGGCAGGCCATACCATCTGGTAACAATTCGGGCGGCACATCGGGGAACCGTAAAACAATGCGCCGCCAGCGATGCACCAACAGGGTGCGGGCAGCCAGAGCATCCAGCGGGTCGGGTGCCGGTGGCAGATGGTCCAGATCGCGGTGCAGCGCCAACAGGGCGGCGCGGTGATCGGGTGACAGCAGGGTTGCGCGCAACTCGGGCGTGATCAGATCCAACTGGCCGGTCAGGCGCAGGGCGGGGTTGGGCGGCGCATCCCCCCCCAGCGGGCGCAGGGACAGCCCCCCGACCTGCAAAGCCCTCGCATCGCCATCCAGCGCCAGCACCCAATCGGCCACAGGCAACAGGCGCGGCGGGGCATAAATGCGCCAAGTGGCATCGGTGAACCGCGCGACACCTGTCTGCGACAACCGATAGATCGAAACCCGCCCGCGCCGTTCCGACGTGACCCAGCCATCACGCCCCAGACGCGACAGGGCGGTGCGCAGGGCACCCGGTTCCACCCCGATGCGACCCAGCAACCGCTGCAGGCGCACGGTGGAAATCTGCCCGCCACGATGCTGCACAGCGTCACCGAACACCGTGATCACCAGCGACCAGATGCGCAAACGCCCCTGACCATGCAGCGCGTCGATAAGCGGTTTCAAATCATCCATACCGCAGGCTTACACCGACGCGTGGATCAGGCAAACCGCCCTTGCGCTTCATTGTTCCGAAAATACCTCTGCCGGAGGCATCCGCCGGCGCAGCGCAGGCTAACCCCGATCATAGGACACCATGGTCAGCAATTCGTATTCCGCCACCTGATCGCCGTTCTGGTTGGTCAGGGTGGCGTTCCATGCCACCTCTCCATAGGCATCCGTGCGGCGGGTTTTGCGTTTGCAGGTCAGGCGCACAGCGATGCTGTCATCCGGCGAGACAGGTTTTTGGAAACTCAGCCCGTTCAACCCGGTATTGGCCAGAACCGGACCCGGATCGGGCTGCACGAACAGCCCCGCCGCAAAGGACAGCAGCAGATACCCATGCGCCACGCGACCCGGAAAGAACGGATTGGCGCGGGCGGCATCCTCGTCCATATGGGCGTAAAATGTATCGCCCGTGAAATGCGCAAAATGTTCGATATCGTCCAGCGTGACAGTGCGCGGGGCGCTGTGCAGGGTTTCGCCCACTGCGATTTCGCTGAACGTCCGCTGGAACGGATGGTCGGGGCCGTCAATTTCTGCCGCGCCCTGCACCCATTGGCCGGTGATCGCGGTCAGGATGTCGGGGCTGGCCTGTATCGCCGTGCGTTGCATGTAATGCATGACGCCGCGAATGCCGCCCAACTCCTCGCCTCCGCCCGCGCGGCCGGGGCCGCCATGGACCATATGGGGCAGGGGCGAACCGTGGCCTGTTGCCTCGGCTGCGTTGTCGCGGTTGACGATATAGAGCCGCCCGTGATGCGCGCCAGAGGCCAGCACGGTATCGCGTGCCACCCCCGCATCGCGGGTGAACAGCGACGCCACCAGCGACCCGCCGCCACGGTTGGCCAGCTCTGCCGCATGGGCGCTGTCGCGATAGGGCATCATGGTCAGCAGCGGCCCGAAGGCTTCGGTGTCATGCACGCGTTCGGCGCTGTCGGGATCGTCACAGCGCAACAGCATCGGCGGCAGGAAGGCCTGCGCAGGATCGGCATCGGTTGTATCGAAATGATCGGGGTCACCGAAAACCAGCCGTGCCTCGGTTTGCAGGGTCGCCAGCCTGTCCAGCACATCGCGTTTCTGCGCCATGGATGCCAGCGCGCCAAGGCGCACATCGGGGTGGCGCGGGTTGCCGGTCCGGATGCCGGACAGGGCGGCGGACAGGGCCGATTGCACGTGATCCATCATGGCGGCGGGCAGGATCAACCGGCGCATGGCGGTGCATTTCTGCCCCGCCTTGGTGGTGATTTCTGCCACGGCTTCCTTGATGAACAGGTCGAATTCGGGGGTGCCTGCCACCGCATCTGGGCCAAGGATGGCGGCATTCAGGCTGTCTGCTTCGGCTGAAAAACGGGTGGAGTGGCGCAGCAGGTTGGGGTTGGCGCGCAGCATGGCGGCGGTGTCTGCCGATCCGGTAAAAGCGACCACATCCTGTGCGCCCAGCCGGTCCAGCAGATCACCGGTAGAGCCGCAGATCAACTGCACCGCGCCTGTTGGCAACAGGCCGGAATCAATGATCATGCGGAAACATGCCGCGGTCAGGTAACAGGTTTGCGTGGCGGGTTTCACGATCACCGGAACCCCCGCCAACAGGGCGGGTGTCATTTTTTCCAACATGCCCCAGACGGGAAAGTTGAAGGCGTTGATTTGCACCCCGACCCCTTGCAATGGCGTGCAAATATGTTGGCCCAGCAGGGTGCCCTGACGCGACAGATGTTCCACGCCGCCATCCAGATAGATATCACCATCGGGCATTTCACGCCGCCCTTTGGATGCGATCAGCCCCATGGTGCCGATGCCGCCGTCAATATCGACCCAGCCATCGCGCCGCGTCGCACCTGTAAGCGGGTTCAGCGCATAGAGTTCATCCTTGCGGCTATCCAGATACTGCGACAGGCGTTTCAGCAGGCGGGCACGATCATGGAACCCCATGGCCCGCAGGGCAGGCCCGCCAACATTGCGGGCATGGTCCAGCATCGCCTGAAAATCCAGCCCGCAATCACCCGCACGGGCGATCGGTTCGCCCGTGGCCGGATCGTGGATATCGACAGCATTCCGCCCTGCGGAAATCCATTCTGCCGTTGCGTAACTCTGCACTTGCAACATTGATGGTGCCTCCCTTTGCGATGATCATGGGGCAACGCGTGACGTTATGCAACACTATTGACCGCATGGTCGGTTTTGTGCAGGGTCGGGGCGTGACCAGAAGGAGGAGAGCCAAATGGAGTCTCAGGAACGGGCGGAACGCTCGGCCGCAGCAATGTGGGCCACGGACAGCGCATCGCAACATCTGCGCATGGTGTTGGGCCATGTCGCGCCGGGTGCCGTGACTGTGACCATGCCGGTGCAGGAGATGATGCTGAACGGGCATCGTATCTGCCACGGTGGCTATATCTTTACCCTCGCGGACACCGCCTTTGCCTTTGCGTGCAACACCTACAATACCTTGGTCGTCGCGCAGGAAAACACCATCACCTATCTAAGTCCGGGGAGGGAGGGCGAGACCCTGACCGCCACGGCCAGCGAGGTGGCACGCACCGGACGATCCGGCGTGTATGACGTGGTGGTGACAGGCGGGGACGGTCGCAAGGTTGCGGTCTTTCGGGGCTTGTCACGGCAAATTACCGGACAACATTTCGAGGAGACAGAAGAATGAAAGACGCGTTTTTATGCGAAGGATTGCGCACGCCGATCGGCCGTTACGGCGGCGGTTTGGCGGGGGTGCGCCCTGACGACATGCTGGCGGGGGTGATCCGCGATCTGGTCGCGCCGTTCAGCGATTTGCAGGTGGATGAATGCCTGATGGGCTGTGCCAACCAAGCGGGAGAGGACAACCGCAACGTGGCGCGCATGGCCGTTTTGCTGGCCGGATTGGGTGAAAACGTGCCCGGCGGCACCATCAACCGTTTGTGCGGGTCGGGGTTGGATGCCGTGGGCACCGCCGCCCGCGCCATTCGCGCCGGAGAGGCCGATCTGATCATCGCGGGCGGGGTCGAATCCATGTCGCGCGCGCCGCTGGTGATGCCCAAGGCCGATGCCGCGTTTTCCCGCAAAGCCGAGATTTACGACACCACCATCGGCTGGCGTTTCGTCAACCGCGCCATGCACAAGCAGTTTGGCACCGATTCCATGCCCGAAACGGCAGAAAACGTGGCAGCCGATTTCAACATCAGCCGCGAAGCGCAGGACCGTTTCGCGCTGAATTCACAAGAGCGCGCCGCAGCGGCGATTGCATCGGGCCGTCTGGCGCGGGAAATCACCCCCGTCACCATCCCGCAGCGCAAGGGCGACCCAAAGGTGGTGGACACAGACGAACACCCCCGCGCCACCACGCTGGAAAAACTGGCCAGCCTGCCCACCCCGTTCCGCGAAAGCGGCAGCGTCACCGCAGGCAACGCATCGGGTGTGAATGACGGGGCCGCTGCCCTGTTCATCGCGTCAAAGAAAGCGGTGGAAAAATACGGGCTGACGCCGCGGGCGCGCATCACCGGCATGACCACCGCAGGCGTGCCGCCGCGCATCATGGGCATCGGGCCGGCTCCGGCGACGCAGATGTTGCTGGACCGTCACGGGCTGAAAATCACCGACATCGACTTTGTCGAATTGAACGAGGCATTTGCGGCACAGGGGCTGGCCACCATGCGCCAGCTGGGGCTGGCCGATGATGCCGATCACGTAAACCCCAATGGCGGCGCGATTGCGCTGGGTCACCCGCTGGGCATGTCGGGCGCTCGACTGGCGCTGACGGCCTCGATCAACATGATGGATGCGGGGGCGAAACGCGCCGTTTGCACCATGTGTATCGGTGTGGGTCAGGGCATTGCCCTGCTGTTGGAGTCCGTCTGACACCCGCATTCAAAGGAGGAGTGAATGGAGGATCTTTCGCCAAAATCTGGTGATCTGGACCATATCGAAACAGCCAGCAGGGACGAGATTTCGGCCCTGCAACTGGAACGGATGAAATGGTCGCTGGGCCATGCCTATGCCAAGGTGCCGCATTACCGCGCCGCGTTTGACGGTGCGGGGGTGCATCCCGACGATTTGCACAGCTTGGCCGATCTGGCAAAGTTTCCATTCACGGTGAAAACCGACCTGCGCGACAATTACCCCTTTGGCATGTTTGCCGTGCCAAAGGATCAGGTTGCGCGGGTCCACGCGTCATCCGGCACCACTGGGCAGCCAACGGTGGTGGGCTATACGAAAAACGATCTGGCGATGTGGGGCGGGGTTGTTGGCCGCAGCTTGCGTGCGGCGGGCCTGCGCGCAGGGGATACCTTGCACAATGCCTATGGCTATGGGTTGTTCACAGGTGGTTTGGGCATCCATCTGGGGGCCGATGCACTGGGCCTGACCACGGTGCCGATTTCCGGCGGGATGACACCGCGTCAGGTCAGGCTGATCGAGGATTTCGGCGCAGATGGCATCACCGTCACGCCGTCCTATGCGCTGTCCATTCTGGATGAATACGCAGCACAGGGGATGGACCCGCGCAAAAGCCCGCTAAAGGTCGGGATATTCGGGGCCGAACCATGGACCAACGCCATGCGTCGCGAAGTCGAGGATGCGTTTGATATGCACGCCGTCGATATCTACGGCCTGTCCGAGGTGGTCGGCCCCGGCGTGGCCTGCGAATGCGTGGAAACCAAAGACGGGCTGCACATCTGGGAGGATCATTTTTATCCCGAGGTGATCGACCCGGACACCGGCGAAGTCCTACCCGATGGCGAACTGGGAGAGCTGGTGTTTACCTCGCTCAGCAAAGAGGCGTTTCCAATCATCCGCTATCGCACCCGCGACCTGACCCGCCTGATGCCCGGCACGGCGCGGTCCATGCGGCGGATGGAAAAGGTAACCGGGCGCAGTGACGATATGATCATCCTGCGCGGGGTCAATGTATTCCCCACCCAGATCGAGGAAATTTTGATGCAGGTTCAGGGGCTTGCGCCGCATTTCCAGATCGAACTGCACCGCAAGGGCCGGATGGACGCGATGCGCGTTCTGGTCGAGGCCTGCGACGGCACTGGCCCTGCGGCCCGTCAGGCTGCGGTCAGGGATATGGGGCACAGGATCAAACAGGTGGTTGGTGTTTCGGTTGAAATCTACGTATCAGATCCCGGTGGCGTGGCGCGCAGTCAGGGCAAGGCCGTGCGCATCATCGACAACCGACCCAAGGAGGGGTGAATGGCACGCGGGCTGGCACGCGATCACGACGAAAAACGCCGCACCCTGCGCAAGGGGGCGGCGGCATATTTCGCCGCGCACGGGTTTGACCGCGCATCGATGACCGGCGCGGCGCGGGCCTGTGGCGTGTCAAAGGCGCTGATCTATCATTACTGGGGATCAAAAGAAGACCTGCTGTGCGATATCCTGACCGACCATCTGGGCGCATTGGTTGCAGTGGTCGAAGGGGCAAAGGGCGAGGGAATGCGCGGGCTGATCCGCGTCATTCTGGCCGCTTACGAGGACGCGGATGCCGAACACAAACTGCAATTGGATGCATTGTCGGTGTTACCTGCGGACCGTCAGGCCCCGCTGATCGCCCTGCAACGCAGGCTGGTCGAGGTCATGTCGGGCGCGGTCGCGGACCTGTGCCCCGATCAATCACCGGACAGATTGCGGGCGTTGACCATGTCGGTGTTTGGCATATTGAACTGGTTCTATATGTGGCACCGCCCCGGTAAAGGGCTGGACCGCGCCGCCTATGCCGAACTGGCCAGCGATTTCGTGGCTGGTGGTTTGCGGGGCCTGTGACACTGGCGTTGTGCCGGACCGCGGCGAATGGTCCGGTTCGAATATTTCGGGAACAAAGAAGGCGCGGAGTTTTGCTTTCATTGTTCTGGAAATACCTCCGCCGGAGGCAAACGGCGCTTCAGCCTAGCCGCACCAGACGCGAATGATCACGCCCGTTGCGTCATATTCCACATTCATACGGTCCAGCCGGTAGTCGCGGGTCAGGGGGGACCCTTCCTGATAGGCGCGGATATTGGCATCATTGGCAAAGGATGTGGCGGCGATGTTCTGGCCCAACACCCCCTGACTGGCCGCTGCGCCACAGGCGTCTTTTGGCGGCTCCTCGGGTTTGCAGGCGGCAAGGGATAGCGCGGCGAGGGCGATGGGGATGATCGGTTTCATGTGACAGAAGATGGCAGCGCAGGCCCAAATTACAAGGCGGGGCATTGCGGGTTTCTGCCGATTGCCGCAAAGTGCGCCAAATCGGTTTTAACGGGAGACGGCAACATGCGGACACGCGCAGCAGTGGCATTGGAAGCGGGTAAACCGCTGGAAGTTATGGATGTGAATCTGGAAGGCCCGAAGGCGGGCGAGGTTCTGGTGGAAATCAAGGCCACGGGCATTTGCCACACGGATGAATTTACCCTGTCGGGCGCCGACCCCGAGGGTTTGTTCCCGGCCATTCTGGGCCATGAGGGCGCGGGCGTGGTGCTGGAGGTTGGCGAGGGTGTGACCACGCTGAAGCCGGGCGATCATGTGATCCCGCTCTATACGCCGGAATGCCGCGAATGTTATTCCTGCCTGTCGGGCAAAACCAACCTCTGCACCGCCATTCGCAACACGCAGGGGCAGGGTTTGATGCCCGATGGCACGACGCGGTTTTCGATGCTGGATGGCACGCCGATTTATCATTATATGGGATGTTCGACATTCGCCAACCACACGGTGATGCCCGAAATCGCGCTGGCCAAGGTGCGCGAGGATGCGCCATTTGACAAGATTTGTTACATCGGCTGCGGTGTGACCACGGGCATAGGGTCGGTGATCAACACCGCCGGTGTTGAAATTGGATCGACCGCAGCGGTGTTCGGTTTGGGTGGCATCGGTTTGAACGTCATCCAGGGGCTGCGCATGGCGGGCGCGGATATGATCATCGGCGTCGACCTGAATGACGACAAAGAGGAAATGGCGCGCAAATTCGGCATGACCCATTTTGTGAACCCGAAAAAGGTCGACAACACTGTGCAGGCCATTGTGGATCTGACCAAACGCGGGTTGGACCAGATCGGCGGCGTCGATTATTCGTTTGACGCCACGGGCAATGTGCAGGTGATGCGCGATGCGTTGGAATGTTCGCACCGCGGCTGGGGCGTGTCGGTCGTGATCGGCGTGGCACCGGCGGGGGCCGAAATTTCCACCCGCCCGTTCCAGCTGGTGACGGGGCGCGTATGGAAGGGCACGGCGTTCGGCGGGGCCAAGGGCCGCACCGATGTGCCGAAAATCGTCGATTGGTACATGGACGGTAAGGTCGAAATCGACCCGATGATCACACATACCCTGTCGTTGGATGACATCAACAAAGGGTTCGATTTGATGCACGCGGGTGAGTCGATCCGGTCGGTCGTGATTTACTGATCACCCCCGATTCATGCGGATGATGGGGCGGCCAGTGGCGGTTGCCCCGTTTCCCTTCACCGGCATTACCTGTTGGCAGAGGCCTGCCGGTGAAGGGGGCGCCCGTCTGTGGTGTTTTGGGCGGCGGTTTGGGATGTGGGGATTTTTACAATGTTTCCCGCAGTGTCGCCCGTGGCAACCTTGAACACATCAACCTGCCGGGTCAGTTCGGCGGCATCATTGGTCAGGGTCAGGCTGACGGCGGTGGTTTCTTCGACCATCGCGGCGTTGCGTTGGGTGACCTCGTCCAATTGATTGACGCCCTGGTTGATTTCTTCGAGTGTGATGGCCTGCGCACTGGCACCCTGTGCGATTTCGCTGACATGGGTGGAAATCGTGCCGACGTTTTCAATAATCGCGCCAAGTTCGACGCCCGCCTGCCCCACAAGTTCGACCCCCAGTGCCACATGGCCCGAGCTTTCGGAAATCAGCCCTTTGATTTCACCGGCTGCCGAGGTCGAGCGTTGGGCGAGGGCGCGGACCTCGGATGCGACGACGGCAAAGCCGCGGCCTGCTTCGCCTGCGCGGGCTGCCTCGACCCCGGCGTTGAGCGCCAGCAGATTGGTCTGGAACGAGATGTTATCAATCACCGCGATGATCTGTGAAATCTTGTCTGATGATTCCTGAATATGGTCCATCGCCGTGATCGCGTCCTGCACCACCTTGCTGCTGCCCTTGGCGGCGGTTGTGGCATTGGATACGATCTCGGCGACCTGTTTGGCACCTGCGGCAGCAGAGCGCACGGTTTCTGTCAGCTCTTCTATGGCGGCGGCGGTTTGTTCCAGGGTTGCGGCCTGCGATTCGGTGCGTTTGGACAGTTCGGTTGATGAACCGTTGATTTCCCTTGCGGTGGTGGTCACTGCGGCGGAAACGGATTTGACGGTGGCGATGGTATTGGACAGTTGTTCCATGGCCTGATTGAGCGACTGGCCGAGGATGGCTATATCCTTGATCGCGGAGGTTTTGACCTGATGCGAAAGGTTGCCCTTTGCCAATTCTTTCAACCCGTTGGATATGTCATCGGTATCTGACCGGCGCTGCGTGACATCGGTGGCGAGTTTGATGACCTTTTCGACATTTCCATCGGCGTCGAACACAGGTGCATAGGTGGCCTGAATCCAGATGACCGCGCCGGTTTTGGTGTTGCGCGGGAACTGGTCGGTGAAAAACTTGCCCGCGCTGAGGTCGGCCCAGAAGGAGGCATATTCCGCGCTGTTTACATAGGCGGGTTCAACAAACATCGAGTGATGTTTCCCAGCGATTTCATGCAGTTCATAACCAAGCGCCGAAAGAAAGTTGCTGTTTGCCGTAAGGATCGTGCCGTCTGGCAGAAATTCGATAACGGCCTGTGTGCGGTCGATCACATCCATAAAGGCCTGTTTTTCGGCTAGGTTGGCAGCCATCCGGCGGCGTTCGGCATTAAAAAACATGGTTTCCCCTTGGCGTTACCGGCCCCGTTACTGGCCCTTTGAACGAGTGGCGAGTCAGTATGACTGGCTGTTCGTAGCCTACGAACCTATGCCCAATTTATTGCCAGAATATCAATTTGACCGGACCCGCCGTGCTAATATGCCGAAAATTGTATATGGTCGGTTGCGTATGATTTCCGCATTGATGCGCAAGCGGGCTCTTTTCATCTGCGGTCACAGGCCGGATAGTCGGCTGCAAAACAAGGAGAGTTGCGATGGCCGGTGAACGAGCGCCTTTGATGGCGGTTTTGATTGATGCGGACAACACATCGCCCAAATGGACCAAGGCGATTTTCGAGGAAATCGCGGCGCTGGGCGAGGCATCGGTCAGGCGCTGTTATGGCGATTTTTCCAGCCAGCAAATGAGCGGCTGGAACAAGGTTCAGGCAGAATTCGGGCTGGTGCCGCACCATCAGCCCGCCAATACGGTGGGCAAGAATGCCAGCGACATCGCGCTGGTGATCGACGCGATGGACCTGATGCATTCGGGGCGGTTTGACGGGTTTGTTCTGGTGTCATCCGACAGCGATTTCACGCGGCTGGCCAGCCGCATCCGCGAACAGGGGCTGGATGTTTACGGGATCGGGGCGAAAAAGACGCCGGATGCCTTTCGCAAGGCCTGTAAGCGGTTTATTTTCCTGGAAAATCTGGGCGGCGAGGTAGAGGATACCAAACCCGCCAAAACCGGAGATATGCAAGAGGCCCGCGAGGTGATCATCAAGGCGATGGACAGCATTGATGCCGATGACGACTGGTATGCGCTGGGCCCCTTGGGGCAGTTCATCACGGCGGCGAACCCCGATTTCGACACCCGCACCTATGGCCGCAAGAAGCTGAGCGAACTGGTGGCGGATATCCCGATTTTCGAAACCCAGCGCGGGCCGGGGAACCAGTTGCTGGTGCGGCGGGTGGATTAGGGTTTTCCGGTGCTGTGGTTGATGCCGTAACGGGCCAGAAACATATCCACGGCGCCGGTCGCGATGCGGTCGGCCTCGGGTTGGGAATGGTCGCCGTGGATGCCGAAAATGACGCGGGCGAACAGGTCGGCCTTGCACAATTCTGCGAATTGGTCGGCGGCAAGGTCGAAGTCGGTGATCTGCAATTGCCCCTTGGCTGCGGCCTCTTGAAATCCGGCGGACAGGCGGGCGCGGGCCTGCATCGGGCCGGATTCATAGAATTCGCGCCCCAGTTCGGGAAAGCGGTCGGATTCGGCAACGCAGATACGGAACACGTTTTTGGCAAAATCCGACAGGAAAAATTCGATCATGTGATGGGCGGCTTGTAGCAGGACATCGCGGATCGGGGCGTTCATGTCGATGCGGGCCATGGCCTGTTGCGACTGGCGGTCACATTCGACGCGGGCGACTTCGATAAACAGCAGGCGTTTGTCGGGGAAATAGGCGTAAAGCGTGGCCTTTGACACGCCAGCGGCGCGGGCGATATCGTCAACCGAAGCGCCGTCGAACCCGTCTGCCATGAACACCTGACGCGCGCCTGACAGCACCTGATCATATTTGCGGCCCCGTTTGCGTGGGGCGGAGGCGGGACATAGGCGCATGGGGTTCGGACCTGAGGGATAGGGTTTGCCAGTGTAAACCGAACAGTTCAGTTTGAGCAAGAGAGGGGGCTTGTGTTGCGCGGGTTTGGCCGCTAAATTAGAATCATTCTAACATTCGGGGTGCAAGATGCGTTTTCTGGCCCAACGGCGGCGGTTCAAGGATCTGAGCGAGGCAGAGGTGCTGGCGCTGGCGATTTCATCCGAAGAGGATGACGCAAGGATTTACCGTATGTATGCGGACCGGCTGCGCGATGATTTCCCCGATACCGCCAAGGTGTTTCAGGGCATGGCCGCAGAGGAAGACAGCCACCGCCGCCGCTTGATCGACGCCTATGAGGCGCGGTTCGATGGCACCATTCCCCTGATCCGGCGCGAACATGTGGCAGGGTATTATGCGCGCCGCCCCGTGTGGCTGGTGGAAAATCTGGGGCTGGAACGCATCCGCGAGGAAGCCGCCGCGATGGAGCGCGAGGCGGAGCAGTTTTACCTGAACGCTGCCAGGGCCAGCAGCGATCCCGCCACACGCAAATTGCTGGGCGATCTGGCGGCGGCCGAGGCGGGTCATCAAGACACAGCCGATGCGCTGAGCCGTGAACACCTGAGCGATGACGCCCGCGAAAGCGAGGGCCGCGCCGCGCACCGGCAGTTCGTGCTGACATGGGTGCAGCCCGGTCTGGCGGGGCTGATGGACGGGTCTGTTTCGACCCTTGCGCCGATCTTTGCCACCGCATTTGCGACCCATGACACATGGACCACTTTCCTGGTCGGTCTGGCCGCCAGTGTGGGCGCGGGGATTTCAATGGGTTTCACCGAGGCCGCATCGGACGACGGGCAGCTATCGGGCCGTGGATCGCCCGTGAAACGGGGTTTCGCATCGGGTGTGATGACCATGCTGGGCGGGTTGGGCCATGCCTTGCCTTATCTGATCACCGATTTCTGGACGGCGACCAGCATCGCGCTGATCGTGGTGTTTGTCGAACTCTGGGCGATTGCCTGGATCCAGAACAAATATATGGACACGCCATTCATGCGCGCCGCGTTTCAGGTGGTGGTCGGCGGGGCGCTGGTATTTGCGGCGGGTGCCCTGATCGGCACTGGCTAGACCGGGGCGCTGCCCCGGACCCCGGAGGTATTTATGGAACAATGAAAGGGGGGTGGTTCTTTACCTTTCATTGTTCTGAAAATACCTCGGGGGGTGTTCATTTCTATGAAATGAACAGGGGGGCTGGCCCCCCTTTTCCTTGCTTGGGGTTGTTCGATGCCCCGCCAGCCGTTAGCCATTTGCACAGGTAATTCGCAGATGGAGCAGGCAATGGAAACGGTATCGGAAAACAGGTGTTTTGGCGGGATTCAGGGTGTTTACAGCCATGACAGCAAGGCCACCGGCACAAAGATGACATTCGGGTTGTTCCTGCCGGAAGAGGCCGCAGACGGCCCCGTGCCGGTGTTGTGGTATCTGTCGGGCCTGACCTGCACCCATGAAAACGCCATGGTCAAGGCGGGCGCACAGCAATGGGCCGCCGAGCAGGGGATTGCGCTGGTGTTTCCTGACACCTCGCCGCGAGGCGAAGATGTGGCGGATGATGATGCCTATGATCTGGGGCAGGGCGCGGGGTTTTATGTGAACGCGACGCAGGCCCCATGGGCGGCGCATTTCAAGATGTGGGATTATGTCGCCGAAGAGCTGCCCGCCCTGATCGGGGAAAACTTTGCCATTGATCTGGACCGTCAGGCCATTACCGGCCATTCGATGGGCGGGCATGGGGCGCTGACATTGGCGATGGGTCTGCCCGGGCGGTTCCGTTCGGTTTCGGCATTTGCGCCGATTGCGCATCCCTCGGCGGGCGATTGGGGCCGCAAGCAGTTGCGTGCCTATCTGGGCGAGGGTGAGGCCGCATGGGCGCGCCATGACGCCACCCTGATGGTGCGCGGAGGCGGTTTGAACATTCCTTGTCTGGTGGATCAGGGCGGCGCGGATCAGTTTCTGGACCTGCTGATGCCCGAAGCCTTGTTTGCTGCCGTGGCCGAGCAGCGCGCCGAGGCAGTGATGCGGATGCAGGCGGGGTATGACCACAGCTATTTCTTTGTGTCGTCATTCATCGAGGATCACGTCAGTTTCCACGCGCAGGCGCTGTATTCGTGAGCCTGTATATCGACGCCGATGCCTGCCCCGTAAAGGAGGAGGCAGAGCGGGTCGCCACCCGTCATGGCATCAGGATGTATCTGGTGGCCAATGGTGGTTTGCGCCCGCCGCGCAATCCCCTGGTCGAACTGGTGATCGTGCCCGAAGGTCCCGATGTGGCCGACATGTGGATCGCTGATCGGGCGGGCAAGGGCGATGTGGTGGTGACGGGCGACATCCCCTTGGCCGCGAAATGCGTGGAATCCGGCGCGCAGGTGTTGAAACACAACGGCGAATTCCTGACGGCGGCGAATATCGGCAATGTATTGGCCACCCGCGATTTGATGACAGACCTGCGTGCCGCCGATCCGTTTCGACAGGGCGGCGGCAAGGGGTTTACAAAAGCCGACCGGAGCCGTTTTCTGGATGCATTGGAACGGGCGCTGCGTGCGGCCAAGGCGTGATATTTCAGGGGTAGGCAGAATGCAGATTGATGCGGTAATCTTTGACATCGGCAATGTGCTGATCGAATGGCAGCCCGAACGGTTTTACGATGCCGAGGTGGGCGCGGCGCGGCGGCGCGAGGTCTTTGCTGCTGTTGATCTGCATGCGATGAACGATGATGTGGATCGCGGTGCGGATTTTCGCGACCGGATTTATGCCGAGGCGGAAAAACATCCCCAATACGGTGCCGAAATCCGCATGTGGCATGACCGCTGGCTGGAACTGGCAACGCCGGAAATCTCGCGCTCGGTCCGGTTGTTGCGCCAGTTGCGGGCCAATGGTGTTGCGGTGTTTGCGCTGACCAACTTCGGAATCGGATCATTCGATCTGGCCTGCACACGTTACCCGTTCCTGACCGAATTCGACCGCGCCTATGTGTCCGGCCGCATGGGGGTGATCAAACCCGACCCGGCGATTTACGACATGGTCGAGGGCGATTGCGGATTGCCGCCCGAACGCCTGTTGTTCACCGATGACCGCGCCGACAATATCGCCGCCGCTGCGGCGCGTGGCTGGCAGGTGCATCATTTTGAGGGGCCGGATGGCTGGGCCGCGCGACTGGTCGCCGAAGGGTTGCTGAGCGAGGAAGATGCCGCATGATACCCCAGATCGGATTTGACGAGGGCGAGGCTCTGCTGGATTGGCTGTCATTCACCGATGCCCTGGCGGCGGGGCATTTGTTGCCAAAGGCCGAAATCGCAGACAGTTTCCTGTATCGCGGGCGCGACACATTGTTGAACCGTGCGGCATGGATTGATGGCATGGGGCTGGCGGTGAAATCGGCCACGGTGTTTCCTGCCAACCCCGATGCGGGGCGGGCGATGGTGAACGGTGGTTTGTGTTTATATGACGACAGCCATGGGGCATTGCAGGCCATGGTCGATTTCCATCTGGTGACGAAATGGAAAACGGCGGGGGACAGCCTGTTGGCGGCGCGCCGGTTGGCACGCCCTGACAGCCGCGAGATTTTGATCGTGGGGGCGGGCACCGTCGGGCGGGCCTTGGTCGCGGGTTACGGAACTGTGTTCCCCGATGCGCGGTTTCGCGTCTGGAACCGCACCATCGCGCGGGCCGAGGAAATGGCCGGGGAATGCGGTATCGAGGTGGCCCCCGATCTGGAAACCGCGGTGCGGGGCGCGGATATCGTGACCTGCGCCACCATGTCCACCGATCCGGTGTTGCGCGGTGATTGGCTGCAACCGGGGCAGCACATTGACCTGATCGGGGCATATCGCCCCGATATGCGCGAAGCCGACGATGCGGCGCTGCAAAAATCGCGGATTTTTGTGGACTCGTATGACACGACTTTGGATCATATCGGGGAAATGAAAATCCCGCTGGCGTCGGGCGCGATTGCGCGTGGTGATGTGCTGGCGGATTATTACGATATGGGCGCGTTCAAACGCGGGTCGGATGCGGAAATCACCCTGTTCAAAAACGGTGGCGGGGCGCATCTGGACCTGATGACCGCCCGCCATATCTGGGACAAATGGAAGGCAGCGCAATGAGTGTGGGGTGGATCGTTCTGGCAGGCATCGCAGCGGCGCCATTCCTGCGCGAGGCGCTGCGCAAACCGATGGATGCGCATGCGCGCGAACAGGCGCCGGGCAAGTTTGCAGAACTGACCGACGGGGTGACCCATTACCGATGGATCGGGCCGGTGCGCGGGCCTGTTGCGGTGTGCGTTCACGGGCTGACCACGCCTAGCATGGTCTGGCAGCAGCTGGCGGATGATCTGGCGGGGCTGGGATTTCGGGTTCTGGTCTATGACCTGTACGGGCGGGGGTATTCCGACCGGCTGCGTGGCACGCTGGGGCGTGATCTGTTCCAGCGTCAGCTAAAGGATCTGCTGGCGCATGAAGGTGTGGGCGATGACATCACATTGCTGGGCTATTCCATGGGCGGGTCCATCGGCACAGCATTCGCGGCGGAAAATCCAGGAAGGTTGCGGCGGCTGATACTGCTGGCCCCTGCGGGGATCGAAACCGCGCTGGGCGGGGCGGCAAAGCTGATGCGCGACGTGCCTGTGTTGGGGGATTGGCTGGCGCTGACCCTGTTCGCGCGCGCACATCGCAAAAGCACCGAAGCCGAACGCGCGGCCAACCCCGAGGTCAGCGATATTGTGGATTACCAACAAGAAGAACTGGGCAAAAAGGGGTTCGTGCCTGCGGTTCTGGGATCACTGCGCGGCGCGCTGGCGGAACGGTTAGAGGCAGATCACCGCGAAATCAGCCGCGCCGATGTGCCGGTTCTGGCGATCTGGGGCAAGGAGGACAGCCTGATCCCGCTGCGCGCTATGGGCACACTGGCCCAATGGAACCGCGCCGCCCGCCAAGAGGTGATCGAGGGCGCGGGGCACGGGCTTCCTTATACCCACGGGCATGAGGTGGCGGCGGTGATCCGCACCGAGGTGTCGGAAACAGGCGATTGACCTATCAGGGGGCGCTGCCCCCATATCAAAAGGCGTGCGCCATTTGATATCCCCCCGGAGGTATTTGGGGAACAATGAAGGCAGTAGGTGACTCTTTGCCTTTCATTGTTCTGAAAATACCTCGGGGGGTGTTCATTTCCATGAAATGAACAGGGGGGCTGGCCCCCCTTGTCTGTTCGATCAGGCCGCAAGCGGGGGCGGGGTTGTGCGCTTTTCCCTGATGGGCAGGTGGACGATAGCGGAAAACGCGCCGATGCCCACGCCGAACCACCAGACGGCGGTGTAATCGCCGGTCAGGTCATACATGCGCCCGCCCAGCCAGACCCCCAGAAAGCCGCCGATCTGGTGACTGAGGAAGATGATGCCGTAAAGCGTGCCCATGTAGCGCAGACCGTATAGATGTGCGACCAGCCCCGATGTCAGCGGCACAGTGGCCAGCCACAGCGCGCCCATCACCACCGAAAAGATCATGACCGTCGTCGGGGTGATCGGCATAATGATAAACATCCCCGCCGCGATGGTGCGCAGGGTATAGATGCCTGCCAGCAGGTATTTTTTGGCATATAGGTTGCCCAGCCAGCCTGCTGTCAGGGTGCCCGCGATATTGGCCAGCCCGATGACGGAAATCGAAATCGCACCAAGCGCCGAAGTCGAGGTGATGCCGATACTGTGCAACAGGCCGCCGGGCGCAATGGGGCCGCACATCTCGGTCACAAAGGCGGGAAAATGCGCCGTGATAAACGCCAGTTGATAGCCGCAGGAAAAGAAGCCCAGAAAGATCAGCGAGAATGACGGGTCGCGTGCGGCGCGTTTCAGGATCGTGCCAAGGCTTTCCTCTAGCTCGGCCTTGGTTGCGGCGGCCGGGGCGCGCATCATTGGCAGAAGCAGCAGAGACAGCAGGATCGTGGCAGCAAAGACCGTGAACACCTGTTGCCAAGACATGATCGACAGCATCCATTCGGCCAGCGGCGCGCCAAACACCTGCCCCGCCGATCCGGCCGCGGTGGCAATTGCCAGCGACATGGAGCGGTTTTTATCGGTCGAGGCCCGCCCGACCACGGCCAGAATAACGCCGAACCCCGTGCCTGCGATGCCGAATCCCACAAGGATTTCATACATTTGCATCGCGCCGGGGGTGACTGCATATGATGACAGCACCAGACCGGCGGCATACATCAGCGCGCCCAGAATGATGGCCCGTCTGTCGCCCAGTTTTTCCGCGAATGCGCCAAACAGCGGCTGGCCGATACCCCAGGCAAGGTTCTGGATCGCAATGGCCAGAGAGAATTCGGCGCGGGGCCAGTTGAATTCGGCCGCGACGGGAATCTGGAACACGCCAAAGCTGGCGCGGATGGCAAAGCTGACGAGGATGATCAAACAGCCGACCACAAGGACGGGGGTAAAGATCGAGGCGGAGGCGGTTGTATTGGTCTGGGTCATGAATGCTGTCCTATTCGCGTGTAAAGAAAATGCCGCGATTGGTGGCATGCGTCAAATCAGCATTCGTGATGTATCGGGCGGCGCTGGCGTGGGCCGCCCGATAAGGGGGGGGTTACAGCAGAAAATCGGCGGCGCTCAACCCTGTCTGGTTCAGCACCAGAATATCCGCATCGCGCAGCCCGTCACCGTCAAGGTCCAGTTGCAGCTGGCTGTGCGCGCCGACCAGGTTCACCCGCAATTCTGCGCCTGTGCCGGTAAACGCGCCCGTGTCGATCCAAGTCAGGTTCAGCGCGTTCAGGGCGATCACATCCAGACCCGTCTGGAAATCGGTGATCCGGTCGGCGCCACCCGCCAGCCCCAGATGCGCCGCGGCAGCAAATACGAAACGGTCGGCGTTATTGCCCCCCGTCAGGTTATCGGCCCCGACACCACCGACCAGCGTGTCATTGCCATTGCCGCCCAGAATCGTGTCATTGCCCCCTGCGCCCGACAGCAGGTCGTTGCCGGACCGCCCGTTCAGCACATTCGCGCCATCATCGCCGGTGATCCGGTCGGCCCCGTTGCTGCCCAGCACGTTTTCGATGGAGACAAAGCGGTCTGCCCCGTCGCCATGGTCAACCCCGTTCTGGCGCAGGTCCAATTCCTGTGCTGTGCGCAGAAACAGGGTGTCGGTGCCATCGCCGCCATCAAACAGGTCGTCGCCCGCATTGGTGACCAGCCGGTCATTGCCATCGCCACCGTAATGCAAATCATTGCCCGACCCGCCAAACAGAACGTCGGTTCCGGCACCACCATCCAGCCGGTCATTGCCGCCACCGCCGTTCAGGTAATCATTGCCAAGGTTGCCCTCGAGCAGGTCGTCACCGCCAAGGCCCGACACACGGTCATCGCCCGACAGCGCATCAATCCAGTCGGTTGTGCCGGTGCCTGTCAGGGTGTCATCGCCCGTGGTGCCCGATGACAGGCCAAGCAGGGTGACCTGCTGCACATCGCGGTTTTCGGCCCCGTCGACGCCGAATTGTTCCCAATTGACCACGGCCCCGCCACCGGACAGCGCGGTGATGTCCAGATTGACGGGTGGCTCTTCGATGATTTGCGCGATCAGGAATTCGGGGTTCAGGGGGGTGCCGTCGGTATCCAGTTGCACGCCCATGATGCGATAGGTCGATTCATTATCCACGATATGGCCGTCCAGGTCGTATTCGGGGACATATTGATAGGTCGCATAGACCAGAAGCAGCGACCCGTCCGCCATTTCGGCCAGATCATAGCGGGGCGAATAGGACGAGTGGCTGATGGTTTCCGTGCCTGTGATCCCATGGTTGTTGGCATAGAGGTCGAACGAGAATGCAGTGGCCGAAAGGGTGCCGGTGACCGGATCCAGAAAACGCAGGCCCAAGAGTTGCGGCCCGCCGTCAGTATAGATGCCCAGCACAGCAACCTGATCGTTTGACATGGCCAGCATTTGCACAGGTTGGTTGGACAGATCGTTGGATATCGACACAGGATCGTCGATGGCGATGCCGGTTTCATCAAAGGTTTGAAAAAAGGTTACGCCGTATTGGGCATAGCTATAGGCATCGGGCGCGCCCTCGTTCACCAGAACCTCTTGGCTGGCTTGATAGATCACGGCAAATCCGCCATCCGCCGTGGGCAACATCTGGCCAAAGGCAACGCCTGTTTCGGTGGTGGAATAAGTGTTCAGGTTGAGCGAGGGGGCAATCGACATACCCCCCATGCGCAGCTCATCCCCGACCTCCTGGCCCGTGTTGGTATAGAGCTGGATATAAAACGCATCCTTGTCGTATTGGTCCAACAGGTCGCCATATTGGCCAAAGGTATATTCATTGTTGGAATCATACCAACCGATGGCAAACCCGTCGTTCAATGCGGTCACGGTGGGGCGGCTCTGATTGTTTTCGGTTTCATCAGCGACCTGAAATTCAGGCCCGATCAGATTTCCGTTGCGGTCCATACGCTGTGCGAACACGCCCCAGCGGCTGCCATCCTGACCGTAGCTTTCCCAGACGGCGACGAAATGACCGTTGGCCAGTTCGGTCATTGTCAGGTTTTGCTGATCCCCTGCTGTATGGCTGTTCAGGCGGAATTCGCCGCCAACCGGATTGCCGAAGGCATCGAATTTCTGACCGTAAAATCCGCGCCCTGACCCATCCTGTTCGCGAGACACCCATGTGGTGATATAGCCGCCGTTCGACAGGGCCACCGTCACCGGGCGGGTTTGATCATCAACGGTATAGGTGTTGGCGGTGGTCGGGGTGGACAGGGGCAAATACAGGCCGGACATGGGCGCTCCTTTAACAAATGTGACTGGCTTTGTGGCACGTCTGTGTGAATTGACAAAGTGTTATCTGTGGCGGGCAGGGGGGGCTTTTCGTCGCCCCTTGCATTGGCTATTGATGCGCATATGACCCTGATTGATCTGTATAAATCCCGCATTGCCGATGGCACCCTGCACCATGACCCCGCGCAAGAGGCCGCCCTGCCCGAGCTGGAGCGTATCCGTGCGGAAATCACCGCCGCGCCGCCGCCGAAAAAGGGCTGGTTCGGGCGCAGCAAACCGGCTGATCCGGTGCGGGGATTGTATATGTGGGGCGGGGTCGGGCGTGGCAAATCCATGCTGATGGATCTGTTCGTCGAAAGCCTGACCGTGCCGGTGCGCCGCGTGCATTTCCACGCCTTTATGCAGGAAATCCACGAGGGCATGCACAAGGCCCGTCAGGACGGGGTCGAGGATGCGCTGGCCCCGGTTGCGGCCTCGGTGGCGGAAACTGTCAGGGTGCTGGCCTTTGACGAAATGCAGATCACCGATATCACCGATGCGATGATCGTGGGGCGGCTGTTTCAGGCGCTGTTCGCCGCTGGCGTGGCGGTGGTGACCACATCAAACCGCGTGCCTGATGATCTGTATAAGAACGGGCTGAACCGGCAGTTGTTCCTGCCGTTTATTGCCCTGCTCAAGGAACGCATGGTGGTGCATGAACTGGCCAGCCCGCGCGATTACCGTCAGGACCGGCTGTCCGGGGCGCAGGTGTATTTCACCCCCAATAACGCCGCAGCGCGGGCCGAAATGGATGCGATCTGGACCGACCTGACGGGGGGCGGCGCGGCCGAACCGCTGGTGCTGAAAATCAAGGGGCGGGAATTGCGCCTGCCCGCCTATCGCAACGGGGTGGCGCGGGCCACGTTCCACGATCTGTGTGGCGCGATGCTGGGACCGGGCGATTATCTGGCCATCGCCGCCGAGGTGCGGGTGCTGCTGCTGGATGGCATTCCCGCGCTGGGGCGCAGCAATTTCAACGAAGCAAAGCGGTTTGTCACCCTGATTGACGCGTTATACGAGGCCCATGTGCGGCTGGTGGCCTCTGCCGCCGCCGAACCCGAAACCCTGTATCTGGAGGGCGAAGGCGTGTTCGAATTCGAACGCACCGCCAGCCGCCTGCGCGAAATGCAATCGGCGGATTGGGGCCAGTCACAGGGGTAAATCACGCAATGGCTGGCGGTGGCAGGGATGTTCGCCCTATGCAGACACAGCCATCAGAGCCGGAGAACCCCATGATTGCGCGTCGAGAGTTGCTTTTTGTCGGGGCTGCGGCCCTGTTGACCGCCTGCGCAGGGCGCAAGGTGCCGCCCGCCACCCCCGCCCCGAAAACCCCGCTGCACCCGAATGAAACACCGGAACTGCGGGCGAAAATCAACCGCTGGGCGGCGCATTACGACGTGCCCGTGGGGCTGGTCCACCGCGTGATCATCCGCGAAAGCACCCATAACCCACAGGCGCGCAACGGGCCGTATTACGGGCTGATGCAAATCCTGCCCGCCACCGCCCGTGGCATGGGATACAAAGGACCGGACGCCGGGCTGCTGGACGCCGACACCAACCTGCAATTCGCGGTGAAATACCTGCGCGGGGCATGGCTGCTGTCGGATGGCAGCTATGACACCGCCGTCAAATGGTATTCGCGCGGCTATTATTACGAGGCCAAACGCCGCGGCATGCTAAAGGAAACCGGCCTGCGCAGTTGATGCGGCTTTTGGCTTTCACTGTTCTTAAAATACCTTCGGGGGGTGTTCATTTCCTTGAAATGAACCGGGGGGCCGGCCCCCCACTTTGGTGCGTGCGGGGCTGGCCCCCACCTATGGTGCAGCCCGTCCCGCCCTGCACCGCACAAAAGAAAGGGGGCCGTTGGTTCGGCCCCTCTTTCGTTCCTGCCTGATAATCAAAGTCTTTGCCTGTGGTATTACCTGTGATCCGTCGGGCGCAATCAGCCCGCCGGAATAATCAGTTTCTGGCCTGCGCGCACCTGATCGGGGCTGGCCAATGCGCGGCGGTTCGCCTGATAGATGGTGGTGTAAAACGCCGCATCGCCGTAAATGCGCTGCGCAATCCCGCCCAGGCTTTCGCCTTCGCGCACCACATATGTTTGTGCCTGCACCGTCGGGCGGGGTTCGGGCGTGGCAGAGGGGTTCTGGCTTTTCTGGGCTTCGGTTACGATGGATGCCAGCAAGGTCGAGGTATCAACCCGCCCGGTGGAGGTGACCAGCGCCGCGGGAACGGCCACGTCGCCCTTGGCTGCGGCCTCGTTCAGCAGGGTGTCGATATAGGCATCCGACTGGCCTTCGCGCAGGGCCTGCGCCACCAGTGACTGCATGGTTTTCGATGTGGCGGTTTTGCCCGATGTGCCCTGAATATCGGCCAGAATGCCCGCTGTCATGTCGCGCATCCGCTTTTCCGCCGGATCGGATTTTGCGCCCGCATCAATGCCCAGTTCGGCCAGCACCCCGGTGGACATGCCCTTGAGGAACATATCGGGTTTCGCCTTGGGCGCGGGGGTCTGGCCGGAAATCGCGGCCAGGGCGGATGCGGTCGACGCATCGGCTGTGGTTTGCGGCATGGCGGGTTCGCTTTGCACGGCGGCAACGGTGTTGGACAGGCGCGTCAGGTCGGTATCGGCGCGGGTCACCGATGCCTCGTCATAGCGGTCCGGTTTCGACGAGGGTTGCAGCGCGACCAGAACGATGGTCACCGAAAGGAAACCGGCAGCGATGAGGATAGAGCGGATCATGGCGTCATTCCCTTTCAGAATCGGAGTTTTCTTGAAGGTATTGGCGGTATCAAACATCATTACTGGTCTCACGGTTGTTTCACGGTCAAGCCGAGGGAGGTCCAGGATTGCATCCCGCCCCGGTAATATTTCAATTTGTCGGCGGGGTATCCCACCGCCATCAGGCTGTTGATCGCACGGGAGGATTGGTCGCACCACGCACCGTTGCAAAACAGCGCCAGTTCCATAGCCCCTGCATAATCCCAGCCGTCGCCGGTTTTCACCGCGCCCAGTGCTTCTAAAATCTGGTCGCGGTAGGGATTGGTTTCTTCGACGGTGGCGAATGGCACGTTGATCGCGCCGGGAATGGTGCCTTTTTCAAACCATTCGGGCAGGCGGCTGTCGATCAACAGCCCGCGCCCGGCGGCGACATTGGTTTCCAGAAAATCCAGCAGTTCCAGTTCGCCGATGGTTTCCACACCGTCACCTGCCGACATCGGATGGATGCAGAACGGCGGGCAGGCGCGGGCGGTTTTGGCGTATTCATCGGGGATAACGGCATCAGGGTTCTGTTCGCGGGCGATGGTGATTGTCGCGCCGTTGATGGTGACCTGTTTCGATGACATCGAGGGGGTGATCATCACCTCTTGGGCCACAGCCGGAGCAGCAAACAGAACAATCGCAGAAATAAGGCCCGCAAGGCACCGCATAATAGAATTCCCCCAGTATTCTTATACGCACCCATAATGCTGGCAGGCGGCTGCGTTAATTGACCTAGATATAGGCGAATCGCCGCAAAACAGTCAACATAAAGTGATTCGGAATATTGGGTTAATGCGCCCTCTTATCGGGGTGAATTGCGGTTTACCTGCGCAATCAAGACGTTAAGCAGCGGCAACTTTTTACGCGAGTGGGGTGTTATCCGTTCTCTTGCAGGATGTTTCCGGCCAGATATAGCGATCCGCAGATCAAAACCCGTGCAAACGGGTCGCTGGTGGCGATCAAGGCCAGGGCCGTGGCCACATCGGGGGCGGTTGTGGCACGGATGCCTGCGCCCTCGGCCGCCGAGGCGGTGGTTTCGGCAGGCAGGGTGTTGGATTCGTTCGGGATCGACACGGCTGTCAGGGTCGCGGTTTGCGCCGCCAGCGGGGTCAGATAGCCTGCGATGTCTTTGGTGTTGAGCATGCCGCAGATCAGGTGCGTGGGGCGTTCGGGCAGGGTGGCCAGATGGTTGGCCAGTGCCTGACCGGCGGCGGGGTTATGGCCGCCGTCCAGCCAGATTTCGGCCTGCGGGGCGGATTGCACCAGCGGCCCCTTGCGCAGCCGTTGCATGCGCGCGGGCCATTGCGCATTTGACATTGCGCCGCTGGCCGCGTCTTCGCCGTAACCCAATGCGCGCAGAGCCGCGATGGCCGCGCCTGCGTTCTGGTATTGATGTGCGCCGGGCAGGGCGGGCAGGGGCAGGTCCAGCAGGCCGGTTTCGTCCTGAAACACCAGCCTGTCGGCTTCGCGCATGACATGCCAGTGCTGGCCATGCACCAGCAGCGGGGCGGATAGGCGCATGGCGCGGGTTTCGATCACATCCAGCGCGGCGTCATCCTGTGGGCCGACCACGCAGGGCACGCCGCGTTTGATGATGCCCGCCTTTTCGCCCGCGATTTCGGGCAGGGCGTCGCCCAGAAACTGCTGGTGGTCGATGGATACGGGGGTGATCACGGTCAGCGCGGGATGGTCCACCACGTTGGTCGCATCCAGGCGGCCACCCAGCCCGACCTCGAGCAGGGTGTAATCCGCCGGAGTGCGGGCCATGGCCAGCAGCGCGGCGGCGGTGGTGATTTCGAAATAGGTGATATTGCCGCCGCCATTGGCGTCGTAGCATTCATCCAGCAGTGCGCTGAGCGCGGGTTCGGAAATCAGATCGCCTGCCAGCCGGATCCGTTCGTGAAACCGTGCAAGGTGGGGCGAGGTATAGGCATGCACCGATTTGCCCGCTGTTTCCAGCCCGGCACGGATCATTGCCTGTGTGGACCCTTTGCCATTGGTGCCCGCGATATGGATCACAGGCGGCAGGGCATTTTGCGGGTTTCCCAGCGCATCCAGCAGGCGCCACATGCGGTCCAGTGTCAGGTCGATCACCTTGGGGTGCAGGGCCATCATGCGGGCAAGGATGGTGTCGGAACCAGCGGGGCCAGAGGTGCCGGTGGGGCCAGAGGTGCCGGTGGGATTTGTCATTTGCGGCGGTCCTTGAACAATGCGCCCAGCCACCACAGGCCAAGCGTGGCATCAAAAGCGAGGCAGAAGGGCGGATACCAATGCGCCACCAGCCCGCGCGAGGTGAGCGAAATATCCAGCGCGAAATCGAAACCCGCATGCAACAGCAGGGTCAGACCCAGCAAGACGGGCGACAGCGCCGCGCCCAGCAGGGTCAGCAGGGCAAACCCGCCTGCCGCCAGCGCATGCATCAGCGCCGATTCATCGGAGGCAACCAGGTGGGCGCGGATCGGATAGATCACCGCGACGGCCAGCACCACGGCCCCCATGGCCCAGACCTGCGCGCCCCTGCCCAATCGTTTGCGCAGCACGCGCAGGGCCAGAATGACCATCAGCGCAAGGGCGAACCCGGCAAGGAAGGCGGCGAAGGGCGGGGTGACCGCGGGCTGCATCGGGTTTTAGGCTTTGGCCGGGGTATCGGCGGCATCCGCATCGGGGGCTGCTTTTGGCGTCGCCCCTGCCTTGGCGTCTGTTTCTGCCTCTGCGGCTGTCCCGGTGGCGGGCGATGGCAATTCACCTGCAACCGCAGGGGGCAGGCCCATCAGCATACGGGTGATGGTGATCAATTCGTCGCGCATTTGCGGGCGCGGGGTGACGCGGTCCAGCATGCCGTGATCCAGCAGGTATTCGGCGCGCTGGAACCCCTCGGGGAGGGTTTCGCGGATGGTCTGTTCGATCACGCGGGGACCGGCAAAGCAGATCAGCGCATTGGGTTCGGCGATATGGACATCGCCCAGCATGGCATAGGATGCGGTGACGCCGCCCGTGGTCGGGTGGGTCAGCACGACGATATAGGGCAGGCCTGCCTCTTTTAGCAGTTGCAGGGCGACGGTGGTGCGGGGCATTTGCATCAGGGACAGGATGCCCTCTTGCATACGGGCGCCACCGGCGGCGGAAAACAGGATCAGCGGGCGTTTGAGTTTCACCGCCTCTTGGGCGGCGGCGATGATGGCGTTGCCAACATACATGCCCATGGACCCGCCCATAAACGAGAAATCCTGCGCGCAGGCCACGATGGGGGTGCGGCCGATGTCACCGGCGGCGACCAGCATTGCCTCTTTTTCGCCGGTGGATTTTTGTGCGGCTTTCATGCGGTCGGGGTATTTTTTCTGATCGCGGAAATGCAGCGGGTCGGGCATGGGGTCGGGCACGGACACTTCGGCAAAGACGCCGCCGTCGAACAGGGCGGTAAAGCGTTCACGCGGGGTGATTGCCATGTGGTGCCCGCAGGATGTGCAGGTGTTCAGGTTATCGCTCAGTTCGCGGTGAAACAGCATGGTGCCGCATTCGTCGCATTTGGTCCAAAGGTTTTCCGGCACCTCGCGGCGCGAAAAGATGGAGTTTATACGAGGGCGGACGTAGTTTGTGATCCAGTTCATCAGGGGTTCCCGAGTGCGTTTGGCTTGTCGGTGACATAAGGGCAGGGGCGGGTGAATGCAATCATCTGCTGGCTGTGTTCAGCGGCGTAATGCGATGCGCGCCGCCAGCCACATCAACAGCAGCACGGCCAGTTCGGTCATCAGTGTGGCGGTCAGGACCGGATCATAGGCGGGTGGCGGCAACAGATCGGCCCCGGCAGGTTCGAACAGCAGCAGGGCAAGGCCGGAACCCGGCGCATCCAGTTCGCCAAACAGGGTAAAGGCGATGACGTTATTGGCCAGATGAAACCCGATTGCCGCGCCCAGCGTGCCGGTGCGGGCGGTCAGGTCGGCCGCGGCGAGGCCGAACAGAAACGCCCAGATCACATATTGCAGGGATTCGGTGGGGGTGGTGCCGTTGTTCCAATGGGCAAGGGCGAACAGCAGGCTGGGCACGCTGAGCCAGACCAGCGGTGATTTGAACCGTGCCGCCAGTTGTTGCTGGATATAGCCGCGATAGAACAGCTCCTCGGCGCCGGTCTGGATGGCGAGCGCGGCCAGTGACACGGGCAGCAGTGCCAGCCACGGCAGCAGCGGGCGGGTGGCGGCCAGGCTGTCGCTGTCCCAGTAGGGCGGCATCAGTTCCAGCGCCAGCAGCAGGGCCAGCACGGCAATGAAGGTGGTTTTAAGGTGGCGCAGCGCGGTCAGCGGCGGGCCGGTCAGGGTGAAGAACCCGCGCCCGTGCTGGCTGCGTGCGGCGGCGGTGACCAGCGCGCCCAGCAGGCCGAATGACAGCAGTTCGGCCAGCATTCCGGCGGTCGTGTCGCCATAGTAGAACCCGGTTGTGTCCAGTCCCAGCAGGTCGAGCAGTTGCGCCAGCCCGCCAATCGCCATCCCATAGAGGAATTCCACGCCCAGAATGCCCAGCACAAGGCGGGGCAGTTCCGCCGTGGGCAGGGCGGGGGCGATAAAGGCGCGGTGCGGGCGGTAGGACATATGTTTCGGGCGGGCCATGCGGATTTTGTGGTTGTAGTAGTGGATTATGCGGTTGGGGGCCAGTGCTGGCGCGGTTGTGGTTTGGTGGTGCGGGTGTTCAGATTCGGGTATTTAGGGAACAATGAAGGCAGCAGAAGGGCAGAGCGCCTGCGATTAGGCGGCATTGGCGGCTTGTGCCTTGGCTGGGGCTGTCATATTCCCTGTGGCAGCTAATTTTCGGGGAGGCCCAGATGACCAAGTTCGACAAATCCAAATTGCCCAGCCGCCATGTGACCGAGGGGCCGGAGCGTGCGCCGCACCGGTCGTATTATTATGCCATGGGCATGACCGAGGCCGAAATTCACCAGCCCCTGGTTGGTGTGGCGACCTGTTGGAACGAGGCCGCGCCCTGTAATATTTCGCTGAACCGTCAGGCGCAGGCCGTCAAGATGGGCGTAAAAGAGGCGCATGGCACCCCGCGTGAGTTCACCACCATCACCGTGACGGATGGTATTGCGATGGGTCACGAGGGCATGCGTTCGTCGCTGGCATCGCGCGAGGCGATTGCCGATACGGTGGAATTGACCATGCGCGGGCATTGTTATGATGCGCTGGTCGGGTTGGCGGGTTGTGACAAATCCCTGCCCGGTATGATGATGGCCATGGTGCGTTTGAATGTGCCGTCGGTGTTTATTTACGGCGGTTCGATTCTGCCGGGTAAGGCGCCGCAGGTTCAGGAGATCCCCGAGGATTTCCGTTCACGTGATCTGACCGTGCAGGATATGTTCGAGGCCGTGGGCCGTCACCAGAACCACGAGATGTCGGACAAGGCGTTGGACATGCTGGAGCGCGTGGCCTGCCCGTCGGCCGGTGCCTGTGGTGGCCAGTTCACGGCCAATACCATGGCCTGTGTTTCCGAGGCGATCGGTCTGGCCCTGATGAACAGTTCGGGCATGCCTGCGCCTTATGAATCGCGTGATCAGTATGCGGATGCCTCGGGGCGTGCGGTTATGGCTCTGCTCGAGAAAAATATTCGTGCCCGCGATGTTGTGACACGTCAGTCGCTGGAAAACGCCGCGCGCGTGGTGGCCTGCACCGGCGGGTCGACCAATGCCGGTTTGCACCTGCCAGCGATTGCCCATGAGGCCGGGATCGAGTTTTTCTTGGAGGATGTCTGCGAGATTTTCCGCGACACGCCCTATTTCGTCGATCTGAAGCCGGGTGGTCAGTATGTGGCCAAGGACCTGTATGATGCCGGTGGCATTCCCGTGGTGATGAAGGAGCTGCGCAAGGCCGGTTTGATCCACGAGGATTGTATGACCGCCACGGGCCGCTCTATTGGCGAAGAACTGGCGATGATCGAGCGCGAGGCCGATGGCCGCGTGATTTATCCGATTGAAACGCCACTGACCAAAACCGGCGGCGTTGTCGGGCTGAAGGGCAATCTGGCCCCGCAGGGTGGCATCGTAAAGGTTGCGGGCATTCCGACCCAGCACCAGCGTTTTGTCGGCCCCGCCCGTGTGTTCGAATGCGAAGAAGACGCCTTTGAGGCGGTGAAAGAGCGGGCCTATGAAGAGGGCGAGGTGATCGTCATTCGCAATGAAGGCCCCGCAGGTGGCCCCGGAATGCGCGAAATGCTGTCGACCACGGCGGCACTGTCGGGTCAGGGCATGGGCAAGAAGGTGGCGCTGATCACGGACGGGCGTTTTTCCGGCGCGACGCGGGGTTTCTGTGTTGGTCACGTGGGGCCAGAGGCCGCGCAGGGCGGGCCGATTGCATTGATCAACACCGGCGACATCATCACCATTGATGCGATCACCGGCGAATTGTCGGTGGACCTGAGCGATGCGGAACTGGCGCAGCGCAAGGCCGATTGGAAAGGCCCGCGCAAGACGTTGTATGCCAGTGGCGCGCTGTGGAAATATGCGCAGCTGGTTGGCGACACCTATAAGGGTGCGGTGACGCATCCGGGCGCCGAGGCAGAGCTGCATGTTTATATGGACCTCTGATTTCAGGGGCTTGGGGGCTGGGCGCATGATGCGTGCGGCCCTTTTGCTGGTGCTGGGTCTGCCATTGGCGGGCTGTATGTCCCTGCCCGCCGGTGGGCAGATGGGGCTGTTGGCGGGTGGTGATGGCGCGCCCGCGCCGGTGCCGGCATTGCGCCGTGCCGCGCTGGTTCAGGGGGATGTGGTTGTGGTGCCGCCCGCGGGGTATTGCGTGGACGGGGACAGCATCCGCGACGGGGCGGGCAGCGGAGCCTTTGCCCTGATCGCGGCCTGCCAGTCGTTGACGGGCAGCCACGCGGGCGTCGCGGCGGAACCGGCGATTTTGACGGTGTCGATATCGGGGCGCAAGCGCGGCGAGGTAGAACAGCCCGGCGCGGACGAATTGGCCCGCGCCATAGGGTCAGGCCGCGTGCTGGAGCGGATCAACGGTGATGGTCTGACGCTGCTGCATCTGGCCACGGGCGGCGATGAAAAGGTGCCCGGCGGCGACCCGCGTCACTGGCGTGGCGTCATGGTGGTGAATGCACGGGTTGTCGGTTTGGCGCTATATGGGCCAAAGGGCAGCACCGTGGCGGGGAGGACCGGGCAATTGCTGATGCTGGCGATGGCCGAGAGCATTCGCGAGCGCACACCGTTTCACGACCCCTATCGCCCGCCCGAACTTGCCACTACGGAAACGTCCGATCCGGTGGTTCCGCGTGTCGTGAATGCGCCAACGGCAGGAAAATCCAAGAAAAACGTCTTGCGGCGGCTGTTTCGTTAACCAAATTGCCCCTATGATTGTTTCGACTATGGAAACGCTGCGATTCAGCGGTTAGTCATGGCATTGCGCGTTTTGCGGGCCGGGTCGGGTTTGCGCGGGTGTTGATTGGATACGGGGCTGTTCGGGGATGAATAGGAATTTCGGCGGGCTGCTGCGAAAGCTGGCGCACAACCGGTTGTTAAACCGTTGGGCGCGTGCGGCACGGGATGCCGATGCGACCGATCTGGGCCGTTTGCGCGGGCAACGCGCCCGTGCGCGCAAGTTGCGGCATTTTCTGGACGAGTTGATATATAAATCCGAAACCCGTCTGGCGCTGCCGATGATCGGGTCGAATTCGTTTTTCAAGCCGCATGGCTGTGACTGGTCATGGCGGCCAGAGCTGTGGCGCGGGCCGTTGCCCAGCCCCGGCATGTCATCGGTGCCAAACAAGGCGATGCTGGGCAATGAGGTGACGCTGTTTCATGATTGCGACCGTTCCGAACTGACGCTGCGCCAGCTGCGCAACCGGCGCGAACAGGATCTGGCGCCCTTCGGGTTGCGCATGGATGTTTTCCGGTTTGACGGGTCGTTCCTGTCGCTGGTGGTGGACCTGCCCCATGGCGCGGTCGACGGGTTGAAGCGCCGCCATGTGTTGCGTATGGACACCATTGTAGAGCTGGAAAAGCCGCTGGAAATTTTTGCGCGGCTGAACATCAAACACGGGCCGAACACCGAACAGATCGTGCGTGAATTGCCGTTGCATGAGCAGGATATCATGGTCGAATTCGATCTGGCCTATACCAAGCTGAACGAGAAGCGGGTGGAAAAGGCGTGGATTGATTTGATTTTCGAGGGACCGGAGATGAATCAGGTGGTGCTGCGCGATTTGACGTTCTCGCGCCGGCCACGGGCCGAGATTTGAGGAGGCTGACATGAGCGATCTGACCCTGACCAAGACCCGCCTGTTTCAGGGGGTATGGGAGGGCGTTCTGACATCGAGCGCCAAAACCAACACCCCGCCGAAACTGGAGGTGACACATCTGGAGCAGCCCGTTGACGGGTTGGAACTGGTCGAGGATGGCGGGAGCTGGGCCGTGCGGTTTCCGGTGCCGGTGGAGGTCATCGCCGACGGGGTGCAGACATTTCTGTTTCGCGATGCGCTGAGCGGTGAAACATTGGGCAGTTTCGCCCTGATCGGCGGAGAGGCATTATCGGATGATATTCGCGCCGAAATGAACCTGTTGCGTGACGAGTTGGACATGTTGAAGCGCGCATTCCGGCGGCATTGTCTGGAAACGATGTAGTCCCGTTGCGCCGTTTGTCTGTGTCGATGGTGCGGGAGCCTGCGGCGCGAGTATTTTTGCCAAGAAAAAGCGCAGTCCGGTTGTTGGGGCGGTGCGCCGTCCGGCGGGGCGGGGAGTTGAGGAGGGCGGGGCGCGGCCCCGTGGTGTGATGACGAGCGATACATTTCCCGCGTTGGATGGTGCGTCTTTTAAGGCCGCTGATCCGGCGGCATTGTTTGATGTGGTGCGTTCCGGTCATGCGCCGCGCATTCTGTTGATGTATGGATCGCTGCGCGAGCGGTCTTTTTCTCGTTTCATGGCCGAGGAGGCCGCGCGGGTGTTGCGGCGTTTGGGTTGTGAGGCGCGGATATTTGATCCGCGCGGGTTGCCACAGGTGGACGATGTGAATGCGGAGCATCCCAAGGTGGTGGAACTGCGCGATCTGGTGATGTGGAGCGAGGGCATGGTTTGGTCATCGCCCGAACGTCACGGTGCCATGACCAGCGTGATGAAGCAGCAGGTGGACTGGATTCCGCTGGCGCCTATTGGTGGCGTGCGTCCGACGCAGGGCAAGACGCTGGCGGTGATGCAGGTTTGCGGTGGGTCGCAAAGTTTCAACACGGTGAACCAGTTGCGCATTCTGGGGCGTTGGATGCGGTTGTTGACCATTCCCAACCAGTCGTCTGTTGCCAAGGCATGGGACGAGTTTGACGCCGGGGGCCGGATGAAACCGTCGCCTTATTACAACCGTATGGTTGATGTGATGGAGGAGCTGGCGAAGTTCACTTTGTTGACCCGCGACATCAAGGACCATTTGGTGGACCGTTATTCCGAGCGGGTCGAGAGCCGCGAGGCGTTGAGCGAACGGGTGAATACCGGTCAGGCGATCGGGTGACGTAGGGGGCGGGCGCGGCAGGTAACGCTGCGTTGCAGGTGACAGGCCGGTTTGACGTGGGCAAGATTTACGTCAAACGGGAGGCCTACCTATGACTGAATATCCGAATATGCTTGCGCCGCTGGATCTGGGGCATGTGACGTTGAAAAACCGCGTGTTGATGGGATCCATGCACACGGGGCTGGAGGAAACGCGGGACTGGAACCGCGTGGCCGAGTTTTACGCGGCGCGGGCGCGGGGCGGTGTTGCCCTGATGGTGACTGGCGGGATTGCCCCCAACAAAGAGGGGGCCGTGGCCCCCGGCGCGGCGGGGATGATCACCCAGCAGGATGTGGAAAACCACCGTGTGGTGACGGATCGCGTGCATGATGCGGGCGGTTTGATCGCGATGCAGATTTTGCACGCGGGGCGTTATGCGTTTTCGCCCGATTGTGTCAGTGCGAGCGGCGTGAAATCCCCGATTTCGCCGTTTCCGCCCAAGGAGCTGGATGATGCGGGGGTTGAAAAACAGCTGGATGATATTGCCGCGACCACGGCACGGGCCAAGCAGGCCGGTTATGACGGGGTCGAGATCATGGGCTCGGAGGGGTATTTCATCAATCAGTTTCTGGTGACCCATACCAACAAGCGGACCGACCGATGGGGTGGATCATATGAAAACCGGATGCAGGTGGCGATAGAGGCGGTGAAGCGTGCCCGTGCCGCCGTGGGGCCGGATTTCATCATCATTTACCGGCTGAGCATGATCGACCTGATCCCCAATGGGTCGACGTTTGACGAGGTGGTGCAACTGGCCCGGGCGGTAGAGGCGGCGGGGGCCAGCATTATCAACACAGGCATCGGCTGGCACGAGGCGCGCATTCCCACAATTGCCACCAGCGTGCCGCGTGCGGCCTTCGCATGGGTGACCAAGAAATTGATGGGCAAGGTCGCCATTCCGGTGATCACGTCGAACCGGATCAACACCCCTGAAGTGGCCGAGGATGTTCTGGCCACCGGCTGTGCCGATATGGTCAGCATGGCGCGGCCATTGCTGGCGGATGCGGATTTTGTTTCCAAGGCGGCGGCGGGGCGGGGCAATATGATTGCACCTTGCATTGCCTGTAATCAGGCCTGTCTGGATCATACTTTTGGCGGCAAGTTGACCTCTTGTCTGGTCAATCCGCGGGCCTGTCACGAGGTGGAACTGGTGATTGCCCCTGTGGCGGCGGCAAAACGGGTGGCTGTGGTGGGGGCTGGTCCGGCGGGGTTGTCGGCGGCGCTGACTGCGGCGGAACGCGGCCATGATGTGGTGTTGTTTGATCGTGCGGCGCGTGTGGGCGGGCAGTTGAACATGGCGCGTCAGGTGCCCGGCAAAGAGGAATTTCACGGGCTGGTCGACTGGTATGAGCGCTGTGTTGCAGAGGCGGGGATTGACCTGCGCCTGAACACCGAGGCGGGCGTGGGTGATCTGGCCGGTTATGACGAGGTGATTATTGCCACGGGTGTGGTGCCGCGTGATCCCGGTATTGCGGGGCAGGACGGGCCGAATGTGGTCAGCTATATCGACGTGCTGTCCGGTGGTGCAGAGGTGGGGCGGCGCGTGGCGATCATTGGCGCGGGCGGCATCGGGTTTGATGTGGCCGAATATCTGGTCACCGGCGACAGCCCGACGCTGGACCTGCCGGAGTGGATGCGCGAATGGGGGGTCAGTGACCCTTCGGTTGTGCGGGGTGGTTTGGCAGCCGAGGGGCCGCAACCCGATGCGCCGGAGCGCGAGGTGGTGCTGTTGCAGCGCAAGGCGCAGGCGCTGGGCAAGAAGCTGGGCAAAACCACAGGGTGGATTCACCGCGCCACGTTGAAGATGAAGAACGTCGAGATGATCGGCGGTGTGAATTACGAGAAGATCGACGCCGCGGGCCTGCATGTGTCAACCGGCGAGGCACGGGAAAACCCGCGCCTGATTGCGGTGGATACGGTGGTGTTGTGTTCCGGACAGGAAAGCGAGCGTTCCCTGGCCGATGCGTTAGAGGCCGAGGGCGTGACGGTGCATGTGATTGGCGGCGCGGATGTGGCATCGGAACTGGATGCCAAGCGGGCGATCAATCAGGGTGTGCGGCTGGCCGCTGCGCTGTGAATGGACGGGTGCGGCGCTGGTGCTATGCACCTCGCCCCGCCCCCCCGTCCCGCCCACCGTCCCGTATGATGCGCCGATTGATGCGCCAATTGGTGCCCCGTTTGGTGATGTGTCCGGTGCTTTGGGTTTTGGCGCGTCAATCCGGTGGCACCTGATCGCGATCGTTCATGCCGTAATCGCGCAGCACATGCGCCACCCGCAGGCGGTAATCGGTGAAAATGCCTCCGCGCCCTTTGGACTGGGCGGCGCGGTGGTTTTGCCGTTTGCGCCATTCGGCCACGGATTGTTCATCGCGAAAGAACGACAGCGACAGCATTTTTTCGGGGTTTGTCAGGCTTTGGAACCGTTCGACCGATATGAACCCGTCGATCTGTTCCAGTTCGTCGCGCAGGCTGGCGGCGATGTTCAGGTAGGTGTCGCGTTTGGCGGGGTCGGGGGTGACTTCGAATATCACTGCGATCATGTTTCTGTTGCTCCGTGGGGGAGGGAAACACATTTCAGGAATGTGCGTTCCTCGGATCTGATGAACCGTTTGGCCTGTGCCATGTCGTAGTTTTCGCGCCCCAGCGGGTCGGCCGCAAGGCGGGCGCGGTATTGTTCGTAAGCGGCCAGATCGGGGATGTTATAGATGCCATAGGCGAGCGTCGACGATCCCTCGTGCGGGGCGTAGTATCCGATCAGCCCGGCGCCGTTGCGCGCAATGCATTGGCCCCAGTTGCGGGCATATTGCACGAAATCGGCGCGTTGGGTGGGTTCGATTTCATATTTGATGATGCAGGTCAGCATTGTGTTTCCTTTGATTGCCGGACCCAGATTAGCCGATTGGCGGGCGGGGATGTTTCGATTAGGGTCGAAGTATGAAGGAAGGACCGGATATTGCCCGCGTGGCCGCATTGGTGGGGGAACCTGCCCGCGCCAATATTCTGACGGCGCTGATGGTGGGCAAGGCGCTGACCGCCACGGAACTGGCGGCAGAGGCGGGCGTAAGCGTGCAAACGGCCTCCTCGCATCTGGGCAAACTGACGGCGGGCGGGTTGCTGGCGCTGCGCAAACAGGGACGGCACCGTTATTACGCATTGGCACACGAGGACGTGGCGCAGATGCTGGAATCGCTGATGGGGCTGGCTGCGGGGCAGGGCATGTTGCGCAGTCGCACCGGACCAAAGGACGCCGCCCTGCGCGAGGCCCGCGTGTGTTACAACCATCTGGCGGGCCGTCGCGCTGTGCAGATGTATCGCGCCATGCTGGGGCGCGGGGCCTTGGTGATGGGGGCGCAGGGGCTGGTGCCCAGCGATGCGGGGGCGGCGTGGTTGCAGGCCGGTCTGGGGCTGGACCTGAGCCGGATCGAAGGGCGCAGTCCGATGTGCCGTGAATGTCTGGACTGGTCGGAACGCGACAGCCATCTGGCGGGGCGGTTGGGGCGCGCATTGCTGGCGCATATGGAAACGCTGGGCTGGGCCGCGCGTGACCCGAATGGCCGCGCCGTTCGGTTCACATCACGCGGGAACGCGGAATTTGACAGGGTTTTCAGGGACTAACCCGCCCGTCACCCGATTTGGAAACGGCTGTTTCCCTGTTTCCATGTCATTAACGATGCCCGATTTTACCCCGATATTGTCCCCGTCCTGCCCAGAGAGCGCCCCATTTCACCGCGATACCTGTTCCTTGACAAGACATATCAAGGGTATCGAGAACATGGACCGACTGACCGAAATGGAAGCCTTTGCCACTGTGGTGGACCAAGGTGGATTTACCGACGCGGCCAAAAAGATGGGGATCTCGAAATCTGCTGTTTCCAAGCATGTTTCCAGCCTGGAGGCCCGTCTGGGCGCAAGGTTGTTGAACCGCACCACACGCCGCGTCAGCCCCACGGAAATCGGGCTGGCCTATTACGACCGCGCCCGCCGCGTGTTGAATGACGCAGGCGAGGCCGACGCGCTGGTCACATCCATGCAATCCGCGCCATCCGGCCTGTTGCGCATTTCGGTGGCCACCGATTTCGGGGTCAACCACCTGTCGCCGGTTCTGGGTGATTTTCTGGGTGAATTCCCTGATATTACGGTCAATATGGTGCTGAACAACCGCTATGTAGAGCTGATTTCCGAAGGGTTCGACATGGCGATCCGCATTGGCGAGCTGGAAGACAGCACCCTGCGCGCCCGCAAACTGACCGAAACCAACAAACGCATGATCGCCAGCCCCGGCTATTTCCAGAAACATGGCCGCCCGCAAAAAATCGACGATCTGAACGAACACAAACTGCTGCATTATTCCAACCAGTCCGCTGGCAATATGTGGAAACTGACCGCGCCATCGGGCGAAAAACGTCAGGTGCGCACGGCGGGCGGGTTGTCTGTGAATGACGGGCAATCGCTGTTGAACGCCTGTGTGGCCGGGCTTGGCATCGCGTATTTGCCCTCGTTCCTGTATGCCGATGCGATGGAGCAGGGGCTGGTCGAGGACGCGATCCCCGATCTGCCGATGGAAACCCAAGGTATCTATGCGGTCTATCCGCCGGGGCGTTTCACACAGCCCAAGGTGCGCGCATTCATCGACTTTCTGGTCCACAGCTTTGCCGAAAAAGGCCCGACCGAGTGGTAAGCGCGACCCGCTAACGATTTCTTCCCCGAGAGCAACTGGCCCGGTGCGATGTTTCGCGCCGGGTCTTTTTCTGCGTTTCGCCTGTTTGGCGTTGCGCAGGGCGCGGGCGGGCGGCAACCTGCGCCCCAAAGAGGGAGAGGAACAACATGACACAGAAAACCGCCATTGTGACCGGGGCCGCGCGCGGCATCGGATTGGCCACCACGAAACTGTTTCTGGAGGAGGGGCGCCGCGTTGCCATGATCGACCGCGACGCCGAGGCATTGGCTGAAGCGTCTGAGGGGTTGGAGGGCGCGTTGCCGGTGTTGTGCGATGTGTCCGACCCCGATCAGGTTACGGCGATGGTGGCGCAGGTGATGGATGCATTCGGGCGCATTGATGCGCTGGTCAACAACGCCGGTGTGGCCGATTTCGGCCCGTTAGAGGACACGACATTCGCCCGCTGGCGCACCGTGATGGACACCAATCTGGACGGGGTTTTCCTGTGTTCGATGGCCTGTATTCCGGCGTTGAAATCCAGCAAGGGCGCGATTGTGAACATCGCGTCAATTTCGGGATTGCGGGCATCGACCCTGCGGGTGGCTTATGGCACGTCCAAGGCGGCGGTGATCCATCTTAGCCAGCAACTGGCGGCGGAGCTGGGCGAATACGGTATCCGCGTCAACACGGTGGCACCGGGGCCGGTGCGCACCAAACTGGCGATGGCGGTGCATAGCCAGGATATCATTGACGCCTATCACGATGCGATACCGCTGAACCGCTATGGATCGGAACGCGAAATTGCCGATCCGATCGTGTTTTTATGTTCCGACAGGGCCAGTTTCGTGACGGGGCAATTGCTGGCGGCTGACGGCGGTTTTGAATCCACTGGGATCGGGTTGCCTGCGCTGCGCAAGTGATCACAACAGGAAATGATCCGCTGTCAGGTCGTGCAGGCCTGACAGTTCGATTTCGAAATCCGCCATGCCATCGCCATCGGTATCGCCCTGAATGATGGTGGCAGTGGCGGATTGATAAAACCGCAATTCGCCCGCTGTGCCGCTGAACGCCGCCTGCGCCACGAAATCAAAGGCCTGATTGAACCCATGTGTGGTGTCGGCATCAATCCGGCCCAGTTCGATCCGGTCTGCGCCGCGCCGCGCATCCTGCGGGTCGGCGGTGGCGTTGAAATCGGTGATTATATCGCGGTTGCCCGCGCCGGTGCCGGTTTCGCTGGCTGTATACCAAACGAACCGGTCCGATGCGCGGTTCGGCGTGCCCAGTTTGCCACCCGACAGGGTATCGACCCCTGCGCCGCCGCTGATCACATCATAGCCCGCGCCGCCATGCAGGGTGTCATCGCCACCCCCGCCCGACAGCCGGTCATTGCCTGCCAGCCCATAGGTTTCATGCGCTTCGTCATTGCCGTGAAAGCGGTCATTGGTCCAGTTCAGGTGAAACCGTTCGACATTCACAAACTGCGCCCCCTGCGCCGCGCCGCTGTTTTGTGACGGGTCCGACAGGTCGATCACCAGCGGCAAAACCGCCTGTGTCGGCAGGCCGGTCTGTGATGCCGTCAGCCCGTAAAAGGATACAATATCATGCCCCGCGCCGCCATCGACGTAATCACCAACGCCGGGGCGGATCAGGTCATGCCCGCCCAATGCGTCGAAATATTCGGCCGGGCCAGTCGTGGTCAGAACATCATTGGCATTTGTGCCGCTGCGAATGGTATCGGCCCAGTCATTCAGGGTTGTGGCCAGCAATCTGTCGCCCTCGACCCAAGAAAAAGTCACCACGCCCGCGTCATCCTCGCTGACCCGAGCCGAAGATTGCGCCACCTGCTGGGAAAATACCTGCGCCGGTGGGGCGTCAAACCCTTGTAGGTAAGCGACATGATCAGAGGCCGCATTATCCCGTTGTCGGGTCAGAAACGGGGTGTCGTCCGGCCCGTTCAACACGTCGAACAGGGTGATCCCAGGGGCATACTGTGAAACGGCTTCGGGTAATATGGCGGTATAGGGCATAGGAATAACTCTCTAAAATGGGCACAGCGCCATCCTATCAGAAATCCCCGTTCAGGTCACGCAAAGCGGACGGATACCGCGCCGAACGCCCCGAAATCGGCGCGGATATTGCTGCCTGTCGGGCATTCGACGGGGCGGATGAACGACCCTGACAATATCACCTGCCCTGCTGAAATCTGCTGGCCATATTGCGCCATGCGCTGGGACAGCCAGACAATGCCCATGACCGGATCATTCAACACCCCCGCGCCCAGGCCGGTTTCCTCGACCTCGCCGTTTTTGGTCACGATAGCCCCGCACCAGCGCAGGTCGGTGTCGGGCGCGTGGCGTTGTGGCCCCAATACCAGCCCGGCGTTGGCGGCATTGTCGGAAATCGTGTCGGTGATGATGCGTGCGCGGCCCGTGGCCGGATCGGCGCGCAACACGCGGGTATCCAGAATTTCAAGCGACGGGCAGACGTAATCGGTGGCGGCGATCACCTCTGCCCGGGTGGCCGCGCCGGATAGGGGGGCGCGCATGACAAATGCGATCTCGGCCTCGATCCGGGGTTGGATGAACCGGCCCACAGGCACCACCGCCCCATCATCAAACAACATGTCATCCATCAACACGCCACTGTCGGGGATGTCGATGTTCAACGCCTGTTGCATCGCCCTGGATGTCAGGCCGATTTTCCAACCGATCACGCGGTGCCCCGCCGATTTGCGCAGACCGATCAGCGCGGATTGCACGGCATAGGCATCATCCATCCCCATATCGGGATAGGCCAGCGACAACAGCCCGCATTGCTGGCCGGATTGTTCGGCCTGCCATAATTGCGCGGCAGCGGCGCGGTGCTGCTCTGGTGTCATGCCTCGTCCTCGACGGTGTTGGTCAGGGTGCCGATGCCCTCGGCGCTGACTGTGATCACGTCACCGGGCACCAGAAAACGGGGCGGATCAAACCGCGCACCCGCCCCCGTGGGGGTGCCGGTGATGATGATATCCCCCGCCACCAGCGTGGTGAAGGTCGAGATATATTCGATCTGCCGCGCAATCGGAAACAGCATCCGGCTGGTGCGGTCATCCTGTCGTAATTCACCGTTTACATGGGTGGTCAGGCGCACATCATCCAGCTGTGCCGCATCGGTAAACGGTACCAGCCAAGGGCCAATCGCACCGGAACGATCCCAGTTTTTGCCCTGCGTCACGTTGAATTTGGCATGGCGCACCCAGTCGCGAATGGTGCCCTCGTTGCACAGGGACAGGGCGGCGATGTGATCATAGGCATCGGCCTGGGCAATACGCCGCCCGCCCTTGCCGATCACCACGGCAATCTCGCCCTCGTAATCCAGTTTGTGCGATTCCGGTGGCCGGATCAATGGCATCCCCGCACCCGTAAAAGACCGCGCAAAACGCGGAAACAGCGACATGTTGGGCGGCGCATCCTGCCCGTCCTTATATTCGGCGTTGCGGTCGGGAAAATTGACACCAACGCAGATGATTTTCTCAGGATTGGTAACAGGAATCAGATAGTCGAAACTTCCACTTGGATGGGTCACGCCGCGCCCCGCCGCCGCCCGCGCCAGATCGGGCAAACCATCCACCGCGATCACTTCACGCAGGCCCGAAAATTGCGGAAAATCACCGGTCAGGTCAACAAAACCGCCATCCACGACAGCGCCGAACATCTCATCCCTGCCAGCCCGCACCGTGGCTAGGCGCATCTCTCTCAGATCAGTCACACCAATCCCTTTCATTGTTCCATGAAATACCTCCCGCCGGAGGCTCCTGTCCCCGCCACATGCCCCTAGGGCGCGATAATCGGCTGCGCCTTCAACACAGGATCGTGCAGGGGAACGCCTTCAAACCGGCTGCCCTCCTTGAACCATGATTCCGGCGCGGGCGCCCCCCATAGGGTCTGGCGCTGCGGGTCTTTCAGATCCCATTTGATTGGCTCCAGATCGGGGTCAACCGTCTGGTAATCACTGCAATAAATTTCGATCCGGTGGCCATCGGGGTCGCGGATATACAGGAAAAACGCATTGGAAATGCCGTGCCGTCCGGGGCCGCGCTCCATGTTTTTCAGGTATCCCGTGGTGGCCATCAGATCGCACAGGTCAATGATGTTCAGCGGGGTTGGCACCCAGAATGCGGTGTGATGCAGGCGCGGCCCGATGCCATTGGTAAAGGCAATGTCATGGATGCCGCCCTTGCGGTGCATCCACGCGGCCCACAGGCGTTTGCTTTCGTCGTCTTCGGTATATTCGGTGACGCGAAACCCCATGTCGTTGTAAAATGCCACGCTGGCATCCACATCCGGCGTGAAACAGTTGAAATGATCAATCCGCAGCGGTTTCACGCCCTTATACAGCGCGTATTGCTGATGGATCGGGGTCAGGCGGTCCATTTTCTGGTAAAACTCCATCGGCGCGCCAAACAGGTCGGTGGTGCGCAGGGTGCGGCCCTGATAGGGGCGCGTCACCCATTCCACCGGTAAATCGCGACCCGCGAACCAGTCGGCGGCACGGTCCAGATCGGCGTCATCATAGACCTTGTATGACAGGGCCGAGGCATGGGCCGCATCGCCCTTGCGCAGCACCAGACAATGATGTCCGCGTTCCTCCATTGCGCGCAGGTAAACCGCGCTTTCGTCCTCGTCAGTGACTTGCAGGCCCAGCAGGTCCACATAAAATGCGCGGCTTGCGGCCAGATCGGTGACGGTGAATTCAACATGGCTAAGCCGGACAATATTGAACGGCGGGTATAGGTTCGGTGCGGGAATGGGCATTGTCTTTCCTCCTCCACAAGGATCGGTATGCGGGTCCGGTTACAGACCCAGCTGCGTGATTTTATGCTGGCCCGTGGCAAGGCCGATGTGCTTCTGCTCCATGTAGAATTCGAAACTCCAATCGCCGCCGTCGCGCCCGATGCCCGATGCCTTGACCCCGCCAAAGGGGGTGGGCAGGTGGCGCACATTTTCGGAATTCACCCAGATCATGCCCGCCTCGAGCCGGTCCGTAAAGCGCAGGGCGCGGGTCAGGTCATTGGTCCAGACATATCCGGTCAGCCCATAGGGCGTGTCATTGGCGATTTGCAGCGCGTCCTTTTCGGTTTTGAAGGGGATCGCGGTCAGCACCGGGCCGAATATTTCCTCTTGCGCGATGCGCATGTCGTTGGTGGCCTGCGTGAACAGGGTGGGGGCCACGTAATGGCCGGGGCCATCGGGCGTGGTGCCGCCTGCGGCGATGGTTGCGCCCTCGCTGCGCGCTATGTCGAAATAGCTGGTGACCTTATCAAAGTGGGTTTTATGGATCAGCGGCCCGACCTCGGTCATCGGGTCCAGCGGGTGGCCGACGCGGATGTTTTTCACCCGTGCGGCCAGTTTTTCGATGAAACCATCCGCAACCGTATCCTGCACCAACAGCCGCGACGACGATGTGCAGCGTTCGCCGTTCAGCGAATAGATCATGAAAATCGCCGCATCCAGCGCGCGGTCCAGATCGGCATCGTCAAACACCACCACGGGGTTTTTGCCGCCCAGTTCGAAATGCACCCGTTTCAGGGTTTCGGCCCCCTGCCGCATGATCAAGGAGCCGGTTTTTGATTCCCCCACGAATGCGATGGCCCTGATGTCGGGGTGTTCGGTCAGGGCCTTGCCTGCTTCTTCGCCCATGCCGTTGACCAGATTCCAGACACCGGGGGGCAGGCCTGCCTCTTCGGCGATTTCCATCAGGATGCGGGCGGTCAGGGGGCTGAATTCGGCGGGTTTATGGACCACGGTGCAACCTGCGGCCAATGCGGGCGCGATTTTCCATGTGGACAGCATGAACGGCGTGTTCCAGGGGGTGATCACGCCCACAGGGCCGATGGGCAGGCGGGTTGTGATGTTGATCAGGGTCGGCGAGGGCAGGTTTTGCCCGTCGCGGGCCGAGGGGGCGCGATCGGCAAAGAACCGGAAATTGGCGGCGCCGCGCAGGGCGGCCTTGGACATGAATTTGATGGCTTGGCCGGTGTCCCAACATTCGGCCAGCGCGATTTCATCGGCGCGTGCGGTAATGGCATCGGCAATGCGGTGCAGGATCGCACGGCGTTCGGTTCCGGCCATGTCGCGCCAGGCGGGAAACGCGGATTTGGCGGCGGCGGCGGCCTTGTCTATGTCATCGGCGGTGCCGCGTGCGACCTTGCAGATATGGGTTTCATCCACGGGCGAGGCATTGTCGAAGGTTGCGCCATCCGATGCCTTCATGTCCTGCCCGCCGATCCGGTGCAGGATGCCCGTGTCGCGATACCGCGCCAGAACAGGGGCGAGGCGGACCAGATTTTCGTTCAGGTTGCTCATGTCGGGTTCCTTGCCAGATGTTCGCGGGTGGTGCCGGTTTTATGTGATGTGGCGGGGTCGATTTCGACCAGTTCGCAGCTGATCGCCAGCGAATGCGCCGCAGTCACAGGGGCCAGAAAGGCGCAGGCGGCATCGAACACCGCCTTGGACGCGGCGGCACGTGTCGCCGCATCGCGCCCGGCGCCGATGCGCAGTTGCAGGTGCAGATACATATGTGCGCCCCCGCCATCGGCCATCGAAACATAGGCTGCCGGATGGGCGCGCACGCGCACCCCCGCCATGGGAAAAGTGCCGGTGTCGATCATGGCGCGGCGCAGGTGGTTGCACAGCGATGCCATATCCGCCTGTGTGTCCAGCGCGGGGGTGTAATCAAGGATCAGATGCGGCATGGTTCCTCCTCCGCAATATTATTAACAAGTTAAGCAAATATGCGCCCCTGCGTCAACTGCTCATATTGCGCGGGGGGCGAAAATGGCGTTAGACAGGGTCATGGATCACGCAACACAACATGCACCACAGGTGAACCGGTCGCTGCCCATTGCGTTGCTGCGTGCGCGTGAACGGGTGATGGGTCCGATCCGGCAAATGCTGGCCGATGTGGGCGTGACCGAACAGCAGTGGCGTGTTTTGCGGGTGCTGCGGGAAAACGGCACGCTGGACCCGACCGAAATCGCCGAACGCTGCTGTTTGCTGATGCCATCGCTGACGCGCATCCTGCAAACGCTGGAGGGCAAGGGGTTGCTGTCGCGCGAACGCCACCCGACCGACCGGCGCAAGCAGCAGGTGACCATCACCGAGGGTGGCCAGCAGTTGATCGAGGACAACCTGGCGGAATCCAAGCGGTTGAACGACTGGCTGCGCACGCAGTTTGGTGCCGAAAAGCTGGACGCGCTGCTGGACCTGCTGAACGAGCTGGACGCGTTAGAGCGCGAACAAGCCTAAGCCGGTTATGTCCAGCCCTGCATGGTGGCACGTGCGGTTTTCGCCAGCATAACCACATCAATTCCCACCGCGATAAATTTCGCGCCCCATTCGGCGTAACGGCGTGCGGCGGCATCTTCGACCGCCAGAATGCCTGGCGATTTGCCTGCGGCGGCGATGACCATGATTGCGGCCTTGATCGTATCCTGCACCTGTTGCTGCGTGGTGTCGCCCAGATAGCCCATATCGGCGGCCAGATCCGAGGGACCGATGAACACCGCATCAATGCCGTCAACCTTCAGGATCTCCTCGAGGTTTTGCATACCTTTGACGGTTTCGACCTGCGGGATCACCATGATCTGGTCATTGGCGGTTTGCACATAATCGGGGATGTCGGAAAACCGCGAGGCCCGTGCCAGCGCCGCCCCGGACCCGCGAATGCCATGCGGAGGATAGAGGCTGGCGCGGACCAGATCGCGGGCCTGTTCGGCGGTTTCCACCATCGGGATCAGCAGGGTTTGCGCGCCGATATCCAATGCCTGTTTGATCAGCCAGTCATTGCCCACGGGCAGGCGCACCACGGGGTGCGAATGTTTGCCATCCAGAATGGCCAGTTGCGCCATCAGGCTGCGGATGTCGTTGGGGGCGTGTTCGCCGTCAATCACCAGCCAGTCAAAATTGGCTGTGGCCAGAACCTCGGTCGCATAGGGGTCGGCAAAGCCTGCCCAGCAGCCGATCTGTTGCTTGCCCTCGTGCAGGGCCTTTTTGAACGGGTTGGTGGGTGCTGGCATCGGTGGCTCCTGTTGCGGGTCGGGGTTCTGGCATGTGCAGCAAAATGAATGCAGGGGCGCGGGAATGTCCAGCCGTTATACGGTTTTCGCAGTGGCAAGTGCCTGTGTCAGGGTGGTGCGATCCCCGATGTGGTTGGCCAAAATCAGGATCAGCCGGGCGTTCAGGGCATTGGATTGATCACTGGTCAGCCCGTCGTGGGTGGCCAGCAATTCGGCATAGAAATCATCGGGGGCGGGGATATTGGGGGTCAGGATCAGGTCTGTCATTGGGTTGCTCCGGTGGCGCGGCGCAGGGCGGCGCGGATTTGGGCATCGTCATAGGTGGCGAAACGGGCGGCGACATGTTGGTCGGGCCGGATCAGATACAGGGCGCTGGTGTTGGCTCCCAGATAGCGTTCGGCCAATGCGCCCGTGGCGGGCAGGGTGATGCGTTTTGCGGTGACGGTTTCGGTGATGTCGTCGGGCGCATCGCAGTTGAACGCCAGCAATTTGAACCCGCCCCGCAGCTGGTCCAGCAGGAACCCGTCGCCCAGCGGCGCATCGGGGCAGGGCGATCCGGGGCGGGTGCGCGCAGGCCCGTCGGGCAGCGCATCGGGCGTGTTCAGCGGCGATCCGTCATAGGTGCAAGGCACTGACAAACGGCCGGAATTCACGAACGGGCGGGCGAATGCGTGATGTTCGGACAGGTCCAGCACCGCATCGCGAAACAGCCGCGAGGTGTCGGATTTGGGCGTGATGAAATCGGTCGAGCGCGAGGAATGCATGATGTTTTCCTCGGCTCCATACACGCGTTCGCTGTTGTATGTGTCCAGCAGGGTGTCGGGGGCCGCGCCATTGATCACCAGCGCCAGTTTCCACGCCAGATTGTCAGCATCCTGCACGCCGGAATTGGCACCTCGCGCGCCAAAGGGCGAGACCTGATGCGCGGAATCCCCTGCGAAAATCACGCGGCCATGGCGGAATTGATCCATCCGGCGGCATTGGAATGTATAGATGCTGACCCATTCCAGTTCGAATTTCACGTCGTTGCCCAGCATCGCCTTGAGCCGTGGAATGACGTTTTCGGGCTTTTTCTCGTGGTCCTTGTCGATGTCCCAGCCCAGTTGCAAATCAATGCGCCAGACGCCATCGGGCTGTTTGTGCAGCAGGGCGGATTGGCCACGGTTAAAGGGCGGATCGAACCAGAACCAGCGTTCGGTCGGGAAGTCGGCCTCCATCGTGACATCCGCGATGAGGAAGTTGTCCTCGAACACGCGGCCGTTGAAATCGAGGTTCAGCATGGTGCGGGCGGGGCTGGCGGCGCCGTCGCAGGCAATCAGCCAGTCGGCTTCGAGAGAATAGGGGCCAGCGGGCGTGTCGATGCTCAGGCTGGCATGATCGGCATGCTGTTCAATCGCGGTGACGCGGCTGCCGCCACGGATTTCGATGGGCGCGCCTGTGGCCTGCAACTCCAATGCGCGGTGCACCAGATGTTCCTCAAAGTAGTATTGTTGCAGGTTGATAAAGGCGGGGCGGCGGTGGCCGGATTCGGGCAAAAGGTTGAAATCATAGACCTGACGGTCGTCGAAAAACACTTTGCCCACGTTCCATTGCACGCCCTTGTCGACCATCGGTTGCGCGCATCCCAACCTGTCCAGAATTTCCAGCGGGCGTTTGGCGAAACAGATGGCGCGGCTGCCGAATGACACCTTGTCGTTGTCATCCAGAATCACGGTTTCAATGCCCTGCTGCGCCAGATCAATCGCCGTCGCCAGCCCGACCGGACCCGCGCCAATAACAACCACGCGTTTGCGTATGGTTTTCGGGGCGTCCTGATCCGGATGGCGGGAATAGGGGTATAGCGGGGTTTCGAAAATCTTGTTCATGCGGTTCCTCCCGTATGCGGCGCACAGCAAAACAGGCCACCGTTTTCACGATGGCCTGTGCAGATGTTAAGAATTGGTGCTGGGGTCAGTCGGCGCCCTTGAGCGCGCCCGCAAGTTTTTCCGATACCAGACCGAACACCGCGCCCAGTGCCAGTGACAGCACCGTGCAGACCAGCGGATTGGCCAGCGTCATGGCGGCGATATCCGCGCCCGCCAACAGCCCGTAGCCCGCAATCGCGGCGTAGCCATAGACCGACGCCGGAATTGCGTCGAGCGTGGGGGATTTGGCCCCCATGACCAGCACGAATGCGGTGATCCCCACCACAAGCGAGGGCCAGATCACGCCGGGCAGACCCGGATTGACCTTGAAAATAAGGAGCAGGGCGACAAACCCGATGACCGCGCCCCAGATATTGCAGATCAGCGATTTCGACATGCCGCCGACCCCGCCGCCACAGTGATAAAAGCTGGCCCAGGCCAGAAATGCGATCCAGATTTGCAGCGTGCCGATCGTCAGAAACGCCCATGTGGCGACGCCGCCCAATAGGCCGATGGAAATGGCCAGTGCCGTGATGATGTTCATATGTCCCTCCCTTGGGATATTGGATATCCGCCAGAAGGTGCAGCCATTGCGCCCTTGCCCTGCGGGGCAGGACGGGTTGTTTCCCCCGCCCTTCTGACAGGGCAAAGGTTAACGCCATTATGGGTGCTGGATTATTGTGCATATGTCTCAGAGACGAACGTCGGTCAGGGTTTGCGAACCATACGGTTGAGAATAGTTCGGTCGTAGAACGGGTGCCGGACCCTGTGACAGGTCCGGCGCATGGATCAGCCTTGCAGGCCTTCCCACATTTCGATGTCGCGTTGTGCGGTCCAGATGCGGGGGGTGTCGATGCCGCGGGCCTCGTCATAGGCGCGGGCGACGTTGAAGGGCAGGCAATGTTCGTAGATTGCGTAGTCTTTGAATTTGGGGTCGCAGACCTCGCGGCAGGCGTCCCATGCTTCTTTTAATGTGCCGTTGCGTGCGGCGACGCGGGCCACGGGGGCATAGGTCGAGGCGACGAAATCGCGGGTGTTTTCAATCGCGGCATTGACCATTTGTTTGCCGACCAGCGCGTCACCGCGCCCCGGTGCGATGGCATCGACATCGAACATGGCGATGTTGTCCAGCGTGTCGCCCCAGTCGCCGAAATGCCCGTCGCCGCAGTAGCAGGCCGAGTGGTATTCGACGATATCGCCGGTGAACATGACGTTCTGGTCGGGCACATGGATCACGATGTCGCCCGCGGTGTGGGCGCGGCCAAGGTGCATCAGGTCAACGCGGCGGTTGCCCAGATAGACGGTCATATTGTCGGAGAATGTGGTGGTCGGGTAGGTCAGGCCGGGGATGGATTCGTAGCCTTCGAACAGGCGGGGGAAGCGTTGGAATTCGCTGTCCCAATCCTCTTGGCCGCGTTCGACGACCATGGCGCGGGCGGTGTCGCCCATGATGATCTGATCCGCACCAAAGGCCGATGCGCCCAGCACGCGCACGGCGTGGTAATGGGTCAGCGCGACATGGGTGATGGGTTTGTCGGTGACGCTGCGCACGCATTCGATCACCTTGTTGGCAAGGCGCGGGGTTGCCTGCGCTTCGATGATCATAACGCTGTCATCGCCGATGATGACGCCGGAATTGGGGTCGCCTTCGGCGGTGAAGGCATACAGGCCCTCGCCCACTTGGGTGAAGGAGATTTTCTTTTCGCTCATGTCGCCTTGGGATGCGAATGCTTTGGCCATTTTCGGGTTCCTTGTGTTTTCGGACGTTGCGCCGGTGGGGCGGTGTCGGGTGCCTCCGGCGGGAGGTATTTTTAGAACAATGAAAGAGTTTAGCGGGCGTATGGATCGGCCAGCGCGGGCAGGATTGTGCCCGAACAGGTGCCAAAGCCGATGGTGTAGCCATCGCCATGTGCCGCGCCCGAGAGGGTCAGGGTATCGCCGTCCTGCAGAAAGCTGCGCTGTTCGCCCGTGTCCAGTGTGATCGGTTCCTTGCCGCCCCAGCTGAGTTCGAGAAGGCTGCCGCGCTGGTGTTTTCCGGCGCCGGAAATGGTGCCGGAGCCCAGCAGGTCGCCGGGTGTCATGGGGCAGCCCGATGTGGAGTGATGCGCCAGTTGCTGTGCGGCGGAAAAATACATTTCGCTATAGTTGGTCGTGGCAATTTCACTGGCCGGTTTGCCCTGTGGTGCCAGCGTGACCGACAGGTCGATGTCATAGAGCATCGGGCCGGTGTCGCGCAGGTGCGGCAGCAGTTCCTTTTCGCGCGCCGGCGTGTTGCAGCGGAACGGGGCGAGGGCAGCGGCGGTCACGATCCATGGGGAAATGGAGGTCGCTGTGGCCTTGGCCTGAAAGGGGCCGAGGGGCTGATATTCCCACGCCTGGATGTCGCGTGCGGACCAGTCATTGAGCAGGACATAGCCGAAAATCATCGCGTCTGCTTCGTCCACCGTTAGGGGGTGGTTTGACGGCTGGCCGACGATTGCGCCCATTTCCAGTTCCAGATCAAAGCGTTGGCAGGGTGCGAACACGGGCGCATCGGTATCGGGGGATTTCAACTGCCCCCAGGGGCGGCGCACATCGCTGCCCGAAACGACCACAGATGACGCCCGTCCGTTATAGCCGATCGGGATATGCAGCCAGTTGGGCGGCAGTGCGTTTTCAGCGCCGCGAAACATGGTGCCGACATTCACAGCGTGGTTTTTGCCCGCGTAGAAATCTGTGTATTCGGCGACAAGGAAGGGCAGGTGCATTTGCGCATTGGCCTGTGGGGTCAGCATGGATTGCAGTTGCGCCTGTTGCGCCGCGCCATCGGCCAGCAGGTTGGTCAGGTGCTGGCGCAGGGTGGCCCATGTTTCGGGGCCTTCCTCCATCACCTCGTTCCAGAACGGCACGTCGAACAGGGGCATGTCAAAGGGCAGCAGGCCTGCTTCTTCGACCGCTTGCACGTCCAGAATTTGGTCGCCGATGGCCACGCCGCAGCGGGGGGCATTATCGCCGGTCGAAAACACGCCGTAGGGCAGGTTGTTGAGCGGAAACGGGCAATCGGGCGTGTTGGCCGAGGCCACCCAGGATTTTAGTAGGGTCATATTGGTCCTTTCGGTCAGGCGTTTGGCGGCGTTACTTTTTGCCTGCTGTGCCATCAAATTTTTTCTCGATCCCGTTCCAGCAATCGATGTAATCGTCCTGAAGTGGTGCCTCGGTTGCGGCGAATTTGGTCAGGTGCTGGGGGAAGCGGGTTTCGAACATGAACGACATCGTGTTGTCGAGCTTTTCCGGCCCGAGGTCGGCGTTTGACGCGCCCTCGAATGCGGTGTTGTCCGGCCCGTGGGGCAGCATCATATTGTGGAGGCTGACGCCGCCGGGCGCAAAACCTTGGGGTTTGGCATCGTATTGGCCATAGATGTTGCCCATCAGTTCCGACATGATGTTTTTGTGATACCACGGCGGGCGGAAGGTGTCCTCGGCTACCATCCAGCGTTCGCGAAACAGCACGAAATCAATATTGGCGGTGCCCGGCACGCCCGACGGCGCGGTCAAAACGGTGAAAATGGACGGGTCGGGGTGGTCGAACAGGACCGATCCGACGGGGCAATAGGTTTTCAGATCGTATTTCACCGGCGCGTAATTGCCATGCCATGCGACCACATCCAGCGGGCTTTGGTTGATGCGGGTTTCGTGGAACTGGCCGCACCATTTCACGGTCACGGTCGATGGCACCTCGCGGTCCTCGAATGCGGCGACGGGGGTTTTGAAATCGCGGCGGTTGGCCATACAGTTGGCCCCGATCGGGCCGCGCCCCGGCAATTCGAATTTCTGGCCGTAGTTTTCACAGACAAAGCCGCGCGCGGGGCCGTCCAGCAGTTCAACCCGATACAGTAGCCCACGCGGGATGATGGCGATTTCCTGCGGTTCCAGATCAATGATTCCCAGTTCGGTGCAGAACCGCAAGCGTCCTTCTTGCGGGACGATCAGGATTTCGGAATCAGCCGAAAAGAAATAGCTGTCGACCATGGATTCGGTGACCAGATAGATATGGGTCGCCATGCCGACCTGCGTGTTGACATCGCCCGCCGTGGTCATGGTGCGCATGCCCGTCATCCAGTTCAGCGGCTGGTCGGAATGGGGCACGGGATCCCAGCGGTATTGGCCCAGCGACACGACATCGGGGTCGATATCGGGGGCGGATTTCCAATAGGGCAGATCAATTTTTTCGTAGCGGTGCGAATGTTTGACCGAGGGGCGGATGCGGTAGCACCATGTGCGTTCGTTCTGGTGGCTGGGTGCGGTGAACGCGGTGCCAGAGAGCTGTTCGCCATAAAGCCCGTAATTGCATTTTTGCGGGCTGTTCATGCCCTGGGGCAGGGCGTCGGGCAGGGCTTCGGTTTCGAAATCATTGCCGAAACCGGGCATATATCCGGCATTGGCACCCTGTGGTGTGGGGGCTTGGGTGAATTCGTGCGGTTTGGGCTGATTGTTCATCTGCGCATCCTCCGGTGCGTTATTTGGTTGCATTGTTAACGGTTGATTTTGTAACCAACAAGCAGGAGGCGCGACAAAATGAGTGATAAAAATTTCGATCTGGCGGGGTTTCTGCCCTATCTTTTGAATCAGGCAGCCGAGGAAAGCAGTCTTTCTTTTCAGCGGGTTTACAAGGACCGTTACGGGATGTTGCGCACCGAATGGCGGGTGCTGTTTCATCTGGGTCTGTATGGGCGCATGACGGCGGCGGATATTGGCCAGCGGTCGAAAATGCACAAGACCAAGATCAGCCGCGCCGTTTCCGCATTAGAGGCGCGGCGGTTTCTGACCCGCGAGCGCGATACAGATGACCGTCGGCAGGAATATCTGGAGCTGACGGGCGCAGGGCGCGCCGCATTTCGCGACCTGCAAGATGTGGCGCGCAGGCATGACGCTGCGCTGATTGCCACCCTATCTGATTCCGAAGAAGCGACCCTGCGCGATGTTTTGCGCCGTCTGGCCAAGATGGGTTGATCTGCGGTGCAACAAATTAAACAGATAAAAAACAGTTGGTTAACCCCCTCAAAAAATAACTTGTAAAAATTTGTAAGTCGTGTGACGATTTTTGCAATTATTTGTCCTGAGGAGGAGACAACTATGAAAATCAGCAAAATCATGGGGCGTGGTGCATTTGCATTTGCCGCCGTTGCCACGCTGGCGGTTGCGCCATTGGCGGCCCAAGCCAAGGACTGGCGCGGCTGGAACATCCACGTCGAGGATTATCCCGTGTCGCACGGCATGGAGGCATTCATGGCCGAGGTCACGGAAAAAACCGATGGCGCGCTAAAGGGCAAGGTGTTCCACGCAGGCGTTTTGGGATCGCAACCCGATGCGATTGAACAGCTGCGCCTTGGCATTCTGGATTTCGGCGTGTTCAGCCTTGGGCCGATGGGTCAGGCCGTGCCGGAAACCAATGTGGTGTCCCTGCCGTTTGTGTTCAAAAGCGTGCCGCAGATGTATAAGCTGATGGATGGCGCCCCCGGAGAGGCATTGGGTAAGGCATTGGAAGCCAAGGGCATTGTTGCGCTGGGATATTATGATGCCGGTGCGCGCTCGTTCTATAATTCGATCAAACCGATCAACACGCCCGCCGATGTCGAAGGCATGAAAGTGCGCGTGATGAACAATGATTTGTTCGTGGGCATGATCGAATCCATGGGCGGAAACGCCACGCCGATGGCCTTTGCCGAGGTGTATCAATCGATCAAAACCGGCGTGGTGGACGGCGCGGAAAACAACCCGCCATCCTATGAATCGACCAGCCATTTCGAGGTGGCAAAGTATTATTCGCTGACGCAACACCTGATCATTCCCGAATGCCTGTGCATGAGCAAAAAGACCTTTGACAAGCTGACACCAGAGCAGCAGGACATCGTCAAAATGGCGGGCAAACATTCGACCGACCTGCAACGCAAGCTGTGGCAGGAACGCGAGATGGCCTCGATGGAGACGGTCAAGGCGGGCGGTGTCGAAGTGAACGAGATCGCCGACAAGGCCGCGTTTCAGGCATCAATGGCACCGGTTTACGACAAGTATCTGGCAGCGAACCCCGATATGACCGAACTGGTCAACCTGTTCCGCAACGCGGATTGATAGGGGTGTAATACCCCTGCGCCCCGTCGGTAAAACGGGGCGCATATCATTGAAATTCAAAGGAATTCAACTGTGGATCAGGCCCCCCGCTGGATGCATCGAACCGAACGTGTGCTGGATGGGCTGGGCCTGTTGTGCATGTTGCTGGCCTCGATTGCGCTTGTTGTTCTGGTTGTGACATTCGGCTGGCTGGTGTTTGGCCGCTATGTGTTGAACGCGACGCCGACATGGGTGGAACAGCTGGCGTTATTGCTGATCTGTTACATCACCTATCTGGGTGCGGCGGTGGGCATTCACGAAAACACCCATCTGGGCGTCACCCTGTTTCGCGAGATGACGGGCGACACCATCAACACCCTGTTGAAGCTGGTGATTGATGTGGTGCTGGCGGTGTTCGGCCTGATCATGCTGGTCGCCAGTATCGAACTGGTGCAATTCGGCTGGGACACCCTGCTGCCGATGCTGAACATCCCCGAAAGTTTCAGGTCGCTGTCGGCGGCGCTGTGCGGCGGGTTGGTGTTTGTCTTTGCCGGGCTGCGTGCGGTGTTCCGGCTTTACTGCCTTGTTCAGGGCAAAACATATCTTGAAAAGGGCGGGTTTTAATCATGGGCTTGGCAATTCTGCTGGGGATTTTTGGCGGCGCTGTGGTGTTGGGCGTGCCTGTGGCATTCGCCATGGGGATCGCGGCGGCATCGGCGTTCTGGTATGAAGGATTCCCGTTGCTGATCACGTTCCAGCGGTCGGTTTCGGGCATTTCGGTGTTTTCGCTGCTGGCGATCCCGTTTTTTGTGTTTGCGGGCGAATTGATGCTGCATGGCGGGATCGCGATGCGGCTGGTCAAATTCGCGTCGGCCCTTGTCGGGCATGTGCGGGGGGGCTTGGCCTCGGTCAATATTTTTTCCAGCATGTTGTTTGGCGGCATTTCCGGCTCTGCGGTGGCGGATATTTCGGCGCTGGGGTCGATCCTGATTCCGGTGATGAAGGAACGCGGCTATCACGCGGATTACGCGGTGAATGTGACCGTCACATCGTCGATTGCGGGCATTGTCATTCCGCCCAGTCATAACATGATCATCTTTGCCGTGGCGGCGGGCGGCGGGATATCCATTTCCAAGCTGTTTCTGGCAGGGGTCATTCCCGGCATGTTGATGTGCGTCTGTCTGGCGGTCGCGGCCTATATCATTGCGGTAAAACGCAATTATCCGGCCGAGCCCTTTCCCGGGTGGCGTGCGGTCTGGGTCGCTTCGGTGCAGGCCATTCCCGGGCTGGTCACCGCCGTGATCATCGTGGGCGGGGTGCTGTCGGGCGTGTTTACGGTGACAGAATCCGGCGCATTCGGCGCGATTTACGCGCTGTTGCTGACCTATTTCGTGTATCGCAGTCTGGATTGGGTCGGGTTCAAAACCGCCGTCACATCCGCCGTGCGCACCACGGCCATGGTGATGGTGCTGATCGGGTTTGCCAGCTCGTTTGCCTATTTGCTGGCGCTGTATCAGGTGCCGGACAAATTGAGCAGCTTCATGCTGGGCATATCCGAAGAAAAGATTTTCGTGCTGTTGATGATCAACGTGATGTTGCTGGTGCTGGGCATGATCATGGATATGGCGGCGCTGATCCTGATTTGCACTCCGATTTTTCTGCCCATCGTCAAGGATCTGGGCATGGACCCGACCCAGTTCGGGATCATGTTGCTGGTCAATCTGGGTCTGGGCCTGTGCACGCCGCCGGTTGGCACCTGCCTGTTCGTGGGGTGCGCCGTGGGGCGGATCAAGATCGAACAGACGCTGAAAACCATCTGGCCGTTCTATCTGGCAATTCTGGCGGCGCTGATACTGGTGACCTATGTGCCTGCCGTGTCGCTGTTTTTACCGTCATTTCTGGAATAAACCCCTGGCATCCGCAACCCGATATGACATTCAATAAAAAGGGTCCGACCATGACCAATCCGACGCCCGAGACACTGGAAAAGCTGAAACATGTCAGCACCGCCACCCTGACCACAGCGCTGTTCAAACGCGGTTTTCGCAATGTGTTCATCCAGGGGCCGCACCGGATGAATCCGGGGCCGAATATGGTCGGGCCAGCCTATACCCTGCGCTATATCCCCGCGCGCGAGGATCTGGACGGGCTGGATTCATTTGCGGATCGTGAAAATCCGCAGCGCAAAGGCGTAGAGGAATGCCCCGCAGGCGCAGTGTTTGTGATTGATTCACGGCAGGATTCCACTGCGGCCTCGGCCGGTTGTATTCTGGCGACGCGGCTGCAAATGCGCGGGTGCAACGGGATTGTGACCGATGGCGGGTTTCGCGACACGCCGGAAATTTCCGCGTTGGACATGCCTGCCTATCACACCCGCGCCAGCGCCCCCACCAATCTGACCAAACATCACGCGGTGGCGAACAACGACCCGATTGCCTGTGGTGGTGTTTCGGTGTTTCCCGGTGACATCATGGTGGGCGACAACGAGGGCGTGGTTTGCATTCCGCTGCACTTGGTGACAGAAATAGCAATTGAAACCGAAGAGATGACAATTTTTGAGGATTTCGTTCTGGAAATGGTGCAGGGCGGTGCGTCGATCTTTGGGCTGTATCCGCCTACCGATCCGAAAACAAAAGATAATTTCAAAGCATGGCGAGAGAAAAACAACAGGTAGCAGGCGCAGAAGTGAACGGTTCGACATCCGCAAAAACGGGCGCGCTGGCACCCGCGAAAACGGGTAAGGACCGCACGCTTTCTGATCAGGTATATGAAAAAATCCTTGCGATGATTTCCAGCGGCGAGATTTCTGTTGGGGAAAAGCTGCCGACGGAACATGCACTTAGCGACCGGTTAGAGGTGTCGCGCCCCGTCTTGCGGCAGGCGTTGAAACAGCTGCGCGAGGATGGCGTGGTGGTGTCGCGGCAGGGGTCCGGTTCGTTCGTGCAGCGCCGCCCAGAGGCGGCAGCACTGGATTTGGCGCCGGTCGGGTCGATTGCAGATATCCAGCGCACATTCGAATTTCGCGCCGCTGTCGAGGGCGAGGCCGCGTTTCTGGCCGCCGAGCGGCGCAGTGCGGGCGAGTTGTCGAAAATGCGGGCGCAATTGGCCGAGTTGGACCGCTGTATCGCATCGGGTGAATTGGGTGTTGACGCTGACGAGGCGTTTCACGAATTGATCTGCGCCGCATCGGGCAACCAGTATTTCGCATCGGCGCGGGTGTCGATGAAGGCGAATATCATGACGGGGCTGAACCTGACCCGTAACCTGTCGCTGACCAAATCGCGCGAGCGGATGGAACTGGTGCAGCGCGAGCATTACCAAATTCTGGATGCGATCGAACGCCGCGACAGTGACGCGGCGCGCAACGCCATGCGCATCCATGTGGAAAACGCCCGAAAGCGGGTGTTTCAGGGGTGATCCCGCATGAATTGTGCTTATTTGTAAATTTGTAAAAATTTGTATTGCTCGGGTCGCGTGTTTCGCCTAAACCTGATGCAACATTCGCATCAGTGCAGGAGAGAGCCATGGATCTGACAGGAAAAACCGCAATCGTGACCGGCGGTGGCCGTGACATTGGCCGCGCATGTGCGATGGAGCTGGCCGCACGCGGGGCCAATGTGGCGATCAACTATTTCGCCAGTTCAGCCGGGGCCGACAGCGCGGTGGCTGAAATCACGGCAGCGGGGGGCAAGGCATTCGCCATGCAGGGCGACATGACTGTCGAAGCAGAGGTTGCGGCGCTGGTCGCAAAAACCACCGCCGAATTCGGTCAGATCGACAGCCTGATCCACGTCACCGGCGGCATTCTGGCGCGTGTTCCGATGGCGGAAATGACGCTGGACCATTGGCAGGCGGTGATGGATGTGAACCTGACCTCGTTCGTGTTGATGGTGCGTGAATGCCTGCCACATATGCGCGACGGATCATCCATTGTCGGGCTGGCGTCGCAGGCCGGGCGTGATGGCGGCGGGCCGGGGGCCTCGGCCTATGGTGCATCCAAGGGGGCGTTGATGACCCTGACGCGGGGGCTGGCCAAGGAGCTGGGCCCGAAAATCCGCGTCAACTCCCTGTGCCCCGGCATGATCGACACCGATTTCCACAATATTTTCACCAAGCCCGAGGTGCGCAGCCATGTTGCCAATGTGACCCCGTTGAAACGCGAGGGCACATCGGAGGATGTGGCGAAACTGGCGGTGTTCCTTGCCTCGGATGATGCGGCGTTCATCACGGGTGCGAATGTCGACATCAACGGCGGTATGTTGTTTTCCTGATCGGGCCAGATCAGACCATGCAACGGTTTTCGCCTGCCCTAGGCGGGCGGAAACCAGTGTTTTGTGCGGTTGGCGAATGCCACCAGTGACAGCATCACGGGAACTTCGACCAGCACGCCGACCACGGTGGCCAGCGCCGCACCGGACCCCAGCCCGAACAGGCTGATTGCGACGGCCACGGCCAGTTCGAAAAAGTTCGAGGTACCGATCAGGGCGCAGGGGGCGGCGACCTTATAGGGGATGCCCCAGGCCCGCGCTGCGCCGTAGGCAATGAAAAAGATGCCGTAGGACTGGATCAGCAGCGGCACGGCGATCAGGGCGATCACCAGCGGCCGGTCAAGGATCACCTGCCCCTGAAACCCGAACAGCAGCACCACGGTGACCAGCAGGCCGATGATCGAAAACGGCTGCACGCGGGTTTTGAACCTGTCCACGGCGGTTTCGCCGCCTTTGGCGATCAGGCTGCGCCGGGTCAGGTATCCGGCCAGCAGTGGCAGCATCACATACAGACCAACAGACAGCATCAGCGTATCCCATGGCACCGTGATGTCGGTCATGCCCAGTAAAAACGCAACGATGGGCGCAAAGGCGAATACCATGACCACATCGTTCAGGCTGACCTGCACCAGCGTATAGGCCGGATCGCCCCGCGTCAGGTTGGACCAGACGAACACCATCGCGGTGCAGGGGGCGGCGCCCAGCAAGATCACCCCCGCCAGATAGGCCTGTGCATCGTCGGGAGGGATCAATCCGGCAAAGACATAATTGAAAAACAGCACCCCCAGCGCGGCCATGGAAAAGGGTTTGATCAGCCAGTTCACCACCAGCGTGACCACCAAACCTTTGGGTGTGTCTCCGACATGGCGCAGGGCGTTGAAATCCACCCCGACCATCATGGGAAACACCATGGCCCAGATCAGCACCGCCACCGGCAGGTTGACCGAGGCAATTTCCAGCCCGGCCAGCGTCGCGAAAACGCCGGGGATCAGATTGCCCAGTGCCAGCCCTGCGGCAATCGCCAGTGCCACCCAGACCGACAGCCAGCGTTCGAATGTGCCCAGCCCTGCGGCGCTGCGTTCTGTTGTATCGGTCATGGTTTTCACTTTTGTTTGTGTTGCGGGGTGGTAATGGCCGCCCCGCCGCGCGCTGGCAAGCCGTTAGAGCGACATCCACAGTTGGAACAACAGCCCCGATAGGAATGACCCCGACAGGGCGATGGCCAGATACAGCAGGAACACCTGCCGTTTGACCAGCGCCCAGACGGCGATGGCCGCAGGCAGAGAGGTCACGCCCCCCGCCACCAGAAATGCCAGCCCTGCACCCGGTGCCATGCCTTGCCCGATCAGCCCGCCCACCAGTGGCAGCGCGGCATAGCCGTTCAGATAGGCGGGCACACCGACCAGCGTGGCGATGCCGATGGGGGCCAATCCGGTGCCGCCCAGCGTTTGCGCCACCAGATCGGCGGGCAGCCATGCCAACATCAGGCTTTCCAATACAAAGGCAAGCGTCAGCCATTTCGCCAGAAACAGCGCGGTCTTTACCGCCTCTTTGGTGAATTTCGCGACCCGTTCGCGGTCGTGCCAGAATGCCCAGACCACGGGTTGCGCCTTGCGCACTTTGGACCCGCCACAGCCGCCATTGCCGATGTTTTCGCGCAGCGGATCAGCCAACCCGCCGGATTTGGCAACCAGATGCACGATGGTGCCGCCAAACATGCCCAGCCCCACGGCGGACAGGGTTTTGGCAATCGCGAATTCACTGCCCAGCACACCCGTTGTCAGGAAAAACATCGACGGGTCCATCACGGGCGAGGCCAGCCAGAAGGCCATCACCGCCGACAAGGGCACGCCCATCGCCAGCAGTGCGGCAATCAGCGGGATCACCCCACAAGAGCAAAACGGCGACAGCCCGCCCGCCAGCGCCGCAATCACGATCATCATCGCGGGCGATCCGGTAAAGGCGCGGGCGATCAACCCGTCGGCCCCCGTGGCCCCTGCATAGGCCGCAATCCCGATGGACAGCAGCAGGAACGGCCCCACGTTGACCAGATTTTGCGCGGTGAATGCGATGCTGGTTGCGCCCTGATCCGGTGCGATCAGGAACAGCAGTGCCAGAATGGCCAGTGACAGCAGCCAGACCTTTTCCCTGGCCCAGAGCCGCAGGGCGATCTCTGCCCTGCTGGGACGGGGGCGGGTGGCTTGTGTCAATGTTGTCATATCCATATCCCTAGAATATTGGTTTTATTTGCCCGCAGCACGGCGCGGTTGTCAGTTCATAACCGCCTAGGCGGCGGTGTTTTGGTTCAATGTCACCCCGGTGCAGCATTCTGCGGTCAGGAAAGACAGGGTTTGTTGCATCACGCCGAAATCGACGCGGTTCACGATCTGGCGGCCGATCCGTTCCTGCGCCACCAGCCCTGCATCGACCAGCGATTTCAGGTGATGCGCAAGGGTGGATGCGGCGATGCCCAGTTCCTGCGCGATGTCGCCCACGTTCAATCCGTCCGGTCCGGCGCGGACCAGCAGGCGGAAAATGGCAAGGCGCGATTCATGGCCAAGGGCGGCCAGTGCCTGTGCGGCAAAGTGATGTGTAATCATGTGGTCAATATAACTATATTTCTAGTTATGTAAAGGATTCGATGCCTGGCCCGTCCGCAGAGAAAAATCTGGAAATTTGCACTTGCGCGAATCTTTAATTCAGTTATTCACGAATTATGGAAATAGAAGTCTCATCCCGCCTTGCCACGCTGGGTCATCCGCAACGGCTGGCCATTTTCCGGCTGTTGATGCGCCGTTATCCCGACAGGGTGCCTGCCGGTGAAATCGCGGCTGCAATGGATCTGAAGCCGTCGACCTTGTCTGCCTATCTGGGGGCGCTGTTGCAGGTCGGGCTGATCGGGCAGGAACGGGTTGGAACCTCGCTCAGGTATTTCACAGAGATGTCACAGGTGCGTGACATGTTTGATTATCTGCTCCTTGACTGCTGCCGTGGTCGTCCGGAGCTATGCTCGCCCGTCTCGTTGTCCAACCCAACAGGAACCACTGCTATGGCCGACCGTAAATACAACGTGCTTTTCATTTGCACCGGAAATTCCGCCCGCTCGATCTTTGCTGAATCCATCCTGCGCAAGGCTGCGGGGGACCGCTTTGTTGCCTATTCCGCAGGCACCCGTCCCAATTCGCAATTGAACCCTTTTGCTCTCGAAGTGTTGAGGCAAAAAGACCACGACGTTGCAGCGCTGCGTTCAAAAAATGTAGAGGAGTTTCAGGGCGAAGACGCGCCGAAATTCGACTTTGTTTTCACCGTCTGCAACCAAGCCGCAAACGAGGAATGCCCGGCATGGACGGGCCAGCCCGTCAGCGCGCATTGGGGCATGCCCGACCCGGTTAAGGTCGAGGGCACCGATGCGGAAAAAAGTCTGGCCTTTCATCAGGCCTATGGCGCGCTGCAAAACCGTATCAAAGCCTTTGCCGCACTGCCTTTTTCATCACTCGACCGGATTTCGCTGCAACAGGCAGTGGATGACATAGGTCGCACCAACGCCGGAACACCAGCATGACAACATACGCAATCAATGGCCTTGGCCGCATTGGCAAACTGATCTTGAAACCCCTGTTGGCGCGGGGGGCACAGGTGGCATGGATCAACGATGCGGTGGGCGATCCGGAAATGCACGCGCACCTGCTGGAATTCGACACGGTGCACGGGCGTTGGGATGCGGAATTTTCGTATGACGACGACAGTGTCACCATTGACGGCGCCCGCATACCGTTCATCGGCACCCGTGATCTGGCGGCGCTGCCGTTGGACGGGGTGGATGTGGTGATTGATTGCACGGGCGTGTTCAAAACCGAGGCCAAGCTGAAACCCTATTTCGATGCGGGCGTGAAAAAGGTTGTGGCCTCGGCCCCGGTCAAGGATGGCAATGCCGCCAATATCGTGATGGGCGTCAATGACGACATATATGACCCCGCGCAGCACCGCATCGTCACGGCGGCGTCCTGCACCACCAATTGTCTGGCCCCCGTGGTCAAGGTGATCCATGAAAATCTGGGCATCCGCCACGGGTCTATCACCACGATCCACGATGTGACCAATACGCAGACCATTGTGGACCGTCCGGCCAAGGACCTGCGCCGTGCCCGTTCGGCGCTGAATTCGCTGATCCCCACCACCACGGGCAGCGCCACGGCGATCACCCTGATCTATCCCGAGCTGAAGGGCCGGTTGAACGGCCATGCGGTGCGGGTGCCATTGCTGAACGCATCCCTGACCGATTGCGTGTTCGAGGTAGAGCGCGCCACCACCGCCGAGGAGGTGAACGCCCTGTTCAAGGCCGCAGCCGGGGGGGAATTGCAGGGCATTCTGGGATACGAGGAGCGCCCGCTGGTATCGGCCGATTACACCAATGATACGCGTTCATCCATCGTCGATGCGCCGTCAACCATGGTGATCAACGGCACGCAGGTGAAAATCTATGCCTGGTATGACAACGAAATGGGCTATGCCCACCGTCTGGTCGATGTGGCGCTGATGGTTGGCCAGTCGTTGTGACCCGGACCGCCACCCGCCCCGAAGGGTTTTCCGCCTATATCGCCGTGACAGCGGCCTATTGGGCATTCATGCTGACCGACGGCGCGTTGCGGATGCTGGTTTTGCTGCATTTTCACAGGCTGGGTTTCAGCCCCGTGCAACTGGCATATCTGTTTGTGCTGTATGAAATCGCGGGCATGGTGACGAACCTGTCGGCGGGGTGGATCGCGGCGCGGTTCGGGTTGACCTTCACCCTGTATGTCGGGTTGGGGTTGCAGGTGGTGGCGCTGGTCGCGCTGGCGCAATTGGATCCGGCATGGGCGCTGGGCCTGTCGGTGGCCTATGTCATGGCCGTGCAGGGGTTAAGCGGCGTGGCCAAGGATCTGGCCAAGATGTCATCGAAATCAGCGGTGAAGCTGCTGGCCCCCACGGGGGATGGCGGGTTGTTTCGCTGGGTCGCGATGCTGACCGGATCAAAGAACGCGGTCAAGGGCGTGGGGTTCCTGTTGGGGGCGGCTCTGCTGGCGGGGGTCGGGTTTGTCTGGGCGGTGCTGGCCATGGCCGCGGCGCTGGCGCTGATCCTGCTGGCGGTTCTGATCGCCATGCCCGCGGGCCTGCCCAAGGGGCGCAAGGGGGCAAAATTTTCAGAGGTGTTTTCGAAATCCGCCAATGTGAACTGGCTTTCGGCGGCACGGGTGTTTTTGTTCGGGGCGCGTGATGTGTGGTTCGTGGTCGGCATCCCGATCTATTTCTACGCCGTGTTGTCAGACGGAACCGAGGAGGGCAACCGCGCCACGTTTTTTCTGATCGGCACATTCATGGCGGTCTGGATCATTCTGTATGGCGCGGTGCAGGCCGCTGCGCCGCGCCTGTTGCGGGCCGGATCGCGCCCGGAATCCGAACTGATCGGCGTGGCGCGGGGCTGGGCCGCGTTGTTGTTTGTCGTGCCTGCCGTATTGGCCGTGGCGGCGGCGTTGTCACCGGAACCGCAGGTTTGGCTGACCACATTGATCGTCATCGGGTTGTTGGTGTTCGGCGCGGTTTTCGCGGTGAATTCGGCGCTGCATTCCTATCTTATTCTGGCCTTTACACAGGCCGAACGGGTGACGATGGATGTGGGGTTTTATTACATGGCCAATGCGGCGGGGCGGTTGATCGGCACGGTGTTGTCGGGGCTGACCTATCAGGTTGGCGGGTTGCCCCTGACATTGGGCACGGCGGCGGTGATGGTGTTGTTCAGCGCGCTGGCTGCGGGCCGGTTGCGCGGCCAACAGGTGGTCAGCAGCGCCGCCTAGGGGCTGGGGAGGCTAGAACTTTACCTCGACGCCGGGCAGGTTCAGCGCCTTGATCAGGTCGCGCAATTCCTGACGGGCGGCGACGTTGGAAATGTTCAGCCCTTTGACGCCGATGTCTTTCAGGTCCAGCAGGGTCAGGCCACGGGGGAACAGTTCGCGGAAAATCACCCGCTCGTTGAAACCGGGGGCAACACGAAAACCGATGCGTTTTGACAGCATGGTCAGCGCGTTTTCCATTTTCTGTTTGTTGACCATCTGTTGCGCCCCCATGCGGTTGCGCAGCACGATCCAGTCGATCGGTTTCAGCCCCGCCTGCGCGCGCAACTGGCGCGCCGACCAGACCATTTCGGAATAGACCGACGGCCCCTGAATTTTCAGGGCATCGGCATCAATATGGGCCAGAAGATCGAAATCAATAAAGCTGTCGTTCAGGGGGGTGATCAGCGTATCGGCAAGGCTGTGCGCCACCTGTGACAGGCGCGTATGCGATCCGGGGCAATCAATCAGGATGAAATCGCTGTTGGATTCCAGATCGGCCACGGCGGCGGACAGGCGGCGATCATAGATGTTTTCGCCCGGTTGCAGGCTGGCCTGATCCACATCGGGCAGTTCGCGATATTTCGGGGTGGGCAGATCAATACCCGCACTGGCCAGAAAATTGCGCCGGTTTTCCACATAGCGGCCAAATGTTTTCTGCCGCAGATCCAGATCCAGCACACCAACGCGATGCCCCATGCGCGACAGCGCCGTGGCCACATGCATGGACACGGTGGATTTGCCCGCGCCGCCCTTTTCGTTTCCGACGACAATGATATGCGCCATATTCGGTCCGTCCCCTATTGCAGCATGTGTTGGCCGCTTTGGCACAGGCTAGGACGCCTGCGGATTTTTGCAAAGGGCTGTTCGCCCCTTTGGGCGGCTTCATTGGCATGTGTTGCAGGAATATGAAAGGGCGATATGCGCGGCGTTTGCCGGATTGCGCGCAGGTTAGTTATCGGCCAGCAGGGCGCGGATCGCATCGGGGCGCAGCGCCTGTGAAAGCAGCGGGTCGTTTTCCACAGTGTCGCACAGGCGGTTCAGGGCGGTGGCCATCACCTGCGCCTGCGCATCCGTCATATCCACGATCCGGCGCGGGGATGTGGCGCGGTTGCGCGATTTGCTGACGCTCAGTGCGGTCATTTCATCCGTGTCCAGCCAACGGGTCATTTGCGCATTGCTGGCGGCGAACTGTTGTTCGATCTGGTCCATTTCATCGGGGGTGAACCCGTTATAGGGGGCGTCTTGCAGCCCTGTGAACGCATCCAGCAGGGCCAGTGACAGGCCGTGGCGTTGTGGTTCTGTCAATTGCGCGGTCAGGCCCGCAACCCCGTGTGCCAGCAACATGCCCAGCCCGCCGAGCGAGGGATTGGCCTGCGTCACATTGAAATCGGTATCGTCGGGCAGCCGGTCCAGCAACCCCGCCAAGGCCATGAACTGCGCCGGAAGCGGTGTTTGGCCCTGCGGCGGGTAAACCCCTGCGCGCACCGTAAACCCTGCGGCTTCGATCCGTGACAGGCACAGCGCCCAATCATCCCGTTCGGGGATGATTGACGCCATCGGGTCGCTTAGGTCGATCCGTGTGCGCAGCCGTTTCAGCCGCTGCGCAATAGATGAATTGATCCGGTCGATCTGGTTGCGGACATAGAAAATGGCGCAGGGTTGATAGCCGCGCCGATGCAGGAACGCACCGCAGCGCCGCATCCGGTTTTGCGCGGCATGAACCGAAAACCGTTCCGCTGAAATCAGCAGATCACTGCCGGGTTTCGCATCCTGTTGGCGCAGCCAGCCAGCGAAGCCCCGCAAAATACCGGAAATGTCGTCGGGCAGTTCGGAAGGGGGCAGGCACAGGGCTGCGGCCAGATGCGGTGCATTGCCGGTGCTGCCCAGAAAATCCAGCGGCACGGCGATGCCTGCCGATTGCAGCAGGGCGGCATTGCCCGTGATCCATGTCTGGATCGCCGAGCTTCCGGTCTTGTTGGCGCCCATGTGCAGGTATGCTGTGCGTGTCATAATATGTTCCGCTAAATCAGGCGGCACGGTATGCGCGCGGCCGTTTCATAGCAAGAACCAGAAGTGGGCAAGAACCAGAAGTCGGGCAAGAACCGGAAACGGCAAACGCCGCCCCATGGGGCGGCGCTGCGTGATCGTAAATACCAAAGGTTTGGATTAGAAGCCCAGACCGGCGTATTTGTTTTTGAACTTGGACACACGGCCGCCCGCATCCATCAGGCGCGATGTGCCGCCGTTCCACGCGGGGTGGACGGAGGGGTCGATGTCCAGCGTCATGGTGTCGCCTTCTTTGCCCCATGTCGAACGCATCTTGAGGACGGTGCCGTCGGTCATTTTCACGTCGATGGTGTGGTAGTCGGGATGGATATCCGTTTTCATGACGCGGCTCCTTACGCTTGATCGCCCGAGAGGGGCTTGTAGTTGGTGACTTCGGCGATACGTGCGGATTTACCGCGACGGTCACGCAGGTAATACAGTTTCGAACGGCGCACGCGGCCACGGCGCACAACTTCGATCGTGTCGATATTGGTCGAATGCAGGGGGAACACACGTTCCACGCCTTCGCCAAAGGAAATCTTGCGAACGGTGAACGAACCGGCAATGCCCTTGCCGTTTTTACGGCTGATGCAGACGCCTTCGTAGTTTTGAACGCGGGTGCGGGTGCCTTCGGTCACTTTGTAACCGACGCGAATGGTGTCGCCGGCTTTGAAATCGGGAATGGTATTCCCGAGGGCGGCAATTTGTTCCGCCTCGATTTGTGCGATCAGGTCCATCTGATACACTCCTATTTTGATTGCGGTTCATGCCGCAAAGTTTTCCGCGCCCCCAGAGCTCTTGGTCTTCTTCCGGGTCCCGCAGTTGCAGCCCGCCAGAGATCGTTGCGACTTTTCCTTTGTGTCTGCCCCGCGTCCCGCCCATGCGCCGAAGAAAGCGCGGGCAATGGGAAATGCAAAACAGGCCCGACGGGCGATTCCACCCCGGACGTGCGTGCGTATAGGGTCAAGGATGTATTTGGGCAAGTAAAATGATGCCTCAAACCGCAGGAAACCGTCAGTTTCTAGTCGGTTTGATTGTCGCTCTCGATCCCGTATTTCGCGCAATAGGCCGCCCATAGGTCGGGGCGGCGTTCCTGTGTGATATCTTGCGCCATATCCTTGCGCCACTCGGCGATTTTGCCGTGGTGGCCCGACATCAGGATTTCGGGGATCGGCAGGTCGCGCCAGATCGCGGGGCGGGTGTATTGCGGGTGTTCCAGCAGGTGATCGGAGAAGCTCTCCTCCTCGGTCGAGCTGTCATTGCCCAGCACGCCGGGGATCAGGCGCACGGTGGCGTCGATCAGCGCCTGCGCGGCCAGTTCGCCGCCGGTCATCACGAAATCGCCAAGGCTGACTTCCATCATATTATAGTGGTCGATCACGCGTTGGTCCAACCCTTCGAACCGGCCACAGACCAGCGTCACACCATCGGTCAGCGCCAGTTCCTGCGCCATCTGTTGATCCAGCTTGCGGCCACGCGGCGACAGGTAAATCACGCGGCCCAGCCCCTTGGCATCTGTCAGTGCCTCGTCCAGCGCGGCGGCCATGACATCGGGGCGGATCACCATGCCCGCGCCGCCGCCTGCGGGCGTGTCATCGACATTGCGGTGCTTGCCCATGCCGTGATCACGCAGGGCATAGGTTTTCAGCTGCCATTTGCCCATTTCCAGCGCCTTGCCGATCAGGGATTCGCCCAGAATACCCGGAAAGGCCTGCGGCAGCAGGGTGATCACCCGCGCGGTCCATGCCTTGGCCAGATCGGGGCGGTCGGTCATCAATTCGCGTGGTTTCAGCGTCGGGCGCACGGCAATGCGGCCATGGCTGCGATTGGTGCTGCGGCTGGGCTGCACGGGTTCGGCGGGGGTGTCGGGCGTGTCACTCATGGCGGTGCTTTAGCCCTGTTCCGGCCCGCTGGAAAGGGGATTGCCGCGCAGCAGCGCCTGTTTCAGCGCGCGGCGTCGGGCGCGGTCGGGTTCTGTCCGGTTGATATGCAGCAGTTGCGGCAGGATGTCGGGCGCGGGGCGGGTGTTGCGTTTGGGTTCCTGTGTCAGGCCATCGGTTGGGATTTGGGCATGGTCCAGCAGCGGGCCAACGGGGCCAAGCGGGTGATCGGTGTCCAGCGGGATGGTCAGCAGTGGCAGATTGGTTTGCGCGGCGATGTCACGGGCGGTTTCGGTCAGATTGATGGTGATACGGGCGGCGTAATCGCTGTAATCCGCAGTCAGGGAGGAGGATTTGACGTGTTCCCAATAGGATGACGCCAGCCATGTATCGTGATCGCGGGTGCCATAGATCAGGCGCAGGTCGGGCGCGTTGCGGTGGCGGTGGAATGCTGCGGCCAGCTCTGCGATCAGAGGGGCGGCGGCGCTGTAATCACGGATGCCCTTGCGCCCCGGCATATGGCCTGACAGTTCCTCGGCCGACAGGATCAGGGTGCGGTGGCGCACATGGGCCAGGCTTTGCACCAGATCATCGGCGCGTGTGGCGAATTTGGCCAGCGTGATGGGATCGCCCCATGTGGAATAGCCGCGCGCGGCGGCGATCAACGCCTCCATCCGGCCCTTTAGCACCACAACCGCATGGGGTTTCAGCGCGGCGCGATTGGATTTCAAAAACCGCTGCACGGTCGATGTGCCGGTTTTGTGAAACCCCGCGTGGATCAGGATCGCGCGGCTCATCCGTCGTTGCGCTGTATCACGGCGCGTTTCAGTTCGTGCAGTTCGACGCGGGGTGTATCGGTGGCATTCAGCCGTCGCAACTCTTCCAGTTTGTGCGCGGGCAGGGATTTGTTGCTGGGCGGTTCGGGGGTGATCGCGGCGCGCAATCCGTCGCTGGCACCGGCCAGATCCAGCAGCGGATCCAGCGGCCCCAAGGGGCGTTTCATGTGATCCTCCAGCCGCCAGTGGTGCAGGTTTGCGCCATCGGGCAGGGCATCACGCACGGCCAGCGCATCGGCGGCCAGATCGGTGGTCGCGCCCATGCGTGCGGCGAATTCATCGGGGGTTTCAACCGATCGCGTGGCGCGGATATTTTGCGCATGGGCCGATTTCATCCATGCGCCTGTATCGCGGGTGGAAAATGCGAAATCCAGCGTCACACCTGCAAAGATTTCCTGCGCTATATCGGCAAAGGCGGCCATCAGCACGGGCGTTGCATCATAACGGGTCAGGCGGTGGCGGCCCGGCATATGGCCTGCCAGATCCTCGGCTGAAATCAGGATCGGGCGCGGGTCGTCACGGTCCAGCCCGGTCATCCAATCCGCCAGTTCGAACTGATACAGCGACATTTCCAAGGCTTCGCGCCGGATCGACCAGGCCCGCGCCGATTCACAAATCGCACGGATGCGGCCCCGCATGAACAGGCTGAATTCCTGTTCCACAATGGCGCGATTGTTGCGCAGCATCATTTGCACGCTGGTGGTTCCGCTTTTGTGGAAACCGGCGTGGATGATCATGCGCATGGGTTAAAACAACCCCTCGGGCGGGTCGGCGATGATGCGGCCCGCGGTCAGGTCAACGGTGGGCACCACGGCCATGGTAAAGGGGATCAACACGGTTGCCTTTAACTCTGGCCCGTGGATTTCCAACAGATCGCCCGCGCCATTGTTCATCACCGATTTGACATGGCCAAGGGTATTGCCGCCGGTGTCGCATACCTCTAGCCCGATCAGGTCGGTGTGGTAATATTCGTCATCAGGAAGCGAGGGCAAACGATCCCGCGCCACAAACAATTGCGTGCCGTTCAGGGCATCGGCGTCTTCCTTGCTGCGCACATCCGACAGCCGCGCCGCCATGCCGTTTTTCAGCTGGCGCACGATGCGCACAGTGATTTCGCGCCCGTCGCTTGTGTGCAGGGGGGAGTATTCCTCGATCGCGGCGGGATCGGCGGTGAAACTTTTGATGCGCGCCTCGCCGCTGACACCAAAGGCGCCTGAAATCACACCTACGCAGATCATATCGGTCATTGTTCTGTTCCCTTTGCGCCGATGCACAGCCCACCTTGTATTGCGCCGCTTGCTGCCTCGCAAGCATCTGCCTGCCGGTTGCGTTCGACCAGCAGCCCCGCCGCAAAGGCCAGCATGACAAAAACGCCCAAACGGGCGATGCGAAAGAACGGCGCGAGGAGGAGACGGGGGAGCATGGGCGGGCCTTTTGTGAATGGCAAAAGGCAAAGCATGGATGCGGGCGGGGGGCAAGGTGCCCGCAGATTTCAAATTTTGTTATCCACGTTCTAGGCGGCGCGGATGGCTGAATGCATTTTTCGGCTGATTAGGGGGTGTGGACTCAAGGCCCAAGGCCGCGGCACTATCGCTGTCATGCCCCTTGGGATGGCGATTTTTCCGGGGTTCGTGTTTCACTCGGGTTGAAAGTGCTTGCTTGGGATAAAGTGCGGTTTCGCAATGTTTCATCACCTTACCGCATGACGGCGATGGCGCAGCTCTTCGCAAAACAAAAACCCCCGCCAGCCTGCGCTGACGGGGGTCTTATTTTCAACCGATAAGGAATTATTCCTCGGCGGCTGCTTCTTCGGCGGGTGCTGCTGCGGCTTCGGCTGCGGCGGCCACTTTGGCGGCTTTGGCTTCGGTGCGCTCTTGTGCGGCTTTGCCGGGGACAGCTTTTTCAGGGTTGTTGCGGGTCTTCTTCTCGACAACGCCAGCCGCTTCGAGGAAACGGGACACGCGGTCGGTGGGCTGTGCGCCTTTGCTCATCCAGTATTGAACGCGCTCGACGTCCATTTTCACGCGCTCTTCGCTGTCTTTGGGCAGCAGGGGGTTATATGTGCCCAGCTTTTCGATGAAACGGCCATCGCGGGGCATACGGCTGTCAGCCGCAACGATGCGATAAAAGGGGCGTTTTTTCGAGCCGCCACGGGCCAAACGGATTTTCATTGCCATGGTGAGTATCTCCTTTAGATGGCGTTTCCGGCGGGTTGTGCCGGAGAGGTCTGTTTTTACTAGGTTAATCGGTGTCCGCTGGATGCGGGGTGGTTCAATCCTGCCGGGTCATTCCTGATGTTTGCGGTGATGCTGGATCACCTCGCGGATGATGAATTGCAGGAAACTCTTGGCGAATTCGGGGTCCAGATCTGCGTCTTGTGCCAGTTGTTCCAGACGGGCAATTTGCTGCGCCTCGCGGTTGGGATCCGACGGGGGCAGGTCGTGTTCGGCCTTGAGCTTGCCCACGGCCTGCGTGTGTTTGAACCGCTCGCCCAAGGTATAGACAAGGATCGCGTCCAGCCGGTCGATGCTGTCGCGGTGGCCGGCCAGAATTTCGGCGGCGCGGGTCACGGGATTGGTCACGGCGTCAGTCAATGGGCATCCCCTTGGGTTTGAACAGCGGATCGGCGTAATTGGCGATTTCCATTTCGATCCCGTGTTCGATCTGGCTGCCGAACAGGGCGGTGGGCGCGGGGTGGCGGTATACGATGTCGTTGCCATCGACCGTGCGGGCCGCGCCGTCCTTTTTCGCGCCCAGCCGTTCGGCAAGGCGGATGGAATCAAGGTTTTTCGGGTCCACATAGGACACGGCTGTTTCCCAGCCATGCTGGCGATACAGATGGGCGCGCACGGCGTGGGTGGCCTCTAGTGCGTAACCCTGACCGGCGGTTTCGGGCCAGATGATCCATGCCAGTTCGGGTTCCGGCCATTTCGCGGGTTTCCAGCCACCGGCCATGCCCAACGGTTTGTCGGTCACGCGGTCATGGATCATCCACATGCCATAGCCGCGAATGTGCCAGTGGCCGATTTCGGCGGCATACAGCATCCATGTTTCGTAATCGTTCAGCGGCCCGCCCATGAAACGGGCGCGATAGGACGTGAAGGTGGATTTGAAATTCGGGTAATCCTCGGGCGCGGGGCCGCGCAGGATCAGGCGTTTGGTTTCCAGAACGGGGATGGATACGGGCATCAGGAATATGCCTCCATTCCGCCGTTGACCAATGTGTCGGGCGCGGGGTGGCGCCAGACCTGCACCGTGCCGTGGCGCGGGTGGTCGAAATCATCATCGCGGGTGCAGCCAAGGCGCTGGCACACGCGGGCGGACCCGTCATTGGCGGGTTTGACAAGGCTGATCGCGGTGGGCCAGCACAGCACGTCATAGGCATAGGCGCGGGCGGCAATGGCTGCTTCGGTGGCGTATCCCTTGCCCTCGTGACCGTCGAACAGATCCCAGCCGATTTCGGGTTCGGGCCAGCCCTCGGGGGCGAACAACCCGACAAGGCCTGCGGTTTCGCCTGCGTTGTCGCCGGATTTGGGTGTCACGATCCAGCGGCCGAAACCGGCCATATGCCAGTGGCCGATTTCCATTGCCAGCATCCGCCATGATCCTTCGCGGTCCAGCGGGCCACCGACGAATTTCGCACGATCCGAGGCATAGAAACCCGCGAACACGTCAAAATCTTGCGGGCCGGGGGCGCGCAGGATCAACCGTTCGGTCTCCAGCCGGGGGATGGTGATGGTGACGGACATCGGTTATTTTTTCTTTCCGAAACCGGACAGCCCGCCGGGCAGGCCCATGCCCCCCATGCCGCCGCCCATGCCACCCAGACCGCCGGGCAATTTGCTGCCCATGGCCTTGGCCGCCTGTTCCAGTTGTTTCGGGTCCATTTGCGACGGGTCCATGCCCGCAGGCATCCCGCCACCTTTGCCGAACATGCCCTTCATGGCCTGTTTCAGCATGCCGCCTTTGCCCATCTTGCCCATTTTCTTCATCATGTCGGACATCTGGCGGTGCATTTTCAGCAGCTTGTTCAGGTCGGACACGTCCAGCCCTGCCCCCTTGGCGATGCGTTTTTTGCGGCTGGCTTGTAGCAGGGCAGGGTTGGCGCGTTCGCGTTTGGTCATGGATTGCACCAGCGCGATCTGACGTTTCAGCACCTTGTCGTCGAAACCGGCATCCTGCACCTGTTTCGCCATTTTGCCCATGCCGGGCATCATGCCCATGATCGATTCCATGCCGCCCATTTTCAGCATCTGTTCCAGCTGCATTTTCAGGTCGTTCATATTGAACTGACCCTTCTGGAACCGCTTCATCATGCGTTCGGCCTGTTCGGCCTCTAGCGTTTCCTGCGCCTTTTCGACCAGCGCGACGATGTCGCCCATGCCCAGAATGCGGCCCGCAACCCGTTCGGGTTCAAAGGTTTCGATTGCGTCGAGTTTTTCACCCAGACCGACAAAGCGGATGGGTTTGCCGGTCACGGCGCGCATCGACAAGGCCGCGCCGCCGCGCCCGTCGCCGTCCATACGGGTCAGGACCACGCCGGTCACGCCGATCTTGTCGTCGAATTCGGTGGCCACGTTCACCGCGTCCTGACCTGTCAGCCCATCGACCACCAGCAGGGTTTCACGGGGCTGTGCCACATCGCGCACGGCAGCGGCCTGTGCGATCAGTTCGGCATCAATATGCAAACGGCCCGCAGTATCCAGCATATAAACGTCATACCCGCCAAGGCTGGCCTGCGTTTTGGCGCGTTTGGCGATGGCGACGGGGTCTTCGCCCTTGACGATGGGCAGGGTATCCACCCCGATTTGCGTGCCCAGAATGGCCAGCTGTTCCATCGCCGCAGGGCGGTTCACGTCAAGCGAGGCCATCAGCACGCGCTTGCCTTCGCGGTCTTTCAACCGTTTGGCCAGTTTGGCGGTGGTGGTGGTTTTACCCGACCCCTGCAAACCGACCATCAGGATCGGCGCGGGCGGATTGTCGATTTTCAGCGCGCCGGGGTCATCGTCGCCGCGCAACACGTCGATCAGCGCGTCATGGACGATTTTCACAACCTGCTGGCCGGGGGTGATGGATTTGGTGACGGCTTGCCCCGTCGCCTTATCCTGCACGGCTTTGACGAAATCGCGCGCCACGGGCAGGGAAACGTCTGCCTCGAGCAGGGCCACGCGGACCTCGCGCAGGGCGGTTTTCACATCCTCGTCGGACAGCGCACCCTGTTTTGTCAGCCGGTCAAAAACGCCAGAAAGGCGGTCGGATAGATTTTCAAACATGCCTTCGGCCTCCTGCCGGTTTCAAATGGTGCCTTACCAGATGGGAAGGCGGCGCTGTGGCCGCAAGGCGGGGCCGCATATAACGCAAGTGCAAAGCACAAGCGCACCAGTGGGCGCAACGCGCTGACTGGTGGCGATCCCCGGCATGGGCCGATGGGACCCAAAAGCATGAAACTTTCGGGATATGGCGCGGGGAATAGGGCGCAGCGCGGTCAGAGTCAACCCCGCAAGGGTTAAACCGCTGTGCCTGTGGCCATGCGCCCCGCCAGCCATTCGTTGATCAGATGTGCGATGCGGTCATGGCTGGTGGAATTGGAAAAATACAGGGTCAGGGGCAGGCGTTTACGTGCGCCGCCGTTTTCGGTTACGATCACGGTGCGCCATGTCGGGCCTTTGGCGTGGTGGGTTTCGACCTCGGCCCGCAATACCTGCGCCAGCGGAAACCGTGTTTCCTCGCGGGTGGTCAGGCTTTTCTTGCGCAGGGCGGCCCAGCCCTCGTTGCGGTGCAGCACCAATTGGGTGCGCCGCAGGAACAGATACAGCATGAACAGGCAGGCGAAACTGCCCAGCATCAGCAGAAAACCCCATGGGTGACCGCTTTGCATGACAAAGAGCGCGCCCCCCGTGAACACCACGGCGCCGGATACAAACAACAGGCTGACAGCCCATGGGGTGTCATCCACGATCAACTGTTCATGCGTGTAGCGCGTTACCTTCATACAACCGGAGTAACCAGTTCGCTGCGCTGCCGCAAGTGAAAAAGTGACGCGAATGCGCAGCAGGTAAGGCTGTGGGATTTGCGCACTTGATGCGGGGGGATTAGACGTTACTTAGGGCAGATGCGAACCCTTGGCGGGGTTGCACCGCGCAACGGTTTACATGCGCACATTCGGTCGGGTTGATATATAACGAGGTAGCAATGGAAAATTGGGATGAGGTGCGCACCGCGTTTCAGGTTGCCCGCATGGGCACGGTCAGCGGCGCAGCCGAGGTGCTGGGCGTTCACCACGCCACTGTGATCCGCCATGTTGATGCGCTGGAAACCCATCTGGGGGTCAAGCTGTTTCAACGTCACGCACGCGGTTACACCGCGACCGAGGCGGGGCAGGATCTGCTGCGCGTGGCACAGGCCACCGATGACCAGTTTGCGCAGTTGCAAAGCAGGATCAAGGGCGCGGGTGATGCTGTGTCGGGCGAATTGGTCGTGACCTCGATCGGGGGGCTGGCGGCGCTGATGGTGCCCGCGATGGATTCATTCCGTCAGAACCACCCCGAAGTGATCCTGCGCTATCTGACAGGCGAACGTATTTTCCGGCTGGAGTATGGCGAGGCCCATGTCGCCGTGCGCGCAGGCAATGCGCCGCAGGAACCCGACAACGTGGTGCAGCCGTTTTTCCGCCAGCGCACAGGGCTGTATTGCAGCCGCGCCTATGCCGAACGCTATGGCATGCCCGACAGCCCCGCCGATTACCCGCAACACTGGTTCATCGGCAGCGACGAAGGTGACACCCGCGCGCCGTTCTATAACTGGCTGTGGAATACGGTGCCGCCCGAACGCATCATCATGCGGGCAACCGATTTGCGGTCAACCCATCTGGCGCTGATACAGGGCATGGGAATCGGGTTTTTGCCACTGTGGATGGCCGCGGATTACCCTGACCTGCTCGAGGTATGCCCGCCTGATCCGGAGTGGGAGGCAGAGCTGTGGCTGGTCACCCATGTCGATTTGCACCGCACATCCAAGGTGCAGGCTTTCCTTGGCCACCTGAAAGGTGTCGCAACCAGCTGGACCCAGGTATGAGGGCACTGTCCCCCGCCGCGCAGGGCCATTTGGCGATGTTGGCGTTTTCGGGGCTGGTGGCGGGGTCGTTTTCGCTGGGCGTGATGGCGGCCAATCATATCGCACCCACGGCGCTGAACGCGGTGCGGTTCGCCATTGCGGCGGCGCTGGTGGGGGCGGTGGCGCTGGCCACCACAGGATTGCCCCGATCCGCTGCGCGCGCGCCATGGCGATACCTGCTGCTGGGCGGGGTGTTCGCCAGCTATTTCGTGCTGATGTTCGAAGGGTTGAAAACCGCCGCGCCCGTGTCTGCCGCTGCGGTGTTTACGCTGGTGCCGCTGATGGCGGCGGGGTTCGGATACCTGATGCTGCGCCAGATCATGACGCGCCGCATGGCGCTGGCACTGGCCATCGGGGGCGCAGGCGCGGTCTGGGTCATATTTCGCGCCGACCTGAACGCACTGCTGCAATTCCAGATCGGGCGAGGCGAGGCAGTGTATTTTATCGGATGCATCGCCCATGCGGCCTATACCCCCATGGTGCGGCTGCTGAACCGGGGCGAGCCACCCATCGTGTTCACATTCGGAATGCTGGTCGCGGGCTGCATCGTGATCACGGCCTGGGGCTGGTCCGACATCCTACAAACCGACTGGATCAACCTGCCCGCAATCGTCTGGATCACCATCGGCTATGTCGCGGTCTGCGCCAGCGCCATTACATTCGTGCTGATGCAATTCGCCACGCTGCGCCTGCCATCGGCCAAGGTGATGGCCTATACATATCTGACACCGTCATGGGTGATCCTGTGGGAAATCGCACTGGGCCACGGGGTGCCGCCGCTGCTGACACTGGCTGGCGTGGCGCTGACCATCATCGCGCTGTGGTTGCTACTGAAACAGGAGTAACTACTCCTCCTGTGCGCCGCCATCAGGCGCATCGCGCAATTCAATCGCCAGAAACCGCTCGAAGGCATCCAGATGCACAGGTTCGAACTGGCCAAACCCCTGCATCCATATGGAGGCATCGCGCAGCGCGTCGGGTTCCAGCTTGCACCACTTTACCCGCCCGCGCTTTTCCTGCGAAATCAAACCGGCACCCGCCAGAATAGACAGATGTTTGGAAATCGCGGCCAATGACATCGCAAAGGGCTCTGCCACATCGGTCACGGCCATGTCGTCCTCTAACAGCATCGACAGGATCGCGCGCCGGGTCGGGTCGGCCAATGCCGCAAAAACTGTGTCCAATGACTGTGCCATAAACAGCCCATACGCCGCCCCATATCCAATCGTCAACTGATCGGTTGAATATCAAAACCCCATGCGGTTAGCGCCAACAGACGGAAACAGGTGCTGCATCATGACTTTTTCTTGGAAAAAATACTCATAAAAATCAGTGACTTAAGTGAAATGCAACGCCTGCTTATGCCCGCTTGACTCATTCCCCACCCCCGCTTAGCAAGGCGCTAAGCAAACACGCGGGAAAAGAACCCATGTCCGAGGCGGAAAAAGAACGGCAACTGGCCGAGCTTGAGGCCCGGATCGCGCAGGCGAAAGCGGCGCAGGGGCCCAAAGCCCGCGCAGACGAACACTACAGCCAGGCCAATCAGGCGTGGCGCATGGTAATAGAACTGGTGGCCGGTCTCGGGATCGGATTTGGCATCGGATACGGGTTGGACCTCCTGCTTGGGACCATCCCGATTTTCCTTGTCATATTCACCATGCTTGGATTGGCGGCTGGCATCAAAACCATGATGCGCTCGGCCCGCGAAATTCAGGAAAAACACGAGGCCGACGAGGCCAGCAAAAATTCCGGGTCCTGAACGGCCCGCGGCAGAACAAAAGATGAGAGGTCATTATGGCGACTGAAGCGCACGGTGCCGAAGAGGGCGGTCTGGTTTTCCACCCGATGGATCAATTCATCATCAAGCCACTGTTCGGCAATCCCGACCAGCCGATCGGCTTGTTCACCATCACCAACGCGACACTTTGGATGGCGCTTGCTGTTGTGGCTGTGGTCCTGCTGATGGTCTGGGGCAGCGCACGCCGTGCCATCGTGCCGTCGCGCAAACAATCCATTGCCGAACTGGCCTATGGTTTCGTGCATAAAATGGTCGAAGATGTGGCCGGCAAGGATGCGCTGGTGTTCTTTCCCTATGTGATGACCCTGTTCATGTTCATCGTTATGGCCAACTTCCTTGGCCTGTTGCCGATGTCGTTCACCACTACATCGCATTTCGCCGTGACCGTGGTTCTGGCCATGCTGGTGTTCCTGACTGTGACCATCGTCGGTTTCGTCAAGAATGGCGCGGCGTTCCTTGGGCTGTTCTGGGTGTCTTCGGCGCCTTTGGCCCTGCGCCCCATTCTGGCAATCATCGAATTGATTTCCTACTTTGTGCGCCCCGTCAGCCACTCTATTCGTCTGGCCGGTAACGTCATGGCGGGTCACGCGGTGATCAAGGTGTTCGCGGGCTTCGCCGCCATCGCCGTGGTCAGCCCCGTATCGGTCGTTGCCATCACTGCGATGTATGGTCTGGAGGTCCTTGTGGCCTTTATTCAGGCCTATGTTTTCACAATCCTGACCTGCGTTTACCTAAAGGACGCGCTGCACCCGTCGCACTAAACGGCGCAGCAAACGGTCAAACCCGAAACAACCCTATTTTTAACTTCCAACGTAAGGAGATACACTCATGGAAGGTCAACTGGCACATATCGGCGCAGGTCTCGCAGCAATCGGTTCCGGCGCAGCCGCAATCGGTGTGGGCAACGTCGCAGGCAACTACCTGGCAGGCGCATTGCGCAACCCCTCCGCCGCCGCGTCGCAAACCGCGACACTGTTCATCGGCATCGCATTCGCAGAAGCCCTGGGGATCTTCTCGTTCCTCGTCGCGCTGCTGCTGATGTTCGCTGTCTAAGACCTGACGAACCATCCTTACGTGCGGGTGGGCCGGTGATGCTGGTCCACCCGTAATACAACGGAAAGTTCCCAGGAGGACGACATGGCGACTGAAACGCACGACGCCGCCCAAGGGGCCGCACATGGCGCTGATGCAGCTGCATCTGCACCGGGTATGCCGCAGCTCGATTTCTCGACCTGGGGCAACCAGATTTTCTGGCTGATGATCACGCTGGTCGTGATCTATTTCGTCCTGTCGCGCATCGCGCTGCCGCGTATTGGCGCGGTTCTGGCCGAGCGTCAGGGGACAATCACCAATGACATCGCCGCGGCCGAAGAGCTGAAGGCAAAGGCAGTCGAGGCTGAACAGGCCTATGACAAGGCCCTTGCAGATGCCCGGTCCGAGGCAAACAATATCGCCGCCGCCGCGCGCGCCGAAATTCAGGTTGAACTGGACAAGGCCATCGCCGACGCCGACACACAAATCGCGGCCAAAACCGCCGAGGGCGAAAAAGTCATCGCCGATATCCGCGCGAATGCCATGGCATCCGTCAAGGATGTGGCCAGTGACACCGCCAAGGCCGTTGTCGCCGCATTGGGTGGCACCGCAGATGCCAAAGCCGTTGACGCCGCAGTCGATGCACGGATGAAAGGGTAATATCATGCGCTATATTGCAACGCTTATTGCCCTGACAGCCGCATCGCCCGCACTGGCGGCCAGTGGCCCGTTCTTCTCGCTGCACAACACCAACTTAATCGTGTTGCTGGCGTTCATTCTGTTCATCGCGGTCCTGTTCAAGTTTAAAGTGCCGGGCATGATCAACAAGATGCTGGACGAGCGTTCCGCCGGGATCAAATCCGAGCTGGACGAAGCCCGTGCATTGCGTGACGACGCGCAGGCCCTGTTGGCATCCTACGAGCGCAAGCAGAAGGAAGTGCAGGAGCAGGCGGATCGCATCGTGGCCCACGCCAAGGAAGATGCCGCCGCTGCCGCCGAGCAGGCCAAGGAAGACCTGAAGGTTTCCATTGCCCGCCGTTTGCAGGCCGCCGAAGACCAGATCGCATCGGCCGAAGCATCCGCCGTGCGTGAAGTGCGTGACACCGCTGCGACCGTGGCTATCGCTGCCGCACGCGAAGTGATCGCCAAGCAGATGACCGCAGCAGACGGCAACAAGCTGATCACTGATGCGATTGCAGAGGTTGAAGCCAAGCTGCACTAAGGCTGGTTTAACTGACAGAAAGAAGCCCGAGGCGCCTGTTTGGCTCTCGGGCTTTTTCGTGACTGGTGTTGCGTTCCCCGGTTTGGGTCGCGCCGTGAGTATTTTTGCCAAGAAAAAGCCGGATGTGGTGGGCGTTTCAACGGGATTTTTCGTGTTCAAGCCGTTGGCGGGCCACGTCTTCGTTCCGGTCGGCGCGCTGTTGATCGGTCAGGGCGTTTGCGACGTAATCGAGATGCGTTTCCACTGCGTTGCGGGCGGCGGCGGCGTCGCGCTCTTGTAGTGCGTCGTTGATGGCGCGGTGTTGGTCCAGAAGTTGGGCGCGGTTGGTGCGTTGTTTGAACATGACCTGACGATTGTAGAACACGCCTTCGCGCAGCAGGTCATACATGGATCGCATCATATGGAGCATGATGACGTTATGGCTGGCCTCGATGATCGACAGGTGGAAATCGGCGTCCAGGCGCGCCTCGTCTGCGGGGTCGCGTTTGGCGTGGGCGGCTTCCATTTTGGCGAAAATTTCATTGATCACGGCAAGGTCTGTGTCTGATCCCAGCCGCGCGGCACGGTCTGCCGCCAGACCTTCCATATCGCGGCGAAAGGCAAGGTAGTCGAACACGGCCTCGTCATGTTCGGAAAACAGTTTGACCAGCGCGGGTGCGAAGGCCGAGCCAAGCACATCGGCCACGTAGATCCCTGCGCCTGCGCGGCTGGTCAGCAGCCCCTTTTCCGACAGGTCGGCCACGGCTTCGCGCAGGCTGGGGCGCGATACGTCCAGCCTTTCGGCAAGGTCGCGTTCCGATGGCAGGCGTTCGCCCGGGCGCAGGATGCCGCGCAGGATCAGCATTTCGATCTGGCGTGACACAGCGGTGGACAGTTTTTCAGGGTGGACAGAGCGAAAGGGCATTGTGGGCCTTAACTTTGGAATTTGGTCAGATCATATGACCACGGGCAGGGGCGGGCAAGCCATGGCTGCGATCGCAAAAGGGCGCGTCGGTGGCGCGCCCTTTTGTCGGGTTAGAGGGGATGTGTTGCGGGGTTATTCTGCGGGAACAGGCTGTGCGGTGGGCCTGCGGGCGAAATGTTGTTTGTTCAGGCGCAGGACCAGCCAGACCATCAGAAGCTGTGCGGCAATTGCAATGGCTGTCAGCCCCCAATAGGCAGGTGAGAATTTTTCGATCACGCCGGCCTTGGCCAGCCCGCTGTTGATGAAGAATTGCAACATAACCGACAGGGCCACGCCGGGGCAGACCAGTGCATAGGAACCGGGAGAGGTTTTCGGCCCCAGAACGAAGTCGTTGAAATACCCCTGACGGCGCAGCACCAGCATCCCCAGCATCAGGAACACGATTTGAACGGTCAGCAGGCGGGCCAGAAACACCATGGTTTCGCCTGCGCTGCCATGGACCCCATAGGTGGCGTGCAGGGCATGGTCCTGCCGCAGGAACAGGATGCCCAGCACGGTCATGATCGGCACGACGACCATCAGGGTCGGGCCTGCTTCGCGTGCGGTGCCGTGGTGCAGCATCGAATTGAACGCGGTGATGGCCGCGACCACGGTATAGATCACCGATGCGATGCCAAAGAAGGTGGACAGGGTCATGGCGATGCCAACGGTCAGGGGGGTGTTGCTCATCGCGGCGGGGGCAGCAAGGCCGACACCGGTCATGGCAAGTGCAAAGGCGGGCAAAAGCTGCGCAAAGGAGTTATGGGCGGTGACGTCGAACACCCCGCCCTGTGTCAGAACGCGGCCCAGAAAATCACCGATCAGGCGCAAGGCCCAGATGCCGATGGCAAGAAAGGCGACCATGGCGGCGGGGAACAGGTATTCGACGATGCTCCACAGGCCCGGCACGAACACCAACCCGACGATGAACATGGCGTTCACTGTCATTGCCATGGCCAGCGGAGCGGCCAGCAGCGTGGTTTCCCCATTGGAATTGCGCAGGGTTTGATAGGCAGTGGTTTGTTTGAACCGTGACAGGGCCGCAAGGTTCCAGAGCAGGGTTTTCACATTCAGAAAGGCAAACCCGGCGATGCCGGTGACTGCTGCGACGATGGCGATCTGCATGGGCAGCGCACCATTGTTGAAGCGCGTCAGCACATCGCCGAAAATGGGCACGGGGCGGCCGGGATGTGGCACCCAGAACATCAGATACATGAAAAACGTCACGGTTAGCCCCCCTGCGCCAAGCGAGGCGAGGAAATAGAGCGGTGAGTAACTGTCGGCGGGTCTGGTTTGGTTGGTCATGGCGGACTCCATCAATTGGTCTGGCCATATATTATATTCCAACAATGGAATGTGAAATCTGTCGCGTTGTCGCAGGGGAGTTCAGAATTTGTTAACCATGAATGCCGCAGGGTGGGGCAATGAGATATGTCATGATCATCACCGCCTTGATGCTGGCCGCCTGCGATGGCCCGACACCGTATTTTCGTGGTATTCCGGCCAACACCGTCACCGTCGAAGGGTCCACATTCGACGTGCGCCGCAAGGGCGGTCTGGCCGAGGCTATCCGCACAAATTCGCAATACGCCCCGCGTATGGGACCGATTGCGCGGCGTGCCGAATTGGCGATGGAACAGGTCACCGGCTGTCGTGTCAGCGAAATCCGTGGCGATCAGGCGGTGATTTTGGGCAAGCTGGATTGCTGAGTTGTTACAGGCGCTTTTCCATGAAAACCGATGTGGGCATTGTGACGTAATCCCCGAATGCCGTGCAGGTTGTGAACCCGTGGCGGGCATATAGCCGGTGCGCGGCGTGCAGGCTGTCGCCTGTTTCCAGCCGCAACCATGGCAGGGATTGTGCACCGGCGGTTTCGATCAGCGCCGAAAGGATCGCATCGGCCACGCCTTTGCCGCGTGCCTGTGGAGCGGTGAACATGGATTTCACCTCTCCATAATCACCGCGATTGGCCAATGCGCCGGTGCCCAGCAATTGCGTGCCATCCGATGCCGCCAGAAAGGTGATATCGGGCGTGCATAGTTGGTCAATCGACAGGAAATGGTTTTCCTCGGGGTTGAACAATTCCTGCATCAACGCATGAGAGGCATGTAGCAAGGCCGTGGCCTGCGGGTCGCGTGGGTCGGTTCGGGTGACGGTAATCGGCATGGGGCGGCTTTCATCAATATTCTGGGTGGGATGTGACGCCGAACCATGGGGATGGTCAAGGGGGCAATCGGGTGGAAAAATCTGCGCAAATCCGCCGAAACCCGCAATATCTTGTGGATAACCCCTGTATCGCGCCCATATGCGGTTAAAACCGGATTGACTCTGCGCCTGTGCCATTGGCACCTTATAGCCTAGATTTTCACCAGTTTCACAGGCCCGCCCTTGCAGTTCTCAAAGCTACGATTGACCGGTTTCAAAAGCTTCGTCGACCCGACGGAGCTGTTGATTCAGGACGGGCTGACGGGGGTGGTTGGCCCGAATGGTTGTGGCAAATCCAACCTGCTGGAGGGGCTGCGCTGGGTCATGGGGGAAACCCGCGCCAAGGCGATGCGCGGCGGCGGCATGGAGGATGTGATCTTTGCCGGGGCATCATCCCGACCCGCACGCAATTTTGCCGAGGTCGGGCTGGTGATCGACAATTCCGAACGGCTGGCCCCTGCGGGATTCAACGACGAGGACCAGTTGGAAATCACCCGCCGCATCACCCGCGATATCGGGTCTGCCTATAAGGTGAACACCAAAGAGGCCCGCGCCCGCGATGTGCAGATGTTGTTCGCCGATGCCTCGACCGGGGCGACATCGCCCGCGCTGGTGCGCCAGGGGCAGATTTCGGAACTGATCAACGCCAAGCCGAAAAACCGCCGCCGCATTCTGGAAGAAGCGGCAGGGATTTCGGGCCTGTATAAACGCCGCCACGAGGCGGAGCTGAAGCTGAACGGGGCAGAGCAGAACCTGACCCGCGTCGATGATGTGCTAGAGCAGCTGGCCGCGCAACTGGCGCAACTGGAGCGGCAGGCGCGGCAAGCGGCTCGCTATCGCGCCATCGGGGATGATTTGCGCCGGTCCGAGGGGATGTTGCTGTATCGGCGTTGGCGCGATGCCGATGAGGCGCGGCTGGAGGCCGAGGGCATATTGCGCGAACGCACCACCAGTGCGGCTCAGGCCGAAGCCGCCGCCCGTGAAGCCGCTGCGGCGCGGGTGTTGGCCGAGGACGGTTTGCCTTCGCTGCGCGAGGAAGAGGCGATTGCCGCGGCGGTGTTGCAACGGTTGAGCGTGCAGCGCGATACGCTGAACGACCAAGAAGAACAGGCGCTGGCGCGGATCGAAACCCTGAAGGGGCGGATTGACCAGCTGGTGCGGGATATGGAACGCGAGGCGGGGTTGAACCGTGACGCGGGCGAAACCATTGCGCGGCTGGAGTGGGAGCAAGCCGAACTGGCAAAAGCGGGCGAAGGCCATGCCGACAAGTTGGAAGAAGCCGCTGAAATTGCCCGCGAATCCGCCAGCGTATTGCAGGACCGCGAGGCGATGCTGGCCGAATTGACCGAGGATGTGGCCCGTCTGGCGGCGCGGCATCAATCTGCGCAACGTCTGGTCGAGGACAGCCGCAAAACGCAAGCGCGTTCCGATGCAGAGGCCGAAAAAGCCCGCGCCGCCGTGCGCGACAGCGAGGCGGCACTGGCCAAGGCGGATGCCGATTTCGAGTTGGCTGGCGCAGCCGAATCCGAGGCGGTGGAGGCCGCCGCTGCCGCCGATGAGGCCTTGAATGAGGCCGAAGCTGCCCGCGCTGATACCCAATCGCGCGAGGCCGATGTGCGGGCCGAACGCTCTGAGGCAGAGGGCGAGTTGAACGCCCTGCGCGCCGAGGTCACTGCACTGGCACGGCTGGTGCAGCGTGACACCGCCGAGGGGGGGCAGATCATGGACCGGCTTCAGGTGGAGCAGGGTTTTGAAAAGGCACTGGGCGCGGCATTGGCCGATGACCTGCGCGCGCCAGAGGTGGATGCAGACGGCCCGTCGGGCTGGACCGTTCTGGCCGATTATGATGCGGCGCAGCCCTTGCCCGCAGGGGTGACTGCGCTGTCGGCGCATGTGTCGGTGCCCGATGTTCTGGTGCGCCGGATGGGGCAAATCGGGTTGGTGGACCCCGAGGATGGCCCGCGTTTGCAGGCGCTATTGCAGCCCGGTCAGCGGCTTGTGTCGCTGGAGGGTGACCTGTGGCGGTGGGACGGATACCGGGCATGGGCCGAGGATGCGCCCTCGGCTGCGGCGCTGCGGTTGCAGCAAATGAACCGTCTGGAAGAGTTGAAGCAGCAATCGGAACATGCGGGCAGCCGCGCCGATGCCGCGCGTCAGGCGCATGAGGCATTGACCCTGCAACTGGCTGAACTGACCCGCGCCGATCAGGCCGCCCGCGAGGCGCGCCGCGCTGCGGATCGCGCCGTGGCCGATGCCAACCGCGCCCTGTCACGCGCCGAGGCAGACCGCAATCTGGCGCAGTCGCGTCTGGAAAGTCTGGGCCTTGCCGTCACCCGCCACGAAGAAGAGGCGATGGCGGCGCGTCAGCAGATGCTGGAGGCCGAGCGCGGGCTGGACGGGCTGGGTGATCTGGGCGATGCCCGTGCCGGTGTCGAAGAGATAAAAATGACGGTCGAGGCGGCGCGGATCACGATGATGTCGCGCCGGTCCTCGCATGATGAATTGCGCCGCGAAGGCGAGGCCCGCACCCGCCGCACGCAGGAGGTGATGAAAGAGCTGAGCGGCTGGAAGCACCGTTTGGACACAGCGACCACCCGTGTTGCCGAACTGGAAAAACGCAAAAGCGACAGCGAGGCGGAATTGAACGCGGCCAGTGCCGTGCCCGAAGACATCGCCGCCAAGCGCGAAGAGTTGAGCGAGGCAATGGAAACCGCCGCCGAGCGCCGCGCCGAGGCTGCGGACAGGCTGGCCGAGGCCGAAACCTTGCTACGCGAGGTCACATTAGCCGAACGCGAGGCGGAGCGGCTGGCAGGGGAGGCCCGCGAGACCCGCGCCCGCGCCGAGGCCCGCGCCGATGCTGCCCGCGAAACCGTCAGATATGCCGCCACCCGTATCAGCGAAGAAATGGAAACCACCCCCGACAACCTGTTGGAAACATTGGACACCATCCCCGACGACATGCCCGCATCGGACCAGATAGAGGCCGATGTGAACCGGCTGAAACGTCAGCGTGATGCATTGGGTGCGGTCAACCTGCGCGCCGAAGAAGATGCCCGCGAAGTGCAGGAAGAACATGATACCTTGCAGGCGGAAAAGACCGATCTGGAGGAGGCGATCAAGACATTGCGGGCGGGTATCGCCAGCCTGAACAAGGAAGGCCGCGAGCGCCTGTTGACGGCATTCGAGCAGGTCAACAGCAACTTTTCCATGTTGTTCACCCATCTGTTCAATGGCGGCGAGGCGTCATTGGTTATGGTCGAATCCGATGACCCGCTAGAGGCCGGACTGGAAATCATGTGCCAGCCGCCGGGCAAGAAGCTGTCAACGCTGTCGTTGCTATCAGGTGGTGAGCAGACCCTGACCGCGCTGGCGTTGATTTTTGCGGTATTTCTGGCCAACCCCGCGCCGATTTGTGTGTTGGACGAGGTCGACGCGCCGCTGGATGATGCCAATGTGACACGGTTCTGTGACATGCTGGACGAGATGTGCCGCCGCACCGACACGCGGTTCCTGATCATCACCCACCACGCGGTGACCATGGCGCGGATGGACCGTTTGTTCGGCGTGACGATGCAGGAACAGGGCGTGTCGCAATTGGTATCTGTCGATCTGAAAAAGGCCGAAATGCTGGTGGCCTGACGACCGCCGCTCGCGCAAGCGCATCGCCCCGCCCGCCGTCCCGTATCCCACAACAAAACCCGCAGCGCGTGAACGCTGCGGGTTGCTGTGTGATCTACGCCGCGTGGCGTGTCACGGGGTTAGTTGGACGCGGTCCATGCGCCGACTTTGTCCATGTCGAATTCGGGCGCTGCCTCCAGTTGTTCCTTGGTTGCGTTGACCACCACGAAGTAGTCGCCCGCATCGTCGGAATCCGCGACAAGGTTCAGTTTGTTCAGGTTCACAGCGACCGTGTGTTCACCCAGACCAAGGAACCCGCCGATGTCCAGCAGCACTGATTGTGCCTTACCATCGGGCGACATCACCACGTCTTTTACTTCGCCGATGTCGTTCCAGTCGGTGTCTGCTTCGGCCATGGATGCGGTCACGTCGATTTCGGTTTCGATGGTATAGATGCGTTTGCCGATCAGGTCGGATGCCAGCAGGGACGGGGCCATGCCCATCGTGGATTGGTCCGCAAAGGTAGCGCCGTGCATCGGCGATTTCATTTCGGTTTCTGCCTTCATGTCCGCATCGGCCTTTGCGGCGTGGCTTTCGGCGAATGCGGGGGCGGCTGCGGTCAGGATGATGGCGGTTGTGGTTAGAATGCGTTTCATGTTGTTCCTCCAGTGGTTGTACGCAGGTCGTTTTCAGGACGTTGCGCTTTCATGGGGGATCAACGGATAGGTCGCGGTATCGTTCCGCAATTTTCCAGAAAATAACAGGAAAATGGTGGTTGAAAAGGGTCCGGGGTGCGCTATTACGGCCCCGGACTATCGGCGCAATTCTGCCTAAAGGCGATTGAGCAGTGCCTGTGTTGGCCATGCATCGGCGGGCATGCCCAGCCGTTTTTGTTCGGCCTGCACGGCGGCACGGGTGCCGGACCCCAGAATGCCATCAATCTTGCCCACGTCATGGCCGCGTTGCGCCAGCTTGCGTTGCAGTTGTTTCATGGTTGCGCCCGACAATCCGGTGTCGGGTTGGCCTGCGTTGAACACCGGCGCGCCCATCAGGCGGTTGGCGAAATATCCGGCGGTCAGCACATAGGTGAAGCTTTGGTTCCATTCAAAATAGACATCGAAATTGGGATAGGCGAGGAAGGCAGGCCCCTTGCGCCCCTGCGGCAGCAACAGTGATGCAGGCAGCGCGCCCGCGATTTGCCCGTGACGTGGCTGCACCCCCATTTGCGCCCATTGTGCGGCGGGGATTTTGGTATCGGTCCCCGATAGGGACCAATCCATTTGCGCGGGCACTGCGACCTCTTGCAGGAATGGTTGCCCTGCGGTCCAGCCAAGGGCGGACAGCATTTTCGCACCGGACATCAGCGCATCAGAGGCCGAGGTTTTCAGGCTGACATGGCCGTCGCCGTCGCCGTCCACCCCGTTTTCCAGAATGTCGCGGGGCAGCATTTGCACCATGCCGATTTCGCCTGCCCATGCGCCGGTTGTGGTGTCCGGGTCAAAATCGCCATGTTCGAACAGTTCCAGCGCGGCAAAAATTTGCGGGCGGAACAGCTCGGGGCGGCGGCAATCGTATGACAGGGTGACCAGCGCGTTCAGGGTGTTGAAATCGCCCTGAAACGCGCCGTAATCGGTTTCGAACGCCCAAAACGCCAGCAGCACGCCGCGGGGAATCCCGTATTGCTGTTCGATCCGCGAAAACACGCTGTTGTATTTTTTGCCGTTGGAGACGCCGCGGTTGATCCGGTCGTTGGAAATCAGCCGCCGCGCAAAGCTGGTGAAATCCATCTGGAACACGCCTTGTTTGCGGTCGGCGGCCAGAACCTTGGGATCCTGGCGGGCATTGGCGAAAAAGCGGTCAATGGCGGCGGGGGCGTGGCCCTTTTGTGCGGCCTCTGATTTTAGCCCCTGGACGAAAGTGTTGAACGATCCACCGCATTGGGCAAAGGCGGGGCTGGTCAGGGACAGGGCGGCAATAAGGGCAAGCAGGCGCATAACATGGCTTTCTAACAATGACTGTGGGCAGGGTATCAGGGGCATTCAAAAGGGCAAATCACATGATTGCCAGTAGGATAGCAAGCACAAGCACCGCGCCCCATGCCCGCCAAAGTGCGCGGGTGGCGGCATCTATGTCGGGCGGGCCGATCGGTTTGCGGCCAGCGGCGTTCACCCATGGGAAATCGCGCATTTCGCCATCATAGGCGCGTGGCCCGGCCAGCGCGATGGTCAGGGCGCGGGCCATGGCTGATTCCGGCCAGCCCGCGTTGGGGGATTTGTGTTGCAATGCGTCGGCCCTGATGCCGCGCCAGTCGGATAGGCCATAGGTCAGGGCGATCAACAGGGCGGTTGCCCTTGCGGGGATCAGGTTCAACAGATCGTCCAGCCGTGCGGCGGCCCAGCCGAATTGCGCGTGGCGTGGGGTGCGGTAACCGATCATGCTGTCGGCGGTATTGGTGATTTTATAGGCGATCAATCCGGGCAGGCCCGCAATCATGAACCAGAACACGGGCGCGATCACCCCGTCTGACAGGTTTTCAGCGCCGGATTCAATGGCAGCGCGGGCCACGGCATTTGCATCCATTTCGGCGGTGTCGCGGGATACGATCATGGATACGGCGGCACGGCCCTGTGGCAGGCCTGCGCGCAGCCCCGCGGCGACGGCGCTGACATGTTGAACCAGCGAGCGTTGCGCCAGCAGGATTGCGGCGCAGAGGGTTTCGACAAGCGGGCCAAATGCGGTCAGGATCGTGCCCAGCCCCCATGCGGCCAGCACCAGCGCGGCCATTGTGGCCATGCCTTTGATCCGGCGGTTGTCGCCCCTGTTATAACGCGCATCGCACCAGCCCACGGCGCGGCCCATCAGCACGGCGGGGTGGGGCAGGCGCGACCACAGCCACTTGGGTTCGCCCAGCCAGGCATCCAGCAGCATTGCCAGGACCAGCGTCATGCCAGCGCCGCCCTGACGCGGTCCCACCCGTCGGGTGCGGGTAGCCCCAGCCGGACCCAGCGTTTGGAATAGGGAAAGATGCGCGACCAGATATGGTGCTGTGCCAGACGGTCCTGAAATGCGGCGGCGTCACCCACATCATACAGCCGGAACAGGGGCGTGCCGCCGACCAGCGTGCCATGCGGTGCCATCAGCGCATCCAGTTGCGCCGCGTCGTCAACCAGCCGCGCACGGGTGGCGGTGGCCCATGCGGTGTCCTCTAATGCGCGGGCGCCGATTTCCAGCGCGGGGCCGCTGACGGGCCATGGCCCCAGCAGATCCACCAGCGACGGGTCGGGCACCCGGGTCTTTTTCTGAAAGGGTTGTTTCACCCATAACCCCGGCGCCATCGTGGCGGGCAACCCGATGGCAAAGCCAAGCCGCAACCCTGCCAGCCCCCAGAATTTGCCAAAGCTTTTCAGGATCAGAACACCCTGATTGTCGGCCAGATCCATGTGGCTGTCATCGGGGCTGGTGTCGCAGAAACTTTCGTCAATCACGGTCAGGAACCGCCCGCCGATCTGCTGCGCATCTACCATGCGCCCGTCAGGGTTGTTGGGGTGAACATAGACGCGCACCTGGGCCTCCTCGCCATCGGTATAGGCGAACTGGTGATGCGCCTGAAACGCGGCGGCATGTTCATTATAGGTGGGTGAGGGGATATGGGCGGCGTGACCATCGGCCAGCATCGGCATTTGGGCAATCAGGGCGGATGCCCCGTTTGCCGCCACCACCTGTGCCGCGTCCGGCACGTTCCAGAACTGCCGTGCTGCGGTTTCCAATCGGGACATGGCGGCGTGGTCGGGCAGGGCTGCCCACGCATCGGTTGAAATGTCACCGACGGGGTAGGGCACAGGGTTGATTCCGGTGGATAGATCTATCCATTCGCTGCGCGCGCCACCATAAAGTGACGCAGCGGAATCAATCCCGCCGCCGTGGTCGCGGGGCAGAAATGTTTCGCGTGTCGGTGCTGTCTCAGGCATGGAACCGCCTTTATTTGGTGCAGTTCCGGCGGGTTTACGCGCATATCGCGTGCAGGAAAAGGGGCTGTCAAAACCTGTGATTAGGATTAACCATTTGTTAGGACTTAGAGTGTCATGGCTGGTTAAGAAACCTTTTACGCCGCATCGGGAGCGGCCGGATTGGAAACGCATGAAAGTTTTGATCGTCGAGGCACAGCCAGAACTGGGCGCGCTTTGGAAAAACCACCTGTTGCGGCAGGGGGCGACCGTTGATCTGGCGACCACGCAGCAGGGGGCCATCAACGCCTTGCTGCGCGAAGACTGGGATGTGATCGTGCTGGATCTGGAACTGGGGCGCGGCGATCCGTCAGGCGGGTCAATCGCGGTGGCCGATTTTGCGGGGTATCGGCGGCCCGAGGCCAAGGTGGTTTTTGTCACCTCCTCGGCGTTTTTTTCCGACGGGTCGATTTTTGCCCATATCGAAAACGCACATGCGTTTTTGCCATCGACCACCACGCCAGATGATCTGGCCGCAGTGGTCGAACATTACGCGCGCGCGTCCTAGGGGCTATGCGCCGATGCCGTCGCGACCATGCGGTGCCGTATAGTCCAGCACAGGGTTGATCGGCAGGATGCGGTTGGGGTTAATCATGTCGTGGCTGTAGTGATAGTGGCGCACGATATGGTCCATTTTCACCGTCTCTGCCACGCCCGGCCATTGATATAATTCGCGGGTATAGGCCCAGATCGCGGGGTAGTCGGTGATCCGTTTGCGGTTGCATTTGAAATGCAGGTGATAGACCGGATCGAACCGGATCAGGGTGGTGAACAGGCGCCAGTCGGCCTCGGTCAGGTGGTTGCCCATCAGGTAGCGGCTGTTGGTCAGGCGGTCCTCTAGCCAGTCCAGACTGTCAAACAGCGGATAGACGGCATCGTCATAGGCGGCTTGGGTGGTGGCGAAACCGGCCTTGTAAACGCCGTTGTTCACGCTGTCATAGATGCGGGCATTTACGGGTTCGATCGCGTTGCGCAATGGTTCGGGCCAGTAATCATCGCTGTTGCCTGTGATCCCGTCAAAGGCGCTGTTCAACATGCGGATGATTTCGGCGCTTTCGTTGGACACGATGCAGTTTTGTTGCTTGTCCCACAGCACGGGCACGGTGACGCGGCCCGAAATTTTCGGGTCTTGTTTCAGGTAGATTTCGCGCAGGTAATCCAGCCCGAACAGGGTGTCGCCGGTGGCGGCGGGGAAATCACTGTCAAAGGTCCAGCCATCTGACAACATATCGGGATGCACGGCGGATATGGTGATATGATCCGTCAGCCCCTTGATCGCGCGAAAGATCAGCGTGCGGTGCGCCCATGGGCAGGCATAGCTGACATAGAGATGATAGCGCCCCGATTCGGCCGGAAACCCGCCACTGCCGCTGGGGCCGGCACTGCCGTCGGGGGTGATCCAGTTGCGAAACTGGGTGGTTGTGCGTTCGAATTTACCGCCGCTGGATTTGGTATCGTACCAGGTGTCCTGCCATGTGCCGTCGATCAGTTGTCCCATTGGGGTCTCCTTTGTTGATGTATAGTTAGGGGAGGAGGCTGTTTGGGGATAGCGGTGCCAGCGCGCAAGACCCGTGCAATGCTGCACAGCAGCGCAATTTGGACCATGGTCCCATCTGGCGGTGTGGAAAATTATAAAACATTTACTTGACGTTAGGAGTTATGGCGGCATCCTTGGGTGTAAGCGAGGGGAATGAATATGGACGTGTTTTTGACACCTGAATTGCAGGCGGGTCTGGCCGCTGCGCGCAAGCTGAACAGCCGTCGCAAGGCGCGCTTTCGCGTCGAGGAGGACGGGCGCAGCTATCCGGTTTTGCAGCTGTGGGATACCGGATTTGCGGTGGATGCCGTTGATGCGCCGCATCTACGCGGGCTGGTCGACCTATACGATGGCGGGCGGCAGGTGATGCAATGTCTGATCGTTGCATCCGATGTGGCTGGCGATGAAATGCGGTATGAATTCAAACGCTCGACAGTGGCCAAGGATAAGGCCCCGCTGGATTTTGCACGCGATGAAACCGCGCCTGTGGCCTTGATCACGCGACAATAGCTGTTTGCGTGGCTTGGCGGGCATTGGTGCCTCCGGCGGGAGGTATTTTTAGAACGATGAAGGCTGGGGGTGGTCCTGATCAGGGCCGCGGTGATTGAACACGCCCCTGATCCGGATGCGCCCCCGCGCCGGATGTGTCGCGCTATTGCAGGTCGCTGAATGCTTTGGTCATGCGTTCCACCGCCTGTTGCACCAATGCGCGCGGGGTGGCGATGTTAAAGCGCAGGAACTGCTCTCCTCCGGTTCCGAAGGTGGGGCCATGGTTTGCGGCGATATGCGCGCCCTGTTCCACCCGTTTGGTGAATTCGGTGCGCTCCATTCCCGTGCCGGAAAAATCGACCCAAGCCAGATAGGTGGATTCCAGTGGCATTGATGCAAGGCCGGGGATCGCGTTGATCGCGTCGTCGAACAGGCGGCGGTTGCCATCCAGATAGGTCACCAGTTCATCGACCCATGCCGCGCCTTCGGGGGAATAGGCTGCCGTGGCCATATGCAGGCCAAAGGCATTGGGTGACAGGCCCAGCCCGGCCATCCGGTCGCCGAATGCCTTGCGCAGTTTTTCATCGGGGATGATCACATTGCCCGCGTGTGACCCCGCGATGTTAAAGGTTTTCGTCGTGGCGGTCATCATCACCAGCCGGTCGGCGATGCCGTCAATATGCGCCATCGGAATGTGTGTATGCCCCGGCATCACCAGATCGTGGTGGATTTCATCAGACACCAGAACCAGATCGTGGCGGCGGGCGAATTCCGCGACCTGTTCCAGTTCTGTGCGGGTCCAGACCCGCCCGCCCGGATTATGCGGCGAACACAGGATCACCATGCGGGTTTTGTCATCGATCAGCGCATCATAGGCGGCGAAATCCATTTCATAGCGGCCATCATGCAGCGCCAGCGGGCATTCCACCACGCGGCGGCCATTGGCACGGATCACCTTGGCAAAGGCATGATAGACGGGGGTGAACAGCACCACTCCGTCACCCGGCGCGGTAAAGGTATCGACGCACATCGCGGTGCCATTTACCAATCCGTGGGTGGTGAAAATTGCCGCCGGATCCACCGCCCAGCCGTGGCGGTTTTCCATCCACCAACAGATCGCCGCGCGGTAGGCGGAATCATCGCCGAAATAGCCGTAGACACCGTGGTCGTGCAGGCGTTTTACCGCATCCTGCACGCAGTCCGGGGCACGGAAATCCATATCGGCCACCCACATCGAAATGCCGTCATCGGCAGGCACATCATAGAGTTTTTCCATCATGTCCCATTTCACGGAATGTGTGCCGTGGCGGTCGATGATTTCGTCAAAGCGCATTCGGGTTCTCCTGTTGTGTTGAAGTGACGCTACCGCAATGGGCGCGGGGCGCAAGCAGAAGCGGCGGCAATGGCGTTGCACCGCGCCGCGTCATCGCCTACATCATCGCCATGACAAAGCGACCGATCCTGATCCATCCCGACCCGCGTTTGAAAAAGCTGTGCGCGCCTGTGCCCGACCTGTCGGACGGCCTGCGCAGCCTTGCCGATGATATGTTGGAAACCATGTATGACGCGCCGGGCATCGGGCTGGCCGCGCCGCAGATTGGCGAAATGACCCGCCTGATCGTGCTGGATTGCGTCAAGGAGGAGGGCGAGGCACCCCGCCCCCTGATCATGTTCAACCCCGAAATCATCGCCCGTTCGGACGAGCAGAACACCTATGAGGAGGGCTGTTTGTCGATCCCCGAACAATACGGGGATGTCACCCGCCCGCGTGATATTTCGGTGCGTTGGATGGATCGCAACGGGGCCGAGCAGACCGAGGATTTTACCGGATTATGGGCGACCTGTGTGCAGCACGAGATTGATCACCTGAACGGCAAGCTGTTCATTGATTACCTGAAACCGCTGCGCCGCCAGATGATCACCCGCAAGATGCAGAAACTGAAACGTGAAATGGCGCGGGGCTGATCGCCTGCCGATGAAAGGCCAGATATGACTGCGCGCACCTGTATTCCATGGCCCGACAAACGGTTGCGCAGTGTGGCCGCCGATGTTGCCGAAATCACGGATGATGTGCGTGCGATCTGGGCCGATATGATCGACACGATGGAGGCCATGCCCGGCGTCGGGCTTGCTGCGGTGCAGATCGGCGTGATGCAGCGGCTGGCGGTGGTTGATGCCTCGGCCGAGCGGGGCAAGCCCGTGCGTATGGCCAATCCTGAAATCCTGCATGCCTCGGTTCAATTGCGCGACCACGAGGAAGCCAGCCCGAATCTGCCCGGCATATCTGCCACGATTTCGCGCCCGCGTGCCGTGACGGTGCGGTTTTTGAATGAACAGGGCGTGGTCGAAGAGCGCGATTTTGTCGGGTTATGGGCCACATCGGTGCAGCACCAGATCGACCATCTGGCGGGCAGGATGTATTTTGACAACCTGTCAAAGATGAAGCGCGACATGCTGCTGCGTAAGGCGAAAAAACAACGCTAGGGGGTTCACATGCGGATCGTTTTCATGGGCACGCCCGACTTTTCGGTGCCGGTGCTGGATGCGTTGCTGGATGCGGGGCATGACATTGCCTGTGTTTACTGTCAGCCGCCGCGCAAATCAGGCCGTGGCCAGAAAGAGCGCCCAACCCCTGTTCATGCCCGTGCCTTGGAACTGGCCCTGCCGGTGCGCCACCCCAAATCGTTGAAATCGCCCGAGGAGCAGTTGGATTTTCACGCGCTGGGCGCGGATATCGCCGTGGTCGTGGCCTATGGTTTGATCCTGCCGCAGGCGGTGTTGGATGCGCCTGCAAAGGGGTGTTTGAATATTCATGCGTCGTTGTTGCCGCGCTGGCGCGGGGCCGCGCCGATTCACCGTGCGATCATGGCAGGGGATGCCGAAACCGGCGTCTGCATCATGCAGATGGAGGCGGGGCTGGACACTGGCCCCGTGTTGTTGCGCAAACCCCTGCGGATTGGCGACAGTGAAACCACGGCCCAGTTGCACGACCGCCTGTCGGCGCTGGGCGCCGCGGCCATCACCGAGGCGCTGGAGCAGTTGGATAGGCTAAGGCCCGAGGTGCAACCCGAGGAGGGCGTGACCTATGCCGCCAAAATTGACAAATCTGAATCCCGTGTGGATTGGGCCTTGCCCGCTGTCTCGGTAGATCGGCTCATTCGCGGGCTGTCGCCCTTTCCCGGTGCGTGGTGCGAAGTGGACGGCCAGCGGGTCAAACTGCTGGCATCGCGGTTGGCGGATGGTGCGGGCGCGGCGGGGCAGGTATTGTCCGGCAGCGAAGAGGGGCGGTTGATCCTGGCATGTGGCACGGGTGCCGTGGAACTGTTGCAATTGCAAAAGGCGGGCAAGGGCGCGCAGGATGCGGGCGAGTTTTTGCGCGGTTTTCCTGTGGCCAAGGGCGCGGTTTGGGGCTGAGGCCATAAGGCTATTCAGCTGACGGGCGTTTTACGCCATGGTCGGGTATAGTTTTGAGGAGCGAGCACGATGTTTCCCAGCATGATCGGCACCGTGGTGATCGCGGGCATCGTTGGTTACCTGTCCGAACGGTCCGGTTTCACCCGCAACGGTATTTTGCCGTCGATTATCATCTGCGTCGGCGGGGCATTTTTGTTTTATTTCGTGCGGATCATGTTTGGCATCCGGTTTGGCCCTGCCGGGGTGGATGCAATCCTGAGTTCGATCGGGGCGCTGATCATTGTCCCGACCCATTGGAGGAAATAGCCCATGATTATCATATGGTTGATCATCGTCGGCGCGGCGGCGGGATTTTTGGCCACGCGGTTGATGGGCGTTCGGTTGGATGTGGTGACGACCGTGGCGCTGGGCATGGCGGGCGCGATTGTCGGCGGGCTGATCGTGCGGTTGTTGCTGTCGGTTATGGGCATGGTCGGCGGGTTGGTCGGGGCCGTGTTGGGCGCGGTATTGGTGATCTGGCTGTATCAACAGTTGAAACGCTAGGCATCCCCGATTTCAGGCAGGCAGGCCTGCCCTCAAGCGGTGATCGGGCGCGCTGTGGTCGGGGTGGAGTTGAACGCGGGCGGCGCGCTTATTTATAGGGGGCCATGCCTTCGCGGGCCAGTTCGTCGGCGCGTTCGTTTTCGGGGTGTCCGGCGTGGCCTTTTACCCATTCCCATGTCACGTCATGGCGGCGCTGTGCCTCGTCCAAACGTTGCCAGAGTTCGACATTTTTCACCGGCTTTTTGGCTGATGTTTTCCAGCCGTTGCGCTTCCATCCATGAATCCAGCTGGTGACGCCGTTTTTGACATAGGCGCTGTCGGTTATCACGGTGATGCGGGATGCTTTTACCAGCTTTTCCAAGGCGTTGATCGCGGCCAGCAGTTCCATCCGGTTGTTGGTGGTGTCGGGTTCGCCGCCGGAAATGCTGCGTTCCTTGACCACGGTTTCGCCGTCTTTTGCCTGTAGCAGCACGCCCCAGCCGCCGGGGCCGGGATTGCCGGAGCAAGCCCCGTCGGTATATGCGAATAATCTAGCCATGTGCCGCCACCGATACCCAATTGGCAAGGCCGCCGTCCAGCCCCTTATCGCGCCCTTCATGGATTTCATCGACGATCAGACCCGCGTCGCGGATCAGGTCGCACAGGTCATCGGGCATATAGAATGTATAGAGCCGCCCGATGCTGTCGCGCCGTTCACCCGTGCCGGTTTTCACCGCGATTTGCACATGCCCGCCCGGTTTCAGCGCCCGTTTGATGGCGTCCAGATGGCTGGGCATATCGCCGCGTGGCGCGTGCAGCAGTGAAAAAGACGCCCAGATCCCGTCATAGCGCGCCATGGCATCCAGATCGAAAAACGTGCCAAGCCGGGCGTTGACCCCTTTGGATTGGGCCAGTTCGACCATGGCGGGGGTGGCATCCAGCGCTTCGACCTTTAGTCCGGCCTGCATCATCAATGCGCTGTCGGTGCCCGGCCCGCAGCCATAGTCCAGCACCAGCGCCCCCTGTTGCAGCCGCTGGATAAAACCGCGCAACAGCCGCCCTGCGCCATCGGTTTTGGTGAATGCGGCGTAATCGGCGGCGCGGTCGGAATAGACCTGAATGGTGCGTTCGTCGGGCATTGGTTCAACCGTCTCAGGCGGGTTCGCGCAGCACGCGCGGCACCTTGAATTCGACGTTTTCCTTGGCGGTTTCGACCTGTTCGATGGTGACGCTATAACGCGATTTCAGGGCGTCTATTACCTCTTCTACCAACAGTTCCGGCGCAGAGGCGCCTGCGGTGATGCCGATGCTGGTGATCCCGTCCAGCGCCCGCCAGTCGATATCGGTGGCGCGTTGCACCAGTTGCGCATAGCCGCAGCCCTGCCGCTGTGCGACCTCGACCAGGCGGCGCGAATTGGATGAATTCGGCGCGCCGACCACCAGCATGGCGTCGATTTTTCCGGCCATGGCTTTGACGGCCTCTTGGCGGTTGGTGGTGGCGTAACAGATGTCTTCTTTGTGGGGGCCGATGATGGCGGGAAATTTCGCTTTCAATGCCTCGACTATTTCCACTGTGTCATCGACCGATAGGGTGGTTTGCGTGACATAGGCCAGTTGCAGCGGGTCGCGCACGGGCAGGGTGGCGACATCGGCAACGGTTTCGACCAGCAGCACCTCGCCCGTGGGCAATTGCCCCATGGTGCCGATGGTTTCGGGGTGGCCCGCATGGCCGATCATCACGATTTGCAGCCCGTTTTCCGAATGGCGCTCTGCCTCGATATGGACCTTGGACACCAGCGGGCAGGTGGCATCGACGAACACCATTTCACGCGCGGCCGCTGCGGCGGGAACGGATTTAGGCACACCATGGGCGGAAAAGATCACCGGACGGTCCGGCGGGCATTCCTCCAGCTCCTCGACGAACACAGCGCCCTGATCGCGCAGGCTGTCAACCACGAATTTGTTGTGCACGATTTCATGGCGCACATAGACGGGCGCGCCCCATTTCTGCAGGGCCATTTCCACGATTTTTATGGCACGATCGACACCGGCGCAAAACCCGCGCGGGGCGGCCAGATATAGGGTAAGGGGGGGCATGGTCATCGGTCTCTCCTGCTTGGTTGGAACCTAGTGCGGCGGTGGGGCAAGGTCCAGCCCGTGCAATGCAGGCGGGCAGATATGAAAAAGGCCGGGGTGAGTGACCCGGCCTTTTTCAATTTTGCCAGCGAGCAGTCGTTTGGCGGTAAAATCCGCCCGACTGTCCGGTGATTATTCCATCGCTTCGGCAGATTCGCGGCGCAGGGGTTCCTCGCGCGGGGGGCGGCCCACCACGTCTTTCAGCTCGTCCAGTTCGATAAAGTTATCGGCCTGACGGCGCAGTTCGTCTGCGATCATCGGCGGCTGGCTGCGGATGGTGGAAACCACAGAAACCCTGACACCCTGACGCTGAAGTGATTCGATTAGCGGGCGGAAATCGCCATCGCCCGAGAACAGAACGATGTGATCGACATGCGGAGCAAGTTCCATCGCGTCCACCGCCAGTTCGATGTCCATGTTGCCCTTTACCTTACGGCGGCCCTGGCTGTCGGTGTATTCCTTGGCGGGTTTTGTCACCATGGTGAAGCCGTTGTAATGCAGCCAATCCACCAGCGGACGAATGGGCGAATATTCGTCGTTTTCCAGTAAAGCGGTGTAATAAAACGCACGTAACAGTTTGCCGCGGCGCATAAATTCCGTGCGCAGCAATTTATAGTCGATGTCAAACCCCAGCGCCTTGGCGGCGGCATACAGGTTTGATCCATCGATGAACAGCGCAAGCCGTTCGTCTTTGTAAAACATCAAAATGTCCTTCCGATTAATAGCGCCAGCCGATGGGTCGTAGAGTGAGTGGTTAAATTTCGGTGTCGCTGAAAGATTAAATTATAGGTATCGGAATCGTGCCGCAAGTGCGCGAACACAATCAGAAGGATAGGTCGGCTATGCATGAGGATCAAGTTTGCTTGGTTGCATTGGGCGGCAACCTGCCCCGCGGCGACCAAAGCCCGGAGGTGACGTTGCGCAAGGCGATCGAGGATTTGCGCGGGTTCGGGGCGCAGGTTTCTGCGGTCAGCCGGTTCTATCGCACGCCCTGTTTTCCGGCAGGCGCTGGCCCTGATTATGTGAATGCTGCCCTTGTTATGCAGGGGTTTGACGATCCTGTGACGGTTTTGAAATTATTACATGACGTTGAAGCGCGCCATGACCGTGAACGTCATACCCGTTGGGCGGGGCGCACGCTGGATCTGGATCTGATTGCGTTCGGGCAGGCGGTATTGCCCGATACGGATACGCAATCACATTGGCGCGACCTGTCTGTCAGTGAACAGATGCTGCGCGCACCCGAACAATTGATACTGCCGCATCCGCGCCTTCAGGACCGCCCGTTTGTGTTGATTCCGCTGCTGGATGTCGCGCCGGACTGGCGCCATCCGGTTTTGCAGCGCAGCATCGCGGAATTCTGCGCGGATTTGTCGGGCGCGCAGTGCCGCGATATTGTTGCCTTGCCGGTGGGTGCCCCATGAAAACCTGCTTGTAAATCGTGTCAAATGGCCCTAGGAAGCGTCTTTCTTATGGACTGTCCCTAGAGTTGGAGTGCCCCCATGGCCCGCGTAACCGTTGAAGACTGCGTCGACAAGGTTCCGAATCGTTTCGAGCTGGTGATGCTTGCCGCACATCGTGCGCGCGAAATCGCATCCGGTGCGGCGATCACTGTGGATCGCGACAACGACAAAAACCCCGTTGTTTCCCTGCGCGAAATCGCCGAGGAAACGCAATCTGCCGATGCGCTGCGTGAACGTCTGATCGAAGCAAATCAAAGCCAGATCGAGGTGGACGAGCCCGAAGAAGACAGCATGGCATTGCTGATGGGGGGGGGCGAACAGCCCGACAAACCAGCAGAGGATGATCTGAGCGAAGAGAAGCTGCTGCGCGCCCTGATGGATGCACAGCGTCAGGGGTAAACCCTGCCAGTTACGGGAAAGCGGAGCATATGATCGCGGTTGAAGACCTGATCGCACTGGTCCGCAATTATAACCCCAAAACCAACGAAACCCTGATTCGCGAGGCCTATGATTATGGCCTTGCGATGCATGACGGGCAGATGCGCCAATCGGGCGAACCCTATTTCACGCATCCGGTTGCCGTTGCCGCCATTCTGACCGAACAGCGGCTGGACGACGCCACCATCATCACCGCCCTGCTGCACGACACGATCGAGGATACCAAGGCATCCTATTCCGAGGTCGAACAGAAATTCGGCCATGAAATTGCCGAACTGGTCGATGGCGTGACCAAGTTGACCAATCTGCAATTGTCATCCACCGAAACCCAGCAGGCGGAAAATTTCCGCAAGCTGTTGATGGCCATGTCCAAGGATCTGCGGGTCATTCTGGTGAAACTGGCGGATCGTTTGCACAATATGCGCACGATCAAGGCGATGCGCGCCGAAAAGCAGGCCAAGAAAGCCCGCGAAACCATGGATATCTATGCTCCGCTTGCGGGTCGCATGGGGATGCAGTGGATGCGCGAGGAATTGGAGGATCTGTCGTTCAGGGTGCTGAACCCCGAGGGGCGGGCCTCGATCCTGCGGCGGTTTATTACGCTGCAAAAGGAATCGGGCGATGTGGTAGAGCGCATCACCAGCGACATGCGCAGCGAATTTGATAAGGCCAATATCGAAGCCGTGGTCTTCGGCCGCGCCAAGAAACCCTATTCGAT
>JBOEGO010000017.1:0-22722 GCA_050633465.1 Paracoccaceae bacterium | reverse complement strand
GCGTGGCGGCGCATTGGTCCTATCGCGACGGTGTGCGCAGCGAAAACCCCTTTGCCGTTGATCCGGTGAAATGGATTTCGACCCTGACCGAACAGTTCAACGCCGAAGAGGACCACGACGAGTTCCTGGAGGCGGTAAAGTTGGAAATGTATTCCGACAAGGTGTTCTGCTTTACCCCCAAGGGCGAGGTGGTGAAACTGCCCAAGGGCGCGACCCCGATTGATTTCGCCTATGCCATTCACACCCGTATCGGCAACGCCTGTGTCGGGGCCAAAGTGGACGGAATGCGCGTTCCGTTATGGAGCCGGATCAAGAATGGTCAATCGGTGGAAATCATCACCGCCGAGGGGCAGTATCCACAGGCGACATGGTTGGAAATTGCCGCCACCGGCAAGGCCAAAACCGCCATTCGCAGGGCGCTGCGCGAAGTGGACCGCTCGCGGTTTGTCAAACTGGGGCGGGAACTTGCGCGTTCGGCCTTTGATCATGTCGGCAAAAAATCCACCGATAAGGCGCTGGAAATCGCTGCGCGGCATCTGCGGCTGGACGGGCGCGACGATCTGTTGGCGCGCCTTGGCAGCGCCGAACTGACCGCCCGTGAGGTGGTGCATTCGGTTTATCCCGATCTGGCCACAGGCGACAGCGACCAGATCGACACCACCCGCGCCGTTGTCGGTATATCCGCCGATCAGCATTTTACCCGTGCGAAATGCTGTCAGCCCCTGCCGGGGGAACGTATTGTCGGCATTACCCAGCGCGGTCAGGGCGTGATCGTTCACGCGATCGACTGCGAGGCATTGGCGAATTTTGAAGACCAGCCGAACCGCTGGCTGGACCTGCATTGGCATGCGGGCAAACACCCGCCGATCCACAGTGCGACCCTGAACCTGACCATTGGCAATGATGCTGGCGTGCTGGGGCGAATTTGCACATTGATCGGCGAGCAGAAGGCCAATATCTCGGACATGCAATTTGTTGACCGGAAACCGGACTTTTACAGATTTCTGGTTGATGTAGACCTGAGGGATGCGGAGCACCTGCATTCTGTCATGTCCGCACTAGAGGCGGAAAGCGATGTTGCGGCGATTGAAAGATACCGCGACCCGTCCCGTGTGACGGCCGTAAACGGATAGAGAGGAGAAGACCTTTGGTCTTCAAACGAAGGGACCGCAGGCCGATCTGGAAGATCGCGCTGGAGTTCTTCTGGCCGCGCGGCGGTTGGGGGCGCGCGGCTCTTTATGTCAAACATCGGTTGCGGCGTTTGCCCGACCCGCCCCACCGGATCGCTCGCGGAATTTTCGCGGGGGTGTTGACCACGTTCACCCCGTTCTACGGGTTTCATTTTGTGGTGTCGGCGCTGATTGCCATTGTGATGCGTGGAAATATCCTTGCTGCATTGCTGGCCACGTTTTTCGGGAACCCGCTGACATATTTGCCGATTGGGGTGATATCGCTGCGCACGGGTTATTTTTTGTTGGGGATGGACCATCACCCGCAGGAAATGCATCGCTCGCTTGGCGGAAAATTTGTCGATGCGGGGCGCGATCTGCAACATAATCTGATTGCCGCCTTTACCGACAAGGATATGGACTGGTCCAACCTTTCTGTATTTTACCACGAGGTGTTTTTCCCCTATCTGATCGGGGGGATCATTCCCGGTGTCATTGCCGGTTTGATCGCATATTACGTGTCAGTGCCCCTGATCCGTGCCTATCAAAACCGGCGCAAGGGGGCGCTAAAGGCCAAGTTGGCGGCGCTAAAGGGAAAGGCGCATTTGCCCGGTCACGAAGACCGGAAAAAGAAAAAAGACGAAAGGGCGGGGTAAACCGGCCCAAGTCAGACGGGGACAGGCAAACGGGAGTCCAAAATGGAACCTTTGGGAAAGCTGCGCCTTGGCGTGAACATCGACCACGTGGCCACGGTGCGCAATGCGCGCGGTTCGGCCTATCCTGACCCGCTGCGCGCGGCCAAACTGGCCGAAGATGCGGGCGCGGATGGTATCACCGCCCACCTGCGCGAGGATCGCCGCCATATTTCGGATGCGGATATCGAAGGGCTGGTTGCAGCCTTGAGCGTGCCGCTGAATTTCGAAATGGCTGCGACGGATGAAATGCAGGCCATCGCCCTGCGCCACAAACCCCATGCGGTGTGCATCGTCCCCGAAAAACGCGAGGAACGCACAACCGAGGGCGGGCTGGAGGTCGCACGCGAGGAAAACAAACTGGCGCATTTTATTGCGCCTTTGCGTGAGGCGGGCAGCCGGGTGTCGATCTTTATCGCCGCCGACCGCCCCCAGATCGAAGCCGCAGCGCGGATTGGCGCGCAGGTGATCGAATTGCACACCGGCGCCTATTGTGATTTCCACGCCGAGGGCCGGTTTGACGAACGCGACGCCGAATTGCAGCGCCTGTGCGATATGGCCGCCTATGGCCATGAACTGGGGCTGGAAATCCACGCGGGCCATGGGCTGACTTATGACACGGTGACACCGATTGCGGCAATCCCGCAGGTGATGGAGCTGAACATCGGGCATTTTCTGATCGGAGAGGCGATTTTTCGCGGATTGCAGCCTGCCATCGCAGAAATGCGCCGCCTGATGGACGAGGCACGAACATCGTGATCGGGAGAAAATTCTTGCAAAGAATTTTGGGCGGAATTTTTGTAAAATTCCGTCCCCTGTTGCGCTGTTTTGCGTCTAACACCGGGGCAGGCGCATGATTTTGGGCATCGGCACCGATCTGGCCAATATTGAACGGATCGAACAGACGCTGGAACGGTTCGGCGACAGGTTTCGCAACCGTTGTTTCACCGATATCGAACAGGCCAAGGCCGCGCGGCGCAATGATCAGGCGGGAACCTATGCCAAACGCTGGGCCGCCAAGGAGGCCTGTTCAAAGGCGCTGGGCACAGGGCTGGCCATGGGCATCGCATGGAAAGACATGGCCGTGACCAACCTGCGCACCGGCCAGCCGGTGATGGAGGTCACAGGCTGGGCGCGCGATCGGCTGGACCAGATGACCCCGCCGGGCCACCGCGCCATAATCCACGTCACCCTGACCGACGATCACCCATGGGCGCAGGCTTTTGTCGTGATCGAGGCCGTGCCGGAACCTTGACACCCACCCATGCGCGCCGCATGTAGCGCAGGATCGATACAGCAGGAGAGAATGCCAATGGCATCCGAGGAAAAAAAGGGCGGCGGCGTCATCGAGACGATCAAAACCATCGTCTGGGCGCTGGTCATTGCGGGCGTGTTCCGCACGCTGTTCTTTCAACCGTTCTGGATTCCCTCCGGTTCGATGAAAGACACGCTTTTGATCGGTGATTTTCTGTTCGTGAACAAAATGAGCTATGGCTATTCCTATGCCTCTTGCCCGTCGATCCGCATTCCGGCGCTGGGTGTGAATATTGATGCCAAGGATATCTGCGGCGCGTTTGACGGGGACAACGGGCGGCTGTTTGGTGGCGACCCCGAACGCGGCGATGTGGTGGTGTTTCGTCACCCGGTGTCGGGGTCGGATTACATCAAACGTCTGATCGGTATGCCCGGCGACACGGTGCAGGTGACGGATGGCGTGGTGCAGATCAACGGCAAACCCGTGCCGCAGGAACCCGACGGGCTGTTTGTGGAAACCGCAGGGCGGCAGGGTCCGCAGGGACTTAGCCCCAGCTGTTCCAATGGGGTTGTCGGTGCTGGCGCGTCCTGTGAAAAGGAAAAATTCATCGAAACCTTGCCCAACGGGGTCAAGCATTCGATCCTGAACATTGGTGATCGTTCGCTGGACAACACGGGCATTTATACCGTGCCTGCGGGTCATTATTTCTTTATGGGTGACAACCGTGACAACTCTACCGACAGCCGCGTGCCGCAATCGGCGGGCGGGGTCGGTTTCGTGCCCTATGAAAACCTGATTGGTCGCGCGGATCGCATCATGTTTTCGTCCGGTGGGCGGTCGATGTTTGCATTCTGGACATGGCGGGGTGACCGCTTCTTCAAGGGGATCGAGTGAAGCTCTCGGCTGAACTCAAGGCCTTTGAGGGCCGGATCGGGCACAGCTTTGCCGATCCTGATCTGCTGCGCCATGCGCTGACCCATTCGTCGATGTCGTCCCCCACACGCGAGGACAATCAGCGGTTGGAGTTTCTGGGTGATCGCGTGCTGGGGCTGGTGATGGCCGAATCCCTGCTGTTTCTGGACAAAAAGGCCAGCGAGGGGCAGCTTGCCCCCCGTTTCAACGCGTTGGTGCGCAAGGAAACCTGCGCCGATGTTGCCCGCCAGATCGGGCTGGGCGATGTGTTGAAGCTGGGCCGGTCCGAAATGATGTCGGGCGGGCGGCGCAAACAGGCGCTGCTGGGCGACGCAATGGAGGCGGTGATCGCCGCCGTCTATCTGGATGGCGGTTTTGATGCGGCCCGTGATCTGATCAACCGCCTGTGGGGCAAACGCATTGATGCGGTCGAAGACGATGCGCGCGATGCTAAAACCAGCCTACAGGAATGGGCGCAGGGCCGCGGGCTGCAACCGCCCCGCTATATCGAGGTCAAACGATCCGGCCCCGATCATGCCCCCGTGTTCACCATCGCCGCCCGTCTGGCCAGCGGCGAAGAGGCCGAGGCCACCGCCGGATCGAAACGGCAGGCCGAACAGGCCGCCGCCAAGGCGCTGATCGACAAGCTGGGCATCGGCTGACCGTCACAGCCCGTCATTCATGCCAAACATCATGCCATCTGGCGTCCGGCCCCCAAATCCGCTATTGCGTTGCGGTCACTTTGCAGGAACCCCCCAATGACCACACGTGCCGGATTCGTAGCCCTGATCGGCGAGCCTAACGCAGGTAAATCCACCCTGACCAACCGCATGGTTGGTGCCAAGGTGTCGATCGTCACGCATAAGGTGCAAACCACCCGCGCCCGCATTCGCGGCGTCGCGATAGAGGGCGATGCGCAGATCGTGTTCGTCGATACGCCCGGGCTGTTTCAGCCGCGCCGCCGGTTGGACCGCGCCATGGTCGCCGCCGCGTGGGGCGGGGCAGCGGATGCCGATATCGTGGTGCTGCTGATCGAGGCACACCGCGGCATCACCGACGGTGTAGAGCGCATCATCGAAGGGCTGGCCGACATCGGCAAGGGCCGCAAGGTCGCGCTGGCGATCAATAAAATCGACCGCGTGCAAAGCGAGGTGTTGTTGAAACTGGCCTCGGATCTGAATGAAAGGTTTGATTTTGTTCAGACATTCATGATTTCCGCCGAACGTGGCCACGGGGTGGACGCCCTGCGCGAATGGTTGGCGGGTGAACTGCCCGAAGGTCCGTGGTTATACCCCGAGGATCAGATCGCCGACCTGCCGATGCGGATGATTGCGGCGGAAATGACCCGCGAAAAGCTGACCCTGCGCCTGCATCAGGAATTGCCCTATCAGTTGACGGTGGAAACCGAAGGTTGGGAAGAGCGCAAAGACGGATCGGCCCGCATTGACCAGATCGTTTATGTGATGCGTGACGGGCACAAGGGCATCATCCTTGGCAATAAGGGCGAAACCATCAAGGCGATTTCCAAGGCCTCGCGCGAGGAGCTGGAAGAGTTTCTGGGGCGCCGAGTGCATCTGTTCTTGCAGGTCAAAGTGCGGGCCAACTGGTTGGAAGAATCCGAACGCTACACCGAAATGGGTCTTGATTTCAAAGACGGGAACTAGGGCGCGGCCATGGCGCGGCTGACTTCGCAATTCTGGGTTCAGGCCTATCTGGCGCGGCTGCGGCTGGCCGATATTCCGGCCTATGTGGTGGCCCATGGCGATGATACGGCGGGTGCTGTGTTGGTCAAACTGGCCACGCTGGACGGGCAGGCGGTGCTGAAACAGCGCCAGTTCGATCTGATGTCAGGCGCACGCGAATGGGCGGTTTTGGCACAGGGGGATGAGGCCGAGGTCGACGCCGCCATCACCCGTCAGCGCGGTTACGATACCGACCTATGGGTGATCGAGGTCGAAGACCGTCAGGGCCGCGACCTGCTGGATCAGGACGGGTTGGACTAAACCGCCCCGCCAGCCAGACCATTCCGCGCCCTGCCGCATAAAATCCGACGGCCATAATAAGGATCCACATCAGCACCTTGGGCCAACCAATCAGCGGCGGGTCGATAAAGAAATAGGGATGCAGATTGTCGATTTCGCCACGGATCAGCGCATAGGCCATATAGGCAGCGGGCCAAGCCAGCCAAAGCAGGGCATGGCGCGGGTGCAGGTCTGATTTGGGCGCGAACCGCCACCACCACATTAAAAAGAGCAACGGTGTTGCGCTGTGCTGAATCTGGTCGTTTATCCAGCGCAGTCCGACATAGTCGCGTGCCAAAAGCGTGTGATAGATCACTGCGACAATCACCATCCACAGGGTCAACCCCGCTAAAAACGCGGTGCTGATACGTTCACCCATGGCGATGCGCGTCAGGGTCAGCGCGGCCAACCCGTTGGTCAGAATGGTGAAATACCGGCCCGAGCGCCACAGCTCCTCCCATAGGGTGGTATCCGGGTTGCGGGTCATACCCAGATGCACATTCAGGATCAGACCGCCCCATGCAAGGCAGGCGATCAATGCGGCAATCAGACGGGCGGGGGTATTCATTGTGCAACTGTGCCGCTGCCTGTTGAACATTGCAAGGTGCTTGCCCTTGGCGCGCCTGCGCCCGATAACAAACCGATGGAATGGCGTGATCAGGGCATAGTTCTGCGCAGCAGGCCGCATGGCGAATCCGCCTGCCTGTTAGAGGTGTTCACGCCTGCGCGTGGCCGTCATGCGGGGATTGTGCGTGGCGGGGCCAGTCGGCGGACGGCCCCCCTGTTACAGCCGGGTGCGCAACTGGATGTCACGTGGAAAGCGCGGCTGGAGGATCACGTCGGCAGTTTCACCATTGAACCGGTGCGCAGCCGCAGCGCCGTGGTGATGCAGGACCGTCTGGCGTTGGAGGGGCTGAACACGGTCACCGCGTTGTTGCTGTTTGCCCTGCCCGAGCGCGAGACCCATAGCACACTATATTCCCGAACCGAGGCCTTGCTGGACCTGCTGGGCCAGTCCGACATCTGGCCGCTGGCCTATATGCGTTGGGAAATGGCCCTGTTGGATGCATTGGGATACGGGATGGACCTGTCGGCCTGCGCCCTGACAGGTGCGAACGACCATCTGGCCTATGTGTCGCCGCGCACGGGGCGGGCGGTCACGGCCTCGGCCGCGGGGGAATGGGCGGATCGGTTGCTGCCCCTGCCGCCCTGCATGCTGGGCGAGGGCACGGGACCGGATCACGAGGTGGCAGAGGCGTTTCGCACCACGGGTCATTTTCTGCACCACCGTTTGGCCCCTGCGGTCGGCGACGCCCCCCTGCCCGAGGCGCGACAGCGTTTTCTGGACAGGTTCGCCAAGGGCTTGGCCTAGCTGAGCGCCAGCACCAGATCGACCAGAGACCCCATTGCGCCCGCATTAACGGCATCATCGCGGGTCGACATTTCCGCCATGCCGATGTTGGCGGCATAGATCAGCCGCGCCATTTCGGGATTGGTGATCCCCGTTTTGCCAAGCAACCCGTGCAACAGGGCGATGCGTTCGCCATCCACCTGTTGCAGTCGTTTCGCAACTGCGGCATCGGCGCGGGCCCATGCGCGGATTGCGGGTTCCAGCGCCGGATCATTGCATAGCGGATGATTCGGCTCGGTCACGATCTGGCCGAGGCGGCGCAGCTGCGCGGGCGCGGTGGTTTCACCCGCCAATGCATCGGCCAGATGGGCGGTGGCATGATCGACCCAAGCTGTCAGAATCGTGCTGTGAAAATCTGGCACATCCTTGAAATGCCAGTAAAAGCTGCCCTTGGTGGTGCCCAGCCATGCGGCCATCGGCTCGGCCTTGAGGGCCTGCGGCCCGTCGGCGGAAAGGGCTGCAAGCCCTGCTTCGATCCAGTCGGTTTTTCTAAGGCGCTTTTTTTCCATGTGAACAGCCTACGGCAGCGTATTGTTATTGTGCAAGCGCAGAAAGATCAGGTGGTAAAAAGGGCGCAATGCTGCCCCTTTACGCGGTGATCAGAATGTTCTTAGGCTGGTTTTGTGATTGCAAGACAGGAGGCCACCATGCCGACCCGAAAACAACAGTTCGAACCGCGTGTGACCGTGGTGGGTGGTGGCATTGTGGGCATTTGTTCGGCCCTGTCACTGGCCGAAGCGGGTGTTCAGGTGCGTCTGATTGATCGCGATGCGCCGGGGCAGGGGGCCAGCCATGGCAATGCGGGCGTGATCGGGCCGGGCTGTGTGCTGCCCAATGCCATGCCGGGGCTGTGGCGCGATCTGCCGAAAATGCTGTTGCGATCTGACGGGCCGCTGCATCTGCGCGCCGGATACCTGCCGCGATTCATCCCGTTTGGTGTGAAATTCCTGTTGCAATCACGCGCCGCGCGGGTGCGCGAGGTGGCATCGGCGATGGAGTTTCTGAACCGTGGCAATCTGGATATCTATCGCCGCCATCTGGCCGGAACCGGGCAAGAGGGGTTGATTTGCGACAGTTATTTCATTCACGCCACCCGCAACCCGGCCAAGGTCAGGGAAAGCGCGCTGGAGCGTGAATTGCACGCGCAATTCGGCATCGAAACCGAAGTGATCGGCGCGGCGGAATTGCGGGCATTGGAACCTGCATTGGCCACTGATTTTCAGGGCGCGGTGGTGATGAAAGGGCAGGGGCGCAGCCTGTCACCGGGCAGGGTTGGCACGGCGCTGGCCGATAAATTCCGCGCCATGGGGGGTGAAATTTTGCAAGCCGACGTGTTGCGCCTGTTCCCCAATGAACAGGACGGCTGGCACATATCGACCAGTCAGGGCGATATGCATGCGCCCAAGGTGGTGTTGTCGGCGGGGGCATGGTCGGCGCGCCTGTTGCAACCGCTGGGTATTGATCTGCCGCTAGAGGGTGAACGCGGTTACCACGCGTTTTTCAGCGGTGCAGCTGTGCAGGTGAACCATTCGGTGATGGATAATGACCTAAAGGTGGTGGCCTCCTGCATGGCCAGCGGCGTGCGCGTGGCCGGAACGGCGGAATTTTCCGGTCTGGATCATCCGCCATCGGACAAGCGGCGCAAGCTGGTGATCGCGGGCGCACGGCGGATGCTGCCCGACCTGCGCGACGCACAGGCGCGCAGCTGGTCCGGCCTGCGCCCGACGCTCCCCGATAGCCTGCCGGTTTTGGGCGAAATCAAGGGCTTGCCCGGTTTGGTCGGTGCATTCGGGCACAGTCATTGGGGGTTTATGATGGCCCCGCGCACGGGGCAGATCGTGGCGGAACTGGTGCAGGGCAAACCGGTGAATGCCGATCTGTCGCCCTATCGCTCTGACAGGTTTTGACGCTGTAGCGCGGCGGCGATCAGGGCGGGGACGCCTGCGTCTTCGCCGATGGGGGGCAGGTGCGCGCCTGTGAACGCGGCCTGTTCCAGCGCATCGGGGATGTCGCCCAGAACATGCCCCGCACGCAGGGCAAAGAATGGCAGGCAGACGCCGCGCCCCATATCGGTGGCGACATCGGCCAGAAACGGCGCTTCTTCGACGAAGCCGCATTTGATGGTGGTAAACGCGGTGCGCGCAGCCAGCGCATCGGCCATGGCATAGGTGGTATCGCCCGAGGTCCGCGAGATTTTGGACCCGTGCGCCGCAATCAACAGCGTGGTTTCATCGCCCATGGCACGGGTTGCGGCGGCTGCCATCAGATCAATCAGCGCAGGATCGGTGCCAAAGGGGCGCAGCTGTGTCAGCCCCTCATACCCTGCGGATTTCAACCGGCGTGGCAGGTTGGTGCCGGTAAACCATCCCTCGGCCATGAAAAACGGATAGATCAGGGGGCGCCCCAGCGCATCGAGGGCGGCTTCCAGTGCGCCCTCGGCGGCCAGTGTTGCGCCCTGCACCCGCCAATCGGGCAGCAATGCGCCCACATTTGCGGCCAGCGCATGCAGGCGGTCCTCTTGCGGGTATGGATCAGCGGGGGAACCATGGGCGACAATCAGGGCATCGGGCATTGGCGTTTCCTTTGTTGCGCCACCAGATAGGGCGGGGCGCGCAGGATTTCCACGCAATTGCGGTTCCGGCGCCGGGGAAAATGCCCTATTCAGGCGCGAAACCTGACAAAGAGGCACCCAGCGTGACATTCAAGGCCAGATTGAAGGCATGGGAAAAGGGGCTTTTGGATTTCGCAGGCGCGGATATGGCCGCCCCTGAGATGCGCAAACGTGCCGAACGGATTGTGTTCTGGCTGGATCACGGGTTTGTCCGCGCCTGGTGGCACAATTTCGAACAGATCGCGCCGGGGGTGTATCGGTCAAACCAACCCACGCGCAAACGGCTGGCCCGCGCCCGCGCCATGGGCATTCACACGGTGCTCAGCCTGCGCGGCGACGGGGTGCAGGCCAATCAGGTGTTGGAAAAGGCCGATTGCGCGGATCTGGGGTTGCGGTTGATCACCCTGTCGCTGCGGTCCTCCCGCGCGCCCACACGCGATGCGTTGCTGAACATGATCGCGATTTTTCGCGAAATCGAACGCCCGTTTCTGATGCATTGCAAATCGGGAGCGGACCGTGCGGCGCTGGCCAGTGCCATATGGTTGATGGTGATAGAGGGCGCACCCGTGGAACAGGCGCAAAAGATGCTGTCGCTGCGCTATGCCCATGTGAAGCGGTTCAAAACCGGCGTGTTGGACGCATTTCTAGAGACATACGCCGCCCGCAACCGCCAATCCCCCATCGGGTTTGAGCACTGGGTGCGTGACGAATATAACGCCGATGCGTTGCAAGCGGCATTCAACGCATCACGCAAGGACTGATCCGCGCTCTTTTCGCATTGCGGAAATCCCAATCGCGCGGGCTTGATTTCTGCCAAGGGATCGGGCCTGTTATCCCCAAGCGCCCATTGGCGCGTTGAGGGAGGAAACCACCATGACCATCACCTGCAAGGCAGCGGTGCTGCGTAAAATCGGCGCGCCTGCGCCCTATGCCGACAGTAAACCCCTGTCGATTGAAACCATCACGCTGGACCCGCCCAAGGCCACCGATCTGGTGGTCAAGGTGCTGGGCGCGGGCCTGTGCCATTCCGACCTGTCGGTGATGAACGGATCACGCCCCGTGCCCCTGCCCATGGTGATGGGCCACGAGGGCGCGGGCGAGGTGGTCGAGGTTGGCAGCGCCGTCACCGATATTGCCGTGGGCGATCCGGTGGTGTTTCAGTTCGCGGTATCCTGCGGGCGTTGCAAGGCCTGCCTGTCGGGGCGCGGCAACATTTGCGACACAGCGCCAGCGGCACGCGGCGCGGGCGAACTGATCTCGGGCGGGTCACGGTTAAGGGATATGGATGGCAACACCCTGCGCCACCACACGGGGGTGTCCTGTTTCGCCGAATATGCGGTGGTCAATCGCGGGTCTGTGGTCAAGGTCGACCATGATTTGAACATGACCGATGCGGCGGTATTTGGCTGTGCGGTGATGACGGGCGTGGGCGCGGTGCTGAACACGGCCCGCGTGGTGCCGGGCGAATCCGTGGCGGTGTTCGGGCTGGGCGGTGTGGGTCTGTGCGGTGTGATGGGGGCCAAGGCCGCCGGTGCATTGACCATCATCGCGGTCGACCTGGAGGATCACAAACTGGCCAAAGCCCGCGAATTGGGCGCGACCCATACGTTTAACGCCGCTGATCCCGATCTGGTGGAAAAGGTGATGGACCTGACCCATGGCGGTGTCGATCACGCGGTCGAACTGGCAGGTGCGGTGCCTGCGATGAAATCGGCCTATGCCATCACGGCGCGCGGGGGGCGGATCACCACGGCGGGCCTGTCGCCTGCGGGGGCGGATTTCGGGTTTGAACATGCCGATCTGGTGACCAACGAAAAGGCGATCCTTGGGTCATACATGGGGTCCTGTGTGCCGACCCGCGACATCCCGCGTTACATCGCGATGTATCGCAACGGCCAGTTGCCTGTGGACAGCCTGCTGGACGGGGTCGTGGCGCTGGATGATATCAATGCCGGGTTCGACCGTCTGGCATCAGGGGCTGCCCTGCGTCAGATCCTTGCGCCGCACGGGTGATTGCATGACAGCAAAACTGTTCACCCCGCTGACCATTCGCGGCGTGACGATTCCCAACCGGATCGTCGTGTCGCCGATGGATATGTATCGCGCCGAAAACGGCCACCCGCAGGCGTTTCACCATGTGCATTACGGGCGTTTCGCGCTGGGCGGCGCGGGCATGGTGATGGTCGAGGCAACGGGCGTCACGCCCGGTGGCCGCATCACCAACGGCTGTCTGGGCATATGGAATGACGCGCAGGCGCAGGAATTGGGCAAAATCGCGGGCTTCCTGCGTGCCGAGGGCACGGTTCCGGCCATTCAACTGGCACATGGCGGGCGCAAGGCGGCAACGCAGCGCGCATGGCAGGGCAACGGGCCGCTGACGCCAGATGATATCGCGCGGGGCGAGGCAGCGTGGGAAACGCTGGCCCCCTCGGCGTTGCCATTTACAGACGGCTGGATCAAGCCGCGTGAAATGACCCGCGATGATATGGACGATGTGCGCGACGCCTTTGTTATGGCGGCGAAACGGGCGCTGGATGCGGGGTTTGCCGTATTGGAAATTCATATGGCGCACGGGTATTTGTTGCAAAGTTTCCTGTCGCCGCTGGCCAATCAGCGCAGTGATGAATACGGCGGCTCACTGGAAAACCGGATGCGGTTTCCGGTCGAGGTGGCTGCGGCTGTGCGCGCCGCGATTCCTGATGATGTGCCGCTGTTCGCCCGCATTTCCGCCACCGACTGGATCGAGGGCGGGTTTACGCCGGATGAAAGTGTGCCCCTTGCCGCCGCGTTGAAATCTGCTGGGGTGGATGTGGTCGATTGTTCGTCCGGTGGCAATATGGTGGCGGGTGCGACCAATGCCAGCATCACGCGTGGCCCCGCCTATCAGGCGCCATTCGCGGCACGGATCAGGGCCGAAGCGGGCATGATGACACAGGCCGTGGGCATGATCCGCACGCCGGAACTGGCCGAGGAATTGCTAAACAACCACAGCGCCGATCTGATCGCGATCGGGCGGCAGATGCTTTATGATCCGAACTGGCCACGCCATGCGGCGGTGCGGTTGGGCTATGACCCCGATTTGCAGGGCTGGAACCCCGCCTACAGCTGGTGGCTGTCCAAATGGGCCAAGGGGTTGCGCAGCGGCGGCGAGGAACCAGAGGCGTGATAACCCGTCTGGATATGGGCGGTTTGCGCGTCGATCTGCTGACCGAAATCGCCCATAAATATATGCCCGTGGCGTTCCTGTTCAACGACCTGACGCCCGATGACATGGCCCGCAATGCCGATTGGCTGGGGCCAGAGTTTCTGGACCCGGTGGGCTGGCAGGTGGGCGTTGCCTTTCAGGCTTATGTGATCCGCGCCGACGGGTTGAACATTCTGGTGGACAGCTGCAACGGCAACCACAAACCACGGCAGGCGGCGCTGTGGCAGCATGACCTGCGATCCAGCGTATTTATCGACAATCTGGCGGTGTTGGGCCTGCGCCCTGATGATATTGATATCGTGCTATGCACTCATCTGCATTGTGATCATGTCGGGTGGAACACGCGGCTGGACAACGGCAAATGGGTGCCGACATTTCCCAATGCGCGGCATATGTTCAACAAGTCCGAATATGACCATTGTTTCACCCGTTATCAGGCCGAAGGCGCGGCCCTGTATTACGGATCGTTCCATGACAGCGTGATACCCGTGGTCGATGCGGGGCTGGTGGATTTTGTCGATGCGCACCACCCCGTGGTGCAGGGTGCGGGCGGCACTGTTTCCCTTTCGCCCACGCCGGGGCATAGTTTTGGCCATGTCTGCATCCATGCCCGTGGCGGCGGAGAAGAGGCCGTGATTGCCGGTGATGTGCTGCACAATCCGGTGCAGTTGGATATGCCCGAACTGGTGATGCGCGCCGATTACGACCCTGCGCAGGCGGCTGTGACGCGGGCCGCGCTGATGGCGCATTGCGCGAACACGGGCGCATGGCTGTGCGCGGGGCATATTCCGCAACGCTCCATCACACGGATCAGGCGGGCGGGCGATGTGTTCCGTTTTGCGGATGAGGGAGCCAAATATAATGTATGAGGTTTTCGCCATTCGATACGCCGAGGCAACGCTGCCGCTGTCGGTCTGTTTTGATGGTATCAGTGACCCGACGCCCCATCCGATCAGCTATTTCATCTGGGTGATCCGCGGGCAGGGGCGGGTGATTGTGGTGGACACAGGGTTTGGCCGCGATATCGCCGCCGCGCGGGGGCGGGCGTGGAATTTCGCGCCCCATGACGGGCTGCGCTATCTGGGGGTTGATCCGGCCCGCGTTGAAACTGTGGTGATGACCCATCTGCATTACGACCATTCTGGTAATTCTGCTGCCTATCCCAATGCGCAGTTCCTGATACAGGCCGGTGAAATGGCATTCTGCACCGGGCCCGCGATGCAGGATGCCGCGCAGGCGCATCACTATGCCCCCGAAAACATTGCCGAATTTGTAGCATTGTTACATGCAGGGCGGATGCACCTGATGCAGGACGGTGACGAAATTGCCCCCGGAATTACTGGCCATATCATCACCGGCCACACCGACGGGCAACAGGTGTTGCGGGTGCAAAGTGATGCGGGGCCGGTGGTTCTGGCCTCGGATGCGCTGCATTACTATGCCTCGATCCGCGAGGGGCGGGCGTTTACCGTCAACACCGGCCCGGCGCTGAAACTGGCGGGTTATGCGCGGCTGCGTGGCCTTGCGGGCGGCAGTGACCGCATCATTTCCGGCCATGACCCCGAGGTGATGCGCCTGTGGCCGCAAACGGCGGGGCACCCCGATATCCGGTTGGTATCGGTTGATCCGGTTGCGCCGCTGGACAGCGCCGCGCCGTTTTTATCGCAGCAGGGCGGTTAGCGCGGGGTCGCTGGCGAACCGCTGCGACAGGTATTCGATTGCTGGCACCGACAGGTGTTGATCATCCCACCAGACCAGATTGCCATCGGGGGTGTAGGGGCTGCATTCACCCGCGGTGCAGAACACCGCGTATTTGTCGATCACGGGCAGATTTGTCGCCCCTAATTGCGTGTTCACCGCGCCAATGCCGGATTTGAACTGACTGATGGGCAATCGCACCGTCATATCATCCGGCGCAGCATTCGCGGCTCGCAACAGGTTGGCCACATCAGCGCGAAACACCGGGCTGGCGTTTATGATGGCCGTGGGGGTATTGGCCAGCGCATCCAGCGTGGCGGGCAGGGCAGGCAGCGATCTGGCGGGCCAGTGGGATGTCAGGATCACTGCCTTGGGGCGCAGATCGGGCAGGGTCTGCGCCAGCAGCGCGGGCAGCCCCGCAAAACAGTGCGATTTGGCCGAGGCCATGTAATCCGCGGGCGCGCAGCCGGATTGGTGCAGCAGTATCATGGGTTGATCGGGAAAGGCACGGCGCAGCGCCTGAAACGTATCACGCCCGTGGCTGTCGCCGATCACCAGCACAGGGGCAGGGCGGGACGACAGCAACAGGCAGCCGCGCATCGCGGTGTGATCGGGCAGGGTGTCAAAACTGCATTGTCGCCCCGCGCCATCGCCCAGTTCGGTTTGCATATACTGTTGCCGTGCCTGATCGGCGAGGTTGCGAAACTGGCGGGTATCATCCAGCGGCAGATACTGGCGGAGTGGCTCTAGCCGCCCCATTCCGGCCCATAGCGCCAGCATCAGCGCAGGCGGCAGCAGGGTCAGCCCCGCCATACGCGCGCCCCCCCGCCATTCCAGCCCGCGCCGCACCGGGTTTTCGACGTAACGATAGGACAGTTCGGCCAAGGGAAAGGCCAGCAACAATGCGGCGACGTAATGCCCCTCGGTCGGGTGAATGGCATATAGGGTGACGGTGACGATCAGCGGCCAATGCCACAGATACAGCGAATAGCTACGGGTGCCGACCCATTGCATCACGCGGCTGTTCAGCAGCCACAACAGCGGGTCGCGCGGGGTGGCGGGGGCCAGCAGGATCAGCGCGGTGCCCAGCACAGGCAGGACCGCCGCCATGCCGGGGAATGCCATATCAGCGCGGTATAGATGCGTGGCGGTCAGGATCGCAGCCAGACCCGCAAGGCGCAGGGCGATGCCCGTCACCGCAGGCAGGCGCAGGCGCTGACACCACAGGCCAACCAACCCGCCAAGTGCCAGTTCCCAAAACCGTGGCAGGATGCCGAAAAACGCCCATGGAGATCCCTGTGCCACCAGCCAGATTGCCAGCACGAAAGAGGCCAGTGACAGCAGGGCAAGCGCCAGAACCATGCGCCCCCTTGCCAGCAGCAGGATCATCGGCGCAAGGATATAGAACTGGAATTCAACGCTGAGCGACCATGTGTGCAAAAGCAACAGCGTGTCGCTGGTGCGTTCAAAATAACCCGATTGCGCCATCAGAACATAGTTCGACACATAGGCCGCAGCCCCGGCCAGACTGCGCAGGAAATCCTGATAGGCACCGCTGCCCAGCAGCAGCGTGGCGGCGATCAGCGTATAGGCCAGAACCGGCAGCAGCGCGGGCACCAGCCGCCGCACCCGCCGCGCCAGAAAACCGGCGACGGTGAACCGCCCCGCCGCGCCTTGCGCGATGATCTGTGGCAGGATCAAAAACCCCGAGATGGTGAAAAACACATCGACGCCGATGAAACCGCCGCGAAAATCGGTCAGCCCGGCGTGAAAAAACATCACCACCAGCACCGCAATGGCGCGCAGCCCGTCGATATCGTGGCGGATCGTTTGTGGTTGGTTCATTGCCTGCACCTGCCTGATTTTTACCCTGTTAACACGCCGCGCAGAGGCATTCATCGGGTTTTTCAAAATGCCTGTTTGACAAACATGACTGTTTTAGTCAGATTAATCCCATGTCCAGCCACCCAAGCACAGATTGGGAAGCCCGATTCGATCAACAAAGGACATGATCCATGAAACGCGCATTGAAAATGATGGCCCCCGGTTGGGCGCGCCTTGGCCCGAATGACCGGGCCGAACTGTGGCTGGAACTGCGTCAGGTTACTGCAATCGGCACATTGTCAGCGTTCGATGCATATCTTGACCGCTATGAAGGAGTATCCCGACAATGATGGCCCGTGACATTCGCACCGAAGGTGCCGTTCCCGCCCTGCCGCTGCACAACGCCGAAGAGCTGACCCAAGCGGGCAATCAAGCCCATATCATGCTGGGTGAAAAACTGTATACCCTGCGGATCACCCGCGCAGGCAAGCTGATCCTGACCAAGTAAAGACCGGCAAAACGACTGGACCCGCTGCGCAAAGAAAATCCTGCGCGGCGGGTCGTCTGTTTTCGCAATTGCGGCGGGTTCAGAATTTGAACGCGGGCAGGCTGTCGAGTGCGGATTTCAATGCTTCGCCCCAACCATTCGAAATAGTTTGAAAATAAGGGTCATCTGCTTCGATCCGGCGGGTCAGCCCGGGTTTCAGGCTGTCGGCCTCGTATACTGTCATATCCAGCGGCAGACCGACCGACAGGTTGGCCTTGATCGTGGAATCAAAGCTGACGAGCAGAAGTTTTGCGGCCTCTTCAAAGCTCATATCGCGATCATAGGCGCGCACGATGATCGGGCGGCCATATTTGGTTTCGCCGATCTGGAAGAACGGCGTATCCTCGCCTGCCTCGATAAAGTTGCCCTCGGGGTAGATCAGGAACAGGCGCGGTGGGCTGCCCTTGATCTGACCGCCCAGAATGATGGTCGCATTGAACGCGGCATCGGCACGCTGGCCGGTTTGGGCGTGGTTTGCGATCACCTCTTTCAATGTGTCGGCGACAATGCGGGCGACCTGAAACATGGTTGGCGCGGCCATCAGGGATGGTGCGCGATCCTCGATCGCCTTGGTGCGTTCCTCTAGCAGGCTGACAACGGCCTGCGTGGTGGCCAGATTGCCCGCAGTCATCACCGAGATGAACCGCTCGCCCGGTTCACACCAGCTTTGGCTTTTGCGAAAGGTTGAAATATTGTCGATGCCCGCGTTGGTGCGGGTATCGGACATAAAAACCAGTCCACGATTGATGAACATCCCGACGCAATAGGTCATGACCTGCCCTTAATTCCCGATATCTTCTGCTGCTTTTACTGCTGCGCGATTTCAATTGCGACGTTCAGGCTTTCACCTTTTCCGCCGATTCTGGTGCCAGTTACAGGCGCAGCATCGGTATAGTCCAGCCCGGTCGCGACCCTTACGTAACGTGTATCGGGGCAAATGCCATTGGAAATGTCGAACCCTACCCATCCGAGACCGTCCAGGTGGACCTCGGCCCAGGCATGGGTTGCATCCTGTTCGATCCGGTCATCCAGCATCAGATACCCCGAAACATATCGCGCAGGGATGCCCATGGCGCGGGCGCAGGCGATGAACACATGGGCGTGATCCTGACAGACGCCAGTGCCATGTTCCAGCACATCCTCGGCGGTCCAGTTGACCTGACTGGAGCCGACATTGTATTTCACGGCGGCCCCGATTTCACCCGATAGGGCGTGCATCCGGTCCAGTTCGCCCTTGGATTTCACCTGTTGGATCAATTCGCGGCACAGGGCACCGGCGCGGGTGCGTTTGTTGGCCTGACAAAACAGCCATAGCGGCGCAGGGCCGGTGTGCGGGCCGACAATTCCGTTGGAGTCCTGCATTTCCACTTCGCCTTCGCAACGGATGCTGAGGCTGGTGGTGTCCGGGGTAAAGCTGACCAGTTCCACCCGATTGCGGTGGTGGTCGTCGAATTCCAGTTCCTTGTGGCCACCCGAGATCGCGGTTTGCCAGCTGATGACATTCTGGTCGCGCAGGGATTTGGGCACCTGACGCAACTGTTGCAGCCCGTAGACCACGGGTTCGTCAAACGTGTAATTCGTGGTGTGGAGGATTTTCAGGCGCATGGCTTACTCGTAGAACCTATAGTCGATTTCAATCTGACGCCCGATTTCGGACAGCGATCCCAGAACATTCTGGATGTATTCGTGCAGCCCCTTGTCGAAAATCGCATCCACATCATGGCTGGCCAACTGGTTGGTCAGTGTGTCGGCCAAGGCATGCGATGGCGGGGTATCGCCGTAATCATGCGCGAGATAGGCCAGATTGTCCCGCAGTTTGCAGCATGAAAAATTCAGGCTGCGCGGCATGCGTTTGTCCAGAATCAGAAACTGCGCGATATTGCGTGGGCGAATCTGCTGCCCGTGGACCATCCGATAACCGCCCCTGCCTGAAACAGACCGCAGAATCGTTTCCCATTGCACATTGTCCAGCGATGATCCGACTTCGAATGCTGACGGCAGCAGCACGTAATATTTCACGTCCAGAATGCGGCCGGTATTATCGGCCCGTTCCAGGAATGTGCCGATGCGGGCAAAATCATAGATATCGTTGCGCAACATGGTGCCATGGGTGGCGCCGCGCACCAGTGCCGCACGCTGACGCAGCCTGCCCAGAACATCGGGCAGATCACGTTCGCCGACCTTGCGGGCCAGAATTTCCTTGGCGGCCATGAAGCAGCCGTTCATCGCCTCCCATACCTCGTGGGTCAGGGCGGTGCGCACCAGTCGCGCATTGTGTCGCGCGGTGCAGATCGAGGACAGAACGGATGACGGGTTGTCGGGATCGCGCAACATCCAGTCGATCGCGGTTTCCTTGCTGACCACTCCGTCGTGTTTTTCGTCGAACCCGCGCCGCACCCCTGCGGTATCAAGGATCGAGGACCACTCGTCCTCGGCTGCGGAGGAGCGCGTCAATGCAATGCGTTGGCCCGTGTCAATCAGGCGCGAGGTATTTTCGGCGCGTTCCAGATGGCGAAACATCCAGTAGAGGCCATTTGCGGTTTTTCCCAGCATATCAGTCCTCCAGCACCCAGGTGTCTTTTGTTCCGCCGCCCTGACTGGAATTCACCACCAGAGACCCCTTTTTCAGCGCGACGCGGGTCAATCCGCCGGGGGTGATTTCGATGCCTTCGGGGCTGACCAGAACAAAGGGGCGCAAATCGACATGGCGCGGAGCCAATCCGCTGCGGGTGAATATCGGCACGGTGGACAGCGCCAATGTGGGCTGCGCGATGTAATGGCCGGGGCGCGCCTTTAGCTTGCGGGTAAAGGCGGCCAGTTCGGCCTTGCTGGCGGCAGGGCCGATCAACATGCCGTATCCGCCTGAACCGTGGACCTCTTTCACCACCAGTTCGGACAGGTTGTCCAGAACATAGGCCAGACTGTCGGGTTCGCTGCATCGCCATGTCGGCACGTTTTGCAGGATCGCCTTTTCGCCTGTGTAGAATTCAACGATGTCAGGCATATAGCTGTAAATTGCCTTGTCATCCGCGATGCCGGTGCCGGGGGCGTTGGCGATGGTGATACCGCCTGCGCGATAGACATCCATGATACCGGGCACGCCCAATGCGCTATCGGGGTTGAAATTCAAAGGGTCCAGATATTCGTCATCGACGCGGCGGTATAGCACATCAATGGGTTTATAGCCCTGCGTCGTGCGCATCGCCACGCGCCCGTCCATCACACGCAGATCATGGCCTTCGACCAGTTCCACACCCATCTGGTCAGCCAGAAAGCTGTGTTCGTAATAGGCCGAATTGTAAATGCCCGGGGTCAGCACCGCCACCGTCGGATCGCCCTGCGTGGCGGGGGGGGCGCAATTGGCCAGTGACCGTTGCAGGCTGCGCGGATAGTTCGATACCGGCTGCACCCGATTGCTGGAAAACAGTTCGGGGAACATTTGCAGCATGGTTTCGCGATTTTCCAGCATATAGGACACGCCTGACGGGGTGCGGGCGTTGTCCTCCAGCACATAGAAATCCTCGTCGCCGGTGCGCACCAGATCAATGCCGACGATATGGGTATAAACCCCGCCCGGCGTCGACATGCCGATCATCTGGGGCAGGAATGCCTCGTTGCGGCTGATCATTTCCTCAGGGATGCGTCCGGCGCGCACGATTTCCTGACGGTGATAGATATCATGCAGGAATGCGTTGATGGCGCGCACCCGCTGTTCAATGCCGCGTGACAGTTTCTGCCATTCGCGGGCCGAAATCACCCGCGGTATGATGTCAAAAGGAATCAGGCGCTCTTCGGCTTCGGTTTTTCCATAGACGTTAAAGGTGATGCCCGTCAGGCGGAAAACCTCTTCGGCTTCGCGTTGTTTCGCCCGTAATCGCGATAAATCTTCGCCTTCAAACCAGTTCTGGAAGCCCTGATAGGGTTCGCGCAGCTGTTGCTGCCTGCCCCACATCTCGTCGAATATTTCGTTGTTTTCCATAATTGAATCCTAGCGTTCGCTTGGGCCAAGACAACTGGCATCTGAAAAAGCAGCACCAAATACTGACGTGACCGATGAAAAACTAGGCGTAAAACTGTCGTCGTTTATGGCCGGTTTGTTCTGGTTGTTGGTCGGCGTCACAACTTGGCTGACAGGTTCTTACTACCTTGTAAAGCATCCGCTTTTTCCATGTCGCGATGATCATTGGCATTTTCCGCTTGTTTCCCTAAGTTTCACCGCGCTATACGCGTCAACGGAGACGTGGCCGAGTGGTCGAAGGCGCTCCCCTGCTAAGGGAGTAGGCCCGGAAGGGTCTCGTGGGTTCGAATCCCATCGTCTCCGCCACCCACACATTTTACACAACATCGTTGAGTGGCTTTCAGTGCCGCAAGGCCCTGCAAATGCGGGGCTTTTTCTTTGTCTGAGGTTAGTCTGGCTTTCATTCGTTTTCGCCTGTATGCTTTTCTTGTGTGGTAGAAAAGGTGGTATGATTCATGGCCGCGCTGGGCGGGAAGCTGACAAAGAAGCTGGTGGAAAACCTTGGGCCGGGTCGCCACGGTGACGGGGCGGGGCTTTATCTCGTGGTCGATCCGTCAGGCGCACGGCGCTGGATTGTTCGTGTCACGGTCAAAGGGCAGAAGAATCGCAAGGGCGCACCGTTGCGCACTGACTTTGGCTTGGGCGGTGCGGATGTGGTCACGCTCAACCAAGCCCGCGAACGTGCGCTTGAATATCGGCGCATGGCGAAATCCGGTCTGAACCCCCGATTCAACGCCAAGCGTGAAATCCCCACATTCGAGGAAATCGCCCAGCAAGTTCACATTGACCGGATGCCCACTTGGAAGAATGCCAAGCACGGGCAGCAATGGATAAACACTTTGCGCGACTATGCCTTTCCCAAAATTGGCCGGATGCCTGTCGACAGTATCGGCCAGCCCGAAGTGCTGATGTGCCTGTCGCCGGTCTGGACGGAAAAACACGAAACTGCGCGGCGTTTGGCTCAGCGGATCAAGGTTGTTCTGGATGTCGCCCGCTCGAAGGGCTTTCGCTCTGGAGAAAATCCGGTGGGCGACACATTCCTGACTGTCGATGACGTGGCGCGCCGCTACCGCGTTTCACATGCAACGGTGTGGCGCTGGGTGCAGATGGATCCGGCCTTTCCCGAGCCTATCCGACTGTCCGGGGGGACGAGCCGCTGGGAAGAAAATCAGCTTCGCGATTTTGAGCGAGTCGCCAAAAGCCGCCGCGGGACACGTGCTGGGTCTGCGTCCCAAACTGCTGTCAAAAATCTCAAGAAGGGAGCGTCCCAATGAGCCGCTCTTACAAAAATGTGCATCCGAAGAAAGATTTTGTCTACTCGGTTGAAGACCTGGAGGTCTGAGGTGCCCCTAGTTTCCT
>JBOEGO010000016.1:0-96605 GCA_050633465.1 Paracoccaceae bacterium | reverse complement strand
TTGTGCGGCTCAAATCCGGGGATCCGGGCATTTTTGGCCGCGCGGGAGAAGAACTGAGCGCCGCAAAAGCCGCTGGAATCGCAGTGGAAATTGTTCCCGGTGTCACCGCTGTCTGCGCCGCTGCCGCCCATATGGGCGAAAGCCTGACGGAACGCGGTGTGTCGGACACCCTGGTCTTGACGACGGGCATGGCGCAGGCGGGCGCAGAATTGCCCGATTGCACGCGCCTTAGCGGCCCAGGTACGACCACCGCGTTTTATATGTCCGTGCGTCAGGCCAACCGTATTGCCAACGCCCTTGTGACACAGGGCCTGCCGGGGTCGGCGCCCGTTGCGATTGCGGTGGATGTGTCCAAACCGACCGAACAGTATTTTCACGCCACGGTGGCGACACTGGCGGATATGATTGCCGAAAAAGGGGTGACCGGCTGTGCTGTCGTCCTTGTGACGTGGCCGCATGTGGGGGCAATGGCCGATCCGGTTCCTGCACGATCCAAGGCATCGGTGGTGGTGTCGGCGGCCTGATTGCATCCTGCGCCGCGCGTGGATGGGCGTTCGTACGCTATGGGTTTTGGGGGCATGTGTGCAGGTTGGGCCGCGCAACGCGCCCGGTTTTAAACAGAAATGATTGTCAGGGCAGGGGTGGTGTGCCGATTTGGCGGGGTCACGCAGTGGCCATTGATGGTAGGCCGGGGCGGAAACGCCCCTGCCGCGCGATCGAATTCAGCGGCCCCAGTTGCGCACAGGTCCGCAATCCATATGGACAAAATCAGACCGCGAATACCGCCCGACACCACCGGCATGGCAGGCTGATGCCGCGCGCGCGATTTGTCCAACCGACCGGCTTTGCAACCTGAGATCAGCCGCCTGACCCTTGAGATGGCGGGAATTCTTGGCCACGCCGGATGACCGGGACCGCAGCAATGCGTTCGTTTCCGGCGACCGATAGCCTGACACCAGCATGTAAGGTTCCGACACGTCCATCAGGTTGTGCGCCGCGGCCATGATATCCATGGTGCGCATGTCGATACGGCGGGATTTGTTGTTGCGCCAGTCGCGCATGAAATGGGTGACTTCGGAAACCGCATCGCGGATGTATTCGCCTTCGATCCAATAGATCATGTCGATCCGCTCGCCGGTGCGGGCCGAATACATACGCAGGCGTCGGATATCACCGGCGCCGCGCAGAAAACCTGCTGCATTGGAGAATGTGGGAGCGGCAGTGACCGCTGTTGCTGCAAACGCGCCCAAAAGGCCACGCCGAGTGATGCTCGTCGAAATGTTATCAGTCATGTCGTTAGCGCCCGTCCCGTCGCTTTCCTGTTTTAGTCCGCGATGTTACGCGAACCTGCCATCTCATCCCCAGATGCTCCACGGTTATTACATACAAGGAATCAGTTACCAAGATGTGATTTGCTGTGGCTTTGGTATCGCAAGGGTTTTAGGCAATTTTTTGCTGAAAAGGGGGTGATCGCCTGACGAAACGTCCCGAGCGGTGCAAGGGCGCAACCCTTTGTGGCAAAACTGTGGCAATCAACAAGATGTAAGTGGACAGGGTTTCACCGCTGCGCCTAAACATAACCCCTATACATGTGTGAAATTACCTATGAGGGACGTGATGCTGCTGCCGCTGACCCGTTCCGGCCTTGTCCGGTGCGCTATGGCCTTTTTGGCCGTTTTTCTTTTGTTTTCAACTTCTGCCAGCCCGGTGCAGGCGCAGGTGACTGCGTTCAAACAGGCCGTCGCCGAGGCCGCATCGCGTGACAAGGATATCGCGGCCTTTTATCAGGCCACGAATTACAAGGCGATTTGGACCACCAATAATTCCAGCCGCCGCAATGCCTTGCTGAATGCGCTGGCCGATGCGCCGTCGCATGGCTTGCCGACCTATGATGTTGACGCGCTGAAAGCCAAGATGAAAGCGGCGCGCAACCCGCGTGATCGCGGATTGGTCGAAGTAGAGCTGTCACGCGTGTTTCTGGATTATTCCACATCGCTGCAAACCGGTGTGCTGGTTCCTGCCAAAGTGATCAGTGAAATCAAGCGCCAGGTGCCATATCGGGAGCGCGTGTCCTATCTGACCAATTTTGCCAAAAGCAATCCGGGCGGGTTTTTCCGCGCTCTGCGACCCAAATCGCCGGAATATGGCCGTTTGATGAAGGAAAAAATCCGGTTGGAGCGCCAGATGGGTGCGGGCGGTTGGGGTGCAGCCGTTGCCGCCAAATCGCTAAAGCCGGGCGATCAGGGCAACGCGGTGCTGTCACTGCGCAACCGCTTGATTTCCATGGGGTATCTGAACCGTTCCAATGCCGTTTCATATGACGGTAACATCCAGAAGGCCGTTCAGCAGTTTCAAATCAGCCACGGTTTGAACCCCGATGGGGTTGCCGGGCCATCGACCATCGAACAGTTGAACATCCCCCCCGAAGAGCGCCTGAAATCGGTGCTGGTCGCGATGGAACGTGAACGCTGGATGAATATGGACAAGGGACAGCGCCATATTCTTGTGAATCTGACCGATTTCACCGCGAAAATCGTTGAAAATGATCAGGTTACCTTTGAAACCCGGTCGGTTATCGGTGCCAGGGATGCCGATCGCCGCACGCCTGAATTTTCCGACGAGATGGAAACCCTTGTGATCAACCCGACATGGAATGTGCCGCGGTCGATCACGGTCAAGGAATACCTGCCGATGCTGAAGCGCAACCGCAATGCGGCCAGCCATCTGCGCATTGTCGATCGTAACGGGCGCACCGTGCCGCGTTCTGCGATCAATTTCTCGGCCTATTCCAACAAATCCTTTCCTTATTCGATGAAACAGCCACCGTCGGATGGCAATGCATTGGGTCTGGTGAAATTTCTGTTCCCCAACCGTTATAACATCTACCTGCATGACACCCCGACCAAACACCTGTTTGCGCGCGAGGTGCGGGCCTATTCGCATGGTTGTATCCGTCTGGCGGACCCGTTTGATTTTGCCTATGCGCTTCTGGCGAAACAGGAAAAAGATCCTGTCGGATTCTTTCAGGCCCGTCTGAAATCTGGCCGCGAAACGCCTGTTGCATTGGAAAAACACGTGCCTGTGCATATCATCTATCGCACGGCATTCGTGCCCAACAAAGGGCGCGCGAATTACCGCGATGACATCTATGGGCGTGATCGGGCCATCTGGAACGCACTGGCCAAGGCAGGGGTGGAACTGCGCGCCGTTCGCGGCTAAGTCTGTCCCCGACACCAATTCGGGGGCAACATGCGCCATTCAATAAAAGACATCGCAGAGGCGGTCGGGGCTGTGGCTCTGGGCGCCTCTGACCTTATGGTGACGGGGGTCAGCGAACCAGCCAGCGCCACGCCAGACCAACTGGCACTGGCGATGAACCCGAAATGGGCGGCGGATCTGGCCAACGGGCAGGCCCGCGTGGCGATGCTGTGGGATGGCGCCGACTGGCAGGGCATGGGGTTGCAGGCAGCGATCATCGCGCCGCGCCCGCGATTTGCCATGGCTGCGCTTTCTGCGCATCTGGACCCCGGTCAGGGGTTTGATGCCTATGGTGACGGGGTGCATCCATCCGCGGTGGTGCATGAAACAGCGCATCTGGGGCAGGGGGTGCAGATCGGCCCGTTCACGGTGATCGGCGCGGGCGTTCAGATCGGTGCAGGGTCTGTCATCGGGCCGCAATGCCATATCGGGCAGGACAGCGTGATCGGCGCAAATGCATTTCTGCGCGAAGCTGTGCGGATTGGTGCGCGTGTGACCATCGGGGCGGATTTCATTTGCCACCCCGGCGTGGTGATCGGCAGCGACGGTTTTTCCTTTGTCACCCCCGAGGTATCGGCCGTGGAAAAGGCGCGCAAATCGCTGGGTGATCAGGGAGAGATACAGAACCAGGCCTATGTCCGGATACATTCACTTGGCGCTGTAACTATCGGAAATAATGTGGAAATCGGTGCGAACTCATGCATTGATAACGGATCGGTGCGTGACACGCGCATTGGCGATGACGTGAAAATCGACAACCTTGTCCATATTGGGCACAATGTCGAAGTGGGGGATGGCACGCTGTTGTGCGGGCAGGTCGGGATTGCCGGTTCGACCAGGATCGGGCGCAATGTGGTTCTGGCGGGTCAGGTCGGGGTCAACGACAATATCACCATTGGCGACAACGTGATCTGCGGCGGTGGCACCAAGGTGTTTACCAAAATTCCCGCAGGCCGTGTCATGCTGGGCTATCCCGCATTGAAAATGGAAACCCATATCGAGGCGCAAAAAGGCATCCGCCGTTTGCCGCGCCTGTTCCGTGACGTAGCAGACCTTAAGAAAGCGGTTTTCAACTCCGGTTCCACCGACTAAATCTGCTGCAACACTTGAAAAAGGGCCGACAGGATGAACATCAAGGACCGCATCATTGAAATCATCGCCGAACAGGCAGTTCTGGAACCAAACGATGTGACGATGGACAGCACATTGGAAAGTCTGGGCATCGACAGCCTGGGGTTGGTCGAATCCATTTTCGCGATCGAAGAAGCATTCGACATCACCGTGCCCTTTAACGCCAATGAACCCGAACAAAGCGAATTCGATATTTCATCGGTCGCATCCATCGTGGCGGGCATTGAAAAACTGGTGGCAGAGCAAAACGCATGAAGCGCGTTGTCATCACCGGCGCTGGCACGATCAACGCGCTAGGCCATAACATGGCCGATACGCTGGAGGCGATGCGCGAAGGCCGCTGTGGCATTTCCGATCTGGAATTTCAGGATGTGGATCGTCTGGCCATTAAAATTGGTGGGCAAATCAAAGGGTTCGAGGCCGAAGGTCATTTCAATCGTCAGCAGATGACGCTCTATGACCGGTTCACCCAGTTCACCCTGATCGCCGCCAAAGAGGCGATGGAACAATCCGGGCTCGAGTTCGTCGGTGACGATGCCGCGCGTTCGGGCGTGGTGCTGGGCACGGCGGGCGGCGGCGTGTCGACATGGGATGCGAATTACCGCACGGTATACGAAGAGGGCAAAAACCGCGTTCACCCCTTTGTCGTGCCAAAGCTGATGAACAACGCGGCCTGTTCACACGTCAGCATGGAATACAACCTAAAGGGGCCATCCTATACCGTGTCCACGGCCTGTGCATCGTCCAACCACGCTATGGCGCAGGCCTTTATGATGGTGCGATCCGGCATGGCCCCGGCGATGCTGACCGGCGGGTCCGAATCCATGCTGTGTTTCGGCGGTGTCAAAGCATGGGAAGGGCTGCGCGTCATGTCCAAAGACGCCTGTCGCCCGTTTTCGGCCAACCGCAATGGCATGGTGCAGGGCGAAGGCGCAGGCGTTTTCGTGTTCGAAGAATATGAACACGCCAAAAAACGCGGCGCGGTGATGCTGGCCGAGGTGGTGGGATACGCCATGTCGTCAGACGCATCCGACATCGTGATGCCATCAAAACAGGGCGCAGCGCGGGCGATTTCCGGTGCTTTGCGCGATGGCGGCATCAACCCGTCAGACGTGGGATATATCAACGCCCACGGCACCGGCACGGCTGCAAATGACAAAACAGAATGCGCCGCAGTGGCCGATGTGTTTGGCCGTCACGCGGATAAACTGATGATGTCATCGACCAAATCCATGCACGGGCATTTGATCGGCGGCACTGGCGCGGTTGAACTGCTGGCCTGCATTATGGCGCTGCGCGACGGGGTGATCGCCCCCACCATCGGATACGAAGAATTCGACCCCGAATGTGCGTTGGATGTGGTTCCGAACGAGGCGCGCGAAGTGCAGGTGGAATATGCCCTGTCCAACGCCTTTGCCTTTGGCGGGTTGAACGCGGTGATCGCATTAAAAAAGATCTAGACCCGCTTCTCAACCCCGAAACAAAAACGCCGCCCCGATCAAAGGGCGGCGTTTTCAATTGGTTACGGTGCAAAGTTATTGCGGATCGGTCACTGTTGTTGTCTTGTCATATGCGGCGGTGAAACCCGAAAGCGACATGGGCAATTCGACCTTTTGATCGGGCGCAACAAAGGGCACCAGCGTCAGCGTGGCCTTGGCACCCTTTTTATAGGCACCGATATCTGCTGCGGTCAGGCCGATACGGGCGTAGCACCCCAAACGGTCACAGACCGAAAACGGGTAACGCTTGGGCTTGGCCCCGTCCACGGTGATGGTCAATTGCGCGGTCAACAGCGTTTCCAGCGGCACGGCGATCAACGCACCGGCAATGGCCTGACTGCCATCGGGCAGACGGAACAGGCGCACATTGGCCACCTGATTGCCATCGGCATCATTCAGCGGTTGCAACATCTGGCAGGGTTCGTCCTGGCCTTCTTCGACGCGCAGGCATTCCAGATTCCAGTCGCCCTCTTTTTCGCGCACATAGGGTGTGCCGGGGCCACCTTCCTCGGTGACTTCCTGACCAAGGGATAGTTCTTCCTCGGCTGTTGTGTCGGCGGCGGGCGCGGTCGTGTCCTGCGCAAAGGCAGGCGCGGTCATGGCCAAAAGGGCAATGGTCGAAATCGTTGTCAGGAATTTGGGCATTTTTCCCCATCTTTCACTATTTTGCAATCCCGCAGGATTTAACACGCCGTGCAGCCAGTGTCAGGACGTTAATAATGTTTTTATCAATGCCAAAGGCGGATTTTTGCCGTTTGCGGTGCGCATTCCGGCCCCGCCCGAAAACCAATGTGCCAAAATAGGAAAAGGGGCCACGAATGACCCCAATTCCATTTATTTTTCTCCCCGTCGGACTGGCCGACTTATTGATGCAGACGCTAGGGCGATTCAATTGTTTCGTCAACAGGCAAACGTGCAGCCGGTTTTTCGGGGGAATAGCCCCAAGAAAAAAGGCCGCACCCGAAGGCGCGGCCAGTCTGACAGGGAGGAAGTCAGTTCAGAACCAAGAGGACATGAGGTTCTGAACAGATTTCACTCTGGCAGAAAAAAGTTAAGTTTGTATTGTCGTGCCGGACGCGACTTTTTAGGGGGCTTACGGGTGACGGATTCCATTTTTCTGGGCGGCGGGGGCGAAGGATACGCCACCAAACAAGGGCTTTTGCTGAAATATGCCAACCGGCACGGGCTGATCGCGGGGGCCACGGGAACGGGCAAAACCGTGACATTGCAAATTCTGGCCGAAGGGTTTTCCGCGGCTGGTGTGCCGGTGTTCCTGTCCGACGTCAAAGGCGATTTGTCCGGTCTGGCAAAATCCGGCACCCCGGATCACAAGTTGCACGCACCCTTTATGGAGCGCGCCGGAACCATCGGGTTTGACGATTTTACCTATGACGCCTTTCCTGTCACTTTCTGGGATTTGTTCGGAAAACAGGGCCATCCCGTGCGCACCACCGTGGCTGAAATGGGCCCGCTGCTGCTGTCCCGCCTGCTGGAACTGACCGAAGCACAAGAGGGCATTTTGAACATCGCCTTTCGCCTGTCCGACGAAGAGGCGATGCCGCTACTGGACCTAAAGGATTTGCAGGCGCTGCTGGTTTGGGTTGGCGAAAACGCCAAGGAATTATCGCTGCGCTATGGCAATATTTCCACCGCATCGGTGGGCGCGATCCAGCGGCGATTGCTGGTGATCGAAAATCAGGGCGGGGCGCAGTTTTTTGGCGAGCCGGCGCTGGATCTGGCCGATCTGATGCGCTGTGATGCGGATGGGCGCGGCATGGTTAACATTCTGGCCGCAGATCAGTTGATGGGCGCGCCGCGTCTCTATGCGACATTTCTGTTGTGGCTTTTGTCGGAATTGTTCGAAGAACTGCCCGAAGTCGGCAACCCCGACAAACCCAAGCTGGTGTTCTTTTTCGACGAGGCGCATTTGCTGTTCGAAGACGCCCCCAAGGCATTGGTAAATAAGGTAGAACAGGTGGCGCGGCTGATCCGCTCCAAGGGGGTTGGTGTCTATTTCGTGACGCAAAACCCTGATGACGTTCCCGAGGATATTCTGGGCCAGCTGGGCAACCGCGTGCAACATGCGCTGCGTGCCTTTACCGCGCGCGATCAAAAGGCGCTGTCGCGTGCCGCCGAAACATATCGCCCCAATCCGCGTTTCGACATCGAAGAGGCGATCAAACAGGTCGGCACCGGCGAGGCCGTGACCTCTTGCCTTGAAAACAAGGGTATTCCGGGCATGGCCGAACGCACCCTGATCCGACCGCCTTCGTCGCAACTGGGGCCGATCACCGATGGTGAACGCGCCGCAGTGATGGCTGCGTCGGATGTGGCGGGCAAATATGATACGCCCGTCGATCGCCAATCGGCGCAGGAAATGCTGGCGGCGCGGGCCTCTAAAGCCGCGAGCGAAGCCGCCGCACTAGAGGCCGAGGCCGAGCGACTGGAAGCGGCCGAAGACGCCCGCGAAGCCGAAGAAAAACGCCGCAAGCTGGAAGAGCGCGAATTCAATTCGGCGCAGCGATATTCCCCCGGAAAATCAGGGCGATCCAGCCGTTCGACCAGCACGCGCCGCACCAGCAAGGACCTGTCATTGACCGAAACGCTGGCGAAAACCGTGGTCAGGGAATTGGGCGGCACCACTGGGCGGCGCATCGTGCGCGGTATCCTTGGCAGCCTGTTCAAAGGGCGTTAATAAATCTTTGTGTGATGCATGAAAAAGGGGGCCTAAGCCCCCTTTTTTGTTTCATACTGTCCGGCGCAAATGGTTACTTTTCCGGGATCAACCCACGCGGGCTGAACCGCAGCACCAGCAGCAGCACCACCCCCATGGTCAGCAACCGCATATGTTGCACATTGTCCTGAATATGTGCGCTGACACGGCCCATTGCGGCAATCACCGAACCGATGCCGCTTTCGGGGTCAAATCCGGCCTGCATCCAGTCGGTTACGGCCACCAATTGCCCCGCCAACCAGCCGCCCATCGGTTCGACCTGAACCCACAGGAACCAGATCAGAAACCCGCCCAGAACCGCGCCCAGATTGTTGCCTGACCCGCCAACAATCACCATCACCCAGATCAAAAAGGTAAAGCGTAGCGGCTGATAGGTGCCGGGTGTCAACTGCCCGTCCAGCGTGGTCATCATCGCACCCGCAATACCGCAAACGGCCGACCCAAGGATAAATATCTGCAAATGCCGCGCTTTGACATCCTTGCCCATGGCGCGGGCCGATGTTTCATTGTCGCGAATGGCGCGCATCATCCGGCCCCAGGGCGAATTCAGCGCCAGTTGCGCCAGCAGCAAAACCAAGACCAACACGACGGTAAACAGCGCCGCATAGCCCAGTTTTACATATAGGGTCGATGCGGTGACCGGATCCAATCCCATCCCCTGTGCCCGTTCCACAAAGGAAGAAGATTGTTGCAGATCAATCTCGTAGGGCAGGGGGCGGGGCAGGCCGATCACGTTTTTCACACCGCGCGCCAGCCAGTCCTCGTTTTTCATCACGGCGATGATGATTTCGGCGATCCCCAGCGTGGCAATCGCCAAGTAATCCGAGCGCAGACCCAGCGCGGTTTTGCCAATCGCCCATGCCGCACCCGCCGCCAGCAGCCCGCCCAATGGCCAGCCAAACAGCACCGGCAGGCCCATGCCGCCCAGATATCCGGTCAGCGCAGGGTTCACGGATTCAACCGCATCGACAGCGCCGTCAAACACCCAGCGAAACAGGAAAAACCCGATGACCAGTTCAGCCAGCAACAGCGGAACACGGCGTTTCATGCGGCTTTTCCATATCCGGACTGCGCCGAAAATCACAGCCGCACCAATGGCCAAACCGGCCAGCAGACGCGGGCCACCCGCGGTCCATGCCTCGCGCACGGGCGGTTCCGATGCCAGCACCACCCCCAAACCGCCAAGCGCGACAAACCCCATGATCCCGACGTTGAACAGCCCTGCAAATCCCCATTGCAGGTTCACGCCCAATGCCATCACCGCCGAAACCAGCCCCATGTTCAGGATCAACAGCGCCGAATTCCAGCTTTGCATGATGCCCGTCAACAGGATCAGCCCCGCGACAAAGGCAAACAGCCCGGCATTTTTCAGGTTTTGGTTCATACCGATTTCCCTTTGAACAGGCCGGTGGGGCGGAACAGCAGCACGATCACCAGCAACACGAAACTGACCGCAAATTTGTAGTCGGTGGATAGCAATTGCACCAATCCATCGGGTTGCAGGCTGTCAGGCATCAGATAGCCAAGGATTTTTTTCAGGGGATAGGTGACCAGCACCTCGCTGAATGCGATGACGAATCCGCCCGCGATGGCACCCAGCGGGTTGCCCAAACCGCCGACAATCGCGCTGGCAAATATAGGCAGCAGCAATTGAAAATAGGTGAATGGTTTGAATGATTTATCCAAACCATACAGCACGCCCGCGACGGTGGCCAAGGCGGCAACAATCAACCATGTGACCATGACCACGCGTTCCGGGTCGATGCCCGACAGCAGGGCCAGATCCTCGTTATCGGAATAGGCGCGCATGGATTTGCCCGTGCGGGTGCGATTCAGAAACCAGAACAGCAGCGCGACAACCAGAACCGCGACCACCACGGTAATCGCCTGACTGGATTTCAGCGCCAGACCTTCGTTCAGGCCCGACCATTGTTTGAAATCGCGTGCCGAAATCAAAAACCGCGCACCATCGGCAAACCGCTGATCCTCTGGCCCGATGATGAATCGCACCAGCCCGTTCAGGATGAACATCACCCCGATGGACACGATGACAAACACCACGGGCGCGGCCTTTTGGCGGCGGTAAAACCGATACACCACGCGGTCGGTGCCCAGCACCAGCAACCCGGTGATCGCAATGCCGATTGGTAGGGCCAGCAGCGCAGTGGGCAGCGGGCCAAAGCTGATGCCCCAGCCCTGAAACAGCCATGTAAACAGCACCGTCACCATGGTGCCAAACGCCATGGTGTCGCCATGGGCAAAGTTGGAAAACCGCAAGATGCCATAGATCAAGGTCACGCCAAGCGCACCCAGCGCCAGCTGACTGCCATAGGCAATGGCAGGGATCAGAACAAAATTGGACAGGGCCACGATGGCGTTCAGGAAATCCATTGGCACTGTCCAGTTGTTAGGTTTTTCATATAGGGTAGGGGGTTATGACGCATTCCTCATCCTCCCAAGAAGCTTTGGCGCACGTCGGGATCGGCCAATAAATCCTGACCGGTTCCGGTATGCGCATTGGCACCTGTCACCAGAACGTAACCCTTATCTGCGATTTCCAGTGCTTGGCGCGCATTCTGTTCGACCATCAAAACCGGCAGGCCGGTGCGGGCGACTTCGATGATGCGGTCGAACAACTCGTCCATCACTATGGGGGACACGCCAGCGGTGGGTTCGTCCAGCATCAGCACCTTTGGCTGGGTCATCAGCGCACGGCCCACAGCCACCTGTTGGCGCTGGCCGCCCGACAATTCGCCCGCAGGCTGGTTGCGTTTGTCCTTGAGGATCGGGAACAGATCATAGACCTGCGCCATAGTATCGGAAAAATCATCGCGCCGGATGAACGCGCCCATTTCAAGGTTTTCCTCGACCGTCATCGAGGTGAAAATATTGTGGGTTTGCGGCACAAAACCCATGCCCTGCACCACGCGCTCCTGCGGGGAAAGCGCAGTGATATCAACACCATCCAGATGCACCGATCCCTGACGCAGGTCCAACATGCCAAACAGCGCCTTCATCGCGGTGGATTTGCCCGCGCCATTGGGGCCAACGATCACGGCAATTTCGCCGGGATCCACCGCAATGGTGCAATCATGCAGGATGTCAGGGCCGGATTTGCCGTAGCCGCCGGTCATCGCCTTGCCGATCAGGAACGGCTCTTTGCTTGCGGCGCTCATGCCAGCATTTCCTTGTTTTTCAGGCCGGTGCCCAGATAGGCCTCGATCACATGCGGGTTGGCCTTGATCTCGGCCAATGTGCCCTGGGCCAGCACCTTGCCTTCGGCCATGCAAATGACCGGATCACAGATTTTGCCAATGAAATCCATGTCATGTTCGATCACGACAAAGGTGTAGCCGCGTTCGCGGTTCAGGCGCAGGATGGTATCGGCGATGGTCATCAACAGGGTGCGGTTCACGCCCGCGCCGACCTCGTCCAGAAACACGATCTTGGCGTCCACCATCATGGTGCGCCCCAGTTCCAGCAGCTTTTTCTGACCACCGGAAACCTGCCCTGCCTTGTGGTCAGCCAAATGGGAAATGGTCAGAAATTCAAGCACTTCATCGGCTTTGGCGCGCAGGGCGCGCTCCTCGTTGGCGATGCGTTTGCGGCCAAACCAGGTGTTCCACAGGGTTTCGCCCGACTGATTGCCCGGCACCATCATAAGGTTTTCACGACAAGTCATCGAGCCGAATTCATGCGCGATCTGAAATGTGCGCAACAGCCCCTTGTGAAACAGCTGATGCGGCGGCAGGCCGGTGATATCGGCACCCCCCATGGTAACCTGTCCCGACGTTGGTTCAAGAACGCCAGCTATCACGTTGAAAAGCGTGGTTTTTCCGGCACCATTCGGCCCGATCAATCCAGTGATTGACCCCTGTTCAATTTCCAGACTTGCGCCATCTACGGCACGAAACCCGCCGAAATGGCGGTGCAGGTTTTCAACCCTGATCATTGACATCCCCCGCGGCGATTGAACTTCGCCTTGTAAGTATAGGAACAGCCCGGAAAAACCGGGCTGCCCAAGTTTGATATTCGATCAGATGATCAGCGGTATTTCACGGTTTCCATCTTGCCGATTTCGAACTTCAGCTCGCGGTAACCGCCCGCTGCTTCGCCGGGGCCGATCAGTTCCACCGCAGTTGCGCCGACATAATCAATGTCACCACCACCGGCAATGATTTCCAGCGCCTTGGCCAGCTCTCCGGGGAAAATCTGTTCGCCGGGCGCATTGGCCACATCCATGATTTTCCCTTTGTAGTCAGAGGGATCGGACGAACCCGCCGCCTGCATCGCCAGCAGGATCAGCGCCGCCGCGTCATAGCTTTCGCCCGCATAGGGCGAGGTCACGTCAACCGCGTCACCCACGACTTCGGCGAATTTGGCCGCGCCCGGGCTGTCGGTGCCGGGCACCTGACCGGTGGAGCCGTCCAGCATTGTGCCGAAATCTTCTTCGAGTTTCGCGCCGATCATGCCATCGGGGAAGTGGAACGTATCAAAGGCGCCCGCATCCAGCGCTGCGCGAACGATGCCGTTGCCGCCCTGGTCGACATAGCCCGCGACGACCAGACGGTCACCGCCCGCGGCGGCCAGTGCTGCGACCTCGGCCGAGTAATCCGCCTTGCCGTCTTCGTGCGCGGCAGAGATGGTGACCGAACCGCCTGCGGCTTCAAAAGCCTGCTGAAAGCTATCCGCCAGACCCTTGCCATAGTCATTGTTGGTATAGGTCAGCGCCACGGATTTGATGCCCTGTTCCAGCAAAACAGTGGTCATCACTTCGCCTTGGCGTGCATCCGACGGTGCGGTGCGAAAGAACAAACCGTTGTCTTCGGCATCCGACAGGGCGGGCGATGTGGCCGAGGGCGAGATCATCACAACGCCATTGGGCAGGGCCGCATTGGCCAGAACCGCGCCAGTCACGCCCGAGCAATCCGCTCCCATGATGCCTTTGACGCCGTCGGATGTGATCAGACGTTCGGCGGCAGCCGTGGCCGCGCCCGCGTCAACACAGGTGGAATCAGCGCGCACCGACACAACGGTGGAACCATCCAGCAGCTTGCCGCTGTCGCTGATTTCCTTCATCGCCAGTTCGGCACCGGCGGCCATATTGGGGGTCAGCGATTCAATCGGGCCGGTAAAGCCCAAAATAACGCCCAGTTTGATTTCTTCGGCCGATGCGGCCCCGGCCAGCAAAGCAGAGGCAGCAGTCGCCATAAGCAGCTTTTTCATGTTATTCTCCCTGATTGGAACGATAGGTCCGATGCGGAGCCTATTGCGGCTTTTGGTAAAAGAAAAGTGTCTTGATCATGTGGTCAAATCTGACCATGGGTCAGCTTGTGGGTTGCTGTTCTGACAGACGGTTGCCGTTTGATCCCCGCTCGCGATAGGGCGTGGTTTCATATTGCGCGCGATAGCATTTGGAAAAATGCGACGGGCTGGCAAAACCGCATGACAGTGCCACGTTGATCACGCTCATATCCGTTTGCATCAACAGGTTGCGCGCCTTGGACAGGCGCAGTTCCATGTAATAGCGTTTTGGCGACCGGTTCAGATAGCGGCGAAACAGGCGTTCCAGCTGGCGGGTGGACATGCCGACCTCGGCGGCCAATGACGACGGGCTGATCGGCTCTTCGATGTTGGTTTCCATTTTCTGGATCACCATTCCCAGTTTCGGGTGGCGCACGCCGATGCGGGTGGGCACCGATAGTCGCTGCGTGTCCTGATCCGTGCGAATGGCCGAATATATCTGTTGGTCGGCCACGGCATTGGCCACCTCTGGCCCCAGATCACCGGCAATTACCTTTAACATCAGGTCGATAGATGACGTTCCTCCGGCAGTTGTCCAACGGTTTCCATCCATGACGAACACGCGTTTGGTCAGGTCGACATCTTCGAATTCTTCCTGAAAACTGTCCTGGTTTTCCCAGTGAACGGTGGCGCGTTTGCCATCCAGCAAACCGGCCTTGGCCAGCACATGCGCAGCGGTGCACAGCCCGCCGATCACGATTCCCTTGCGGGATTCCCGGCGCAGCCACGACAGCAGACGTTTGGTCGTGGCTTTTTGCACATCCAATCCGCCGCAAATCAGTGCCACATCGTGGCGCTGTAATTCGCCCAGATCATCATCCAGTTTGAACACGGTGCCCGCTGAACAGGTCGCTGTTTCGCCGCCTTCGCCCACCAGTTGCCAGGCATAGGCATCATATCCGGCCATACGGTTGGCAAGGCGCAGACATTCCACAGCCGAGGCAAAGCTAAGCAGGGTAAAACGGTCCAATAGCACAAAGGTAAAGCGGCGTGTCGCGCCACGGTCCATTGGCTGGGGGCGTGGAGTTTGTGCTGTGGTCATGGCGTCGCCCCTGATGTTGTGGCCGATACTTGATCAGTTTTGCAAAGCCGCATCAAGGGCCGTGAGCATAGGCCCGCCCGGCCAAGTCGAAAATTAACCGTCATGCGTATGGCCTAGGCATCAGTGGTTCTGTATAGAGTGTCGAACAAAATGACCCGAAAACGTGGAGAAACACGATGAGCGAGTGGCAAAAATCCGATTGGCGCGCAAAGCCCAGGGTTCAAATGCCCGATTATACGGATGGCGCAGCATTGGAGTCAGTCGAGGCCCAACTGTCGAAATATCCGCCGCTTGTCTTTGCGGGCGAGGCGCGCAAACTGCGTGCGCAACTGGCCGCCGCATCGCGTGGCGAGGCTTTTTTGCTGCAAGGTGGCGATTGCGCCGAAAGCTTTGAACAGTTTAGTGCCAATGGGATACGCGACACTTTTAAAGTGATGCTTCAAATGGCGATGGTATTGACCTATGGGGCCAAGGTGCCCGTGGTCAAGGTCGGCCGCATGGCAGGCCAGTTCGCTAAACCGCGTTCCGCGCCGACGGAAACCGTGGATGGTGTGGAATTGCCCAGCTATCGCGGCGACATCATCAACGAGCTGGATTTCACCCCCGAAGCACGCATTCCCGACCCCAGAAAAATGTTGCAGGCCTATACGCAGGCGGCGGCCACGCTGAACCTGTTGCGCGCGTTTTCAACGGGTGGTTATGCCGATGTGCATCAGGTGCATCAGTGGACCCTCGGGTTTACGGAATCGCAAAAGGCGGCGCAGTATCGCGATCTGGCGAACCGGATCAGCGACACGCTGGATTTCATGCGCGCCGCAGGGGTCGACAGCGACCGTGCGCATACGCTGCAAACCGTTGATTTCTACACCAGTCACGAGGCCCTGCTGCTGGAATACGAAGAGGCGCTGTGCCGCAATGATTCCACGTCTGGCAAATGGTTGGCCGGGTCCGGTCATATGATCTGGATCGGGGATCGCACCCGCCAGCCCGATGGCGCGCATGTCGAATTCTGCTCTGGCGTGATGAACCCGATCGGGTTGAAATGCGGCCCGACCATGACATCCGATGATCTAAAGGCGCTGATGGCCAAGCTGAACCCGAAGAATGAAGAGGGACGCCTGACCCTGATCGCACGTTTCGGCGCGGGCAAGGTGGCGGAAAACCTGCCGCGCCTGATCCAGACCGTGCGCGAAGAGGGGGCCAATGTGCTGTGGACCTGTGACCCGATGCACGGCAACACCATCAAATCGTCCAGCGGTTATAAAACGCGGCCCTTTGAATCGGTGCTGCGCGAGGTGCGCGAATTCTTTGGCGTGCATAAGGCCGAGGGCACCATTCCCGGCGGTGTGCATTTTGAAATGACGGGTCAGGATGTGACCGAATGCACCGGCGGCGTGCGTGCCGTCACGGACGAGGACCTGAGCGCACGTTACCACACCGCTTGTGATCCGCGTCTGAATGCGTCGCAATCGCTGGAACTGGCGTTCCTTGTGGCCGAAGAACTGTCATCGCTGCGCGACACTCGTCAGGCCAATGCTGGTTGAAATATGCGCCGCAAGCCATTGATACAACAAAGAAAGGCAGGCCAGATTGGCCTGCCTTTTGTCCTCTGTCCGGTTGTCCACTGTCTGGTGGGTTGATCCGGTGCTTTCCCTGCCAGATGGCAGATTAATCCGTTTCGACCAATCGCAGATAGGGCGGCAGGGACGGGCGGTTGACCAGCCTGCTTTCCTTGATCTGGCCACGATCGAATGGCGCGGCGGATTCTGAAAATTCGGCCCTGTCCTGCAGCGGTTTCACGGGTGTTTTACGCAATGGAACGGATGCCAGCGGCGGCTGTTCACGCAGCGCAATGTCGCGCATTTTCACATCCGTCACGTTGAACCGGCGCGGGGTGCGCCCGATTTGGCCATTGGTAACGAAACAGCCCAGAATCCGGCTGACATCGCCCATATCGCTGGCCATGGGCAACAGCAACATTTTCGCGTCCATCGCCGGTTTGCCGATGCCTTTGTCGGCGCTTAGCATAACCTCGCCGATGGCGGGTCCGGAAAACACGTCCTCCAGGCATTTGGTGATCTGTTTGCGCGCATCCGGCGTGAAAAATGCGGTCAGGGGCATGCCGCGGACCTCCATTCCCATCAGGTCGGTCAGATGCGAACCGGCAATGCGCAACCGCGCCACACCGGGGGCAATCCGTTCCAGAATGAATGCATATTCCAGCGCACGCTCGATACCGCGCGGGTCCACTTCGGAACGCATCGGCACGGGGCGCGGGCCGCGCAACCCATCCCAATAGGCCTCGACCTCGGCCAGCAGGGGGAAACGCTCCTTGTCGACAAAACGGTTCATCGAGATCACGTTGCGATCACTGTCATTGTCACGGCGCATCAGAAAATCCTTTGGCTACCAGTCTTTAACATCGAAAACACCTGTAGCGATTGATCAACGGATCCTTCCGTTAACCTTTCGCACAGATCCCTTACCTTTCCGTTAATATGACACAGGTTGAGGGAAATCGTATATAATATCTATACCATTGGTTAACCTCTGCCTTGGCACGGATGCGGCTCTTGCCTTGCCTCTGACCTGAAAAATGGACTAGGGAACAGGGAACAATTCAAGGAGTTTCGCGTGATAAAATCCATGACGGGCTTTGCTGCCGACAAGGGCAGCGAAGGGGGGTATAACTGGTCTTGGGACTTGCGCGGGGTGAATGGCAAGGGGCTGGATCTGCGTCTGCGTGTGCCCGACTGGATCGAAGGGTTGGAGCCCGCATTGCGCGAAACGCTGGGGAAATCCCTGTCGCGGGGCAATGTGACCCTGTCCCTGCGCGTCACACGCGAGGAAAGCGGCGGCCAGTTGGCTGTAAACGAATCCGCGCTGAATTCTGCCATTGCCGCCCTGAAACGGATCGAAGCCGAAGCCATGGAGCAGGGCCTGTCACTGGCCCCCTCGACGCCATCGGATATCCTGACGTTGCGCGGCATATACGAGGCATCGACCACGGATAGCGAATCCAAAACCCTGCTGCCCAAACTGGTGCAAGAAGCCGCGCAACTGCTGGTCGCCTTTCAGGACATGCGCGCCAGAGAGGGCGCAGCACTGGCCAGGATTTTGACCCGCCAGTTGAATGAAATCGCCGATCTGGTTCAGGCGGCCCAGGATGCGGCAACCGCACGGCGCGCAGAGGCCGCGATATCGCTAAAATCCGCACTGGCCCGTGTGTTGGACAATCTGGACAATGTTGACCCTGACCGCGTGGCGCAAGAGCTGGCGATCATCGCCGTGAAAACCGATGTGACCGAAGAACTGGACAGGCTGCGCGCCCATGTCGATGCAGCGCGTGAATTGCTGGGCGTTAACGGCCCGGTCGGGCGTAAATTCGATTTCCTGATGCAGGAATTCAACCGCGAGGCAAACACCCTGTGTTCCAAGGCGCAATCCCCCGCGTTGACCCGCATCGGGTTGGAAATGAAAACCCTGATCGACCAGATGCGTGAGCAGGTGCAAAATGTTGAATAAAGGGGCCAGAACCATGACGGGCAACGACCGCCGCGGATTGCTGATCATTCTGTCGTCACCATCAGGTGCGGGTAAATCCACCCTGTCAAAACGCCTGTTGGATTGGGATGACAGCCTGTCGTTTTCGGTATCCGCCACCACCCGCGCCCCGCGCGAGGGCGAGGTGGACGGCAAGGATTACCACTTCATGCACGAGGAAGATTTCAAACGCGATGTCGCGGCGCAGGGCATGTTGGAACACGCCCATGTGTTCGGCAATTTCTATGGCTCGCCCAAGGGGCCGGTCGAGGCCGCAATCGAGGCAGGGCGCGATGTTCTGTTTGATATCGACTGGCAGGGCGCGCAGCAAATCCGCAATTCGTCATTGGGCCAGAACACCCTGTCGATTTTCATTCTGCCGCCATCCATTGCCGAATTGCACCGCCGTCTGGTCAGCCGCGGACAGGACAGCGAAGAGGTGATCACCCGCCGGATGCAGAAAAGCTGGGACGAGATAAGCCATTGGGATGGCTATGATTTCGTGCTGGTGAATGATGATCTGGACCAAACATTTTCCGAACTGAAAACCATCATCGCCGCCACCCGTATGCGCCGCTCACAGCAACCCGGGCTGGTCGATCACGTGCGCGACCTGCAATTGCAATTCGAGGATATCACATGACGCTATATTCGCTGGACGGCCACGCGCCGCAAACTCCCGAAAACAATGATTTCTGGGTCGCCCCCGGCAGTCATGTGATGGGCAAGGTGGTGCTGGAGGAAGCGACATCGGTCTGGTTCGGATGCACCCTGCGCGGCGATAACGAGGTTATTTTCATCGGCCAAGGCAGCAATGTGCAGGAAAATGTGGTGATGCACAGCGACAAGGGGTTCCCCCTGACGGTCGGCGCTGGCTGCACCATCGGGCACAAGGCGATGCTGCATGGTTGCACCATTGGTGACAATTCGCTGATCGGCATGGGGGCCACTGTGCTGAACGGCGCCAGAATCGGCAAGAACTGCCTGATCGGCGCGGGCGCATTGGTGACCGAGGGCAAGGAAATTCCCGATGGCAGTCTGGTGATGGGTGCACCGGGCAAGGTGGTGCGCCAGCTGGACGAGGCCGCAATCAACGGTTTGCGCGCCTCGGCCCTGCATTATCAGGAAAATATGCGCCGGTTCAAAAACGGTTTGAAACCTGTTTGACCTGCCCGCGCCAGACTGGCCTGCGTAGCACTGGCCCGCCTAGACTGGCCCATATCTGACCCGCCCGCGTTGGCCTGCCCGAATAGGGTCAGGCCAACAGCTGCAAACCCGGCATATTGGTCTGCCCCATTTCAGGATCGGGATTGGCAATATAATCGTCATACCCGTGCAGCGGTTTGTCGTTCGTGGGGCGTTGCACCAGTTCCACTTGAACATCGGGGCAGATCGCCTGCAATTCCCGTTTCACAATGCCGGGGCGGGGCAGGGCGCGGGTGATCACCTGATACCGCCCTTGGTAACCGGCCTCTGCCAGTTTGGTGGCCACATCGACGGCATCATGATCGCGCGCATATAACCACGACAGCACAAGCACCGGATTGAACCTGTGCAAGACACGGGCGCGCAACGCGGCAAACCGGATGAAAGGCGCAGAGGAATCGCATTTCACACCGTCCAGCGGCAGAATTTGCAAAGCACGGGAACACGAAACGGCGTGCGCGTTTGTATACGTCATTTTGGACCTTTAGCAGCAGCAGAGCGCCGGGCAAAACGCCGCAGCCCATCCACTGTGCCGCAGTTGCGCGCAAATCCAACCGCGAAATAGGCAATTTTCCAATCTATCCACAAAAAACTTACAATGACGGTATTACAATGGGATAAGCCTTGGCAATTCCGCCTGATCTATTAACTGGTTTGTTAATGAATAGAGCCTCAGCCCCATCAATTGTCGACGCAATTGCACAGCCCGCGCTGTTGATCGACGACGAAGACAGAATCATCGGCATCAATGCCGAAGCCGGCACTGTGATTGGCAGCGATGTGGTGGACAAACCACTGATCACGGTGTTGCGCCATCCAAGCCTGCACAAGGCAATAGATAACTGTCGCCAGTCCCGCCGCCGCGAAAAGACACGGATTGTCATTCAACAGGGCACGCAGGATCATTCCTTTACTGTCAGTTGCGCGCCGATCCCTTTGAATGGGATACTTGCGGTTCTGTTGTGCCTGGAGGACCAGACCCAACTGGAACATGCCGGTCAGATGCGGCGCGATTTTGTCGCCAATGTCAGCCATGAACTGCGCACCCCCCTGACTGCATTGATCGGGTTCATCGAAACCCTGCAAGGTCCGGCGCGCAATGACCCAAAGGCGCAGGAACGGTTTCTGGGCATCATGCAAACCGAAGCAGACCGCATGAACCGGCTGATCAAAGACCTGTTATCGCTGAGTCAGGTCGAAGGACAGGAACGCATTCGCCCCGACAGTGTTGTGGATTTGCAGGTCTTGCTGACATCCACCATCCGTGCGCTGACCCCGCAGGCAGAAAAAAACCGCACGCGCGTGACGCTGGATGTGGCAATGGCCAAAACCGATGTCACCGCAGACGAGGACCAGCTGCGCCAGGTGTTCACCAACCTGATCGAAAACGCGATCAAATATGGTGGGGCCGACGGGGCCGTTGCCATCACAATCAGCGAAATCGAACGCGACGCGGCCATACGCGGCCCTGCCATAAAGGTGGCCGTGCGTGACACGGGGCAGGGCATCGACCCGATCCATATCCCGCGCCTGACCGAACGGTTTTACCGTGTCGACAGTCATCGCTCGCGTGAAATGGGGGGCACCGGGCTTGGTCTTGCCATCGTCAAACATATTGTCAGCCGTCATCGTGGGCGCCTGAAAATCGACAGTGTGCCGGGGCAGGGCAGTTGCTTTACCGTGATTCTTCCCCGGGTCGCGTGAACCGCGCCGGTTTACCTTTCAAAAATCACTTTTAAATTCTGGCGCCTGCAATCCGCCGGATCTTGGAAAATACCAGGGTTTTCGCGGGCTTTTGCTGCGCGCTGCCACATAAAAAAACCGCACCGCCCATTCTGTCATAAAACTGTTACACAACTGTCACAAAAGCATTGCGCAAGACCAATAGCACCCGCCACAAGGTCGCCGCGTTAATGGCTGATCTCTACAACTGACAATCAGGAGCTAACCAATGTCCTTTGTGAAACTGACCGCCTCTGCCATGGCGATCGCTGCCGTTTCTGCAACTGCTGCAACTGCCCGTGATCAGGTGCAAGTCGCCGGTTCTTCCACCGTTCTTCCTTATGCTTCCATCGTTGCCGAAGCCTTTGGCGAAAACTTTGATTTCCCCACGCCCGTTGTTGAATCGGGCGGTTCCTCGGCCGGTCTGAAACGGTTCTGCGAAGGTGTGGGCGAAAACACCATCGACATCGCCAATTCATCGCGCAAAATCAAAGACAAAGAAGTCAAAGCCTGCGCCGAAGCCGGCGTGAGCGACATCATCGAAGTGCGCATCGGCTATGACGGCATCGTCTTTGCATCCGACATCGCGGGCAACGCGTTTGAATTCACCCCCGTTGATTGGTTCCTGGCCCTGTCCGACACCGTAATGGTTGACGGTGAACTGGTCGCCAACCCGAACAAATCATGGAAAGACGTGAACGCGGCCTTCCCCGACCAGCCCATTCAGGCATTCATCCCCGGCACCAAACACGGCACCCGTGAAGTGTTCGAAGACAAGGTGATCCTGGCAGGCTGCGAAGAAACCGGCGCATTCGAGGCGCTGAAAGCAGCCAATGGCGACGACAAGAAAGCCGCCGAAAAAGCATGTATTTCCCTGCGCACCGATGGTGTGTCGGTGGACATCGACGGTGATTACACCGAAACGCTGGCGCGCATCGAATCCAACAAGGACGGCATCGGCGTGTTCGGTCTGGCCTTCTATGAAAACAACACCGACAAGCTGCAAGTCGCAACAATGTCCGGTATTGTTCCCTCGACCGAAAGCATCGCAACCGGCGAATACCCCGTATCGCGCCCCTTGTATTTCTATATCAAGAAAGCGCACATCGGCGTCATCCCCGGCCTGAAAGAATACGCTGAATTCTTTGTTGCCGATGAAATCGCTGGCCCCGATGGCCCGCTGGCACAATACGGTCTGGTGTCCGATCCGGAACTGGCCGACACCCAATCCGCAGTTGCTGACGAAGCCGTCATGGGTTCGAATATGTAATCGCGACCGGAGGGAGGCCCCCGCCTCCCTCCACTCTTTGTCTTATTTTCCCTAATTTCTCTTCGGATATCGGAGCTGCCATGCCTGTCCTCTGGCTCGTTCTTGCCGTCATTGCGCTTGCGCTGGCTGGTTATCTGCTAGGCCGCTTGCGTGCGGTTTCTTCTGCGGGGGGGGATGCACGTCTGTTGCACTCGCGCCCGAATTATCACGGCGCAAACGTCCTTTTGTTTACCGCCATCCCGTCGCTGATGGTTTTGGTGGTCTGGATGATTGCCCAGCCTTTGCTGGTCAATAACGCCACAGAAAACAAAATCCCTGACGGGTTTGTCGCGCAGGGCTCCTCTCTTGATCTGGTCATGTCGGATGTGCGCCGCGTGGCCGAAGGTTTGGACATGGCCGTCGCGCAAGGCGTGATGAGCAAATCCGAAGCCCGCGACCTTCGCGCCGGATTTTCCGATATACGCAGCCGTCTGGGCACGGTCGGCGTGGCACTGGGATCAGAGGTGCAACCCGAAATCCTGAACGCTGCACAGACCTATCGCACCCTTAGCAAAACGGCGAACCTGTGGATGACCCTGCTGGTGGCCGCGCTGGCCATTGGCGGGTTCATCTATGCGATGGTCCGCATCAGCCCCGAATTTCGCGCCCGCAACGTGGTCGAAAAGGCAGTGCTGGCCATGCTGATCGGCGCGGCGTCTCTGGCGATTTTGACAACGGTCGGCATCGTTTTGTCGATGGTGTTCGAAACCAAAAACTTTTTCGGTTTGCACAGCTGGTCGGACTTTTTCCTGGGCAGCACATGGGCGCCGAATTTTCGCGGCGACAGTGAATTGTCGATCCTGCCGCTGCTATGGGGCACGATCTATATTTCGCTGATTGCGCTGTTTGTTGCGGTGCCGATCGGGTTGTTCGCAGCGATTTACCTGTCGGAATATGCCGGATCGAAAACCCGCGCCTTTGCCAAACCGCTGCTGGAAATTCTGGCCGGTATCCCGACCATTGTTTACGGCCTGTTCGCGCTGGTAACGGTTGGCCCGACTTTGCTGTCGCTGTTTGGTGACAGTGGCACGCTTGGCCTGGGCTGGATGAAGGGCGCGACCTCGGTTTTGACGGCGGGGGTGGTGATGGGGGTTATGTTGATCCCGTTCGTTTCGTCGCTGTCTGACGACATTATCAACGCTGTGCCGCAATCCATGCGCGACGGATCGCTTGGCCTTGGCGCGACCCAATCCGAAACCATCCGTCAGGTGGTGCTGCCCGCTGCGCTGCCCGGCATCGTGGGGGCCATTTTGCTGGCCGCGTCCCGTGCCATTGGTGAAACCATGATCGTGGTCATGGGGGCAGGGGCCATCGCCAAATTTTCGCTTAACCCGCTGGAATCCATGACCACCATCACCACGCGGATCGTTAGCCAACTGACGGGGGATGGCGATTTTTCCAGCCCCGAAACGCTGGTCGCCTTTGCCCTTGGTCTGTCGCTGTTTGTGCTGACTTTGGGGTTGAACATCTTCGCGCTCTACATCGTGCGCAAATATCGGGAGCAATACGAATGAGCGACGCTTCGCTTCCTATTGGTGCGCCGGATGCGCCCAAGGCCGGTTCGATTTACACCCAAACCCCCCGTGTGCGCCGCCGTAACGCAGCCGAGGGCAGGTTCAAAATCTATGGCATGATCGCCATCGGCATCGGTTTGTTGATGCTGGCACTGCTGCTGTTCACGATCCTGTCCAAGGGTCTGGGCGCGTTCCAGCAAAGTTTCATCACGCTGGACGTGCCGCTGCTGGAACAGAAACTGGACAAGACCGGCGAACGTGATCTGGACAAGATCAAAAAGGTATCCACCTTTGGCTATGCGCCGATCATTCAGGCCGGTTTGGAAGCCACGCTGGGTGATGCAGGTGTGGCATCTGATCTGGCGGTCAAAAAACAGGCGGCAATCCTGTCTAAATCCGCCGCTGCCGACCTGCGCAACTATGTGATCGAAAACCCTGACCAGATTGGGCAGACCATCGAATTCAAATTTCTTGCGAATTCGTGGATTGATGGCTACCTCAAGGGGCGCGTGACCCGCGACAGCATCGCGAACAACAAGAATATCACCTCGCAACAGCTTGATTTTGCAGATGCTTTGCGTGACGCAGGTATTTTGCGCAAAACCTTTAATCCGGCCTTTATCCTTGGGGCTGATGCATCGGATCAACGCCCCGAGGCCGCGGGCATGGGCGTGTCCATGGCAGGGTCGTTTTTCATGATGCTGGTGGTTTTGGGCCTGTCCCTGCCCATCGGTGTGGCTGCCTCGATCTATCTAGAGGAATTCGCCCCGAAAAACCGCTGGACCGACGTGATCGAGGTGAACATTTCCAATCTGGCCGCCGTGCCGTCAATCGTGTTCGGTATTCTGGGGCTGGCGGTGTTCATCAATTATATGCACCTGCCACAATCCGCGCCGCTGGTCGGTGGTTTGGTGCTGACACTGATGACCCTGCCAACGATCATCATTTCCACCCGCGCATCACTGAAATCGGTTCCGCCCAGCATCCGCGACGCGGCGCTGGGGGTGGGGGCGTCAAAAATGCAGGCGGTGTTCCACCATGTACTGCCCCTGGCCGCACCCGGCATCCTGACCGGCACCATCATCGGTCTGGCACAGGCATTGGGTGAAACCGCGCCGCTGCTGCTGATCGGCATGATCGGTTTCATCGCATCCAACGCGCCCGGTTCCGTGGCCGAGGGCCTGATGTCGCCCAATTCGGCCATGCCCGCCCAAATCTATGAATGGGCAAAACGTGCCGACCCCGCATTTTACGAACGGGCATGGGGTGGTATCATCATCCTGCTCGTGTTTCTGGTGACCATGAATACGCTTGTCGTCATTCTGCGCCGCCGCTTTGAACGCCGCTGGTAAGCCAAGAAGGACGAGACCCATGTATGACGCGCCCAGCCTGGAGAAAGACGTAGTGACCAAGAGCAAGATTTCGGCCAGCAATGTGCAGGTCTATTACGGCGAAACACATGCGATCAAGGATGTGAACGTCGAAATTCAGGACAAAACCGTGACCGCCTTCATTGGCCCGTCGGGCTGTGGCAAATCCACGTTCCTGCGTTGCCTGAACCGGATGAACGACACGATTGATATTTGCCGCGTGACAGGCGACATCAATCTGGACGGTGAAAACATCTATGACCGCAAGGTGGATCCGGTGCAATTGCGCGCCAAGGTGGGGATGGTGTTTCAAAAACCCAACCCCTTTCCGAAATCCATCTATGACAATATCGCCTATGGGCCGCGCATTCACGGATTGGCCAAAAACAAGGCCGATCTGGATGTGATCGTGGAAAAATCCCTGCGCCGTGGTGCCATCTGGGACGAGGTAAAAGACCGCCTGCACGCCCCCGGCACCGGGTTGTCGGGCGGGCAGCAACAGCGCCTGTGCATCGCCCGCGCCGTGGCCACCGAACCCGAAGTGTTGCTGATGGATGAACCCTGTTCCGCGCTGGATCCCATCGCCACCGCACAGGTCGAGGAATTGATAGACGAGCTGCGCGAAAGCTATTCCGTGGTGATCGTGACCCATTCCATGCAACAGGCCGCGCGTGTCAGTCAGAAAACCGCGTTTTTCCATCTGGGAAACCTGGTGGAATATGACGACACCAACCAGATTTTCACCAACCCGCAGGATCCGCGCACCGAAAGCTATATCACCGGCCGGATCGGGTAAGGAGTGACCGATATGACAACGCAACACATTGCTTCCGCCTTTGATCGCGACCTGGAGGGCATTCAGGCGCTGATCATGCGCATGGGCGGACTGGTCGAAGAGGCCATTCTAAGCGCCGCCAAATCGCTGGAGGACCGCGACGAGGAACTGGCCGAAGCGGTTCGTGACGGTGACCGCGTCATCGACGAGCTGGAAGAGAAGATCAACGAACAATGCGCCCAACTGATCGCATTGCGCGCCCCCACCGCGGTGGATTTGCGCGTGGTGCTGACGGTGATGAAGGTCGCCGCCAATCTGGAACGCATCGGGGATTATTCGAAAAACATGGCAAAACGCACGGGCGTTCTGGTGCAGATGTCGCCCATTTCCGGCGCCCATGCTGCCCTGCGCCGTATGGCCCGCGAGGTGCAGCGCATGTTGAAAGACGCGCTTGACGCCTATATCCAGCGCGACGCCGATCTGGCCCATGATGTGATCATGCGCGACCATGATGTGGACCAGATGTATAATGCGCTGTTTCGCGAATTCCTGACATTCATGATGGAAGACCCGCGCAACATCACCGCCTGCATGCACCTGCATTTCATCGCCAAGAACACCGAACGTATGGGGGATCATGTGACCTCTATTGCGGAACAGGTGGTTTATCTGGTGACGGGTGAATTCCCCGATGAAAAACGCCCCAAGGCCGATCTGACCTCGGGTGGGGTGTTTGCCGAAAACGAGGATTGACAGCATGGCAACCGCACAACCAACCGTTCTGGTGGTCGAAGACGAACCCTCGCAGCGCGAAGTGCTGGCCTATAACCTGGAGGCCGAAGGTTTTACCGTGGCGCAGGCGGAAAACGGCGAAGAGGCGTTGATCTTGGTGGAAGAGGTCGCGCCCGATATCATCGTGCTGGACTGGATGTTGCCCAATGTTTCGGGGATCGAGGTCTGCCGCCGTTTGAAAATGCGCGCCGAAACCCGTGGCGTTCCGGTGATCATGTTATCGGCAAGGTCCGAAGAAGTGGACAAGGTGCGCGGGCTGGAAACGGGCGCGGATGATTACATGGTCAAACCCTATTCCATGGTCGAACTGCTGGCCCGTGTGCGCGCCCAATTGCGCCGCACCCGCCCGGCAACCATGGGCGAACGGTTGGAATACGAAGATATCATTCTGGATTCCGAAACCCACCGCGTCACACGTGGCCCTGACCCTGTGAAACTGGGGCCGACCGAATTCCGGCTGCTGTCTACTTTTATGGAAAAACCGGGGCGGGTGTTTTCGCGTGAACAATTGCTGGACCGTGTTTGGGGCCGCGATATCTATGTCGATACCCGCACGGTCGATGTGCATGTCGGCCGTTTGCGCAAGGCATTGACCAAAACGGGTGGCCAAGATCCGCTGCGCACGGTGCGCGGTGCGGGATATGCCTTGGGGTAGTTTATTATCAGTGGCTTATATAGCAAAGCTGATGTGCAAAGGGCAGGGGGCTAGCGTGGCAATTCATCCTCCTCCTCTGCCTGCGTGGCCAGCCAGTCACGGAATTTCCGCAACGCCGGATCGGTCGCCTTTTCCTTGGGCCAGACCAGATAATAGCTGCCCATCGATGGTGTTGTGCCGCCCCAAACCGGCACCAAACGCCCTGACGTAATATCCTGTTGCGCCAGATAGTCTGGCAGTAACGCAACCCCCAACCCGTGAATGGCCGCCTGTGTGATGGTCGAAAACTGGTCGTGCAACATGCCTTGGGGTGTGGGTGTATCCACCCCCCAATGGGCAAACCAATCCGACCATGCCTTGGGCCGTGTCTGGATATGCATCAGGGGCAGGGACAGGATATCGGCGGGGCGCGCAACGGTGTGCCGCTGCAATAATGACGGCGCACAGACCGGCACGACCGTTTCGGGTTTCAAGCGCAGGTGCTGCGTGTCCGGCCAATCCGGTTTCCCATAATGTATTGCCGCATCAATACCTTCGCTGCCAAAGTTAAAGCGGTGCAGCCGCGTGGCCATATTGACGGTGATATCAGGATGGCGCGTTGCAAATTCAGGCAGGCGCGGCACCAGCCAGCGCATCCCGAATGTCGGCAGGATCGCCAGATTGATCTGCCCGCCCTCGGGGTTGACGCGCAGTTTGATTGACGCCTGCGCGATGCGGTTCAGCGCCTCGCGAACCTCTGCCGCATATGTTTTTGCGGCTGGTGTCAGGCGCATTCGCCGCTTTTCACGTATGATCAATACCGCGCCCAATTGCTGTTCCAGTGTTTGCAGCTGGCGGCTGACGGCGGATTGGGTCAGCGACAATTCCTCGGCCACGGCGGTGGCGCTGCCCAGCCGGTCCAATGCCTCTAATGCGCGCAGCGCCCCCAGGGATGGCAGCATCCGTCTCTCGAACATTCCAAAACCTCATGCTTTTATGCGGTATACTCGTTATCTTTTGCATAACAACCGATATATACAGGTAAAAAATTCATGTAATACCCCAAGGAGGAAACCAGGAATGACCGACAAACCGCACCTGCGCGCCAAAGATGCCCCCGATCTGGGATCATTTGATTGGCAAGACCCGTTCCGGCTGGACGAACAGCTGAACGAGGACGAGCGCATGATCCGCGACAGCGCCCGCGCCTATTGTCAGGAAAAACTGCAACCCCGCGTTCTGGAAGCCTTTGCCGAGGAAAAAACCGACCCCGAAATTTTCCGCGAAATGGGTGAAATGGGCCTGTTGGGCGTGACCACGCCGGAACAATACGGTGGCTTGGGCTCGGGCTATGTGTCCTATGGTCTGGTCGCCCGCGAGGTCGAGCGCGTGGACAGCGGCTATCGCTCGATGATGTCGGTGCAATCCAGCCTTGTGATGTATCCGATCTATGCCTACGGCTCCGAAGAGCAGCGCATGAAATACCTGCCGAAACTGTCGTCGGGCGAATGGATCGGCTGTTTTGGCCTGACCGAACCCGACGCCGGGTCCGACCCCGCAGGCATGAAAACCCGCGCCGTGAAAACCGATGGCGGTTACGTTCTGACGGGTTCAAAAATGTGGATTTCCAACGCGCCGATCGCGGATGTTTTCGTGGTCTGGGCCAAATCCGAAGCACACGGCGGAAAAATCCGTGGTTTCGTTCTGGAAAAGGGCATGAAAGGCCTGTCCGCCCCGAAAATCCTGAACAAAATGTCCTTGCGCGCCTCGATCACCGGGGAAATCGTGATGGACAATGTCGAGGTCGGAGAGGACGCCCTGCTGCCCCATGTCGAAGGCTTGAAAGGCCCGTTCGGCTGTTTGAACCGCGCCCGTTACGGCATTTCATGGGGTGTTCTGGGCGCGGCCGAGTTTTGCTGGCACGCGTCGCGGCAATATGGTTTGGACCGTCACCAGTTCAAACGCCCCTTGGCACAAACACAACTGTATCAGAAAAAACTGGCGGATATGCAGACCGAAATCGCGCTGGGGCTTCAGGCCTCGTTGCAGGTTGGTCGCCTGATGGACAAAGCCGTGGCAGCGCCGGAAATGATTTCTATCATCAAGCGCAACAACTGCGGCAAAGCTCTTGATATTGCGCGACTTTCCCGTGACATGCATGGCGGTAACGGCATCAGTCTGGAATTTGGCGTGATCCGCCATATGGTCAATCTGGAAACCGTCAACACCTATGAGGGCGCGCATGATGTTCACGCGCTGATCCTTGGCCGCGCGCAGACGGGCTTGCAAGCGTTCTTTTGATCTGATCAGGTTTTGAAATCAATTTGGCCCGCGTCACGAATTGGTGACGCGGGCCTGTTTTGTTTGGAGGTGGAATGCAGCAAAACCTGTGGCAAGACAGCAATAAGAACGCACTGCAAACCATTGAATATACGGGCGATACTTTGGTTGATCTGGCCGTTGTCGGTGGCGGGTTTACGGGGTGTTCTGCTGCGTTGACTGCGGCGCAAACCGGCGCATCCGTTACCTTGCTAGAGGCGCATTTGATCGGTCATGGCGGGTCTGGTCGCAATGTGGGTTTGGTCAATGCGGGTCTGTGGCTGCCACCGGAATCCGTGATCAAGCGGCTGGGGCAGGCGGCGGGGCAACGCTTGAACACGGCCCTTGCCGCAGCCCCCGCGCAGGTGTTCGACCTGATCGAAAGACATGGCATCGACTGCGAGCCACAACGCAACGGCACGCTGCATTTGGCGCAAACCAAAGCCGGACTGGCGAATCTGCGTGACAGGCTGCGACAGCAGCAGGCGCTATCGGCCCCCGTTGCCCTGCTAACCGCCAAGGAAACCGCGCAACGTGTTGGCAGCAATGCATTTTACGGCGCACTCCATGATGCCCGCGCAGGGACGGTGCAACCGCTGAATTATCTGCGTGGACTGGCCCGCGCAGCGATTGATGCGGGGGCTGAACTGCATGAAAACAGCCCCGTTCTGGCGTTACGCCACATGGGGGACCATTGGCGGGTGATCCTGAAAGGCGGCGATATTCGCGCACGCAGGCTGCTGATCGCCACGAATGCATATCATACAGACACCCAGGGGCAGGATGCGCCCGAATGCAGCGTCGTTAATTATTTTCAGCTGGCCACGGCGCCGCTTGGCGATGACATGCAGGCGGGCATTCTGCGCGGTGGCGAGGGATGCTGGGACTGCGCCAATATCATGACCTCGGTCCGGCGCGACGGGGCAGGGCGCGTTATTCTGGGGGGTATGGGGGCGTTTGATCGAACCGGAATTCACCGCGCATGGGCCGAACGTAAACTTATCCAGATATTTCCACAGCTTACAGGACAGAGTTACACCCATTTCTGGTCCGGAAAAATCATGATGACAGCCGACAAACTGCCGCGTATTCGGCGGTTGCCCCTGGGCTATGCCATTTTCGGATATTCAGGGCGCGGGATCGCACCGGGCACATTGATGGGCGGGGCCGCAGCAACCGCGCTGCTTAACGGCGACGAAAGCGGGCTGCCACTGGACCCCACGGGCGCATATGTCGAAAACCTGCCTCGCGCCAAATCGGTCTTCTATGAAACAGCGGCTCTGGCTGCGCATTTGGTTGGGGCGAGGTTCTAACGGATCACGGCGCGCCAAAACCCAACCAGATGTGAAACGTCATCTACTGACTGTTTGATTTCACGGATAAATCCATCAGGCCGGTCCGTGAATTGACCCGTTGAACCAGCGGTGTGCCCGTGGCTTCGTCTCAGGACACTTGGGCTGTGAACGGGGTGCATTGCTCGGCGTCTAGGATTTTGCCCGTGTGACAGTGCCGTTTACATCAGTGCCGTTTACACATGGGGGGAGCAGATGGACAAACTCCATATAATAGTCGCATAATGAGTATTATGTTAAATATATGAGGGTGTATCCCATTGAAAACAAGCCAACTTTGCGATTCCCGCATGCCCCGCTGTCTGCACGCTTGCACCGCTGGCGCATGTTTCCTATGCAATGATAGCAACTCAACACCCGTGCAAACAGCAAGGACTTTCAAATGACATCGATCCTGATCCTAAACGGTCCGAACCTGAACCTGTTGGGCACGCGCCAGCCAGAGGTATACGGCTCTGCCACTTTGGCAGATGTCGAAACCCTATGCCGTGAAAAAGCCGGTGATCTGGGCGTCGATCTGGACTTTGCCCAATCCAACCACGAAGGCGTGCTGATCGACATGATCCATGCCGCCAAGGGCAAACACGGCGGGATCATCCTGAATGCCGGCGCCCTGACCCATACATCCATCGCCATCATGGATGCGATCAATTCTGTCGAATTGCCGGTGGTCGAATTGCACCTGTCCAACATCCATGCCCGCGAGGCATTCCGCCACAAGTCATGGATCGCCCCCGTCGCGCTGGGTCAGATTTGCGGTTTTGGCATACATGGGTATAGTCTGGCCATTGACGCGCTGGTCGCGCATCTGGGGACATAACAACATGACGACAATGCGCTATCTCGAAGCGTTGACAAACGCACGCAGCATCGAAGAGCTGTGGGATATGCATTGCCCCAAGATGGCATCCTACGGGTTTGACCGCCTGATCTATGGCTTTACCCGCTATCGCACGGAAAATTCGCTGGGCAACCCCGAGGATTTCGTGGTGCTATCGAACCATAGCCCCGCCTATACCGACGTGTTTTTCAACGAACGCCTGTATTTTCACGCACCAATGACGCAATGGGCCATCCAGAATGAAGGCGCATGTAGCTGGCGCGTGCTGGCCGAACGCGTGCGCCTGAATGAACTGTCCGAAGAAGAGCGCAAGGTGATCGCGTTCAACCTGTCGCAAAAGGTTCATGCCGGTTACACCATCAGTTTCAAATCGCTGTCGCAGCGCAACAAGGGCGCGATTGCCCTGACCGCCGCGCCGGATATTTCGCAAGACCAGATAGATGCGATGTGGGAAAAGCACGGGCAGGACATCATCGTCATGAACAATGTCGCCCATCTCAAAATTCAGACCCTGCCTTACTCGGGCCTTGGGCGCCCCTTGACCAAACGCCAGATCGAGGCGCTGGAATGGGTTGGTGATGGCAAGACGACGCAGGATATTGCAATGCTGATGGGGCTGACACCGGCCACGGTTGAAAAACATCTGCGTTTGGCGCGCGAGGCGCTGAGCGTGGAAACTTCGGCACAAGCTGTGCTGAAAGCGGCCTTTCGCAACCAGATGTTTGTGTTCGACGGCCAGACGACCTCCCTGCCCTGACGTTCTTGACCATAAGGTCAGCCGGGTCAACCTATCCCCCTGAAATCACCCATTTTTCCACCCAAGGGCGAAGCCCTATGCCGATGGGTAGGGAATCCCTTACTTTCTTAATTGGCACTTAATTGGCAGTCTGAAATCGTTCCGTGAGTGGTGGCTTTAGCCAGGGAACATCGGGATGATCACCCTCGTGATTTCGGGGCACTGATCAGACCGCCGGACAATCCGGACGTCGGCCCGGGGCGTATTTTCTGCCTCGGGTCGGCACTACGGCCCTCTCCCTCCTTTCATCCCCATTGTCCCGGGGTGGAGAGGCCAAAAAAAACGGTGCCGTCCCTGGGGGCGGCACCGTCGTTTCAGAGCATTGCGTGGCAACCCGTGCGACCGGCCCCTTGGTGGGGCCAGACGCTTTTCGGATTACGCGCCTGCGGCGGTCTTGGCGACCTCGGCTGCGAAGTCTTCTTTCACCACTTCGATGCCTTCACCCACTTCCAGACGCACGAAACCGGTGATGGTCACGCCTGCTTCTTTGGCGGCTGCCTCGACTGTCAGGTCGGGGTTCACAACGAATGCCTGACCCAGCAGAGTCGATTCGGCGATGAATTTCTTCATACGGCCAACGATCATCTTTTCGATCACTGCTTCGGGTTTGCCGGATTCGCGTGCAATGTCCATCTGGACCTGCTTTTCTTTCTCGACAACGGCAGCGTCCAGATCTGCTTCGGACAGGGAGGCGGGGTTGGCGGCTGCGATGTGCATGGCGACCTGACGTGCGAATGCATCATCATCACCCGTCATTGCAACCAGAACACCGATTTTGCCCATGCCATCGGTGACAGCGTTGTGAACATAAGACACAACCTTGTCGCCCGAAATTTTCTGCATCCGGCGCAGGGTCATGTTTTCGCCGATTTTGGCGATCGCATCGGTGATCACGGTCGAAACCGGCTTGCCGTTGACTTCGGCCGCGTTCAGCGCGTCCAGATCATCGACAGTCAGCGCGGCGCTGGCGATGCCCGCAACCATGCCCTGGAATTCGGCGTTCTTACCGACGAAATCGGTTTCCGAGTTCACTTCGACAGCAACGGCGTTGCCACCGTCCACAGCCACGGCCACCAGACCTTCGGCGGCGGTGCGACCGGATTTTTTGGCGGCTTTCGCCAGACCTTTGGTGCGCAACCAGTCGATTGCGGCTTCCATGTCGCCATCGGTTTCGGTCAGCGCTTTTTTCGCGTCCATCATGCCTGCGCCAGATGTTTCGCGCAGTTCTTTCACCATTGCAGCAGTGATCGCCATGTTACGGCTCCTCGAAATTCTATGAAACGGGTCCGGGGGCGGTTTAGCCGCCACCCGGTGACATTTTCATGACGGGCGGGCACAGATGCGCCCTGCCCTACATGGATCAGGCTTCGGCTACGGCTTCTTCAACCGGGGCTTCTTCCAATGCGCCAAGGTCAACACCGGCTGCGCCCATCTGTGCGGTCATACCGTCCAGTGCTGCACGCGATGCCAGATCGGTATACAGCGCGATGGCGCGTGCCGCATCGTCGTTGCCGGGGATGACATAATCAATCCCGTCGGGCGAACAGTTGGTATCAACCACAGCAACAACGGGAATACCCAGTTTGTTGGCTTCGGCGATGGCCAGTTGCTCTTTTTTCACGTCGATGACGAACAGCAGGTCGGGAACACCGCCCATTTCGCGGATGCCGCCCAGCGAGGCGTTCAGTTTCGCCTGCTCGCGTTCCATGCCCAGACGCTCTTTCTTGGTCAGGCCCTCAAAGCCGCGCTCGGCTGCTTCGTCAATCGCCTTCAGGCGGTTGATCGACTGCGAAACGGTCTGCCAGTTGGTCAGCGTGCCGCCCAGCCAACGGTGGTTCATGTAATACTGTGCGCATTTTTCTGCGGCATCGGCGACGGGCTGTGCGGCCTGACGTTTGGTGCCAACGAACAGAACGCGGCCGTTTTTCGCCACGGTGTCACGGATGATGTTCAGCGCCGCGTCCAGCATGGGAACGGTCTGTGTCAGGTCCATGATGTGGATGCCGTTGCGCGCGCCGTAGATATACGGACCCATACGTGGGTTCCAGCGCTGCGTCTGGTGGCCAAAGTGAACGCCTGCTTCAAGAAGCTGACGCATGGAAAACTCTGGAAGAGCCATGTCTTTTTCCTTTCCGGTTTACGCCTCGGCGGGGTGTCAGGGCAAATGCCCAACCGGCGGACCTATAAGGATGTCTCCCTCATACGCCCAACCCCACCTGCGGGTTTGAGTAGCGCGCTATTACAATCCCCCTGCCCGGCTGGCAAGCCCGAAACGCCATATTTTTCGGGTTTTTGAGCGTTACAGGAACACCCGTTCCACCACCCAATAGGCGCCGATCATGGCAATCACCCCTGATGCGGGCATGGCGATGGCCTGACGATACCAGTTTTTGCTGCGAAACCAGATACCTACGGCAAGGAATGCAAGTGCGATCACCGTCAGCTGGCCCAGTTCGACCCCGACGTTAAACCCGATCAACGCGGGAATGAACTGCCCCTGTGGCAGGCCGAATTCCCCCAGAACCGAGGCAAAGCCCAGCCCGTGTAGCAAGCCAAAGCTGAAAATCACAACGGGTCGCCAGCGGTGCAATTTCCCGTCACCAATGATATTTTCCACCGCAATCCAACAGATCGACGCGGCGATCAGGGGTTCCACAATACTGGCGGGCACATTGACCCAGCCCATAGCACCGGCCGCCAGGGTTACCGTATGCGCCAGCGTAAAGGCCGACACCTGCCACAACAGCGGTTTCAGCCGCGGCGACAGAAAAAACAGCCCCAGAACGAACAGGATATGATCCAGCCCCTTGGGCAGAATATGATCAAACCCCACCGGCACATATTGGGCAAAGGCCGCCAGCGCCGTAACAGAGGGGGTGCCACCCGCAATGGCGATATCAGGTGACGACGCGCCGCCATTGATATAGCCGGTATAAGGGTCGTCCACACCCTGCTGGCGCAGCACGATTTCGCCATTGCCCTGCGCCCAATCCAGCCGGAAATTTTGCGCATTCGCGGGCATGTCAGCGATAAAGGTCAGGTCGCTGGCGCGGGGCAAATCAACATTACCTGCGGGTTGCAACTGCATGGATTCAAACGACATAGGCAGCGGGGTGCCATCAACATTCAGGGTAAAACCAGACATGATCACCGCCATGCCATCTGTAACCACAGGGCGCAGGGCATCAGGTTCAAGCGCGCGCAGCGCATCATATTGGCCGGATTGATCGGTGTTGTCGGTGTCCGCAACCCCGTCCAGATCAATTTCGGCCAGAAACGCCTCGACGTTCAGGCGCAATTCCAGCACCGTCTGCCCGTCTTTGACATACAGATTGGCGATGGTCGGCGTGACCTCATGCGCGGTTGTGATCGTTGCCAGACTTGACATCAGCCAGATCAGCAGCAGCTTGGCCACCATGAAACATGTGTTGCGCATTCTTCCCCTCGCCCTTTTCCTGACGCCTTTTGGCGCGCTTGCCCATGAAGTATGGCTTGATACCGACAAATGGCAAATGGAACCTGCCGATGATCTGGTTGTCAGCCTGAAAAACGGCGAGGATTTCGACGGGGTCGAACTCAGCTGGCTGGACCGGCGCATGACCCGGTTCGACATGGTGACAGGCGATGGCGTGACGCCGCTGCAGGGGCGCGCAGGCGATATACCAGCGGTGCAAACCACCGCACCGGATGCAGGATTGGCGGTGCTGGCCTATGCGTCGACCCATTCCACCGTGCGCTATAAGACATGGGAGAAATTCATGTCCTTTGCCAATCACAAGGATCTGGCGCGCGACATTCCCGGCATTGCGATGTTCCATCAGACCAACACCCTGCCTCTCGCGGATTTCAAAGAGGTATACTGGCGCCATTCCAAGGCCTTGCTGGGCGTAGCTGATGCAAAAGGCACGGACCGCGAATTGGGGCTGGAAACCGAATTTGTGGCCCTGACCAACCCCTATACCAATGATATGTCAGGCGGGTTTCGGGCCGTGCTTCTGTATCAAGGCGGCCCCCGCGACCTGACTCAGGTCGAGGTGTTCGCCCGCGCCCCCGACAAATCCGTCACTGTCACCCGCCTGCGCACCGATGCGGCTGGTGTGGTCACCGTTCCGGTCACTGCGGGCCACACATATCTGCTGGATTCCGTGGTGCTGCGCCGCCCTGATCCCGCGCTGGCCAAGCTGACCGGCGCAATCTGGGAAACCCATTGGGCCGCGCTGACTTTTCAGGTTCCGCAATAGCGCCGCTTGCGCGTGTTACCCATGTCGGGCAGACATGCGCCATGACACAGATTCTATGTATCGGAAGCGTCCTGTGGGATGTGATCGGCCGCGCCGAACGGGCGATGCGGCTGGGCAATGATGTGCCCGGTCATATCACCCGCCTGCCCGGTGGCGTGGCGATGAATATCGCCATGGCTTTGGTGCGCGAAAATCTGCGCCCTTCGGTTCTGACGGCCATCGGGCTGGACGCCGAAGGTGATGAATTAATACGTGCATGCAATGACTTGGGCGTCAAAGCTGATCTTGCTTTGCGCCATGCCGATTTTCCCACTGACCGCTATATGGCGATCGAGGGCGAAAACGGGTTGATCGCCGCCATCGCCGATGCCCATTCATTGGAAGCCGCCGGAAAGGCGATCATCGCCCCGCTTTTGAACGGCAGTCTGGGCTCGGACGAGCACCCCTATCGCGGTGTGATCTGTATTGATGGCAACCTGACCCGCGATTTGCTGACCCGCATTGCAACCGCACCCGCATTCACCCGCGCCGACCTGCGCGTGGTGCCCGCCAGCCCGGGCAAGGCCGAACGCATCGTGCCCCTGATGGCCCACCCCAATGCCACCCTATACGTCAATCTGGAAGAGGCGGGCCTGCTGGCCACCGCAACCTTTTCCGACGCGCCGACAGCGGCCCGTGCCCTGCTGGAGCGCGGCGCAAAACGGGTGCTGGTCACTGACGGAGCGCTGGCGGTTTGTGATGGCAGCCAGGGCCAGCCCCTGCTGACCATGAACCCGCCAGCGGTGCGCGAGGCCCGCGTAACCGGCGCAGGCGACACCTTTATGGCAGCGCATATTGCCGCCGAAATCTCAGGTCAGGACCGCGCCCAGGCTCTTGAAACCGCATTACAAACCGCTGCGAACTATGTGGCAGGAGAAACACTATGACCGCCCCTTACACCCCCTCGCCCGATGTTGCCGCTGCACTGGCAGAAAACCGCCCTGTGGTCGCGTTGGAAAGCACAATCATCACCCATGGCATGCCCTACCCCGACAACCTGAAAACCGCCCGCGCGGTGGAACAGACCGTGCGTGATGCGGGCGCAACCCCCGCCACCATCGCCGTGCTGGACGGGGTGCTGCATGTCGGCCTGACCGATACACAGCTGGAAAAACTGGCGCAGGCCAAAGGCGTTGCCAAACTGTCGCGCGCCGATCTGGCGGCCTGCATGGCGCAGGGCGGCACGGGGGCGACCACTGTGGCATCCACCATGATTGCGGCGCATCTGGCCGGGATTGAAGTCTTTGCCACCGGCGGCATCGGCGGGGTTCACAAAGGGGCCGAACAATCGTTCGATATTTCTGCCGACCTACAAGAGTTGGCACAAACCCCTGTCACTGTGGTGGCGGCGGGGGCCAAAGCAATACTTGACCTTAACAAAACCATGGAAGCTCTTGAAACTCTTGGTGTTCCTGTCATCGCCTTGGGTCAGGACAGCCTGCCTGCCTTCTGGTCCGCCACCTCTGAAATCAAGGCACCGTTGCGTATGGACAGTTCCGAACAAATTGCCCGTGCGCATCGTTTGCGCCGCCAGATGAATATCCCCGGCGGGCAATTGGTCGCCAATCCGATCCCGCGGGCCGTGGAAATTCCGGCAGGCGAAATGGCACCTGTGATTGCACAGGCCACCCGCGATGCCGATGAAATGGGCATCACCGGAAAAGAGGTGACCCCCTTCTTGTTAAAACGTATTTACGACCTGACAGGCGGCAGGTCGCTGGATGCAAACATCGGCCTGGTTCTGAACAATGCCCGTTTGGCCGCTGAAATTGCACAGCAACTATGCACCAATCGTTAAATTCAGCACGGGTTGCGCCGTGAATGCCATTGTGACGTGGTGGCAAAATGCCTAACTAACATGGCGATGGAATTTTCCGATCATCCCAAGCCCGAGTTGACCCGCATATGACAACGCCATTTCCCGATATGCCACCACCACGCAGACCTGGGATTTTTGCCCGCCTGCGCTCCAGTTTCCTAACCGGAATTGTGGTGATCGCGCCGGTTGGCCTAACCATCTGGTTGATCTGGAGCATTGTCGGATGGGTCGATGGCGTCGTTTTGCCATTGGTGCCGCACCGGTTTCAACCGGAACAGTATATCGGGATCAATCTGCGCGGCGTCGGGCTGATCATCTTTTTGGTATTCACCATTTTGGTTGGCTGGCTGGCACGCGGGTTGCTGGGCCGCTCTTTGATCCGTTTCGCCGAAAGTCTGGTCAACCGGATGCCGATCGTGCGTTCGATATATTCCGGTGTGAAACAGATCGCGGAAACCGTGTTTGCCCAGTCCGATCGCAGTTTCGAAAAGGCCTGTTTGATCCAATACCCGCGCAAAGGCATCTGGGCCATCGGGTTTGTATCAACCGAGGCCAAGGGCGAAATCGCGCGGCGCGCCGAAACCGGCGGGCGGTTGCTTTCGGTGTTTGTGCCAACCACGCCGAACCCGACATCAGGGTTTTTGCTGTATTTCCCAGTCGAAGACGTGATCGAACTGGATATGTCGGTTGAGGACGCGGCGAAATTGGTGATCTCGGCCGGTCTGGTCTATCCCAATCAGAAAAATCCGACAGTCCCCGGCTGATCCGCTGCACTGCAAAAACACCGCGACAATAATCCCCATACAAAAGCGATAGCCCGGCCTTCCCAGACAACTCTAGGCAGTATAAGTGTTTATTAACCATCGGTTGAAAAGCAGGGATAACATATATGACTGAAACGATTCTGGATTGCTGTATCATTGGCGCAGGGCCGGCCGGGCTTCAGGCCGGGTATAAAATGGCGGGGATGGGAATGAATGTCCGCCTGCTGGAACGCGGTCAGGTTGGCCAGTTTTTTCGCCAGTTTCCGCGCCACCGCACCCTGATTTCCATTAACAAAGTGCACACAGGCCTGACTGATCCGGAAACCAAACTGCGCTATGACTGGAACAGCCTGTTGAATGATGACGGGGTTCTTTTCCCTGATGTCAGCAAAAAATACTTCCCGAATGCAGATGTTTACGTTGAATACTTAATGCAATTCGCGACCCTGTTGGGGGATCGGATTACCGAAGGATGCGAAGTCACACGCATTTCGAAAACCGATGATCTGTTCACATTGGAATGCGCCGATGGCACCGCATGGAAGGCCCGCAGTGTCATCGTGGCCACAGGCGTTTCGCGCACATGGGATCCCGAAATCCAAGGCTGGGATCTGGTCGATCAATATGCGGATTTCGACACCGACGGCGCGCAATTCGATGACAAACGTGTGCTTGTGGTGGGCAAGGGCAATTCGGCATTTGAAACCGCCGATGCGCTGATCGAACACGCTCAGGCGATCCATGTGATGTCACCCAACCCGTTGAAACTGGCATGGAATACGCATTTCGTCGGGCATTTGCGGGCGGTAAACAACAACTTTCTGGATACCTATCAGCTGAAATCACAAAATGCGGTGATTGATGCGGCGATCAAACGGGTGGAGCGCAATCCTGACGGGTCGCTGCGGGTCACAGCCGATATGACCGCCGCCGAGGGCCATGAAATCGTGCTGGATTACGACAGGGTCATCGCCTGCACAGGGTTCCGGTTTGATGCATCCATTTTCGACGCGGCAATCCGCCCTGCCCTGCGCCATATGGATAAATTCCCCGCCATGACATCCCAATGGGAAAGCGAAAACACCGAGGGTCTGTATTTTGCCGGCACCATCATGCAATGTCGCGATTTCAAAAAAACCATGTCGGGTTTTGTACACGGGTTCCGCCATAACGTGGAATGTCTGGTCGATTTTATCGCTGCTCGTCAGGGGGTTACCCCGATTCCCTCGGACAGCGTGCCGATGCAGCGCGAGGCCCTGGCCGACACATTGATCGACCGGTTTTCCACCAATGCCACGCTGTTTTTGCAGCCCGGTTTCATGTGTGATGCGATCATCCTGTCGGGCACGGATGCGGGCAAGCGGTTGAAAGGGGTGCCAATCGCCTGGCTGCGCGAACAGGATGATTTGCGGGCGCAGGGTCTGTTGGTTCTGTTGATGGAATTTGGCGATTTCGGCGACAGCCCAATGCATGTAAAGCGCGAAAATACACTGCGGGGCGATCATGCCGATCCGTTTATCCACCCCGTTTTGCGCATTTTCCGCGGCAATGACGTGGCCAAGGCCCACCTGCCCGACCATCTGGACAGCGACTGGCGGGCGACCAAGGATACGGGTGCAGGCACGGTGCAGCAGATGACCTATGACGGTCAATTGATGTCCTGCGCGCAGGCTGCGCGGCAAAAACTGATGGATGTGCTGACCCAGCACGACATCGGACAGCCAGCCCGCGCAACCACAGCCGCAAGGTAAACCGCTGATTTAAAACAGGTCTGGCCGGGGTTAATTCAACATCTCGGCCAGATCGACGGTGCTGCGGCTGTTCAGCGCATCCCAGTTCTGTGCCAGAAACCTATCAGCGGCATCGCGGCCCTTTTGCTTGAGCTGAAGCAACAGGGCGGGTTGCGGCAACAGTTTTGTCGCCACCGACAGCGCATTCATCAATGCGTCATCCGCCACCATATGCACGTTCACGCGCTTCATCGCACCCTTGGTCACCTTGCCATCATCAATCAACCGCTGGACAAAGGCGATGGCGCGTAATTCGCGCAAAAGCGACGAATTAAAGCTGATTTCATTCACCCTGTTTGCAATCTGTTGCGGTGTCACGGGCAAATCTTCGCGGTGAATAGGGTTGATATTCACCACTATAATGTCGTCGGGTAAGCTCTTGCCAAACAAGGGAAACAACGCAGGGTTACCGCTATATCCACCATCCCAGTATGCCTCTTTGCGCTCTGTTGCGGGGTCATAGATTTCGATGGCTTGAAACATTTCGGGCAGGCAGGCAGATGCCAGCAATGCGTCGGGCGTGATTTCATCGTGGGTAAACACACGAATCTTGCCGCTGCGCACGTTTGTCGCCCCGATATACAGGCGCGGCCCGTCATGCGAGCAAACCTTATCAAAGCGGAACTCCTCGGCGACATCCACCAGCGGATTTTTGTAAAACGGCCCCATCGCATAGGGCGAAACCACACGAGAAGTGGCGTCTAACATCGCGTAAGGTAAGGAATAATCCAATGTGGCCGATGTCATGGCCGGGCTGGGCGTAAAGGCCGCAGTCATATTGGACAGCCACGGCATCCCGTGCAAATCCCGCAAGGCCCCCATGCGATTCCACAACCAGTCCAGATTGCTGCGCGCCCCTTCACGCCCGCCATCCAGCCACCCCGATTTATAGGCCGCCCCGTTTAACGCCCCCGCCGAAGTCCCTGAAATTCCGTCAATTTCCAGATTTTCCTCGTCCAGAAATCTGTCCAGCACACCCCAGGTAAAGGCGCCATGCGCGCCCCCACCCTGAAGCGCGACATTGATGCGCTTGGTTTTGGATTTTGCCATTACATCGCGGTCCAGCCACCATCGACACTGATGGTGGTGCCGGTGATTTGCGCCGCGGCATCGGAACACAAAAATACTGCCGTTCCGCCGATCTGTTCAACGGTGGCGAACTGGCGCGAGGGCTGGCGATCAAGGATCACTTTTTCAATCGCCTCTTCCTCGGTCATGTCATATTTTTTAGCGGTATCAGGTATTTGTGCCTCGACCAGCGGGGTCAACACATAACCGGGGCAGATTGCATTGGCGGTGATATCTTCTTTGGCGGTTTCCAGCGCGACCACCTTGGTCATGCCGACAACCCCGTGTTTGGCGGTGACATAGGCGCTTTTGAATGGCGAAGCCGTCAGCCCGTGCGCAGAGGCGATATTGACCACACGCCCCCAGCCGCGTTCACGCATCACCGGCAAGGCAGCAGCGGTGGTGTGAAAGGCCGAATTCATATTGATCGCGATGATGGCATCCCATTTTTCAACCGGAAATTCATCAATCGGCGCAACATGTTGGATGCCGGCGTTGTTCACCAGAATATCGCAACCGCCCGCCTTTTCGATCAGGGCGCGGCATTGGTCGCCTTTTGACATATCGGCCTGGATATAGGTGGCGGTCACACCGAATGAATCGGCTATTTCCTTTGCAATGGCATGGTCTGCGTCGGTGTTGCTAAAGCTGTTGATCACAACGTTCGCGCCCTGGCGCGCCAATTCATGCGCCACACCCAACCCGATGCCCGAGGTCGATCCGGTAATGATTGCGGTTTTACCTTTGAGTGACATTTCACCCTCCTGATATTCTGTTCAGGGTCAAGGTAATTGCTGCGCCTGCAAAAGAAAGGGGAACTGGCGCAAAATTTTGAATGGCGGTGCGGCGATTCGGCTGCTGTGACCGTCGGGTCCGTGCCTGCGCCATGCCCCTGCGCCCCCTGCGAAAGGCCCCAAAAAAAACGCCCGCACAAGGCGGGCGTCAAGTTATTGAGGCAGGTTTCATACAGGCAAGAAACCTATCGAGCAGTGAGTTTGTTATAAGCAATCTGCCGCCCGAGTCCAAGCTAAAAGTTTGATAAGACGTAAAAGCATCGGTAACCTAGGGGGCAATAAAACATAGGCAGAGCAGGATTGTTGCCAATATGGGATCGCAGTTTTTCCACACCTTACGCGGGGTGACGGGTGCCGCAATGTTGCTTGTCAGCATGGGTTTTAACGCCCAAGCCGACCCGCGCCATGGCATAGCTATGTATGGTGACCCTGCGCTTCCACCGGATTTTGTGTCGCTACCATACGCAAGGGCCGATGCGCCCAGGGGCGGGCGGCTGGTTATGGGGAATACCGGCGGGTTTGATTCGTTAAATCCGTTCATCCTGAAGGGCACCCCGCCCTGGCAATTGCGGTTTCTGGGCTATGACAGCCTGATGGAACGGTCATTGGACGAACCTTTCACGCTATATGGTTTGTTGGCCGAATCGGTTGATGTGCCGCCAGACCGCAAATGGGTGGAATTCACACTGCGCCCCGAGGCCCGTTTTTCCGATGGCAGCCCCGTCACAGTCGAGGACGTGATCTGGTCCTACACAATATTGGGAAGCAAAGGGCACCCGCGTTATCTGGGGTTTGCCGCACAACTGGCCAGCATCGAACAAACCGGCCCGCGCTCTCTGCGTATGACGTTCAAGGGCGATGACCGCGAACTGGCGATGATCGCGGGCCTGCGCCCCATTCTGAAAAAGGAGCAATGGGCGGGCAAGGATTTTGCCGCCTCTACCCTGCATGACATTCCGATCGGTGCGGGCGCCTATGTGGTCAGCGATTACGAACAGGGCCGCCATGTCACCATGACGCGCAACCCCGATTACTGGGCCAACGATCTGCCGTTGCGCCGTGGCACGCATAACCTGGATCAGATCAAAATCGAATTCTTTGCCGATTCATCGGTGATGTTTCAGGCCTTCAAGGCCGGCATTCTGGATGTCTGGCGCGAAGACAACGCCGAGGAATGGGAGCGGGATTTCAATTTCCCTTCAATCACTTCTGGCGCGGTATTAAAGTCGGAAATTCCGTTTCAGCGCCCCACTGGCATGACCGGGCTGGTGATGAATTCGCGCCTGCACCTGTTTGACACATGGCAAGAGCGCGAGGCCATGCTGCTGGCGTTCAATTTCCCCTATATCAACGGCACCATGACCGGCGGGCGGCAGCCACGCATCACATCCTACTTTGGCGGGTCCGAACTGGCGATGCGGGACGGGCCTGCGCTGGGGGCTGTGCGCGACTTGCTGGTCCCGTTCGATGATCTGCCAAACGGGGCAATTGACGGTTACAGCCTGCCCGCGGGTGATGCATCGGCGCGCAATCGCGGCGACCTGCGCCGTGCTATGGCGCTGTTGCAACAGGTCGGCTGGCGGGTGGTTGATGGCAAGCTGGTTGATGCCCGGTCGCGCCCGTTCACCTTTGATCTGCTGCTGCGTCAGGGCGATACCCAAAACATGGCGGTGGCCGAAATATATGGCCGCGCGTTGCAACGGTTGGGCATTGATATGACCCTGCGCACGGTGGACAATGCGCAATATGCCGCCCGCGAGGCGGCGCAGGACTTTGCTATGATGCCGTTTCGCCGTGATCTGTCCCTTAGTCCCGGCAATGAACAACGCCTGTATTGGGGCAGCGACGTGGCTGACCAACCTGGATCGCGCAACCTGATGGGTGTCAAAAGCGCGGCGGTGGATGCGATGATTGACACCATGCTGAACACAACCGATGCGCAGCAACAAATCGCATCCGTGCGCGCATTGGACAGGCTGCTGACGGCGGGGCGCTATGTGATTCCGTTCTGGACCAGCCGCGTTGATCGCATTGCGCATCGCAGCACGTTGAAATACCCCGAAAACACCCCCATTTACGGGGACAGACCGGGCTGGATGCCCGATGTCTGGTATGAACAGGAAAATCAATGAACCGCGTGCAAAATGCGGACAACCAAGGAGAGCAGGCATGAAAAAACTGGCAATATTCGCCCTGATTGCGGGGCTTACTGCCCTTGCCGGCTGCGGCACGATCGAAGGCGTCGGGCAGGACATCAGCGCCGGATCACGCACCGTGCGCGGCTGGCTGTAACCACAGCCAACCACAGGCCAACCTCACCGGCCAACCACACCGGCCAACAGGTTTCAGGGCGCGGGCATCAGGGATGTGACCCATAACACGGTCGCATCCTCTTCGCTGCTGGACACCAGATTATGCCCCATCGAGGCGTCGTAATAGGCGCTGTCACCGCGTTTCAATGTCACCGGTTCATAGAATTCGGTGAACAGGATCACGCCCCCGGTCAGCACGTATAGAAACTCTTCTCCGTCATGGCGCACCCAACCGTCGAAATCCTCCATCCGGCGGGCGCGGATGCGGGCACGGTAAGGCAGCATTTGTTTCTGCGTCAGGCCTTCGGCCAGCAATTCATGCTCATAGGTTGCGGTGGCATGAGCCATGCCACTGCCCGATGGCGTCACCACACGCCGCCCCGTCACCTGTTCCTTGCGCGGCGGGGTGAACAGCTGTGGCACCGATATCCCCAATCCCGATGCCAGTTTTTTCAACGCCTCATATGTCGGTGACATCTGGCCGTTTTCAATCTTTGACAGGGTGGAACGGGCCAGCCCCGCCTGCGTCGCGGCCTGTTCCAATGTCCACGCCCGCGCCTTGCGCAACTCACGTACGCGGGTGCCAAGGTTCAGCGGCTCTGCCTGAGTGCCATCGCCGGTTTCACGGGCAAGGCGGATCAGGTTTCGCGGGTCAGTTTGAGCATTGGGATCTGGCTGTGTCATGGGAAACAGATTATGTGGCGGGACAGGCGCTTGCAACTGTCATGGCGGCTGCATAAAAAGGTCGCATGCTAAGTATTTCCGATTCTGGCGCCCCCGCGCCCTGCCCCGCACCGTTCAATCTGGCCGCTCATGTATTGGCCCATGCCACACGCCTGCCTGACAAGGTGGCGCTGTCGGTTCTGGGGCATCAAAACAGCACCGACTGGACCTATGCCGCATTGGAACGGGCCGTGCGCGGCACTGGCGCCGGATTGCTGGAATCAGGGTTCAAAGCGGGTGATATCCTGTTGATGCGGCTGGACAATGATGTGGAATTCCCGCTGGCCTATCTGGGCGCTATTGCCGCCGGAATGGTGCCTGTACCCACGTCTTCTATGCTAACGGCGGGCGAAGTCGCCAAAATGGTGGCGCAGCTGTCACCGGCGGGTATTCTGCGCGATGCACGGGTGGCCTGCCCCGATGATACCGGATTGCCGGTGATTGACACCCTGCAACTGGGTGCGATGCGCGATCTGCCACCCTGCGATTACGCCATGGGCGATCCGGATCGGATGGCCTATATCATCTATACCTCTGGCACCTCGGGCAATCCGCGTGCGGTGATGCACGCGCATCGCGCGATCTGGGCGCGACGCATGATGCACGAGGGCTGGTATGGCCTGCATGAAAATGACCGCTTGCTACATGCGGGGGCGTTCAACTGGACCTTTACGCTTGGCACCGGATTGATGGACCCCTGGTCGGTTGGGGCCACTGCGCTGATCCCCGAAGCAGGGGTAAAAACCGAAGAGATTCCCGCGCTTCTGGCCCAACACCGCGCCACTCTTTTTGCTGCTGCACCGGGGGTTTATCGCAAGATGTTAAGCCATCACATGAATATGGACCTGCCCGATCTGCGGCACGGGTTCGCAGCGGGCGAAAAGCTGTCGGAAACCATTCGCCACGATTGGAACACCGCCACCGGCACCAAGATTTTCGAAGCCTACGGCATGTCGGAATGTTCGACCTTTATTTCCGGCAATCCAACGGTTCCCGCCCGCGCCGGTTGTCTGGGCAAACCGCAGGACGGGCGGCGCGTTGCCATTCTGGACGCCAACACCGGCCAACCCGCCGAAATCGGAACCGAGGGCGAAATCGCCATCCATAACAGCGACCCGGGCCTGATGCTGGGCTATTTCGGGGCGGAAACCGAAACCCGTGCGCGGTTTATCGGGGATTGGTTCATCACTGGCGACCATGGCGTGATGGAGGAGGATTTCCAAATCCACTACGCCGGGCGCGGTGACGATATGATGAACGCAGGCGGCTATCGCGTGTCCCCGCTCGAAGTCGAAGCCGCGCTGATCCAACACCCTGATATTGTTGACATCGGCTGCACCGATATTGAAATAAAAACCGATGTGCGCATCGTCGTGGCCTTTTATGTCGCAGAGCATGAATTGAATGCAGATGCCCTGAATGCATGGGCCGCCGACCGTCTGGCGCGCTATAAACAACCGCGCGCCTGGGTCCGGCTGGACAGCCTGCCCACCAACCCGAACGGCAAACTGTCGCGCAAAGCATTGAAACCGCTGTTCAAACCATAGCCCCCTCGCACCTGCGCCGCCAAGCTGCTAAAAGGGATCGCAGCAATGCCCGGAGGCGCCTATATGTCCACGCTCGTCAAACTTGATATCCTGTCCGATCCGATCTGCCCTTGGTGTTTTATTGGCAAGGCGCGGCTGGATCAGGCGTTGCAACAGCGCCCGAACCATCCGTTTGTGATTGAATGGCATCCGTTTCAATTGAACCCGGATTTCCCGCCACAAGGCATGGACCGGCGCGAATATCTAGAGCTGAAATTCGGCGGAAAAGAGGGCGCGATCAAGGCCTATGCCCCTGTGGTCCAAACCGCAGAGGACGCAGGTTTAAACATTGATTTCAATGCGATACAGCGCACTCCTAATACAATGAACGCGCATCGTTTAATCCATTGGGGCAAACTGGAAGGCTGCCAGACTGCCGTGGTCAGCGCCCTGTTCAAGGCCTATTTCCAAGAAGGCCGCAATATTGGCGACACCGAAGTTCTGGCCGATATCGCCGACAGTTGCGGCATGGATGCCGCATTGATCCAACGCCTGCTGCAATCGGATGCCGATGTTCAGGAAATCAGCGACCGCGACACGGCAGCGCGCCAGATGGGTGTCAATTCCGTCCCCACATTTATCGTCGCCGGCCAACACGCCGTTCCGGGGGCACAGCCGGTCGAAACATGGCTAAAGGTGATAGACGAGATCATGGAACGCGGCGAGGATGCCGCAGAATGATCCATTCCACCGCCCCTATCTGCTGCTCGTAATGCGAGGATTCAAAGCCCTGACCCTGTTGGCCATGGTGCTGTTGATCATCGCCAGCGGCACGGTGTTTTTCCATCACATCGAGGGCTGGAGCTGGCTGGACAGCTATTTTTTCACCGTGGTGACCCTGTCGACCGTTGGTTACGGGTCATTCGTGCCCGTGACGGCGGCGGGGAAAATCGGCACCACGATATTCATCTTTATCGGTTTGGGCATTTTCGCGGTGGCGATCCAGCAATTCGGCTCTTTTGCGGTGCGCAAACGCGAGGAGCACACCGAATGGTTGATTGCGCGGCTGCGACACGGCCATGACCACCGCGAGGATCATGCTTTTGACGAAGATCGCCCCGCAAACGAGGATGACGCGCCGCAGCCCCAGAATGTGACGGTGGATGACAAAAACAGCTAGCATTTGCTGTCGCCGACAGGACTTCACGTTAACGTAACCTGACCTTTGGGAAATCCCCTCGCGGGCTGGCGGCATGTTTCGCCACATGGTAGAGCCGTCAGGTGCGCGAAGGGTATTTAAACGTGACAGACCGACTTTCCAGATCAGAATTTATTGCAATGATGGCCATATTGTTTGCCGTCATCGCCTTTTCCATTGATTCGATGTTGCCCGCCCTGCCCCGTATTGGCGCGGAACTCAGCCCCGATTCACCCAACCGGGCGCAGTTGATTATCATGTCTTTTGTCATGGGCATGGGGATCGCCACATTTTTCACCGGATCAATTTCAGACGCATTCGGGCGCAAACCCGTGATCCTGATCGGGACGGCGCTGTATATTCTGGGTGCTGCGCTGGCATGGGCTGCCCCCAGTCTGGAACTGATGCTGCTGGCACGGTTTATTCAGGGTGTCGGCGGATCTGGCCCGCGTGTGGTGGCGATGGCCATTGTGCGCGACCTCTATTCGGGGCGCGATATGGCGCGGATTGTCAGCTTTATCATGCTGGTGTTTATGCTGGTGCCTGCTGCGGCACCGCTGTTGGGTCAGGGAATCATGACCATCGCGGGCTGGCGTGGAATATTCGCGGCCTTTGTGATTTTCGCATTGATTGCCGCGATATGGATTTCATTCCGCCTGCCTGAAACGCTGGATAGATCCGCGCGCCGCCCTGTGCGTCTGCCGGTGATGATTGACGGTCTGATGCAGATGTTGCGCCACCCTGCGGTGCGCCTGTCGATACTGGCGCAGATGGCGTGCTATGCGGTATTATTCATTGCAATCAGTCTGGTGCAGCCTGTTTTTGATGTTGTTTTTGGCCGGGGCGACGAATTCCCCCTTTGGTTTGCGGGCATGGCGCTGGTCGGGGCGGCCTCTAGTGTGATCAACGCATCCCTGGTGATGCGGATCGGGATGCGGCGGCTGGCGACGCTTGCCTTTGGCTTGCAGGTCGTTTTTGCCAGTGTGATGTCGGTGATCTGGTTGTCCGGCCTGCGCGGGGACGCGATGTTTCATGTCTATATCATCTGGCAATGCACCCTGTTTTTGCAAACCGGCCTGACCATCGGCAATCTGAACGCAATCGCGATGGAGCCAATGGGCCATATTGCGGGCATGGCGGCCAGCGTGGTTGGCTCTGTTTCTACGCTTGGCGGCGCCCTGATGGCGGTGCCGATCGGGTTGGCGTTCAATGGCACGCCGCTGCCGCTCAGTATCGGGGTTGGGGTTGCCTCGGCTATGGCGTGGCTGTTGCTGCTGCGGTTGCGGCGCGTCGAATAAAGCCCCGGTTCAGCCTGTCATTTGTGCGATTTCGGGTTTTGGGGTTTTTATTATGGTATACATCCGCATACCGTCTATTTTCGTTTACCTCTTTAGGATAAGACCCACACAGAATACCCGTATACCAGTGCCAAAACGCCAACCAGAAAGGGGCCGCAGATGTCCAAGATCAAGGTAGAAAACCCAATCGTCGAAATGGATGGCGATGAAATGACCCGGATCATCTGGGATTTCATCAAGCAAAAACTGATTCTGCCCTATCTGGATATCGACCTGCTGTATTACGATCTGGGGATCGAGGAACGCGACCGCACCGATGACCAGATCACCATCGACGCCGCCCTGAAAACCAAAGAGGTGGGCGTGGCGGTGAAATGCGCCACCATCACCCCGGACGAGGCACGCGTCGAAGAATTCGGCCTGAAAAAGATGTGGAAATCACCCAATGGCACGATCCGCAACATTCTGGGCGGGGTGGTGTTTCGCGAACCGATCATTTGCCGCAACGTGCCACGGCTTGTGCCCGGTTGGACCGCGCCGATTGTGGTCGGGCGCCATGCCTTTGGCGATCAATACAAAGCGTCCGATTTCCATTTCCCCGGCGCCGGCAAACTGACAATGAAGTATGAGGGCGAAGACGGCACCGTGATCGAACGCGAGGTATACGACGCGCCATCGGCAGGCGTTTACATGGGCATGTATAATCTGGATGAATCGATCCTGGATTTCGCCCGCGCATCGCTGAACTATGGTTTGAACCTTGGCTGGCCGGTCTATCTGTCGACCAAAAACACCATTCTCAAGGCCTATGACGGCCGGTTCAAGGACCTGTTCCAACAGGTCTATGAAGAAGAATTCGAAGCAAAATTCAAAGAAGCAGGCATCTGGTATGAACACCGCCTGATCGACGATATGGTCGCCTGCTGCATGAAATGGAACGGCAAATTCGTCTGGGCCTGCAAGAATTACGACGGCGATGTGCAATCGGATACCGTGGCGCAGGGGTTCGGGTCACTGGGTTTGATGACATCGAAACTGATGACCCCCGATGGCAAGATCGTCGAAGCCGAAGCCGCCCATGGCACCGTCACCCGCCACTATCGCCAGCACCAAAAAGGCGAGGCGACATCGACCAACTCCATCGCATCCATCTATGCCTGGACCGGCGGGTTGAAACACCGCGCGACGCTGGATGACAACGCGGCGCTGATGACATTTGCCGAAACGCTGGACCGCGTGGTGGTCGAAACAGTCGAGGCCGGTTTCATGACCAAGGATCTGGCGCTGCTGGTCGGGCCGGATCAGGGCTGGCTGACCACGATGGGTTTCCTTGAAAAGGTCGATGAACGGCTGGGTCAGGCGCTGGCATAACCGGCATCGTGAACGGCGCAGGGGCGGTTGACTGCGGGTCACACCCCCTGCCCGTTTGATCCCGCTTGCGGGCAAAGGTGCCCGCGCCTAGCCTGACAGCATGACCAAAGAAATGACTGAAATGCAAATGAACAAACACTCTGCCATTGCCGATGCGCAGGGGCTGTTTTTTGGCAGCGCCATGGCGGCATTCGGGGTGTTGATCCTGACCCATCTGGGGCTGGTCACAGGGCAAACTGCCGGATTGGCAGTGTTGATTTCCTATATGACCGGCTGGGGCTTTGGCCCGGTGTTTTTCGTGATCAACCTGCCGTTTTACTGGCTGGGATTGCGGCGCATGGGCTGGCAGTTCACGCTGAAAACCTTTGCTGCGGTGGGGCTGTTGTCGCTGTTTACCATCTATATGCCGCAATATCTGCGGCTGGATTATCTGCACCCTGTGCCGGGCGCGGTGTTGTTTGGCATGGTGACGGGCGCGGGGTTGCTGGCCCTGTTCCGCCATGGTGCCAGCCTTGGCGGGGTTGGCATTGTGGCGCTGTATTTGCAGGATAAAACCGGATTTCGCGCGGGTTGGACACAGCTGTTATTTGACGCGGGGGTGTTTGCGCTGGCATTCACTGTCATTGCGCCGGGTCTGGTTTTATATTCCATGCTGGGCGCGCTTGTGGTCAATCTGGTTATCGCCATCAACCATCGGCGCGATTGGTATGTCGCCACCTGAGGGAATGCAAAAATGCCCGCCTATCTGATCCTTATTCTGGCCGTCGCCGCCGAAACCATCGGCACCACCGCCCTGCAAGCCAGCCAACAGTTCACGCGGCTCTGGCCCTCGGTTCTGGTTGTTCTTGCCTATGCTGTCAGTTTCTATCTGCTGTCGATGACCCTGAAAATCATGCCCGTTGGCGTGGTTTACGCATTATGGAGCGGGCTTGGCATCGTGTTGATCGCCATCATCGGGTTTCTGGTGTTCGGCCAGAAACTGGACCTGCCCGCAATTCTGGGCATCGCGATGATTTTGGGCGGAATTCTGGTGATACAACTGTTTTCACAAACCGCGCCTCACTAAGTGCGGTTTGCAAATTTCGGTGGATACGAGGCGCGACACGTGGCACCCGAGGGTGCCTGAAACTCGTATGGAAAAGGGAACCGGTCACGCTGACGCAACAGCGCACCCGCCCCGCATCCTTTGCTGAATATGCACATAAGCCAGGCGTGGTGATAGTATGGTATTCCATACTATCACGTAGCTAGCGTGTAAAATTCATCACAAATCCAAACATTTAGCCGCAAGGCGACTATCCTGCCGCGTTCAACCGTTTCAGCAATGCGGATGTATCCCAACGCCCGCCGCCCAGCTTTTGAACATCCTTGTAAAACTGGTCGACCAGCGCGGTAACGGGCAAGGATGCGCCAATGTCATCGCCGGTCGACAGGCAAATCCCCAGATCCTTGCGCATCCAATCCACCGCAAACCCGTGATCAAATTCATCCGCCAACATGGTTTTGTAGCGGTTGGCCATCTGCCACGATCCGGCGGCGCCCTGTGATATCACCTCGACCACGGCGGCGCCGTCCAGCCCGGCCTTTTGCGCAAAATGCAGCGATTCCGACAGGCCCTGCACCAATCCGGCGATGGCGATCTGGTTGCACATCTTGGTGATCTGCCCCGCGCCGCTGTCGCCCATGCGTTTGCAAATTTTCGCGTATGACATCATCACAGGTTCTGCCGCATCAAAATCGGGTTGATCGCCGCCGCACATGATTGATAACGCGCCATTTTCCGCACCGGCTTGCCCGCCCGAAACGGGCGCATCGACGAATCCCAGCCCCGTTCCCTTGGCGATCCCGTGCATTTCGGTGGTCACCGCCGATGAAACCGTGGTGTGATCAACAAATATTGCGCCCGGTGCCATGCCCGCAAACGCGCCGTCGTCGCTGGTGCATATGGCGCGCAGATCGTCATCATTGCCGACGCAGGCCATCACGAAATCCGCCCCCTCGACCGCCGCACGCGGCGTGTTGCGCGCTGTCCCGCCATGCTGTTCGGCCCATTTTTCCGCCTTGGCAAAGGTGCGGTTATAGACGGTCACATCATGCCCTTTTGCTGCCAGATGCCCCGCCATCGGGTATCCCATCACGCCCAGCCCCAGAAATGCAACTTTGGCCATTGGCCGCCTCCCCTTCATTGTGTTTCGTGGTGATTGTGGCTAGCTAGGGGCGGAATGCAAGGGGGTTGGGCGGGCTTATGGCGTCACTGTTTCGTTGGTTGCTCAGGATCGCAAGTGGCATGGTTTTGCTGGCCGTGCTGCTGGTTCTGTTTGTCTATTACTTTGCGTCGCGATCCCTGCCCGATTACGACAAGGAACTGTCGGTGCGCGGGCTGTCCGCCCCCGTAGAAATCGTGCGCAACAACGCCAATGTGCCGCATATTTTCGGCGAATCCGATCCGGATGTGTTTTTCGGCCTTGGCTATGCCCATGCACAGGACCGGCTGTGGCAGATGGTGATGGCGCGGCGCACCGTGCAGGGCCGCCTGGCCGAGGTATTCGGCACCCGCGCCCTGAACACCGACAAACTGATGCGGCGGCTGGATCTGTATAACCGCGCCCAACAATCGGTGGCGTCACAGGACAGCCGGACCGAAGCCGCGTTAAACGCCTATGCCCGTGGCGTAAACGCCCGCCTGCAAGAGGTGAACGACGATGCGCTGGGGCGCGGCGCGCCGGAAATGTTCCTGTATCGTGTGCCCGTGGCGCCATGGACCCCTGCCGACAGCATCGCCCTGCTGAAACTGATGGCGCTGGAACAATCGGCCCAATTGCAAAACGAGGTGCTGCGTGCGCGGGCCTCTTTGATGTTGCCTGATGCAGCGCGACTGGCCGATCTGTTGCCGGATGCGCCCGGTCAGGGGGTGATGGAATTGCCCGCCTATCAGACGCTGCTGGATGTGCCATTGCCGAAATATGCGCAATCACGTCACGCGGTTGATGCCTTTTGGCCGGTGCCGGAACCCGCGATGGGATCGGCCTCCAATGCCTGGGCGGCCGCGCCCGGTCGCTCGGCTGCGGGGCGTTCGTTGCTGGCCAATGATCCGCATATGCGGTTCACCGCGCCGGGGCGCTGGTATCTGGCGCGGCTGGAACTGTCGCATGGCGGGGTGATCGGTGGCACCATTCCGGGAATTCCTGCGGTGATTTCGGGGCGTGGTCAACAGATGGGCTGGGCGATCACGGCCAGCTACGCCGATGATCAGGACCTGTTCATTGAAAGACAGAACCCCGAAAACCCCGAGGAATATCAAACCACAACAGGGTTCAAAGCCTTTGAAACCCGCCCTTCGATCATCAGGATAAAGGATGCCGCCCCCGTCACCCTGACCCTGCGCTGGACAGACAACGGCCCCGTTCTGCCCGGGTCAATGTTCAATCTGGACAGCATCACACCGGCGGGCCATGTGGCCGCGCTGGGATGGACCGCGCTTAGCCCGCGCGACACCTCTATGACATCGGTTGTGGGCATGATGTATGCCAAATCCATCGAAGAAGCCGTGCTGACCGGCGCGCAGATGGTCGCTCCGGCGTGGGTGGTGACGCTGGCCACCCCCGACCGCGTTGCGTTAAAATTGCTGGGTGCGGTGCCGCGCCGTGACGCCGCACATCAAAGTCAGGGGCGCATCCCCACCCCCGGCTGGATCGCCGCCAACCGCTGGCAGGGAAGGATGGATTACGCCAACAATCCCGAGCGTCTGGACCCCGCAGGCGGATTGGTCGGCAATACCAACAACAAACTGGTCGACCGCCCCTTTCCCGATCATATCAGTTTTGATTGGGGCGACAGCCAGCGGGTGCAACGCTGGGCGCGCCTGATGCAGGCGCGTCAGGTCCACACCCGCGACAGTTTCAAAGAGGCGCAACTGGACACGGTGTCGGTCGCGGCGCGCACCCTGTTGCCCCTGATCGGGGCCGATCTGTGGTTTACCGGTGACGCCGCGGTTGACGGCACGCCCGAACATCTGCGCCAACGGGCACTGGCCATTCTGGGCAACTGGAACGGTGAAATGAACGAACATATGCCCGAACCGCTGATCTATTCCGCCTGGGTGCGGGCGCTGCAACAACGGCTGGTGCGTGACGAACTTGGCCCACTGGCCGCTGCATTCACCCATGTCGAACCCCTGTTTATCGAACGGGTGTTTCGTGATGTGAACGGGGCTGGCGCATGGTGCGATGTCATCCAGTCGGCGCAGGTTGAAACCTGTTCCGAAATGGCGCGGCAGGCATTGGACGAGGCCCTGATCACGGTCTTGTCCACCTATGGAAACGGGTTGGAATCGCTGCGTTGGGGCGATGCGCATCAGGCGCTGCACCAACACCCCGAACTGGGGAATACACCATTCATCAAACATCTGGTGAATATCCGCCAATCGACATCGGGGGGCGATCATACCCTGTCACGCGGGGTTGGAATCGGGTCGGGCGCACGCCCGTTCACCAATGTGCATGGGGCGGGCTATCGTGGCGTGTATGATTTCGCCGACCCGGATTCGTCACTGTTTATTCTGGCCACCGGGCAATCGGGCCACCCTTTGTCACGCCACTATGATGACATGGGTGAATTGTGGCGGCGCGGCGAATATATCCCGATGGCGCTGGATGAAACGCTGGCCCGCGCGGCAGCCACAGGGGTGACCCTGCTGGTGCCACGCGGCGACTGAACGGTATACCACCCAATGCGCGGGGCCGTTCCTTACAGCTCGCGGAAACGCTTTTCCTGACGGGCGGTCCATAGCACGGTCAGGGCGAACCCCTCCTCGGTCTGTTCCTCTTGTTCGACAACGGATTGTTCGAACAGCCACGCCCGTTTGCGCCCGTCACTGAACGGCAGGATCAACTCCGCCTCGTAACGCACCGCATCCAGCGCGACCGAGACCGCATCCAGCAAATCGGGGATTCCCTCGCCGGTGATCGACGAAATTGCGTGGATGTTTTCCTCGCGACTGGCGCGTTCGCGCATGCCCGAACGGGCCTGATCATCCATCAGGTCGATCTTGTTCCAGACCTCTAGCATGGGGGTATCCTGCCCCACGCCAAGGGTGTTCAGAATGTCATGCACGTTCTGCGCCTGCCCTTCGGATTCATCATGGGCGATGTCGCGCACATGCAGGATCAGGTTGGCGGATAGCACCTCTTCCAGCGTGGCGCGAAAGGCCGCGACCAGTTCGGTGGGCAGGTCGGAAATGAAACCAACGGTATCGGACAGGATCACCTCTGGTCCGCCTTCGGGCAGATGGATGCGCCGCATGGTCGGGTCCAGCGTGGCGAACAACATGTCCTTGGCCATGACATCGGCCCCGGTCAAACGATTGAAAAGCGTGGATTTTCCGGCGTTGGTATAGCCGACCAATGCCACAATCGGGAACGGCACCTTGGCCCGCGCGGCGCGGTGCAATTCGCGGGTTTTCACCACCTTGGCCAGTTGGCGGCGCAGGCGCACCAGTTGTTCGTCGATGGCGCGGCGGTCGGCCTCGATCTGGGTTTCACCGGGACCACCAACAAACCCAAGCCCGCCACGCTGGCGTTCAAGATGGGTCCATGCGCGCACCAACCGCGTGCGCTGATAGGACAGCGCCGCCATTTCCACCTGCAACACACCCTCGCGGGTGCGGGCCCGATCCGAGAAGATTTCCAAAATCAGGCCGGTGCGGTCCAACACCTTGACCTTCCATGCCTTTTCCAGATTGCGCTGTTGAATAGGTGATACCGGCCCGTCGATCAGGACCAGTTCGATTTCGTTTTCCCTGAACTTTGCGGCCAGCTCCTCGACCTTGCCGGTGCCCATCAACAGGCCGGGATGGGGGCGGGCAATGCGCACACGTTCAGCGCCCTCAACCGCGATATGCGGCAGGGCCTCGGCCAGTGAAACGGCTTCTTGCAGCGCGAATTCGGATTCGCGCCGCTCACGGTCTGAAATCAGATCGGGATGCAGCACCCATGCGCGGGTCTGCTCCCTGTCATGGGTCATCAATTGGCGTCTTCACCGTCATAAAGGTTGATCGGCTGGGCCGGCATGATGGTGGAAATCGCGTGTTTATACACCAGTTGCGATTGACCATCGCGGCGCAGCAGCACGCAGAAATTGTCAAACCACGTGATGACGCCCTGCAATTTAACGCCATTGATCAAAAAGATCGTCACGGGGATCTTGGTCTTGCGCGTGTGATTTAGGAATGCGTCCTGAAGGTTCTGTTTGTCGGAGGCCATTCTGAATTACCTTTGTTCTTGCGTTTGGTCCGCGCGGATCGCGGCCATGTCCCTGTGGCGTGATTATGGATTGCACAAGGGCGATATTCCAGCCCAAAAATCAACCTGTTATACCCGTGGCGAAATCACCCGTTTCGCAGCGGTCAATCGCGCCAGGTTTCCGTGGTCAACAGCGCGATGATGGCCAGCATTTCCAGTCGTCCCAGCACCATCCCTGCCACCAGAACCATGCGCGATCCATCGCCAAGTTCCGACAGGATGATCGGAAATTCCGGGGCGGAACTGACCAGCGGCCCCGTGTTGGACAGTGCCGCAATTGCCAGCACCGTGGCCGTTTCAAAATCCGCCCCCAATGCGGCCAGCGTTAGCATCAACAGCGACAGCGTCATGGCGAACAACATGAAAAACACCCATGCCACAAACGCACCCTTGCGGCGGAAACGGCGGCTTTGCCCTGACGAATGGCCCACAGAATTGGGGTGGATCAGTTTTTCCATTTCGCGCAATCCGTTCAGGTATAGCACCCAGACCCGCAGCAGTTTCACCCCGCCCGCCGTGGTTGCGACACCACCGCCGATGATCGCCAGACCCAGAAAAATCAAACCGGGCGTCGGCATCCCCGACCAGTCGCGCGCCGCCTGCCACTGCGCGCTTTCAAACCCTGTGGTGGTCAGAAATGACAGCACTGTGAAAACCCCGCCCCACAGCGCCGCACCCGCTTCGCCAACCGAGCGCGAGGAGGACACCTCGTATGCGCCCACCCAATGGCGCAGGAACAATACCAGCGGAACCCCGATCACAATCAGCAATCCCAACCGGAATTCAGGGTCACGCAATATGCCAACCCGCGCCGTGGACAGCGTGTCATTGGAAAAGGTCAGGCGCGACAATGCAAACAGCAAAAACAGCGCAATCACCGCCTCTCCGATCAATCCGGCATGGGCGTTTTGCACGCCACCAACGGGTGAAATGCCCGATGTCGACAGGGTCGACATGGCGTGACAGGCCGCGATCAGCGCATCCTCGCCCAGCACCACCAACAACAGCCACAACACCGCAGTCAGCCCCGTGTAAATCGGGATAAGCCGTTTGCCGACCCGGATGATACGGGTCTGCGGATCAACCAGCGAAAACTGCGACAGGCGTTCACCCTGCCCCGGTTCGGCGGTTGCTGTGACCTCGAATCCGCCCAGTGACAGCGGCGCAAGGATCGCCGCCGCCGAAGTCCAGACCAGCAAACCGCCCATCCACCCCACCATGGCGCGCCACAGGTGCAACGTGCCCGACAGGCGGTCGGGTTCGAAATGCGGCATTCCGGTTGTGGTCAGGGCCGATACCATTTCGGCATAGGCATTCAGGAATGTAGTGTTGCGCAGGGCCTCGTAAAACGGGACGGCCAGCATCAGCGGCAAAAATGCGAATGCCGCGAACAGCGCCGCCAGATTGCCCATTTCGCGGTAACGGCGCGGCACGGTGGCACGCGCAACACTGATCAGGGTGACGATGATCAGCCCCAACAGGCCCGAATAGAAAAACGCCCGCGCCTCGTGGTGGCGTTCATTGGCCAGCGCATGAAATGCGGGCACAAACATCGCCGCCGCACCGATCCCCGCAAGGATCAGAAACAGCGGCTGATTGGCGATCCGGCGCGGCATATCAGAAAAAGTCGATCGAAACTTGCAGCAGGCGCTCGACCTCGGGCACGTCTTTGGACAGCGAGAAGATCACGATGGTATCGTTCTTTTCGACCTTCATGTCGCCCGTGGGTTTCATCACCTGATCGCCCTTGCGGATGGCGCCGATCAGCACGCCCTCGGGGAAATCAATGTCACGCACGGCGCGCCCCGCAATCGGGGATGTGTCCAGCACCTCGGCCTCGATCACCTCTGCTTCGGCGTCACCAACGGAATATACCCCACGCACACGGCCATGGCGGATATGGCGCAGGATCGACGACACCGTTGTGGCACGCGGGTTGATATAGGCATCGACCCCCAGCGGCGGCAGCAATGGCACCAGCGTTGGATCGTTGATCAGGGCAATCGCCATGGGGCAGCCTTCGGCCTTGGCGCGCACCGCCGCCAGCATATTGGTTTTATCGTCGTCCGTGATGCACAACACCGCATCGGCGCGGGCAATTGCCGCCTCTTTCAACAGGCCGGCATCCAACCCGTCGCCATGTAAAACGATGGTGCGTTCCAGCGCATCGGCAGCGATTTCCGCCTGTTTCCGGTTGCGTTCAATCACCTTGACGCGAATCCGGTCAACACGGGTTTCCAGCGCACGCGCCACCGACAGGCCCACATTGCCACCGCCGATAATCACCACGCGTTTCTGGGTTTTCATCGTCTTGCCGAATACCTCGAGCGTGCGGCGCACGTCCTCGGACACGGCCATAACGTAACAATCGTCGCCTTCGAACAGCTGGTCACCGGGATCAGGGGCAAACAGGCGCCCACGGCGGCGAATCCCCACAACCACAGCCCGCAGGGTGGAAAACAGATCGGTCAACTGGCGCAGGGGCGTGTTTACGACCGGGCAATCCTCTTCGATGGTGATGCCCAGCAATTGCGCCCTGCCGTCCAGAAATGTTTCCGTGTCAAACGCGGCGGGCGAGGCAAGCCGTTGCAGCGCCGCCTCGGCCACCTCTTGTTCGGGGCTGATACGCACATCAATCGGCAGATGGTCACGACGATACAGATCGCCATATTCGGATTTCAGATATGAATTGGACCGCAAACGCGCAATTTTGCGCGGGATCGAAAACACCGAATGCGCCACCTGACAGGTGACCATATTTACCTCGTCCGAATAGGTGGCGGCGATGATCATATCGGCATCGCGCGCCCCGGCACGGTCCAGCACATCGGGGTAGGATGCAAACCCCGTCACCCCCTGCACATCCAGCGTATCAGTGGCGCGGCGCACCAGATCGGGATTGTTGTCCACCACCGTCACATCGTTTTTTTCGCCCGACAGATGGCGCGCAATTTGCCAGCCAACCTGCCCCGCACCGCAGATGATCACTTTCATGCGCAAAGCCCTTCTTTGCCTAATGGCACCGGGGTTCTGCTTGGCATGGGGGCGCTGCGTGGTCAATTGGATTGTCTTTTGCCGCACCGCGGGTCAATCTGTGACAACGTGGGGTTTCATCAGCTATCAAGAGGTCGCAATGCGGGGCAATATGACGGGATCACAGGGGCGTTTGCTGTTGGCGGGGCTGGCTATTACATTAGCTTCGGGGTGCTTTCCATTGAAAACATGGTATAAACCGGGCGGCAGCGTGGCACGTATGCAAAGCGACCTAACGGATTGTCAGGTCGGCGCGCTGAACAAGGTCCCCAACAAGATCGTCACCGGCATGACGCCTATCCGCTGGATTCCGGTGCGCCACTGCCACCCGAAAAAGGGCTGCGTCACCGAATATGAAATGGCCGGCGGCATGCCCTATCAATACGATGCGAACAATGAATTGCGCGGGCGCGTCACCGCCCAATGCATGGCGCGGGGCGGTTACAGCATGGCCGATATCGCGCCCTGCCCCGATTCCATCCGCGTCAAAGCCCCCAAAACCCAAACCAAAGTGATGCCCGCACTGACCGCCAATTCATGTTCCGTGCGCCATTCCGATGGCAGCTGGGTCATCCTGACCAAAGGCTAACCCTCTGGTATTTTGGTGAAACAGGCCGTTATCCGGCCTGTTCTTCGACCTCGTCATCCTCGACCCGCGCAAACCGCGCACCTGCCTTGGATGTGGTCACCACGCCCAGTGATTTCAGCTTCCGGTGCAGGGCCGACCGTTCCATCCCGACGAAATTTGCCGTGCGGCTGATATTGCCGCCAAATCGGTTGATCTGCGTCAGCAGGTATTCGCGCTCAAAAGCTTCGCGGGCTTCGCGCAGGGGCAGCGTGGCCAAGGCCCCCGACAGCACCACGCGCCCCTCCTCGGCGGGCTTTTCCTCTTCGGCGGGCAGGTCCGATGCGGCAATCGGGCCGGTGCCGTCGCCCAGTATCAGCACCCGTTCAATCAGATTGCGCAACTGGCGCACATTGCCGGGCCATGTCATGGTCTGCATCAGGGCCACGGCGTCCTCGGTCAGCTCGCGCAGGGGTAACCCTTGGGTTTTGTTGAACATTTCAATGAAATGACCGGCCAGTTCGGGAATGTCCTCGCGCCGTTCCACCAGCGGCGGCACGTTGATCGGCACCACGTTCAGACGGTGATACAGCTCTTGGCGGAAACGACCCTGGGCGATCTCTTCCTCCAGATCGCGGTTGGTGGATGAAATCACCCGCAGGTCTACGCGCACCTTGTCAGACCCGCCAACGCGCTGAAATTGCTGATCCACCAGAACGCGCAGGATCTTGCTTTGCGTGCCTTCGGGCATGTCGGCCACTTCGTCGAAATAGATCACACCGCCATGGGCCTGCTCCAGCAACCCCTGTTCGACCCCGCGTTCGGGGCTTTCGCGGCCAAACAGCACTTCCTCCATCCGGTCGGACCCGATCGAGGCACAGGCGACCGACACAAACGGTGCATCGGCGCGACCCGAATGGGTGTGGATGTAACGCGCCGCCACCTCTTTGCCCGCGCCCGCAGGGCCTGTCAGCATCACGCGCCCGTTGGATTTCGTAACCTTATCCAACTGCCCCAGCAGGGTCTTGAACGACGGCGACACCCCGACCATTTCAGCCGAGGTCACGTCCTTGCGCCGCAGCGTGGTGTTTTCACGCCGCAGGCGGCTGGTTTCCATCGCGCGCCGGATCACCACCAGCAACTGGTCGATATTAAACGGTTTTTCGATGAAATCATAAGCGCCCTGTTTGATCGCCCCCACCGCAATTTCGATATTGCCATGGCCGGAAATGATCACCACCGGCACATCGGGATTGTCGCGTTTCACCGTTTTCAGGATGTCCAACCCATCCATCCGGCTGTCCTTCAACCAGATGTCCAGCACCATCAGCGCGGGTGGTTCGTCATTCACCGCATTCATGGCCTCGTCGGAATTTCCTGCCAGACGGGTGGCATAGCCCTCGTCCTCCAGAATGTCCGAGATCAACTCGCGGATATCACGTTCGTCGTCAACAATCAGGATGTCACTCATATCGTCCTCAAGCAGTTTCTTCTTGTTTCAGGTCGGGGATCACCCCGGCTAACGGAAGGCGGATCACCGCCATGGCGCCAAAATGTGTAGCGCCATCAAAGGGTTCGGCGTCTTCCAATGTCAGGGTGCCGCCGTGTTCTTCGATGATCTTTTTGACGATGGGCAGGCCCAGGCCTGTGCCCTCGTCGCGGGTGGTTACATAGGGTTCAAACAGGGCGGCGCGGTCCTCGGGCAGGCCGATGCCATTGTCTGAAATTCGGATTTCTGCCGCGTCATTCTGGTGACGGGTCTGCACATGAATGCGGGGTTTGTGCCCCTCGGGCGCGCTGCCCCTGGCGACCATCGTGCCAATAGCCTCGCCTGCATTTTTCAACAGATTGGTCAGCGCCTGATGGATCATGGTCGCGTCCAGTTCCGTGTCCAGCGATGCAGAATCCAGATCGGTGGTGATGGACACATCGGGCTGGCCCTGTTGTTGCAACAGAACCGCATCGCGCACCAACTGGGTGATGCTTTCGGGGCGGGTTTCGGGTTCGGGCATGCGGGCAAATTTTGAAAATTCATCAACAATGCGCCGCAAGTCATTGGTTTGACGCACAATAACGCCAGTCAGCTGTTCCAGAGATCCGGCATTTTCATCGTCCAGATGGCGGGAAAATTTACGCTTGATCCGTTCGGCGGACAGTTGGATCGGGGTCAGCGGGTTTTTGATTTCATGGGCAATACGGCGTGCCACATCGCCCCAGGCGGCCATGCGCTGCGCCGATACCAGATCGGTCACATCATCGAATGCCACCACATATCCTTCCAGCCGCCCTTCGGTATTGCGCCGCCGCGCCATGCGCACCAACAGGTTTTCCTGCATGCCGTTGCGCGCGACCTTGACCTCTTCTTGCATCGCCTCCTGGCTGCTTTCCTTGAGCCGTTCAAACAGCGGCCCGAATTCCGGCACCGCCACCGCCAGCGACAGCGATGCGTGGTCCTCTTGCCAATCCAGCAGACGTTCCGCCGAACGGTTCACAAAGGCGACCTTGCCGCCCGCGTCCAGCCCCACAACCCCCGATGTGACCGAGGATAAAACGCTGTCAAACATCCGGCGGCGGCGCTCGATCTGGCGGGTGTTGTCCAGCAGGGTTTCACGCTGCCCCTTCAACTGGCGGGTCATCTGGTTGAAATAACGCCCCAACATGGCGATTTCATCATCGCCTTCTTCTTCGATCACCTGCACATCCAGATCGCCCGCCCCGACCCGTTGCGCCGCCCCCGCCAGACGGCCCACGGGGCGCGACAGACGTTCGGCAAACCACAGCCCCAGCCAGACAGCCGCCAAAATCAGGATCACCGCAAAGCCCAGATAAACAAGGCCGAATTCAAACAGCACCCTGCCCCGCTCGCTCTCTAATTGTTGGTAAAACCGCGCCGTTTCCTGCGTTTCATCCAACAGGCCCAGCAATTCACCATCGACATCGCGCGACACGTATAAAAACCTGTCCACAAAGGCATCCAGCGGCACCAATGCGCGAAATTCGTTGTTCTCCCAATCCTCGATAATCAGAATGCCGAACTCTTGGGCCTCGGCCAATTGGGTGTTGGTTGGTTTTTCGAAATCAAACAGGTATGAGCGTTCACCACGCGCGCGAATTTCACCTGTGCCATCAATCAGATAGGCCTCGCGCAACCCGCGCTGGATCTGCGATTGCCCCTGCGACAGGACCTCGGTTGCGGGCACGAAATAGGTGATCTCGCGGGCGGCATCTATGATGCTTGCCAGCGCTTTGGCATCCTTGGTCAGGTCGTTGCGGTGTTCGTCCTCATAGGCCTGCGCCGCCTCGAGCGATGACCCGACCACCTGGCGCACACGGTCCGAAAACCAGCCCTCTAGCCCGACATTCACAGTCAGCGCGGCGAAAATCGCGACCGAAACCGTGGGGATCAACGCCAATAGCGCAAAAACGCCGGTCAGCCGCAAATGCAACCGCGACCCCGCCGAACGCGCACGCCGCGCCGCAACCAATGCCACCACCCGTTGCAGCACCAATGCGGCCACCACCAGCACGTAAACGAAATCGGCCAGCAGGATCAGCCGCAACCCGACAGCAGAGCCACCCTGATCCAACGGACCAAGCATAAGAAAAGTGAACAGCGCCAGAACCGGCCCTAGAATCACCAACCCGAAAGTGGCGATGGTTTGCACGCGCTTTTGCCGTCTGAGCCTGTTCAGACGTTGCCACGTGCTTCTTCTGCGTGCCCGTGATGCCACAGGTCACTCCTGTTCTGATGTGGCGCGTGATGCGCCTTACCGCCATATGTTGTGGTCTTGCGGGATGTTGAAGCCCCACCGCCACGGTTGTGTGGCGATATTACATCAGTTTGCGTCGCCGTGTCACGCGAATATCCAGATCAGTGATTTTCTTTCGCAATGTATTGCGGTTGATGCCCAGCAGATCGGCGCATTTTGCCTGATTTCCGCCTGTCGCCTCTAGCGAAATCTCAATCAACGGCGTTTCGATTTCACGCAGGATTCGGGCATGCAGGCCGGGGGGCGGCAACATATTGCCATGCAGGTCGAAATAGCGGCGCAGATGCCGCGCAACCGAGGCCGACAGCTTTTCCGTGTCTGTCGCGCCACCCAACGCCGGTTCGACCTCGGGTTGGTTGCCGAACACGGTTTCCACCTCGGCACGGGTGATTTCATCGGTGCGTGCGGTCAATACCAGACGGCGGATCGCATTTTCCAACTGGCGCACGTTGCCGGGCCATGAATAGACCCGCATCAGCTCTAGCGCATCCTTGGAAAACACCCGTTTCGGCGCGCCTTCGCGCTCGGCGCGGGCCAGAAAATGCTCGGCCAATAGCGGAATATCATCCACACGTTCACGCAGTGACGGCACCGCCAGCGCCGCGCCGGACAGGCGATAATACAGATCCTGACGCATCTGCCCCTGCTCCATCGCGTCCGCCAGATCGCGCTGACTGGTGGCCATGAACCGTGGCGTGGCATCACCGGGGCTGTCCATCATGCGCACGATGCGCGCCTGAATTTCCGCCGGAATATCACCGATTTCATCAATCAACAGCGTGCCGCCCTTGGCACGGGCCAACAGGCGCGCCGGCCCTTCGATGTCTTGCAATTCGCCCGCAGATACGGTGATAAATGGCAGGTTCCGCCGATCCGAAAAATCGTGAATTGCCTTTGAAATTAGTGACTTACCAGTGCCGCTTTCGCCTGTGATCAATACGGGCAGGTCGGTGTTCATCACCTTGGCGATCAGGCGATACAGCGATTGCATCCCTTCGGTCCGCCCCACCAAGGGCAGTTCATCCGGTCGCTCCACATCGTCAGTGATCGCCGCGCGTGTCGCAGGGGCGCTGTGTTTGCGCGATTCCAGCGCACGCGCCGTGCGCTTCATCAGATCAGGCAAATCGAACGGTTTGGGCAGGTAGTCATAGGCCTCGGCCTCGGCCGCCTGAATCGCCGTCATGATGGTGTTTTGCGCCGAAATCACGATGACGGGCAATCCTGGCCGGTCTGCCGCAATTTTTGGCAGCATTTCCAGACCGTTACCATCGGGCATCATCACATCGGAAATGACGACATCGCCCTTGCCCTCGCCGACCCAGCGCATCAGCGTGGTCAGCGAAGATGTCGCATGCACCTTGCACCCGGCCCGTGTGAGGGCCTGCGTCAAAACGGTGCGAATGGTGCGATCGTCATCAGCGACGAGAACGGTTCCGTCCATATGGGTTACTCCTTGGTGCTGCGGGCACGGCCCGAATTGCGTTTGCGCGGCTCTTCGGCCAGCGGCAGGGAAAGTCGGAAATTCGTGCGCCCGGGGATGGAATCGACAGAAATCCAGCCGCCATGATCGGAAATGATCTTGCTGACCAGCGCCAGACCCAGCCCGGTGCCGTTTTCACGCCCCGATACGAAGGGGTCGAAAATATCGCCTGCAATGTCATCAGGCAGCCCGGGGCCGTCGTCGATCACCTCGATCTGAAGCGGCAGGGATTGGCTGCTGCCATCGGTTTTACGCAGCCGGAAACTGTGTTCGTAATAGGAATGCAACCTGATGGTTCCTCCTTTTGAACCAGTGGCTTCTGATGCGTTCTTAATCAGGTTTAACACCACCTGAAGCAGCTGATCCGGGTCACCCAATGCCAGCGGCAGCGAGGGGTCGTAATCCTCGACGATCTTCATATGGGCGCCAAATCCCAACAGGGCAGACCGGCGCGCACGGTCCAGCACATCATGCAGATTGACGGGTTTCACATCGGGGCGTGACAGGTTGCCGAACTGTTCAACCTGTTCCAGCAATTTCACGATCCGGCGCGATTCAGCGACAATCAGATCGGTCAATTCCTGATCTTCCTTGGACAATCCCATCGACAGCAACTGCGCCGCGCCGGTGATCCCCGCCAGCGGGTTCTTGATTTCATGCGCCAGCATTTCAGCCATGCCAATCGCGGATTTCGCAGCGGATTTGACCGAATGGCTTTGCGTCATGCGCCCGGCCAGTTCACGCGGCGAAATCAGAAAAATCATTTGGCCCGGCTGGCCCTGAACCGGAGCAATCTGGATGTTGCAATGCAGCGGCGCACGTTCGCCGGTGCCGACATCGACATCGTTCACAAACAACGGCGTGGCATGGGCACGGGCGCGGGCAAATGCCTCTTCCAGCGGGGCGTCGATCATCACCTTATCCCAAACCGGCTGGCCGATGATCTGTTTGACCGACGCGTTCAGAAACCCTTCGGCGGCGGAATTGGCATCAATGATCATATCATTGGCATCAACGATCAACCCGGGAACAGGAAGCGAGGACCAAAGCACGTTTTCGGTATCGTCATGGGGGTCGTTCATGGTCATGCCGCCTTTACCTTGGCATCAAGAAGCGCATCGGACAGCCGCGCCAAAACAAGTGCGGGCGATTGCAGCGTCAGCATTTCGCGCCGCGTGACAGCATTGGTTTCGGCCTGATCCATATACCACCCCAGATGTTTGCGAAACGTGCGTGCCCCCAAATCAGCGCCATAAAAAGATAGCGCGTTTTCATAGTGTTGTGCGACCATGTTCACGTAATCCTTTCCTGTGGGAATCTGCGGTTGCGGCATGCCGAACAGATCATGTGCAATCACCGCCAGCAGCCATGGCTGCCCCTGCGCACCGCGCCCGATCATCACGCCATCGGCGCCCGATTGATCCAGCGCCATTCGGGCAGAGCCGGAATCCACAATATCGCCATTGGCCAGAACCGGCACGGAAACGGCGCCTTTGACCGCACCAATCGCGACCCAATCGGCGGCACCTTTGTAAAACTGGCAACGGGTGCGGCCATGGATGGTGATCCGGCGCACCCCTGCATTTTCCGCCCGCCGCGCCAGATCGGCGGCGTTCAGGCTGTCGTCATCCCAACCCAGCCGGGTTTTCAGGGTGACGGGGATGTTGACCGCCCCGACCACTGCTTCGATCAGGCGCAGGGCGTGGTCAGGTTCGCGCATCAGGGCCGACCCCGACATGCCGCCCACCACCTTTTTCGCGGGGCAGCCCATGTTGATGTCGATGATGGCTGCGCCGTTGGCTTCGACCATGCGGGCGGCCTCGGCCATCCAATAGGGATCGCGCCCTGCCAGTTGCACGGCGGTATTGCCCTGATCCAACCCCAGTTCGGCCCGCGCACGGGTGTCGGGTTTGGCCTGCACCATTTCCTGACTGCCCACCATTTCCGACACGACCAGCCCTGCGCCAAACCCCGAAACGAGGTTGCGAAACGGCAGGTCGGTGATTCCGGCCAGAGGGGCCAGCGCGACAGGAGGTGAAAGGGTAAGTTGGTCCATAGACAATTTCGCGTGCCTAATCCTTATGCAACGCCTATTGCCTAAATCACGTTCGGGCCAGTCACAACACGTGGAATGATGTATTTCGCATCACTTTACCACACATGCCTAATTTTTAGTCACCTCATCCGGCGTTGCCCTTGCCCGCCAGCCGCCCTATTCAGGACAGACCCGAAGGAGAGGCCAGAATGACCACCGCCGCCATTATCGTCGCCGCAGGGCGGGGCACCCGCGCAGGCGGGCCGGAGCCAAAGCAATGGCAGCGCATTGCGGGCGCGCGGGTGCTGGATCATACGCTGGTGCGTTTCCAAAACCATCCGCGTGTGGATCGCATCGTTCTGGTTCTGCATCCTGATGATATGCCCCTTGTTTCCGGCGTGGAATCCGTGGCCGGCGGCGCAACCCGCGCAGCCTCGGTTCGGGCGGGGCTGGAAACCCTGCAAGATCAGGATATCGAGCGCGTTCTGATCCATGATGTGGCACGGTGTTGTGTGCCCGATACGGTGATCGACGGCGTTCTGGATGCGCTGGACACATCGACAGGCGCGGCCCCTGCCCTGGCCGTCACCGATGCGCTGTGGATCGGGGCCGATCAGCAGGTCAGGGGCGTTCAACCACGCGACGCCCTGTTTCGCGCCCAAACACCGCAAGGGTTCCATTACAATGCCATTCTGGATGCCCACCGCGCATTTACAGGCGATGCCGCCGATGATGTGGCCGTGGCCCGCGCCGCTGGCATGGCCGTAACCATCACACCCGGCCACGAGGACAACCTGAAAATCACCGCCCCCGAGGATTTCGCGCGGGCCGAAACAATACTGCGAGGGCAAATGGATATAAGACTGGGCAACGGGTATGACGTGCATCGGTTTTGCGATGGCGATCAGGTATGGCTGTGCGGGGTCAGCGTGCCCCATGATCGCGGGCTGGACGGGCATTCTGACGCCGATGTGGGGATGCATGCGGTGACCGATGCGATTTATGGCGCATTGGCCATGGGTGACATCGGGCGGCATTTTCCCCCGTCAGATCCGCAATGGAAGGGCGCGGCCAGCCATATTTTCCTGACCCATGCCTGCGAACTGGCCCGCGATATGGGGTATGATATCAGCAATATTGACTGCACCCTGATCTGCGAACAGCCCAAAATCACCCCCCATGCCCCTGCAATGCAGGCAGAAATGGCGCGGATCATGGGGCTGGATGCGGGTCGCGTGTCGATCAAGGCAACCACATCAGAACGGCTGGGATTCACCGGGCGCAAAGAAGGCATCGCGGCCATCGCAACGGCCGCATTGGTAAAACCATGAGCATCGCACATCTGATCGCAACCTTTTTCGGCGTCGGGCATCTGCGCCCCGCTCCCGGCACATGGGGATCAGCGGCGGCGCTGCCCGTGGGCTGGGCCGTTTTTGCCATCGGCGGCCTGCCCCTGTTCACCATCGGGATCGCGCTGGTGTTTTTTGGCGGCTGGTGGGCCACGGCCATGGATACCCGCGGCAAAGCCGATCACGACCCGTCGGAAATTGTGATAGACGAGGTCGCAGGCCAGTGGATCGCCCTGTTGCCCGTGATGATCGGGCTGTCGCATTCCGGCGCGCCCGCGCTGGCGCTATGGCCCGGTTGGGTGACGGCCTTCATCGGGTTCCGGTTTTTCGACATCCTGAAACCGGGTCCGGTCGGTTGTGCCGACCGGCGCGGTGATGCGCTGGGTGTGATGCTGGATGATGTCATTGCGGGGGTGTTTGCCGCCATTCTGGTGGGGCTTGGCGCCTATGTCAGCCACGGGGTTCTGGGGCTATGAGCGCCGCAGACGTTTTATCAGCCGCCCGCGCCCGTGGCTGGAAAATCGCCACCGCAGAAAGCTGCACCGGCGGTTTGATCGGCGCAGCATTGACCGCGGTCGCAGGCAGTTCGGATGTGTTTGACCGCGGGTTCATCACCTATTCCAACGCCGCCAAACAGCAGATGCTGGGCGTGTTGCCCGCCACGCTGAACGCCCATGGCGCGGTATCCGAACAGGTCGCGGGCGAAATGGCGGCGGGGGCGCTGGCGCGATCCGATGCGCAGCTTGCCGTGTCGGTCACAGGTATCGCAGGCCCCGGCGGATCAGACCACAAACCCGAAGGCCGCGTGTGTTTCGGGCTGGCCGGGCCAAACGGCGTGATCAGCGAAACCGTGGATTTCGGCGCATTGGGCCGCAGCAATGTGCGTGCCGCCACAGTCCGGCACGCGCTGGAATTGCTGCGGCAATTCGCGTCTTAAAACTGCCCTGATTTCAAACAAAACCCGAAAATATCGCACAATATTTAGGCTTTTCACAAACCGCCCATGTTTTACGCGGTATTTTTGACGCCTGCCGCTTTCTTTGCCGACATAAATACGCTTGATCCCCGCCCAACAGGTCCAAACGACCGAGGGAGGGACAATTTATGAACGCAGCAGATACCGCATGGATCATCGTCGCAACGGCGCTGGTTCTATTTATGACATTGCCGGGGCTTGCCCTGTTTTACGGCGGGCTGGTGCGGGCGCGCAATGTGCTTAGCGTGTTCATGCAATGCTATGCCATCGCCTGCTTGATGAGCATCCTGTGGCTGGCCTGCGGCTATTCCATCGCCTTTGGCGGGGACGGCCCGTATTGGGGTGGCCTGGACAAGATGTTCCTGAACGGGGTCACAGCCGATACCGTCGCGGGCACCATCCCCGAGGTGCTGTTTTTTGCGTTTCAGATGACATTTGCCATCATCACCCCCGCCCTGATCGTCGGCGCCTATGTCGAACGGATCAATTTCGGCTTTGTTCTGCTGTTTTCCGGGCTGTGGATGCTGATCTGTTACGCCCCCGTCACCCATTGGATCTGGGGCGGCGGATTTCTGGCCGATGGCGGAATTTTCGGTGCGGTCGGGGTAAAAGATTTTGCAGGCGGCATCGTGGTGCATGAAACCGCAGGCATCGCGGCACTGGTGCTGGCCGTGATGCTGGGCGCACGGCGCGACCATTCCAAACCGCCACATAACCCCGGTTATGTGATGATCGGCGCGGCGATGCTCTGGGTTGGCTGGTTCGGGTTCAATGGCGGATCGCAGCTGGCGGCCGATGGCGGCGCGGCGATGGCCCTGACCGTCACCCATATCTCCGCCGCCACCGCATCGCTGACTTGGGCATTGTGGGAACGTATCAAATTCGGCAAGGCATCGCTGGTTGGCATTGTGACGGGCACCATCGCGGGGCTTGCATCCATCACGCCCGCATCCGGTTTCGTCGGCCCGGTCGAGGCCCTGATCATCGGTGCGGTTGCCGGTATCCTGTGTCAGGAAATGGTCAATGTGATCCGCAACAAATTCAAAATCGACGACACGCTGGATGTGTTTGCGGTGCATGGTGTGGGTGGTATTTTCGGCACCATCATGATTGCAGTGTTCGGCGCCGGATCATGGGCGGCGCAACTGGGATCACTGGCCATTGTTGGTGTGTTCACGCTGGTCGTATCGGTGGTACTGGCCAAACTGGTCGGGTTCATCATCCCGATTCGGGTGGATGCGGAAACCGAAACCGGCGGGCTGGATCTGGCCGTTCACGGCGAACGCGCCTATGATCACCGCTCTTAACTTTGCCGCCTAAGGCATTGATAAAAAGAAAAGCCCCTGCAACAGCGGGGGCTTTTTGCATCATGAGGGGCCGCGCCTAGTCCCCGCCATACAGTTTGTCGGCCCGGCGTTCAAACGCGCGCACGATACGCTGCATCGCCTCGTTGAACACCAGCCCGATAATGCCCTGCAAAACCGCATTCTTGAATTCGAAATCAACAAAGAATTTCACGTCACATCCGCCATCCACATCGCTGAACGCCCAGTTCGACCGCATATATCTGAACGGCCCATCCAGATATTCGGTGTCGATTTTTTTATCATCAGGCCAAAGGGTTACGCGTGATGTGAACCTTTCGCGGAACACTTTGAAACTGATCACCAGATCGGCTTCCATCACATGTGACCCGTCTGCCTGTGGCGTGACGGATCGCACCCGCGCCGCCGCGTTCCACGGCAAAAACTGCGGATAACTGCCAACATCCGCCACCAGATCATACATCTGTTGCGCGCTATACGGCAGGCGGCGGGTTTCGGAATGTGTGGGCATGTGACCCCTTTTCGCATGACATCCGCCCCCCATGTCGTAAAATTCGCCCAGAAATTCAAGGGGGTGCCCATGCCACAGCGGCCATATGTCATAGATCAGATGATCAGCGCGAAACAAATCGCCGCAAGGATCGAGGAATTGTCGAGCGAGATCGAGCGCGAATATTCCGATACCGACAAACTGGTTGTGGTCGGATTGCTGCGCGGGTCATTCGTGTTCATCGCCGATCTGGTGCGCGAAATCGACCTGCCGGTCGAGGTCGACTTCCTGGAGGCATCCTCCTATGGGGACAGCACCGAAAGCAGCCGGGAAGTGCGTATTCTCAAGGACTTGCGCGGCCAAATCGAAGGGCGCGACGTGCTGGTCGTCGAAGATATCGTTGACACAGGTTTCACCCTGCACCACGTGTTGCACCTGCTGGAATCGCGCAATCCACGCAAGCTGCGCACCATTGCATTGCTGGATAAACCGATCCGCCGCGAAGTCCCGATGAAGGCCGACTGGACAGGTTTTGAAATCCCCGATGAATTCGTGGTGGGCTATGGCATCGACTTTGCCCAACGCAACCGCAACCTGCCATTCATTGGTAAGGTCCGGTTTACGGATGTGGAAGTATAAGATTAAAAACCCTGCGCAAGCTCTTGAGCTTGTTCGATTTCCGTATCCGTTAACCTGGCACGGGCCTGCGCACATGTGGCGGCAAATCCCGCCGCCTGTTCGGGGGATGCGTTGGATTCAGCCCATAGGCAATAGGCATAGGCCAGCGGGTTGTTCTGCCAGTATCCCGGCTGGTCCAGCATGAACCATGCAAGGTTCACGGCGGCGTTGGTGTCGCCCAGTGCCACGGCCTCTTGATACAGGGCAAATGCTGCCGTCGGGTCTTTGGGGCCGCCCATGCCCATTTCGTGCATCAAGGCCAGATTGCCCATCGCCGCGCCGTATCCCATGGCGGCAGCGCGGGCAAACAATGCGCGGGCGCGCTCCTCGTCCTTGGCCACGCCCAGCCCCTGACGATATAAATCGCCCAATGCCACCCCCGCCTGCGGCGATCCCATTTCCAGCGCCACACCAAACAACGCCGCCGCACCCGCCGGATTGGCCACGCCGTCCACCCCGTCGCGCATCATGCCCGCACGCATGAAAAACGCCTGTGGGTGGCCCTGTTTCATCGCGGCATCAAACCATTTCGCCGCCTCTTGCGGGGCGTCGCCTGTGTTAAGGATGATTAACCCAAGCTGGTATTGCGCCGCATCCAGCCCCGCATCGGCGGCCTTGCCCAGCCATTCGGCGGCCAAACGCGGCTCTGCCGGTTTGCCCTGCCCGCTGGCATAGGCCAGGCCCAACACATATTGCGCCACCGGATCACCGTTGCGCGCCGCAGGTTCCAATGTTTTCAAGGCGTTGTCATGCGCGCCCGCCTCGTATGCACTGCGCGCTTCTGCAATCTCGTCTGTGGTTTGCGCAGCCGGGCACGCGGCCCAAAGAGCGAAACAAATTGTAAGGGCGCAGCGCATCTTGCTATCCTTTTTCTTGATTTCCCGACGCTACCGCGAAGCAGCAAAAAGGTTAAGAGGCCAGCGCTCACGCAACTGTGACAAGCGGCATTTGCGTTCGCGGGTAGGCTGAAACCGGCCCAGCACCTGGACATATATGTTATGGAGTATCAGATTATGCGCATCAAAACCGGACTTACCGCAGCCTTCCTTGCCCTGTCGTTAACCACTGCGGCATCCGCCGAAAGCCATATGGACAAAGCGCTAGAAGACGCCAAAGACGCCCGCGAAGCACATATGGAGCTGTATTCGTTCAACATGTCCTTGTTGGGTGGAATGGCCAAGGGCGCCCTGCCCTATGACGCGGATAGCGCAGGCAAGGCCGCGGATTCGCTGGCGGCGTTAACCATGATGGACCAAACCCGATACTGGATCGAAGGCAGCGATGAAATGTCGATTGACGACACCCGCGCCAAACCGGAAATCTGGGAAAATATGGCCGATTTTCAGAAAAAAGAGACGGATTTGATCGCAGCCGCCAAAGCAATGCAGGGTGCCGCAAGCCAGTCCCTTGAGGCGTTGCAGGGCGCAATCGGCCCGCTGGGCGGGGCTTGTGGTGCCTGTCACAAGGTTTACCGTGCGCCAAAGACCTGAGTTTATCTAAGGGGGCGCTATGCGGAAAATCCTGCTGAACATCGGAAAACTGGCCGCATTTGCCGCTGTCGTTTTGTGGTTTTTTTCCGCGCCGCGCCCGCTGGATCAGGCGCAGTTTGACGGATTGACCGGCGATCTGGCGCGGGGGCAACACCTGTTCATTGCGGGGGGCTGCGCGTCGTGCCATGCCCCCGAAGGCGCGACAGGCGACGCAGCTTTGGTGATGGAAGGCGGGCGGGCGCTGGCCAGTCCCTTTGGCACATTTTACGCGCCCAATATTTCGCCCTCGAACAATGGGATCGGGGGATGGGACGCCTATGATCTGGGCCATGCGATGCTGCGCGGCACCTCGCCCGACGGGCGGCATTACTATCCCGCTTTCCCTTACACCAGTTACATCAAGTTAGAGCCGCAAGATATTGTAGACCTTAAATTATATCTGGATACCTTACCCTTATCCGATGCAATATCGCGCCCCCATGATGTCGGGTTCCCGTTTAACATACGGCGCGGTTTGGGCCTGTGGAAACGCCTATATCTGAAAGATGGCTGGGTGATGCAAGACGCCCCCGAACAGGGCCGCAAACTGGTCGAAGCCCTGGGCCATTGCGGCGAATGCCACACCCCGCGCAATGCAATCGGCGGGCTGCAAACCGACCGCTGGCTGGCGGGTGCGCCGGACCCCTCGGGCAAAGGGCAGATCCCGAACATCACCCCCGGCGCATTGACATGGGAAACCGCCGATCTGATCTATTATTTTGAAAGCGGCTTTACCCCCGATTTTGACAGCGCAGGCGGGCATATGGCCGATGTGATTGAAAATCTGAAACGGTTGACGCCCGCAGACCGGACCGCCATCGCAGAGTATTTGACAGCACGTCCCGCCCTTGCACCCGATCCGCAATGACCGCGCGGCAATGGGTTGGTATCGCTGTTCTGGCATTGCTGGGGATCGGGCTGTGGCGCGGGGCACAAGCCCCAGAATCCAAACAGCCAAAGGGCGAACACCCTGCCCCGATTGAACGGCCAGAAAACGACATACCGGTCGTTGAAGGCGTCGCCATTATCAATGGTGAAATCAATTATGCCCAGTTCAACGGCTTTGTCGCCATGATGGCGCAGCATTCCGAAATCAAACGCTTGCGGATTTCATCCCATGGCGGATTGGTGCCAGCGGCGCGGGCGATTGCGCGTCAGGTCCAGCTGCACCAGATCGAGGTAGAGGCGGCGGGGCTTTGTGCTTCGGCTTGTATTCTGGTGTTTATGGCCGGGGAAAAACGGGTGCTGGCCCAGGGGGCGGAACTGGGGTTTCACCGCTGGCATGACGGCGGCATGGCGCATTTGTTCGGTCAGCTTGACCCCGAAGAACGCGATGCGGAATGGTTGCGCGGGCGCGGCGTGGACCCGCAATTCGTGACGCAGATTTTCACCACCCCGCATGACAACCTATGGCGGCCAACCCGCGCAGAGCTGTTGGCCGCCGGAGTTTTGACGCAGTAAGCGCGGGGGGGACGGTTCACGCCTGTCCGAATTTCGCCATCCGGTTGGCGCGCAACCGCGCAAAATCATCGCCCGCATGATAGGATGAACGGGTCAGCGGCGTGGCCGACACCATCAAAAATCCCTTGCCGAATGCCGCTTTTTCATAGGCGGCAAATTCATCGGGATGAACGAAACGATCAACCGCGTGATGTTTCGGCGTCGGTTGCAGATATTGCCCGATGGTCAGGAAATCAATATCGGCGGCGCGCATGTCATCCATGACCTGATGCACGCCTTGCTTGTCCTCGCCCAGCCCGACCATGATGCCGGATTTGGTGAACATGGTCGGGTCCAGTTCCTTGACCCGTTGCAGCAGTCGCAAACTGTGAAAATATCGCGCACCGGGGCGCACCTGCGGATACAGGCCGGGCACGGTTTCTAGGTTGTGATTGAATACATCCGGTTTGGATTTCACCACGATTTCAAGAGCTTCTGGACCACACTTAATGAAATCCGGCGTCAGGATTTCAATGGTGGTATTGGGTGCACGGTGGCGGATGGCACGGATGGTCTGGGCAAAATGTTCTGCGCCGCCATCATTCAGGTCATCGCGATCGACCGAGGTGATGACCACATGGTTCAGCCCCAGTTTCGAAACGGCATCGGCCACGCGCCCCGGTTCAAAGGCATCCAATGTATCGGGGCGACCCGTTGCAATATTGCAAAACGTGCAACCCCGCGTGCAGATATCGCCCATGATCATCATGGTCGCATGCCCCTGCGACCAACATTCACCTGCGTTGGGGCATCCTGCCTCTTCGCAGACGGTGACCAGTTTGTTTTCGCGCATGATGCGATGGGTTTCGGCATATCCCTTTGACGTGGGCGCCTTTACGCGAATCCAGGCCGGTTTTTTCGGCTGGGCGTTGTCAGGGCGGTGTGCCTTTTCAGGGTGGCGCTGGTCGGGGATCTTGAGGTCGCGCAAGGGCTGTCTCGCTTATCAATGTGGCGCTGTATTAAGCAAGTATCATAAAGGCTGCGTTAAAAAAGGGAAAGCACCTGCATGACCGATATGCAAAGCGCGCAGAGCAAGGCATGGGATTTCACGATGCAGATGCAGAAAAACCCCTGCAATCCAAGGCGGTTAACCTGTCAAGCCAATGATATTGCCATATTAATTCCACCATGCGCGTGCAGAAAGCCGAGTTTCAACCCGACCTAAACCGTTCTAATTAGGGGGCAATGATTTCACAGTTCCAAACAGGAGAATGCGCATGAAACCCGGCGTGAAACTGCCCCAAGTGACCTTTCGCACCCGTGTCCGCGACGAATCCGTCGGCGGGCCGAACCCGTTTCGCTGGCAGGATATGACCACCGATGATTATTTCGCAAACAAGCGCGTAATCCTGTTTTCCCTGCCCGGTGCCTTCACCCCCACCTGTTCGACCTATCAACTGCCCGGATTTGAAAAAATGGCGGCTGATTTCGCGGCCAAGGGCATTGATGGCATTTACTGCATGTCCGTCAACGACAGTTTCGTGATGAATAAATGGGCCGAAGGTCAGGCGCTGAAGGCGGTCAAGGTGATCCCCGACGGGTCAGGCGAATTCACCCGCGCCATGGGCATGTTGGTGGCCAAGGACAATCTGGGTTTCGGGATGCGGTCGTGGCGCTATGGTGCCATCGTCAACAACGGCGTGATCGAAGCATGGTTCGAAGAGCCGGGCCGTTGCGACAACCACGGCGAGGACCCCTACGGCGAATCCAGCCCCGAAAACCTGATGAAATATCTGGAACAAGAGGCGGCTGTTGCGGCTGAATAACCCGCCATTATCGCGCCAAACCGGCCCGTCACGTTCCTGCGTGGCGGGTTTTTTTACCTTGTTTTGATCCGTTTACACCCCTGCCCCGTATCACCCCCGTTGATGTCGTAAATGTGTATCGCCGTTGAAAGTTTCGGCCTATACGCACCGGGGCAAAAGCCATAATTTATAAGGCCAATCCAGTTCGGTGCTGTATTGTGCTGCCATGGCAGAGGAGAAACGAATGACGCAATCAGAGTTGCAAAACAGCATGACAGCCCGTTCAATTGTCGATGGCAATGATCTGGCCGCACTGGATTTGCTGCAAGGGCTGGAGGGCGCGTTTACGCTTTCGGTTCTTGATGCCTCTCCTGATTGTATCAAACTGCTCGATATGGACGGCTCGTTAAGCTTCATGAACCACAACGGTTTATGCGCGATGGAAATCGACGATTTCGCCGATGTCGACGGGCAGCCATGGCCCAGTTTGTGGCCAAGCAAAAGCCGTGCCTTGCTGACCGATGCCCTGGCTGCCGCGACCAGTGGCAAGGCCGCCAGTTTCGAAGCATATTGCCCCACGGCCAAGGGCGCGCCGCGGTGGTGGCATGTTTCGGTATCCCCGGTGCGCAACGGCGCGGGTGATGTTGTGCGCATTCTGGCGTCCTCACGCGACATCAGCGACCGCGTGATGCATGAACAAATGGTCGAAGCCGACAACGAGCGGCTACAACGCGAGCTGGAGCAAAAGCGTGTCCTGCTGGCCGAAATCGACCACCGTGTGAAAAACTCCTTTACCCTGATTTCAGGGGTGTTGCGGATGCAGATGCGCGGGCTGGCGGCTGATGATGCCGCCCATTCCGCGCTGGCGGATGCCGCGACGCGCATTTCGACCCTTGCGCGGGTGCATGAACAGCTGCATTTCAACGCCGAAACCCGTGTGGTGCCATTCGCCCCCTATCTGGCCTCTCTGGTTGCGGATTTGGGGCAAAGTCTGGGACAGGTCGATCAGGTGCAGATCGGCGCGGTGGAAAATATGGAAATGCCCGCCGAACGCGCGATTGCCATCGGATTGATCGCGGCCGAATTTCTGGGCAATGCGTTAAAACATGGCGATGGCGGTGTGCGGGTGTCATTGGTCAAACGTGACGATGGCATGATGCGCTTGCAGGTGTCTGATGTAGGTCCGGGCCTGCCCGAGGGGTTTGCCCTCAGCGATGTCAAAGGGTTGGGAATGCGCATGGCGCAGGTCTATGCCGCGCAGGTTCATGGCACATTGGACTGTGGCAACAGTGACGATGGCGCGGATTTCTGGTTGGATTTTCCTGTATAAATTTAATGCCTTGCAGGGCAATGCTCATGCAGTCATGCCCGCCGCGATACGCGCCGTCCCCCGCAGGGCAATGCGATCATCCGTGACCAGAAACAGCCCCATCGCGGACAGTTGTGTTTGATATGGGCCGTGCCCCACCATCGCGTGATGCAGCGCGGCCCAATCAATCCGGCCCGACAATGCCTGCGCCACACCGCCGGTCAGATATATTCCGCTGTCCGGCAGGTGGACCAGTGCCACATCGTGCAAAAACAGCGCCAACGCCGCGGCCAGATCGGATTGCGATTTGCCTGCGGCCAATGCACGGCCTGATGCCTGATCCTCGGCCAGCACCGCATTTTTTTCGCCGCCCAGATACATATGTCCTGCCTCGGACGGGGGCACGAATGTGCGCCCGTCAAAGTCATGGACCACGGCGGCATTCAACCCCGTGCCGATGTTGACGATCAGGGCGCGATCACCCTGCATTTGTGCAGGTCCGGCCAGATGACGGTGGGGTTTTTGCACCGCGCATAACCCGTGCCCCTGCCCCTGCATATCATTGACCAGCGTCACCTGCGCCCCACCCGTCAGCGCGGCCAGGCGCATCCTCTCCAACACCCATGGGTAATTTGTCAGCGTCAGCGATTGCCCTGCAACCGGCCCTGCGGCTGCAATACACAGCCTCCGGATCACGGGGGCGCCTTGCAAAAATGTGGCGATCAGGGATTCAGGATCGGGGAAATCGGCATTGGTGAAACTGGCCCATGTGTCGTCAACCAACAGGCCATCACGGGCCAGCGCCAGCCGCGTGTGGGTGCCGCCTATATCACCAACCAAATCCATACCGCCCCCCTGTTCACACCCCCATAAAAGCAAAAGACCCCGCCAATGACGAGGCCTTTCATAGCAATTTTCGCAAACCCTAGCCGCGACGACGGCGCCCGCCCGCGCGACCGCTGCGCGACCCGCCACCGGCTGCGGCCCCGCCCGTGGGGCGGTTGAATTGAATCCACTGCGTGCCGGACGGGTCCTGATCAATCAGGAAGTTGGCGGCGCGGATCGCCTCCATTTCCTTGCCTGCGCGGGGTTTGGTGCTGCCCAGACCGAACAGGGTCACGAATACTTCGTCATCCATATCTGCGGGCAATTCCAGACCTGCGGCGGCAACCTCGGCCTTTTTCTCGGCGATCAGTTTTTGCGTCACCGGCAGGGCGATCGGGTTCATAATGGCCGATGTCATGCCCGCGGTCATTGCCATCGGCAGGAATGCGTTGTTGATGCCGTGACGGTTGGGCAGGCCGAATGAAATATTGGATGCGCCACAGGTGGTGTTGACGCCCAGTTCATCGCGCAAACGCCGCACCAGCGTGAACACCTGCAACCCCGCCGTGCCCATGGCACCAATCGGCATTACCAAGGGATCAACCACAATGTCATGCGCCGGAATGCCGAAATCGGCGGCGCGTTCCACGATCTTTTTGGCCACGGCAAACCGCACCTCGGGGTCTTCGGAAATGCCGGTGTCATCGTTGGAAATCGCCACCACGGGGACGTTGTATTTTTTGACCAGCGGCAGCACCAGTTCCAGCCGCTCTTCTTCGCCTGTGACCGAATTCAACAGCGGGCGGCCTTCGCAGGCGGCCAGCCCGGCCTCTAGCGCGCCGGGGACGGAACTGTCGATGCACAGGGGCACGTCAACAATGGCCTGCACCCGTTCAATCAATTCTTTCATCAGCGGCGGTTCGACAAAGTTGTTGTCGGCGTAACGGGGGTCTTCGGCCATTTTATTGGTGAACACCGCACCCGAATTTACATCCAGCACCGTGGCCCCTGCGGCGACCTGCGCAATCGCGTCGGCCTCGACCGTGGAAAAATCGCCCAGTTCCAGTTCAGCGGCCAGTTTTTTGCGCCCTGTCGGGTTGATCCGCTCCCCGATCACACAAAAGGGCTGATCAAAGCCAATGATCGCGGTCTTGGTTTTGGATTCAACGATGGTGCGGGTCATATTCTATCCTTCTGAGGCAGCAGGAGCGCCGCCGTTCTGACTGGCCCATTGGGCGTTTGTCTTGATCCCGCCCAGCGGGAAAAAATGCACGGATTCAATGTTGAAATCCGGATTGGCGGCTTTGTGAGCGGCCAGTTTGGCAATCACATCGGTGGGTTCGTAGGGCAGCAACAGCTTGCTGACATCCATCGCGCGTTTTTGCAAAACCTTCAGCGACGGGCCAACACCACAAGCAATGGCAAATTTGATCAGGGTTTGCAATTTTGCCGGGCCAGCGATGCCGATATGGATCGGCAGGGTGATGCCCTCGGCCGTTAAACGGTCGGCCCATGTGATGATGGGATCGGGATCAAATGCAAACTGTGTGGCAATCGCCATGGATGCATCACAGCGGTTGGCAAAATCGTTTTTGAAACGCAGCGCGGCCATCACGCCCTTGTCGCCGCTGGGGTCGATGTCACGGTTGCCTTCGGGGTGGCCCGCAACGTGCAGCCGTTCGAACCCGTCAAACAATCCGGTTTCCAGCAATTGCATCGAATCCGAAAAATCACCGTGCGGCGCGGAAATGCCCCCGGCCAGCAGCAGCGCCTGATGCACGTTCGCCTCGCCACGGTAACGTGCGATCCAATCGGCCAGCGTGGCCTTGTCGCGGATCGAACGGGCCGGAAAATGCGGCATCACGTTGAACCCGTCCGCCGTCAGGCGTGCGGCGGTGGCGACCATATCATTGATATCGGTGCCATCAATATGGGCGATGTAAACGCGGGTGCCCTCGGGCAGCAAGGCGCGGAAATCCTCGACCTTTTCGGCGGTGCGCGGCATCACCTCGATCGAATAGCCCTGCATGAAATCGGCCACAGCACCGGATACCGGACCAGAATCCGGCGCGCCTGTCGCCCCGTCACGTTTGCGAAAATTCAGCAAGGCCATAACGCCCTCCTTTAGCTGCCATGGATCCGGCCAAGGCGCATTCACGCCCGCCCCCCGTTTTCAATCAACGCCTTCAGGCGCGGCTGGTCGTATTCGGCTTCCAGCCTTGCGGCCTCGGCCTCGGCGACGGTTTTGTCGTCACCATCAACGGGGTAAGGGTCTGCCTTGCGCCATTCGGCAAGGTAATCATCGGTATCGGCCGCGCCCGATTTCATCGCCGCGCGGTCAATCGCCTGTTCGAAGCGTTCCGCCAGCACGCGTTTCACGCCGCGGCGTCCCTTGCCAACGATCACCTGCGCGGGGATATCCCGCCAGAACACTATGGTGACATCAGCCATCCGATTCCCTTTCCTCGTCTTTCCCATCTGTATGACGGGCGCATTACGACACATGGGCGAATTTCGACATTGCACCGGCGCGTTGCGACCTTTGGGGTGTCATGCGCAGGTAACGGGCGAAATATCCGCGCCCCCTTCTACCTTGGGCCACACGGGTTAAGCCATGGCTAAGCCACCCGCGCCCCATGAAAGTTTCCCATCATCATCATGAGTCATCAACAAGCAGTGACAGAGCTTGCACGCGCCCATGCGCCGACATAGGTTAGGGGCAACTCGAAATGGAGGGCGTGACTATGGCGCCCAAGCGTCCCGAAGGTGCGGGCGCATTCCCTATACCGGTTGAGAGCCCCGCGCCCAATCCGCCTGATCCGACCGCTCTCTACGGGGCATTGGATCTGGGCACGAACAGTTGTCGCATGTTGATTGCCCAGCCAAAGGGCTGTCAATTTCATGTGGTCGACAGCTTTTCTAAATCGGTCCAGCTGGGCCATGGGCTGGAAAAAACCGGCCGGCTTAGCCGTGCCTCGATGCAACGCACGGCGCAGGCGCTGCGCATCTGCCAGCAGAAACTGAAACGCCATAATGTGAAACGGATGCGCCTTGTCGCAACCGAGGCATGTCGGCGCGCCAAAAATTCCGCCGAATTCCTGCGCATGGTGAAACGCGAAACCGGAATCCAGCTGGAAATCATCGAACCCGAAGAAGAGGCGCGCCTGGCCGTGATCTCTTGCGCGCCGCTGGTCAGCACCAAAACCGAACAATTGCTGGTGGTTGATATTGGTGGCGGATCGACCGAACTGGTCTGGATCGACCTGTCCTCAGTGCCGCACCGCGAACGCCCCCGCGCCATCATGCGGCTGCACGCAGGGTTCCACGCCCCCGAAAGCATTTTCCCCGCTGCCAAGGTGGTGGACTGGATTTCGGTGCCCTTGGGGGTCGCCACCCTGCGCGACCAGTTTTCCGATGTCGATGACGACGCCGCACGTTTCGCCCTGATGTCTTGGTTTTTCGAAGAAAACCTGGAGGAGTTCGCCCCCTATAAGGATGAACAACCCCGCGAAGGGTTCCAGATCGTAGGCACATCCGGCACCGTCACCACGGTCGCCGCCTCGCATCTGGGGTTGAAACGCTATGACCGGACCAAGGTTGACGGGCTGCGCATGAGTTCGGATGAAATCGACCGCGTGATCCGTGGCTATCTGTCTCTTGGCCCCACCGGGCGGCGGCGTGATCCGCGTATCGGGCAGGACCGTCAGGCGCTGATCATGTCGGGGGCCGCGATTTTGCAGGCGCTGTTGCGGCTCTGGCCCACGGACCGTTTGTCGGTCGCTGATCGCGGCCTGCGCGAGGGGTTGTTATATGCACAAATGAGCGCGGATGGCGTGCTAGAGGACGGCCCCTATTAACCACGGTGGCAGGCACAGGTGCGCCTGCCCTGCTTGCCGCCTTGCCCCGCGCCCCCCATATGGCGCATAAGGCCTGCAAACCTGACGCCCCGCCACCAGCCAGCCCCATCCTACCAGACCCAAGGACGCCGACCATGACCGAGAAAAAGAAAAACATATCAGGGCGCGGCCAGCGTGATCTGACGGTTAAGGTGAAAACCGCGCGCGGGCGCAAGATGTCTTCCACCCTCTGGCTGCAACGCCAGCTAAACGATCCCTATGTCAAACGCGCCCAAGCCGAAGGGTTTCGTGGCCGCGCCGCCTATAAAATACTGGAACTGGACGATAAATACCGGTTTCTGGTGCCGGGGGCGCGGGTGGTCGATCTGGGCTGTGCGCCCGGCGGCTGGTGTCAGGTGGCGGTGGACCGCGTCAATGCCCTGGGCGAAAAACAGGGCAAACGCGTGGGCACCATTCTGGGCATCGACCTGCAAGAGGTGGACCCGATTGCGGGCTGCGAGCTGCACCAGCTGGATTTTCTGGAAGACGACGCCGACAACAAGGTCAAGGAATGGCTGGGCGGCAAGGCCGATGTGGTGATGTCGGATATGGCGGCCTCGGCATCGGGCCACAAACAAACCGATCACAACCGCATCATGGCCCTGTGCGAGGCCGCAGCCTATTTCGCATTCGACGTGTTGGAAGAGGGCGGAACATTCATCGCCAAGGTTCTGGCAGGCGGCGCCGAGGGCGATTTGCAAAAACTGTTGAAACAGAAATTCAACAAGGTCGCAAATGTAAAACCCCCCGCCAGCCGGTCGGACAGTTCGGAAAAATTCGTGGTCGCCACAGGGTATCGCGGCTAAAGCATCGCCTGCAATGACTGGCGCGCCGCGTCGCGCAGGCTTTGCGCCACGCTGTCGGCCAGCGCATCCTGTTTCACACCATCCGGTCGGGGCTGATGCCCCGCACCCAGATTTTGCTGGCGGATCAGTTCAAACAGCCGCGCGTGGCGTGGCGTTGTGCATCTGTGCGTGGGGTGTTTCACCAAACCTCGGGTCTGCATCAGGGATACCTTTTACGCTGCTCTGGCGTCTTTTTGACGCTTAAACCCTTTCATATTGATGAATTGGGGCATGAATGGCCCCGAATTCGCACGTTTTTACGATTGTGACGCCGACATAATTGTCTCTGGCCAGATCGGAAATTTTGGTATACCAAAATTTTATGATGCCTGTTTCAGATCGAAATCCCCCCTACCGGAACTGCGGATTTGCCCCGCTGAATGGTCGTATAAGCGGGCAAAATGCGCAGCTGTGGGCCATGCACGGCAGCATTCTCCGCTGCGACCATGCCCTGTTTCGCGGCGGTTATTCCCGATGAAAACCCCGGAACGGATCGAGGCGGATTACCTGCTGGAAACCCCGGATGACCCCGCGCGCGTGGCGGCTGTGATGGCGGGCGAACAGTCATCTGGCACCTTTGTGCCTGTGCCCGGCGAAACCCCGCAATTGCACGCCCGTGCCGGTGCGCGGGTCGAAAACATCACCCCGCTGAACATGCATACCACCCCCGCCAACCCCTGCGCCATGCCCGCGCCAAACGGGTATCACCGTGCCAAAATCACCCTGTCATGGCCGCTGGACAACATCGGCGCGGACCTGCCTAACCTTATGGCAACTGTGGCCGGTAACCTGTTTGAATTGCGACAGGTTTCGGGGTTGCGCCTGTTGGATATCCGCCTGCCGGATGCCTTCTCTACCTATTCCGGACCACAGTTCGGAATTGCCGGAACCCGCGCCCTGACAGGGGTGCAAACCGGGCCATTGATTGGCACGATCATCAAACCTTCGGTGGGGTTATCGCCACAGGAAACCGCCGCCCTGGCGGGCAATCTGGCCCGCGCTGGCATTGATTTCATCAAGGATGACGAATTGCAGGCCGATGGCCCCGCCTGCCCCTTTGATCAGCGCGCCCGCGCCGTGATGGCGGCGCTGAATGACCACGCCGATCGCACGGGCAAACGCGTCATGTATGCGTTCAACATCACCGGAGAGGTCGAACAGATGCGCCGCCGCCATGATCTGGTGCGCGATCTGGGCGGCACTTGCGTCATGGTCTCGCTCAATTCGATCGGCATGGCGGGGATGCTGTCGCTGTCGCGCCATTCCACCCTGCCGATCCACGCGCACCGCAACGGCTGGGGCTACCTGTCGCGGGCGGAAATGATGGGCTGGGCCTATCCCGCATGGTCAAAACTCTGGCGTTTGGCGGGGGCGGACCATTTGCATGTGAACGGGCTGGGCAACAAGTTTTCCGAACCTGACGACAGCGTCATGGCCTCGGTCCGGTCACTGTCCGAACCCCTGTTCGCAGGCAAACCCTGCGTGGCGATGCCGGTGTTTTCATCAGGGCAAACCGCCGTGCAGGCGGGCGAAACCTATGCCCGCGCCGGACACGCCGATTGCATCTATGCCGCAGGTGGCGGGATCATGGCGCACCCCGACGGGCCAGCCGCTGGCGTGGCCTCCCTGCGCGCGGCATGGGAGGCGGCGATCAAGGGCATTCCTGCCGCAGAATACGCAGCAAACCACCCCGCGCTGCAATCCGCACTACAGGCCTATGGCAAATGACCGCCCTGCCCTCAGGCCCCTTGGTTGCATGGCTGGGTGATGATTTCACCGGCTCTGCCGCCGTGATGGAGGTGCTGGAATTCGCGGGGCTTTCATCGGTTCTGTTTCTGGATATTCCCACTGCGGCGCAAAGGGCGCGCTTTGCCCATGCCCGCGCCATCGGCATTGCCACCACAGCACGCAGCCACGGCCCCGAATGGATGCAAACCCACCTGCCCGCAGGCTTTGCCGCACTGGCCGCCACAGGGGCGCGGGTGGTGCATTACAAGGTCTGCTCGACACTGGATTCCGCGCCCCATGCCGGATCAATCGGGCGGGCGCTGGAATTGGGTCTGGACAGCGTGCCAACCCACTGCGTGCCCTTCCTTGTCGCCGCCCCGCCGATGCGCCGCTATCAGGCATTCGGCCATTTGTTCGCCGCCGCAGGTGACGGGGTGTTCCGGCTGGACCGGCACCCGGTGATGGCACAGCACCCCGTAACGCCAATGGCGGAATCCGACGTGGCGCGCCACCTGTCGGCACAGACCAGCCTAACCGTTGGCAACCTGCAACTGGAACACATTAACAATGATGCGCAGGCCAATGATATTGATGCTAAAATTGTCACGCTGGACTGTATGTCAGATGATGACCTCATCGCCTGCGGGCGCATCATCTGGCCCGACACCGGCCAGACCCTGTGTGGCGGATCACAGGGGGTGGAATACGCGCTGGTCGCCTATTGGCGCAGCCTGGGCCTGATTGCCAACACTCCGCCAATCACCTGCACCGCTGCGGTGGATCGCATGATCGCGGTGTCGGGATCGGTTTCGCCCACCACCGCAACACAGATCACCTGGGCCGAAAACAACGGGTTCGATGCAATTCCGTTTGATGCCGCCCGCGCCGCAACCGGCGACCGGGGCGGCGAAGACGAGGCCGTGCAATCCGCCCTTGATGCGCTGAACGCGGGGCGTGACCCGCTGATCCATTCCGCCCGTGGCCCCGATGATCCGCGCGTTCACAACATGCGCAACGCCTGCGCGGCGCATGGGATCGACGTTGAAACGGGCAATGCCCGCGTGGGCGCCGCCTTGGGCCGTATTCTGCAACGCTTGCTGCACCAAACCGGCCTGCGCCGTGCGGTGATTTCGGGGGGCGATACTTCGGGCCATGCCACGCGCCAGCTGGACATTTACGCATTCACCGCGCTGGCCCCCACCACCCCCGGCGCGGCGCTGCTAACCGCGCATTCAGACGCGCCCCGATGGGACGGGCTGCAACTGGCGCTTAAGGGCGGGCAAATGGGCAGCACAGATTATTTCGGATGGATCAAACGCGGCGCAGGTGCCGCAATGAAAGGAACGACATGACCAGAATTGCATTACTTGGGGCCGGCGGGAAAATGGGTGTGCGGCTGGCAAACAACCTTAAAAACACCGCATATACCGTTGATCATGTTGAAATTTCTGACGAGGGCCGCACACGCCTGCGGGCCGAGGTCGGCGTTGAACCCGTCGATCAAGCCACCGCCATCGCCGCGGCCGATATCATCCTGATGGCCGTGCCCGACCGCCTGATCGGCAAGATCGCGCATGGGTTTATTGATCAGGTCAAACCCGGTGCCGCGCTGATCGTGCTGGACGCCGCCGCGCCCTATGCCGGCGAAATGCCGCGGCGCGATGATGTGACCTATTTCTGCACCCATCCCTGCCACCCCAATATATTCGAGGTAACGCCCGATGTGGAGGCACAGCGCGATTTTTTCGGCGGGATCAAGGGACCACAGGGCATCGTTTGCGCCCTGATACAGGGACCAGAGGACCATTACCAACTTTGCGAGGATGTGGCCAAAATCATCTATGGTCCCGTGGCGCGGTCCCACCGCTGCACCTTGGAAAACATCGCGGTGCTGGAGCCGGCCCTGTCCGAAACCGTTGCCGCCACCATGACGGTCGCCCTGCGCGATGCGACGGACCGCGCCGTCAGCATGGGCGTGCCCCGCGACGCGGCCCATGATTTCATCCTTGGCCATCTGAAAATCGAACTGGCCATCGCCTTTGGCATCTTCCCCGAGGGCAAATTTTCAGACGGCGCATTGCTGGCGATTGAAAACGCCAAATCGGTGATTTTTCAGCCCGATTGGCTGGACAATGTGTTCAGTCTGGACGCGGTGAAAAAATCGGTCAGGGACATCTGCGCCTGATCAGGCCATGGTAAACAAACGGGTTGGCGTGCCGCAACAGTCGCGCCAACCGTTGGCTGCATTCATCGCCAGATTTAGCATGGCTAAATATACGCCGCGCCATGCCCCGCGCGATCACCTGCAACACCAGGATGAGCAAAGGCATTCAGATTCTGACCGCATGACATTTTGGTTTCCCCGATGCATCGAAACAGGGGGCAGCGGTCCCGCCGCCCCCCGCACTGTCATTTCGCCGCTTCGGCGACCTGACGCTGTTCGCCAAGCCCTTGAACACGCACCACCATTTCATCGCCCGGTTTCATAAACCGCTGCGGGTTCATGCCCATGCCCACGCCCGACGGCGTGCCGGTAACGATCAGATCACCCGCCTGTAACTGCATGAACTGGCTCATATAGGATACGATCTGACGGACCGAAAAAATCATATCGGCGGTATTGGAATTCTGCACGGTTTCGCCGTTCAGATCCAGCGACAGGTCCAACACCTGCGGATCGGGGATTTCATCCGCCGTCACCAGCCATGGGCCGGTCGGGCCGAATGTGGGGGCGGATTTGCCCTTGATCCACTGGCCGCCGCGTTCGATCTGGAATTCGCGCTCTGACACGTCATTGACCACGCAATAACCAGCCACGTAATCCAGCGCGTCTGCCTCGGACACGTATAATGCGTCCCGCCCGATCACCACGCCCAGCTCGACCTCCCAATCGGCCTTTTGCGATTTGCGCGGGATGATCACCGGATCAAACGGGCCGGACAGCGCGCTGCTGGCCTTGGAAAACATGATCGGTTCCTCGGGGATCGGCAGGCCGGATTCCTGCGCATGCAGGGCATAGTTCAACCCGATGCAATAGAAATTCGGAACCGATGCCAGACAGGACCCGATGCGACCGGGGTTTTCCACCACGGGCAATGCATCCACATCCAGCGCGCGGATCTTGTCCAGCGCGGCCAGCGACACCCCCGCCCCCGCGAAATCATCCACCTTGCCGGACAGGTCGCGCACACGCCCGTCCCCGTCCAGAAGGCCCGGTTTTTCCTGTCCAACCGGACCGAATCTGAGCAATTTCATTGGGGTTCTCCTATTCCCTGATTATTCGTTTACGGCTTCTTTCAACCGTGCATCCTCTTTCTCGATGGCCATGCGAATGTCATCGGCCAGATGCCACAGGTGATTGTCGACAGCGGCGCGGGCCGCCTCTTTGTTGCGCGATTTCAGCGCCTGCAAAATCTCTCCGTGTTCGGTGACCAGACGTTCGCGGTTGCGCCGTTGCACCGCCGCCAGAAACCGCGCCCGCCACAGCCGCTCCAGAAAGGTGCGGTGCGTTTCGGCCAGCGGTTCATTGTGCGATGCCTGTGCAATGGCAGAATGAAACGACATATCAATTTCGAACATATCCAGCGGATCGGTGTCATCGAAATGTTCGGCCATATGGTCGGTGATTTTGCTCAGCGTGGCGATGTCCTTGTCCGTGGCATGGACACAGGCCAGTTCGACCGACAGTTTTTCCAATGCCAGCAAAACCGCAACGTGATCTGCCAGATCTTTCATGCTGGGCTGGGCCACAATCGGGCTGCGCGACGGGCGCAGGATCAACAGGCCTTCCTTGGCCAGAATGCGGATTGCCTCGCGCATGGGGGTGCGGCTGACCCCCAGATCGGCGGCGTTGTCACGTTCCTTGATCGAACTGCCCGGCGGCAGTTTCCCCCGCAGGATGTCGCGGCGGATTTGCGTGGCAATCTGTTCTGCCAAATTCTGATCTGCCATGTTGCGGCCTTTTTGTATCTGTGTTCATCATTTTCTGCGCCATAGGTCCGGACGGTGGCAGGCAAGCACCCCCTGAATTTGGTATACCAAAGCCCGGAGCTTGTCGATAAGCCTGTAAAGATCGCCGGGTTTCCGGTGTCGATACCCTGCTGCACCTGCGATCTGCCCCCGCAATCCATGGATTGGCGCACATTATACTAGCCGCGAAATCCACCCGGGTGAACAGGGCGCGGCGTCACAGCGTCTACAGCCATATTTTGCAGGCGCAGCATGGGGTTTTCAGCCCACCGGCTGCGGCAATGATTCGCAGGATCACAGCACCATTCCCCCCATCCCGCGACCCCCGACTGAAATTGGCGGCGCATATCGCAATATTCGGTCGGTTTACCGCCTGTAGCGCCCCAAAAGTTAAGCTTTGGTATACCAAAATGGTTGATCCGAAGCGCGGGTTTCGAGTAGCCTTTTGAAAGATGGTATACCATCCGGCGCAAGAGGAGCGCCATGAAGGCGGGGCTGCACCCCGCTCAGGGAGGAATGAAATGAAACTGAAATCCATTTTGAAATCGGCTGCCTGTGCTGCGGTGATTGCGGTTCCGGCCATCGCCGAGGACAAACCCGTCACACTGCGCATCCAGACACATTACGCCACCGAACATCCATCGGGCAAACTGGCGGCCCAATTCGCCGATGACATCGAAACCATGTCCGGCGGCTCGATCGACATCGAATTGTTCTATTCCTCGTCCGTTGTGGCGACGACCGAAACATTTGATGCGGCGATCAACGGCATCCTGGATTGCGACATGACCGGCGGCGCCTATCAAACCGGCAAAAACGCGGCGTTCCAGTTCGTGGGCGATATCATGGGCGGTTATGACACCCCGTGGCAACAGCTAAGCTGGCTCTATTACGGCGGTGGCTATGACGCTGCGCAGGAACTTTATAACGCTCAGGGGATGCAGCTGGTCGGCTGGTGGATCTATGGTCAGGAATCCCTGTCATCGTCCAAACCCATTGCCGGCCCCGCCGACCTGAAAGGTTGGAAATTCCGCTCGCCCCCCGGTCTGGAAACCGAAATTTTCACCGAAATGGGCGCATCCCCCATCGTGATGGATTTCACCGAAATCTTTACCGCGCTGGAAACGGGCATCATCGACGGTGCCGATGCATCGGGCCTGTCCAACAACGTCGGTCTGGGCCTGTATGACATTGTGAAACATGCCACCTATCCCGGTTTCCATTCAATGCCGTCGGATCACCTGGCCTGTAACCAGGCCGTCTGGGAAGGTCTGAGCGAAGGCCAGCGCCGCATCATCGACACCGCGATGCAGAAACTGGCCCTGCACACCGCCCTGTCCAATGAAAAGAAAAACGCCGAGGCAGCCGCCAAGCTGAGATCCGAAGGCGTGACCCTGTATTCCTGGTCGGATGAGGACCGCGCCAATTTCCGCGCAGCCGCACAAACCGCATGGGACCGCTGGGCGCAAAAATCTCCCGAAGCAGACGCGCTGGTCAAAAGCCACCGCGCCTATTTGGGTCAACTGGGCCTGCTGGCCGAGTAATCCGGCACGCCACAGCGTGACCTGAAACACTGGGCGGGCCCCGTTGAACGGGCCCGCCTTTTCAGAACCGCAGCAAGGGTGGCGGTTCCGGCAGGGGAAATCGAGTAATGGAAAATCAAAGCGTATGGCTGGGGCCGTTGCGTGCGCCGGTGCGCAAGGCGATGTTCGCCCTGATCGGGCTGACGGGGCTGTTGTTTGTCGGTCTGGTGTTGAACCAGTTCATATCGGCAGACCCGATTGGAATGCATGAAATGATCCGCCCTGCGGGTCGGCCTGTGGTGCAGCTGATGCTGGCGCTGTTTTCGGGGTCATTGCTGTTTTCCGCGATATATCTGTCCGACAGCGTGGGCGCGATAGAACCGCAACCTCATGGGTTTTTCGACATAATATCATTGGTTTGCTCGCGCCTGTCGATGATCGGCGTCGCCTTTGTCGTGCTGGTGATGTTTTACGAAGTGGTGTCGCGTTATGTGTTTTCGCGCCCGACCCTGTGGGCGAACGAACTGTCGCTGTGGATCGCCAGTTTCGTGTTCCTGCTGGCCGGCCTATACGCCATGCAGCAACGCAGCCACATCCGCATTTACGTGATCTATGACATGATGCCGCGCTGGATGCAGAAATCCGCCGATGTGATTTCTGTCGTCCTGATCTGGGGGTTCACCTTTGCGCTGGTTTGGGGCGGGTTTACCGATGCCAAAAACCGCGTGATGCGGATGGAAACATTCGGCACCGCATGGGATCCGGCCATTCCGGGCACCGTGAAACCTGCGATCCTGTTTATCATCTGCCTTGTGGCCATTCAGGCGCTGTCAAACCTGATTGCCGACTGGAACAAGGCACCCGAACACCACGGCCACGACGATATCGACGAAACCGATATCGAAAACATCCGCCGGACCCTGGAGAAGTAATATGGAATTGATTGATCTGGTCGGCTGGCTCAAGGTCGATGACATCGGCACGCTTAGCCTGATGCTGCTGCTGGGCATGTTCGCCCTGCTTGCCATCGGGATGCCGCTTGGCTTTGCCTCTGCCTTTTTGGCGGTCATCACCCTGATGATGAAATTCGACGCGGACCTGCTGTTTCGCGATTTCGGGCGCGGGCCGTTTTCGGTGCTGGGTCAGGCGGTGTATCGCCAGATGACCAACTATGTGCTGATATCGGTGCCTCTGTTCATCTTTATGGCCTCGCTGCTGGAACGGTCGGGCATTGCGCGGGATATGTATTCATCGCTCAATCTGTGGCTGTCGCGGATGCGCGGGGGTATCGCCATCGTGACCTCGCTGATGGCGGTGATCATGGCCGCGATGTCGGGTATTATTGGCGGAGAGGTCGTGCTGCTGGGCCTGATCGCCCTGCCCCAGATGCTGCGGCTGGGTTACAACCAGAATTTGGCAATTGGCACGATCTGCGCCTCCGGGTCGCTGGGCACCATGATCCCGCCCTCGATCGTGCTGATCTTTTACGGGCTGGTCACTGAAACCTCGATCAAGGCGCTGTTCACCGCGTCCTTCCTGCCCGGTTTCATGCTGGCGTCCTTCTTTGTGGTCTATATCCTGATCCGCACCAACCTGAGCCCGGAAATGGCCCCCCTGCCGCCAGAAAACCCCGATGACCCCAAAGGGCGCGACAAGGGTCTGATGTTTCTGGGATTTCTGGCGCGTTTCACCCTGTGGGTGACGGGCGTGATGCTGGTGCGGGCGCTGTTTTTCACCTTTACCGGCGCGAATACCGTGACCACCGGCGTGGACCCGATCCCGCTGGGCATGGTGTCTGATATCCCCTGGATCATCGGCGCATTTGTTCTGGCTGCGGCCACGATCCTGCTGGTTGTCGGCAAGGACCGGACCCAAACCGGCTGGGACATGGGCAAGGGTCTGATCGCCCCCACCATCGTCATCGGCGTGGTTCTGGGGTCGATCTATGGTGGTATCACCGGCATCACCGAAGCCGCAGGCATGGGCGTTGTCGCCGTGTTCCTGATCGGGCTGGCGCGCCGCGAAATGACCTTTGAAATTGTCTGGGACAGCCTGATCCGCACGCTGAAATCCACCGGCACCATCATCTGGGTGACCATCGGCGCGGCGGCACTGGCGGCGGCCTATACGCTGGTCGGCGGGCCGAATTATGTCGCCAACCTGATCGTCGGGGCCGATCTGCCCACCATGGGGATCATTCTGGTGATGATGTTCGTGTTCCTGATCATGGGCATGTTCATGGATTGGGTCGGGATCGTGCTGCTGATCATGCCCGTTTTCCTGCCCATCGTGCTGAAACTGCCGGTCGATGAAATCGGGTATTTCGGCGGGCTAGAGCCGCGCCACGTCGCGATCTGGTTCGGGGTGGTGTTCTGTATGAACATGCAGGTCAGTTTCCTGTCGCCGCCCTTTGGTCCGGCTGCGTTTTACCTGAAATCGGTGGCGCCGCCGCATATCTCTCTGACGGATATTTTCAAGGGCTTCCTGCCGTTCATCGCGATCCAGCTGATTGCATTGTCTGTGCTGCTGATCTGGCCGCCGATCATCGCGATCTTCTTGTAAAACAATAACAAATGCCCGACCGGGGCGGCAAGACCTGCCCCGGTTTCCAGCCTTGTGGATATGCATATGAACACCGTCCGCCTGTCACCCGCCGACAATGTCGTCACCGCCATCACCCAGCTGGAGATTGGCGTCGAGGGCGCAATCGAAACCATTCCGCGTGGTCACAAACTGGCCACGCAACCGATCAAAAAAGGCGATCCGGTGCTGAAATACGCGCAGGTGATCGGCTATGCGGGCTGTGACATCGCCATGGGCGCGCATGTGCACAGCCATAACCTTGAATTTCGCGCCGTGGATCAGGATTACGAATTTTCCACCAACCTGCGCCCCGTCATGCCCGACAGCCGGCAGGATACATTCATGGGGTATCACCGCGCATCGGGCCGCGTCGGCACGCGCAATTACATCGCGGTTCTGACCTCGGTCAATTGTTCGGCCACGGCGGCGCGGATGATCGCGGCGCATTTCACGCCCGAAATCATGGCCGAATACCCCAATGTCGATGGCGTGACCGCATTTGTGCATGGCACGGGCTGCGGCATGGCGGGCGATGGTGACGGATTCGAGGCCCTGCAACGTGTGATGTGGGGCTATGCAAAAAACCCCAATATCGGCGCGGTCCTGATGGCCGGGCTGGGCTGCGAAATGAACCAGATCGACTGGCTGATCGAAGCATACGGGCTGACCCCCGGCCCGCTGTTTCAGTCCATGAACATTCAGGATGTCGGCGGATTGCGCAAAACCGTTGATCTGGGGATCGCGAAAATCACCGCCATGTTGCCGCTGGTCAACGCGGCCGAACGCGCGCCCGCCCCTGCCGGCGCACTGATGGTGGCGCTGCAATGCGGCGGCTCCGATGCCTGGTCGGGCATCACCGCCAACCCTGCGCTGGGCCATGCCTGTGATCTGCTGGTGGCGCAGGGCGGCACCGGCGTGCTGGCCGAAACGCCCGAAATCTATGGCGCCGAACACCTGCTGACCGCCCGCGCAACCGACCGCGCCACGGGCGAAAAACTGATCGCCCTGATCAAGTGGTGGGAGGATTACACCGCCCGCAACAAGGGCAGCATGGACAACAACCCCTCCC
>JBOEGO010000015.1:0-243141 GCA_050633465.1 Paracoccaceae bacterium | reverse complement strand
TTGGCGTGCCCTGTGTGCCCGGGTCCGGCGGCGGTGTGCCCGATCTGGAGACCGCGCAAAAACTGGGTGCCGAAATAGGGTATCCCGTGATCGTCAAGGCCACCGCAGGTGGTGGCGGGCGCGGAATGAAAGTGGCCCAAACTGCGGCGGATATGGCCAGTGCATTCCAGACCGCACGCAGCGAATCCAAGGCCGCATTTGGAAATGACGAAGTATATATCGAAAAATACCTGACCACGCNNTGCAGCGCCGCCACCAAAAGGTTTTCGAAGAGGCCCCCGGCCCCAGCATCACAGCAGAAGAACGCGCCGCTATCGGGGCCACCTGCGCCGAAGCCGTAGCCAAAATCAACTATGCCGGTGCCGGCACCATCGAGTTTCTGTATGAAAACGGCGAGTTCTATTTCATCGAAATGAACACCCGTTTGCAGGTGGAACACCCCGTAACCGAGGCCATTTTCGGCGTCGACCTTGTGCGTGAACAGATCCGTGTGGCCGAAGGCCTGCCCTTGTCTTTTGGGCAGGACGATCTGGAAATCAACGGTCACGCTATCGAGGTGCGGATCAACGCAGAAAAACTGCCCAACTTCTCGCCTTGCCCGGGGAAAATCTCGGCCTTCCATGCACCGGGCGGTTTGGGCGTGCGAATGGATTCAGCCTTGTATGACGGTTATTCGATCCCGCCATACTACGACAGCCTGATCGGCAAACTGATTGTGCATGGCCGCGACCGCGCAGAGGCACTGGCCAGATTGAACCGCGCATTGGGCGAACTGATCGTGGACGGGGTGGACACAACCATCCCGCTGTTCCACGCCCTGCTGCAAGAGGATGACATCCACAGCGGCAGCTACAACATTCACTGGCTAGAGCATTGGCTGGAAACAAAATTTAACTAGTTTCAAGTCGACCTCATGCTATGTTCGCGGGCCTTACGGGGCCCGCTTCTCTTTCAACTGCTCAACCGGCCCGGCACCAATATTGCGCTGGCCCGCTTGCGTCCTTCGACACGGTAGTAGTCGCTTAACCCGATACGCGCATCTTCGGGAATGCGGGTCCAATCCAGCCATTGTGGCTCTAGCCCGACGGCATCCGCCATGGCTTCCAAAGCAGCGGGACTGGGCAGTTTGCGTATGTCGGGGTGACTTGGCGTTGAAACCAATTGGATGACCGGTTCGTCCGAAATCACAAATTCACCATCCACGATTACCAAGCGCGGTCTAAGGCGCGACACCGTCGCGATCAGCCTGGCGGGGTCGGCGACCTCCTCCAGCACATCAAACAAGGCCACGACATCATATTGACGATCTGCGGCGACCTCGGCCTCCACCTCCTCCAGATAGCTGGCGCAGCGCAGCTCGATCCGCTCGCGCAACCCCACATCCGGATAGCGTTCAAACCGGCGCACCAACTCTGCGCTGGCTTCGACACCAACAACCTGCAGCGCCCCGGCAGAGGCAAAGGTGTAGCACCATCGCCCGTCTTCGGCCCCAAGATGCAAAACGGAACTGTCCGCCACAACATGACGAAATTCATCAACCAGCATTGAATGGCGCGCATGTAGCCGATTCACCATCATCATGCGTTGCGCGTCACCATCTGCTGATCCCGTCATTCACCTGCCCTCGCGCAATTGCTACAGGCGGGGTAACATAGAAATTACAAACAGCCGGTTAAGCCGGAACAACAGGTAGAACACGCTAGATGCAAAGGCCCGAACCAACCCTAACGCCGGAAATTTTACTGCATGGCTATGCATGTGGCATTTTTCCAATGTCCGAACACCGCGACGACCCTAACATTTTCTGGGTCGATCCCCGCCAACGCGGGGTGCTGCCATTGGCGGGATTTCACATTTCGCGCAGCCTTGCGCGGCGAATGCGCGCCAGCAATTATCAGGTCGCCCTGAACACAAGATTCGCCGAAGTGCTGGATGGCTGCGCCGACCGCGCAGAAACCTGGATCAACGCGGAAATTCGTGAACTTTACATGGGATTGCACCAGATGGGCCATGCGCACTCCCTTGAAATCCTAACCGATGAGGGATTGATCGGCGGGGTTTACGGCGTGTCGCTTGGCGCTGCATTTTTCGGGGAAAGCATGTTCTCACGCCGCACTGACGCATCGAAACTGGCGCTGGCCCATTTGACCGACCATCTGCAAAACACCGGTTTCACCTTGTTTGATGCCCAGTTCATTACCGATCACCTGGCATCCCTTGGCGCCACAGAAATCAGCCGCGCCGAGTATCATGCCTTGCTGTCCGGCGCAGTGACGTTAGAGGCTGATATAAACGCAAAACCACTGCTGCAGACGGGTCAAGAGGTCTTGCAGCGTAAAACCCAAATGTCATAACGCGGGTGATCCAAGGCGTTCAACGCAGGGGCTGACGCCACCATCCAGCCGCTGAACAACGGGTCAACCTGAACACCGTCGCGGATGGTAATAAATGCGAAAGCATCGCCAGACGGGTCGCCTTCGGGGTAACGGCATTCGCCCATATCCACCTGCATCCGGCCCAATCGCGCCGAACTGCCGTTGCGCATTTCAATGTCTGTGGTGATGCCGTTCACCTTGTCCAGCCCGCGCAATACTGCTCCGGTGCCCTTGTCCGACGGTTCTTGCGCCAGAACAGGGCCAGAAAAACAGATTGCGACAGCAGCAAAGAGGGCACGTATCATTGCGCCGCATCCCCACCCGAAACAAATTTCAATAGCAGGGAAATCAAACTGACGGAGCCTTGGGTATCTTCGATTTCGGCCCCGGATTCCAGATTGAACGGCGATCCGCCCGGCATGATTTCAACGAAGTTTCCGCCAAGCAGACCCTCGGAGGAGATCACGATCGCACTGTCGTCCGGTATGTCGATCCCGGTTTTGACATTGATTTCAGTGTCGGCGCGAAAGGTCTTCGGGTTCAGCTCGATGGCTGTGACCGCGCCGATTTTCACACCGGCAAGGCGCACATCACTGCCGACCGACACGCCTTCAAGCGAGCGGAAAGAGGCCGTGAGCGGGTAGCCCGACGATGTGGCGCCGGACAGGCCCGCCGCTTGCGCTGCGTAGACGATAAACCCTACAGCAACCGCCAAAACCACGCCACCAACTATGATTTCGCTTTTGTTTTCAGACATTTAATATGCGCCCTATTCTGGCGTCCACGCCTCGTAATCGCTACGCTTGACCGGAGCAGCACTGCGCAATGATCCGGCGGGCGCATAGGCCAGGGGTGTTCCGGTCAGGTTTTCCTGATGTGGTTTTTCCCATGCCTTATGGGGCAACGGCGTATTTTGGGGGGTGGCCTGATAGGTATGATGCAACCATCCATGCCAATCCGCGCTAACGCGACTGGCCTCGATTTCTCCATTGTAAATCACCCAACGGCGCTTGCCGTCTTTGGTCTGATAAAAACAGTTGCCTTGCGCATCTTCGCCCACCTTCTGGCCCTTGCGCCAGGTATACAGCTGGGTGTTCAGCGTTTGCCCGTTCCACCATGTGAACGCGCGCAGAACAGTGTTGAGAATGCCCATGGGAACCTCCGCAATATCTCTGCTTTGGATATGGACCAAATATTGCCAAAGGTCCAGTGGCGACACCACCTTGCGGACGTTGGAAAGCGCACGATTGAACCTGTTTCGGCAAGAAACGCGCAAGGTTTTCCCTATGGCGGCCTGCGTTCATGCAAAAGGGCGCCCCCTTGACCGGAGCGCCCCTTTGAATGTCGATACGAGAGAAAGATCAGCCCGCAGTTGCGCCTTTTTCTTTGGCTTCGGCATAGATCATGAGCGGCGCAGCAGACGAGGTCGCAGCCTCTTCGTTTACGACGACCTCTACCACTTCATCCTTGCCGGGCAATTCGAACATGGTGTCCAGCAAGATGTCCTCTAGAATAGAGCGAAGCCCGCGCGCACCTGTTTTCCGCTCGATCGCACGGCGCGCAATCGTGTTCAGCGCATCATCGGTGAATGTCAGTTGCACATCCTCCAACTCGAACAAGCGTTGATACTGCTTAACCAGTGCATTTTTGGGTTCGGTCAGGATCGTGACAAGCGCTTCACCATCCAGATCTTCGAGTGTGGCAATCACAGGCAAACGGCCCACAAATTCGGGAATCAAGCCGAATTTCAACAGGTCTTCTGGCTCCAACTCCTGGAACAGTTCACCAACACGACGCTCCTCGGGGTCTTTCACATCGGCACCAAAGCCCATGGCAGACCCTTTGCCGCGCTGCGCAATGATCCGGTCCAGACCGGCAAAGGCACCACCGCAAATGAACAGGATGTTCGTCGTGTCCACTTGCAAGAATTCCTGCTGCGGATGCTTGCGCCCGCCCTGCGGAGGCACAGATGCAACCGTGCCTTCCATCAGTTTCAGTAACGCCTGCTGAACGCCCTCGCCCGAAACGTCACGTGTAATCGAAGGGTTTTCCGATTTACGGGTAATTTTATCTACTTCGTCGATATAAACGATGCCGCGCTGCGCGCGTTCCACATTATATTCCGACGATTGCAGCAACTTGAGGATGATGTTTTCCACATCCTCGCCCACGTAACCTGCTTCGGTCAGGGTCGTCGCATCGGCCATGGTGAACGGAACATCCAAAATCCGTGCAAGTGTCTGCGCCAAAAGCGTTTTACCACAGCCCGTTGGACCGATCAGCAGGATATTCGATTTCGACAATTCGATATCACCACCGGATTTCTGGGCATGATTCAACCGTTTGTAATGGTTGTGAACCGCCACCGACAGCACCCGCTTGGCCTTGGCCTGCCCAATCACATAGTCATCAAGCACCGTGCAGATATCAATCGGCGTCGGCACCCCGTCCGAAGACTTCAAACCGGCCGATTTCGTCTCTTCACGGATGATATCCATGCAAAGCTCGACACATTCATCACAGATGAACACGGTCGGCCCCGCGATCAGCTTTCGCACCTCATGCTGGCTCTTGCCGCAAAAGCTGCAATAAAGCGTATTTTTGCTGTCGCTGCTGGAATTATTCGCCATCTCGTCCCTTTCAGGCCCCGCCTCGCGTCATAGCGGCCATCCTAACCGTCTATGACAAGTCTAAGACAGGGCTTGGCCCGCCACAATGTGAAAATTGCTCCGCTCCTGTGAAAGAGCGGAGCATTATGTATTAGCTCTCGTCGTCATCCGCCTTGGCACGGCTTGCGACGATTTCGTCGATCAGTCCCCAATCCTTGGCTTCCTCCGGCGACATAAAGTTGTCACGCTCCAACGCAGCTTCGACCTTTTTCAGGGTCTGACCGGTGTGCCTGACATAAATCTCGTTCAAACGGGTTTTCAACTTTTGGGTTTCTTGCGCATGGATCATGATATCCGTCGCCTGGCCCTGATACCCGCCGGACGGTTGGTGAACCATCACGCGGCTGTTGGGCAGCGAAAATCGCATTCCGGCCTCCCCTGCGGTCAACAACAGCGACCCCATAGAAGCCGCCTGCCCGATCACAAGTGTCGAAACCTTGGGTTTGATGTATTGCATCGTATCATAGATCGACAGCCCGCTGGTCACCACGCCACCGGGCGAGTTGATATACATCGAAATTTCCTTGGACGGGTTCTCCGCTTCCAGGTGCAAAAGCTGCGCCACGATCAGGCTGGACATGCCATCATGCACCGGCCCGCTAAGAAAAATAATCCGCTCCTTCAAGAGGCGCGAAAAAATGTCATAAGCCCGCTCGCCCCGGCTGGTTTGCTCAACCACCATCGGAACAAGGGTATTCATATATACGTCAAGAGGGTCTTTCATATGTCCGCCTGCCTGCTGCTGTCTTCACATCAATAGTCGCGATGTCCTAATGGAGTCTTAGTGGCGCGCCCAAGCAGTCGCAAGGGGCGGCGGTTGTTTTCCGCGCAAACCCGGCGACCAGATGGCGAAAAACCCTTGTATAGACCGTGAATAGTAAAAATGGCCCCGCCAAAGCGAGGCCAGAATTATTTGAATTCAAATCGCGGCGACTGCACGAAAAACCATGAAATACACGGCCAGAGGGTCGATTTACCGTGAAACAGATTTCAAATATTCCGTGATTGCGGCGATGTCCGCATCCTTTTTCAGGCCGGCAAAGGACATTTTGGTGCCTTTCACAAATGCCTTGGGCTTGCTCAGGAAAGCTGCCAGATTTGCATCGTCCCAAATCATGCCCTCTGCCCCCATCTCTGCCATGGTTTTGGAATATTTGAACCCGTCTACCATCCCGATTCTGCGGTCATGGATGTCGTTCAAGATCGGGCCGGTCTTGTTTTTGGCGCTGTCGCCGACCTGATGGCAGGCCTTGCATTTCTTGAAAACCTTTTCACCTTTGGCAACCAAATCTTCATCCAATGCGGCCATAGTCGGGCGCACTTCTGCTGGCGCTTCTGCTTCTTTCTGCTGCTTTTCCGGCTCCTTGGTTGCCTCTGGTGCGGTTTCATCCCCGCTATGGTCCGGTGTCACGTCCAGGACGGCTGCCCGCATCGTGATCTTCACATCCGTCTTGCAATCGGACATGCAGGGCGTAGTCCAAAACGACTTTTCCGCGACCTCGCGGTCATCCACTATGAACCCGTCCGCATTGGGCATCTCGACCTCTAGGAAATTTTCGGAGGATAGCACGAAATCATCATCCACCAGATCGTTGGAATACAGGATATAGGCCACGATGGCGTAGGTGTCGTTTGCACTCAGGCTTTGCGCATTGCCAAACGGCATGGAGCGATGCACATAATCAAACGCCGTGGACAGATACGGCCAATAGGAACCCACTGTTTTCAATGGGTCTTTTCTATTCAGCGTGTCCCGGCCACCGGCAAGCTTGGGCCAGTTGTCCACACCTTCGGCAAATTCGCCGTGACACACGGCGCAGGTTTCCGAAAACAGCATTTCACCATCCTCGACCGATCCCGACCCTTCGGGCAGGCCCGTGCCATCAGGGCTGACATCCACATCCCATGCCGCGATTTCTTCGGGCAGGGCCGCACGCCCCAATCCCATTTTACCGGCTAAGGCAGGCGTGGCAAAAATGGCGGCTAACGTGGCCCCGACAACAAGTTTACGATACTTCGACATTTTCCGCCTCTCCGCTTGCGTTGACCCACCAGGTCTGGATGCAGTTGTTGTGATAGATCGAGTTTTCACCACGCACCGCACGCAACTGTGTTTTGGTCGGCTGCACATACCCCGTTTCATCCATGGCCCTGCTTTGCAGGAACATTTCCTCGCCCTTCCATGTGGTATCCAGATAGAACCGGATCATCGCCATCGGCTGTCCCGGGTTGGCCAAACGTGCGGTTTCCCATGTCTTGCCGCCGTCTTTGCTCACATCCACACGGGTGATTGCGCCGCGCCCAGACCATGCCAAACCGGTGATCACCAGCGGGCCGTGTCCGTGCCGGATCGGCGCTTGCGGGCTGGGGCTGGTCACGACCGATTTCGCGTCCATCACCCATGTCCATTTACGGCTGATGCCATTTTCCAACGTATCAGTGTATTTGCTGGTTTCCTCGCGGCTTTGCACCGCTTGGTCCATAACCTCGATCCGGCGGATCCATTTGACCCACATATTGCCTTCCCAGCCCGGCACGACCAAACGCACGGGATACCCGTGCTCTTTGCGCAGCGCCTCGCCGTTGGCCTTGAACGCAATGATACAATCGTCCAGTGCCTTTTCCATCGGGATCGAGCGTCCGTTCGATGACGCATCCGCGCCTTCGACATAGACCCATTTATCCGTCAGGTCGCCCGCCGCATCCAATCCCGCCTCTTCCAGCAGTGTGCGCAGGGTAACACCGCTGTATTCCATGTTGTGGATCATGCCATGGGTAAACTGCGCACCGTTCAACTGTGCGCCCGCCCATTCCATGCCGGTGTTGGCCGCGCATTCCAGAAAATAGGTGCGGTTCACACGCGGGAACCGTTCCAGATCTTCATAGGTGAACACCAACGGCTGATCGACCAACCCGTTGATCATCAAACGATAATCTTCTTTCTTCAGCTCGATCGCACCTGAATGGTGGCGTTCAAACGCGCAGCCCTGTGGCGTGATCGTGCCATCCAATGCGTGAATGGGTGAAAAGTTGATCGAACTGATTGTATCCGCGGTCAGCCATTCCACATTACGGCGGATCACATCGCCCTCATACTGGATCGGCAGCCCATAGGGCGACGCATCCACCCCATCGCCAAGCCCCTGCGCCCATGGCTGTTTTTCCGTGATCAACGGGTCTGCGCCCTCGGCCTGGGCCAAGGTCACACCGGCCAAAGTGCCCCCCGCAGCCAACGATCCCTTTAGGAACGCGCGGCGTGAGGAATTGCCCTTGAAGCTGACTGTCATCTGTCTCTGCCTCCTTAAAACATCAAATTCGCTTGTGTGAATTCAATAGAGATGGAAATTTCCCGAAATGGTCGCAGGCGCCTTAGGCGCCCACCACCGTTACGCTGTTGTTGGGAGCGACCGAAACGGTGCCCTGCTTGCGGATATGGTTCTCTACCACATCCCAAATCTGCGGGCCTTCGGTGCCCTCGTTGACGCTGGCCCAACCGGCGACCACGTAATTCTTTGACGGGTCAATCGCCTCGCCGGTTTTCAGCAGGGTCAATTCGCTAACGCGTTCGCCCTGTTTCTTGTTGATGTCGATTTTGTAGCCCATGCCACCAATGCGCACCATATCGCCGCCCTGTTGGTAATAGGGGTCGGTATTGAACAGGTTGTCGGCCACGTCCTCCAGAATGACATGGATAAATTCACCCGTCATTTCAGTGCGATATGCCTCTCCGTAGGACATCGAGGTCACGTTCCAGATGTCCTCGCGGGTGATGTCCTGACCGGGCAGGATCGACGGCCCCCACCGCACACCGGGCGACATGGCGATATCAGCCTCGCGCTCGGACAACAGCGCATCGCATATCAGATCATCCCATGATCCGTTGAAATTGCCGCGTCGGTACAACAGGTCTTCGGTCTGGCCGATCACCTCTTTCATGGCGTCCTCGTGCGGGGCGCGCTCTGTCTCGATCACCGCCGCCACCTCGGCATCCGGCGCGATCACATCTGAAAAAATCGGGATCAGCTTGTGGCGGAACCCCATCATGCGGCCATCACGCACGTCCAGATCGACGCGGCTGACAAATTTGCCGTTCGACCCTGACGCGATGATAATGGTTTCGCCCACCAACACCGGTTCGGGCAGTGCATCATGGGTATGGCCCGACAGGATCACATCAATGCCAGTCACATTGCCCGCCATCTTCTTGTCCACATCAAACCCGTTGTGCGACAGCAGCACAATCAGTTCGGCACCGGCGGATTTGGCTTCATTCACCATCGCCTGCATGTTTTCCTCGCGGATGCCGAATGAATATTCGGGAAACATCCAGCGCGGATTGGCAATCGGCATATAGGGAAAAGCCTGCCCCAGCACCGCTATTTTGACTCCGCCACGTTCGAATATTTCATAGGGTTTGAAATTTTCCGACGGCTCATCCCATTCCGCATCGAAAATATTCTGCCCCAGTGCCGCAAATGGCAGGCCCGCGACCAGTTCATCCACACGGGTCGACCCCAGCGTGAACTCCCAGTGAAAGGTCATCGCATCCGGTTTCAGGGCGTTCATCACGTTGACCATATCCTGGCCTTGCGTGTGATAGCAGGTGTAGGATCCATGCCATGTGTCGCCGCCATCCAACAGCAAGGCATCAGGGCGTTCCGACCGGATGGCATTGATCACGGTGGCGACACGGTCCAGACCGCCAACCTTGCCGTAACCCTGTGCCAGGGCAGAAAAATCGTTATATGTCAGCGCATAAGCCGAAGGCGATCCATCGCTAATCCCATACATCTTGCGAAAATCCGCGCCGGTGACATGCGGCACCTGCCCCTTGGCATCGCCCACACCAATGTTGATTTCCGGTTCGCGGAAATAGATCGGTTTCAGTTGCGCATGGATGTCGGTGATATGGATCAGCGACACATTCCCGAAGGTATCAAATTTCAGCAAATCGTCTTGCGTCAGCTTTTGCTGGGCAGCCAAACGCGCCCAATTGCCAAAACCCGATGCGCCCGTCATTGCGGCTGCGGCCATGGAGACCTGAAGAAAATCGCGGCGAGAGATCATATCCCGATGCTCCGATAGGTTAAAGTTATCCCGAGCCCTTGCCAGCCAAGGCAATGGTTCGCCCTAAAAAGGGCAGCTTTTCAATACATTACAAGCAGCTCCGGGGCGGCATCCCGCCCCGGACAATGATCAGTTACGCACCGATGGTGCCTCGACCGACAGGCCGTTCCCACGGCTGGCGACATATAATTCCAGCGCCACAAACTCGGGGCTGCCCGGGCTGTAGGTTTCGGCGCGGGTGTCGCGCACGCAGCCCTTGAACCGCGCATGCACGCTGTTCAGCTTGGCGTTTTTCAGGCGATAAACCGGGAAACCGTTGGTCTGGCCCTGGCTCAGGTGGTCGGCGCGGATCATATTGCCGTAATTGTCTTCGTGGCAATTGGCGCAGGACAAATCCAACTGGCCCGTGCGGGTGTAATACAGATCCTTGCCCTGCTCCCAGACGGATTGCGCGCCACCGTCAATGGCCACATTCATGGGCAATCCGCGCGATTGCAGTGAAATCAGCGCGGCCATATTGGTCATGTCGCCGCCGGTATATTTCCACTCTTCAGCTTCCATATTGCTGGTGCGGCAATCGTTGATCTGCATTTCCAGCGTGCGCACCTCGCCTGCGGCTTCGTTCCACTTGGGATATACCGCACGCACGCCCGCCATGCTTTCCGGCCCGTCATGGCAGGAGGCACAGGATTTTTCCGCAGCTCCGTCAACCTTGGCCCAGCTTTCGACGGCCTGATCGACAAAGATCATGCCGGGGTTGTCGAAATCATCCATTTCCATGGCTTGCGTGCCATCATCACGGAAATGCCAGCCCGAAATCACCTCGCTCAGCGCGCCATCCAGATGCGCCGGCGCGGTGGTTTTTGTCACGATTTCCGTTTCACCGTTGATGACCAGCTTGTCGTCATCCGCATCAGCGAATGCACTGGCCGGAACCGACAGAAGCAGCGCGGCAACCGCCGTTTTTGCTATGTTTTTCATGTGCGTCCTCCCTTTGGCTTTCCTGCCCCAATTGATCCGGGACAGGTTGCTATTGCTTGATGTCAGCCGACGGCGATCGATTTGGTTTCGGTGTAAACCGAACCGTCATCATCATACCATGTGAACACCATGTCGCCCGCTTCGGGGATCACCGCCTCGAATTCGAAATACGGGTTGGTCGAAATCGCCGCTTCCATCGCCACTTCGATCACCGGCTTGCCGTTAAATTCGCAGGTAAAGCGGTTGATGATCGAACGCGGAATGACAGAGCCATCCTTGTTTTTGCGCTGACCCGATTCCATCTGGTGGCTGATCAGGGTCTTGATCGTAACGGCCTCTCCGGCAGATGCCGATTTGGGGGCCTTGACGCGGGGTTTTACACCTTCTGCCATGTTTTCAGTCTCCTTTGATTAGCCGCCGCAGCCGCCGATGGTGACCTTGACGGTCGAAGACGCCTTGGCAAAGCTGCCATCGGCCAATTTGGCAATCGCCACAACATCCTGCGTGCCAGCAAGCCGGATACGGGTCGATGCGGAATGCGCGCCCGCCAGTTCGCCGAACTTGAATGTGGCGACGCCGGGCGTGGGGTTGCCGGTGGCCAGCACCATGATTTCAACCGCGCCTTCGGATTCCACCGAAATCGGCACCGTGTTGCCGTTTTCGGCGATTTCGGGCGCGGTCAGGGTGACCCCGCCTTCGGCCAGATCGGCACCGCCTGTGAATGCCGCAATGGCATCATCCGCTGCGGCAAGGGCACGGAACGGCAGAACGGTCATCGCCGCAGCTCCCAGCCCAAGCGCAAGCGTGTCACGTCTCGAGAATTGCATAGTCGTCTCCTTAATTCCTGTCGCCTTATGCGATCACTCTTCTTTCAGAGTCATCAAAAACGCGACCACATCTTCGATCTGCTGAGCAGACAGCAACGGGTCCAACGGGCCGCTTGCAGCCTTGCCTGTATAGCCATCCCCGGCACGGACAAAGCCGTCGACCTTATAATATGCGGGCATCATCGTGCCCTCGTAGGTCAGCTTGGCATTGCTCAGGATGCCACGTAGCTCTGCTTCGTTCCAGCGGTCGCCAACACCATCCAGCATCGGTCCGATATTGCCCTGAAACGGCACATCCGACAGGGCTGAAATCTGGTGGCACGCCACGCAGTTGCCCTGTTTTTTGTCGCCCACGATCTTGGCGCCCGTTTCGGGGTTTCCCGCAGTGCCGCTTAGCGATGCGTCAACTGCGCCATCTTCGGTGAAAACCACGTCGCCGGGTGCGACAGGGTTGGCGATTGCCGCCCCCGCAGCCAGCATCGCGGCCACCGTCAAAGTTGAAAGCCTCATGTTTCCTCCCTTGGCTACCATTTGTATCTTTAGGTTAGCTTGGCATACCGTAGTCCACCGCGCCGCCGCTTCGCAAGAACAAATTCACAAAAATGAATTTACAAATGCGTTTCAGGCCGCCCGGCGCAGCACGTCATGCGTTATTGTTCCAATGTGCGGGCCAGATATTTCTGGAATGGCTCATCGCCCGAATACCCCTTTTCTTTGACCCACCGCAGCAACGCCAGCGTGGTCCCCTTGCCAAAGGCACCGGGCATTTGCACCACCGCTACCTTATTCGCCGGGGCCGTTTCGGCAACCTCTTGCGGAAAGAACATCATGGTCGGGGTGAACATCACACCCCATTTGCGCACCATATCCTTTTCCGACAGGGTTTCACCATCTAAATCCGTCACTTCGGTATCGCCGAACATATTGATCTGGATAAAGAAATAGTTATCCCCGATGAATTTGTCGATGGCCGGATCGGGGAACACCTCTTCGTGCATTTTGGTGCAATAAATGCAGCCGCGCTGCTCGATGATGATCGCCAGCCGCTTGCCTTCGGAATTTGCCTCGGCCAGATCGTCGTTCAAATCCTTGAACGTGTCGCGCATCCACGCAGTCTTGTGCAGCCCGTCATCGCCCAGTTCCGCCGCTATTGCCGGCACCGCAATGCCCCAAACCGCGACCACGGCCAAAACCAACTTCAACATCTTGTTTACTCCTGTTTTGCGTTCAACCCAGCGAAACGAATCCGGGAAACGCCCGAATCATCCAATCCGCGATCAGCGTCACACCATTTGTCGCAATCAGCACGGCGAAAACGATGAGCATGACCCCCATCACCTTTTCTACATAGCCCAGATATTTCCGGTTTCGCTGCATCCATGACAGGAACGGGCGCGCAAACAGCGCCGCAACAACAAACGGCGAAGTCATTGCCAAACCGTAAACCAGCAACAGCAAACCGCCCTGCCAGATGTTCCCCATGCCGCTGGCGACCATCAGGATCGACGCCAAGGCCGGACCAACGCAGGGCGTCCAGCCAAATCCGAACGCCAGCCCCATCACATAGGCGCCAAGCATCGTGGTGGGTTCGGCTTTGCTCTCCATGCGCGCCTCGCGATACAAAAAACCGATTTTGAAAATCCCCAGAAAATGCAGGCCGAACAGAAACAATATCGCCGCCGCGACATAGCTAAGCGGCTGTTTCCACTGTGCGAATGCCGTGCCCAGCGCCGTGGCCCCCATGCCCAACATGACGAAAATTGATGTCACGCCCAGCGCAAAACACACCGCCGACAGCAGCAACCGCCGCTGCGCCCCGGGGGCGATTTGCCCGTCGCCGCGCAGTTCTGCCATGGAAATTCCCGCCATATAGCTTAGGTAAAACGGCACCATCGGCAAAATACATGGCGTGAAAAAGCTCAGCAATCCGGCGATGGCCGCACCGGCAAAGGAAATATCCAGCATGAAAGGGGGTTCCTTGATTAATTCACATATTCAGATTACGTTATGGGATAAGTTTTCGTCAATCGGGTTGATGATGCACCACCTATTTAGATCGCTGCTGTTGATTGTCACCATGCTGCCCGGCCTTGCCAGCGCGGCAGAACTGGTCATGGTCGAACGTCAGGGCTGTCACTATTGTATTGCCTGGAAAGAAGAGATCGGCCCCGCCTACCCCAACACTGCCATGGGCCGGTTCGCCCCGCTGCGCATGGTGGATATCGCCGATGCGCCCCCTGATGGCGTCACCTTTACCCGCCCCGCCGTTTTTACGCCCACCTTTGTTCTGGTGCAGGACGGTCGGGAACTGGGCCGGATCGAAGGCTACCCCGGCGATAATTTCTTTTGGGGCATGTTGGAAATGATGTTGCGGTCGAAAACGGGCTTTGATGGCGACAGTTAGTTCTTTTGTCGCGAAAACGCTGCGAAAAACTGGACCTTCGGGTGTTTGACACTGTAAAACACCCCAACCGGAAAAGATCATGGCATGAAGGATACGGGCATGGGATTGCCAGTCTTTGATAGCGCCATCTCGGATGACGAGATGGACCGTATCGTCGAGAATGCGACCAACGCGTCGAATTTCCTCAAGGCGGTCAGCCACGAGGGGCGGCTGATGATCCTGTGCCATCTGGTGTCAGGCGAAAAATCCGTCACCGAACTCGAGGAACTGCTGTCCGCCCGTCAGGCCGCCGTCAGCCAGCAACTGTCCCGCCTGCGTCTGGAGGGGCTGGTAACACCCCGCCGCGATGGCAAAGCGATATATTATCGTTTGGCGGACGACCGCCCCAAACGTATACTCGAATTGGTATATGATCTGTTCTGTGCCTGATCCCGGGGTCTGACACGATCTCCGGGCCGATCTGGGCGCGCATGAACAGGCTGGTTCGTGCCGGTTTTTCCGGCGACGGAGGCGAGCCATCAAAAAAGCAGGGGGAGGAAACGCCATGCTGGATTGGTTGAGCGACGATATGCTTGTGGCCCTGATCGGGCTTGGGGGCGGGCTTTTGCTGGGCTTGGCCGCACGACTGGGCCGTTTCTGCACCATGGGCGCGATCGAGGATCTGTTATATGGCGGGTCCGATACGCGTATGCGTATGTGGGTGCTGGCGATCGGCCTGTCCGTCATCGGCGTTTTCGCCTTGTCGGCTCTGGGAATGGTGAACACCGCACAATCCTATTACCTGTCAATCCGCTGGATGCCCGTTGCCGCGGTTTTGGGTGGATTGATGTTTGGCTACGGCATGGCCTTGGCAGGCAACTGTGGTTACGGCTCCATCGCGCGGCTTGGTGGTGGCGATATGCGTGCCTTTGTCATTGTGCTGGTGATGGGCGTATCCGCCTATGCGGTGCTTTCTGGCCCTCTTGCCCAACTGCGGATCACCCTGTTTCCACAGGCGGATGTGGTCAATGACCTGCCGCCGGGCTTTGCCCATTTCATCGGTGCGACCACGGGCCTGCCCGTCGATACGATCGGGATATTCATCGGCGCCAGCATTGCATTTGCGGCCCTGGCATCGCGCCCGTTTCTGGCCCGGCCTGTTTCGATTTTCTGGTCGGCCGTCGTGGCCTTGGCCGTGGTTTCGGGCTGGCTTGGCACGTCTTGGGTGGCCAATGGCGGGTTTTCCGATTTGCCCGTGGTATCGCACAGCTTTTCCGCACCGGTCGGGGAAACCCTGCTTTATGCCATGACGGCCTCGGCGCGTGCGCCATCCTTTGCCGTGGGATCGGTGACGGGCGTCATCATCGGGGCATTCATCGGGTCATTGATAAAGGGCCATTTCCGCTGGGAAGCCTGCGAGGACCCCCGCGAGCTGCGCCGCCAGATCACCGGTGCCTCCCTGATGGGGGCGGGCGCGGTTCTGGCACTTGGCTGCACCATCGGTCAGGGGCTTTCGGCCTTTTCCATGCTGGCATTCTCCGCGCCGCTGACCTTTGCCGCTATTTTTGCCGGTGCGGCCTTTGGCCTGCGCCAGTTGATCGAAGGGTTCCAACCGGCAGAATAACGACACGCCGGCGCAATCAAAACGCCTGACAAAACAAACCATGTGAAAATGCCGGATGCCCGATCTCTTGGCCGCCCCCGATCCCATGTCCCTCAAAGGCGTATGGCTGCTGTCTGGTGCGGCCGGAGAGACTCGAACTCTCACGGGTGTTACCCCACAGCGACCTCAACGCTGCGCGTCTACCATTCCGCCACGGCCGCACGTGATCAGGTATCCGGTAGGTGACGGGCGTATAGCTTTCCCCCGCCGCGTTGTGAAGAGTATATTTGCAAGAATTACACCCTCCTACCGGCGCTTGCCCTTGCCCGCCCCCCCCCTTTCGGTCCCCGGCCGAAACCGCGCCTGACGCCTTGCGGTTATGGCGCAGGGTTCCCTTTATTTCCGGCGCAGGTTAATTGATGGCCCAGGACAGGGGGAACGCCGAATGGTGGACTGGATCATTTCCGACGGGCTGACCGATTACGAAACCGCCTGCGCGTATATGGAAGAACGCGCCGCCCAAATCGCGGCAGGCACGGCGCCAGAGGCAATCTGGCTGCTGGAACACCCCCCTTTGTATACCGCTGGCACCTCGGCCAGACCTGCCGATCTGACAGCCCCCGACCGATTTCCCGTCCATATGTCAAAACGCGGCGGGCAATATACCTATCACGGGCCGGGGCAACGGGTGGCCTATGTCATGCTGGATGTGGGCAAGCGCGGCCATGATGTGCGCCGTTTTGTGCAGCAACTGGAACAATGGGTGATCAGCACGTTGGACCGTTTCAACGTCAAGGGAGAGATTCGCGAAGGCCGCGTCGGGGTCTGGGTGGCGCGCAATGACAAACCCCTGACCGCCGCAGGCGCCCCGGCCGAAGACAAGATCGCCGCCATCGGCATCCGCCTGCGCAAATGGATCAGCTTTCACGGTATTTCCATCAATGTCGAACCGGATCTGGATCATTTTTCCGGTATCGTGCCCTGCGGAATAACCGAACACGGGGTAACAAGTCTGGTTGATCTGGGCCTGCCCGTCGGCATGGATGATCTGGATATCGCGCTGCGACACAGCTTTGAGCAGACATTCGGGGACAAGCCAAAGGATAGCCCGCTATAAAACCGCAAAGCCCGCAAGATTACGCCATGCGACATTAGTGCAGGGTGAATTCACCTTTAATTAGGGCATATCAAGGGATATCACTGCGAAAGAACGCGCAAACCCATCTGGAACATCTGGAGAGGCAGACCATGAAAACACTTATGACCATCGCCGCCGCCACGCTGGCATTCGCCACCCCCCTATTGGCCGAAAGCCACGCCGCCATGGGTGACGCCGACGCAGGCGAAAAAGGATTCAAGAAATGCAAATCCTGCCACATGATCGCCAATGGCGACGAAACCATCGTTAAAGGCGGCAAAACCGGCCCCAACCTATACGGCGTCATCGGCCGCACCGCTGGCACCGCCGAAGATTTCAAATACGGTGACGATCTGGTGGCCGCAGGCGCGGCAGGTCTGGTCTGGGACGAGGCCACACTGGCCAGCTATGTCGCCGATCCCAGAGGCTTTCTTCAGGAAACGCTGGATGATTCGGGTGCAAAATCCAAAATGACCTTTAAACTCAAAAAAGGCGGCGAAGATGTTGCGGCCTATCTGGCATCCGTCGTTCCGGCGGAATAATTCCGTATCCGGGACTTTGGTCCCACTCCAGAACACCAAAACCCGCGCAGTTCCTGAACTTGCGCGGGTTTTTTATGCTTTGCAGGCTCATTTATTAATGATTTCAAGATAGGTGCGACAAAATTAATTGATCTGCGTCAAAGTCGGTCATTGCCGCCAACCGTCCGGCATTCTAAAACACGAATGGAACACGGGCGTGCAGAGTGACTCTCTTCACGCCTTTCAACGCACCAACAGGAGGCATCAAAATGGCAGACGCAGCCATTCACGGCCACGAGCATCACGACGAACGCGGCTTTTTCACCCGTTGGTTCATGTCGACCAACCATAAAGATATCGGCATCCTTTACCTGATCGTTTCGGCATTTGTCGGCCTGCTGGCCGTCAGCTTTACGGTTTTCATGCGGATCGAGCTGATGGAACCCGGCGTTCAGCACATGTGCATGGAAGGCGCACGTTTCTTTGCCGATCCCGATACGCTTTGTACGCCAAACGGCCATTTGTGGAACGTGCTGATCACCTATCACGGCGTTCTGATGATGTTCTTTGTCGTCATTCCCGCCCTGTTTGGCGGTTTTGGCAACTACTTCATGCCGTTGCAGATCGGCGCGCCGGANNATGAACAACCTGTCGTTCTGGATGTATATCACCGGCGTTAGCCTGGGTGTTGCATCCATGCTGGCACCGGGTGGCAATGGCCAGCTTGGGTCTGGTGTGGGTTGGGTTCTTTACCCGCCGCTTTCCACTTCCGAGGGCGGCTATTCCATGGATCTCGCGATTTTCGCGGTTCACGTGTCGGGTGCCTCGTCCATTCTGGGTGCGATCAATATGATCACCACCTTCCTGAACATGCGCGCGCCGGGGATGACCCTGTTCAAGGTGCCGCTGTTTTCGTGGTCGATCTTTGTCACGTCCTGGCTGATTCTGCTGTCGCTGCCGGTTCTGGCTGGCGCCATCACCATGCTGCTGACCGACCGGAATTTCGGCACCACCTTCTTCCAACCCGAAGGTGGCGGCGACCCGATCCTGTATCAGCACATCCTGTGGTTCTTTGGTCACCCCGAAGTATACATCGTAATCCTGCCGGGCTTTGGCCTTGTTAGCCACATCTTCGCGACCTTCTCGCGCAAACCCGTATTCGGCTACCTGCCGATGGTCTGGGCGATTATCGCAATTGGCGCACTGGGCTTTGTCGTTTGGGCGCACCACATGTATACCGTGGGCATGTCCCTGACCCAGCAATCTTACTTTATGCTGGCGACCATGGTTATCGCGGTGCCGACAGGGGTTAAAATCTTCTCGTGGATTGCCACCATGTGGGGCGGTTCGCTGGAATTCAAAACCCCCATGCTGTTTGCCTTCGGCTTTTTGATCCTGTTCACCATCGGTGGTGTGACCGGCATCGTGCTGTCGCAGGCTGGCGTGGACCGCGTGTATCACGACACCTATTACGTTGTGGCGCACTTCCATTACACCATGTCGATGGGGGCGGCCTTTACCATCTTTGCCGGGGTCTATTTCTATATCGGCAAGATGTCGGGGCGTCAGTATCCTGAATTCCTGGGCAAGGTGCATTTCTGGATGTTCTTCATCGGTGTGAACCTGACGTTCTTCCCGCAGCACTTCTTGGGCCGTCAGGGCATGCCACGTCGTTACATCGACTACCCCGAGGCATTCGCCTATTGGAACAAGATCTCCTCCATGGGCGCCTTCCTGTCCTTTGCCTCGTTCCTGTTGTTCTTTGGTATCATCGTCTACACGGTCTTTGCCGGCCGTCGCGTGACCGAAAACAACTACTGGAACGAATACGCGGATACACTGGAATGGACCCTGCCCTCCCCGCCGCCGGAGCATACGTTTGAAACGCTCCCCAAGCAGGAAGAATGGGATAAGGGCCACGCACACTAAGCGACCCTTTCAACCAACCGAATGGCCCGGACAGCAATGTTCGGGCCATTTCAATCCAGCCCCTGCTTTTCTGTGCCGAGGCCCGATATGACGCTCGACCTTTCCACCCTATTGCGCGAATTCATCACCCTGTTCGTGGTCATTGATCCCATCGGATCAGTGCCTGTGTTTCTCTATGCGGTGTCACGGGTGCCACCGGAATTGCACAGCCGGTTCGCCATACGTGCGGTGCTGGTCGCGACCATCGTGCTGCTGATCTTTCTGGCAACGGGCCAACTCCTGCTAGAGGCACTGGGGCTTCACCTTGGTGCGTTCCAGATTGCAGGGGGAATCGTTCTGTTCCTGTTTGCCCTTTCCATGATCTTTGGCGAATCCAAACCCGCGCTGGAAATCGAAACGGCCGAACGCAATCACCTGTCAGGCGCGGTATTCCCCTTGGCCATGCCCTCGATTGCCTCGCCCGGGGCGATGCTGGCCATCGTGATCCTGACAGACAACAACCGCCATTCGATCCCTGATCAGGCGGTGACTGCCGCGCTGCTGATGGGTGTGTTGGGCATCACGCTGGCCCTGCTTTTGCTGGCTGTGCATATTCAGCGCTATATCGGTGAAACCGGTGCCAGCGTCATCAGCCGCGTGATGGGCATCGTTCTGGCCACCGTTGCCGTGGATGCAGTCTTGGGCGGTTTTGTAACCCTTGGCGTGCTGGATCTGACGAATGCACCCGACCTTTCAGATATGCCCCAGCCCTGACAGAGCCCGCAATGCCCTATCAATTCGACCGCACAGACAGCACATCCACACTCGTCACGCTTTGGCCGTTTCGCTCTTTGCCCAAGCGCGGATTTGCCGTGATCATCATGCTGTGTTTCGCATTGATCACCGTGCCGGTCTATCCGCTGCTTGGAACCAAGCTTGTTTGGGGATTGCTGCCGTTTCTGATGCTGGCAGTTGCTGCCCTGTGGTGGGGGTTGCAACGCAGCTATCGCGACGCCAACATCATCGAAGAACTGACCCTGACCCGCGACAACGCGCATCTGCGCCACACCGATAAACACGGCCGCACGCAGGACTGGACCTGCAATATCTATTGGGTGCGGGTCGAAATGCACCCCACGGGCGGGCCTGTGCCGTTCTACGTGACCCTGACCGGCAATGGCCGCATGGTCGAAATCGGCGCATTCCTGTCCGAGGAAGAGCGCAAGTCCCTATATGGCGAACTAAGCGACCGCATTTCCGCGCTTGCTCGCCCTGGTTAAGAGGCGTTTACCCCAACCGCGCTTTGACCTTGGGGCCAACACTGCTGAAATCCAGTTGGCCGGTAAAGTTCGCTTTCAACTCGGCCATGACACGCCCCATATCACGGATCGAACTTGCGCCTGTTTTTGCGATGGCCGCGTCAATGGCTGCATCCGTTTCACCATCGTCCAGCTGCCGCGGCAGGTATTCTTCGATGATTTCGATTTCAGCACGCTCGCGCTCGGCCAGATCCAGCCGCCCGCCCTCGTCATAGGCCCGTGCGCTTTCCTGGCGTTGTTTGACCATCTTGCCCAGTATCGCCAGCACATCGGCTTCGGAAACACCCTCGTCCTGTCCCTCGCCGCGGGCCGCAATATCACGGTCCTTGATGGCGGCGTTGATCAACCGCAGGGTCGACAGCCGCTCGGCTGCTCTGTCTTTCATGGCTTGTTTCAGGGCCGCATTGACCCGATCGCGCAGACTCATCTATTTACTTCCCGCTGGGATGTCAGAAGCGGCCACATTATCCAATCGGGGCAGCGCTGACAACCGATCAGAACGTCAGGTCACAGCCCTTGTTTTATGGGCTGACCTTATCTTTGTTATGGGGGCTTCACCCCCTTGACCCCACCCGCCGCCCCGCATAGGTATCAGCCCGTTTAGCTGCCCGGAGAGAAGCCCATGACACACCAGTCCGACCCCCGCCCGACGGCCTGCCTTGCACTTGCCGATGGCACCTTGTTTTTTGGTCGCGGCTTTGGTGCCACCGGGATCACGGTGGCTGAATTGTGTTTCAACACCGCGATGACCGGNNATCATGACCGACCCGTCCTATGCGGGGCAGGTCGTCACCTTTACCTTTCCCCATGTCGGCAATGTCGGCGTGAACCCGGATGACGATGAAACAGGCGATCCCGTTGCCGCTGGCATGGTGGTGAAATGGGATCCGACCGAACCGTCGAACTGGCGCGCCGCCGAACCGCTGGGCAATTGGTTGGCTGCGCGGGGCCGCATCGCGATTGGTGGTGTGGACAGCCGCCGCCTGACCCGCGCCATCCGCCAGCACGGCGCGCCGCATGTGGCGCTGGAACACAACCCAGACGGCGAATTCGACATCGAATCCCTGGTGGCACGCGCGCGCGCCTTTGCAGGGCTGACCGGGGTTGATCTGGCCAAGGATGTCACATGCGCGCAATCCTACAACTGGAATGAAAAACGCTGGGCATGGCCCGATGGCTACACCCCGCAGAATGATGCCAAATTCAAGGTGGTCGCCGTGGACTACGGCGCGAAACGCAACATTTTGCGCTGCCTTGCCTCTGCTGGATGCGACGTTACCGTGCTGCCCGCGACCGCCACATCCGAAGAGGTGCTGGCCCATAATCCCGATGGCGTGTTCCTGTCCAACGGTCCGGGTGACCCCGCCGCGACAGGTGAATATGCCGTGCCGATGATCCGCAATATTCTGGATCAGACCGACCTGCCCGTGTTTGGCATTTGTCTGGGTCACCAGATGCTGGCGCTGGCGCTTGGCGCACGCACCATCAAAATGAACCATGGCCACCACGGTGCCAACCATCCCGTAAAAGACAACGACACGGGCAAGGTTGAAATCACGTCAATGAACCATGGTTTCGCAGTGGACAGCCAGACCCTGCCAAAAGGAATCATCGAAACGCATGTTTCGCTGTTTGACGGGTCAAATTGCGGTATCAGAATGGCCGATCGTCCGGTATTTTCTGTGCAACACCACCCCGAGGCAAGCCCGGGCCCGCAGGATAGTTTCTATTTATTTGAACGGTTTGCAGGATATATGGCGGATCGCGCAAACCGCTAATGCGCGTCGTTAAGGCCTCGTTTACTCTGTTTTAACTCTGTCGAAACCATAGTCGTCCGGTATCTTAGCGAGGCGGCAATGACAGCTGAAAACAGATCACTGGCCTCCCTTTTGCGGGGGGGCGGACTGGCACCGGATGCCCAAACGGACTTCGGGGCCTTCCTGACAGACTGCGGGCTTATCACGTTGGAACAGCTGTTCACTGCGCGGTCGGAAACACGCCATAACCGTGCATCGCTGAACGACTGTATTCTGGCCCATGGATGGGTTGATCCCCTGATTTTGGTCGAAGCGCAGGCCGCATTTCTGCGCACCGGCCGTGCTGATCTGGCTGAAAATCCGCCTGACCCCGAATTGGTTGCGCTTGCCGATCCAAAACATTGCTTGCGTTACGGGGCGTTGCCTTGGCGGCGCGAGGCAGGCGAAATCCTGATCGCAACCGCCCGCCCCGAACTGTTCACTGAGTTCGAAGCACTCCTACCCGATTCTTTACGCCCGGCCCGCCCTATGCTGGCGCTAGAAACCGAAGTTCAGGACCTGATCGCCGATGCCTGGCGCGACGAAATGACAATCAACGCCTCGGCGCGTGTTCCCGCCGCCGAAAGTTGCCGCACATGGGAGCGCAGCCTTCATATGCGCGTGCCTGCCGTGCTGACAGTTCTGCTGGTCCTTGCCGCGCTGTTGTCTTGGCAACCCCGCCTGATTTTTGGCGGGTTGGTGGCCTGGGCTTGCTTCACGCTTGTTGTTGCCGCGGTGCAAAAGGGGATGGCGCTTCTGGCGTATCTCCTTTCGCCCGCCGCGCAGCCGGAATCCCCCCCCATGGTGCGGCGCAAACGCCCTGTTGTGTCAATTCTGGTGCCACTGTTCAAAGAACGCGAAGTCGCCACCGTGCTGGTGCAAAGGCTAGAACGCATCACCTACCCCAAGGCCCTGCTGGATGTCGTTCTGGTGCTAGAGGAAAACGATTCCGTCACGCGTGATGCCTTGGACGGTGTGACCCTGCCGCCATGGATGCGCGTCATCGTCGCGCCCGACGGGCAGCCCCGCACCAAACCGCGCGCGATGAACTATGCTTTGGATTTTTGCCGTGGGGAAATCATCGGAATCTACGACGCAGAGGATGCTCCCGAACCGGACCAGATCGACCGCGTGGCGGATCGTTTTCGCAGTGCGCCGGATGATCTTGTTTGTTTACAGGGGGTTCTGGATTACTATAACCCTCGCCAGAACTGGCTGGCCCGATGTTTCACCGTTGAATATGCAACGTGGTTTCGCGTGATGATGCCGGGCATGGCGCGGCTTGGCTTCGCAATTCCCCTTGGTGGCACCACGTTGTTTTTCCGTCGCGACGCATTGGAACAACTGGGCGGTTGGGATGCTCATAATGTGACCGAGGATGCCGATCTGGGCTTTCGACTGGCCCGTCACGGCTATCGCACCGAAATGTTGGTCACCACCACCCACGAGGAGGCAAACTGCCATTTCTGGCCATGGATCAAGCAGCGGTCACGCTGGCTCAAAGGGTATATGGTGACCTATCTGGTGCAAATGCGTTCGCCGCTCCGCCTGTTTCGTGAACTTGGCCCGTGGAAATTTATAGGCGTTCAAACCCATTTTATCACTGCCATTTCCCAATTTCTCCTGGCCCCGCTTTTATGGTCATTCTGGTTGATTCTTTTGGGTTTTTCCCACCCGTTACAAGGGCTTGCACCACCAGAACTGCTCCTTGCGACGGCACGGCTTTTTCTGGGAGTGGAGGTTTTGACCATTATCGCCGGGTTGATTGCTGTGTCGCGTGATGGGCATCGGCATTTGCTGTTCTGGGTGCCCACACTGCATTTCTATTACCCGCTCGGCACGATTGCCGCTTACAAGGCGCTGTATGAATTGATTTTTGCACCATTCTATTGGGATAAAACCACCCATGGCCTGTCACTGAAACACAAACGCAATGTGTCCTCAGCCAGCCTCTGAATCCAGCTTTAACCGCGTCACAAAGGCCTGACTGATATGGGTTTTCAACGCTTGATATGCCGCGTCACCATCGCGCGCTCCAATCGCATCAACAATCGCCCCGTGTTCAGCCAGGGCATCCACCCCGCGGCCCTCGGCGGCCAGCGATGTGGTGGCCATCAGGGCCATGGTGCGATGCACCATATCCAGCTGCTGCACCAGATACCTGTTGTGCGATGCCAGATGGATTTGCTTGTGAAACCGTCGGTTGGCACGTGCCAAGGCCTTGGCATCATTCAATAACCTGCGGTCATCCGCAACCATGTCTTGCAGCACGCGCACCTCTTCGCTGGTCGCGTGACGCGCAGCCAGCCTTGCGGCGAGCCCCTCCAGTTCGGCGCGCACGACATACAACTCGCTTAGTTGGTTGTGATCCAGCGACGCCACAATCAGGCTGCGCCCGTCACGGGTTAACAGGGACTGGGTTTCCAGACGTTGCAGCGCCTCGCGGATCGGAGTGCGCGAAACGCCAAAACGATCCGCCAACTCGCTTTCCACCAACCGGTCGCCGGGGCGGTAAGTTCCGTCATCAATCGCTTCTAGTATCAGCGTATACGCGTCTTTTTGCACCGCTTTGAAATCCTTCATCTACATAACCTTAGCCGGCATCCGGCCACAGTAAACACCCGCAGCCCCACCGATCAAGCCCGCCATCTTGCGCCATTCGTCGCGCCGGTCTAGCTTCGCCTCATGCCTCGCGACGCTTTCACACATGTAACCCATTGGGTTTTCGATTTGGATAACACACTTTATCCGCCTTCTGCCCGCCTGTTTGACCAGATCGAGGTGCGGATGACCGATTACGTGATGGACGCGCTGAACGTGAACCGCGCGCGTGCCAATCACCTGCGCAAACATTACTGGGCCACCTACGGGACCACTCTTGCCGGGTTAATGCGTGAACATGACGTGGATCCCACGCCCTACCTGACCACAGTGCATGACATTGATATGTCAGGGCTTTCGCATGAACCAGGGCTAGCAAACGGTATCGCCGCGCTGCCAGGTCGCAAAATTGTATACACCAATGGCAGCGCCCCCTACGCGATGCGCGTCCTGCAAGCGCGTGGCTTGGACGGGTTGTTTGATGCGGTTTACGGCGTCGAACACGCCGGTTTCCACCCCAAACCCGAGGAGCAAGCCTTTCGTACTGTTTTCGAACTTGACGGCTTGCCCCCCGAAAGGGCCGCGATGTTCGAAGACGATGCGCGCAACCTTGCTGCGCCACATGCCATGGGCATGCGCACCGTCCATGTCGCCGCCCATGCGCAAGCACAGGACCATATTCACCATCACACCGATGATCTGTCCGGTTTTATCGCGGCCCTTGTAAACAAGGGGTAAATTGTCGCAGGACAACGCGCCACCATGCGTCAATATGCATCTTTCATTCATCTTTTTGCCTGCTAAATGGTCCCTCCCAACCCTAGATCCCATTCCAAGCGGAGCCAGCCATGCCCCCTGCCGAAACCATAGATGCCCACACGAACAATGATGCCGCCCGCGAAAACCGCCGCGATGCAAAAATTATTCTGGCCGTCTTGGCCGGTGCATTACTTTGGGGTGGTGCATTTCTGATCTGGGGTGTGCCGGGGTTGTATATTCCCGCGCTTGCGGCTGTGCCGGTGATTTGGCTGCTGTTGATCCTGATTTCACGGGGATGACAGGATCACGCATGGCGCCTATGGATTACGCGCATTAGGTTGGTGGCCAGAAGGAGCAACCCAATGTCCCAAACCGAATCGCGTGCTGATTTCGACATTCTGGTATCCGGTGGTGGCGTCGCCGGCCTGATGGCTGCGGCCCTGTTCGGGGCATCCGGTTTTTCGGTGCTTTGCGTCGATCCCGCCCCGCCGGTCACCGAACGTGACGCCGCCGGTTCGGACCTGCGAACAACTGCTTTTTTGCAGCCTTCCCAATTACTTATGGAACAATCCGGCCTTTGGGCACGCCTTGCTGACGATGCTGCCCCGCTTCAGGTCATGCGGATTGTTGATGCGGGCGGCGACACGCCCGAACCACGCATCGTCAAGGATTTCAACGCGGCGGATATTTCGGAAAAACCGTTCGGGTGGAACCTGCCCAACTGGTTGTTGCGCCGTGAATTGGTGGCGCGCCTGACTGAACTGGGCAACGTCGAATTTCGCCCCGGCACCGCGGCCAAGACCCTGTTCACCCGCGAAGCAGAGGCCCGCGTGGGCCTGTCGGACGGCACGCAGGTGCGTTGCAAATTGGTGATCGCCGCCGACGGGCGCAATTCCCCCATGCGGGAACAGTCCGGTATTTCTGTAAAAACAACGCGTTACGGGCAAAAGGCACTGGCATTCGCCACCACGCATCCGATCCCCCATAACAATGTATCCACCGAAATCCACCGCTCTGGCGGGCCGTTCACACTGGTGCCCTTGCCCGATTACAACGGCATGCCGTCCTCTGCCGTAGTCTGGATGGAGCGCGGGCCAGAGGTGATGCGCCTTGCCGCCCTACCCGAGGCAGAGTTCGAAGCCGAAATGTCGGAACGGTCATGCCACCTGTTCGGGCCGTTAAAGCTTGCCTCCCGCCGCACCACCTGGCCGATCATCAGTCAAATCGCCGAGCGCATGAACGGGCAGCGCGTTGCATTGCTGGCCGAAGCCGCCCATGTGGTGCCGCCGATTGGCGCGCAAGGGTTAAACATGAGCCTCGGTGATATGCGTATTCTGCTGGAATTGGCCTGCGCCAACCCTGATCAATTGGGCGATGCCAGGATGCTGGAAACATTTAACAAACAGCGCCACGGCGAGGTGAAAATCAGGGTTGCAGGGATTGATCTTCTTAACCGTGCCTCGATGATGGAGGCACGGCCACTGCGCGACCTGCGCGCTACGGGTTTGAACGCGATTTATTCGTTGGCCCCCGTGCGCAAAACCATGATGCAAATGGGGTTGGGCGCGCGGGGTTAAACCGCACCCTCCAATGCCTTTTCCACCCGCGCCAATGTGGCGGCCACGTCATATAATTTGTCCAATCCGAACAGGCCAAGGCGAAAGGTCTGAAACCCATCGGGTTCGTCGCATTGCAGCGGCACACCGGCGGCGATTTGCACGCCCTTGGCAGCAAAAACACGGCCCGATTGCACTTCGGGATCTTGGGTATAGCTGACCACCACGCCCGGCGCGCCGAACCCCTCGGCGGCCACCGATTTCACGCCGCGTGACTGCAATATCGCCCGCACCCCATTGCCCAGTTCCCATTGCGCGGCGCGCAGCCGTTCAAACCCGTATGCGCGGGTTTCCGACATGGTGTCGCGAAACGCGGTTAATGCATCGGTGGGCATGGTTGCATGATAGGCATGACCGCCGTTTTCATAGGCCTCCATGATCTGGCGCCATTTTTTCAGATCCAGCGCGAAACTGTCGGATGTGGTCGCGTTCATCCGTGCCACTGCGCGCTCTGACATCATCACCAGCCCCGCGGATGGCGACGCGGACCAGCCCTTTTGCGGCGCGGAAATCAACACATCCACGCCTGTTGCTGCCATATCGACCCAGACGCAACCGCTTGCGATGCAATCCAAAACCATCAACGCGCCGACTTCATGCGCAGCCTCGGCCAGGGCGGTGATGTAATCATCAGGCAGGATCAAACCGGCGGATGTTTCCACATGCGGCGCAAATACCACATCGGGTTTGGCGTCGCGAATGGCGGCTGTGACCTCGGCAATTGGCGCCGGGGCAAAGGGCGCCTGCACCCCGTTGCCGTCCTGGCGCGCCTTGAACACCGTGGTTTGCGCAGTGAAATCCCCCGCTTCGAAAATCTGGCTCCAACGATAGGAAAACCAGCCGTTGCGCACAATCAACGCATGGGCATCGCGGCCAAACTGGCGCGCCACGGCTTCCATTCCATAGGTGCCGCCACCGGGCACGATGGCCACGGCAGATGCGTTGTAAACCTCTGACAACATGCCGGAAATATCGCGCATCACCTGCTGGAACCTGGCCGACATATGGTTCAATGAACGGTCGGTAAACACGACCGAAAATTCCTCTAACCCTTGTGGATCGACGGTATCTAGCAAGGCCATGTTGATCTCCTCCTCTGGCGTTGCATCCATGGCTAACGCAGTGCCGCGCCATAGGCAACGTGGTGCTATGTCAGATCGGGCCGGGGCGGCGCTCTTCGCTGAGCAATACGTTGGCCTCGACATCGCCCACACCGGGCAGGGTCATCACGCGGCGGCGTAAAACCCGTTCAAAATCAGGGATATCGCGGGCGACCACGCGCAGGCGGTAATCATACAGGCCCAGAATATGCTCCACAGTCTGCACCTCGGGGATGGCAGAAACCGCGCGTTCAAAATCATCCAGACTGACGCGGCCCTTGGTCGCCAGCTTTATGCCCAAAAACACCGTCACGCCAAATCCCAGCTTCTCGCGGTCCAGCAACAGGCGGCGGCTTTTGATCACCCCTGCGTCTTGCAACCGCTTGATTCGCCGCCACGCAGCAGGCTGCGACAGGCCAACAGCACGGCCCAATGCCCCCGCCCCCTGACGCGCATCGCGCACAAGTTCACGCAGCAATGCACGGTCAATATCATCCAGTTCGGTCATGTTTTGTCACTCATACCGGCAGCACCTGATCTTCTTTCAGGCGCGCAATATGCATCAATGCCTCGATATCGGCGATATGCGGCAGGGTCAGAATGTGACTGCGATAGATCTGTTGGTAATGCGCCATATCCCGCGCGATCACTGACAGGCGCAAATCGACACGTCCCAGAAACGTCTGAATTTCAATGACTTCCGGCACCTTACGCGCCGCCGCGATCATGTCGTCAAATGCCCGCGATTCGGTTTTGTCCAACGTGACGCGCAGTGAAACCTCGACCTCATACCCCAGTGCGTGCCAGTCGATCACTGCCTCTTGGCCTTGCAAAACCCCGGCCTTTTCCAATGCCGCCAGACGGCGTGAACAGACCGGCACCGTGGTTCCTGCCCGATCCGCCAGATCGGACAATGGCTGCGCCGGATCGGCCTGTAGCTGACGAAGAATGCGCCGATCCATATCATCAAGCATGAATATCTCCAAAATAATCAAATTTACGAATGATAAGTAGAAAGATTACCAAAGTATCATGCAAAACGAAACGCCTATTCGTTCAGAATCGTTATTCTGCACCTATCAACATCACCCGAAAGGACGACAACATGCGCGTTTATTACGACCGCGATTGCGACATCAACCTGATCAAAGACAAAAAGGTAGCCATCCTTGGTTACGGCTCTCAGGGCCACGCCCACGCGCTGAACCTGCGCGATTCCGGTGCGAAAAATCTGGTCGTTGCCCTGCGCGAAGGCTCCCCCTCGGCCAAGAAAGCCGAAGGCGAAGGCCTCAAGGTTATGGGCATTGCCGAAGCCGCCGCATGGTGCGATTTGATCATGTTCACCATGCCCGACGAATTGCAGGCCGACACCTACAAAAAATACGTGCATGACAACCTGAAAGAGGGTGCAGCTATCGCATTTGCCCATGGTTTGAACGTGCATTTCGGCCTGATCGAACCCAAGCCCGGCGTTGACGTGATCATGATGGCGCCCAAAGGCCCCGGTCACACCGTGCGCGGCGAATACACCAAAGGCGGCGGCGTGCCCTGTCTGGTCGCCGTTGACAAAGATGCGACCGGCAAGGCACTGGAAATCGGCCTGTCCTATTGCTCGGCCATCGGTGGCGGGCGTTCGGGCATCATCGAGACCAACTTCCGCGAAGAATGCGAAACCGACTTGTTCGGCGAACAGGCGGTTCTGTGTGGCGGTCTGGTAGAACTGATCCGCATGGGTTTCGAAACGCTGGTCGAGGCCGGATACGAGCCGGAAATGGCCTATTTCGAATGCCTGCACGAAGTGAAGCTGATCGTCGACCTGATCTATGAAGGCGGCATCGCCAACATGAACTATTCGATCTCGAACACTGCGGAATACGGCGAATATGTTTCCGGTCCGCGCATCCTGCCCTACGACGAAACCAAAAAGCGCATGAAAGAAGTGCTGACCGACATTCAGACCGGTAAATTCGTGCGTGACTTCATGCTGGAAAACGCCGTGGGCCAACCCTCGTTCAAGGCGACCCGTCGCATCAACGACGAACATTCGATCGAAGCCACAGGCGCGAAACTGCGCGGCATGATGCCGTGGATTTCTGCCGGTAAAATGGTCGACAAAGAAAAGAACTAAGCAATAGCACCATTGCTTAGTTACAAAGGGCGCCTTGCGGGGCGCCCTTTTCCTTTAGTATTTTCCGATGGTTATGGTCTTTTTCTCCAGCACCTTGCCGCCGCTGTTCACCGCCTTCAGGGTCGCGGTATAGCGGTTTCCCATGCCCCCGGAACAGGGTGGCAGATACCCCTTGGAGGCATATTTACCAGTGCCGCGCGCGGGTTTCACCACTTTGACCCCGCCGGGCAATTTATTGGTCAGCCCCGGAACCGCAGGCAATTTCGCCCCTGCCCCTTTGACCGGATACATCAACGTGCCATGCCCGCCACGCGTCGACAGCGGCTGATAGGATTTGTCGTCATATTCGACGATCAACGCCGAGGTTCCTGCGGGCAGGCCCGAAACCTGCATTGGCGGGGTCGCGCCATTGCCGCCGTGCAGCGTGCAATGCTGGCCTTTGGGAACGGCCTTGCCCGTCCATGGCGCGCCCAGTTTTACCGACATTTCAGCCTGCGCCGCACCTGTCATCAAAATCAGACCAATGGCAGCCAGTGGCATCTTGAAACGCACAATCATGTGGATACTCCTCTTGTGAACAAAAGAAGCCTATTGCGCGCTAAATAGCCTGTCAAACGGGTCGGATCACAGGGCCGATTGCACCGCATCGACCACGCGGGCCACGGCGGCGTTCAGGCGATCCTCGTCCTCGCATTCCGCCATGACGCGGATCAATGGCTCTGTGCCGGATTTGCGGATCAACAAGCGGCCCGAACCAACCAGATCCGCTTCGCTTGCGGCAATCGCGGCCTTAACGCTTTCGGCCTCAAGCGGCATTTGTCCGGCTTGATAGCGCACATTTTCCAGCTTTTGCGGCACGGTTTCAAACTGGCGGGTCAACTCGCTGGCCTTGTGCCCGGTTTCCACCATGGCCGACAGGAATTGCAACCCGGCCAGCAATCCATCGCCCGTGGTCGCGTAATCCGTCATCACGATGTGGCCGGATTGCTCCCCCCCAAGGTTGAACCCGCCTTGCCGCATCCGCTCGACGACATACCGGTCACCCACGCCTGTTCTTTCCAGCCGTAAACCTTTGGATTCCATGAACCTTTCCAAACCAAGGTTCGACATGACAGTCGCGACCAAGGCACCACCGGCCAGCCGCCCCGCATCGGCCCAACGTGATGCCATCAGCGCCATGATCTGATCACCATCGGCCACCTGACCATGTTCATCAATGATAATCACACGGTCCGCATCGCCATCCAGACAAATGCCCAGATCGGCCCCATGGGCGACCACTGCTTCGGCAGCGGTGCGCGGTTTGGTCGATCCGCAATCTTTGTTAATATTGCGCCCGTCCGGCGTTACGCCAATCGGGATCACATCCGCGCCCAATTCCCACAACACCTCTGGCGCGGCGCGGTATGCGGCCCCGTTGGCGCAATCAATCACGACCTTGATTCCATCCAGCCGCTTGCCGGGGGAAAAGGTCGATTTCACCCGTTCCATATAGCGGTAACGCCCGTCATCAATGCGTTTGGCGCGGCCAATATTTTGCGCCTGCGCAGGTTCGACGCCTTCGGCAATCAGGCGCTCGATTTCCATCTCGGCCTCGTCGGACAGTTTAAACCCGTCCGGGCCAAAAAACTTGATGCCGTTGTCGCTGGCGGGGTTATGGCTGGCGGAAATCATCACCCCCAGATCAGCGCGCATGGATGTGGTCAGCAACCCCACCGCAGGCGTAGGCACCGGCCCCAGCAACAGCACATTCATCCCCGTGCTGGTCAGACCCGCCGTTAACGCATTTTCAAACATATAGCCGGACAATCGCGTGTCCTTGCCGATCACCACACGGTGGACCGGGCTGTGGTCACGGCGGAAATATCGCCCCACAGCCGCCCCGATGCGCAGCGCCATTTCAGCGGTCATCGGATGGATGTTGGCGGTGCCACGCACCCCGTCAGTTCCAAATAATTTACGGCTCATAATATCCTCCAACCGCCGCCTGCCATAAATTCAGGGCAGAGCGCGTTTCATATACATCATGGACACGCAAAATTTGCACCCCCTGACTGGCCGCATGTAGCGCAATTGCCACGGACCCCGGCGCACGATCCGCAGGGGCCGGCGCATTACCAATTGTGCCAACAAACCGTTTGCGCGACACACCCAGCAGGATCGGACACCCCAGCGTGTGAAACAGGCTGATCCGTTGCAGCAGGGTCAGATTGTGATCCAGCGCCTTACCAAAACCGATGCCTGGATCCGTTATAATGCGGCTGCGGGGTATCCCCTGCGCCACCAGCCAGGCGATGCGTTCTTCTATAAAATCAAAGACATCCAGCAATACATCACCATATTGCGGATCTTGCTGCATGGTCTGCGGATCACCCTGTGCATGCATCACACAGACCGGCGCATTGGTCGCTGCGGCGACCTTTGCCAGATCGGGGTCATAGGTAAAACCGGCCACATCATTGATCACATTCGCACCCGCAACCATCGCGGCCTGCCCGACGGCGGCCTTGCGTGTGTCGATGGAAACCGGCGTATCCATGCGCGCCCTGATCGCCGCAATCACAGGCGCGGTGCGGCTGATTTCGACAGCCGGATCTACCTCTGCCGCGCCCGGGCGGGTGGATTCGCCGCCCACGTCGATTATATCGGCCCCTGCCGCCACCATTTTCCTGACATGAGCCAAGGCCAAGTCAGGCGCGTCATGCTGTCCACCGTCGGAAAAACTGTCAGGCGTGACGTTTAAAATCCCCATGATGCGTGGCGCAGTCATCGCCAGCCCCGCCACATCTGCACGCGGCGCCGTCAGCCCTGTGGTGATATCGGCGGGCAGCTCGTTGACGGGCACCCGCAACGGGCTGCGGCCCCGTTCCAGCACCTCGGCATGGGTGAACCACAACGCCCCACCGCCAAGGCGCAACGCACCATCGGGGGCAGCAGGATCAAAGCTAAGTATCGGTCTGAAATACTGGGTCATATCCGGTTGAATGGGCCAAAGCCTGCGCTTTGGCAAGATGCTCACAACACGCGCACATCCGCCGCCAACCGGCGAAGCGGCAGGTCCGGTGCATCGGGCGGCGTATCGCCGATCACCAACATATCCGCAGCCTGCATCTGGCGCGCAAACCACAACACCAATGCCAATGCATCGCGGGGCTGCGCCGAGGGACCATCCACCGCATCCAGCACAATTTTCGACGGCGCCCATACCGAAATCTGGTCATGGCGCATTGACCATTCCAATTCTGTGCGCGAATTCACCACCACACAGCGTTTATCCCGCCCGGCCAGAACCCAGGCATTCTGCTCGATTGCCAACAGGTCGATCCGCCGTTGCGCCATGGGATGGGCCGAACGTGGCGCGGCCATATCCGGTGCCCCGACGCATAGGATGGTCGGGCGGTGCTCTGCCTCTAACTGGTCAATCCAGGCGGTCAGATTGGGCGATGCGATGGCCTCGTTTGACAGGTAAACCACCTGTGGATGCGGGCGATCCTCTGGCATTGGCGTGCCGCGGCCCTTGCGGGCGCGCACGATTTCCACCCCCAGTGCGCCCGGGCCACGGTCCAGTTTTTCAATGCGCACGAAAACACGCTCGGCCTGCGGTTCCTGCAAAATCCGCTCGGCCACGCGTTCGGCCAATGTTTCCAACAGGTTCAGGCGTTCCTCGGCCAGTTCATGGGCAATGGCTTCGGTCACTTTGTCATAGGACAGGATGCGATCCACATCGTCATCCAGCATCGCGTCATGTGCCGCGACCTCGACCACCACGTTAAAACAGATGCGTTGCGTTGTGCCCCGCTCGGCCTGGAACGCGCCAATTTCAACCGTAACCACATGATCACGCAGGGAAATCCGGTCTAGCGGGGCACCGCCCCCCGTCCCCTCAGAGCGTTCAGAAGGATGGGCAAAGGCCCATTTGATCTCGTTGCTCATGGCTGTCTCCTGCTCGGTCTGACCTGACAGCTACATACCCCCTGCGGCAGACATGCAAAAGGTCACCCGCGGCAGGTGCCCCCCTTTTTGCGGCATCAAACCGCGTCAGTTCATCGCGATTTCCGAAGGGTGACGATAGAAATGATGCACCCCGATGGTGGTGGTGCGGGCAAATTTACGCGACCAGCGGGGGCGCACAGCATTGGTGTGATAATAGGTGGCCCCGCCTGTCAGCTCGCGCGGGGCGCCGTTCAGCATAATTTTCGCGACCTTGCCAACGCGTTGAAACGCACGCGGTTCGCTAATCACCTCTTTGTGGCCATCACAGGTATAGGTGAATTGGCAGGCAAACTTGCGCCCTGTCCCCTGATTGATCACATTGCAAACGGACCCCGGAAAACGTGCACTGTCAACGCGGTTCATGATCACCTCGGCCACAGCAAACTGGCCTTTGACGCTTTCTCCGCGGGCCTCGAAATACAGGGCTTCGGACAAACAGCGCCATTCCGCCCCGCCCGATGCCTTGGGCAGGGATGCCAGCCATGATGTGCTATAGGGCAAGGCGCTGTTCGGCTCTTTCAGCAACGCACCAAGCCGGTCTGCCTTGACCGCTTTCAACCCGCGCTGTTCGGTTTTCAAAACCTGGTTCATGTCTGCTTCGGCCACGGCGGCGCCCGCCAGAAAAATCGACATAAATAAAGTCAGAAAAACACGCATTCTATCATCTCCTTGCAGCGTCGCGGCCCCTTGCGGCTGCGCGAAAGCATCGTGGGCTGATAGCCAAAACATTCGCTTTCGTCCAGCCAGGCGCCAATCACGTGCCTTTTGCCGCCGAAACCGTTAAATTACCCTTTAGCTATTTATATAAAAATTGCCAAAGATTTAGGGGATGCGCTTCGTTGTTCTACTCTATCTTGTCGTTAGCCAATCTTGTCCCTGACCGCCAGTTGCGCCGCGGCCAAGCGCGCTACGGGCACGCGAAACGGTGAGCAACTGACATAATCAAACCCTGCCGCACGGCAAAATGCGATTGATTCGGGGCTGCCGCCGTGTTCTCCGCAGATCGACAAAACCAGATCCGGGCGTGCCTCGCGGCCACGTTCCGCGCCGATCGTTAACAACTCGCCCACGCCATCCACATCAAGCGTATGAAACGGATCTTCGGGGAATACGCCCTGTTGCACATAGGCTGACATGAACCGCCCGGCATCATCACGCGACAACCCGTAAGTCATCTGGGTCAAATCATTGGTCCCGAACGACAGAAACGAGGTCTGAGGCGCGATTTCTGCCGCACGCAGCGCCGCACGCGGTGTTTCAACCATGACGCCCAAACGGTAATCGAAATCGACCTTGCCTTCGTTGCGCACCGCTGCCGCCACGGCATCAATGCGTGTTTTGACCAGTTCGACCTCGCGTTTGGCCGAAACCAACGGAATCATGATTTCTGGCACGACAGGCACGCCATCGCGGCTTGCCTCGACTGTGGCTTCGAAAATGGCGCGGGCCTGCATGTCATAGATTTCTGGCACGGTGATACCCAACCGCACGCCCCGCATCCCCAACATCGGGTTGTATTCGCCCAATGCCTCGACCCGCCGGGTTACATCCGACAGCGGCAAATCCAGTGCTTCGGCCAGTTCGTGATGCCCGGCGCGGTCAGTGGGCAGAAATTCGTGCAGGGGCGGATCAAACAGTCGGATGCACACGGGCTTGCCCTGCATAATCCTGAACAGTTCAATGAAATCAGTGCGCTGCATCGGTAACAACCGTTCCAGAGAGGCGCGGCGATCTTCGGCGCTGTTGGCAAAGATCATTTCGCGCATCACCGTCAGGCGGTCCGCTTCGAAAAACATATGTTCGGTGCGGCACAGCCCGATGCCTTCGGCCATGAAATTGCGCGCCGTTATCGCATCGGCAGGCGTATCGGCATTGGCCCGCACCCCAATGTCGCGCACATCATCCGCCCAGCCCATCAAGGTCTGGAATGCGTCATCCTGCGCCGCCTCCAGCATCGCGGGTTCGCCCGCCAGAACATCGCCGTTGGTGCCGTCGATCGTAATTACGTCACCAGCACGAAATTCACGGCCATCCGGTGCGGTGATGGTATTCTTGCGCAGATTGAATTTGATTTCGACCGCCCCCACCACACAGGGCAACCCCATACCGCGCCCGATCACAGCGGCGTGGCTGGTCATGCCACCGCGTTCGGTCAGCACTGCGGCGGCCGCATGCATTCCGCGAATGTCTTCGGGCGAGGTTTCACGGCGCACCAGCACGCAGGCCTCGCCACGGGCGGCACTTGCCTGTGCCTCGGCGGCGGAAAACACAATCCGCCCAGACGCGGCCCCCGGGCTGGCCGCCACGCCGCGCGCCAGCCGGTCACGCGGGGCGGTCGGGTCAATCTGTCGGTGCAAAAGTTCGTTCAGGGCACGCGGATCCACCCGCATCAGCGCCTCTTCGTGGCTGATAATACCGTCTTCGGCCAGTTTCACCGCAATTCGCACTGCCGCGCGGCCAGTGCGCGCCACGCGCACCCCGTCCAGAATATGCACATGGCCGTCTTCGATGGTAAATTCTGCCTGCATTTCCTCGCGCAGTTTGCGCCGCATCAGCGCGCAGTTTTCCTTGAGCTGCGCAAATGCATCGGGCGCCAGTTCTTCTAACGAAAGTCCACGGGGGTCTTTTTCCAGATAAATGGATTTGGCCTCGGCGTGCAATGCATCGCGGCCCTGGCTTTGGCTCAGATACCGCCCCGTGATACGCGGCGCGCCGGTTTTGGAACCGACCAGCTGGATCACACCCGACCCGCTTTCACCGTCGCCCACGCCTAGCCCAAGCGCCATTTCCTGCACCACCAAACCCAGACCGGCATCTGCCGGTGCGCCCTTGGCCTGACGCAACAGCCGGGCTGTTGTGCCCTCCCATGCGCGGGCCATCGAACGCAACACCTCGGCCAGTTGCACGGCAGGGTCCTGTGGAAATTTCTCTTCGGTTTCATCCTCATAGGCGCGCAAGGCCTCGCTCAGGGCGTCCGGGCCTTCCAATGTGATGTCGTCAAACACATCGGGATCCAACCGGGCCACATGCATTGCATATTGCTGCACGAACCGCAGATAGGCAGCGGTGGCTGCCGCCTGCCCCAGTTGTTCGCACATATCCACAAACCGCGCATCATTCATGCCGATGTTCAGGATCGACCCCGGCCCGCCCCAATCAGGGTCTTCGGATGACGGGCGCACGCAGAGCAACGGTGCATCGCCAAATGGCGCGAGCAATGCCCGGGTGTCCGGCAGTTTACCCGATGCAATGCCATGCACCGCATCAAAGGACAGCGCCACGGTTTTCGGCACCGGCAGGTCCAGCCGCACCAGACGTTGTAGGCATTTCGCCCGCCCGCCGTGGCTGGCCGCCGACATGGGTGCATCGGGCGTTATAAGGGTGATATTCGGGTCATTATGCTGCACTGCGGCGCCTTTCCTTAGCGAAGGCAGAATACGCCTCTAACCTCGCTTGGCAAGCGGCGCAGTGCTGCTAACCCTCGATCCTGGTCAGATCGGCCACTGACAGGCACAAACTGCGGATGCGCGATAATAAATTCAAACGGTTACGGCGCACCACCTGCAAATCCGAATTCACCTGCACAGCATCGAAAAACGCATCAATCGGCGCGCGCAGGGCGGCCATCGCCGCCATGGCTTCGGCAAAATCCTCGGCCTGCATGGCGGGGGCGATTTTGGCATCGGCCGCGTCAAGCGCGGCAAACAGGGCCTTTTCCTCGTCGGTTTCGGCAAATTTCACATCGGCCCCATATGAATACTCCACCCCGTCCTTTTCTTCGGCTTGGGCCAGAATATTGGCGGCACGTTTGAATCCCTGCACCAGATTGGTGCCATCCTCGGTTGCCATGAACGCGCCCAATGCCGTGGCGCGGCGCACCAGAAGCGTCACATCATCATTGCCCGGCATATCCAGACAGGCGTCAATCACATCATGGGTAAGCCCCTGATCACGCAAGAAAACTTTTAGCCGGTCATGGAAAAACGACAGCATGTCGGTGGACAGGTCCGGCACTGCTTTTTCCAGTTCGGCGAATTCACCCGAGGGCGCGCCATCGATTTTTTCCAATACCGTTCTAAACGCCGCGCCAAACACACCGTGATCGGCGATTTCGCCCAGCAGGGCTTCGGCTTCGGCCTCGACCATTGCATTGGATTGCGCGAATTTGTGGCGCACCAGTTGCGCGTCAAACCACGCGTCCAATCCGGCGCGAATGTCGCTTTGCAACAGAATACGGATCACGCCCAAGGCGGCGCGGCGCAGCGCATAGGGGTCTTTCGATCCGGTGGGCTTTTCATCAATTGCCCAGAATCCTGTCAGCGTGTCGATCTTGTCGGCCAGTGCCACGGCCACCGAAACCGGCGCGACAGGCACCGCATCAGACGGGCCAAGCGGCGCATAATGGTCCTGACATGCGGCGGCGACTTCGGTGGGAAGGCCTGCGGCCTCGGCGTAATAACGCCCCATCAGCCCTTGTAATTCAGGGAATTCATAAACCATTTCCGATGACAGATCGGCCTTGGCCACCCGTGCGGCCTGTTCCGCCAGCGCCGGATCGGCCCCCACGGCATGGGCAATATCACGCGCCAGTGCCGCAATACGATCAATCCGCGCCGCCTGACTGCCCAATTGGTTGTGAAAAGTCACATTCGACAGGCGGTCTGTCCATGCATTGATATTGGCCTTGGCCACGCGCAAATCGTTTTCCCAAAAGAATTTCGCATCCGACAGACGGGCCGACAGCACCTTTTGGTTGCCCGCAAGGATGGTCGCGCCGTTGTCGGCGGTTTCGCGGTTGGCCACGGTGACAAACCGTTCGATGCGTCCGGTTTTCGGGTTCCGAACCGAGAAGAATTTCTGGTGTTCCTTCATCGACGTTTGCAGCACCTCGGGCGGCAATTCCAGAAATTCGGCGTCAATCGCGCCCATCAACACCACCGGCCATTCGACCAGCCCTGCGACCTCGGCCAGCAGGCCTTTGTCTTCGACCAGTTCCAAACCGTTGGCAAATGCCTGATTGCTGGCCTCGGCCCAGATCGCATCGGCGCGTTCATCGGCGTTCAGGATCACATGGTCGCGCTTTAGCTTTGCTTCGTAATCATCGAAATTGCTGACAGAAAACCGCCCCGACCCCATGAAACGGTGACCTTGGGTGGTGTTGGCGGCCTTGATCCCGTCGATGTCCATTTCGACCACTTCGGCCCCGTCTTCGCGTGACAGAATGCACAGGATCGAATGCAGCGGGCGCACCCATTTCAGGCTGCCCGCGCCCCAACGCATGGATTTCGGCCATGGGAAATTGCGGATCACATCTTCCAGCACTTCGGCCACGATTTCGGCGGCAGGGCGCCCCGGTTTGCGGATCACCGCAAAATAGACCTGCCCCTTTTTCTCGTCGCGTATTTCCAGATCATCGCGCGACACCCCTGCCCCGCGCAGGAACCCCTCGATCGCCTTTTCCGGCGCATCCACACGCGGGCCTTTGCGTTCCTCGCTCAGGTCGGGGGACCGCTCCAGCAAACCCTCGATCGCCAGAGCCAAACGGCGCGGCGTGGAAAACGCCGCCGCCCCGGCATAGGTCAGCCCCGCATCGACCAATCCATCGGTCATGCGCTTTTTCAGATCCGCAGCGGCGCGGCCCTGCATACGTGCGGGGATTTCCTCGGAAAACAGTTCGATCAGCAGGTCGGCCATGGCTCGGTTTCCTCGGGCTTAGTTCGCTTGGGGGGGGGCGGGGCAATCGGCGGGCACAGGCTGCCCGTCAAAAACTTTTTCGCCACAATGGTTTATCTGATGCCAGACAAATCCGCGACCGTCGGGCATCACGGCCACAATCCGGTCAATACCATAGTGGATGTTTTCGGTGCCCAGAAACGCCAATGCCTCGCCGCGCTCCAGTGCTTCGCCAATTTCAACCGCGTTGAAACAGTCAAACCATTTCGGCGCGACCAATGGGGTGGCGTCGTCATAGGGCATGTAGGTTTCGCTCATCATGGCCGCGCTCATTGTGGTGGTGAAACAGGCGCGATACCGGATGGGGCTGCTGTCAGCGTCAATCGCGGTGAACCCGTCATACAACACAGGTTCGGGCGCGCCCCCCGCCATGGTGGTCATCTGCACATCACTGGACCCGTCGGCCGTGACCTCGTCATAATAGGCATAGACCTGTAGGTAATACATGGCCGCGCCCGCCAAAATCGCTGTAATCACGATGAACCCCGCAAAAACCTTACCCATCATTGTGCGGCTACCGCATCTGCGGTCCAGCCGCCCGCGCCGGTTTGCACGAACGCATCGGCGCACATTTTCGCCAGCGTGCGCACCCGCCCGATATAGCTTTGCCGTTCGGTCACGGAAATCACGCCGCGCGCGTCCAGCAGATTGAAAATATGGCTGGCCTTGATGCATTGATCATAGGCCGGATGCGCCATCACGATGCGTTTGCCGGTTTTCGGATCATCATACGCCTGCGACAGAATCGCGTGGCACTCGGCCTCGGCCTCTTCGAAATGTCTTAACAACACATCGGTATTGGCCACGTCGAAATTCCAGCGGCTGTATTCCTGTTCGGTCTGGCGAAACACATCACCGTATGTCAACGCAATCGGCGCGTCAGGATCATTATAGGGCATGTCCATCACATGATCGACGCCCAGCACATACATCGCCAGCCGTTCCAGACCATAGGTCAGCTCGCCCGAAACGGGGTGGCAATCATGCCCGCCAACCTGTTGAAAATAGGTGAATTGCGACACTTCCATGCCGTCGCACCAGACCTCCCATCCCAATCCCCATGCGCCAAGTGTCGGGGATTCCCAATCGTCCTCGACGAAACGGATGTCGTGCAATTCCATATCAATGCCGATCGCGGCCAGCGACCCCAGATACAGGTCCTGCAAATCCGGCGGGCTGGGTTTGATCAGCACCTGATACTGGTAATAATGTTGCAACCTGTTGGGGTTTTCGCCGTAACGCCCGTCGGTCGGGCGGCGCGAGGGCTGCACATAGGCTGCAGCCCAGGGGTTTGGCCCCAAGGAACGCAGCGTGGTCGCCGGATGAAAGGTGCCCGCGCCGACCTCCATATCATAGGGTTGCATGATCGCGCAGCCCCTACCGGCCCAATAGGCCTGAAGCCGCAGGATGATTTCCTGAAAACTGCGTGGTTTTGCGGTTGGTTCTGACATGGTCATACGCCTTGCTTGGGCCTTTGAAATCGCGCGCTCTACCTACGGGCCGCGCGGGCCGGGGTCAATCACGCGCTCACGCATTATTTGGGTGCGCCCGCGTGCCAGTTTGATAAAACGTGCAAAACATTGTCACCAATTTCAAATGCCAAGGGCCGCACCGCACCATGACAAGAGTATTGATTACCGCCATTCTGGCTCTGATCCTGACCACCCGCGCCGTTTTTGCGCAAACCGCATCCGATGTGGTCTGGGTCCAGATCGAGGCACAGCCCAGCCTGTCCGCAGCACAAGACCGCATTCGCGCTTATTCCGCGCGCTTGCAGGATGTAAACGGGTTTTCACTTGGCGGTGGCTGGTATGCCATCGCGCTTGGCCCATATCGCCGCGAAGACGCCGATCAGGTGCTGCGTGTCTATCGCCGCGAAGGCGAAATCCCGCGTGACAGCTACATCGCCTTTTCAACGGCATATCGTCAACAATTCTGGCCCTTGGGTGCGAACCTGTTGAACCTGCCCCCAATGGAAACAGACCCGGCCCAGCCCGAGAACACAGCCGAAGCAACCCCCGACACCCAAATCCAAAGCCCGATCGCGCCCGAAGTTGCCCCGCAAGAGCAGGCCGCAGCCGAAGCCACACCAGAACCCGCGCCCGCACCGGAACCGGAACCGGAACCCGCCGATGAAACCCCGCGCGAAGCCCGCCAAAGCGAAGCCCAGCTGAACCGTGACGAACGCATGAACCTGCAAATCGCGCTGAAATGGGCCGGTTTCTATGATTCCACCATTGATGGCGCATTTGGCCGTGGCACCCGCAATTCGATGGCGCAGTGGCAAGAGGCGAACAATTACGATGTCACTGGCGTGCTGACCACGCTGCAACGCGCCGCCCTGTTTGATCAATATAACGCCGTCCTGAAAGGGCTGGACCTGCAAACCGTGGCCAATGCCGAAGCAGGCATTGAAATGACCCTGCCCTTGGGCGTGGTGGAGTTTGAAAAATTCGAACCACCCTTTGCCCATTACGCTGCGACAGGTGATTTGCCTGCACGGGTTTTGCTGATCTCGCAAAACGGCGACCGCGCATCGCTGCACGGGCTGTATGACATCATGCAAACCCTTGAAATTGTCCCCGAGGATGGGCCACGCGAACGCGATAACGACAGTTTCATGCTGGTTGGCATCGGGGCCGATTTCGTGTCCCACACGCAGGCGACCCTGCGCAACGGTGAAATCAAGGGTTTCACCCTGATCTGGCCCGCCGGTGACGAGGAGCGCCGCAGCCGCCTGTTGGGCGCAATGCAGCAAAGCTTTGCCCGGCTGCCGGGCACATTGGACCCCGCCGCAGGCGACAACGAAAACCAAAGCGTGGACCTGCTGGCCGGTCTGGAAATCCGCAAGCCCAAGATCTCGCGCTCAGGATTTTTCATTGACGCAAACGGCACCGTTGTCACCACAGCCGAGGCCGTGGCCGAATGTTCACGCATCACCCTGAACGATGAAACCGACGCCGAGGTGGTGTCGCGCGATGCGGCGCTTGGCGTGGCCGTATTGAAACCGCTGGCGCCCTTGGCCCCTGTCAGCATCGCCTCGTTTCAAAACGCAACGCCGCGCCTGCAATCCGATGTGGCCGTGGCCGGATACCCCTTTGGCGGTGTCCTGGGCCTGCCCACCCTGACCTACGGCACGCTGGAAGACATCCGTGGCCTGCAAGGCGAGGATGGCGTGAAACGTCTGGCCCTGAACGTGCTGCCCGGCGATGCCGGTGGCCCCGTTCTGGATGCGGGCGGCGCGGTGTTGGGCATGCTGTTGCCAGCCGACAGCGGCACCCGCAAACTGCCCGAGGATGTGAATTTCGCCACCGATGCTGGCGCCATCCGCGCCATGCTCGAAGGGTTGGGGCTTAGCATCGTTGCAACCGATAACATCGGCAATATGCCCCCGTCCATGCTGAACGAAAAGGCCAGCGGCATGACCGTTCTAGTCAACTGCTGGGACTAATCCGCGATAGGTCACTTTGACAACAGCAAAAGGGCGGCCCCGATCAGGCCGCCCTTTTTACGTTTTGGATGAATGACTTATCCGCGCCAGAACCGCACAGTCAGCATGGCGTAAACGATCATCAGTTCCAGCCGCCCCACGAACATGCCCGCCGCCAGCAACCATTTCGCCGTGTCGTTCAACCCGCCGAAATTGCCCGCTGGCCCGATCTGGTCGCCCAGGCCGGGGCCGATATTGGCCAGCGCCGTGGCCGCGCCCGATACCGATGTGATGAAATCCAGCCCCGTCATGCCCAATGCCACCGCCAACAGGCCCAGCGACACGATGAAAAACACGAAAAAGCTCATGACCGAATTCAAAACATCATCGTCAATCACCCGCCCGTCCCAGCGCGGCTGAAACACCCCGTGCGGCAGCCGCGTTTTGGCGATCTGTGATTTGATTGACGCAAACAGAATTTGATAGCGGAAAATCTTGATCGAACAGGCGGTTGACCCCGCGCAGCCGCCGATCAACCCGATAAAGAAAAATAACGCGATCAGAAAACCGCCCCAGCTCATGTAATCGACGCTGGCATACCCCGTGCCCGAAATGATGGATGTGATATTGAACAGCGCCTCGCGCATGGCCTGTTCCCAGTGATGCGGAAATATGGATGTCAAAACCAGTGTTGTGACCAAAACCAGCACTGCGATCGTCAGCAAGAACCCCTTGGCCTGCGTGTCCGACAACAGCGCCCCACGATGGCCGTTGATCATCTGCACGTAGCGCACAAAAGGCAGCGCCGCCAATACCATAAAGACCGAAGCGACATATTCCGCCGGTCCCGAAAACGTGCCGAATGACGCGTCATAATTTGAAAATCCGCCCGTCGAAATCGTGGTCAGCGCATGCACCGTCGCATCAAACGCATTCATCCCCAGCAACAGATAGGACAGCATGCACATGATCGTCAGCGCCACATAGATCACCGAAATCTGCGATGCGATCTCGGTTGCGCGGGGCAGGATTTTCCCCATTGTTTCAAAGGCTTCCGACCGAAAAATCTGCATCCCGCCGACCCGCAGTTCAGGCAGGAACACCATAGCCACAACAATGATGCCGATGCCGCCCAGCCATTGCAAAATACCGCGCCACAGCAGCAGCCCCTTGGGTAGGGTATCCAGCCCCGACAATACGGTGGATCCCGTGGTCGTCATGCCCGACATCGCCTCGAAAAACGCATCGACCACAGTGGATTCCGTCGCACCCAGAATGAACGGCAAGGCCCCGAACAACGGCAGCGCCAGCCAAACCCCTGCCGTCAGCAAAAAGGTTTGTTGCAGCGAAAGCCCCTCACGCGTGCCGTTATGGCAAGCCAAGGCCACCAACCCGCCCGCTAAAAACGTAATGATCGCGCTTTCGGCAAACACGGGCCAATGGCCGCGTGCTTCGGCGATATCAACCAGCAACGGCGGCAGCATCGTGACGCCAAGCGCGGTCACCAACAGGCCGATCACATATCCAACAGGGCGAAGATCTATCATAGAAGCGAGGCTTGGCGCGGCACTGTGCGGCTGTCAAGCACCCACTGGTCCGCCCGTAACAGAATACGCCCCGACACCTGTGCAGGCACCGGGGCGTTTTCTCTGACGTGCCGAGGGAGACACGCCAAAACCGTGAGCGGTTAGATATAGAACATATCGCGGTAAACATGCTGCGCGATATCTTCGCGCCGCAGGCCCATAGCGGACAGTTCTTTATCGGATTTCTCGTTCAGCGCCTCGATCTGGCCCACACGCGAACGGCGTTCGACATAGGTGTTAAACCCCTGCCCGATGGACGCAAAGAATGCATCAAGACGGGCGCGAAATACGCCTTTGGAAAAATTCACGTTTGTGGTTTGAGTGGCCATTGTGGAAACCTCGCTTGGTGTGTCTGGTTGCTCCCTTGACACTCAAACTAGGTCAATCTTACTGACTTTACCAATGCTGATACTGCATGGCGCCCTTGCTTTTGCTGCAATGCAGAAAATTCGATCAACCCACGTGGAACAGGCTGTCAAACAGGCGCGGGCCAAGGCTGGCGTTTTCAAATGTCGGCCCTTCGGTCAGCACGCTGACCGCGTCGTGGCTGTGCAGGCTTTCTTGATGACTGGCGATAATGCGATAATCCCCGATACGGTCATCACATTGAAATTGCTCGCAAAACAGGCGGGCTGCGTCTTCGACAAAAATCGGATGGGCGGCGTTCAATTCGGCGAATGCCTGTTCGTCCTCGCGTTTGACCATCACCTGCGTTTCTGTCGGGATGGCCTTGCGGGCCATATCAATCAAATCCTCGAACCACAGGCACTCTCCCTCTTGCACAACAACCGACAGGCGCGCGACCGAGCGTTGTGAATGCGGCGTGGCCAGTTGACCACGCATCTGGCGCGCATGTTCGGATAGTTCAAGCGAACAGGGGCAGGTCGATGAGTAAACAAAGTCCAGATGTATGATTTTCTTGCGCACACCAGCCTGTTCGACCAGTTCCAGCGCAATATCGTAATACTGATACCCCCACAGGCCCGACCGCAGAGAGGGCATTTTTACAGGGTATGAAAACCGCATCTGTATCCGGGCATCGAAACTTTCCAGATCGGCCTTATAGTCATCAAGAGCGGCCTCTATCACCTCGAAACTAAAGGTTTTTTCCGAATGGGTATAAAAGGACCGCATGATGCGGCTCATATTGATACCCTTTTTGTCCGCCTCAAGGCTGACCGTGCCCGTGACCGAGGTTTCCAAGGTCAGATCACCCGTATCGCGGCAGTGAAATTGAATCGGAAGGCGGAAATTTGAAATCCCGACATGCTGTATCTGGCGCTGCGCGCCCCGGATCAGGCTGCTTGGCCCATTTTGCAGGTCCGGCAGGCTGGCCTTATAGGCAGAATCCACAGTAAAATCAGCGGGGTATTCGCGTGACAGTGCAGGCTGGGCAGTCTGGTGCCCAGCCAGCGCCATGCGCAATTCAGGTGTCAAAGCGGCACGGGCATCCCCCGATAGCGAAGCAGCCCAATCGCGCAACCGCGCCAGGGATGCGGCGGCCTCTTCTTGGGTCATATCGTTGTTCATATCAGGTAAATGGATGTTCATGGTTGCCCCCTTGCACCCCGCTCTCCCCCATAACATAGGGGCTGGCGGTGAATTTTCCAAATGTCTGGGGTCATTACGCATGAAACCTTTGGCCGGATCATAGGAAACAAGCGGGAATGGAATCCGGCGCGATGCTGCGCGCGCCGGAAATGCGTTTTAGATCTGATCCAGCGCCTGCATCAGATCCGCGATCAGGTCGTCGCGATCTTCCAGTCCACAGGACAGGCGCACCAACCCCGGGCTGATGCCCAGAGTTTCCTTTTGATCGTCGGGCAGACGTTGATGCGTGGTGGTCGCGGGATGTGTCACAATAGATTTTGCATCAGCGAAGTTATTGGAAATAAGGAATATTTCCAATGCATTCAGGAATTTGAAACAAGCGTCACGCCCGCCCTTTACATCAAAGGCCAATACGGTGCCGCCGGATTCAGATTGCGACATTGCCACCTTGTGTTGCGCATGGCTGGGCAATTGCGGATACCGCACAGATGACAGCTTTGCATGGCCCTCTAACGCCTGCGCCACAGCCATGGCAGTTTGCGCCTGCGCATTGACCCGCAAATCCAAAGTTTCCAATGATTTCAGATGGCTCCAAGCGGTGAACGGGTTCATCGCGCCACCGGTATGTTTCAGATACGTTTCGATCGGCCCGCGGATCAGCTCCTTGGAACCGCAAATGATACCGCCCAGCATCCGCCCCTGCCCGTCGACATGTTTGGTGGTCGACACCACCGAAATATCCGCGCCGCATTCACGCGCATAGGAGTAGATCGGCGTGGCCATCGCATCGTCGACAACCACCAAGGCGCCATTGGCATGGGCCACTTTGCAAACATGGCGCAGGTCGATCACTTCCAACGTCGGGTTGGAAATAGATTCAAGGAAAATCAACGATGTATCAGGCGTAATTGATGCGTCCCAGGCAGAATTATCGGTGCCGTCGACCAGTGTGATCGTCACACCGAAACGGGCCAGAACCTCCTCTAGCACATAGAGGCAGGACCCGAACAACGCGCGCGAGGCAACAATATGATCGCCCGCCTTGGACAGCGCCATTAACGCACCGTTCACAGCTGCCATGCCGGATGCACAGGCGAATCCGTCCTCGTAGCCCAGCAATTGCGACATGCGATCTTCGAACATACGCACTGTAGGGTTGCCGTAACGGGCGTAAATGAACTCGTCATCGCCAGCTTTAACGAACCGCGCTTCGGCCTGTTCGGCAGTGTCATAGACAAATCCCTGCGTCAGGAAAATAGCCTCGGACACCTCGTTATACTGGCTGCGGCGGGTGCCGCCATGAACAAGATTTGTGCGTCTTTTCAGGTCGTTGCTCATATTCATCCCTTTCGCCACTCTGGGCGCAAAAAAACCCCGATCGCGGTCAAGCGACGGGGGCTCCCTCGTCTCGACCTGTTTAGCGGCATGTTTAACGTGGCCCACAATCCGGTACAAATCGCCACGCCACTGCAATAGGGGGCGATGCGACGCCAGTCAACACCGTCACACAGCCGTAACCGGACGTTCATGCCTTTGTCGCAGACTGAGCCTAAGAGGACATAAAACCATATCTGGTGGGGTGTGGGGATGCCGCTACTACGTATCGATTCAACAGATGACGGGCCAATCGTCCACGCAAGCCCGCAAAGCGCAACCGCGCGATTGCGCCATCTGGCCCGCGGGACGGGGCCGGTGGTCATCATGGTGCATGGGTTCAAATTCAGCCCGGGTGATCCGGTGCATTGTCCACATAAGCACATTCTATCCACCCGTGATGCCACCTGTCGCAAAGCGGTCAGTTGGCCACGTTTGCTGGGGTTCGGGGCTGGTATGCCCGATGAAGGTCTGGCCGTTGCCTTTGGTTGGCAGGCCCGCGGCACGGTATGGCAAGCATGGGAAAGAGCCGAGAAAGCAGGAAGACAACTAGCTGATATTATTCGTGAAATAAGAAATATTGCGCCGTCCCGGCCGGTGCATTGTATTGCCCATTCAATGGGGGCCAGGGTCGTGCTAAGCGCGATTCAACGGATAGAAAAAGGTGCCTTGAACAAGGTGATATTGCTGGCCGGAGCAGAGTTCAGCAGCACCGCTGAACGGGCCATGCAATCGCCCGGCGGGCAAGGGGCGCAAGTGTTCAACATCACCAGCCGTGAAAACGACCTGTATGATTTTGCCTTGGAACGGCTGGTCGCCCCCGAGGGGGATTTTTCAATCGGTCGGGCTTTTCCTATAGTTTCCAATAGCCTGACCATCCAGCTGGATAACAATCCGACCCTGACAGCCTTGCGGCAACTGGGTTTTCCGATTGCCGCACCGACACGGCGGATCTGCCATTGGAGCGCCTATTTACGCGCCGGTGTTTTCCCATTTTATCAGGCGCTTATGCGCAATGAAACCGACGATTATCTGGCCGCACTCAAGTTGCGGTTACCGCAAGACAGTCAACCGCGCTGGTCACGCCTGTTGGCACGCCCGCAGTTCAGTCTGCCCCTGCCGGTGTTTTCAAAAGCAACGCCATGAACACCGATGGCTGCGGCCCCACGTGGCGTGGCATTTCCAGCAGTAAAAGGGATTCCGAAGCCCAAATCTGTAGTTTCGTATAAAACAGGGGGTCAAATCGTATAAAGTTAACGATTTGGGTCAATTCTGTGGAAAACTGCCCGGCCGCGGGGGGATTTTGGACAGAAGGCAGGATTATTTTTTTGTCGGTTGCTCTGATGTGTGATCACGAAACAATGCGCCTTGCGTCATGAAGAACGCGAAAATCGCGGCGGACAAACCAAAGGTTTTGAACGTCACCCAAGCCTCGGTCGACATTGTGCGCCAGATTGCTTCGTTTGCGATGGCAAGTGCGAGGAAGAAATACATCAACCGGCGCGTCAAAATCATCCACCCCGCATCGGTCAGGGGCATTGCCTCGGCCAGAACAAGTTTCAGATAGCTTTGATCGCGCAGCAATCCGAACCCCAACAGCCCCGCGAATATCAGATACAACAATGTCGGTTTCATTTTAATGAAGCGTTCATCGTTCAGCCATACAGTCAGCCCACCGAACACAACAACCAACACCAACGTGACCAATTGCATGGGCGACAGTTTTCCCGTCATGCGCCACATGATAAAGCTGGTCAAAATCATCAACGGCACGAATGCGGCAGTGACCAGAATAAACCCCGCATATTCTGTGCCCCCAATGGAGAAAACACGGTCTTTGACCAAAAAATAAGCGACGAAAAAGGCGGCGATGGGACCAAGTTCCAACGCGGTTTTGGTGATCGGGTTGATCTTTGTGCTCATTGGATATGCCTTTTTGACTAAGATCGTAGCAAGGATAGCGACTGTGCCGGATGGTTCGGATTTTGGTGGGCCAGAGAGCTGATGTTCGGGATATAGGTGCCCTAGCCTGCGAATTCGACTATCACAGCGCCGAGCGCGATCAAAGCCATCAAGGCCGTGCGCCTTGGCCCGACCTTTTCGCCCAGCACGATCCAGCCGATCAATGCGGCAAACACAGTTGACGTTTCACGCAGCACGGCCGCTTCGCCCACCTTGTCCAGCCGCGTGGCCAACATGATCGAGCCAAAAGAGAAGAAGGCAAGGATGGCCCCGGCAAAGCCTTTGGTCATCAGGGGCAGGATTTCAGGTTTTTCCGTCATGTTGCGATAGCGCAGAACGGCAAGTGTTGGCATGGCAATGGCATCGACGACAAAGAACCACGCCAGAAAGGTGAACGGGTCCGGCGTGGCGCGGATGCCATAGGCATCGTAGGTTGTGTAAAGCGCAACAAACAATCCGGCCAAAGCGGCAAGCCCCAGTGCCGCCGGCAGTGTTTCACGCGCGACGGTCACATGGCGCAGATTATATAGGGCAAGGCCAAAAATACCCGCCATCAGAACCGCAATGCCGCCCCATTGCGCAAGCGAGAACAGTTCGCCAAAGATCAGCCATGCGCCGATAACGGTGAAAAACGGCCCCATGCCGCGCACCACCGGATAAACAACCGTATAGGCACCTTTGGAATAAGCCTGTGCCTGCAACAATTTATACGCAGTATGGATCACAAAGGCCCCCGCGAAAATCGGCCACATCTGCGGTTCGGGAAAGGGCACCAGAAACAGGGCGATCGGCAGGGCGATGGCACCATAGGAGATGTCGATCGCACCACGCATAATCCACGGATCATACCGCCCTTTTTGCATCGCGCCAAACAGCGCGTGCAGAAACGCCGCAAGCAGGGCCAGGCCAAGCGCAACCTGATGGCCGGTTTCCGTGCCTTCGATAGAGGTGATCCAACTGCTCATATCAGGTGGCCTTGGTTGCGGCGCAAAGACCTTGTAAATATTTGAAGAAGCAAGAAAATATCAGCTGTCCAGCCCCGTGAGCGCAGCAGCGAATTCCTGTGGATCGAAGGGCGCCAGGTCGTCGATCTGTTCGCCCACCCCGATGGCATGGATCGGCAGGCCGAACCGGTCAGCCAGAGCGACCAGAACGCCGCCTTTGGCGGTCCCGTCCAGTTTCGTCATCACCAGGCCCGACACATCGGCCAGTTTTCTGAAGGTTTCAACCTGTGACAGCGCATTCTGCCCCGTCGTCGCATCCAGCACCAACAGGGTATTATGGGGGGCTTCAGGGTCTTTTTTGCGGATGACCCGCACGATTTTGGCCAGTTCTTCCATCAGGTCGGCGCGGTTTTGCAACCGGCCTGCGGTGTCGATCAAAAGCAGGTCGGCGCCCTCGGACTCGGCCTTGGTCATCGCGTCAAAGGCAAGGCTAGCGGGGTCTGATCCTTCGGGTGCGGTCAGGACAGGAACGCCGGCACGGTCCCCCCAAACCTGCAATTGTTCGACGGCCGCGGCGCGAAATGTGTCGCCCGCCGCGATGACCACCGATTTGCCCGCGGCACGAAACTGGCTGGCCAGTTTGCCGATGGTCGTGGTTTTGCCCGACCCGTTGACACCGACAACCAGCACCACCTGCGGCGTCTTGGGATAGAGCGGCATGGGGCGGGCCACAGGCTCCATTATGCGCGCGACCTCATCCGCCAAAAGTTGTTTGATTTCAGCGGTTGACAGTTTTTTACCAAAGCGGCCTTCGGCCATATTTGCGGTGACGCGCAGGGCGGTTTCAACGCCCATATCGGCCTGGATCAACAACTCTTCGAGTTGTTCGAGCATGTCGTCATCCAGGGTGCGCCGGGTCACGTTTTGCGGCGATGTGCGCCCCATGAGCCGCCCGATGATGCCTGTTTTCGCAGTATCCTGCGCTTGGGCTATGGGCTGTTCGGGGGTGGGCCGGGCTGGTTCGGGTTGTTCGGTGATTTCCGGTTTGGCAGCCGGGATCCGGGCCGGGGTTGGCGCAGCTATTTGTTGTTCTGGTTCGTCCGGGGTGTCCGCCCCGCCTTCGGCAACGATCGCGTCCAGCCCTTCCTCCAGTTTGGAGGAAGATTTGAACAAACGTTGTTTGAGTTTTCCGAACAGAGCCATGCGCCCCTCCTGATGGTCCTGTGTTCAAGTAAGCGCAATCGCGCCCCGATGGAAGCCCCCGCCCCCAGAATGCCCATGGCAAAAGCCCGCCCGCGTTAAGGATTAACAAAGGTTTGAGTGGCTCGCGCACAAATTGAATGGTATTTTAGGCAACATGAAACAGTTTATCCTATTGCCCCGCCTGATCACCGCATTTGTTGCCATGACCGCCCTGCCTGCCACGGCGCAACAGGCGATGAATGCGGCAGAGTTCGATGCCTATACCCAAGGGAAAACCTTTTACTATGGGTCAGCTGGCACGCCATATGGCGGCGAGGAGTATCTGCCGAACAATCGCGTGCGCTGGTCCTTTCTGGATGGGAAATGCAAAGAGGGTGTGTGGTACGAGGAGGCCGGGCAAATCTGTTTCCTTTACGAGGACAGGGTCGAACCGCAATGCTGGACGTTTTCCCATGGGGCGGCCGGGCTAGTGGCTGAATTTCAGGGGAAACTGGCCGGTGAGCCGCTCTATGAAATAGAGAAAAAATCGGAACCGATGCTGTGTCACGGGCCAGAGGTTGGTGTTTGATCCCGATGGATTGATCCATTTTTCACAACGGGTTAGGCTGCGGTTTGGTTATTTCGGTCTGGGCCTGACATGATTTTTTTCAATTTTGCGACGCTGTTGCCTGCGGGTTTATTGTTGGCCGGATCGCTGTTTGGCGGATGGTTCATTTGGGCCAGTCTGGTCTATATTACCGTGTTTATCTGGGCGCTGGACCGTTGGGTGAGTGGCGGGGCCGTGCGCATGGGCAGGGGCGCGGAGTTTCCCGGTGGCGATGGGTTACTGGTGTTATTGGCGCTGTGTTTTCCCGTGCTGCTGGCGCTTGCTATCAGGGCAATTGCCGTGCCGGAATTCACGATTTGGCAATGTATCGGCCTTATCATCGGGCATGGTTTGTATCTGGGGCAGGTCGGGCATCCGGTTGCGCACGAGCTGATCCATCGTGGGGCGCGGTGGAAACGTGGCTTGGGGCGGATGGTCTATGTTTTGATGCTGATGGGGCATCATGCATCATCGCATTTGCGGGTGCATCACATTCATGTTGGCTTGGCCTCTGATCCGGCCAGCGCCCGGCGTGGTATCGGGTTCTGGCGCTACGCCAAGCGGGCATGGTCCGGGTCGTTTCGCGCCGGGTTGCGGGCTGAAACCGCATTGCTGGCACGGGCAGGAAAAAGCCGGTTGCACCCCTATATCTTGTATCTGACGGGCGCGATATTGCTGGTGGCAACGGCCTGTGCTTTGGCTGGTGCTGGCGGTGTTCTGACGCTTTTGGCGATTGCCAGCTATGCGCAGGTGCAGGTGCTGCTGTCGGATTATGTGCAACATTACGGGTTGCGCCGCAGTGTCGATGATCAGGGAAAACCCGAACCTGTCGGGCCGCAACACAGCTGGAATGCGCCGCATTTCGGATCCAGCGCAATGATGCTGAACGCGCCGCGCCATTCGGATCACCATCAAAACCCGCTGCGCCCCTACCCGGCCTTGCGGCTGGACGCGAACATGCCCGTGCTGCCCTATTCCGTGCCGGTCATGGCGGTTATCGCGCTGTGCCCACCGCTGTGGCGGCGCATCATGGACCCGCGGCTGGATGCCTTAGATCGGCCATCCTGACAGAACCCAACCAAGGGGCTGCAAGCCAACCCACTGACCTATCAAAGAATTTCCACTGACCCCCGCAAATGGAATGACCGGCATAGCAGGGGGAGACCGCCCGAAGGGCGTGACGAGGGGGCGGGCAGCCCCCCGCCCCTTTCTCAGAAAAGAGAGCCCTGTTCGGGGGGGGCGTCCGGCCTTTGCGGCGCGGGTTTTCGGGGTTTCTTTTGTGCGGGTTTCGACCGGGTCGGCGGGGCGGGTTCTGCCCCGCGATCCAGCGCAATCCGGCCATCGGCGAACTGGATTTCCAAATTGTCAGCGGCACGGGCGGCCGCGCTGCTGGTGACGACAGCGCCATGTGATCGCACCACCGCATAGCCGCGTTTCAGCGTTTCCTTATACCCCAAGGTATCGCGCAATCGCCCCAAAGCGGATAATTTATTAGCCCAGACATTGGTTTGGGCATTCGCAGCATGGGACAGGCGCTGCTCTAACGCGCGAAGGTCGCGTGCCTTGCGTGCCAGATCGGCAGCGATCGGACTGGCGCTAAGCCGCAGAGCGTTCAGCCGCGCTTTTTTGTTATCTGTGCTGCGCGACAAGGCGGGAGCCAGCCGCGCAACCTGCCCCGACAGCTGACGTTTTTCATTCGAAATCAATGACCTAAGCAGTGATGGACGCAATGCGCCTGCACTGTGTGACAGCGCAACACGGCGCGTTTGCACCGACCGGATCAGCGCAGCGGGCAGCGCGCCCCCTGCCCCGTCCAACCGTTGGCGCGGCCCATCCAGCAGGGTGGCAGGACGTGGCAATGCCCGCGCCAGATCGCTCAATCGCTGGCGTCGCTGCGACACCCCTGTGGTCAGCGCACGCGACAGCCGCGATTGCTGTTCGTCGACCCAGGACAGCAATTCCATCCGCACGGGCACGGCCATTTCCGCCGCTGCCGTGGGGGTTGGCGCACGTTTGTCGGATACAAAATCGATCAGCGTGGTGTCGGTTTCATGCCCCACCGCCGAAATCAGCGGGATATCGGATGCGGCGGCAGCGCGGGCCACGGATTCTTCGTTAAAGCCCCAGAGATCCTCGACCGAGCCACCGCCACGGGCAACGATAATCAGGTCAGGGCGCGGGATGGCACCGCCCGTGGTCAGCGCGTTGAACCCGGCGATGGCGCGGCTGACCTCGGGGGCGCATTTTTCGCCCTGCACCGGCACCGGCCAGATCAGCACCTTGCGCGGAAAACGGTCACGCAAACGGTGCAGAATATCGCGGATCACCGCGCCCGTGGGTGACGTGATCACGCCGATCACCTCGGGCAGATAGGGGATGGGCCGTTTGCGCGCAGGGTCAAACAGGCCTTCGGATTGCAGCTGCGCCTTGCGTTTTTCCAGCATCGCCATCAGCGCGCCGACCCCTGCGGGGCGCATGTCCTCGATCACCAGTTGGTATTTCGACTGCCCCGGAAAGGTGGTGAGGCGACCGGTCGCGATCACCTCCATGCCTTCTTCGGGGCGCATGGCCAGGCGTTTGGCCGTGCCTTTCCACATCACACCGGCGATCACGGCGCGGTCATCCTTGAGGTCCAGATACAGATGGCCCGAGGGCGGGCGCGAGATGCGGCCCAATTCCCCGCGGATGCGGACATGGGAAAATTCGCCCTCGATCAGGCGCTTGACCGCGCCCGACAGTTCGGAAACGGAAAATTCGGGTGCGTTCGTGCCGCTGTCGGCGTCATCAAGCAGGTCATTCATGGGCCAAGATTACCGCCACACAGGCCGCAGGGCCAGAGGGGAAAATCAGGGCAATGCTTGCCCCTGCGCCGCTTGCGGGCTATCCCCGCGCCAGTAGCGAAAAAGGAGCCTGCGGCGTGAATATCCTGATCCTTGGCGGCGGTGGCCGCGAACATGCATTGGCCTGGGCCGTGATGCAGAACCCCAAATGCGACAAGTTGATCGTGGCACCGGGCAACGCGGGCATCGCCCAGATCGCGGAATGCGCCACGCTGGACATCATGGATGGTGCGGCGGTGGTCGGTTTTGCCGAGGAGAACGCGATTGATTTCGTGATCATCGGGCCAGAGGCGCCCTTGGCCGCTGGTGTGGCGGATGATTTGCGCGGCGCAGGTTATCTGGTGTTTGGTCCTTCGGCGGCGGCGGCGCGGCTGGAGGCATCAAAGGCCTTTACCAAAGAGGTATGCGCGGCGGTCAACGCCCCCACGGCGGGCTATGGCCATTTCACCGATGCGGGTGCGGCCAAGGATTACATTCGTGCCAATGGTGTTCCCATCGTGGTCAAGGCCGATGGTCTGGCCGCAGGCAAGGGCGTGATCATCGCCATGACCGAAGCCGAGGCATTGGACGCCATCGACGACATGTTCGGCGGTGAATTCGGCACGGCCGGGGCCGAGGTGGTGATCGAGGAGTTCATGGAGGGCGAGGAGGCATCCTATTTCATCCTTTGTGACGGGGTGGATGTTTTGCCCATCGGCACGGCGCAGGACCACAAACGCGTCGGTGATGGCGACACCGGCCCGAACACTGGCGGCATGGGTGCCTATTCCCCCGCTCCGGTATTGTCGGATGGCATCGCGAAGATCGCGATGGAGGAGATCATCACACCCTGCGTGGCCGAAATGGCACGGCGTGGCACACCCTATCAGGGGGTTCTTTATGCGGGGTTAATGATCAAGGACGGGCAGCCCCGGCTGGTGGAATACAACGTGCGCTTTGGCGATCCCGAATGTCAGGTTTTGATGCTGCGTCTGGGCGCGCAGGCGCTGGATCTGCTGGAGGCCTGTGCGCGTGGCGAACTGGCGCAGGCCCGTGTGAACTGGGCCGATGATCATGCGGTGACCGTGGTGATGGCGGCGCAGGGATACCCCGGTGATTACGCCAAAGGCAGTGTGATCGGCGGGTTGGCTGCCCTGCCCGAGACCAGTTCGGAGATGTGTTTTCATGCGGGGACCGCGTTGAAAGACGGTCATGTTGTCGCCAGTGGCGGACGGGTGTTGAACGTAACCGCACGCGGGGCTGATTTGCGCGAAGCGGTGGATCGCGCCTATGCCATGGTTGATGGCATTGACTGGCCCGAGGGGTTTTGCCGCCGCGACATTGGTTGGCGGGCGCTGTGATTTCAATCCGTTGAGGCAGTAGGAGGAATGGTGTCGGGCAGCATTCAGCTGCGCGGTGGGGCCGGTTTTCGTGAAAAACCGGCCAAAGGGGCGCTGCCCCTCTCTTGGCCATGGGCCAATTCACACCCTGAGGTATTTACAGAACAGTGAAGGGACAGGCCTGCATTTGCGGCTGGCCTTAGTCGCAGTTCAGCGCGGCGTTGAGGCTGTCGGGGCCGGTGTAGCGGCCAAAATCGCGGGTTGTGATTTTGGCACCATCGAATGCGGTTGCGATGATGCGCGTCCAATCGGCATTGGCGGTGATCATTTCAGGTGTGGTGCAGGTGCGGATGCCGCCGGGGATATGATCCCAGCCGATTTTGTGATTGGTCAGGCCGGATTGATCCGCGACATGCACTGTTTTGCCGCCATTATAGCGCCAGATCCGCAGGGTTTTCGCCAGATGCGGGCGGTCGATATAGGCGATTTCGATTGCGCCGTCGCCGTCCAGATCGGCGGCCCCGATGGGGGCAAGCCAGCGATGGGTCTGCCCTATGTGGGGTGTGGCGGCGATTTTGGCGATTGTGCCGTTCACCTCGCTGTAAATGGCCAGTTGCGCACCGCGTGGCGGGTCGGTTTCGATCACGACGATTTCGGGTTTGCCATCACCAGTGACATCCCACAGGCGGGGGGCGATATCTTCGAACACGCGGCCACCGTCGCGATGGCCAACCAGAAACGAGCGCCCGCCCGTCAGCCGCACCATCATGCCGGAATATTCCACCGCATCGCCCAATATGCCATGGGCGTAATGCGTGGTCGGGCCGATAAAGCGGGCGGATTGTATATCGGCCATGCCCGCAACGGGCGCCCCTATCAACAGACCAGCCGCCATCAATGCGCGGCGCGCGCACGCCCTGAACGGGCGCAACAGCAGACGCCGCGCCACCGACATCAGATTTGTTTTTCGGGCATGTTCACCACCAGACCGTCCAGCGCATCGGTCACCTTGATCTGGCAGGTCAGGCGTGAACGCGCCGGATCGGGCTGGAAGGCGAAATCCAGCATATCTTCTTCCATGTCGTCCTTGGCCGGGATTTTTTCGACCCAATCGGGCGCGACATAGACATGGCAGGTGGAACAGGCGCAGGCACCGCCGCAATCGGCTTCGATTCCGGGGATGTTATTGTCGCGCGCGCCTTCCATCACGGTCAACCCGTTGGCCACGTCGACCACGTGTTCGGTGCCGTTGTGCTCGATATAGGTGATCTTCGCCATTGTCTTGCTTGCTCCTGTTTGCGGTTGGGCAAAGTTCTAACCAAGGGCGGGGGGCGCTGCCAGTCCCTTTTGTGTGATCCCTGTGCAATGGCACAAATGGCACAGGCTTTCGCGGCGCGCCAAAACAGAATACACTGCCCCGAACGCCCGCATCAGAGGCAAGAGGCACGCGCAGATGACCAGAAACCAACCGATCATTCTGGCGGCGGCACTGACATGCGCCGCGGCTCTGTCAGGCTGCCAAACCACCGTGCCCGGCGGCGAACCCGCATTGGTCAGCCATATCGAGGAAGCCCCCCCCGGCGCGCCCGCCGATACCTGCTGGGGCAAGGATGTCAGCCCTGCGGTGATCGAAACAGTGACCGACCAGATCATGCTGCAACCCGCCGAAGTGTTGGAGGATGGCACCGTGATCAGCCCCGCAGTGTTCAAAACCGAAACCCGTCAGGCCATCGTGCAGGAACGGCGCGAAACCTGGTTCCAGACCCCCTGCGCCGCGCAGCAGACGCCCGATTTCGTGGCCTCGCTACAGCGGGCTTTGGCGGCGCGCGGCCTGTTTCGCGGCACTGTGACCGGCATCATGGACAACCGCACCCGCCGCGCCGTGCGCGCGTTTCAAAAACCCCAAGGGCTGGATTCGGGCATCCTGTCGCTGGCCGCGGCGCGCAAGCTGGGTTTGGTTGCGGTGGCGCGCCCGACCGAATAATGGCCATCGGTAGCGTTGTGCAGCCCTGTTGAAACCCTCCGGGAATCACCGGGCGCGGATCGCATCTCGCCTCATGCGTGCAGGCCGGCGCCGAACCACCCGCCTTTGGTGATTTGATTGTGCGGAGATTGGCGACGGTGCGCCCCAAGTCGCGGCATCGTCCACCAAGCACCGACAATTTACTGATTTCAAATAAAAAAATCCACAATGACGCTCTTTGGCGTTAGCCTGATCCTATCAGATTGCGCTGCTTGCACCTGTTATGGGCGATGTTCCACATGGCCGGACAACGCCAATGCAGCACATAGAGGCCAAACCTGGGGGGAGCGGCCTGCCTTCCTTTTCCGCTTGCAATGGGGAGCAAAGGCAGGATCTGCAAGGGGGAGACGGGCCGCAGAATAGCGGCCCGCTTTCCATTTTCAGAACAAATACTTAGTCGGACAAGCCAAGCGCAACAAAGCGCGGTTCACCTGCACGGCGGACCAGCAGCAGCAGGGATTTGCGCCCGGCCTCTTTTACCTCGGTGACACGTGTTTCCAGATCGGCGATTCCGGTCATTTTCTGTTGACCGGCTTCGGTGATCACATCCCCCGCACGCAGCCCCTTTTCATAGGCTTCGCTGTCTTCTTCGACGTTCAGCACCACCAGACCGGATGCATCCCCGTCCAGCGAGAGTTGCTCGCGCAGCTCCTCCGTGACGGGGCTGAGGGTCATGCCCAGCATTTCGGTTTCGGTTGTGGCCTCTTCTTCCAGCACCTCGGCGACGGGTTCGATGCGTTCGGCATCTTCGCGCCGGCCAAGGGTGATTTTCAGGGTCTGGGTTTTGCCATCACGCAGCACCACCATGCGCACGGCCTTGCCGACGGCGGTGTTGCCGACCTGACGCACCAGCCCACGTGTATCGGCCACTTCGCGCCCGTCAAAGGATGTGATCACATCGCCCTGTTCCACCCCTGCCTCGCGGGCGGGACCGGGGGGCACATCGGTGACCAATGCGCCGGTGGCCTTGGCCAGGCCCAGCGCCTCGGCCATGTCATCGGTCACGTCCTGAATGCGCACGCCCAACCAGCCACGGCGGGTTTCGCCGAATTCCTTGAGCTGCTCCACGACCTTGCCGACCACATTGGATGCCATGGAAAAACCGATCCCGATCGAGCCGCCATTGGGCGACAGGATCGCGGTGTTCACGCCGATCACATTGCCATCCATATTGAACAACGGCCCGCCCGAGTTGCCCCGGTTGATCGCTGCATCGGTTTGGATGTAATCATCGTAAGTGCCTGACAACTCGCGGTTTCGCGCCGAAACGATGCCCGCAGACACAGAAAACCCCTGCCCCAGCGGGTTGCCCATTGCCACAACCCAATCGCCCACGCGGGCGGTGTCGCTGTCGCCAAAGCTGACGAATGGCAGCGGTTTGTCGGTTTCGACCTTTAACAGTGCAATGTCGGTTTTGGGGTCGGTGCCGATGATCTTGGCTTCCAGCTCCTCGCCCGAGAAAAATTCGATCACCACCTCGTCTGCGGATTCGATCACATGGTTATTGGTGACGATATACCCGTCTTCGGAGATCACGAAACCCGACCCCAAGGCCGAGGAACGGCGCGGGCGCGGTGCTTCGCCGTCATCACCGTTGCGGTCCTGAAACTCGCGGAAGAAATCCTCGAAGGGGGAGCCTTCGGGGACGATCGGGTTTGGCCCTGTGCCCTGCGCCATAACGGTGGATGTGGTGATATTCACCACCGAGGGGCTGATTTTATCGGCCAGATCGGCAAAGCTGTCAGGGCGGGCGGCCGATGGCAACGCCTGCATCAACAACATTGCAACAGCCAGAACAGCCATCCACAGGCCAGATAACAGCCCCCTGTCCTGACCGATAAGCGGATCGCGCGACATGGCGCGTTGAATGGCAATTGCGTGAGTGTTCACTCCGAAATCTCCTCTGGTTCGGGTGGTCGGGCTTGCAGATACCGCTGGGTCGCCCTTTTGCTGCCTACCATCCATGTAGGAGGGGCAAAGTGCAACTCAAAGGGCGATCAACGGGTGTAAATCCGCCGTGAAGGCAGCGTGAATTAGGGGCGCAGCACCGGATCGGTAAAGTTTGAAACAGAAATTTCCAACCGAAACAGCAGATTTAACACAGCCCTAAGGCCGCGCAGGCCATGCTGCATCGCAGGAGCAGCGCCACAGGCCAAAGCAGGATCAATGCCCAACTATGACATAAACGGATATGCCATCAGCGACTTTGTTGTCGAAGGTGGCGGAAACCCATACCTTGTGGGGGTGGGTGACCGGATCAGGCTGCCGCCAGCCTGGTCTGTCAGCACGGATGCCGTCAATTTCCAGATCACCGACAATGATGGTTATTTGCAAGGCGATGCCGGTGCTGACAACAGTGGCGATGACACCACGCAGGACGTGATCACCACCGATGCGGGCGGCGACCCCCTGCCCGACGGTCGCGTGTTTGCCGAGAATTCCATCACCCTGATCGACGGTGACGGGCACGAAATCGTGGTCTATGTGCTGGCCGTTGGCGGCACGATTGTGGGTGCCGTCGCCAGCGAACCTCTGTTACCGGGCGTCACCTATGAAATTGCGTCGATTGACAATGTAAACAATGCCAACGCCCCCGATTATGTGGCGTTGGAAAGCGCCAGCGCGGAGCAGGTGAACGGCGAGACGACCGACGGCGGCGGCTATGGAGACAGCATCGACGGCGGGTCCGGCAGCGATGCGATTCACGGTGGCGGCGGCCATGACACCATCGAAGGCGGGTCGGGCAACGATTACATAACCGGCGGGTCGGGTGATGATACATTGTCCGGCGGCAGTGGAGCCGATTACATAGACGGCGATGCCGATTCCGAAGTGATGGCCACGGAATCCCTGAATTGGTCCTTGGCTGGGGCGGATGATTCCGAACTGATCAGCGGTTTCACCCAAAACACCGGCGAAATGGATGTCACGGTTACGCTAACCGATGACGGCGACAACAATCCCAGCTGGTGGATTGAAAGCAGCGACGAAACCTATACCCAGCCCGGCGAGCCGATGTCGGATCGCTCGACCTTGGATATGTCGGGCACCGGATCAGGGGCGAATTCCACCACACGGATCGAGTTTGCGGCCTCGGGTGGCAGTTCCGCATCGGACGAAGTAGACAATGTTGTCTTTCGTATCAACGGGATAGACTGGAGCTCCGGCGTTCGTCAGGATGTGGTCATCGTCAACGCCTATGACGCGCTTGGCAATCCGGTCACGGTGGTTTTGACGGCGGCAGGTGATGACGTTGTAACCGGCCAAACCGTCACCGCCGGCGGTCCCAATGTCGATTTTCACGACGAGGCGAACGGATCTGTTCTGGTCGAAATCGCCGGACCTGTGCAAGAAATCGAAATCATCTATTCCAGCGCCGAAGGCACCGGAAACCATTCGATTTGGGTAACGGATGTTCATTATGATGTGATGGCCCCGCCGGTTGATGGTGACGACGACATCTCTGGCGGCAGTGGTGCCGATACGATTGATGCGGGCGCCGGTGCCGACACGATCGATGGCGGCAGCGACAATGACTATATCCTGTTCGGCGAAGGCGGGGCCACGCAGGCCGACGGTGATCTGGTTTATGGTGGCACGGGCGATGACACCATAGACGATGTCAGTGGGTTCAATCACACATACAACGCAACGATCTATGGCGAGACTGGCAATGATGTCATTTATGGCGGCGACGGCGACAATCTGATTGATGGCGGCGACGATGATGACGTGATCAGTGCCGAAGCCGGTAACGACAGGATCGCCGGCGGTGCCGGCAACGATATTTTGTCAGGCGGTGCGGGCGACGACACCTTTGTTTTTGAAACAGGCAGCGGCCAGGACACCATCACCGATTTCGATATGGGTGATGACGATCTGGACGGGTTCACCAATGACCAGCTGGATGTCAGCGGGTTGCTGGATGCGCAGGGCAACCCATTGCATGCCGGTGATGTCATGGTTACCGACGACGGGTCGGGCAATGCCTTGCTGACCTTTCCGACCGGGGAAAGCGTTGTTTTATGGGGGGTTGCACCCTCGGCTATTGATCAGCCCGCGGAACTGCATGCAGCGGGCGTGCCCTGTTTCACTGCGGGCACCCGCATCATGACCCCGGGAGGCGAGGTTCAGGTCGAAGATTTGCGGGTGGGCGATTATGTGACCACCCTGTCTGGCGGTCCGATGCCTCTGCTATGGGTGGGGCGGCGGCGGTTGCTGGCAGATGAATTGAATGCACAACCGGAATTGCGCCCGATCCGTATACGCGACGGCACATTCGGGAACCGTGGTGATCTGCTGCTGAGCCCGCAACACGCTATGTGCTTGCCCGACCCGTCAGGCAGCGGGCAAGCACTGGTGCGTGCGGTGCATTTGATGCGGCATGGCGACGGGCGGATCAGGCGGGCCATGGGGGTTAGGCAGGTGGAATATGTGCATCTTTTGCTGCCCCGCCATGCGCTGGTTCTCGCGAATGGTGCCGCGAGTGAAAGCCTGTATCCGGGCCGTTTCGGGTTGGCCGGATTTGCCCTGTCAGCCAAGGCCGAGCTATTTGACCTATTCCCGCAACTGTCGCGGATACTGGATGGGCAGGCAAAAGCCGCCGATATTTACGGACCGACCACATTGCCGGTTTTGCAAAAATTCCCTCAAGGGTTGGTGTTTCACTGATCTTGCACGCTCTGTGTCTGCCCTGTCACCGGAAAATGCGAATGCCCCGAACAGTTGAAACTGTCGGGGCGTTTGCGTTTTCTGCGGGATGCTGGCGCAAGAGGAAGCAGGCAGGCGTGGCCTAGTTCACCGGACCGTTCCAGCTTTCGGCATAGACATCCAGCTCTTCCAGAAATTGCCAGATTTGCAGGCAGCCGTCTTCGATATCGCGCAGTGCTTCGGGCGAGGGAACATATCCATGCGCGTGACAACCGCGGATAAAAGAAACCTGTTTGAACATCTTGCCGATGATCGGGCGCATTTCGCCGAAACATGCCTCGGATATGCCTTGCAGCACGCAATAGGTGGCATAGCGCAGTTTTTCCGGCCCGGTTAGGTCCGCATCGACCAGGGAATCACGCAGCGCCGATGCGATCGCCGTTCCCAAACGCTCTGCGCTTAGGTCCTCTTTGGCGAGGTAATTGGTGCAACCGGAGCGGATGGCATTCACAACCACGTCAGTATCGGCATCCGATGCCACCATTATCGTCGCCATATCAGCAGCCATCGGGTGCGCCCGGATCAGGCGGATCGCGTCCAGCCCGGTTTCACCCTTCAGCCGGTAATCAATCAGGGCGACATCGAATTTGCTTTCGTCCATTTCGGATTCAAGTTCGCCCACGGTGCTGACCATGGTGACATCCATGGGTTGCCCGATTTTTTCCGTGATCCGCTGTAAACGCATCTGGTCGAACCTGTTGTCATCCAGAATGATCACGCGCAACGCACCTGGAGTGGCCCCTTTGCGGAAATCCGCGTCGGTCATTTCCGGTTTCGATATTACATTTTGATCAGTGATTTGCATCGCCCCACCCTACTGAGTTTTGTCTGGGGTGATCATGCACTGATTGTGCTTATGCATTCGTTAACGTCTGCAAACCGTTTCCGTAAAATCCTGCCTATTCATCCGCCTAGCCGAATCTGGCGACAAAACAAGCCCCCCCCGAACCGGAGGGTTCGACGTGAATTCCCCCGCCATGGCCGTCACATAGGCGCCTGGCTGTGGCAAGCCCGATACCGCTGCCCGGCGTATCGTTTTGCGAGGCCAGTTTTTCCAAAAATCCGAACACGCGCTCGCTGAATTCAGGTGCGATGCCGGGGCCATCATCTGCGACCATAAGTGAAACACCGCTGGTTTTTATTAAAATGTGCTGGGTTGCACGATGATGGTGGCGCATGGCATTTTCGACAAGAATGCGCAAAACACTGGTAAAATCGCCGGGATCAACAGGCAGGATCGGGGCCTGAAAATCCAGATCGATCTGCACGGTTTCGGGCAAATCCAGATCGGGCATCAGGCCGGACCAGGCCGCGGCCACATCCACCTGCCCATCGGGGCGGGCGCCACCCGCGCGGGCATAACTGTGAATGTCCACCATATACTGGTCCAACCGCACTGCATTTTCCGACAATAAATCAAGGCTTTCAAGGGTGAGGTCGGGCAAGGATATTCCCGCCGTAGCCACATCTTCCTTGATCCACGCCGGTAAATCCCGCAGCGCCCGGATCGAGGCGCGCAGATCATGCATCATACGGCGTATGACCAGATCGGATTCCTGCACTTCCATTCGCCCTTCCTAAACCTGCTCATCCAGAAACGCGGCCACTTGGTGGACCTGGGCGACCGTCAATGGCTTGTTGATGAAATCCTTGACCACATCGTATTTTGCCGCGCGCTCTTTATCTCGAGGCTCTATCGAGGTGGTCAACATGATGATCACCGCACGCGCATAGCTTGTCCCCACCTCGGCAAATGCGGCGTCCAGAAACTCGAATCCGTTCATGCGCGGCATGTTGATATCAAGGAAAATGACATCATATGGTTTGCAATCCGGTTCGCGCAGATGCGCCAATGCCTCGTCCGCGTATTCGAATGCAGTGATCGAATGCACCAGGCCCGATTTCATCAGAACACGGCGATAAATCATCTGATCCACACGTTCATCATCGATCAACAAGACACGTCCCATTTTTTCAGTCATGGGTTCACCTTTCTTTCAGTTCTTAACGTGATGTGAAAACGGGTTCCGACGCCGAATTCCGATTCTAGTCCGATTTGCCCCCCGTGATTGGAGGCAATCCGTTTACATAAGGTTAGCCCCAGACCGCTTCCGGCATATTCTTCGCGATTATGAAGCCGCTGAAACAGGCCGAACACGCGATCATGATATTCCGGCGCTATGCCGATTCCGTTGTCGGACACGATGATCTGCGCCTCGCCCTGAGCGGTGCCGGGACGCGAGGACACCTCGATCCGGGGTTCGCGTTCCGGGCTGCGGAATTTGATGGCATTTGACAGCAGGTTTTGCAGCAGAACACGCAATTGCACGGCGCTGCCTTCGACCACCGGCAAATCACGGATCACCAGCTTGGCCCCGACCTTTTTGGTATCCGCCGCCAGATCGGCGACGATCCCGCGACACAGCGTGCCCAGATCAATCGGCACGGGGTCGATATCCTCTTCGATCGTGCGTGAATATTCCAGGACATCTTCGGTCAGCCGGCCCATGCGCTGCACAGTTTCCAGTGCGGAATCAAGGAGTTCCTGCGCATCAGATGTCAGTTCATCACGGTAATCCTCGCGCAGGACATCTAGCAGCATCCAGATCGTATTGGTCGGGGATTTCATGTCATGCGAGATCGAATAGGTAAATTCGGCCTGTTCGCGGCTGTATTCGATCAGACGGGCATTGCTGCGGCGCAAATCCTCTGCCACGGCTTCGATTTCACGGGTGCGTTCCGTAATTTTCGTATCCAGATCATCACGCTGGCGGGCCAGTTTGAAGGTGGCGAACCGCAAATCCTGTTCGACGCGCTTGCGTTCCGACACCTCGTTGCGCAGCGAAGATATCGAGTTGCGATAACCGAGCAGGGCCATGTCGTAAACGGTCAGAACTTCGAGGTGAAAATTTTCAAAATGCCGGATCGTTTCGGCATCCAGTTCGTGATCTTTGATATAGTCGGCCATGCTTTTGTGATGTGCCGCGCTAAGGTCAATGAGGGAAATACCACGGGAAAACGCGTCACGCGCGATATCATAGGCGGTGTTCAGGGCGCTCGACCCGCCGCTTTGGACAAAAATCTGGACATTCGCGAGATACGCCGCTGTGAATTCTACCAGCGCGGTTTCTTCGACGATCGGTGCGCGCTCTGTCATGGGGCCGCGTCCAGTTTCATGACCAGAACAATGGCATCGTCATCGTCGCGGCCAAAGCTGGCCATGGTTTTTTCTGCAACCTGACTGGCCGAGGCATTCATATCCGCCCCAGCAAGAAAACCGCGCATCACCCCGTCGCTGACCATGATGATCAAGTCGCCAACCCTAATATCCTGTTGCTGTTGATGTATGCCGGAATACTGGATGCCCAATGTGCCGCCGCGTTGCAAAAGGCCCCTGGGGGCGTGCGGCCTGTGCGCCTGCCACAGCTGGCCACCGATATCACCGACAGCGGCCCAATCCAGTTTGCATTTTTCCAGGTCGATCATGGCCAGGCCCATTGCGGCACCACGGCTGTTCACCAATGCATCATCGCAGGTTTGAAAACAGATGGGCAACGGGTGAATACCGCAATCCGAAAGCGCCGCAATACAGGTATTTGCTGCCTTTCGGGCCTGTGTGCCGCTACCGGTTCCGTCGATCACGGCCGCCAGTATCCGCCCGCCGTCGCGTTGCAAAACAAACCCGTCACCTGATTCCGTGCCCGCCTGTTTGGATCGCAACTGCACCCCCCAGCTTAGCACAAGATTGCCATGTTCGATTTGACCGCTGTTCATTCAAAGGCCCATTTCGTGGCAATGACGGTAAGCCCGTTCCCCGGCGGGCTGCTGATTTCGAATTCATCCATGATACGGCGCGTTCCGGGCAGCCCCAGACCGAGGCTGTTGCCCGTGGAGAACCCGTCGACCATGGCAGCATCCAGATCGGCGATGCCCGGCCCATCGTCAGTCGCGGTAATGGTCAGTCCGATATTGCGCCCACGCAGGTTTTTTGTGACCGCGATCATTCCGCTGCCAGCATAGTTGACAATGTTGCGCGCCAGTTCCGACACCGCCGTTGCAATCAGGGCCTGCTCTGCACGGCTAAAGCCGATTTCCTCGGCGAGTTGTCGTGCCATCTGGCGGGCCAGAACAACGTCGCCATCGCGTTCGATCTGCTGAATCCCGCGCCCCGCCCCGTCCATCATCGGATCAGCCCTTGCGGGCCAGCAATGCCAGCCCCCGATCCAGATCCAGGGCTGTCGGCACATCCTTTAGCGTCACACCAAGCAGAACCATCGAAAAAGCGACCTCGGGCTGGATGCCGACAATACACATGCGTGCGCCACGCAATTGCACCGCGCTGGCAATATCGCACAGCATACGGGTGCCAAAGCTGTCCAGCACATCCAGCGCCCCCACATCCACAACGACACCCGTTGCATTATGGCGCACCACCTGTTCCATCAGGCGCGACTGCAAATCCAGAATTTCGGTGTCAGACAGTTCTTCCTGAATCGAGGAAATCAGCGTCTCACCTTGTCGCAATATGGGAACGCGCACCGACATATGTTCAATCCTGCATCAGCCCGTCAGCCAGTTCGATCCCGTGTTGCAGGTCGCCCGCCGTGTTCAGCGATTCCCCCGAGACACCGATTTTGACAAGGGATTGCGCCACATCGGCCGAAATACCCGTCAGCACCGACTGTGCCCCCATCAGCCGCGCGGCTGTCATCGTCTGGATCAGGTGATTGGCCACGGCACTGTCCACCGCAGCGACGCCTGTAATATCCAGAACAACGGCGCGTGCGCGATGGTCGCGTATCCCTTCGAGGAGATGCACCGTCAGCGTGCGGGCGCGGTAGCCGTCCAACGCCCCCACCACCGGAATAAGCAACAGCCCGTCACGCAGCTTCAAAACCGGCGTTGGCAGTTCGCTCATCTCTCTCTCTCGGGCGCGAATGGTTTGTTCCCGGGTTTCGACATAGGTTTCCAGCGCCAGGGCCATATCGAAATGCGCCAGCTTTATCAGCGACATAACCAGATGAAACGCATGTTTCGGGTCGTCTGCCAACCGATCCAGAACAACATGCCCCAGACGGTGCAGGTAAAACGCATATGCGCCGATATAGAGCGTCGGCGTCACGCCGTTGCGTTCGTGAATTTGCCCGACACGGCGCCGTTCGGAAATATAGGATTCATCCAGTCGGGCCGAGATGAGTTCCTTGAAAAACTGTGTTTGGCCGGCTTTTACGCGGGCAATTTGATCCGGCCCGGAAAAGTGGCGCGCCGCATCTTCGGAGGATAAAAGATGGTCATAAAAGGTTTCGATGATATCCACCGCGACCTCATCCGCGATTTCCGTCAGTTCAGAGGTCGCCGCCTTATCAGCGTCCGAAATATCAAACCATCGCAACGCATCCCTGAAATCCGCATCATTTGCCACTGCATCCGCTGACGAGGCGATTATTTCAGACATATAAAATACCCCTTTAACCATCGCCCTAACTTCAGACGTTGACCGAAAGTGCATCATCGAGATTTATAAAAGATTAAATAATGCCGTTTTTTAGGGCTTTCCGCCCATCCAGCAGCAGGTTCCTGCCGACCGGCGCAAGGCCGCAAGCGGGGTTCGGGCGGTGCGGGAATGCCCGTTTCGGCCACCCCCGCAACGGTTTAGCCCTTGGCGCCCTGCCCGCGGGAATACATATCCTCGTAGCGCACGATATCATCTTCGCCCACATAGGATCCGGTCTGGACCTCGATCAAAACCATCGGCACCTTGCCGGGGTTTTCCATGCGATGCACCGCGCCCAACGGGATATAGACGGATTGGTTTTCGGTCACCAGTTTCACCGTTTCGTCCACCGTCACGCGGGCCGTTCCTTCGACCACGATCCAATGTTCCGAGCGGTGAAAATGTGATTGTAATGAAAGGGATGCGCCCGGATGCACCATGATGCGTTTGACCTGAAACCGTCCGCCCACGACCAGGCTTTCGAACCAGCCCCATGGGCGGTGGTCCTTGGGAAAGGTGGTGGCCTGCACCGCGCCTTTTTCCTTGAGCGCGGCCACGGCTTTTTTCACATCCTGCGCGCGCGACATATCGGCGACCAGCACCGCATCGTTCATCGCCACGGCCATGATGTTGTTCAACCCGATGCCCACGACCTCTAATCCTTCACTGTCAGAACGCAGCAGAGTATTGTCGCAATCAATCGCCGTGGCAGCCCCGGTGGCCACCACGCCGCGCGCATCGGGACCGGATTCGCGCCAGACCGCATCCCAGCCGCCAAGGTCGGACCATTCGCCAGCGTATGGAACCACAGAGAGGTTGGCGGCGCGTTCCATCACCGCATAGTCGATCGAGATATCCTCGGCCTGGGCCCAAGGGGTAGGTGCCAGCCGCAGAAAACCCAGATCGGTTTCGGCCTGTTCCACAGCCGCGGTGACCGGATCCAGCAATTGCGGCGCATGTGCCTGAAACGCATCCAGCATGTCCTTGGCTTTGAACAGGAAAATCCCGGCGTTCCACAGGTAATTTCCGGCCTCGACCATCTGCGTGGCGCGGGTTTCATCGGGTTTTTCCACAAAGCGCGACAGCGGGATCGCGGCGCCATCATCCCCCGGCGCGCTGGCCAGTTCCAGATAGCCATAGGCGGTTTCGGCATGGGTCGGACGGATACCAAAGGTCACCAGTTGCCCCGCCGCGACCGCGCTCAGGCCCCGCTCTACTGCGGCGTGAAAATCTGCCGCATCGGGCACCACGTGATCAGAGGGCGCGACCAGCAGCACCGCATCAGGATCGGTTTTCAGCGCATAGATCGCCGCCGCCAGAACGGCAGGGGCAGTGTTGCGCCCGTCAGGTTCGATCAGGATCGCGCCGGGGTCAATCCCCGCAGCGGCCAGTTGTTCGGTCACAATGAACCGGAAATCAGACCCGGTTAGCACCATGGGTTTGCTGAATTGCACCGCCCCGCTGCCCCCCGACAACCGCTGCGCCGAGGCCTGAAACAGGGTGGTATCCCCCACCAGCGGCGAGAACTGTTTGGGATAGCTTTTGCGCGACAAGGGCCACAGGCGTGTGCCGGAACCGCCGCATAGGATAACAGGCGTAATCAATTGGGTCTTCCTTGCAATAAATTTTGTCGTCCCCAACCCTATGCGTTAGCAACCGGATCAAGCAAGCGCCGCAACGCAGCACGGGGGCATAAACCACCTGTAATTGCGGTTTATGCCAGCCCTGTGACAGCGCGCAACGCAAGTGGCACGCTGTGCAGGCCCATTTGCATTGCCCGTGTCAGACGGCCTATGGAATGGTGACATTGGCGATGCCGCCGCCCTCGCACAGGGTATGCAACCCGCAATTCTTGCCGCCTGCGTGCAGGGCGTGAACCCTGCGCAATATGAGGTGCCTTGGGTCCCGCATACCTACGAAGACCGCGTTGCGCTTCACTTCTGCACGCCGCGTCTGGATCTGACCTCGGGGCGGAGCCTGAACATCGCGCAGCCGGGGTATGAGAAAACCTTCGACAGTAAGTGCGATGTGATGAATCACCGCCACGGTTGGGCCGGTCCGAAGGAGTTGAACCGCAGGCAAGAGGTCCGCGACACCATCGGCCCCCACGCCACATATGCGCGTGGCCCTTGCGCTGAAGATGAACACTGGCGCTGATCCAGCAGATGCGCTCAAATGGCGCAAGGATCAGATTGGCGAAGACACGATCCGCAACTCTTGCCCAAAAGCGTCAAACCTGACCAAAGTGAGGATCAAACATGAGCAGCAAACTCAATCATATCAGAGAGTTAAATGGTGCCCAGGGGCGGAATCGAACCACCGACACGAGGATTTTCAATCCACTGCTCTACCCCTGAGCTACCCGGGCACCGGAGAACGACTTGCGTTCGGGTGTGGGCCTTCTAGGGCAGCTGCGGGGCCATGTCCATAGTGATTATCGACTTTGACCCCGTGTTTTTTGCCGCGCCATTCGAGGGGGTGAATATTGCCTGGTTTCGGGGCTATTGCCCCTTGAACACCGGCTTTCGTTTGGCACCAAAGGCGCGCACGCCCTCTTCGAAATCCTGTGAATTAAAGGCGCGGCGCTGGCAGTCCGCTTCGAGCCGCAGCATGTCCTCTAGCGAGGAATGGCCGACCATGTTCATCTGCCGCTTGATCATCGCATAGGATGTGGTCGGGCCAATGGCCAGTTTGCCCGCGATTTCCATTGCTGCATCCATGGGCGTGTCGGACAGGCGGTAGATCAGGCCGCTGGACAGGGCGTCCTCGGCTGAAATCGCCTCTCCCAGCATGGCGATCGCGGTGGCGCGGCCCTCGCCGATTTTGCGCGACAGCCATGTCAGCGCGCCGCCGTCGGGGGCGGCACCGATGCGGGTAAAGGTCAGCGCGAAACTGGCCCTGGCATCGGCCACGACGATATCGCAGGCCATGGCAATGCTGAACCCGACCCCTGCGGCCACACCGTTGACGCAGGCGACAACCGGCACCGGCACATCGCGAATGGCGCGGATCATGCGATTGGCCTGGGTGATCACGCTGCCTTCGATTCCGGCGCGGCGGTCAAGAATGGTGGACAGGTCCAGATCGGCCCCCGAACAAAACCCGCGTCCGGCTCCGGTCAGGACAATGGCACGCACATCGGGGGCTGCGGTTTGCGCCTCCAGCTCTTGGACCAGCCTGTCACGTATCTCTTGGGACAGGGCGTTCAGCCTGTCGGGGCGGTTGAAGGTCAAAACAAGGATATCCCCTTGGCGTTCAACAAGAAAATCGGACATCAGCTGGGTTCCTTTTGGGTTGTTTCGGGGGCTGTCGCCGCCACGTTATAGAGCGCGCGCAAGGCGCGTTTATCAATCTTGTTCACCGCGGTCAGTGGCAGCGGGCCGGAATGAAAACTAACCTGTTTGGGGCATTTGTAATGGGCCAGACGGGCGCGGGCATGGTCTATGATCGCCGCCCCCTCCACATCGGAGTGCAGCGAAACAACCGCATGCACCCGCTCTCCCCATGTTGGGTCCGGGGTGCCGATCACAGCGACCTCGGCCACGGCCGGGTGGGTGGATATGACGTTTTCGACCTCGATCGGATAGACGTTTTCACCGCCGGAGATGATCATATCCTTGATCCGGCCGGTCAGGAACAAATAGCCGTCAGCGTCCAGATATCCGGCGTCGCCGGTGTGATACCAACCGCCACGCAGGGCCGTTGCGCTTTGCTCTGGCTGGTTCCAGTATCCAAGCATAATGTTGGGACCGCGTGCGATGACCTCGCCCACTTCGCCCTGTGCGCAGGGGGTTTCATCGTCGTTGATGATCCGCATATCGACATAGGGCACGGCGCGGCCGACCGATGTCAGACGGGCCGCATTCGGGCCGTCGGGCGCGTGATCGTCAGGGGGGAGGATGGTCAGGATCGGGCTGGCCTCGGTCATGCCAAAAGCCTGGCCGAAACGCACACCGGGAAAGGCGGCCATGGCACGGCGCAGCAATTCGGGCGGCATCGGTGACGCCCCGTAGGTCAGCGTTTTCAGGCTGGTCATATCAAATTTATGAAACTGTGGATGGTCCAGCATCATCGCCATCATGGTGGGCACGAATTGCAACAGGTTGACGCGGTGCGTGCTGACCTGCTGCATCAGGTCCACAACATCGAAATTCGGGCGGATCACCAGATGCGTGCCCATCAGGGACGAGATATAGACCCGGCTGCCCCCTGCCGTATGAAACAGCGGGCCGGTCATGTAATGGGTTTCCCCCGCCGTGATGCCAAATGCCGCCGCCGTGCCCATGGCATTGGTGAAAATGTTGGTATGCGACAGCATCACGCCCTTTGGCGTGCCGGTTGTGCCACCCGTATAGAACAGGATCAGCAGGTCGTCATCGGCCCCTGTTTGCGCATCGTCCAGCGGGGTTTCGCGCTGTTCGGCCCCCGAAAGCACATCGTTATAGGGCTGCGCGCCTGCCACCGGTTCTCCGCCTGCTTGCCAGACCGATTTGATGGATGGGCAGGTGGCCGCCAGCCGCACCGCCAGTTCGGCATGGGCGGCATCACAGACCAGCACCATCGGGGTGCAATCGGCCAGACAGGTCTGTAATTCCTGTTCGGACAGGCGGAAATTCAGCGGCACACAAGCGGCGCCGACCAAAGCGGGCGCATAGTAGCATTCAACCCCTGTGCTGGCGTTAAACCCCAGCCAGGCAACGCGATCACCATGCGTTATGCCAAGGTCCAGCAGCGCCTGCGCTTGGGCCTGACAGCGGGCGTAGAGTTGCGCCCAAGTCAAGGTGCCAAGCGCGCAGCTGATGGCGGCGCGGTCAGGCCATTCATGTGCCGCTTTTGCCAGTTGGTCGGTGACACGGATCATGCCACCACCCCGGCCCCGAACGGGCCAATATAGCGCGGATAATACTGATTTTTCACGATATTCCCCCCATTTCACGCAACAAAGCCACGATGCGTCCGACGCCACATTAATGACGCCGCGAATAGTTAGCAAGCGCATTAATTGCGGTCGAACAAAGGGGAAAAGACGTTACAACGCCGCGTCAGGTGTGTCGCAAGTCGCCAGTTTAAGGTTGTCGCGCACCACACGCAAAGCGGTGACCAAGGCATCCTGTTCCTGCTTTGACATGCCCTTGAACGACGCGTCATTGACGGCTTTGCCTGCCTCTTTCAGGTTGCCCACTTTTTCAGCAACCTTATCGGTCAGCCACACGCGGTTGGACCGCCTGTCGCGGCTGTCTGCCTTGCGCGTGACCCATCCGTTTGCTTCCAGCCGGTCGACCAGACCGCTGACGGCAACAGTGCCGATGCCCAACAGACGCGACAGTTCAACCTGCGTCAGCCCGTCTTCGCGCAGCAGATAATTGATGGCGAAAACCTGCGCCGAGGTCAGCCCGTGCTTGGCCAGTTGCTGATCGAAATAGCGGGTGCGCAGGCGGGCAACATGTTGAAACACCAACCCGACCTGATTTTCGATTTTGTCATTTTCGGTCATACGGACACGGCCCTCGTCAGATTTCGGGCGCTTATGGCGAACTGCCCCAAATCCATCAATAGCACCCGAACAGTTATTACCCACATGCGACAAAGGTGCCGCAAACCTGCCCATTAATTAGGCAGATTACGGCAAGCCCGGGTTCAATGCGGTTTTTGCGGCGGGGAATCGGCATCCAGCATGGCATCCAGCGCGGCCTCGATGTCATCGGGGTCACTGGATGGCACCGCGTAATCCCCCGTCAGCCATTTGCCCAAATCCACATCGGCACAGCGTTTGGAACAGAACGGGCGATAGGCCTGAACCGTGGGTTTCTGACAGATCGGGCAGCTCATCGCAGCACCTCTGACAGGATCTCCTCTAGCGGGCGGCGGGCGCGCTGGCGCTGCAATTCGAAATGGCCCAGCGGGGTCCAGCCCGCCATCACCGTATCAATCTGATCGGCACGGAACGCCGATTTCAGCGCCATTTCAAAGGCGCGGCGGTCTTTTTTCGGCATCGGGGCCACGTCGATGGTGATCTGACCGCCCAAGCCCCGCAGGCGCAACTGGCGCGGCAGGTCGCGCGCGGTGGCGATATTGGCCTTTAGCGCGGCAGCGGGGGTGGTATCGGTGCCGGTGTTCACATCCACCGCGACCAGGGCGCGGGTCGGTTCAATGATCATCGACGCGCCCGACCCCAGCCGCACAACGGGGGTTTGCAGGGCGTCCACGGCCTCTAATACGCCAAGGGATTCGAAACTGCCCTCGGTCGTGATGACTTCGGCGGGGTCCACCCAATCGCGCCAGGCCAATGCATGTGGCCCGTCGCCCTCGGTCAGGGCTTCGGCCTCGTCGCTGGTGTCGGCGATGATGGCATGGGCCAGATCGCACATGGCGCGGATATCTTCGGCGATTTCACCGTCGGGCGCATCCATGCAGGACGAACGCAGGATCAGACCGAAATCATCCTCGCCCATTTCATCATGGGCAATGGCCAGCAATGCATCGCGGCGTTCATCATCGCGAATCTGGCGCGAAATATTCAACCCCGGCGCATTCGGCGTGACAATCGCGTAGCGCGATTTGAACAGGATACGGTCGGTCACGGGCACGGCCTTGCCCTGTTCGGCATGGCCTGTGACCTGCACCAGCAGCGCCTGACCGGGGCGCAACCCCTTGACTTGACGCAAGAAAACGGACCCGTCCGGGGTGCGCAGGAACATGCCGCCCTGCCCCTTGACCGGGCGTTCGGCAATGGCGCGGTAGATCGCACCGGGGCGGATCGCGTCATTATCGACCAACAGGTCGTGCAATTTGCCATCGACCATCAGCGCCGCAGCTTCGCGGCCGTGCAACTGGTCCAGGATGATCTGGCGGCCAATCATATGCGTTCCTTCCACATCGGGTATCCGGCGGCCTGCAACAGCCCTGCGGTTTCGGCCAGCGGCAGGCCGACAACAGCGGTAAACGACCCCGAAATCCACGGAATCAGCGCACCTGCTGGTCCCTGAATACCATAACCGCCCGCCTTGCCCTGCCAATCATTTGTGGCAAGATAGGCGTTCAACTCCTCGTCCGACAGGCGTTTCATCTGCACCGTGGTCACAACATCGCGTTGCCACAGCCGATCCCCCAGCCGCAACGCCACCGCCGTAATCACTTTGTGACGGCGCCCCGACATAGCCAGCAGAAATTGCGCCGCCTGCCCCGCATCACCGGGTTTGCCCATGATCCGGCGGCCCAGCGCCACGGTGGTATCGGCACATAGCACCAGATCGGTGGCGTCAGCCTGCACAGCCGCAGCTTTTTCCCGCGCCATGCGCGCACAATACGGGCGCGGCAATTCGTTTTTATGGGGGGTTTCGTCAATGTCGGGGGGGCGGATATCATCCGCCACAACCCCGATCTGCGCCAGCAATTCGCGGCGTCGCGGACTGCCTGACCCTAAAATTAACCGCATAGAACCGGTTATTTAAAGCGGTAGTTGATCCGACCCTTGGTCAGATCATAGGGTGTCATTTCGACTTGAACCTTGTCGCCAGCCAGAACACGGATGCGGTTTTTGCGCATCTTGCCTGCCGTATGTGCGATGATCTCATGGCCGTTTTCAAGCTCGACCCGGAACGTCGCATTCGGCAGGAGTTCCTTCACGACACCGGGAAATTCGAGCGTATCTTCCTTGGCCATGGTCTCTCCTTGATTGCGTCCCCCGCTGAACGTCTGCGGGGCATGGGGGTAAATGATCCCAAACGCGCAGATTTTCAAGGGGGATTCGCTATGTCAGCGCGGATTCTGTTACCAAGGCCACGCGCGGACCCTGTTCCAGCCAGTGACTGGCGTTCAACACATGGCCATCGGCACGCACGGCGCGCACGGCATCCAGCGTGACCTCGCCATAGGTCCAGCCCGCCTGCCCGATGCTGCCCTCGGCGATCACGCCAGTCGGGGGGAACCCCATATCGGGGGGGCCAAAAATGCCGCCCATGCCGGTGTTTTCCTCAACCGCGAAAATCTCGGGGCGGGCACCGACCAGGGACGACATTACGGTCACACACTGCCCCTCTAATGCGCGGGCCATGGCCCCGATGCGCACGCGCCAGTATCCCTCCAATGCCTCGGTGCACGAGGGCACAAGGATGATATCGGCGCCTGCCTCGACCAGCGCACGCGCCAGCAAGGGGAATTCACTGTCATAACAGATCAATACGCCGATCTTGCCCATTGCCGTATCGAACAGTTTCAACGGGCCACCACCGGACACGCCCCAATCGTCGCGTTCGAACCGCGTCATGATCTGTTTGTCCTGATAATCCGACGCGCCGGACGGGGCAAACAGCCGCGCCCGATTGACCACCAAACCGCGCTCGACCACCGGCGCAGAGGGGCCAAGGATATGCACCCCGAACCGCAGCGCCAGCGCCGACAGCACCGCATCCGACGCGCCGACACGCTCTGACACCGCCTCGATCGAACCGCGCAGATCGCCCGCCACCTTGCCCCCCGCCAGTGATGCCAGCTCCATCGCGCCATATTCGGGAAAGACCAACAATTCGGCCCCCGCCTGCGCCGCCCCGGCCACCCATGCGGTCAGCTTGGCCTCATATGCGGCCCAATCGGCGAACCAATCCAACGGATATGCTGCGGTGGCAATTTTCATGGTGCTCTCCTGTTCCTGACAGGATATTCACTTCGCATAACGACTATTGCAAGCATGCGTTACGCAGATTTTTTCTTGGTAAAAATACTCGCGCCGCAGGCCCGCCCGTCAGGGCGGTTCGCAGGATTGCACCCTAGGTGCCGCCCTTGGGGTCACCCCAGCGCTGCACCAGTTCGCCAACGATCTGGTCACGCGCCTGACGGTATGCGGCCAGCCGCGCCTCGCGCCCTTCGCCGCCTGTGGTCGGATCCATGATCGGCCAGTATTCCACGTCTATATGATAGAACTTGGCCAGTTCACAGGCCCGCGCCCGACTGGCAGGCGACAGCGCCACAATCAGATCAAAGGATGAAATATCCTCGCCGCCCTCGCGCATGGTGTCAAAACTGCGCGAGCGGTGGCGGTCCAGCTCCACCCCGATCTCGCCACATACGGCAATCGAAAACCCGTCGATTTCCATGTCGTTTTCCACGCCCACCGACTGCACATAGGTGCCGGTGCCATAGAATTTCTTCATGATCCCTTCGGCCATGGGCGACCGCACCGCGTTATGATCGCAGCAAAACAAAACCGACTGAGGAAGCGTTTCGACCACCGCTCAACCCCCGAAGTGCAGCACGCATATCAGCGTGAACAACCGCCGCGAGGTATCATTGTCGATATCGGCCTTGCCCTCCAACCGTTCGGTCAGAATGCGTGCGCCCTCATTATGGATACCGCGCCGCGCCATGTCGATGGTTTCGATCTGGCTGGGCGGCATGTTTTTCACCGCATCGAAATAGCTTTCGCAGATCGCCCAGTAATCCTTGACCACTTGGCGGAACGGCGACAGCGACAGGTGGAATTCTGCCGCCTTTTCGCCCGCTTCGGTGTCGATATCAAACACCAACCGTTTTTCGCGAATGGACAGACCCACACGATAGGGACCATCAGGCACCACCCGGTCGTCCCGCTTGGGCAGGTCAAACACGTTTTCCTCTAGCAGATCGAACATCGCAACCTTGCGCTCTTGTTCGATTTCGGGCGTCGGGGGCGGCAGGGCGCTGTCGTCCAGTTCGATATGGCAGATACGCGACATTCTTTTGGCTCACTCGTTCAGGTGGTTCAGGCGCGCACGAACGGATAGCCCGTGCGCCTCCAGGCTTTCGGAGATCGCCAGCGTTTCCGCCGCCGGTCCGATGGCCCTCAGGGCCGCGGGGGTCATCTTGGCCAATGTTGTGCGCTTTAGGAAGTCCATCACCGACAAACCACTGGAAAAACGTGCCGACCGTGCGGTGGGCAGCACATGATTTGGGCCACCGATGTAATCGCCGATCGCCTCTGGCGTCCATGCGCCCAGAAAAATCGCACCCGCATGGGTGATTTCTTCCGCCAATCCATCCGGATCGGCAACGCATAACTCCAGGTGTTCCGGCGCGATGCGGTTTGACAGCTGCGCCGCCACCCCCATGTCAGGCACCATGATCACCGCGCCGAAATCGCGCCAGCTTTTGCCCGCGATCTCGCGCCGCTCCAACACTTGCAAATGCCGTTCAATCGCCGCCACCACAGATTTGGCCATCTCGGGACTGTCAGTGATCAGAATGGATTGCGCGCTTTCGTCATGTTCGGCCTGTGACAGCATATCCAGCGCGATCCAGTCAGGGTCATTGTCCCCATCCGCAATCACCAGAATTTCCGACGGGCCAGCGATCATATCAATCCCGACCTTGCCAAACACCCGCCGTTTCGCAGCCGCCACAAATGCATTGCCGGGGCCGGTGATCTTATCAACAGGCGCAATGCTATCGGTGCCATAGGCCAGCGCCGCCACCGCCTGCGCACCGCCAATACGGTATACCTCGTCCACGCCCGCGATCCGTGCGGCCATCAACACCAGCGGGTTGGCCACACCATCGGGCGTTGGCACCACCACAGCCAAACGGCCCACCCCTGCCACCTTGGCCGGAACGGCATTCATCAACACCGATGACGGATAAGACGCCAATCCCCCCGGCACATACAACCCCGCCGCCGACACCGGCGTCCAGCGCCAGCCAAGTGTCGCTCCTTCGGGGTCGGTCCATGACTGGTCCATGGGCATCTGGCGCACGTGATAGGCGCGGATACGCTCTGCCGCCATTTCCAGCGCCACACGCTCGTGATCCGGCACCTGCGCAACCAGCGCGTCAATCTCTGCCTCGGAAAACCGCAGGGTTTCAGGGGTCAGATCCAAACGGTCAAACTTTGACGTCAGTTCAATCACCGCCGCATCGCCACGCGCCCGCACATCGGCGATGATGCCCGCCACGATGTCATCCACATCGGGGCTGTCCTCGCGCTTGGCCCCCAACAGGGCGGCAAATGCGGCTTCAAAATCGGCGTCTTGGCTGTTCAGAAATACGGGCATGGTCCCTCCGGTCTTTGGCGTGACATACCGCCCGCGCCGCCCCATGCCAAGAGACAGGGCAACCTAACCCCTCATTGTTCTACAAATACCTCCCGCCGGAGGCATCCGCGCCAGGATCACGCAGAATGATCGGGGGTGTGCCCGGACGGTGCCAAATAGGGCCGCGTCACATCGCGCAGGCGCAGTTCCATGGCCTCGACACGGCATTTGATCGCCCCGTCACCCGCCAGAACAAGGGTCAATTCGCCCTCTGGCCCCTCGCCACTGACGGCCCATTCAATATCCAGCAGGGACAGCACCGTATCCTTGTCCGACCGGTCCACACCGGACGAGGCCACGCCCAACACATTTTCCAGCGACAAAACCGATTGCACCCGCTCAACAGGGCGCTGGCGGGTCTGCGCGCGCGGCGCATCCTCCCAACGGAAACGATTCAACAACAGCGCGAAACGGCGCTCGGATGCCAGCCATTTCATTTCCGTCACCGGAAACACCGCATCCTGCGCCAGCGCCGCCAGAACCTTCAGGTCATCCCCGTCCATAGCGCCCAAATTCAGGGGTGCCTCTGCGCCATCCTCGAAACGGGCATCCTTGCTCATTGGCCTTTGACCCGTTCGATTTTGGCACCGACATTGCCCAGCTTTTCCTCGATCCGTTCGTATCCGCGATCCAGATGATAAATCCGGTTCACCATGGTTTCACCCTCGGCCGCCAAACCCGCCAGAATCAGCGACACCGAGGCCCGCAAATCGGTCGCCATAACCGGCGCGCCTTTCATCCGCTTGACCCCATGCACCGTGGCCACGCCCCCGTGAACTTCGATATTGGCGCCCATGCGCACCAGTTCGGGCGCATGCATGAAACGGTTTTCAAAAATCTTTTCCTCTAACACGCTGGTGCCATCGGCGATGCACAACAGGGCCATCATCTGCGCCTGCAAATCGGTGGGAAAACCGGGAAAGGGTTCGGTCACAACATCAATCGCATTGATCCGGTCACCGCGCCGCTTGACCGTCAGGCCGCGCGCAGATTCCGTCACCTCGATCCCCGCCGCATCCAGTTTTTCACAGAACGCGCCAATCAGGTCAATCCGCCCGCCAAGGCATGTGACCTCGCCACCGCAAAACGCCGGGGCCAGCATATAGGTGCCCAATTCGATCCGGTCGGTGACCACAGGGTGGGTCGCGCCACTCAGCCGGTCAACGCCCTGAATTTCGATGGTCGAGGTCCCGTCCCCTTGGATCTGCGCGCCCATTTTGCGCAGGCAATCGGCCAGATCGACGATTTCGGGTTCGCGCGCCGCGTTTTTCAACACGGTGGTGCCCTTGGCCAGCGATGCCGCCATCAACACGTTTTCCGTCGCACCAACACTGGCAAAGCGCAGCTCGTGCACCGCGCCTTTCAGCCCGCCACGGGTTTTGGCGTGCAGGTAGCCGTCTTTCAGTTCGATTTCGGCCCCCATGGCCGTCAGCGCATCAACGTGAATGTCCATAGGCCGCGCACCAATGGCGCAACCACCGGGCAGGGACACAACCGCATGACCCAAACGCGCCAGCAGCGGCCCCAACACAAGGTTGGACGCCCGCATCTTGCGCACGATATCATAATCCGCGACGGGGCTGATTTCGCCGTGGCTGGCCATGGCGATCACCTTGCCATCCTGCATCTTGGTGACCTCGGCCCCCAATGATTCCAGCAGGGCGGTCATGGTTTTGATGTCCGACAGGCGCGGCGCATTGGTCAGCGTCAGCGGCTCCTCTGACAGCAATGTGGCCGGCATCAATGCCAGACATGCGTTTTTCGCGCCTGCGATGGGGATATCCCCTTTCAGCGGGCCGTTGCCCGTGACGATGATCGAATCCATTTCTGCCCCTACTCTTCTTTTATCACTTGGTCTTTTAACTGTTACGGCGTGCCGTCAATGTCGCCCCTGGCTGGCCCTGTTTCATCCTGCGTCTTGTCCATATCAGACGCACTACGGGCACGGGCCTGCGCCTTGCGGCGGGCCATATTGGCCTTCAGCGCGGCTTTCAACCTGTCCTCGCGGGAATCGGCGGGTTTCGCCCGGTTTTTGCTGGGTGTTTTCTGCTCCATAGCACTCTCTTACATCAGGGGTAAAATTCGGTCCAGATTATCCCTTGCAAGCGCGGCGATTTGAGTCTAATCACCCGCCACGGTCCAGATTAGCATGTGCTGGACATCAAAGATGCTGTGGTAGCTCAGTGGTAGAGCACACCCTTGGTAAGGGTGAGGTCGAGAGTTCAATCCTCTCTCACAGCACCATCTTTTCCGAAATTTTCGTAAGACACATACCGGCATCGCCATGCGACAGCCATTCAGCCTATGGTGGAAATATCGGCTGGATGGCGTATTTTTCCTGACATTACGCGCTGATCCGGCCTAAGCTTCTGTAAAGTCAGGCAGGACAAAATGGATCCCCGACGCGAGCTAATTCGTCTACGCAAGGTTGAATACGGCATACCGGCCGAGGTCACGGTGCGGCTCGGGGCCATATGTATCGGCGCTATTACTTTGGCGTTGAACACCGACTGGGGTTTTGTCTGGGCCTGGATTGCCGGATATTTTGGCGCGCATGCCGCGTTTCTGGGGTTTGTCCTGTGGCGCACCAATAAGGCCAGGCCACGCGATGTCTATATCGCGGCGGGGTTGTCGTTGGTGGTTATTGCCGCATTTGTCTGGTTGCCTGTCACCCTGTTGATCCAGACGGATGTGGCCATGGTGTTGCCCGCTGCGCTGGCCCTGATCTGCACGGCTGTTTTTCTGATCTGGCGCAGCGACACCTTGTTGGTCGTCGTGATCGGCCAGATCATCATTGCCGCGGTCACGCTGGCCGTTCCGGTCTGGTATTTCATACAGGATGTCACCAATACCCTGCCCAAAATCGTCATGGTGATCTGCCATCTTGCCACGATTTCATATTTCGGGCTGGCCCTGCTGACGGGCCGGATGCGGCGGCTGTTGCGGCGCGAAGCATTCGAACGGTCCGCCCAGGCCCGCAAGATGGAGGCCGTGGGCCAGCTGGCTGGCGGCGTGGCCCATGATTTCAACAATATTCTGACCGCAATTCAGGGCAATCTGGAACTGTATGGCGCGCTGCAACAGGGCACGGAAAAGGACGAGGTGGTTGAAAATGCCCATGCCGCGGCCCTGCGCGCGGCCCAACTGGTGCAGCATTTGCTGGCCTATGCCCGCCATGCGCCAATGCACCGTGACCACCACGATGTGGCTGATCTGTTTCGCAACGTAGAGAAACTGAGCCGCAGGTTAATTCCCACCTCGGTGGAATTACGGTTTATCGCGCCCGATCCCCCCATATCTGTAACCACGGACGAAAACCAGTTGGTTACCGCCCTGATCAACCTGATCGTCAATGCCCGCGACGCCATGCCGACAGGGGGGCGGCTGGACCTGACCGCGCATGGCGAAACCATATTCACCCCTCGGGTAATCAGTGATGGCGCAACATTGGCAAAGGGTGATTACCTGCGGATCGTGGTGACGGACAGCGGCCCCGGCATCCCGCAGGCCACCCTGTCACGCATATTCGAGCCGTTCTTTACAACCAAAGCCGTGGGCGAAGGATCGGGCCTGGGCCTGTCAATGGTATCGGGATTTGCCCAGCAATCAGGCGGCGGGGTGGCGGTAGACAGCGGTGACTGGGGCACGGCCATTTCGGTGTTCTTGCCGACAGACAAGCAACTGTCAGCGTCAGGGCATTCACATGTCGGCCCCGGCCATCCGGTAAAAACATCCGCCACGGTCAAAACGCCCGACTAACGGAAAAAGGGCGCCCCGCATGGGACGCCCGGTTTTGTCGCGCCCGTTTCAGACACCAAAGAAGAAATCGTTTTCATTCAGAACGGGGTTCTGGCTGTCCATCACCACTTCGATCAGGTCGCCCTGATCGCCGTATTCCACCAGCCATGTGCGGCCACGGGTGTTGCTGATGGTCAGATCATCAAAAGACAGTCCGGTGGCGGATAAATCAATGGTGTCGATCCGCTCCAGATTGACAATACGGTCCTGCCCGTCCCCCAGATCAAACACGAATGTGTCGCGGCTGGTGCCACCGTTCATGGTGTCGTTTCCGGTGCCGCCAACGATGGTGTCGCGGGATTGGCTGCCGTAAATCAGGTCGTCCCCCGCGCCTGCATCAATGTAATCACTGCCCGCTGCGCCGTTGATCACATCATTGCCGCCATCGGCCATCACGGTGTCAAACCCGTTGCCCGCGAAAATCATGTCATCGGCCAGACTGCCACTGATATCATCGGCGCGCACCGATCCGGTGATATCCTGACCAAACCCCAGATCGAACACCGCCGTGGTGCCCGATACTTCGAATGATACCGCGATTTGGGGGCGGCCTGTCAGGCTGTTCTCGGCGGTAATGAAATCAATCACTTCGGGGCTGATATGGCCCATTGAACCGCTGTCGATATATTCAACAAACGTGGCATTGGCGGGGTCGGTGATGTCATAGACCATCAAGCCGCTGTCGCGTTCCAGCCCCACAAATGCCAGCGTGCGCCCGCCAATCTGCCCGGTTGCTATGGCCTCGGGTTCGGGGCCTTTGTTGTCGGACCGGTTTTCATCAATCACACCGGCCTCGTCCGAGGGGTAGTCATCATTGTTGAACGCATTGGCGGGGCGGCGTTCGGCGATGATGGTTTCGAAATCGTCACCGCTGTCGAACACCACATTTCCGCTGGCATCAAAGATGGTAAAGCTGCGCGAGCCATAGGAATAAAGCGCGTCATAATCGCCATCGCCATCGGTATCGCCATCAATCGACGACACGCCCAAACGGCCAAGGTTTTCGTTTTCCTGCAATGTATCCGCATCGGGGAACATGGTCGGGTCCAGCACGATGTCACCGATGCGCACATCTTCGCCGCGGTCGTCGCCCTCGTTCGCGGTCAGGAAATAGGTCGCGCCGTCGATTTCGGCGGTGGCGATGGCATCGGGCATCCGCAGGCCCTGCACGGGCACGGTGTGGATATTGATCGCGTCATCGCGGTCCGACGGGTCGATCCCGAAACCGTCAACCGAATGGTCCACGGTGCCCAGTGGCAGGATATCGGCCCATGCCATAGTTTCGAGATCGAACACCGCCACGGCGTTTGCCTCTTGCAGGGTCACATACAAACGGCCATCGGCGCCTTGCCCGATATATTCCGGTTCGAAATCATTCGAGGGCATTTCCCCCGGAAACAGGCGCACACCCGCCGCGACCAGCGCATCGGCCTGATCGTCGAAGTCTTCAAACCCGAATGTCTGCACCTGACCCGTGGCCACATCAATGATCGAGATAGAGCCGGCAGGGTCGGAACCGTCCAGTTGTTCGCCCTCATTGGCGACAAACACCATGCTGCCGTCATGGGACCATTTGACCATATCGGGCAGGTGGCCAACCTGTGAGGTCGAGGTCAGGTTGCCCTCGTGATCGAAAAAGGCGATGAAACCGGGCGCGCCGTCGGCCACATTCACCGCAGCGGCGATGCCACCCGCGCCCGCGCTGACCGATTGAACACCGGACACATCGTATCCGGTGCTGTCCACCAGTGCCAGCAGGTCAATGGCAAAGTCCAAATCGCCGGTTCCGGCGCTATAGACATTGATCGCATCACCCGCGCCATTGGTGGTGAACAACCGCCCGTCATAGGCAGACACCACCTCGGAGCCGCCCTCGCCCATGCCGCTGTCGGCCACGGTGGTCAGATCAAAGGCAAAGCTGTTGTTGGCTGTTGAACCCACCGTGATACGGCTGTTCTGGTTGGTGATGGTGTCTTTCATGGATGCGCGCTCCTGTTGCGGGTTGGGTGGGTCCATCGTGACCCGCCATGCAGAAAAGCAGCACCAAAACACGCGCCGCCGGATTATTGCGCCCGATTAATCGACCTATGTAAGGGGGATGTGACAAGGCAGCGGAATTTTCGACATGGCCGGAACACGGCGACCGGAGCGGCGCGCAAACCGGCCAGTTTGGCAGCCAGATTAACGGTCAGGCGGGCGGCGCAACGAAACAGGGCGGCGCCGCAATGGCACCGCCCCGATTTCATGTCAGTTCAGGTTGACCCTGACGGGTTACACCCATTCCCACGGGCGGGTAAAGGCGCCCAGAACATGGCCGACCTCTTCGTCGTGGACCACGCCGGTTTTGGCGATCCTGGCCACCAGCCCGCGCTGTTTGTCGTCGATCACCTCGACCACTTCGGCGTTCAGCTTTGCCTCGCTCAGCGCAGCGTTATAGACGCGGGTGATGGCACGTTTGCGCAGGTCGGGTTTGAACACCTTGCCCACGGCGGTTTTGGGCAGTTCCGGCAGCACCTCGACAAATTTGGGCTGGGCGGCGCGTTCATGCACATGCACCTTGCAATGCTCGGCCAGTTCCTTGCCGGTCACGCTGGCACCCGCCACCAGTTCGACATAGGCGCAGGGGATTTCACCGGCATGGGCGTCGGGCTGGCCAATGGCACCGGCAAAGGCGACATCCTTATGCGCCAGCAGGGCCTCTTCGATTTCTGCCGGATCAATGTTGTGGCCACCACGAATGATCAGATCCTTGGCGCGGCCTGTGATCCACATATACTGATCCGCATCAATGCGGCCCAGATCGCCCGTGCGCAGGTATTTGTCGTGGTAATACAGGTCCTTGTTCTTATCCAGCTCGGTATAGGTGCCGCCCGGTGTCACGCCGGGGTTTGATACGCAGATCTCGCCCACTTCGTCGGTGGCGCATTCGACCATTTCACCGTCAACCTGTTTGAAAATCCGCACATCGGTATAGGGGAACCTGATCCCGACCGAGCCGACCTTCTTCATGCCGTCCACCGGGTTGACCGACACAAGGCAGGTCGCCTCGGTCAGGCCGTAACCCTCGACGATGGTGACGCCTGTCGCCTCTTCGAAGCGGCGGAACAGTTCCAGCGGCAGCGGCGCAGAGCCGGAAAAGGAGGTTTTCACGCTGGAGACATCGGCATCGACGGGGCGCTGCATCAGCGCCGAAATCGCCGTGGGCACCGTGATGATAAACGAGATTTTCCAACGCTCGATCAGTTTCCAGAAGTTATCAAACACCCCGTCACCGCGATAGCCCGCAGGAGTCGGAAACACCACATGCGCCCCCGATGTGATCACCGCCATCAGGATCACGTGACAGGCGAACACATGGAACATGGGCAGCGGGCAGATCACGTTATCCTCGGGGGTATAAAGCAGCGTGCCGCCCAGCCAGCCGTTATAGATGATGCCCGAATATTTGTGCTGTGCCACCTTGGGCATGCCCGTGGTGCCGCCGGTGTGGAAATAGGCCGCCACACGGTCGCCCGTGGAATCCGCGAATTGCAGTTCGCGCGGGTATTTCGCCATTTCCTTGTTGAAATCCTTAACGTCGGCATGGTGGTTGCCCGGGTTTTTCGGGCGCACCAGCGGCACGATCAGGTTTTTCGGAAAGGTCAGGTAGCGGTTCAAATCAATTTCCAGAACCGTATGCACACCGGGCGCGTGGCGCACTGCCTCGGCGGTTTTTTGTGCCACATCGGTTTTCGGGAAGGCCTTGAGCGTGACCACCACCTTGGCGTTGGTTTCGCGCAGGATCGCGCCGATCTGTTCGGGTTCCAGCAGCGGGTTGATGGGGTTGACGATGCCCGCAATCGCGCCGCCCAGAATGGTCAGCACGGTTTCGGTGCAATTGGGCAGGACACAGGCCACCACGTCGCCCTCGCCCACGCCCAGATCGCGGAACATATTGGCCACCTGACAGGTGCGTTCGTGCAATTCGTTCCATGTCAGGGTTTCCGCCGGATCCTTGGGACCGGACAGCAATTGATAACTCATTGCGTTGGATGCGCCATGCGCCTGTTTCGTGCGCGTCAACAGCTGATACAGCGTGACCGGCAGGTCACGGTCGGCATATGGCATTTCGGATTCGATATCGATCGTATCCTGAATGCCTTCGAATTTCTGAACATTTTGCGGCATGATATTCATGACTGTCTCCTCCCCTATGGGGCCGTCCCATCGGCCCTGTTCTTATCCCTTGGTCGCAGTATCCGGCGCTTGGCCTTTTGACGCAAGCCCGCGGCTGGTAAACTTGCGCTGCGTCAGAACGCGGCTCTCCTTACGTCACCTATCGGATATATGCATTAAATCCGGGTCAACACCAAAAAAAGAGGGCGCCCGAAAGAGCGCCCCCTGAAGTCATGCCCCACAATCGGGATCAGGCATTCGCGTCTTGCGGAATGCGCAGAACCTGACCGGGGTAGATTTTGTCGGGGTGGCTCAACATCGGTTTGTTGGCTTCGAAAATCTCGTTATAGCGGTTGGCGCTGCCAAGGGTTTTCTTGGCGATGGCCGACAGGGTGTCGCCCTTTTCCACGGTGTGGAACACGGCGGCATCGGCGGCGTCGTCTTCGACTTCGGCCACGCCTTCGACGTTGCCCACGGCCAGAATGACCTTTTCGCGCTCTTCCGCGGTCAGGCTGCCACCGGAGACTTTGACCTTGTCGCCCTCAACCGTGATTTCCGCGCCTTTGGTATCAAGGCCCAGATCGGCAACTTCTTTTTTCAGCTCTTCGGCATCGGGGGCCGCTTCGCCGCCACCTGCCAGTGACTTGCCGGATTTCTTCCAAAAATTGAACAGTCCCATAACATCCTCCTGTGAACAGTTATGGGCTGACTGTTACCCGTGGGCCGGATCAGGGCAAGGGGGAATTTCCCCAAAGCGGCGGCAGTTCGCGCCCCTGCCCGCCCCTATTCGGCCACGGCCCCATCGGTGAATTGCAGCTTCGCCAGACGGGCATATAGCCCGCCCTCGGCGACCAATGCATCATGGGTGCCAATGGCCACCACCTGACCGCCATCCATCACCACGATACGGTCGGCCTTTTTCACCGTGGCCAGACGGTGCGCGACGATGATGGTGGTGCGGGTTTTCGACAATTCGTCCACCGCCGCCTGCACGGCGCGTTCGCTTTCGGCGTCCAGCGCCGATGTGGCCTCGTCCAGCAGCAGCACGGGGGCGTCGCGCAGAATGGCGCGGGCGATGGCGATGCGTTGTTTCTGCCCCCCCGACAGCATCACACCGCGTTCGCCCACGGGGCTGTCATAGCCCTGTGGCAGCGCCATGATGAAATCATGCGCGGCGGCGGCGCGGGCGGCGGTTTCCACCTCGGCGTCGGTGGCATCGGGGCGGCCAAACCGGATGTTATCGCGGGCCGACGCGGCAAAGATCACCGGATCCTGTGGCACCAGCGCCATATAGCGGCGAAACGCATCGCGCTGCATATCGGCCAGCGCCACACCATCCAGCGTGATACGGCCAGACAGCGGATCATAGAACCGCAGCAGGGTTTGAATGATGGTGGTTTTGCCTGCCCCCGAGGGGCCAACCAGCGCCACGGTTTCGCCCGGCGCAATGGTCAGATTGACGTGATCCAGCGCCGGAATATCGGGGCGCGAGGGGTATTGAAACGACACATCCTCGAAGGCGATTGCGCCCCTGACGGGTTGGGCCAGCGCCACGGGCGCGGCGGGATCGGCCACGCTGTCACTGGCGTGCAGCAGTTCCATCAGGCGTTCGGTCGCGCCCGCCGCGCGCTGCAATTCGCCCCAGATTTCCGACAATGCGGCCACCGATCCGGCGACCATCACGGCGTAGATCACGAATTGCACCAGATCGCCCGCGCTCATCTCGCCGCCGCGCACATCGCGCGCGCCGATCCACAGCACGCCAACCACGCCCGAAAAGATCAGGAAAATCACGATCACCGTCATCGCCGCACGGGTGCGGATGCGGCGGCGCGCCGCGTCAAAGCTCAGCTCGGTCACGCCGTTGAATGCGCTTCGGGTCGGCTCTTCGTGGGTGAAGGCCTGCACCGCCTGCACGCTCAACAATGCCTCGGAGGCCGAGCCGGAGCTTTGCGCGATCCAGTCCTGGTTTTCACGGCTGAGAACGCGCAACTTGCGCCCCAATGTCAGGATCGGGATGATCACCACAGGCACGATCAACAGCACCAATCCGGTCAGTTTGGCCGAGGTGAACAGCATCAGCACCATGCCCCCGCCGAATATCAGAACATTGCGCAGCGCCACGGAAATCGACGAGCCGATCACCGAAAGGATCAGCGTGGTGTCGGTGGTGATGCGGCTTAACACCTCGCCCGTCATCACCTTTTCGTAAAACGCGGGCGACATGGCGATCACACGGGCAAACACCGCCTTGCGAATGTCGGCGACAACCCGTTCGCCCAACCGCGTCACCAGCGCGTAGCGCAGCCCCGTGCCCAATGCCAACAGCGCCGCCAGCACCAGCGCCGCACCGAAATACCAATCCAGCAGGCCGACATCGCCGACGTTGAAATTGTCGATCACGCGGCGCACCGCCAATGGCAGGGTCAGCGAAATGCTGGCCGTCAGCACCAGCGCGATACCCGCGCCCAGAACCCACAATTTATATGGCGAAAGAAACGGCGCAAGCGCACGCAGGGCGCCAACCTGTTTGGATTTTTCCCGCTCTTCGAGAATGGTTCTGGGTCCCCGGGCCATGTGCGCTCCTGTCTGGCTTGCGCGCAGGGGTGTAGAACGTCAAACGCCCACGGGCAAGCAAAAGCCCCTGCCACTGCCTGCGGCATTTGCGGGTTTTGGGGGTGACAATCGGCGCGCTTTACGCTCACTTACGGCGCAGGTTCCGGTATAGCAGCCGGAATAGGGAGCGTTTTCAAACCGAACCGAAAACCGGAGGGATATACTATGACTGATTTCACACGCCGCGGTGCCTTGGGCATACTGGGGGGCGCGGCCACCCTGCCGATGCTGGGCAGCCCCGCATTCGCCAATACCAAACTGACCGTGGGCGCATTGCCGTTCACCAGCCACGCCGCCAGCTTTGTCGCGTTTGAACGCGGATATTTCGCGGAGGAAGGACTGGATGTCGAATTCAAGTTCTTTCAGGCGGCACAGCCCATGGCCGTGGCCATCGCATCGGGTGACGCCGATTACGCCGTGACCGCGATTTCCGGCGGTTTGATTTCGCTGGCCGAAAAAGGCGCGACCAAGGTGATTGGCGGCGCATTGTCCGAGGAAAAAGGCATCGACGGGCAGAAAATTCTTGCCTCCGATGCGGCGTTTCAGGCCGGTCTGACATCGCCCGCCGCATTGGCAGGCAAGAAATTCGGCGTCACGCAGGCGGGATCGTCGTTCCATTACATGGGATCGAAAATCGCCGAGGCCGAGGGCGTCGAGGTCGAATTCATCCCCCTGCAAAAGGTCGGTGCGGTGATCGGCGCGCTGAAATCGGGCCAGATTGATGCGTGGTCCATTGTGCCCCATATCGCCAAACCGCTGGCCGGATCGGGCGCGGTGCATATCATCGGCAATGTCGCCGACTACCTGCCGGATTATCAGGTCACCACCGCCTTTACCTCGGCCAGCAATGCCGCCAATGAACGCGCCAAAACCGAAGCATTCCTGCGCGCGTTTTCCAAAGGCGCGGCCGATTTCAACGCCGCATTGGTGGACAAAACCGCAGGTGATGACGGCGCCGAGGACATGGTCAAACTGATCCACAAATACGTCTATACCGACCGCGAATATGAAAAGGCGAAATCAGGCATCGTCAACGGGGCCATGCGCCTGAACGAAGGTGCGGCGCTGAACATGGCATCGGTCAATGATCAGGTGAACTGGTTCAAATCCGAAGGTCTGGTCAAGGACAGCATCACCACCGAAATGCTGGTCGATACATCCTACGTCAAAACCCTATAAACCACACGGGCGGGGCTGTTGTGGCCCCGCCCCTTGCAGGAAACTCCATGGATCTGCGTATTGAAAACCTGACCCACCGTTATGGCGACATGACGGTGCTGTCCGACATCAACCTGACCATCCCCGAAGGGCGCATCGTGTGCATTGTCGGCCCGTCGGGCTGTGGCAAATCCACCCTTTTGCGGATGCTGGGCGGGTTGGAACGCCCGGATCAGGGCGCGGTTCTGCAACAGGGCGACGTGCCTGATGGCTGCCTGAACCCGCTGACCTATGTGTTTCAGGATTTCGCGCTGCTGCCATGGCGCAACGTGGCCGCAAACATCGCGCTGGTGCTAGAGGATCACGGGATCGCCAAACCCGAACGCAGCCGCATTGTGGCCGATGTTCTGGCCCGCACCAACCTGTCGGATTTCGCGCAGGCCCTGCCCCGCCAATTGTCGGGCGGCATGAAACAACGGGTCGCCATAGCCCGCGCATTGGCCGTCAACCCCGCCGTGATGCTGCTGGATGAACCCCTGTCGGCGCTAGACGCCCAGACCCGCGAATTGTTGATGGATGATCTGGTGGCGCTGTGGACCCGCCAGCCCTTCACCGCCGTCTATGTCACCCATAACCTGTCCGAAGCGGTGCGTCTGGGCCATCGCATTGTGGTTCTGTCGCGCCGCCCCGGCACCATCCGCGAGGTGGTGGAAATTGACATGCCGCTGGCTGATCGCCGCGCCGGTGATCCGCAACTGGATGCGCATCAATCCCACCTGTGGCAATTGATGCGCCAAGAGGCCGAGGCCGCCGATAAGGAGCTGGCCAATGCCTGACGCCATCGCACAAAACACCGCGCCACACATGCCCGCCGCAACCGCAACGGAAACCGCCGTGCCGTTTCGTGGCGGCGGATTTCGCCCAGTGCCCGTGCGCGGTGCGGGGCTGGCGCTGTTCGTATTCCTGATCGCGGTGATCCAGTGGGGCACCAGCGCGGGCTGGATATCCAACCTGACCCTGCCGCGCCCGTCTGATGTGGCCGCCACATTGGTGCAGTTGTATAAAACCGGATTGCTGTGGGAACATATGATCCCGTCGCTGACCCGGCTTGCCGTGGGTTCTGCGCTGGGTATTACGGTGGGCATCGGTGTGGGCGTGTTGATCGGGCTGTTTTCCCTGATCCGCGCGGGGTTGGTGCCGCTGGTCGCCGCCCTATTCCCGATACCGAAAATCGCGCTGCTGCCGCTGTTCGTGATCTGGTTCGGCATCGACGAAGGGTCGAAATACGCGCTGATCGCGCTTGGCACCTTTACTCCCACCGTGGTCGCCACCTATGGCGCGGTCGATAACGTCGATCGCACGCTGATCCGCATGGGGCAAAGTTTCGGGCTGGCATGGTGGTCAATCATCCGCAAAATCGTGCTGCCCGGCGCATTGCCCGGCATCCTGTCGGGGCTGCGCATATCGCTGTCCATCGGGATTATCCTGCTGGTCGCCGCCGAAATGCTGGGCGCGCAGCGCGGCATCGGCGCCTATATCCTAGAGGCAGGCTCTCTCTATGATCTGGAACGGCTGTTCGCGGGGGTTGTGATATTGTCGGCGCTTGGCGTGCTGATTTCCACCCTGATCGGCAGGATCGAAAAACGCCTGTTGGTCTGGCGCAACTAGCAACAGTATTTACACAAATAATGCCGGAATACATGGGCCGCGCCCGCCCCTGTCCGCCATAGGGAAACGGCCACAAACCATACCCCGTCGCAGGGTGCAGCCAGCCGGAAAAACAGAACTTTGTTATGGCCTGCACCCACGCCACCTTCTCCTCCGAAGGCGGCGCGGGCGGGCGCCCGGCGCATTCGCGGGCTGCTCCCGATGACTAAAAACAGCACCGGGAATCTTTCGTTACAAGGTTATTAATAATGATGTGTACCATTTCGTCAAGCGAGAGCACCCCGGAGTGAAACAGCGGCGGGTCGCATCGGGAAAAGGCAGCGGCACATCTGCGCAAAACCATACGCAACCGTATGCCGAAACGCATCGGTGATCGCCGGTGGTCCGGCGGCAAAATATCGCCAACATTGAGGGGGGGAATGCTGGAGCGGGCGGCGGGAATCGAACCCGCGTCATTAGCTTGGAAGGCTAAGGTCTTACCACTACACAACGCCCGCGTAGCAGTGCCTGACCTAAGTCATCGGTTTGCCATCGTCAAGAGCGACCCAACCCAATTGCGGCAAGATGCACATCAACCGCCCCGATTCGCGCAAAACGGGCACCCCATGTGCCGCCCGACGGCGCGCCCATAGCAGCACCGCGCAAGATTCACGATAGATTCACGCCAGAATTGAAATTTTTTAACGCAAGAAAACAATCGCTTACCCGCAATTCAAACTGCGGATGGTCCGGTTTCCGCCGATTCCGCCGCCTGACCGGTTTGGGATCATTGCCGAAAAATACAGCCACAAGTAGCCTTATCAGCAGGGTTATTTTGCCCACTCGATTTTAAAACGCCTTTTTACCAGATGCATTCCCACCGGGAGAACCACAATGGCACGCCAAGCCGGTATTCCAATCGTTGCGCTTTTCGACACCACCGATCAGATCAATCAGGCGCTTCCGGCGCAGATCTCGGATTTTTTCAACCGCTTTGTCGCGATAGAACTGGAAAGCCGGATCAGCGATGGCGCGGTGATCCAGACGGGGCGGTTGCAATCACTGGATGTGGTGCTGGCCGGTCAGGATGTCGATGATTTCGACCTTGGGTTCGCCAAATTGCGGATGTCGGGCATCACCACGGGCATCCCGTTCCAGTTTGCCAAATCCCGCGCCGCCATTGCCGATGATCTGGAGCCGGGCGCGGATGCGTGGCAGTTTGACCTGTTCCTGACCGATTTCACATTGATTTTCGACGGGCTGGTCGGCGCAAGACCTGTCAAGGAAAGCGGCACAACCCCGCGCCATCTGGAACCCCTGCCAAACCGCCCCCCGGTCGCGTTCACCGGCAGCGCCGCGTTTCGCATTGAAAAATCCGCCCCCGATGCGCAGGTGGTGACCCGTTTCATCAATGTGATCGAGGGCAGCGACCCCTTTCTGCCCGATGCATTGTCAGGCGGTGTGGGGCAGATCACCTGTTCACCGCCGCATTTCGTCTGTGACAAATCTGGGTTCGGCTTCACCATCCGCGATCTGATGTTTGACGGCAGCACGCGCAGCTCTCCGCCGTTTGTGATTGAACGCGGGCAATCGGCGCAATGGGTCGGGTTCGCCCTGCGCGAGGCGACGGTTTATTCCCCCGCTGCCGCGCTTGGCACCGGCGGGATATCGGCCACGCTGCGCGATTTCCTGATTGGCGATCCCTTGGGATTACAGGGCGAACTGGAGGTGCAGTTCGGCCGCTCTCCGCTGGCCGCATCCACATTTGTGTTCACCCAAGATGGCGCAAATATCAACACCGGGTTCGATTTCAACAATGGCACGCTGGAAATCAGCGCATTGGCGGGCGAACGCGTGGCCATCACCGCCAGCCTGACCGTGCCAGCCCCCCCCGCCAGCGACCCCGACGGCATCACCGATTACGAGGCCGAGTTCGATTTCCCGCATCAGGCGGCCATCACCGGCGACAGCGCCACCGGGCAAATCGCCCATAACGAACAGATCAAAATCACCCCGATCGAGGTGATCGGCACCGGCCCCACTGCCCGCCGCTTGCGCAAACCGCATTTCACCGTGCGCATGGTCGCCAGCGGCAAGGCCCCCGATCTGTCGGTCGATATCAATGGCACCGGTCTGGACAATGTGGTCGACCTGACCGGCCCCCTGGCCGCGATGGACGGGCTGGTGCTGACCGCCAGCCCCGATCCCGCCAGCACCAGTGCCACATTCAAATGGGCCTGCCCTGCACTGGGCATAGATCACGAGGGCACCAGCCTGACGCTGGCCCTGCCCGCCACGGCGCGCGGCATCCATCACATTGAAATCACAGAAAAAGACGCAACAAACAAAGGCCCGACCCGATTGCGATTGCGCCTGCGCGAGGCCGATCAGGGCGCGCTGCTGATCGGGTGCGAGGACGGCGTTTTTGCCGCCTCTGATCCCACAACCGCGCTGCCCCCCGCCGCCCTGCTGGGCACCTATGACCTGAGCGATTTTCACGGCAGCGGCGCGCTGTCCGCCGCCAATGATGCGGGCGAATTGACCGGCGGCACGCTGACCCTGCCCGCAGGCACCATCGCCGAGGTGGCGATAGACGAGGGCGGCGCAGCGGCGGTGCAAATCAATGACCGCCATGTGCAGGTCCTGTTCGAATTCGACGATTCCGTGGCGCAGCACTGGGGACCGGCGCAGCCATTCGGCGATGCGGGGTCCAACATCCATCAGGCGCTGCTGACATGGGCCGCAAATTACCCCGATGCGCAGTTTCAGGTGTTCGGGCGCTGCGATGATGTGGGCAGCGACAGCTATAACGTGGGGCTGGCCACGCGACGCGCCGATGCGGTTGTCGCCCTGCTGACCACCGCGTCCGGCAGCACGCCCGCAGTGGCCAACGCCATCACTGCCTATGGTGAACAATCCATCGGTGCGCTGCTCCCCGGTGCCGCCGATCTGATCGACCCGGTCGAGGCGGAAACCTCGGGCCGGTTGATCAACACCACCCATGTATCCGATGGCTGGCCCACCGATTCAGGCGGCAACGGTTTGCGCAGCAACCCGCCCGATTCCAGCCGCGAATCCATCCGCCGCATATACCGCCGCGCCGATATCTATGCGGTGGGTGGCACGGCGCAGGGCACATCGGTGCGCACCACCGAATCCGCCATCGACCCGACCCGCCGCCGCGTTTTGGTGCCTGCCACGGGGCGCGACACCGCGCCATCGGACAATGACAACGCCAAATCCGATTATCGCGTCAAACTGGTGCTGGGGTGGGACCGCGCGCGGTTCACGGGCTGGTCCGATCTGGTGCCAAATCTGGCCGAGCTGGAATACGCATGGACACCCGACAGTGACGGCATCAGCCTGACCGCCGAGGTGCTAACGGTCTATGGCAAATGGATTTTTGACGATCTGACCGGATTCACCGAATTCACCGTTGGCCTGAAATCCGAAGGCGGCGATGGTTTGGCCCGCACCGAGCAGGCCAATCTGGTCGCGGCCTTTTCGCTGGGGCCGATGTTGGCCTCGGGGGTGGATTTCGACAATGACGCCATCGGATCGACCGCGCGACTGGCCGCTTTGGCCGCTGTTACGGGGTTTGCGGGGGTCGATATGGGCGATGGTCCCCTGATCGCTGCGGGGTCGAAATCCACCCTTGTGGGTCTGGAAAGCAAAACCAGCACCCGCACGCTGGAAAACCCCTTTGAAAGCCTGAAAACCCAGCTGACCATCAGCTATAGCAACGAATTGCACGTGAATACCGGTGCTTTGGGGTTGAAAACCCGCGAACCGATGAAACTGCGTTACGACAATGTCGGCGTGGAATTCGACAACACCGACCCCGACGCGCCGCTGCTGGAAAAGCTGGGCGTGGTCTATGAATCCGATTCCATGACGATCGAGGACAGCGGATTGTGGGAGATCAGCGGCCCCTTGCAAAAACTGCTGCGGGTCACCGAATTTCGCATGGGGGTCGGGTCGTTCTGGGTGGAACCGACACTGGCCGTGGCGCTGGATCTGGGCGTTGTCGAAATATCCGAGGCCTCGTTTCGCGTTACGTTTAACACCGATGCCAGCGGCAATGTGACATTCCCGCCCGAATTCAGCCTGCGCGGATTGTCGGCCAAGGTCGATATCCCCGCCGCGCTAAAGGGCGAAGGGCGGTTGAAGATCGAGGATGGCGGGATCATCAAGGCGGGCATCGACGTGACCGTGATCCCGTTGCAAATCCGTGCAGCTGCGGCATTGGCCGTGGGGTCGCCACCCGAAATCGCGCCTGCGGTGTTCATGAATCTATATGCCCGCGTGCAATTCCCCGGTGGGATTCCGCTGGGTCCGCTGCCGCTGGCGATCCACGGATTTATCGGCCAGACCGTGATCAACGGCACCCGCGATGTGGTGGACACCACCGATATCGTGACCCGCGAAATCGGCTGGTGGCGCAAAAACCCCGAGGACAAATATGAACCGATGCGCGGCCAGCACGCGCTGGGGCTGGGCGTGGTTCTGGGCACCCTGCCCGATGCCTCGTTTTCGCTGTCCGCTGTGGGCATGGTTGTGGTCGCTTTCCCCGACCCCGAGGTTATTCTGGGGGTCGAGGTCAACCTGCTGTCCCTGCCCGACACCACCGCCAAGGATAAGAAAGACGGGCAAACCGCCGCGATCACCGGCCTTGTGGTGATTGACGACGAGGCCGTCAGCATCGCCGTATCCGCCGAATATGAAATCCCCGAAATCCTGAAGGTAAAGGTGCCGTTTTCGGCCTATTTCCCCTATCCAGGCAGCGGCAAGAACGTGTATATCCGGCTGGGGTCGGACAATGTGAACGGGCGCACGGGCGAACCGATCACCCTGACCCTGCTGCCCAGCACCATCAACCTGCAAGCATGGTCATATCTGATGATCGAAGGCGGCGGCATCACCTCGCTGGGGGGCGAGGCCGGTTGGGATTTCGACGGGTTTGCCATTGGTTTCGGTGCCGGTGTCGGCATCGAATGGAAGGCAGGGCCGATTGGGCTGTCGGCCTCGGCCAAGATCCTTGTCGGGTTGGGCACATCGCCCCTGGTGATCAAGGGCGGGCTGTTCGTGAACGGCAAGCTGGATCTGGTCGTGGTGTCGATTTCGGCGCGTGGCGACATCGTGCTGACCTATATGGACCCGCCAAATGCACCATCGTCCCTGTCGCTGGAGGGCGAATTCTGCGGCGAGGTCGATTTGTTTTTCTTCTCGCTCAAGGGCTGTGTCGAATTTTCATTCGGCAGCCCGCCCGCGATCACCCCGCCTGCACCGCCGCCCCCCGTCACATCGGTTTCCCTGACCGACCGCGTGGGCGCGGTGATGGGCGAGGCCACAACAGGCACGCCCCAAGGCGAGGCAATTTTCGATTTCGTCGAAATCGACGGGGTGTCGCAAAATCAGGGCGTCCCGCCCGAAGACAACCACACCGTCTGGCCCGACACGGTTCCGGTGCTAAATTTCGCGCATTTCATCAAGGACAACCTGCCAAGCGGAGGCCAGTTCGACCCCGCATCGCAACCATCGGGCGAGGCGTGGTTTGGCTCCAGCCGGTTGAAATATGCCTATCGTCTGGATGGCGTCACCCTGCGCAAGGTCGGCGGCGGCCTGGTCGTCGACCCGTCCGGCGCGGCGCTGCAATCGGCATGGACCCATTCACCGTCGCGCGCCGCCGATGACACATCCGGCAGCGGCAGCGCCACCCCTTCGGGGGCCGAGGTCACGCATCTGCAATTGCTGAACTGGGAACCATGGGCATGGGCGCGCAGCACGCAGGATGGTGGCGCAGGCCAGCCCGGCGACCCCGCCACATTGATCGAACGCATCTGCGATCCGGTGCCCGAACCGCGCCGCGCCTGCCTGATGGGCAGCGCCGCCGATGTGATTTCCCTGACCGAGGCGCGGCTGAAACGCAACGCGCCCGCCCCCGGCCCCTACCCCAGCAAATTCATCGGCAAGGGCCAGTCGTTCATGACCCGCAACGGGGTGGTGGCAACGCAGCAATCGCTGACGTCATTGCTGGCCACGCAGGGGTTGAACCCGCGCGGCGGTGGTGTGGTCGACACGCCCAATGTGACCTACGCCGGTCAGGTCCTGCGTCAGGGGTATCGCCTGCCCGGAGCCGAAGAAATCAACGCCGATGGCCCGCACCCCGTGGCCCTGCCATGGCGTGCCAATCTGGATCGCGATGTGACCAACGGCGAGTTGTTGCTGCTGGTCTGTCAGGATCACAGCGGTGATAGCGGCAGCGGCGGCAACTGCTATATGTTCGAGGATGTGAAACCCGGAGAACAGGCCACGCGGTTCGATCTGAAACCGTTCCATGTGTCGGCGAAATCGCCCAACTCTCCGCTGGAAATCAGCGACAAGGTGGATATCTCCCGCCCCGCCGATCCGCGTGTCGGTTCGGATGGCAAGGCCGACCTGATCATCACCAACCCCGGTGCCAATCTGGAACTGAAAACCCCCTGCCACCAGTTGGAGCTGTATTATTACCGCGCCGGTTCCGGCGAGGTGATTTTCACCCTGCATCACAATGATGGCAGCACCACAGAGGTGGTGGCCGATGCCCCGTCATCCGCGCCGATGCTGACCACCCTGAATTCCGACAGCGGAATCAAGTGGATAGAGGTCGACCTGAAGGCCAAGCAGATCAATCTGTATCGTGTGTGCTGCACCAAACCGGGCGAGGATGGCCAATCGCCCGGCCGTGATTGTCTGAACCTGCAGGCGCTGCCCGCAGCCATCGACGGCAAGAACAGTTTTGATCTGGATGGCGCGACATTCACTGCCAATAAATCCAATCAGAGCTTTCGCCGCGCTGATGGTGTCAACGCCAGAACCACGCCCGCGCGGCGCGGCAATGATGGCGCGACCGAACTGGTGATGCCGTTTGACGGCATGGCGGTGGACCTGCCCGCGGGCTGCACCCATATGGAAATCTCGCTTATGCTGGGGGCCGGTGCGGTCACCATCAAAGGCTTTGATGCAGACGGAAAAGAGGTGGCCAGCGTTACCTCTCCCGGCACGCAAAGCATCGGTCTGACGCTGACCCTGACGGCCAGCACACCCATCGTTCGGCTGGAATTCACCGGCGGCAATGGCGAGGCGCTGATTTATCAAATCTGCTGTTTGCGCCCCGCCGATCCGGCCAAACCGGATACAAATTGCATTGATCTGGGCGCGCTGCCCAAGGATATCGACGGTAAAACCAGCGCCGAGGTGCAGGGGATCAAGATCGAACCGCTGAACCGTCAAACCATCCGGCTGGCCGATGCGGTCGACACCGATCCGGTGGTCCAATCGGGGCAGGACAAAGGGCTGGAATTGCAGATCAACCGCGATGGTCTGGCCTTGCATCTGCCCAAGGGCTGCACCGATCTGGAACTGCATGTGATGCAGTTCACCAATGAACCCGTGGTCGCCGATGGCTATAACGCCGACAAACATATCATCGCCAAGGGCGAAGGCGGCGCGGCGCAGAAAACTCCGCATATCATCCGCCTGACCGCCGATGAACCGATCACCACCGTGGTGCTGTCGGGTGGCGGCCACGAGGGCGTGATTTACCGCATCTGTTGCCGTGACGGTGCCGCCAGCGTGCCGAACAACCGCTGCATCGCGTTCAAAAACGCCCGCCTGATCACCCGCGCCGTGGCGCAACTGGAACAGGACGGGCTGACCTTTGCCGACCCCAAGGGCGCGAAATCCCTGACCATCACCGACCAGGTCACCCTGATCGAGGGATCAGCGAAGGAAGGCGCGGATAAAGTCAATGAATTGTCATTTGGCACCAATGGGTTGACCATCGCCCTACCGCATCCTTGCAGTGATGTGCGCCTTGCGATGGCCATGGCCAAAGGCACCGCATACGAGGTCGTCGCACTGGACCGGAACGGCGAAAAACTGGTGGGCGAAGGCGGCGAAACCACAGGCCGGATCCTGCGCGTCACCCTGAAATCCAAGGCGATTACCCGTGTCGAAATCCGGGTCAAGGACAAGGCGCTGCTGACCGACATTTGCCTGCGCGAAGTGGGCGCGGGCGGGTCAACCACCGACACATCGACAGGCGGCAAAACCGAAACCGGCAGCGGCATGATCGACCTGCCCGTTGTCACATCAGAAGATGTCGATGGCGACGGTCGCCCCGCCACATGGCCCGGCAAACTGTTGCAAAGCTTTACCCGCAAGGATGGCAAGACCTGCGGCTATGTTCTGTATAAAATTCCGGGCGGATCAGATGCATTCGACCGCGTGATCGTCACCCCGCGCAGCAAGGCACAGGAAATCACGTTGATGGCCCTGTGCGGTGTCGATGAACGCGCCGCCCTTTGGCAGGCCCGCGATGTCGAAACCCGCGAGGAACTGGTGGACTCCCTGACGGGAACTGCCGCCAGCAGCGACCGCCCTGTCCTGCTGGACCCCGACAGCGAATACGAGGTCGAGGTGGCCTGGTCATGGCAGTCGTGGGTCGGCGAGGATGACAGCGACAACGCCCCCGCCACGCCCCCCAATGGTGATTTCACCGCAGGGGCGGCGCAGGTGTTCAGCTTCCGCACCGCACCCGAGGATGCCTCCCTATCCGTGTTGCAGGACGGGGCAAACGAATACATCTTTGATCCGCGCGATCTGGACCGGTATCTGGTGGGCAGCGATCCGGCCAACGGCGCGATTGCCCATTTCACCGACGATCCGGTGGTGTTCCATTTCTCGCAGGATCATGTGGCCAATCTGCTGGACCGCTACGGGCGTGAATTGAACATCGAAATCCGGCGCACCGATCCGCCTGCGCAATCGGGTGGCGATATTTCCGCCCTGATCGCGCCCCTGCCCGGTGCCTTGCAGATGCTGGCCCTGCCCGACGCATTGCTCAGCGATTTTGACATCCGCCTGAATGCCGCCGCCGAGGGCAAACCCTGCATCCCCGGTGTGGAACGCATCGCCGGTGGTGGTGCCACGCTGGCGGGGACATTCCCGCTGGAACCGCGTGTCATGTATGACGCCGATCTGATGGCGCGCCTGCTGGCCGATCCGGATGCGAAAATCCGGGTGCAGGCCAGCCGGTTCATGACCTCGCGCTATGCCAATCCTGTGGAAATGGTTCAGGCGCTTGGCATGAATACCGATGGCAGCACGGCGCCCGTGCCAATGCAGGAACTGATCCTGGATGCCAGCGCCAGCCTGCCCACCGATGTCCTGCCCGCATCCGACAGCGCGTTCGACAATGCGATGGCCGATATGGGGATGGACACACTGGGCCTGCCCGATGGCAACCCGCGCATGTTCCAGATCTGGCAACCGGATGCCAGCGGCACAGCCATGCATATGGTCGGCCTGTTGGTGGATGCGCTGGAACCGCTGGACCGCGACGCCGCCGTGATCAACGGGGGCAAGGTCGACCTGACCATACGCTGCCGTCTGGATCACGCGATAATCGGCGCGGCGCGGTTTGATGTGGTGCGCCGCACCCGCAACGCCACCCGCATCCTGTTGGCCGCGCCGCCCGGATTTACCTCACCGCTGGCGACCAACCATCTGGCACTGCAATTCGAAACCAGCGACGGCCCCCTGATCGGGCGCCAACACCTGCGCGCGGTGCCGCTTGTCATGCAAATCGAAGGGTTCTGATCATGGATACCTATAACAACTCCGGCCTGTTGCACCTGTCTGCGCTGTTTATTGACGGGTCTGACAGTCACGCCCGCGCCGGTGCGCATCTGAAAATCGCGCAGCACCCCCTGTTGGGTCTGCCTGTCACCCCCTTTGTGATCGAACGCGCCGATGTGACGGACAAGGATATGGCGCGGCTGAATTTCCGCGACGCCGCGCTGTTTCGCGACCAGAACGGTGTGGTGCGGGTGCCGCCCTTTTCCATCGCTCAGGGGGAGGAGATCACAATCAACCTGCCCACCGGCCCGAACATTCAGGCCGTTTGGGCCGAAATCATCATGGACCCGGCGGGCGATAATGAACCAAGGGCGCGGGCCTATCTGCGATCTGTCGCGGGCGAGGATGCCTATCTGGGTCAACGCAGCGGCATGCCACTGGCGTTTACCGGCGCGGGCATTGTGCGGCTGGTGCTGCGCGGCGTTGGCACGGTTGTCGGCCTGCGCTGGCTGAACGCTGCGGACAAACAGAAACTGGATTACCGTGTGGTGGATGTGTTGAACCTGCCCCATGCGGGCGGGCCGCGCTATGCTGCGCTGACCAATTGGGACAACCTGTGCGACCACCGCCGCGATACCCAGACCCCCAAACGCCGCCCGATGCAGGACACAAACGGTGCCCCCGCCCGCGCCGCCGCGCCCGTCCATAACACCAGCGAGGAAAAAGAACGGATCGAGGCGTTTTTCAGCGAATTATCCGCGCCATTGAACGATTTGATCACCGCCGCCCCGCCGCAGCTGGATCAGGTGATGCTGCGTGAATTGCTGGATGCGGACGGTAATAACATTTCCGAGGACGGCAGTGGGGAAATCCGCATCCGGTCCTTGGGTCTGTTCCTTCAGGCGCAGGCCGAACCCGGCATGGCCAGCTATTGTGGATATAAAACGCTGGACCGTGACAAACTGGACAGCAGCAATCACCGGCTCAGCCTGTATCGCCTGACGGCGGTGTTTCAGAACCCTGCCAATGGCGTGCTGGAACAGGCCCGCGAACGCGGAGAGGTCTTTGCCGACCTGATCGAGGCTGCACGGCAAGGGAGCGAGCTGCTGCCCCCGCAACAATTGGCGGAACTTTGGAATAACCTTGCCGGATCATTTCTGATCAAACGCAAAATCACCGCCAAATTCGAACTGGAGCGGCGCAATTGCATGGCGCTTGGCGGGGTGGCGGTGGCGGATCATCGCGCCGTGTTGCAACCGATGGCGCGCCCCGCGCTGGATAAACCCGAACACCAGCACTGGCTGCCCACAGATGAGGAAGACCCCCGCCGCGTGGTCGAAACCGGGGTGCGCGATCTGGTGGCAGGCTCTGCCATTGCCGCGACCCGCCGCCAACCCGTCAGCAGCGCGCAATATTTCCCGCAAAACAGCGAAGTGGTGGATGGGGGCGGTAAGGTCTGGCGCGCCCTGATCCTGCCCAATATCCCGCAGGCGGGGGGCTTTGCCACGCCAGTTCCCACCGCGGGTCTGCCCGATGCGTTCATCAGTGATTCATATGTGGGGCCGGACGAATTTCGCCTTTATGCGGCGCAGATGGACAGGTTCGGTCGTTACTCCGACTGGGTCAATGTGCAGGGCGACAAGGGGCCGCGCCCCAAACCGCCGCGCCCCGTGGTGCAGGGCAATTACCGCCAGCCCGATGTGGCCAGCGGCAGCCACAGCGGCCGCGTCACCGCCACGGTGCCGATGCCCGATGCCGCCACCTTGGCGCCGGGGTCCTATCCGCTGTCCCATGCCCGCCTGACGGTAACGGTGGACGGGGCGGCATTCGGTGCGCCCGTCGATTTGCCCGTGACCACGCTGGTGTCGATCTATGTCGATGGCAACACCCCGCCCCAGCCCCCCGCAACCCCGGAAGACGACCGATGGGCCGTGCAAACCCAATTCGACGGGCCGGTTCTGGCCGCGCTGGCCAGCAAGAAAATGGAAATCACCGCCGTCTGGATAGATACCGAGGGGCAGGTATCGACCCTGTCGGAGCCGTTGCGGTTGACGATGACAGACCCCTATCCGCCCGCGCAACTGTCGCCGATTGACACTCTGCTATATGCTGCGCGCCCCGATGCGACAGGCAAATCATGGGTCGAACGCAGCCTGCCCAAACCCGCCAGCGGCACTGCCTATGCGGTCTATTACACCGATGAAAACCGCCTGCGCGATCATTTGAACAACCTGGGCACGCCCGCCGCATTGAGCGTGGTCGCCACGCTGGAATCCGAAACCGACCCGGTGCAACGCGCCGTCGCGCTCGAGGCGAACGAAGCGCTTTTCCCCGGTTTCCTGTTTGAACGGCTCAAGGGTGTGACGCAGGAAATTGACAGCGCGGGCAATATGGAATTCCGCCATGCGCTGTCCGGTTCGTTGAAATTGTTAAGTGGTTACAAGGTCGTGACCGAGGCTACAGCCACCGCCGCCCGCCCCGATCTGGAAACCGTGCAAACCGTGTTTTATGGCGTGCCCAACAGCGAACCGCCCAGCCAGCCGGTGATCACCGCACGTCAGGTCGCGGGCACCGGGGGCGAACCCGATCTGGTGGTCGAGCTAACCATCACTCACCGCCCCGGCGTGACCGAGGCCCGCAGCGCACGCCTGCGCCGCACCCGTTCCGGCGTGGTCGACCCGATCCGCAATCCGGTGATTGGCACAGCCATGTTCGGCCCTGTGGACCCTGACACCGGCCTGCAAACCGCCACCTATCGCGATACGGGCAGCGCCCTGATCGCCCCCGCCGCCCGCCTGTCACCCTTTATCAAATACGCGTGGCTGGCCGAGGCGCAGGGCGCGCCCGAACCCGGTTCCACCACCCCTTCGGGCGACCCGATGGGCGCACGATGGAGCAAACCCAGCGCCCCCGTCACGCTGGATGTGGTGCCCGATACGGCCCCCGCCGCGCCCCTGTTCAACGCCCGATCCGGCAGCACCGTGGCGGGCGGCATTCAGGGGTTGGAAATGACCTTTGATGCGGCGGGCGATCTGGTGCCCACCTCGCTTGGCCCATGGGTGGTGACGGTGGACCGCCGCCTGCCCGATCAGGCGATGACCCGCATCACCGAACGCGCCGCCGGGGCTGGCACCAGTTTCACCATCGCGGGCGACCCTGATGATGCGACATTCATAACCCCAACCGGCACCCTGTTCCGGTTGCGCCTGATTGACCCGCTGGGGCGGCAAAGCCCCCCCGTCGATCAAGTGATCTAAGCCAAGAAAAGGACCAGACCGATGCCCGATCTTTCCCCTGCCCCGTCCACGCTTGGCCTTGCCTCCCCTGTTTTGGGTCCGTGGTTCCAGACCGCCAGCAGCGATGACAGCGACCTAGGCGATTTGGGCATGCCCGATGCCGATCTGGGCTGTGCCATGTCACTGCCCGATGGCGCGATCTGGAACGCGCCTGCGGGTGGGTTGCTGTCCTATCTGGTGGCAACTGCCACGCGGCCCAAACCGCTGGCCACCCTGCGACAGGCCGATGGCAGCGCCGCCTTTGCCGACAATGCCATGGTGGTGCTGTTCACCCTGCTGCCCGAGGTCGCAGCACGGCTGGCGGCCCTGTCACATGCCGCCCCGCGCCCCGACAGCACCACCGCCGCCACCGCAGGGCAGGCCACCCGCCCCGTGATCAACCGTTTCGCGATTGAACTGGCCGCAGGAACAATCAACAGCACCGCCGCGCTGCACAATATCCTGCCGGATAAGGACGCCGCCGACCTGCGTCAGGTGTTTAACGGGCTGGCCAGTGATGCGGAAAAATCGCTGTATCTGGGGCTGGGCTTTTCCGCCGGTTTCAGCAATGCCAGCAAACCCGCCACCATCCTGCGCCGCCCCGAAAAGGACGATGCCCGCCTGTTGGAAAACAACACAGGCGCGCCGCTTGCGGTGAAGCTCTGGGCGTTTGACATTCACGGGCGTGCCTATGATGCGGGCACCGTCGCGGCGGTGTGGGCCCATCTGGCCACCACCCCCTGGGACAACCTGTGGGCCGCGTCAAATGCCAACCGCCAGCGCACCAAATCCGTCACCGCAGGGCGCAGCGTGCATTTGCTGAACGCCCACGAAGGCCCGCTGGAACCCGCCATTCAGGCCCGCATCACCGGCCAGTTGACCGACCTGACCGCCATTGGCACATCCGATGTGCTGTTCACTGCGGGCAGCGCCCCCGCCATCGGGTTTTCCGCCGCGCCCTCGGCCAATACCGACACCGCGCCGATCCCGCGTATCGCGCCGCTGCCCGCTGGCCCCTACGCCGCGCCCGCCAGCGCCACGCCCTTTGCCGGATGGGGCGGAACGGGGGCCTTGGCGCGTGATACCCTGCGCGTGGCCATCACCGATATCGAAACCATGACCGTGGGCCAGCCCCGCACCGCCGACACCGCACAGGCCGACCCGCGCCGCCGCATTTCACCCGCCCGCAACAGCGCCGCAACGGTGTTTCTGCCCACCATTGATCAGGTCGCGACCGAGGTCATGGCCCGTTTCAACGCCACCAATGCCACGGTGCAATTCATCGCGCCGGAGCTGGATCAGTTCTGGGGGCCACAGGCCATCACCGCGCATACGGGTGGCGATCCATACGCCAGCGAATGGGATGATCCGGCCTTCACCGCGCATTGCATCAAGGGGTCGGGCAGCCTGACCACCGTGATTGCCGAAAATCAATCCGTGGCGATCCATTTCGACACCACCCTGCCCGCAGGGGCATGGGTGCGGGCATGGCCGCACGGGCGCGATCTGACCACGGGCCGCAGGTTCCGCATGACGGGCGGCACGGCGCGGGTCGACGGATCGGGCAGCGCCCTGTTGATCCTGCCGCTGCCCGATGGCAAAAATGGCGACGGAAGCGATGCAGAGCAGTTCAGTTTCGATCTGATGCTGATCACGGATGCGGCCTCGCGAATATACCCCGACAGACGCGCCAACCGTCCTGCGGTGGACGCCGCAACGCTGGTGGATATCACCGCACTGACGGGCACCCAGACATTGTATTGCCCGCAAACCGGCGGCACCCTGGCCGCCGGGGCCAATGAAATCCCGCCGGGTGCAGGTATCATCGTGACCGAGGGCGCGATTACCGACCATGATTTCACCGCGCTTGACCCTGCCAGCCTGCGCGCCAGCGATATCGCCACATCCCTTGCCAATGCCGCCACAACGGGCGACACCGTGATCACCCGCGATCCGGCATTTGTGCAGACCAGCCCCGGCGATCTGGCCGAGGATGCGCAGGCAGGCGGCCCCGCGCGGGTGCATAATTCAGGGTTCCACAAACCCGCCAGCGGCCAGTCTATGTATGATCTGGCCGCCTATGACACCACCGGCAATCAGGGGGTGATCGGCGCATTGGCCGCCCGCGCCGCATGGCATGAATCGCCGCCCCCCGCCCTGACCCATGCGGGCGTCAGCGCCGCGCCCGAAATCCATGGTGCGGGTGTGGCTGTGGCTGGCCCCGCCGCCGATGCGCTGCGCTTGCTGATGCGCGAACGCGCCCCCGACGGCATCGGCGATTTCATATCCACCATGGGCGTGCCGATCACCACCGCCACCGCCGTCACCACTGCGGGACCATGGACCGCCCTGCTGGAAACCGCGGCCAAAGGCACCCATGGCCATATGCTGATGAGCCTGATCCCCAACAGCTTTAACCCCGGTGAAACATGGGACAATGCCGACCCCGCCAACCAAGGCATCAAACAGCGCATTGATGCGGCACTGGCCAGCCTGCCCGGCGGGCTGACCACCGACGGGTTGATCGACAGCGCCAATTTCGACGACGACACAGCCGCCGCCGCATTTGATCGCGTGCTGGACAAAAGCAGGAACGGCGCGCAGGGGTTTGCCCGCGCCGCCATCGCCGCCATCAACCGCGCCGAGGATCTGATCTGGCTGCAAACCCCCGCGCTGGACAACGAAAGTTTCGCCCATGATGACGGCGACATCCATCTGCTGAACGCCCTGACCACGCGGCTGGCGGCCAATCCCGCGCTGCATTGCATTTTCCTGCTGCCGCAAAAGCACCTGCCGGACCGCAACATCAAGCTGAGCCAGGTGCGCAAATCCGCCATTCAGGCCGCCCTGGAGGCATTGGAAACCGCCGCCAAGGACCGCATCACATGGGTCACCCCCACCGGCGGTCCGGGGCGTGCGCATCATATGGGCGCGACCACGCTGATCGTCGATGACGCGGTGATGTTCACCGGATCGGCCCATGCATCGCGCCGTGGCATGGTGTTTGACAGCGCCCTTACGGCAGCCCTGTTTGACGAGGTGCTTAGCAATGGCCGCCCGCAAACCGTGGCCACAGCGCGGCGCCTGTTGGCGGGGGCCATGCTGGGCATTGACGCGGCATTCGTGCCGCAAACCGCACCCGGATTGATCGCCGCCGCCAAGGCGCTGAACGCAGGCGGCGGATTCAACCGCGCCAATCCCGCCGCCTATATGCCCGCCCCGGACCCGACCAGCGCGGCAGAAAAGGCGATCTGGAATCCGGCCCTGTCCGCAGGCACCGACTGGACCGCCACATTGGCCGGGCTGGTGGGCGATGTGAAAACCGAATTCGAAAACGGCACGCGTTAGGGATTGAAACCGAACAACAAAAAGGGCGGCACAGGCTTGCCCCGCGCCGCCCCTTTGTAATCATCTGGCCGCGTTACATCGCGTTCAAAAACAACTGGCGCAGGTTTTCGCGGTTCAGTTCAATCGGGTTGCCACCACAGGACGGGTCAATAATCGCACCCTCGACCAGATCATCCAGCTTGTCCTCGCCAACGCCCAGCGCCGCCAGACCACGCGGGATGCCCAGACTGTCGTTGAACCCCTGCACAAAGGTTTTGAACCCTTCAAACCCGCCTTGGATTCCCAGATAAGACGCCGCACGATCAAACCGTTCGGCAATTTCCGGCGCGTTGAATTCCAATACCGCAGGCATGCAAACCGCATTGGTGGTGCCGTGGTGGGTGCCGAAAATCGCCCCGATCGGGTGGCTCATCGCGTGGATCGCACCCAAGCCTTTTTGAAACGCGGTTGCGCCCATGGCCGCCGCGCTCATCATCTGGGCGCGGGCCTCGATGTCACTGCCATCCTTATAGGCGCGGGGCAGGTATTCGATCACCAAACGCATGCCTTCCAACGCAATGCCCTGTGACATCGGGTGGTAATGCGGGCTGGAAAATGCCTCGACGCAATGGGCAAAGGCGTCCAGCCCCGTGCCCGCCGTAATATGCGCAGGCATGCCCACCGTCAGTTCGGGGTCGCAAATCACCACTGTCGGCAGCACCCTGGGATGGAAAATGATCTTTTTCACATGGCTGACAGAATCGGTAATGACCGATGCACGCCCCACCTCGGACCCGGTGCCAGCCGTGGTTGGCACCGCAATGATCGGCGCGATCGCATCGGCGTCGGCGCGGGTCCACCAATCGCCGATGTCCTCGAAATCCCAAATCGGGCGCGTCTGCCCGGCCATGAACGCCACCATTTTCCCAAGGTCCAGACCGGACCCGCCGCCAAATGCGATCACCCCGTCATGGCCCCCGTCGCGGTATGCCTTTACCCCCGCTTCCAGGTTCAATTCATTGGGATTCGGGTCCACATCGGCGAACAGCGCCCGGCCCAATCCCGCCCCCTCCAATACATCCAGCGTGGCGGCGGTGACGGGCAATGTCGCCAGCCCGCGATCCGTGACCAACAGGGGGCGCGTGATCCCCGCATGAACACAGGCTGCGGGCAGTTCACCAATGCGCCCCGCCCCGAATTTGATTGCCGTGGGATAAGACCAGTTTGCAGTCAGGCTCATGTCGTCACTTTCTTAAGATGGTAGGATTTCGGTCGCGTCAGATTGTGATAGCCAATCACGGACAAGCCGCCACCGCGCCCCGTCTGTTTGCATCCGGTCCAGCACAGCGCCGGGTCCAGATAATCGGCGCGGTTCATGAACACGGTGCCGGTTTCAATGCGATCCCCCACTGCAATGGCGCGGTCTATATCGGCAGTCCACAGGCTCGCGGTCAGGCCGAAATCGCTGTCATTCATCAGGGCAATGGCCTCTTCATCGCCGGACACCTTCATTATGCCCACCACGGGGCCGAATGATTCCTCGCGCATGACACGCATGTCATGGGTCACACCTGTCAGGATTTGCGGCGTCAGATAGGCACCGCCGTCATCCTGCGCAAATGTCGGAATATGCGCCACCGCACCGCCCGCCACGGCCTCGGCGATCTGGCCGCGCACCTGATCGGCAAACCGGACCGAGGCCATCGGCCCAATCGTGGTATCGCCGTCCAGGGGATTGCCCAACTTGTAACCATTAACCACCGCAACGGCCTTGGCGACAAAGGTATCAAACAGGCTTTCATGCACATAAATCCGTTCGATCCCGCAACAACACTGGCCCGAATTGAACATCGCCCCGTCAATTAAGGTATCCACCGCCGCGTCCAGATCGGCGTCATCCATCACATAACCGGGGTCCTTGCCGCCCAGCTCCAGCCCCAATCCGGTAAACGTGCCAGCAGAAGCGCGCTCCATCGCCTGCCCGCCACCCACCGATCCGGTGAAGTTCACAAAATCAAACGCCCCCGCGCCGATCAGATCAGCCGTGGTGGCATGGTCCAGAAACACGTTCTGAAACACATCCGCAGGCACCCCCGCCGAATGAAACGCCGCCGCCATGCGTTCGCCCACCAACAGGGTCTGCGTGGCATGTTTCAACACCACCGTATTGCCCGCAATCAGCGCAGGGGCCACAGTGTTGATCGCCGTCATATAGGGGTAATTCCACGGGGCGATCACCATCACCACCCCATGCGGCACCCGTTTGATATAGCGGTTGAACGTGGCATCATCGCCCACGGCAATATCGGCCAAGGCATCCGCCGCAATTTCCGCCATATAAGACGCACGCTCGTTGAACCCGCCGAATTCACCGCCATAACGCACCGGACGGCCCATCATATGCGCCAGTTCCGGCACGATTTCATCATTCATCGCACCCACCGCAGCCACACCAGCCATCACCAAGGCCACGCGCTCGTCCAGTGGTCGCGCCGCCCAATCCACCTGGGCTGCACGCGCCTGCGCCACCACGGCATCTGCCGCGCCCCGCGCCAAAACCGGACGCTCGGCATAAACCGACCCGTCAATCGGCGAGATACATTTCAGTGTCGTCATGTCTTCCTCGTAAGCTGATGATGCGCAATCAAGTGTTCCCGACGGCTGCGCTTTCATTGTTCCAAAAATACCTCCCGCCGGAGGCTCCCGCCCCCGCAGCGGGATCAAGCCTTCTCGAATCCGCGTGCCACCTCGTAATCTGTGACAAAGGCTTCGAAATCCTCGATTTCGACCTCGGCCGCGCGGGCGTAATGTTTCACCACATCCGCGCCAAAGGCATCGCGCATCAAATCTGAATTCATCAAGGCCTGACGCGCCGCGCCCAGCGTTTCGGGGATCATTCCGGTGTCGCCCGCATAGGCATCACCACGATGGGGCGGCTGCAATTCCAGCCCGTCCTCGATCCCCTTGATCCCCGCGGCCAGCTGCGCGGCCATGGCAAGGTATGGGTTCAAATCCGACCCGCCGATGCGGCATTCCACCCGCACCGATTTCGACCCCGCCCCGCACAGGCGGAACCCGGCGGTGCGGTTATCGACCGACCAGATAATCCGCGTCGGCGCGAATGTGCCCTTTTGGAACCGTTTGTAACTGTTGATATAGGGGGCCAGAAAATAGGTCATATCGGGCGCGTATTTCAGCAACCCCGCCATATAGCTTTTCATCAGGGCCGACATGCCCAGCGCATCATCGCCGTCAAAAAATGCAGGCGCGCCATCTTTCCACAGGGATTGATGCACATGGCTGGACGACCCGACACGGTCATGGCGATACTTGGCAAGAAAGCTGGCGGCGTGGCCCTTCATATCGGCAATTTCTTTGACCGCGTGCTTGGCGATGGTGTGGTATTCTGCCGTGTCCATGGCGGGGGCATAGCGGATGTTCAGCTCTTCCTGACCTGCCTCTGCCTCGCCTTTCGTATTCTCAACCGGAATGCCCGCGCCGTACAAACCATTACGGATGGGGCGCATCACATGCTCTTCGCGGGTGGTCTGAAGGATATGATAATCCTCGTTATAGCCCGACAGGGTGGCCAGATCGCGATACCCCGACTTGCGGATGTCATCGAACGACTTTTCGAACAGGAAAAACTCCAGCTCCGTCGCCATCAGCGCCTCGAACCCCATATCCGCCAGTTTCGCCACCTGTTTTTTCAACATGGCACGGGGGGAATGGGGCACCTCTTGATGCGTTTCATGGTCCAGCACATCACACAGAACCATGGCCGTGCCTTCCAACCATGGCACCATGCGCAGGGTGGTCAGGTCAGGCTTCATCACATAATCGCCATATCCCTTTTCCCATGATGTCGCGTCGAACCCTTCGGGCGTGGTCATTTCCAGATCGGTGGCCAACAGGTAGTTGCAGCAATGGGTTTCTTCCCATGCGCCGCTGATGAAATGCGCCGCGTGAAACCGCTTGCCCATCAACCGCCCCTGCATATCCACAAGGCAGGCCAGCACGGTATCCACCGCGCCGCGTTCGAATTGCGCTTCTAGGTCGTCAAGTGTCATGTGCTGCCTCTTGCATAGGGGGCAAGGCGGGGAAAACCCCCGCCTTACCAATTGTTAGCCGTAGCGATAGGGCCGTCCGGCCTTTTGCATATCGGCGTTATACTTCTTGAATATCTCCACAACCTTGGCCTTGGTCGGGGATTCTGCCGCGATTTCATCCCAGAATGTCAGCGCAGCCGCTTCGACTGTGGCCCATTCCGCATCAGGGATCGAGGTCAATTCCATCTTTGGCCCGTTGACGCGCAGGCTGGCCTCGCCGCCCCAATACCACCACTGGCGGTAATAATGCGACTGGTCACAGCAGACCCGGAACAGGGTTTGCAGATCTTCGGGCAGTTCATTCCAACGGCCCTGATTGGCAAAGAACGACCCCGCCCATGCGCCGGAAATGTTGTTGGTCAGGAAATAGTTGGTCACATCGGCCCAACCCACGGTGTAATCTTCGGTGATGCCCGACCATGCGATCCCGTCCAGCTCTCCGGTTTGCACCGCGACTTCGATGTCTTCCCATGGCAGGGTCACGGGGACCACGCCGAACTGGCTCAGGAACCGGCCAGCGGTGGGGAAGGTAAAGACGCGCTTGCCCTTCAGGTCTTCCAAAGAGCGGATCGGGTCCTTGGTGGCGAAATGGCACGGATCCCATGCGCCTGCGGAAATGTGTTTCACGCCGACCTTGGAATATTCCTCGTCCCAGATTTCATTCAAACCGTATTGGTTGAACAGCACCGGCACATCCAATGAATAACGCGAGGCAAAGGGGAAATAACCGCCAAACACCGTCACCTCGGTTGGCGAGGCCATGGAGTCGTCATCCGATTGCACCGCATCAATGGTGCCGCGCTGCATGGCGCGGAACAATTCACCCGTCGGCACCAGCTGATCGGCAAAGAACAGTTCGATCTGCATACGGTCGCCCGCGATCTTGTTGAACATATCAATCGCGGGTTTCACCACATGTTCGGCCAATGCGGGACCGGCATAGGTTTGCATCCGCCATTTGATGGTGGATTGCGCCAGCGCGGGCGTGGCCAGCGGGGCGGCCAATGCGCCCACACCGGCGGTCTGGATAAACTTGCGTCTTGTCGTCATTTATACTCTCCTTGTTTAAAATATGCGGCCCCCTTGCGGGGCTCTTTTCAGGGTTATTTTCCGTAAACGTATTCGGGCAGCCACAGGGCGAACTGCGGGAACACCATGATCAGCGCCAAGGCCACAACCATGACCAGCGCAAAGGGGATGATCGACAGGTAAATATCGCGCAGCCCGATTTCGGGCGGGGCCATGGCGCGCATCAAAAACAGGTTATAGCCGAACGGCGGCGTCATATAGGCGATCTGCGTCGTGATCGTATAAAGGATGCCATACCAGATCAGATCAAACCCCAGCGCCCCGACCAGCGGCACATACAGGGGCGCGACAATCACCAGCATCGCCGTGTCATCCAGAAACGTGCCCATGATGATGAACGACAGTTGCATCAGGATCAGGATCATCCACGGCGACAGGCCCAGTTGATCGGTGAACAGGTTTTCAATCGCCTTGACCGCGCCCAGCCCGTCGAAAATCGCGCCAAAGCCCAGCGCGGCCAGGATGATCCACATGAACATGCAGGAAATGCCCAGCGTGTTGCGAACCGAGTTTTCAAACACCTCGCGGGTCATGCGCCCCTTGACCACAGCCGCCAGAAAGGCGGTCATCGCGCCAATGGCCGAACTTTCCACCAGCGATGTCCAACCTTTGACAAAGGGAAACATCATAGCGGCGAAAATCACCAGTGGCAGCAGGCCCGCCAGCAACAAACGCCGCTTTTCGGCGGTGGATACATTGCGTTCTTCGGGCGGTAGAACCGGCCCCAACGACGGGTTCAAACGGCAGCGGATATAGATGTAGATGATGAACATCACCGCCATCATCAGCCCCGGCACCACACCCGCCAGCCACAACTGCCCCACAGGTTGGCGCGCGATCATCGCATATAGCACCAGCACCACGGATGGTGGCACAAGGATGCCCAAACTGGACCCCGCCTGAATAACCCCCGTCACCATCACCTTGTCATAGCCACGGCGCAGCAATTCGGGCAGGGCAATCGTGGCGCCAATCGCCATGCCCGCCACCGACAGCCCGTTCATGGCCGAAATCAGCACCATCAATCCAATGGTGCCAATCGCCAACCCGCCCTGCACCGGCCCCATCCAGACATGGAACATTTTGTACAGATCATCCGCGATTTTGGATTCCGACAGCACGTAACCCATGAAAATGAACATCGGCAGGGTCAGCAGCGGATACCATTTCATCAGCTTCATCGCGGCGGCGAACGGAACATCCACGCCGCCCGTGCCCCACAACAGCATCCCCGCCGCCGCACCGACAAACCCGATGGCACCGAACACACGTTGCCCGGTCAGCAGCATCAGCATCATGGCGCTGAACATCACAATTGCGATCATTTCATATGGCATTATGGCTCCACCCCGCGCAGGCGGGCGATATCGCGGAAAAATTCGGCCAGCACTTGCAGCATCATCAAAAACACCCCCAGCGACAGCACCAGTTTGACGGGCCACAAATATGGCCGCCACGCCGTGGGGGACCGCTCCATATGCCCCATGACCTCGCCCGCGCTGGACGGGCCGCCGGTGACGAATGCGCCGATCAGATCACCGTAAAATTCCCATGGCTTCATCCCGAAATAGCCCAGCGAATAGGCCAGAGACCCCAGCGCCCCGTATAAAAGCACCCCCAGATAAAACAGCAGGAAAAACACGGTGAACCCGTCCACCCATGCCTTTTGGCGCAGGGACCAGCCGCCATAAAACAGATCCATACGCACGTTCGATCCCATCTGGATCGAATACGGCCCGCCCAGAATGTAATAGGCCACCATGACGAATTGCGCGGTTTCCAGCGTCCATAATGATGGCAAAAACAGCGTTTTGGAAACCGACGACCACAGCAAGATCCCGATCAACACGAAAATCAGATACATGGTGATGCGGCCAATGAACCGGTTCATCGCATCAATGCCATGGATATAGGACAGGATGAATTTAGGCATCTTGCCCCCCCTTTTCCGCCAGTTGCGCCAGCGCGGGGCGCAGCAGCGTCAGGATTTCATCGGCCATGGCGCGCTCGGTCGTCGCATCCGGCAACAGATCATTGCGGATTTCGATCATCACGTTCCACAATCCCGCGCCATGCAGACGCAGGGAATGGGTCACGCCATCATCCGGCCCATAGGGCGCATTGCGTTCGATCCGGCGGTGCGGCAGGCGATGCACCTGCGCCAGCATCGCGTCGGCCAGACGGCTGTCATCATCATGCAAGATACCGATTTCCACGGCACGCGGCGCGCCATGAAACACCGGCGCAAAACTGTGGATCGTGATCAGCACGGGCGGCGTGGATTGTGCGGCGATCACATCAGACACGGCGGCACAAAACGGGCGATACACCGCATCGGTGCGGGCATCCCGCGCATGTTGCGGCAACCCGCGATTGCCCGGCACCGTGACGCGTTCGGATTGTTCGGGCATGGCCGTTGCGGCATCGGGCGGGCGGTTGCAATCATAAACCAGCCGCGACACGGCCCCCGCCACCAATGGCGCGTCCAGCGCAGCGGACAGTGCCACCGCGACCCCGCGTGCGCCGGGGTCCCACGCCGCATGGCTGGTCAGGTCACCCTGCGCCAGCCCCAGCCCGTCATATTCAGGCGGGATATGGCAAGACGCATGTTCACACAGAATCACCACGCCACCCGCACCCGCCGGATTGACGCGCTCCACCGCCTGAAAATTAACGTCACTGCCGCTATTGGCCACTGATTTGCCCCTCATGTTTGTAAAAATGCTTTCATGGCCGCGCATTTGTGTCAATATATATCCAAGGAGCAGCCCACCACCCGACCCGCATTTGCCCGTTCATGCAGCAACCCGCCAAAGGACCGCCGTTTGACCCAACCGCCAGCCAATGTGCCGCCTGCCACTGTGCGCGACCTGATCCGGGCGCAGTATCCCGCCCTGACCCAATCGGAACGCAAATTCGCCAATTCCATATTGGAAAACTATCCGGCGGCGGGGCTTGCCTCGATCACCATCGTCGCCGCAAACGCCGATGTGTCCACGCCGACCGTGGCGCGCACCATCCAGAAACTGGGGTTCAAGGGCTATCCGCAATTCCACAGCGCATTGTTAAAAGAACTGGAGGCCAAGGTATCCGGCCCCACCCAACGCCGCGCCAACTGGGCATCCGAAGCCCCCGAAAGCCACCTGTTGAACCGTTTTGCGCAGGCGGTCACGCAAAACCTGTCGCAGACCTTTTCCAACGTCGATCCCGCCACCTTTGATGCGGCCACGCAGGCATTGGCCGACACAAAGGGCAAATTATACGTCGTGGGTGGCCGCATCACCCATGCATTGGCCGATTACGCATTCACCCATTTTCAGGCGATCCGCCCCGATGTCATCCATATGACATCCAGTTCGGCAACATGGCCGCATTACCTGCTGGATATGGCGGCAGGGGACACGCTGTTGATGTTCGATGTGCGCCGGTATGAAAACAACCTGTTGCGGCTGGCCGAACTGGCGGCAGGGCGCGGCGTGCGCGTGATCCTGATCACCGATCAATGGGCCAGCCCCGTGGCCGCCGTGGCCAGGCATTCGTTCAACTGCTGGGTCGAAATACCGTCCGCATGGGATTCCAACATCGCCACCATGATGCTGCTAGAGGCGCTGATCGCCGCAGCCCAGGAAGACCGCTGGCCCGACACCCGCGACCGTTACGAACGGCTGGACGAACTGTTTGATATGACCCGATTGTTTCGCAAATCGGGCCAGAATTAACCAGAACGCAAAAGAATCAGCAAATTCGCCCAATTTCCGCCGCATTCCCAAAATATGAACGTCAGGTGAATGACCTTTGGTGGGGGCCGAATGTTAAACAGGAGCATCAGATATGCTGCGCACAACTGCACTTGGAATTGCCCTGGCTGTCTTGGCCCAAACCGCCGCAGCCGAGGAAAAAGTCGTCTTTATCACCGAACACGGTTTCTTTCCTGAAATCGTATATGCGGATGATGGCGATACCGTGACCTTTGTTAACGAAGGTGACATCTCGCATAAGCTTCACAACGAAGAAGTCGAATGGGAAACCGACACCATCGCTGTCGGCCAATCCAAATCCGTCACGGTGTGGCAGGGCATGAAAAACCGTTACTACAGCGACCAAGAAGGCCATGACAGCGCCGTCATCACCTTTGGTGCCGCGCCCAGCTGATACCTCATTTCGCAGTCGCTCCGGCGGCTGGCGCAGTGTTTACATTGTTTAATCGCGCCCATTGATCGGGCGCGGTTAAACCGGTTTGTGCAACCCCTGTTGCAAGGGCGCGATCAAACCGGCACCAGTGGCGCGGTTTGAATTCACAACAATGCCCACCCGCCAGCTTTGTAATGTGCCAACAGGTGCGGATTGCATCAAACCGGCCGCGCCTTTGCCTTCTTCTCCCAGCCATTTTGCCCAGTCGTCAGGCTCTAGCACCAGTGGCATCCGGTGGTGGATATGCGCCACATCCGCCGATGCGGCCAGGGTCACCACGGCGCAGGTGGCATGGCGCGCACCGCCCTGTTCCCAATCCTGCCAGACACCGCCCATCACCAGCGGCGCACCGTCACGCCGCGTGATGAAATACGGCAGGCGGTTGCCATCGCCATCCTTGACCCATTCGTAAAACCCCGATGTCGGCAGCAAACAGCGCCGCTTCCGGCAGGCATCGCGGAACGCGGGTTTTTCGGCGATGGTTTCGGCGCGGGCATTGATCAGCAGCGGCCCGTCATTGGGCGCGCCATACCACTGCGGGACAAAACCCCAGCGCATCGCAACCAGCGCCCGTGCGTCGCCACCGCGCACCACATGCACCGGATCCGTGGGGCAGACGTTAAAATTGGGCACCGCGGGCAGATCATTGGCAGGTGCAGCCGAAAACAGCCGCGCCATGGCATCATCCGGCAGGGTGATCGCAAACCGCCCGCACATGGGTTATTGCCCCAGACGCAGCGACAAGCCGCTGATATATTGCATTAAAAATCCAACCATCAGGTCATCCGATACGCCGCCCGACACCACAAAAGCCATAGCCCCCCGCAGATGCAGGGGGCCAGGCCATGTTTGCAACCCTGGCTATTTGGCCGCGATACGCCCGTCGGTATAGGGCGAATACGCGCCGTTCTTGGCCAGAAATTCGGCGGTAACATCGGCCAGATCAGGCCCGAAATCATAGGCATTCATGCCCTCGGAACCGAACACCGCATAGCCATCGCCGCCATTGCGCACATAGTTGTTTGTGACCACGCCATATACCTTATCCAGCTCTAACGGGGCAAATGCGCCATCCACCGATACCATCACATCAGACACCCGGCTGCCCGGTTCGGCGGCGGCATCAAAGGTGAATTTCAACCCCGCCACCTGCGGAAAGCGGCCTGCGCCATCCTCGAACTGGCTGACACCGTTTTCCAACGCGGCCAGAACGGTTGATCCCTTGGCCTCGAATGTGGACAGGGTGTTCTGGAACGGAAGCACGGTCAGCACCTCGCCCATGGTCACCACGCCCGCATCAATCGACGCCCGCAAACCACCGCCATTCTGGATGGCGATGCTGACGCCCTGATCCTTGACCCGGTCCAGCATGGCATCGGCCACCAGATTGCCCATGGTGCATTCGCCCGCGCGGCAGCTGCCCTTGTCGCCATCAATCGCCTGCGCGGTTTCGGCCACCTCGCGGTTGCGGATTTCATCCAGTGGTTTGGCCAGTTCGGCGATACGCGCCTTGGTGGCGCCGTCCTCGGCCACGGCACCATCCATGATCAGGGGTTCGCCCTTTGCCTCGGTGATTTTACCGTCATCGTCGAATGTGACGTTCAATTCGCCAAGGAATTTGCCATAGGCATAGGCCGAAACAATCGCCGTTTCGCCCACCATGGTGGGGTATGGTCCCTCGGCGCGGTCCGATGTGTTGGACAGATAAGTGTTGGTATGCCCGCCAACAATCACATCGACGCCCGTGGTATTGGCCGCGACATCCTGATCGACGCGGTAACCGGAATGCGACAGCACGATGATCTTGTTCACGCCCTCTGCGGTCAGTTTGTCGACCTCGCCCTGCACAGCCTGCGCCGGATCGGTGAAAATCACATTGGGGCCGGGGCTGGCCAATTCATCGGTGTCATGCGGTGTCAGCCCGATCAGGCCGATCTTTTCGCCGCCGCGTTCAATCACCGTGGATTTCGCCAGCTTGCCCGCAAGCGCCGGTTCGCCCGATACATCGGCATTGCTCATCAGGACCGGAAATTCGACCGCATCCATGAAACCGGCCAAGACCTCTGGCCCGTCGTCAAATTCGTGATTGCCCACGGTCATGCCGTCATAGCCCAGCTTGTTCATAAACTCGGCGGCCATTTTGCCCTTGTAATAGGTGTAAAACAGCGTGCCCTGAAACTGGTCACCGCCATCCACAAGGATCGCATTGTTGCTGCGCTTGCGGGCATCATTGACAGCGGTGGTCAGCCGCGCGGTGCCGCCAAAACACTTGCCCTCGGCATTGTCCCCGGCGGAACAGCCGCTGTCGTATTTGCTGATCGGTTCAAACCGTGCGTGAAAATCATTGGTGTGCAGAATGGTCAGGCTGTAATCCGCCGCCGCCATCCCCGTGCCCAGCGCCAGAAACGCCGCGCCCCCCAAAAACCGTGCAATCATGTCGGGAATCCCTGTTGTTAGAATTCAGTTATGGCGGTGATGTTGCGCTGCCTTTTGCCCGCTGTCAAAGGCTTGGCGCTTGACCACGCGCAAACGGCGGGGCATCACCGCGCCTATGCTTATATTCAAGATACTGCGCGCCGAAGAATGGGCCGATCTGGTCGATAACGGCGCAACCCAAGGGGCCCCCGTGGACCTGAGCGATGGCTATGTGCATTTTTCCACTGCCGGAACCGTGACTGAAACCGCCGCGAAATACTTTGCGGATCTGGACGGGCTGGTCATCCTTGCCTGCGACGGTGACACGATGGGTGACGCGCTGAAATGGGAACCATCGCGGGGGGGCGCATTGTTCCCCCATCTTTACCGCGACCTAACGATGGAGGATGTCCTGTGGTCGCGCCCCCTGCCCTGCGTGGCGGGCATGCATCAGTTTCCAGAGGGCATCGCATGAACCTGTTAGAACAGATCGGCATGACGGCCCTGCGCCGGATCGACCCCGAACGCGCCCACCATCTGGCGCTGCTGGCCCTGCGCAGCGGTGCCGCGCCGCTGGCCGGTCTGGTCACCAGCCCGCGCCTGCATTGCACCCTGGCCGGATTGCACCTGCCCAATCCCGTAGGGCTGGCAGCAGGGTTTGACAAAAACGCCGTGGCCCTGTCGCCCCTGTCACGCGCCGGTTTCGGTTTTATCGAGGTCGGCGCCGCCACCCCGCGCCCGCAACCGGGCAACCCGAAACCGCGCCTGTTCCGCCTGCCCGATGATCAGGGCGTGATCAACCGCTTCGGGTTCAACAATGACGGGATGGAGGCGATCAACACCCGCCTGTCCAACCGCCCCCGCGATGCGGTGATCGGGCTGAACCTTGGCGCGAACAAGGACAGCCCCGACCGCGCCGATGATTTCCTGCGCGTGCTGTCCCATTGCGGCCCGCATATTGATTTCGCCACGGTCAACGTGTCATCCCCCAACACCGAAAAACTGCGCGATTTGCAGGGGGCCGAGGCGCTGACCGCCCTGCTGAACGGCGTGATCGAAGCCCGCGGATGGCTGCCCAAACCCATCCCTGTCTTTCTGAAAATCGCGCCCGATCTGACCGCAGAAGAGCTAAGCGACGTGGCGCAGGTCGCCCTGTCATCGGGAATTGACGGCGTGATCGCCACCAATACCACCCTGTCGCGCGACGGGCTGACCAGCCCCCATGCCAATGAAAAAGGCGGGCTATCCGGCCAACCATTGTTTGAAAAATCCACCCGCGTGCTGGCAAAACTATACCAGTTGACAGATGGCAAAATCCCCCTGATCGGCGTCGGCGGCATCGCCACCCCGCAACAGGCCTTTGACAAAATCCGCGCCGGTGCATCGGCGGTGCAACTCTATTCGGCGCTTGCCTATCAAGGGCTTGGCCTTGCGGCTGAAATTGCGCGGGGTCTGGACAGGCTGCTGGAACAACACGGGTTTGAAAACGTGACTGCCGCCACGGGCAGCGCCAACGGGGATTGGATTTGATCACGCTCTGGCACAATCCGCGCTGTTCAAAATCCCGCGCCGCGCTGAAACTGCTGACCGACGCAGGGGCAGAGCTCACCGAATTCCGATACCTCGACACACCGCCCACAGAATCTGACCTGCGCACCCTGCTGGAAAAACTGAACATCACGCCCTTTGCCCTGCTGCGCAAAGGCGAAAGAACCGCCAGGGAATTGGGCCTGAACCCCGATATGCCAGACGGTGACCTGATCACCGCAATGGCCGCCAACCCGATCCTGATCGAACGCCCCATTGCAGTGACCAAAGACAGGGCAACAATCGGCCGCCCGCCAGAAAACGTGCTTACACTTCTATAAACGCAACTGCGCTTTTTCTTGGCAAAAATACTCGCGCCGCAGGCTCCCTAGCTCGCAGCTTGCGCCTCCAGCGCGGGATAGCGCGAGGCCAGCGTCACCCCCCGCGCCACGAATGAAATCAAAAACGCCATCCACAGCCCGTGATTGCCAAAGGGGCCGACCAGCGCCCAAACCGCCAGCACATAGACCACAAACGACAGCGCCATCATGTTGCGCATATCGCGGGATCGCGTCGCACCGATGAATATCCCGTCCAGCATCCAGCTGGGTCCGCCCAGCAGGGGCGCGAAAACCATGAACGACAGGAACAGGCGCGCCTCGGCGCGGACCTCGGGTGCGGTGGTCATCAGGTCAATCACCGCCCCGCCAAAAACCCAGAACGCCAGCGCCAGCGCCACACCGATGCCCAGCCCCCAACCGCTGGACAATAACGCCCCCCGCCGCAGCGCGGCCCGGTTGCGTGCGCCCATCGCCTGCCCGACCAATGTTTCCGCACCAAAGGCAAACCCGTCCAACGCATAGGCAGTGATTTCCAGAAACTGCAACAACACCTGATTGGCGGCCAATGTCACATCACCAAAATCCGCGCCGATAAACAGAAAGGACACGAAAACCGCCTGCAACATCAGGCTGCGCAACAGGATGTCGGAATTGACCCGCGCCATCTGCACCAGCCGTGCGCGGTCAAAAATCCGCGGCCAATCACGCCACGCCGGATTGGCCCAGGCATCGCGGCACAGCCACAACCCCAGGGCCAGTCCCGACCACTCGGCGATGAATGTGGCCAGCGCCACACCCTCAACGCCCCAGCCCAGCCCCAGCACAAACCACAGGTCCAGCACAATGTTCAGACTGTTCATCACCAACTGGATCACCAGAACCGCCCGCGTGCGCTCCAGCGCAATCAACCATCCGGTCACGCCATATAGTGAAATCAGCGCAGGGGCCGACCAGATGCGAATACGCATGTATTCGCGGGCCATCTCCTCGACCTCGGGCGTGGCAGGCGACAGGGCAAAAGCGCCGGAAAACACCAATGATTGCAGGGCAATCACCGCCACCCCGGCCGCCAGCCCCACCATCAATGCACGGGTCAACAGCGCCGATACCTCGCCCATCTGGCCCGCCCCATGGGCCTGCGCGGCAAACCCCGTGGTGCCCATGCGCAAAAACCCGAACACCCAGTAAACGGCGGACAGGATGATCGCACCAATGCCCACCGCGCCAATCGGCACCGCCTGCCCCATCTGGCCCACAACGCCCGTATCCACCGCCCCCAGAATGGGCACCGTGGCATTGGACAGCACAATCGGCAGCGCAATTTTCAATAACCGCCGATGCGTCAGCGGACCAGCCAACGGGGCAGCAGCACCGTCACCCATCGCGGCGTGGCATCAGGAAATGTCCGGTGGCCTGGGCAAAGGCACGGTTGCGATTGTCCTGCCATGCCTCGACATGCACCGAGGCATAGCGCCGCCCCGACCTGTTCACCACCGCACGCGCATAGGCATCGCGCGGCAGGCCAGACCGCAGATAATCCACGGTAAACCCGATGGTTTTGGGCAGGCGGGGCATTTTGCCTTCCTCGATCAGTTTGGCCGCATCGAATGCACCCGATTCGATATCATCCCACAGCATCGCCCATGACAGGCCGATGATCGCGCTTACCTCTAGAAACGCGGCCGTCACCCCGCCATGAATCGCGGGCAGCATCGGGTTGCCGATCAGTTTGTCGTCATAGGGCAGGATCGCGGTCAATTCATCGCCGCGCCGGTCAAATTCGATGCCCAGAAACTGGATGAACGGCACCTTATGCACCATGGCCGACAGGGCCGCATCGCGCCGCTGTTTCACCACTTGCACGGGTTCGGGGCGGGGTCTGGCCATGCTATTTCCCATCCACTGTGAATGAACCTGACGCCGTGGCGACCGGATTATCATCGTCATCATCCAGCGCCGTGGCCCGCACAAAGGCAACCGAGCGGGTGATATGGTAACATTCCGCCCGCGCCCTGATCGCCTGCCCCGGCGTGGCGGCGCGCATATATTCGATGCGCAGATCAATCGTTGCCGTCGCACCCGGATTGTCAGGATGGCTGATCACCGCCGCCCCGCAGCAGGTGTCCAGCAGGGCCGAAACCGCACCACCGTGAATCACCCCCCGTTCGGGATCACCGATCAGGCGTTCATCAAACGGCATCTGCATTTCTGCCTTTCCATCCTCAATCAGGGTAAAGCTCATCCCCAGGGCCTTGGCATAGGGGATCGCCTGGGTAAAGCGGCGGGCAATTTCTGTTTTGTCGGGTTTCACGCGGGCTCCGTTCAGGTCAGCGCAATCTGCGCGACCGGGCTATTTGTCTGACCGAGTATTCGGAACGATCCGGTATCGTGCAAGGGCAATCTGGCAGCGCGCCGCAGGGTCGCGCCCGTATTCGACCCACAGTTTTCGCACCTGCCACGGAAAAATGACGCCAAATCGCAGCAAAAGTTAATACGGCCTTACCCAAAGGAAAGGGGCTGGCCTTAACCGCGCTGCTGATGCACAATAGTTTGGCACTGAAAAAACAGACGGGCACTCATGTCTGATACACGCCTCACCTTCAAGGAAATGTGCGCAAAGTTCGACGTCACTCCTCGGACCCTGCGCTATTATGAATATATCGAATTGCTGTCCCCCCAAAAGGAGGGGCGCGCGCGTTTCTATGGACCGCGTGAAATCGCCCGCATGACGCTGATTCTGCGCGGGCGCAAGTTCGGTTATTCCCTCGAGGGGATTCGCCAGTGGCTGCATATCTATGAAAAAGAGGGCACCGAAGCGCAAATGCGCGCATGGGTTATCAGCGCAGACCGGCAGTTGGGCGAACTGGCGGAACAGAAAAAACAAATAGACGAGGCCATGGATGAGCTAAAGAAACTTCGCGATGAAACCGCCGAAGCCCTTAAGGACATGGATTCTACGGTAGGGAATTCCTGACCTATTGGTAAAAGTTTCAGATGTAACGACGAAACAATCTTACCCGCAGCATCGGGTTACCTTTGTTGATCTTACGTCAACCAAAAAGTGACGCGGCGTTGCTATTACGTAAACCCGCATCCCTGTTGTAACGATTAGGGCAGACGGCCAACTCAACACCAGTTCCCACTCACACACGGGTAGAGAGTATGACCGACAAAACAATGACCATCCGCCAGATGTGCGATGCGTTCGACGTAACGCCCCGCACGCTGCGGTTCTATGAAGCCAAGGAACTGTTGTTCCCGATACGAGAAGGCCAGAAACGGCTTTTCACACGGCGTGACCGTGCGCGGTTGAAACTTATCCTGCGCGGCAAGCGTTTTGGTTTCAGCCTTGAAGAGATCCGGCAGTTGCTGGACCTGTATAGCAAGGGCGACCAGCAGCGCACGCAGCTGGAACGCAGTTACGAGTTGGCGCAGATGCGCCTTGGGGATTTGATCGGCCAGCGCGACGAGCTGAATGGCGCGATCAATGATCTGGAAGAGCAAATGAGGTGGGGCGAAAAGATGCTCGCCTCGATCAAAGAACCAAAGAAGGCGGCCGAGTAAAGCTCGGCCCCTTCGGCCCCGCCACCGGGGTTTACCAAGGGAGAGAGCCATGCCGAGCTATACCGCACCCGTCAAGGACCTGCAATTTGTCCTGCACGACCTGCTGAAAGTCAGCCAATCCGACATTCCGGGATATTCCGATCTGGAGGCCGAATTTACATCGGCCGTTCTGGATGAAGCAGGCAAGCTGACATCCGAAGTGCTGGCCCCGCTGAACGCCGTGGGCGACACCGAGGGCTGCGTGCTGGAAAACGGCGTGGTCCGCACTCCCACAGGGTTTCAGGACGCATTCGACAAGGTCCGCGAAGGCGGTTGGACAGGTCTGGACATGCCCGAAGAGTTCGGCGGCCAGAACATGCCCTATGTGTTGGGCACCGCGGTTGGCGAAATGTTCAGCGCGTCGAATCAGGCGTTTACCATGTATCAGGGCCTGACCCATGGCGCGGCCTCTGCCATTCTGGCGCATGGTTCGGACGAACAAAAGGCGACTTATCTGCCCAAAATGGTATCCTGCGAATGGACCGGCACCATGAACCTGACCGAACCGCATTGCGGCACCGATCTGGGTCTGATGCGCACCAAGGCAGTTCCGCAGGATGATGGTTCCTACAAAGTCAGCGGGCAAAAGATTTTCATCTCGGCTGGCGAACATGAAATGTCCGACAACATCATCCACCTTGTGCTGGCGAAAATCCCCGGCGGGCCGGATGGCATCAAAGGTGTGTCGCTGTTCATCGTGCCGAAATTTATCGTCAAGGATGACGGCACCCCCGGCGCACGCAATGGCGTGACCTGCGGCAAGATCGAAGAGAAAATGGGCATCCACGGCAATTCGACCTGTGTGATGGATTACGACGAGGCCACAGGTTACCTGCTGGGCGAGGCGCACAAAGGTATGCGCGCCATGTTCACCATGATGAACGAAGCCCGCGTCGGCGTGGGCATGCAGGGCATGGCGCAGGCCGCCGTCGCCTATGAAAACGCGGTTCTATATGCCAGGGATCGCCTGCAAGGCCGCGCCGTGACCGGCGTTGAAAACCCCGACGGCCCTGCCGATCCGCTGATCGTTCACCCCGATATCCGCCGCGCGCTGATGGATCAGAAATCCTTTATCGAGGGTGCCCGCGCCTTCCTGCTTTGGGGGGCGCAGCTGATCGACACATCGCACCGCCAAGGTGACGCCGCCGCCGAAGGTCTGGTTTCGCTGATGACCCCTGTCATCAAGGGCTTTTTGACCGACGAAGGTTACGACATGACCGTCAAGGCGCAGCAGGTTTACGGCGGCCACGGCTATATCGAGGAATCGGGCATGTCCCAATTCACCCGCGATGCCCGTATCGCCATGATCTATGAGGGTGCGAATGGCGTGCAGGCGCTTGACCTTGTCGGGCGCAAACTGGCGTCGGATGGCGGCAAACACATGATGGCCTTCTTTGAACTGGTTAAAAACTTCATCAAGGAAAACGATGGCAACGAAGCCCTGAAAAAGGACTTCCTCGAACCGCTGAAATCCGCCTCCAAGGATCTGCAATCCGCTGGCATGTTCTTTATGCAGAACGGCATGAAAGACCCGAACGCGGCCCTGTCGGGATCGAATGATTTCATGCATCTGTTCGGCCATGTCTGCCTGGGCCTGATGTGGGCGCAAATGGCCAAAGCCGCGCAGGAGGCACTGGACGCAGGTGCCGCAGACGAAGAATTCTACCGCACCAAAATCACCACGGGGCGCTATTACATGGCGCGCCGCCTGCCCGCCACAGGCCTGCACCTTGCCCGGATCAATTCCGGCGCGGATACGGTGATGGCACTGGATGCGGCCAACTTCTAAGGTGGCGGCGGGGGCAACCCCGCCACACCACACCCCGTGAAAAAGGAAGGCCAGAATGCCCAAACGCTTTCGCCTGACCCGCCGCTTTCCGGTGTCGATGACCGAAGACGGATACCGCCGCCTGCGCAAGTTCGCAGGCGACACCGGGCTGGACGAAAACGAGGCCCTGTCCTTTTTGTTCGAAAACTTTGACAGCGTGATCAACGAAGACACCTATGGCCACCGCTTGCGCCTGTTCCTGTCCGACCTGGACGCCCGCAAACGCTAAGCCACAGATTTTGCGCAAATTTGACGTGGCGGAGATATGGACGGATGCGATGCCAAACCCCATCTTCACCCCACACGCGACACCACAAAGAACCAACCACAGCGCGCCCCATCAGCCATTACGCGCATCGCAATTGCCGGAGCCTCCGGCGGGAGTATTTTTGCCAAGAAAAAGCCGCGCCTGCGCAGATTTACTTTTTCTTGGCACAAATACTCCACGGGGGTGCGGGGGTGTGAAACCCCCGCACTTACCTCAGAGAAATAAAATGACATCAGGGAGGATGACATGACGATCAAATTGCATTGTTTTGGCGAAAGCGGAAATGCTTATAAGGCGGCGCTTGCGCTGGAACTTTCGGGGCTGGAATGGGCACCGGAACAGGTGGACTTTTTCAACGGTGCCCATCGCAGCCCCGATTACGTGGCCAAGAACATCATGGGCGAAGCCCCGGTGATGGAAGACGGCGATGTCACCCTGTCGCAATCCGGCGTGATCCAGATGTATGTCACCGAAAAATCCGGCAAGTTCGGTGGCAAGACCGTCGAAGAATCGCGCGAGGTCATGCGTTGGATGTTCTGGGACAATCACAAAATGTCCTCGGCCTGCGGGATGCAGCGGTTCTTGATGAATTTCATGCCCGAGGCCAACCGACCTCCCGAAGTGATCGCATTCAATGCGGGCCGCATTCGCGCCGCGTTCAAAACCCTGAACGCCGCATTGGAAGGGCGCGACTGGCTGGTGGGCGATGCCATTACCAATGCCGATATGTCCTGCTGCGGCTATCTGTTTTACCCCGAACCGTTCGGCTTTGACCGTGCGGAATGGCCCAATATCGACCGGTGGCTTTCGAACATCGAAAACACCCCCGGCTGGAAACACCCCTATGACCTGATGCCCGGTTCCCCCGCGGACCGCACATAAGGCCAAACAAAGGAGAGACAACATGACCGAAGCCTATATTTACGACGCCGTGCGCACACCGCGTGGCAAGGGCCGCAAGGACGGATCGCTGCACGAGGTGACCTCGCTTGCCATATCCGCTGGTGTGCTGAACGCATTGAAAGAGCGCAACAATCTGGAAGGTCACGCCGTCGAAGATGTGATCTGGGGCAATGTCACCCAGGTGATGGAACAGGGCGCGTGTCTGGCCCGCTCTGCCGTGTTGGCATCGGATCTGGATGAGCGCATCCCCGGTCTGGCGATCAACCGTTTCTGCGCCTCTGGTATGGAAGCGGTCAATCTGGCCGCCAATCAGGTCAAGGGTGGCGCGGGTCAGGCCTATATCGCGGGTGGCGTCGAAATGATGAGCCGCGTGGCCATGGGCAGCGACGGCGCCGCCATCGCGGTGGACCCGACCATCGCTATGGATCAGTATTTCGTCCCCCAAGGTATTTCCGCCGATATCATCGCCACCCAGCACGGCATCAGCCGTGATGACGCCGATGCATTGGCCGTGGAATCGCAAAAACGCGCCAAGGCGGCCTGGGATGCGAAGCGGTTTGAAAAATCCATCGTGCCCGTGCGCGATGTGAATGGTTTGACCATTCTGGACCATGATGAATTCATCCGCCCCGGCACCGATATGCAGACGCTTGGCGCGCTGAAACCATCGTTCAAGGACATGGGCGAGGTCATGCCCGGTTTCGACAAGGTTGCGATGCTGAAATACCCCGCCATGGAGGCGGTGAACCACATCCACCACGCGGGCAATTCATCGGGCATTGTTGATGGCTCTGCCGGCGTGCTGATCGGCAATGCGGATTTCGGCAAACAATACGGGCTGAAACCGCGCGCGCGCATCCGCCAGACCTGCAAAATAGGCACCGATCCAACCATCATGTTGACCGGCCCCGTGCCCGCCACGCATAAAATTCTGGCCGATGCAGGCATGTCGATTTCCGACATCGACCTGTTCGAGGTGAACGAGGCATTCGCATCCGTGGTGCTGTTGTTCCAACGCACATTCGGTGTGGATATGGACAAACTGAACGTGAACGGCGGTTCGATCGCCATGGGTCACCCGCTGGGGGCCACAGGTGCCATGATCATCGGCACCCTGCTGGACGAGATGGAGCGCCAGGACAAGGAAACCGGCCTTGCCACGCTGTGCATCGCATCGGGCATGGGCGCCGCCACCATTATCGAGCGCGTGTAAGGGGAGAACAAGCAAATGACTGATTTCACAATGGAAAAAGGCGCCAATGGCGTTGCCCTGATCACCTGGGACTGCCCCGGCAAGTCGATGAACGTGATGTCGACCGAGGCATTGATGCATCTGGACACCCTGATCGACGATGCCTTGGCCGATGACGCGGTCAAGGGCATCGTCATCACATCGGGCAAGAAAGATTTCGCTGGCGGCATGGATTTGAACGCGCTTGCGGATATGAAAAATTCCGCTGGTGACAACCCCGCGCAGGGGCTGTTCGACGGCATCATGCAGATGCACGGCGCATTGCGCAAAATCGAACGCGCAGGCATGGATGCGAAAACCAACAAGGGCGGCAAACCCATCGCCGCTGCGATCCCCGGCACCGCCGTTGGTATCGGGTTGGAACTGCCGCTGGCAACGCACCGGATTTTCTCGGCTGACAATCCCAAGGCCAAAATCGGCCTGCCGGAAATCATGGTTGGCATCTTTCCCGGCGCGGGCGGCACCACACGGTTTGTGCGCAAACTGGGCGTAATGGGCGCATCGCAATACCTGTTGCAGGGCAAACTGGTTGACCCGAAAAAGGCCAAGGCCGCCGGTATCATCGACGAAGTCGTGACCGACCCGGTTGCCGCCGCAACGGAATGGGTGCTGAACGCCAAGGATGCCGACATCCTGAAGCCATGGGATGCCAAGGGTTACAAAATGCCCGGCGGCGCACCCTACCACCCCGCCGGTTTCCAAACCTTTGTCGGCGCGAATGCCATGATCAACGGCCAGACACAGGGGGCATTCCCCGCCGCCAAGGCGCTGCTGTCCGCGGTCTACGAGGGCGCTATGGTGCCCTTCGACACCGCCCTGAAAATCGAGGCCCGCTGGTTCACCAATGTGCTAATGAACCCGTCGTCGGCGGCCATGATCCGCTCGCTTTTCCTGAATAAGGAAGCACTGGAAAAAGGCGCGAACCGCCCCGAAGCCCCTGATCAAACAGTGAAAAAACTGGGCGTCATGGGTGCGGGCATGATGGGTGCCGGCATCGCGCTTGTGTCGGCCCTTGCAGGAATCGAAGTCGTGCTGATCGACCAGAAACAAGAGGCCGCGGACAAGGGAAAATCCTACGCCGAAACCTATCTGGACAAGGGCATGAAGCGCGGCAAGGTCGACGCGGCCAAAAAGGAAAAGGTGCTGGGCCTGATCACCGCCACCACCGATTACGACACGCTGAAAGACGCCGACCTGATCATCGAAGCCGTGTTCGAAGACCCCGCCATCAAAGCCGAGGTCACCAAAAACGTCGAAGCCGTGATCCCCGATACCTGCATCTATGCCTCCAACACCTCGACCCTGCCGATTACGGGGCTGGCCAAGGCATCGTCGCGCCCGGACCAGTTCATCGGCATCCACTTCTTCTCCCCCGTGGAAAAGATGGCTCTGGTGGAAATCATCAAGGGCAAGGACACCGGGCCGCGCGCCGTGGCCAAGGCACTGGATTATGTGCGCCAGATCCGCAAAACGCCGATCGTGGTCAATGACGAGCGGTTCTTTTACGCCAACCGCTGCATCATCCCCTACCTGAACGAGGGCGCACGGATGGTGACCGAAGGGGTGGCCCCCGCATTGGTCGACAACGCCGCACGCCAGTTGGGCATGCCCGTTGGCCCGCTGCAATTGATGGATGAAACCTCGATCGACCTCGGCGTGAAAATCGCCAAGGCAACCAAGGAAGCCATGGGCGATGCCTATCCGGCAGATGCCAAACCCGTCGATGATCTGATGTTCGCCATGTTTGACGCAGGCCGCCTGGGTCGTAAATCCAAGGCAGGCTTCTTCAACTACGATGAATCCGGCAAGCGGCTGGGATACTGGGACGGTCTGGCCGAAAAATGCCCCCGCCTGGATGAACAACCCTCGTTGATCGAAGTGCAGCACCGCCTGATGTTCGCCCAGGTGCTGGAAGCCGTGCGCGCCCTGCAAGAAGGCGTGCTGGAAGACATCCGCGAAGGCGATGTCGGCGCGATCCTTGGCTGGGGTTTTGCACCTTGGTCCGGTGGCCCGTTCAGCTGGCTTGATATCATCGGCACACCCTATGCGGCCGAACGCTGCGATGAATTGGAACAGGCATATGGTGAACGGTTCAAATGCCCCGACCTGCTGCGCGAAATGGGCGAAAAGGGACAAAGTTTCTATGGTCGTTTCGGCCAAAACAACGTGGCGGCGTAACAAAGGCCAAAACAACGTGGCGGCATAGTAAAGGCCAAAACAACGTGGCGGCGTAACAAAGCCCCATAAAACAAAGGCGCGCCCGAAACGGCGCGCCTTTTTCACCGCAACCAATCCTCCCGCCCGCCGACATCGCCCAAGGGGCGATACCACCGGTTGGGCGTGGCCCTCGGCTGGCGCCTCGGGCGGTCCCGCTTCACTTTCATTGTTCTGAAAATACCTCCCGCCGGAGGCATCAGACATTGCCAGCCACACCACCCCCGAAAATGGAAACGACGCCTTTCCCAAGGGAAAGACGCCGTCCACGTTGCAGCCAAAGGTATCCGAACCTGGGGAGTTGCGGGCCTAGGCCACAGCGTACATAGGAGCCTGCGCGGCCGGCTCCATGAATTCTTCGTATTCGGCTTCGATGTATTGGGCCAAGGCGCAGGCCTGATCCATCGGCAGTTTGGTATAGTTGGAAACGGTCGGTGCCTTGAACAGGTCCACCACGATGTCATGCGCCGAGGGGCAGAAAAACAGCGCACCGGAATTGGCGAATACAACCTGATCTTCTTCGAAAAACAGGGTGATGACTTCGACCTGATCCATCAGCGCAACACGGGCAATACCACGAACCCCGTCCAGCGCGGCGGCGGGCATCAGGGCAAAGGGATCACCCAGAAATTCTTCGGCGGCGTCGCTTTCGACAACCACACCCTGTTCGGGCAGCAGATACATGGTCTCGCGGTTGCCCAGTGCTTCGGCGGGAACTTCCAGTGGCCAGAAACGCGCGGGGCAAGGGCCGGTGCCGTTCCACAGGGGCTTGCGCTGAATGCGCACAACGGTCTGCATCCCGCCATCAAAGGTCAGAACCTGATCTCCCTCGGCCACGGCCTCGACAGGGCGCCAGCCGATTGCGGTGGCCACTTTGGTCCCCGCGACAAGGCCGGTCATCGCGCCAACAGCGGCACCATCATATGCGCCGGTCGCGTCGACCATGCGTGCGGTGGTTTGTGCGTTTTCTTTGGTCCATCCGAACATTGTTTTATCCCCTCAGGTTATCCCGGTGGCAGCCGGGTCTTCATCTGCAACACAGACAATTCACCTGATTCCCGTGCCCGAGATTGGTCTGAACAAAGGCTTAAATCGGGCATTGTTGACGGGGTCGGGGCAATTTCGCGGTTTTTAAGAAATTGAAGCCATAAATAACCTCAATTCAGCCCTGTTCGAAGGTATAGCCCAGTGCGTTAACCTCGAATCCGCAGATTTCAGCGACCAGCTGCGAATCTGATTCACCATAATAGGCGCGGTAATCCCGCCCGCGATTCGATGCGTTGATGCGCGGCAACGCTACGTCAAACCCCAGATGGGCGCGCAAATCGGCGCTATCCTCTGCGAAATGCTCAAGACGGATGTAAGAATTGCACCGGACCTGCCCCGCAGCATCGGTCATGTAATGTGGCGGCGGGGCAGCGCGCAGACTGGCAACAGTTACCGGATGATTTAGGAACGGGCTGAAATCCAGTTCTTGCGCCAGCCGCACCGCCGGGTGGTCAAACCCCTGTGCGCGCAACCAGTGGTAATAGCTGACCATGCGATCCCACGGGTTGCGCACAAGAGTAAAACAGAAATAGCCATCCATCTGCGCGGGCGTCACCAGCCCGTCGATATCGGCAAGGGTCGAATGTTTCCACAACCGCCCACGGGTTTGCACATCGCGCAAACGGCGGCGGCGGTTCACGGCCTTGGGCGTGTCGCCCAGCATCATGTCATCCTTTTTCGCACGGGATTCCAGCGCCAGCGCCATCGCGGTGCCGCCGGTTTTGGGGATATGGACAAAAATATAGCGGCGGCCATGCGATATGATCATGGGCAAAACACTACCGCGCTGCGCAGCGCCGCGAAACCCCTTCCCCTTAACCACGATCTGATTGATATTCCGCAGAACGGTTAACCGACAGGGGGTCACGATCATGGGCTGGATGAAGGACGAAACAGGGCTGGAGCGGAACAAGGCGAACTATACCCCGCTGACGCCGCTGTCGTGGTTGCAACGCGCCGCACGGGTGTTTCCCGATCATCCCGCCGTGGTCTATGGCCCGCATCGCAAAACCTATGCGCAGTATTACGAACGCGTCACGCGTCTGGCCTCGGCGCTGAGCAAACTGGGGGTGGAACCGGGCGATGTGGTGGCCACCCTTATCCCCAACCTGCCCGCCCAGGCCGAGGCCCATTTCGGCGTGCCCGCCTGTTCGGCCGTATTGAACACCATCAACACGCGGCTGGAATCCGACACAGTGGCCTATATTCTGGATCACGGCGGGGCCAAGGTGCTGCTGGTCGATCCGCAATTCCTGCCCATGGCCGCCGAGGCGATTGACCGGATGCAGGGCGCATCCCCCATCGTGATCGAGGTGGCGGATGATCACGCGGGCGTCCATGCCCACGGCCATTACATGGAATACGAGGACCTGCTGAAAACCGGCGATCCCGATTTCAAATGGATCATGCCCGAGGATGAGTGGGAATCCATCGCGCTCAATTACACATCCGGCACCACGGGGCGGCCCAAGGGCGTGGTCTATCACCATCGCGGCGCATACCTGAATGCCATGGGGCAGGCGATATCCTGGCAGTTGCAACTGCACCCGCGTTACCTGACCATTGTGCCCCTGTTCCATTGCAACGGCTGGTGCCACACATGGCTGATGCCCGCCTATGGCGGCACGGTGATCTGTTGCCGCGACATCACCGCCCCCGCTATTTTCAACGCCATCGCGGATGAGGGCGCGACCCATTTCGGCGGTGCGCCCATCGTGCTGAATGCGCTGGTGAACGCACCCGAGTCAGAGCGGCGCAGCTTTGATCATGTGGTCGAGGTGTTCACCGCAGGCGCGCCCCCCGCCCCAGCCACATTGGCGAAAATCGAACCGATGGGGTTTAACGTGACGCAGGTTTACGGGCTGACCGAAACCTATGGCCCCGCGACCGAATGCACTTGGGCCGCCCGCTGGGATGAATTGCAAGGCGACGACCGCGCCGCAATCAAGGCGCGTCAGGGCGTGGCGATGCCGATCTATCAGGATATCACCGTGGTCGATGATGCCGACCAACAGATCACCATGGACGCCACCACCACCGGCGAAATCGTCATGCGCGGCAATGGTGTGATGAAGGGCTATTTGAAAAACCCCGATGAAACCGCCAAGGCGTTCAAGAACGGTTATTTCCATTCCGGTGACATCGCGATCCAGCATCCCGACGGCTATATCCAGATTTCCGACCGCGCCAAGGACATCATCATTTCGGGTGGCGAGAATATCTCCTCGGTCGAGGTAGAGGGCGTGTTGATGGCTCATCCCGACGTTCTGCTCTGCGCGGTGGTCGCCAAACCGGATGAAAAATGGGGCGAGGTGCCCTGCGCATTTGTCGAGCTAAAAGACACCCATACCACGGATGAAACCGCCCTGATCGCATTTGCCCGTGAACGGCTGGCGGGGTTCAAGACCCCGAAAAGCGTGGTGTTTCTGGAATTGCCCAAAACATCGACCGGAAAAATCCAGAAATTTGAACTGCGCCAGATTGCGCGGGATATGTAACAGCGCACGGCCCGCCGCATATGGCGGGCCGCTGCCATATCAGCGCCGCACCGCCAGGGTGCCGATGCCCGCCAATACCAATGCCAACCCTGAAAACAGGGTCCGCGTGATATTATAAACCTGCCAAGGCTGCGAGTATTCGACCCAGATTTCCCGCGCCGCGTCGATATCATCGGGCACGGTCAGCTTTGCCAATGCCTCGTTCATGGGGACGTTGATGCTGGCCGTCAGGAACAACCCGCCGCACAGATAGATCAGCGCGCCCGCGCCAAACCACAGCGCCGCGCGCCCCTGCCCGCTGATACGCAGCAATACCGCCGTAAGGCCCAGCACCACGGGTGTCAGGAAAAACGCGGGAAAAAACACGCCGTTGCGCACGGATGCGTTCATGCCCTGCATAGCGCGGATCGCCACACGTGGGTCGATTGCATCCAGCCCCCACATGGTCGAACAAACCCAAGCATAGAAAAATCCGAAAATCCCCCCGGCAAAGACAAGTGACATAATCGGCATGACGCGGTTGGTCAGTGATGGCATTTTCGCCTCCTGAAAAATAAGTAATTCATATTACGGTTGCGCATATCCGTAATTCAGGTTACGGCTTACGTCAACCCCGTTGAAAAGGCCGCGCCATGCCCGAAACCATCAGCGACAAAAAACAACTGCGCCGCCATCAGATCGAAGAGGCCGCGCTGTCCCTGCTGGCGGAAAAGGGTTATGCCCAGACCTCGATCCTGATGATCGCGAAACGGGCCAAGGCATCGAACGAAACCCTGTATAATTGGTATGGTGACAAGCTGTCGCTGTTTCGCAGCCTTGTGGCGCGCAATGCCGACGGGGTGCGCGACACCCTGCAGGCCGCACTTGGGCAGGGCACGGACCCGATGCAATCACTGGCGCGGATCAGCACGCTGTTGCTGGCCCTGCTGACGGGGGACCGCGCCATCGCGCTGAACCGCGCGGCAGCGGCGGATGGCAGCGGCGAATTGGGCGCCGCCATATCCGAGGCAGGGCGCGACACCATCCTGCCCATGATCGCACAATTGCTGGAACGCGCCCGCGATATCGGCGCGCTTGGGTTTGATAACACTGCTGATGCGGCTGAATTATACCTGAACCTGCTGATTGGCGATTTACAGGTGCGCCGCATGATCGGACGTTTGCCCGCCCTGAGCGATGAACAGATCCAAACCCGCGCCACCCGCGCCCTGCACCACCTGCCTATTCTGATGCCACCCGCATAGGATGTGATGCGCCCCGTCACGATTGCCGCGCCGCCCGCGCCCTGCTAACCTGCCCCCGAAAGAGGCGCAGCAGCGCCCACAGCAGCGACAGGCATATGACCGCATTAACCAAGTATCAGCGGCTAGAGGCAACCGCCCTCTGGCGGGCCGGAGCCGAAGGCCAACGACGCGAGGTGATCGTATCACTTGGCGATGCCACGCTGGTGATTTCCGACCTGAACGACCGCGCCCTGACCCATTGGTCGCTGGCCGCAGTGCAACGCGCCAATCCGGGCCGGATGCCAGCGATCTATCACCCCGATGGCGACCCCGAAGAGACGCTGGAAATCGGTGCGGACGGGGCGGAAATGGTCGAAGGCATCGAAAAGCTGCGCAATGCGATTGAACGCCGCCGCCCGCACCCCGGGCGTTTGCGCCTGCTGGCATTCGGGGTCAGCTTTGCCGCTGTCGCCGCGCTTGCCGTGTTCTGGGTGCCCGGCGCACTAAAGGATTACGCGCAAAAGGTGGTGCCGGGGGTCAAGCGGGTTGAAATCAGCAATGCATTGCTGCCCGAACTGCAACGCCTGACCGGCGCGCCCTGCCGCGACGAATATGCCCTGACGGCCCTGACCCGATTGTCGGAACGGCTGCGCCCTGCCCGCGGACCTGCGCCGCGTTTGGTGGTCCTGCGTGACGGGTTGAACGGGGCCTTGCGTCTGCCGGGCCGCATGACCCTGATCGGGCGCGGCTTGATCGAGGACCACGACGAACCTGATGTCGTGGCTGGTTTCATCCTAGCCGAGCAGGCCCGCGCCCTGCGCGACGACCCGCTGCGTCACCTGTTGGATCACGTCCCCCTGCGGGCCACGTTTCAATTGGTCACCACGGGGTCACTGCCAGAGGACGCATTGAAATCCTATGCCGAGGTCCTGCTGGCCAGCCCCGTGACCCCGGCATCGGATCAGGCCATTCTGGCACGGTTCGCCGAGGCGGGCGTGCGTTCGGCCCCCTATGCCTATGCCCGTGATCTGACCGGCGAAACCACCCTGCCCCTGATCGAGGGCGACCCCTATGCCGCCACCCCACCCGGCCAGCCGGTTCTGCCCGATGCCGATTGGTTGCGGTTGCAGGGCATCTGCGGCAACTGAATGAACCCCATTGCGCCAGATGGAAAAAAGCCCCGCCAATTGGACGGGGCTTTTCCAGATGGATGATTGGCTGGATCAGTTCAGTGCGTAAATGCGCCACCAAACCCTGCACGGCGGGCGCGGCTTAACGCTTTGCCCAACTCGGCAGAGGTGCGATAGGGGCCGGTTACGATGACCTGCAACTGCTTGCCGTTTTTGTTCACAACCTTTTTGCGCACCGCCAATCCAGCACCATGCAACCGCGAAATGGCACTGCGTGCCGCCGCATCCGACGCAAAGGCACCGACCTGAACATAGCGGTGTCCGGCTGGTGCGCGGGCCGCAGGTTTCGGGGTGGCACGGTTGGGTTTGACGGCTGCGGCCTTGGGCGCGGCAACGGGCGCTGCCTTGCGCACCGATTTCGACGACACATAGGTGCGGCTGCCGGAACTGCCCACAGAATGGCCCACTGGCGATTGCGCCTGCGGCCCTGTGCGAACAGTCAGACCTTTGTTGTTGCTAAAGAAACCGCTGTTGCGCGTCACCGCATTGGCCGTTGGATACACCGCATCGGGGTTAAATCCGGGGCGTGCATCTGACATGGGTTTCAACCTGCGCGGCACCGTGCGGGTCCAGCGTTGCTCCATCAGGGCGCGGCCTTCCAGCGTTTGATGGGCGCGTTTGTTGTTCAGGCGATCGTCGGTCCAGACGCGGCGATACCCGTTGGGAACCCGCCCCACATCCACCGATTGCGCCTGCTGTTCATAGACATGTTTGGGCGCAACGCGGGTATGCGGCGTGACATGCGAAACATGGGCCGAACCGCCCGCAATCGCGGCGGCCTGACCTGCCACATTGCCATAGTGACTGGCGGAATAGGTGCCGGACACGGGGGCCGTGCCCTGCGGCCCGCAACGCGCACCGCGCACACCGGCCAGCGATTGCTGCGCATAGGGCGACAGCCCCGCACAGCCACCGCCCAACGACGTTGTCGCGACCCGCGCACCGGGCACAACCGGCGTCCGCCGCACAGGCGCAGCGGCCTGCATCGTTTGCGGCACGATCATCCGGCGCGGCGCGACAGGTTGCACCGCCATGGGGCGCGCGGCCTGTCCGATTTTCGGCGCAGTCGTGATCGAGGCCACGGTCTTCATCGGCTTGCGTTGCAACAATGGCGCAGGACGCGGCGCGGGGGCAACAGCCCGGGCCACGACAGGCGGCTTGGGCTTTGTCACGGGTTTGGGTTTTGCAATCACCGCCAAGGGGGCGGGTTTTGCATCGGCCTTGTCCGGATCAGGATCGGGCAGCATCACGGCCTTGCTTGGCGCGGCTGCGGCGGTCTGCACCGCCTGACCGGCACCGATCGACGGCGCAGCGCCGCACAATTGCTGGCGCGACCGCGACACACGCGGAACCCATGTGACATTGCCGTCAATGCCTGCGCGAATGAACACACAGCCACGGCTGTCTACATATTGGCTGCCCTTGTAGGACGCAGGCGGAAATTCCGCCGGTCCATCGGCGGATCGCAACGTCTTTGCGTTCAATCCGTTCATGCCGATACCGGCGGCCAATACGAAAAATGCAACTATTCTTGTCAGCTTCATCAGTGCCCCCACACAAATGTTGCGCCACATTTACACGAAGCTCCCCCCGAGTAAAGCCATCACAGCCTATTTGGTGCCAAACATCCGGTCACCCGCATCACCTAGTCCCGGAACAATATATCCCTTGTCGTTCAAACACTTGTCCAGCGACGCGGTGACGATGGGCACATCGGGGTGCGCCTCTTTCATGCGGGCCACCCCCTCGGGAGAGGCCAAAAGGCACAAAAACCGGATATTTTTCGCGCCCGATTGTTTCAAAAGATCAATCGCCGCAGCCGATGAATTGCCCGTGGCCAGCATCGGATCAACGGCAATCACCAACCGATCCTCCAGGCTTTCGGGCAGTTTGCAGTAATATTGCACGGGTTGCAGGGTTTGCTCGTCCCGGTAAAGCCCGACAAACCCGACACGGGCCGATGGGATCAGCTCCAGCACACCGTCCAGCAACCCGTTGCCCGCCCGCAGGATCGACACCAGCGCCAGCTTTTTGCCCTTTAGCACGGGGGCGTCCATTTCGCACATCGGCGTGTCGATGGATTTGGTGGTCATCGGCAGGGCGCGTGTCACCTCATAGGCCAGCAACTGGCTGATTTCACGCAACAACTGGCGGAACACCGCGGTCGAGGTATCCTTGTCGCGCATCAATGTCAGCTTGTGCTGCACCAGCGGGTGGTCAACTACGGTCAGGTGCTTGGTCATGGTCTACTCCAGTCGTTTCGCGATGCGCCTGCGGGTGGTATCGTCGCAGAATGCGGCCTCGATCGCGGTGGCGTTCATCGCCTTGAAATCATCAATCCCCCAACCAAACGCCTGTGACAGGGCGGCGTATTCCGCGCTCATATCCGTGTGAAAGAACGGCGGGTCGTCGGTGGATATGGTCACCTTTACCCCCGCATCGCGCAGGCGCGCAATCGGATGGGCGGATATTTCTGGATAAACCCCCAATGCAACGTTGGAGGCCGGGCAAATTTCCAGCACCATACCGCTGTCGGCCAGATAGGTGACCAGTTTCGCATCCTCGATGGCGCGCACCCCGTGGCCGATGCGCTGCACCCGCAAATCATACATAGTGTCGCGGATCATGCGGGCATCGCCCCATTCACCGGCATGGGCGGTCAGGTGCAACCCGGCCTCGCGGGCGCAATCGAACCCCCATGCGAAATCACGCGGGCGGCCCATGGTTTCATCCCCCGCCATGCCGTAACCGACAATGAAATCGCCGGCGGTTTCGGCGGCGCAGCGGGCGGCTTGTTTCGCCTTGTCAGGGCCGAAATGGCGGATGCAGGTGACGATGCCGCGCAGGGTTATGGTGCTTTCCATTTCTGCTGCGGCCTCTTCTATCGCGGCCAGATACTCGCGCCATGCCGACAGATCGCGCCCACCACAGAAATCCGGCGATAGAAATGTTTCCAGATATATCACGCCTTGCTCTGCTGCCTCTTGCAACACATCGCGGGTCAGGCGGGCGTAATCCCCGGGGGTTTTCAGAACACTGGTCGCGGCCTCGTAAACATTCAGAAATTCGGGGAAACCGGCATAGGCATAATGCCCCTGCTCATCGAACACACCATTGATATTGATACGCTTTTCCTGCGCCATGGCGCGGATCAGGCGTGGGTTTGCCGCCCCTTCCAGATGGTGATGCAATTCGACCTTGGGGATCGCGGCCCAGTTGATCGGCTCTTGGTCGTCCATCAGATAAAGCTCCTGCCCGGCCCTTGCGATGGCACCCCCAGATGCGCCGCGATGCTGGCGGCGATGTCGGCAAATGCCACCTGCCCCAGTTCCCCCGCGCCACGCCCCGCGATCAAAACCGGCACCCTTTCGCGGGTGTGATCGGTGCCCTGCCATGTGGGGTCATTGCCATGATCGGCGGTGATCAGCAACATGTCATCGCTGCGCAACTGCGGCAGAATCTGCGCAATCTGCGCATCGAACCATTCCAACGCGCAGGCATAGCCGGTCACATCGCGGCGATGGCCATACAGGCTGTCGAATTCCACAAAATTGGCAAATGTCAGGCTGCCGTCCTCTGCCTCCTCCACCAGTCGTGCCAGATGTTGCATCAGTTCCGCATCCGGCCCCTTAGCCACATCCGAAATACCCCGCATCGAGAAAATATCACCGATTTTCCCGACGCCATGCACCTGCCGCCCCGCGCCCTGCACCCAATCGCACAGGGTCGGCGCGGGCGGCGCGATGGCGTAATCATGGCGGTTGGCGGTGCGGGTAAATCCGGCGTCAACCGACCCGACAAAGGGGCGTGCAATCACCCGCCCCACCCGCATCGCATGCAGGGTCGGCGCGATTTCGGCGCATAGGTCCAGCAAGCGGTCCAGCCCGAAATGCGCCTCGTGGGCTGCGATCTGGAACACGCTGTCCGCCGAGGTATAGCAGATCGGCCAGCCGGTTTTCATGTGGCGCGCGCCCTCTTGCGCCAGAACATCCGTGCCCGATCCGTGGCGGTTGAACAATGTGCCGCCTGTTTGCGCCACAATCGCCACTTTTTCCATTATATCCAAGGGGAAGGCGGGGTTTTCATCGGGGAAATAGTGCCAATCCCATGGCACCGGAACGCCCGCAATTTCCCAGTGCCCCGAGGGCGTATCCTTGCCCATCGACACCTCGGTCGCGGCCCCCCAGATGCCTTTGGGCGTGGCGCTCAGGCCCGGCACATTCGCCCCGCTGGCCAGACGGCAGGCCGCACCCAATCCCAATGCATCCAGCGTGGGCAGGTGCAATGGGCCGTTGCGCCCCACATCTGCCCGCCCCGCCGCGCATTCCTGCGCGATATGGGCCAGCGTATTCGCGCCTGTATCGGGCAGACCGCCGTTGAAGAACCGCGCCGCATCCGGTGCGCCGCCGATGCCGACACTGTCGATCACCACCAGAAATGCCCGCGCCATCAACCGACCCTTTCATGGATCAAGGGCGGCAATTCGGGAGCTTTTTCCGCCAGTGTGATGGCCGCACGCACCTGTTTGACTGCCTGTTCCGCCGCCCCGTTGCGCGCCGCATGAACGCGGGCCAGGGGCTGCCCCTTGTCGATCCATTGCCCCAGTTCAACCATGTCCGACAGGCCCACGGCAGGGTCCACCACGTCGTTTTCAACCTGCCGCCCGCCGCCCAGCTCCACCACCGACAGGCCCAATGCCTGCCCGTCCATCGCTGCCACGTAACCCGCTGATTGCGCAGTGATTTCGCGGATCACAGGGGATTCTGGCAGGAACCGTTGCCACATGTCGGTGAATTGCACCGGGCCACCCTGCGCCGCGACCATGCGCCCGAATTGTTCAGCGGCGCGGCCATCACGGATACTGGCCGCGATCATCGCCTCGCCCGCGGCATCGTCCACGGCCAAACCTGCGGCGGCCAAGGCCACCCCGCCAAGGTTCATCGTCAATGCAAACAGCCGCCCTTCGGCCTCTCCGCAGAGCACTCGCATGGATGTCGCGACCTCTAACGCGTTGCCCAATGCGGGGGCAAGCGGTTGATTCATATCGGAAATCAACGCCCGCGTCGGGCAACCCGCCGCATTGGCGGTATCAACCAATGCCCGCGCCAACCCCACCGCATCGGCGTGATTTTTCATAAACGCGCCACTGCCCAGCTTCACGTCCAGCACCAACCCGTCCAGCCCCGCCGCCAGCTTTTTTGACAGAATAGAGGCGGTGATCAGGTCCAGACTTTCGACCGTTCCGGTCACATCGCGGATCGCATAAAGCCGTTTGTCAGCCGGCGCGATGTCGCCCGATGCGGCGACAATTGCCGCCCCCGCCTGCGCCACCACGGCGCGAAACCGCGCCTCGTCCAGATCGGAGCGCAGGCCGGGGATAGATTCCATTTTGTCCAATGTGCCGCCAGTGTGGCCCAAACCGCGCCCGGAAATCATCGGCACATAGGCCCCACATGCGGCCATTGCAGGGGCCAAAATCAGCGACACGCAATCGCCCACCCCGCCGGTGGAGTGTTTGTCGATCACGGGGGCATCCATGGCCCATTCCAGCACCTTGCCGGAATCGCGCATGGCGCGGGTCAGGGACACGCGCCCCGCATCGCCCATGCCGTTCAACAGCGCCGCCATGGCAAAGGCCCCCGCCTGCGCATCCGACACGCGGCCATCGGCCAATCCCTTGGCAAACCATGATAATTCCACGTCACTTGGCGCCACGCCTTCGCGCAGCTTTACGATTATTGCACGGGCATCCATGGGGTTACACGTTGTCCATATGGGATTTTTCAAAGGCACCGGGCAGCAGCTCGGATATATTCATCCGCAGTTCAATCCCGTCAATCGTGCGCATCACGATAACGGTGTCCGCATCGGCGAATTCGGCAATCTTCTGACGGCACCCCCCGCAGGGCGTGGTCGGGTGTGGGCTGTCCGCCAGCACCCAGATTTCCGCCAGATCGCGCTCGCCCGCTGCGCACATGGCGGCGATGGCGCCCGCTTCGGCGCAGGTCCCTTCGGGATAGGCCACGTTTTCGGCGTTGCAGCCCACGAACACCGCGCCGGATTTGGTGCGCAGGGCCGCCCCGACCTTGAAATTCGAATAGGGCGCATAGGCGTTTTCACGCACACGCAGGGCTTCGTCCAACAAGGTCATATTCAAATCCTTTTCACACATTTACGCCATTTCTGATGAAAACAGTGACCCCGCCGCCCCCGATTTGCAAGAAGTCGCGCAAAATGCCCCTAGGATTCGGGATGGTTTAACACTAAACCATTCACCAAAAGGAGGGCCAACCCCCATGTCCGACAGCCCCAACGACACCCTGCGCCAGGCCGCTCTGGCCTATCACGAATTCCCCAAACCCGGGAAACTGGAAATCCGCGCCACAAAACCGCTGGCCAATGGCCGCGACCTGTCGCGCGCCTATTCCCCCGGCGTCGCCGAGGCCTGTCTGGAAATCAAGGAAGACGCCGCAAACGCCGCCCGCTATACCGCGCGGGGCAATCTGGTGGCTGTGGTATCAAACGGCACCGCCGTTCTGGGGCTGGGCAATATCGGCGCATTGGCGTCCAAACCGGTGATGGAGGGCAAGGCGGTTCTGTTCAAGAAATTCGCCGATATCGACTGTTTCGACATCGAAGTGAACGAACCCGACCCGCACAAACTGGCCGAAATTGTCTGCGCGCTTGAACCCACCTTTGGCGCGATCAATCTGGAAGACATCAAAGCACCCGATTGTTTCATCGTCGAAAAAATCTGCCGCGAACGCATGGGCATTCCGGTGTTCCACGACGACCAGCACGGCACCGCCATCGTGGTTGGTGCGGCAGCGAAAAATGCGCTGCATGTGGCAGGCAAGGCGTTCGAAGACATCAAAATCGTGTCCACAGGCGGCGGCGCGGCGGGCATTGCCTGCCTGAACATGCTGTTAAAACTGGGGGTTAAGCGCGAAAACGTCTGGCTCTGCGATATTCACGGGTTGGTCTACGAGGGCCGGACCGAGGACATGAACCCGCAAAAAGCTGCCTTTGCCCAAGCCAGCGACAAACGCACGCTGGATCAGGTGATTGACGGTGCGGATATGTTTCTGGGCCTGTCCGGCCCCGGCGTGTTGAAACCCGAAATGGTTGCCAGAATGACGCCGCAGCCGATCGTTTTCGCCCTTGCCAATCCCACGCCCGAAATCCTCCCCGAAGAGCTGCGCAAAATTGCCCCCGATGCGATCATCGCCACGGGGCGTTCGGATTATCCCAATCAGGTCAACAACGTGCTGTGTTTCCCGTTCATTTTTCGCGGGGCATTGGATGCAGGCGCGACCGGCATCAATGACGAAATGCAACTGGCCTGCATCGACGGCATTGCCGATCTGGCCCGTGCCACCACCTCGGCCGAGGCGGCGGCGGCATATCACGGTGAACAGCTGACTTTCGGGGCGGATTACCTGATCCCGAAACCGTTTGATCCGCGTCTGGTTGGCGTGGTGTCCACCGCCGTGGCCCGCGCCGCCATGGAAACCGGCCTTGCCACCCGCCCGATCCCGGATATGGAGGCATATAAGGCGAAACTGAACCAGTCGGTTTTCAAATCCGCCCTGCTGATGCGCCCCGTGTTCGAGGCCGCCGCCACCGCATCGCGCCGGATCGTATTCGCCGAAGGCGAGGACGAGCGCGTGCTGCGCGCCGCCCAGGCCGTGCTGGAGGAAACCACCGAACAACCCGTGTTGATCGGCCGACCCGAGGTGATCGACGCACGGCTGGAACGCGCCGGTTTGAAAATCAAACGCGGTCAGGATTTCCAGATCGTGAACCCCGAAAACGACCCCCGTTACCGCGATTATTGGGAGGCATATCACCGCCTTATGTCGCGTCGTGGCGTCACCCCCGATCTGGCCCGCGCCATCATGCGCACCAACACCACCGCGATTGCCGCCATCATGGTGCATCGCGGCGACGCCGACAGCATGATCTGCGGCACATTTGGCGAATACCGCTGGCATCTGAATTATGTCACGCAGGTTTTGGGCGAACCGCATCTGCAACCGCATGGCGCGTTGTCGATGATGATTCTAGAGGACGGCCCGTTGTTCATCGCCGATACACAGGTGCGCACCGAACCGACGCCACAGGAACTGGCGCAAACCGTGATCGGTGCCGCCCGCCATGTGCGCCGTTTCGGTCTTACGCCCAATATCGCCCTATGTGCGCAGTCCCAATTTGGCAATATGGCCTGCGACACGGGTGAACGGCTGCGCGCCGCGCTTGATATTCTGGACAGCGCACCGCGAGATTTTACTTACGAGGGCGAAATGAACGTGGATGCCGCGCTAGACCCCGAAGTGCGCGAACGGATTTTCCCCGAAAGCCGCATGTCGGGCGTGGCGAATGTATTGATTTTCGCCCATGCCGACGCGGCATCAGGCGTGCGTAACATCCTGAAAATGAAGGGCGGCGGGCTGGAGGTCGGGCCGATTTTGATGGGCATGGGCAACCGCGCCCATATTGTCAGCCAATCCATCACCACACGCGGCTTGCTGAACATGGCCGCCATCGCAGGCACGCCCGTGGATCACTATGGCTGATCCACGGTGGCGCGCGTCGGGTTATTTCAGGGGCACGATCCTGTTGCCTTCGACCGTGTAGGATTTGTTGCATTCGGCTGCGCCGATCTTGCCGCAGGCGGACCCGTGCAAATGCAGGGTCAGCACCGGTTTGGTCTTTAGGGTATAGCCGCGCAAATGACCGCCCGACAGGCGCACATAGCCGCCTTCGGGTTGCTGGCGATAGAACGTCACCGGACAGCCCGCGCTACCGCACAGGTAGCTGCGCATTTTATCGCAATAGATGCCGTGGAAATCGACAACACGGTCGGGCAGACCGTCCGCATCCAGATCAATATCGGTGACGCTACCGGGTTCTACTACGACCTGCCCCCCCATATCGGCGCAGGGTTGTGTCAGGGATTCCACCGCTGCCGCCTGCGGATCCGTGATCGGCGGAGGCGGAGGCGGCGGAGCAAACCCGCAATGCGTGACCGCACGCGCCAAAACCGCGCTTGACCCTTTTAGCCCGAAATCGCGGCGCAGGCGCACACCTGAGTCATGAGTGAGGAGCAAAGACACGCCCCGCCCCGCCTTCAATGCCTTTATGGCCATGGCATTTGGTGCGGTTTCGGGGTCCGAGGTGTATTCGGCAAATCCGCTGTAATTGCTGCGTGACAGCGCAATTTGCGCCACCTCGCGCCCGTCCACCGCCAGTTCCGCACGCAGTTTGGCCGGCAAATCACCGCCCACAAAAGACAAGACATATTGCAGTTTTTCATCGGGGCGGCAGGCCAGTGACAGGCAGAATATATTGCCAGTCTGCGCATCCTTGGGGGTGCAGACCGCGCCACCCTGCCAGCGCGCATCACTGGCAGGCAATGATCGCCATGTGGTTTGCGCCTTGGCGGGCGGGGTTGATGACAGCGACATGACCAATGTCGCCAACATCATCAAAAAAACCTGTTTCATGGCGCACCTGTTCCCTTCACAACTGCTTGATCATGCATCCATCCGGGGCAAGGCGTCAATTCTCTGGCGTTCATTGCCGCCAGCCAGTGGCCTGAGGTGCAAATCGAACAAATTTGCAAACGCTACGTCATATTAGCCGATCCCGCGCAAATATCGGAAACTTTGCAAATCTTTGCGCGGTTTCATCCACGAAATTGCAAATAATTTGCGCCAAACTGACCCAGCACGCGCCATGCGTGTTGCGCAACGCCCCCTTGCCGCCGTAACAAATTACAAATTCAGGAGGAGGCATATCATGGCATACAAGGACATCTACGCAGCGTGGAAATCCGATCCCGAAGGTTTCTGGATGGAGGCCGCCAAGGAAATTGATTGGGTCACGCCGCCCTCCAAGGCATTGTTCGATGACAACGCCCCGCTGTATGACTGGTTCCGCGATGGCATGGTGAACGGTTGTTATAACGCTGTCGACCGCCATGTCGAAGCAGGCAATGGTGACCGCACCGCGATCATTTATGACAGCCCCGTCACCCATACCAAACACGAAATCACCTATGCCGAACTGCAAACCCGTGTTGCCAGTCTGGCTGGTGCCCTGCGCGCCAAGGGCGTGGAAAAGGGCGACCGCGTGATCATCTATATGCCGATGGTCCCCGAAGCATTAGAGGCGATGCTGGCCTGCGCCCGTATAGGTGCCGTGCATTCGGTGGTGTTTGGCGGGTTCGCCGCGCATGAACTGGCCGTGCGGATCGACGATTGCAAACCCAAGGCGATCATCGCCGCATCCTGCGGGATCGAACCGGGCCGCGTGGTGCATTACAAACCCCTGTTGGACGGGGCGATTGAACAATCCACCCACAAACCCGATTTCTGCGTGATTTTCCAACGCGAACAAGAGGTTGCCGAACTGAAAGACGGCTATGATTTCGACTGGCACGGGTTTCAATACGCTGTGGAACCGGCCGAATGCCTGCCGGTTTCGGGCGATCACCCAGCCTATATCCTGTATACATCCGGCACCACGGGTCAGCCAAAGGGCGTGATCCGCGCCACAGGCGGGCATCTGGTGGCGCTGAAATGGACCATGACCCATGTTTATAACGTCCACCCGGGCGAGGTATTCTGGGCCGCATCCGATGTGGGTTGGGTCGTTGGCCACAGCTATATCTGCTATGGCCCGCTGATCAACGGCAACACCACGATTGTATTCGAGGGCAAACCCGTCGGCACGCCGGATGCGGGCACATTCTGGCGGGTGATTTCCGAACATAAGGTGAAATCCTTTTTCACCGCGCCCACGGCATTTCGCGCCATCAAACGCGAAGACCCCAAGGGCGAATACGCCCGAAAATACGACCTGTCCGGCCTGCGCGCCCTGTATCTGGCGGGCGAACGTGCCGACCCCGATACCATCAACTGGGCCGCTGACCTGCTAAAGGTGCCGGTGGTCGATCACTGGTGGCAAACCGAAACCGGATGGGCCATCGCCGCCAACCCGTTGGGGATCGAGGAATTGCCGATCAAGGTGGGGTCACCTTCGGTTGCGATGCCGGGCTATGACGTGCAAATTCTGGACGAGGCAGGCCACCAGATGAAACCGGGCGAATTGGGCGCGATTGCCATCAAACTGCCCCTGCCCCCCGGCACGTTGCCCAACCTGTGGCAGGCCGAGGAACGGTTCAAGAAATCATACCTCAACACCTTTCCGGGGTATTACGAGACCGGCGATGCGGGCATGATCGACGACGACGGATACCTGTATATCATGGCGCGCACCGATGACGTGATCAACGTCGCGGGCCACCGCCTGTCCACCGGCGCGATGGAGGAGGTTCTGGCCTCTCATCCCGATGTGGCCGAATGCGCGGTGATCGGCGTGACGGACGAACTTAAGGGCCAGTTGCCCATGGGGTTTGTCTGCCTGACCAACGGGGTGAACCGCCCCCACGACGAAATCACCAAGGAATGCGTCAAACTGGTGCGCGATCAGATCGGCCCTGTGGCGGCGTTCAAACTGGCCGTGGTGGTGGACCGTCTGCCCAAAACGCGGTCGGGCAAGATCCTGCGCGCCACCATGGTGAAAATCGCAGATAGCGCCGAATTCAAAATGCCCGCCACGATTGATGATCCGGCCATTCTGGATGAAATCAGGGAGGCGCTTAAAACGCTTGGCTACGCCAAGGGTTAAGCGGCAAATCCGCATAAAAAAGGCCCCGGTGCATCTGCACCGAGGCCCTTCGCATGAATAAGGCGGGGGCGTCAGGCGGCGAATTTATTGGCGAATTCATCCACCTGTTTTTCGGCCTCGTCCTTGGCAATGCCATAACGTTCCTGAATTTTGCCGACCAGTTTCTGACGGTTGCCAGCGGCCACATCCAGATCGTCATTGGTCAATTCGCCCCATTGTTCCTGGGCCGAACCCTTGAGTTGTTTCCATTTACCTTCGATGATGTTCCAGTCCATTACATGGTCCTCCGTATCAGTTATGCGCCGCGTCGCGGGCTTCACTGTATCAACGGGGGCGGGCCGGAAATGTTCCGTGATATTTTGCGATCAAACAAATTGTTCGCGGATCAGGCGCTCCTCTAATCCGTGTCCCGGATCGAACAGGATACGGTGGCGGATTTCCGGTTCGGAGCGGATTTCAACGCTGACCACATCGCGGATCGACAGGCTGTCGGCATCGGCCATGACGGGGCGTTTTTCAGCTTCCTGCACATCAAACCGCACCTTTGCCGCCTTTGGCAGCAAGGCGCCACGCCAACGACGTGGGCGAAACGGTGCAATCGCGGTCAGGGCCAACACATCAGACCCGATTGGCAGGATCGGCCCATGTGCCGAATAATTATAGGCGGTCGATCCGGCGGGGGTGGACACCAGCGCCCCGTCACATACCAGTTCCTCCAGCCGCAGGCGGTCATCTACGGTGATGCGCAGTTTGGCGGCTTGCGGGCCTTGGCGCAGCAGGGATACCTCGTTGATGGCCAATGCCTCGTGGGTGGCACCATCGGCATCGACGGCCTTCATCGACAGGGGGTTGATCACCTCTTCTTCTGCCGCTTCCAGCCGTTTGATCAGGCCGCTTTCGCTATAGGCGTTCATCAAAAACCCGACAGTGCCGCGATTCATGCCATATGTCGGCACATCCAACCGCTGTGTGCGGTGCATGGTCTGCAACATGAACCCGTCACCGCCAAGCGCGACAATCACATCGGCATCCTGTTCCGCCACATCGCCATACCGCCCCACCAGCACCGCGCGGGCGGTCTGTGCCACGGGGGCGCGACTGGCAGTAAAGGCAATTTTCAACGTCATATCAGGGCGATGCTCCGGTTAGGGGTGGCGCGCACGGGCAGGTGTTCACCGCAGGTTTCCGATAGAACCCGCGCGCAGCGGATGGAAGCACAAGTTTCAAACCATGGCCACCCCCACCATGATCCGTGACGCAACGGGCACGGGATGCGGCGCTTTCCACCCTTTCCCCTAGGGCGTTTTTCGCTTAGATCGTGCGCAACGCAATCCAGTCTGACGAGGACCCACATGGCCGACAAAGGTTTCTTTAACGAACCCCTCTCCTCCCGCGATCCAGAATTGTTCAAATCGATCACCGACGAACTGGGCCGCCAACGCCACGAGATCGAGCTGATCGCATCGGAAAACATCGTATCCGCCGCCGTGATGGAGGCGCAGGGTTCGGTCATGACCAACAAATACGCCGAAGGCTATCCCGGTCGGCGCTATTATGGCGGCTGTGAATACGTGGATGTGGCCGAAAATCTGGCGATTGATCGGGCCAAGCAACTGTTCGGTTGTGAATTCGTGAACGTGCAGCCCAATTCGGGTTCGCAGGCCAACCAGGGCGTGTTCACCGCGCTGCTGCAACCGGGCGACACCATTCTGGGCATGTCGCTGGATGCTGGTGGCCACCTGACCCATGGTGCCAAACCGAACCAGTCGGGCAAGTGGTTCAACGCCATCCAATACGGTGTGCGTAAACAGGACAGCCAGATTGATTATGTGCAAATTCAAGAGCTTGCCACCGAACACAAGCCCAAGCTGCTGATCGCGGGCGGGTCGGCCATTCCGCGGCAGGTGGATTTTGCCAAGATGCGCGAAATCGCGGATTCCGTCGGCGCGCTGCTGATGGTGGACATGGCGCATTTTGCCGGTCTGGTCGCGGCGGGCGAACATCCCTCGCCCTTCCCCTATGCCGATGTGGCGACCACCACGACCCATAAAACCCTGCGCGGCCCGCGTGGCGGCATGATCCTGACCAATGACGAGGCGATCGCGAAGAAGGTCAACTCGGCGATTTTCCCCGGCATTCAGGGCGGCCCCCTGATGCACGTTATCGCCGCCAAAGCCGTGGCATTCGGAGAGGCATTGCGCCCCGAATTCAAGACCTATCAAAAACAGGTGCGCGCCAATGCCGTGGCCCTGGCCGACCAGCTGATGAAGGGCGGATTGGACATCGTGACCGGCGGCACCGACACCCATGTGATGCTGGTCGACCTGCGCCCCAAAGGGGTCAAGGGCAACGCCACCGAAAAGGCATTGGGCCGCGCCAATATCACCTGCAACAAAAACGGCATTCCGTTTGATCCGGAAAAACCGATGGTCACATCGGGCGTGCGTTTGGGCACCCCTGCGGGCACCACGCGCGGCTTTGGCGAGGACGAGTTCCGCCAGATCGGCGACTGGATTGTGGAGGTCGTGGACGGGCTTGCCGCCAATGGCGAAGAGGGCAACACCGAGGTCGAAGCCAAGGTCGCAGCCGCCGTTCAAACCCTGTGCGAGCGTTTCCCGCTCTATCCTGATTTGTGATTTCCAACCCATAAGCAATTGACGCCGCTGCGATTTTTCGTGGCGGCGTTTTGTTAACAAGACTAAAGATCGCGGTAAGGATTGCCGTTCATCTTTGCTTTACGGTTCGGACATGGGCCCAGGTCGCGTATCGCTCTGAAACAGAGCATTTGCCCCCAACCTGACTGCGCGGCCGCCCATGGCCGAACCGGACGCGCCCCAAACCACCACAGGTTAACGGTGCGCAACCAGCCAGATCGCAGTCAGCGCCAGCACCAGCAGAATCAGGTTGAACACCAGCCCACCCGCGATGCCCAGCATAGCGCCAATACGGCGGTCCCTTGGGTCAATGCTGTTGATATAAGAGAGCGATTCAGCCTGCCCCGCGCGCAGGGCATTCGCATCCACCTGATGAATAAGATGTTGATTACCCGATATTTTCTGCGCCTCGATCAGGCGCTGGATATGCTGGCGCACCCGTTTGGGCAAACGCCGCCCCGCCCTGCGCAGACGCCGCGCCAGCGTGCCACGCCGCAGGCCCAGTTTATGATCCATGGCCTGCGAAATCTGGTCGCTCAGTTCGTCGATTTCCTGCTGGGTGATCAATGTGTTACGCCTCCGGCCTTAGCCTAACTGCGGGGTTTGCGGGGTTCAATGGCTCTGGTCAAACTGTTCATTCACAGCTAGCAATGGCGCATGTTAAATCAAGTTGAATATGGCCAAGCCACTGACAAACCATCACTTTTGATCGTTCATGGGCTGTATGGGTCGGCACGCAACTGGGGGGTGATCGCCAAACGCCTGTCCGATTCGCGCCATGTGGTTGCCGTAGATCAACGCAATCATGGTGCAAGCCCTTGGTTTGAAACGCATTCTTATCACGATATGGCCGCTGATCTGGCACAGGTGATCGAGGCCCATGGAAAACCGATGGATGTGATGGGCCATTCGATGGGTGGTAAGGCCGCGATGGTGCTGGCGCTGACCCGCCCTGAACTGGTTAACCGATTGATTGTGGTGGATATTTCGCCGGTTGAATACGCGCATTCGCAGGTTCAGAATATTGATGCGATGCGATCTGTGGACCTGTCAAAGGTAACCCGCAGATCCGACGCCGAGGAGCAATTGGCCAAGGTGATCGAGGAAAAAACACTGGTGTCGTTTTTCACGCAATCCCTTGATGTCAAAGCACAAAAATGGGTTTTGAATCTGGATGTCTTGGAGCGCGACATGCCCGAAATTATCGGGTTTCCCGAAATGGATGGCGCGTTTCAGGGCGACACGCTGTTCCTGTCGGGGGGCGATTCCGATTACGTGAAGCGCAGCCATCGTGCTGAAATCAAACGGCTTTTCCCGAATGCGCGGTTCGCGTCGATCCCCGGAACGGGGCATTGGTTGCACGCCGAAAAACCACGCGAATTTGAGGCCGCGATGCGCGGTTATCTGGACCTAACCGATTGATATAAAAGGACGATGACGGCCCCAACGGGGACCCCTCCCTGTTACCGCCACCGTCCTACCCTTGGCCCGAGGGCCACGGGATGCTTATTCGTTGGCCATGATCGCCTTTGTGATGATCCACGTCGCTGGCAGGGCCAGAATGAACCCCGCCGCTGCGGCGATCAGGATGGGTTGCAAGGTCGTGTAACCCGTTAGCAATGCTACAATAATCAGCGATCCGGCCAATGTTGTGCCGATCAGGGAATACAGGATTTGTGCAAGTCGCATCATGGTGGGCCTCGTATATTTCTGTCACGGGCGCGTTCCCGTTGATTGAAACATTATGGAATCAGAATACGTCTCACCTTGATCTGTATCATCCAGCACCCGAATCGTATGTTTCGTATGATTCAAGGGGGTTGATCCATGAAAACAGCCCCCGCGACACGGCAGCCGCAACGTCCGGGGCCAAAGCACCAGCGCACGGTCCCACGCGAAGGCGTTAAGATTTTTGGCGCAGGCTAAGGCACTCCGCCCCGACACCGGATGCCACCGCATGAAAAACCGATTTGTATCGCTGACCGACCTGCGCCTGAACAAGGACAACATGCTGGGCCATGTCAGCCAGAACGACGAGCGCCTGTGGATCACACGCAACGGGCGCATGATCTGCGCCGTGGTATCGGTGCGTCAGGCCGAACTGATCGAGGAATTTGAATCGCGCAGCATGGAAGAATTCAAACGCCGCCAGATGCAGGATCTGGAACGCTGGAAACGGGTGAAGGCGCGAATGGGCGATTGGGAGGGGTGAGGGGATTACTGGCCGGTTCTGGCAGCTGCGCTGCGGTGCCTCCGGCGGGAGGTATTTGAGGAACAATGAAGGGGTTCGGGGTGGTGGTTTCGGGGGCGAGGGCCGTTTAGGAAGCTGCACGGCGGACAGTTTCGGGCCGAAGTGCGTGGCGGCGCAGGGGGTGAGAGTGCATTGCGATCCTCTTTCACTTGCGGACCAGCGTCCGCTTCGTGGGGAGGGGCGAGTAGCGCCCGCATCACGCCAGAGGTGTATTTTGAGAGCGACCGGGGCGGTTCGGGCGCTGCCAAATCTTTAGATTTGGCTTACTTCGTTTTCAGATCGAACTCTGAAAGAAAGTAAGAATAGTCCTCTATCAACTCAAAACCTTTCTTTGGCAGAAGATTCAGATTTTTATATTCCCATCCAAACCACTGACCTTTCAAGATATCTTCAACGATATTGCGATTTGGCGTAGAAAGACCGAGAGAGGTTCCGATGACCTCATTGACTTTATACATTTCACCTGACGAGGGCGCCAACGCTTCCAAATTCAAAGGTAGAAATCCGAAACCTAAAAACGCCACAACATCACTATTATCAATCCACGCTTTCGCAATCTGCATTCTTCTGGGATCCGAAACGCCCTCCGAGAAAGTGCGAATTCCCTGCGCTGCACGGGCTAAATATTGACTGTCGTCTGATCGCCCACCGAAATCACCTGCGGTTTGGCAATTCACATCTCCCAAGTGGCCATACACATGAAGGACGTTCAGAGCATCACGGCATCTTTCATCCACCTCTGAGCTACTTAGTTGAAAATAGCTTTTAATTGCTTGGTGAAAGAACTGCTCAATAATCCTATCGTAGTTGAATGTGATGAAATGACAGGTTTTCAGAGCATTGAAGAAATCTTCTTGCTTCCTCTGTGCCACAAGTGTTTGAAATACTCGGCTCAACCAGTTACTTCCGAGCCGAAAAAATTCAGGTCGATTGTGGATATTACTATTATCAAATTTAAGCGGAGACCTCGCTTCTGCCTGAAGTATGCAGCGCGCGATTGCAACTTTTCCAGCCAAAGCCCACGGTAGCTTATCACTATGCGCTTCTAAGAAATTGTCTATGGATGGAGCGAGACCCATATTATTTTTGATGGCTAGCAGCCCATCAAAAATGTCATTCTTGCTAAATTGGTTTAGATCAGAAGCGATATATCCAAGAGCACCAGCCACCACTGTGTCACTGGGTGTATAACCCTCAAAACCACGATCAGAACCGCTGGCCGCTTGCTCAATCCTTTTGACCAACTCCATTCCGGTGGGAAGGTCAAACTCTTTGCTGGCCCCTGCGCCGACAATGAAAACCTTTTTCCTGCGCACCTAGCCTCACTCCTAAAATCCAGCCTTAGCTGTCCATCTTAAGCGCCGAAATAAACGCCTCTTGCGGGATGTCGACTTTGCCGAACTGGCGCATCTTTTTCTTACCCGCTTTCTGCTTGTCCAGCAGTTTGCGTTTGCGGGTGGCGTCGCCGCCGTAGCATTTGGCGGTCACGTCTTTGCGCAGTGCGGATAGGGTTTCGCGGGCGATGACTTTGCCACCGATGGCCGCCTGAATCGGGATTTTAAACATATGGCGGGGGATCAGGTCCTTGAGCTTTTCGACCATGGCGCGGCCACGCATTTCGGCGCGGTCACGGTGGACCATGGTGGAGAGCGCATCGACGGGTTCGTCGTTCACGAGGATCGACATTTTCACCAGATAATCCTGACGATAGCCGGTCAGTTGATAATCGAAAGATGCATACCCTTTGGTAACGCTTTTGAGTCTATCATAGAAGTCGAACACCACCTCGTTCAGCGGCAGGTCATAGACGACCATGGCGCGGGAGCCGGCGTAGGTCAGGTCTTGTTGGATGCCGCGGCGATCCTGGCAGAGTTTCAGCACGTCACCAAGGTAATCATCGGGGACAAGGATGGTGGCCTTGATGCGCGGTTCCTCGAGGTGGTCAACGAGGGTCAGGTCGGGCATGTCGGCGGGGTTGTGCAGTTCCAGCATGCTGCCGTCGCGCATGTAGATGTGATAGATCACAGAGGGCGCGGTGGTGATCAGTTCGATGTTGTATTCGCGCTCGATCCGGTCGCGGATCACTTCGAGGTGGAGCAGACCGAGGAAACCACAGCGGAAGCCAAAGCCGAGCGCGGCGGAGGTTTCCATTTCGGACGAGAAGGAGGCGTCGTTCAGCGAGAGTTTTTCAATGGCGTCACGCAGGTCTTCGAATTCGGCGGAGTCCACGGGGAAAAGGCCACAAAACACAACGGGTTGCGAGGGTTTGAAGCCCGGCAGCGCCAGCGTTGCGCCCTTGCGCTCGTGGGTGATGGTGTCGCCAACGCGGGTGTCGCGGACCTGTTTGATGGATGCGGTGATAAAGCCGATTTCGCCGGGGCCAAGTTCGTCGACATTCTGCATTTGCGGGCGGAAGACGCCGATGCGGTCGACCTGATGAATGGTGCCGTTCGACATGAATTTGACGCGGTCGTTTTTCTTGAGCACGCCATCCATGATGCGGACCAGAACGATCACGCCAAGGTAGCTGTCATACCAGCTGTCAACCAGCATGGCGGTCAGGGGCGCGTCGCGGTCGCCCTTGGGTGCGGGCAGGTGCTTTACGATCGCTTCCAGCGTTTCATGGATGCCGATGCCGGTTTTGGCAGATACGCGGATCGCGCCGGATGCATCAATGCCGATCACGTCTTCGATTTGTTCGGCGACGCGGTCACATTCGGCGGCGGGCAGGTCGATCTTGTTCAGGACCGGCACGATTTCGTGATTGGCATCAATGGCTTGATAAACATTGGCCAGTGTCTGCGCCTCGACCCCCTGGGTGGAATCGACCACCAGAAGCGACCCCTCGACCGCACGCATCGACCGCGATACCTCATAGGCGAAATCGACGTGGCCCGGGGTGTCGATCAGGTTCAGCACATATTTTTCACCGTTGTCCGCAATGTAATCAATGCGGACGGTATTGGCCTTGATCGTGATGCCGCGTTCGCGTTCGATATCCATGGCGTCCAGCAGCTGGGCCTTCATGTCGCGTTCGGCCACAGTATTGGTGGACTGGATCAACCGATCGGCAAGGGTGGATTTGCCGTGGTCGATATGGGCGACGATGGAAAAATTTCGGATATGCGCGAGGTCGGTCATGGGATCTCTGGCCTAGGGATTTCAGACACGCTCAATGGCGCGGCGCGGCCCGATTTGCAAGGGAAATAGCGGCTGCACCACATCGGCGGGCGGCGCGCGGCCCTGCTTTTTCTTGGTTAAAATACTCTCGGGGGGAGTCAGGGTTTCCCTGACGGGGGGCAGACGGCCCCCCTTTGCCGGCGCCTGTATGGGCGACGGGTCGGGATTTGAGTATTTTTGCCAAGAAAAAGCCAGAGGCAGCGATCACCCTTTGGCCAGCCCTTTGTGCAGTGTGGCCAGCAGGTCGGCGGCGGCCAGCGAAGGCGTGATGTCGCCCGATGCAACGCGCGCGCCGAGCAGTTTCATCGATCCCTTGAGCGGTTCCTGTTCCAGTTGGGCGAGCAGGCCGCGACGGACCTCTTCGCCGAACCAGTATTCGGCTTGGGCGGCGCGGCGCAGATCGAAATGACCGTTTTCGCGGCGCCAGTTGACCAGTGTGGTCATGTCCTCCCATGCGCCGTCCAATCCGTTTTCCTGAAGCGCGGAAACGCTGAGTGCCTTGGGGAAGCCTGCCGGGTCTTGCGGGCGTTTGCGCAGCAGGCGCAGGGCGCCGGCGTAATCGGCCTGTGTGCGCATGGCGGCGGGTTTCAGATCTCCGTCGGCCTTGTTTACAAGGATAATGTCGGCCATTTCCATGATACCGCGTTTCACGCCTTGCAATTCGTCACCGCCCGCCGGGGCCAGCAGCAGGATGAACAGGTCCGACATTTCCGCCACAACAGTTTCGGATTGGCCAACGCCCACGGTTTCGATCAGCACCACGTCGAATCCGGCGGCTTCGCAGATGGCCACGGCTTCGCGGGTGCGCCGAGCCACGCCGCCGAGGTGGGTTTGCGAAGGCGAGGGGCGGATGAATGCATTCGGGTCACGCGACAGGTGTTCCATGCGGGTTTTATCGCCAAGGATCGACCCGCCCGAGCGCGCCGAGGAGGGATCAACCGCCAGCACCGCCACCCGCAGCCCCTGCCCCGTCAGCATCATGCCGAAGCTTTCGATAAAGGTGGATTTTCCCACCCCCGGCGTGCCCGACAGCCCGATGCGGATCGCCTGTTTGTCGCTGCTGGCGCGCAGGGCGTCGATCAGCGTGGCGGCATCAGCCCGGTGATCGCTGCGGCTGCTTTCGACCAGTGTGATGGCGCGGGACAGCGCCCTGCGGTCACCGGCGATGATCCGCTGGGCAAAGGCTTGCATATCGCTCATTCGCATCCTCGAAAACGCTTGTGTCGGGTTTGGCCCTTGCGGGGTCATGTGTTCGTCGCTTTTTGCACCAGCGGTTGGCGCATGTCCAGCAAGCCGCCCCAATCGGGGTCTGCGCATTTCCGCCCATAAGTTGCCTGATTTCGGCCATATTCCACCAATAGGCGAAAGGGGTGCAGACGGTGGGGGTGACTGTCGCTTAGAACTTCTTAGGGAAATTCGAATAAAATTCGCGCCAAGCCAGCCAGACCGGAGCCAGCCATGACCGACACCCGCACCCTGTTAGACCGTATTGCCATTCATGTGCGCAATGATCCCGGATTGATCGCCAACAATCCCGATTACCAGATCACGGGGGGCGCGGCGGGGGCCATTCGCATGAACGCGGTGATGGCCCGTGCGATTGATGTTTTGGGTGTCAATGCGGACGGGTTGATTGATGCGGCCGATGCCATGTTGATCAGCGATTACATCCGTAATGATGCGGATTTATATGCCGATTTTCTGAGCGGGCATGGCGATGACGAGGGCGGCACGGAGACCGGATTTCACCGTGTGCAGGGCGATGGCGGCACCCTGTTGTTTCAGGGGCATCATTTTGTGAACACCGTCGCGGACGGGTTGTATCATATCGGGTTTGAATATCACGACGGGCGGTTCGAAAACGAGGATGGCGATGCCAATGCCCGTGTCGAGCAGGTGGCCGGTTGGCTGAATTATTTCGTCAACGGGGTGAATGTGGTTTACGGCACCGATGCTGCGCAAACCCTTTACACCGGCGATTACAGCCCGCGATTGTCGGCCGCTGCGGATGAATTGTTTATCGCCATGGGCGGGGATGATTCCATTTGGGCCGAGGCGGGCAATGACACGGTAGAGGCCGGCGACGGCAATGATAAATCCGGCGGCGGCGATGGCAATGATGTGATCTATGGCGGCGCGGGCATGGACACCCTGTGGGGGGATGGTGGCAATGACCGCCTGTATGGTGGCGATGACGACGATCGCCTTTTTGGCAACAATGGCCGCGATCTGGTTCAGGGCGATGCTGGTGATGATCGGGTGGGCGGCGGTCAGGGCAATGACAGCCTGTATGGCGGCGCGGGCAATGACCGGGTTGATGGCGACGAGGGTGCGGACCGGCTGTGGGGTGATGCGGGTGACGACACCGTTTGTGGCGGTGACGACAACGACCGCATGTCTGGTGGCGATGGCGCGGATTCGATGGGCGGTGGCAATGGCCATGATGTGATTTACGGTGATGACGGGGCCGACACCATTTGGGGCGACAATGGCAGCGACCGGATTTACGGCGGCAATGGCGATGACCGCCTGGGTGGCGGTGCGGGCCGTGATGTGATTGTGGGCAATGGCGGCAATGACAATCTGGACGGCGGGGCCGATAATGACCGTATTTACGGTGGCAATGGCGACGACTGGATCAATGCCAGCGACGGCCATGACATCGTGAACGGGGGCGCGGGGGCAGATGAGATATGGGGCGGGGCCGGCAATGACCGGTTAAGCGGCAGCGCGGGCGATGATCAGGTTGGCGGCTGGGAGGGCGACGACCGTCTGGATGGCAATGGCGGCGATGATGCGATCAGCGGCCATGCGGGCGATGACACCCTGCGCGGTCAGGCGGGCAATGACACCCTAAGCGGCGGCGACGGGCGCGATGTGTTGAACGGCGGCGCGGGTGCGGATTTGATTTACAGCTGGGAGAATGAGCGCGCGCGCGACACATTCGTATTTGCCCCTGGCGACAGTGGCATTGTCGCGGGCGATATGGATGTGGTCGAGGGGTTCAAGCACGGCGAGGACAGGATTGATCTGCGCGCCTTTGGCCCGGTTGATTACATCGGCGGGGCCGGATTTGCCGGGGCTGGCGCGGCGCAGGTGCGGTTCAACGGCACGGTGATGCAATTTGATACCGATGGTGATGGCGCGCTGGATATGGCGGTGGAATTCCGCTGGGTCAGTGGCATCACGGCGGATGATTTATTGCTGGCGTGAAGCGCTGCTGATGGGCGGCGGGGCTGGAATGCTGCCCCGCCATGGGTCATAAGGCGGGGCATGGATATGCCCGATCTGCCCATTCACGATGCCCTGCCCGCCCTGTTGGATGCGGTGCGCGGGCGTGGGCGGGCGGTGTTGCAGGCTCCGCCCGGTGCGGGGAAAACCACGGTGGTGCCTTTGGCGCTGTTGGATGCGGGGTTGATCACGGGCCGTATTGTGATGCTTGAGCCGCGGCGTTTGGCCGCCCGCGCCGCAGCCGAGCGCATGGCCGACACTTTGGGCGAAGCCGTGGGCATGACCGTGGGTTACCGCATTCGCGGCGAGGCCAAGGTGGGCAAATCCACCCGCATCGAGGTGGTAACCGAGGGCATCCTGACCCGCATGATCCAGTCCGACGCCGAACTGTCGGGCGTGGGTGCGGTGATTTTTGATGAATTCCACGAACGGTCGTTGAATGCCGATCTGGGGCTGGCGCTGTGTCTGGAAATCGCGGGGGCGCTGCGCGACGATCTGGTGTTGATTGCCATGTCGGCCACGCTGGATGCTGCGCCCGTGGCGGCCTTGATGGATGCGCCCATGGTCAGTTCGCAGGGCCGTGCATTTCCGGTGGAAACGCGCTGGCTGGACGCGCCCCTTGCCAAGGGGCGGCGGTTAGAGGAGGCCGTGGCCGCCTTGGTGCGGCAGGCCGTTGGTGAAACCACGGGCGGGGTTTTGGTGTTCCTGCCCGGAGAGGGCGAAATCAGGCGGGTCGAGGGATATTTGCGCGACCTGCCAAAGGATTGCACCGTTCACCCGCTGTTTGGCGCGATGGATTTCGCCGCGCAGCGCGCCGCGATCCGGCCCGCGCAATCGGGGCGCAAGGTGGTGCTGGCGACCGCCATCGCCGAGACATCACTGACGATTCAGGACATCCGCGTGGTGGTCGACGCCGGGCGGGCGCGGCGCGCACGGTTTGACCCCAGTTCGGGCATGGCGCGGCTGGTCACCGAACGGGTGACACGGGCCGAGGCCGAACAGCGCCGTGGCCGTGCGGGGCGCGTGGCCGAAGGATTCTGTTACCGGCTGTGGACCAAGGGCGAGGAGGGCGCGCTGGCCCCCTACCCGCCCGCAGAAATCGAAACCGCGGACCTGTCGGCGCTGGCGCTGGAACTGGCGTTATGGGGGGCCGCGCCGACGGACCTGCCGTTTCTGACGCAGCCCAACGCGGGTGCATATGGAGAGGCCTGCGCCCTGCTGCACCTGTTGGGCGCGCTGGATCAGGGCGGGCGGATCACCGACCACGGCAAACGGTTGGCGCGGCTGCCGCTGCACCCCAGACTGGGCAATATGCTGGCCCATGGCGGCAAGGATGCGGCGCTGATTGCGGCGTTGCTGGCGGATCGTGACCCGCTGTCTCGTGGTGCGCCGGTGGACCTGTCGCTGCGGCTGGAGGCATTGCACAACCCGCGTAAATACAGCGAAACGCGGCCATGGCCCGCCAATCGCGGCGCGATTGAACGCATCAGATCCGAGGCAAAGCGCCTGCAAAGGATGACCGACACCAAGGCCGATATCAGCGCGGCGGAAATGGCCAGCCTGGCCTATCCCGACCGGATCGGGCAGCGGCGCAAGGGCGATGCGCCGCGCCATGTTCTATCGGGGGGCAAGGGCGCGGTGCTGCCCGATGGCGACCCGATGGCGGGCGCGGGATTCATCGTGGCGCTGGACACCGACGGCAACCCGCGAGAGGCCACGATCCGCATGGCGGCGCAGATCACCCTGTCGGAAATCCGCGCGCAGCACAGCGGCGAAATCGCATGGGTCGATGCCTGCGCATGGGACAAACGCGAGGGCCGCGTGGTGGCGCGCCAACAGGAAAGGCTGGGCGCGGCGGTGCTGGATGATCGCATCTGGAAGGAAGTGCCCGCCGATGCCGTGGCCCGCGCCATGCTGGACGGGGTGCGCGAACTGGGCCTGCGCCCGTCGAATGCGGCGAAACGGTTTCTGGCCCGTGTGGCGCTGGCGCGGGCGGGGGGTGTGGACCTGCCCGATATGGGCGATGACGCGCTGATGGCGGGGCTGGAGGATTGGCTGCTGCCCTATCTGACGGGGGTGAAAACCACGGCCGATTGGAAAAAATTCGACCTGCTGGAACCGCTGCGCGCCGCGCTGGATTGGGGGCAGATGCAGGCGCTGGATGCCACCTGTGCGGCGCATTTCATCACGCCGCTGGGCAATAAGGTGCCGATTGATTACAGCGGCGAACACCCCGCGATTGAACTGCGCCTACAGGAAATGTTTGGCCAGACCACGCACCCCACCGTGAGCGATGCGCCCTTGCGCGTCACCCTGTTGTCGCCCGCGCGCAGGCCGGTGCAGGTGACGATGGATATTCCGGGATTTTGGGACACCTCATACGCCGATGTGCGCCGCGACATGCGCGGGCAATATCCGCGCCACCCATGGCCGGAAAACCCGAGAGAGGCCGATCCGACACTGCGCGCGAAACCGCGCAACAGATAAAACGGGGCGCCAAACCGCGCAGCAGACAAAACGGGGCGCCAAACCGTGCGGCAGATTAAATGCGCGTCAAACCGCGCAATTGATCCGGCTTGGGCGCGTTGTTTTCAAGGCCAATTGTTGCAAAAATTAATTAAATTGTTATATATTGAGGAGATAATAAAAAAAAGCGGCAGATCCGAAACAGGTAATGCAACATGATTAGTGAGTTCAAAAAGGCCTTTTCCGGGGTCGTGGCGGGAGTTGTGCAGCCCCTTATTTCGCGCCCTGTTCATATGCAGGTGGCCGCGGCATGCCTGCGCGATGGCAAGAAAGGGCGCGAAGTGTTGTTGATTACCTCGCGCGGGACGGGCCGCTGGGTGCTGCCCAAGGGCTGGCCCATGGATGGAAAGGCCAATCATCAATCCGCATTACAAGAAGCATGGGAAGAGGCGGGCGTGAAAAAGGCGCGCGTCACCCCTGTTGCACTGGGCTGTTTCACCTATGACAAAATTCTGGACGGCGGGCTGCCCCTGCCTGTGAATTGCTATGTATACGCCGCCGAGGTTGAAAAAATGTCGTCGGATTACCCCGAATCCCACGAACGCAAGCGCAGTTGGGTGCCGGTGGCCAGGGCCGCGACCATGGTTCAGGAACCCGAATTACAGGAATTGCTGCTGGGTCTGTAATGCAGCGGCGTGGCATTTGGCGACAATTGTAACGATTTTGTAACGCTCCCTGTTGATCCGCAGGGCTGTGCGCATTATGGCGCTAGGCGATTTGGCAGGCGCGGCCTGCCATCAGGGGGACATGCACATGGGTAAGACACCGGAAAACCGCCAGTGGAAAACGCTGGATCGCGATTTGGGCCGGATCAGCCAGGTTGAACTGGCCGCTGCCTATGTGTCGCGCCCGATGATTGCCCCGGGCATTGCGCTGGCGTTTATGGTGGTGGCCGGGCTGATCGCGGCGGTGTTTCTGGGGGAAACCCCTGTTAATATGATTGTCGTGATGGCCGCCGTGTTTGGCGGTTATATGGCCATCAACATCGGCGCCAATGACGTGGCCAACAACATGGGGCCAGCGGTGGGGGCCAATGCCCTGACCATGGGTGGCGCCATCGTGATTGCCGCATTGTTCGAAAGCGCGGGGGCGATGCTGGCGGGGGGGGATGTGGTTTCGACCATATCCAAGGGCATTATCGACCCGACCAGCGTGGCCGACAGCAATGTGTTTATCTGGGCGATGATGGCAGCGCTGATTTCATCGGCGTTATGGGTCAATCTGGCCACGGTTTTCGGCGCGCCTGTATCGACCACCCATTCGGTTGTGGGCGGAGTGATGGGTGCGGGGATTGCGGCAGCGGGTCTGGGCGCGGTCAACTGGCCCACGATGAGCGCAATCGCCGCCAGTTGGGTCATCAGCCCCGTTCTGGGCGGTGCCATTGCCGCCGGTTTTCTGGCCTTGATCAAGGCCAAGATCATATACCAAGAGGATAAGATCGCCGCTGCCCGCCGCTGGGTGCCCATATTGATCGCCATTATGGCAGGGGTTTTCGGCACCTATCTGGCGATGAAGGGTTTGAAAAAGATCATTCGCGTCGATCTGGGAACGGCGTTGTTGGTTGGCGCGGGCATTGGCGCGATCACCTATGTTTTTGCCGCGCCATTCGTGCGCCGCAAATCCGAAGGTCTGGAAAACCGCAACAAGTCGGTCAAGGTGTTGTTCGGCCTGCCGCTGGTGATTTCCGCCGCTTTGCTGTCATTCGCGCATGGGGCCAATGATGTGGCCAATGCGGTCGGCCCGTTGGCGGCCATCGTGCATACCGTGGAATTCGGCGATGTGGCCTCCAAGGTGTCGATCCCGCAGTGGGTGATGGTGATTGGCGCGTTTGGCATATCGTTCGGGTTGTTCCTGTTCGGGCCGAAACTGATCCGCATGGTGGGCAGCCAGATCACCAAGCTGAACCCGATGCGCGCCTATTGTGTGTCGCTGTCGGCGGCGATCACGGTGATCATTGCCAGTTGGTTGGGCCTGCCCGTCAGTTCGACCCATATCGCCGTGGGCGGGGTGTTTGGCGTTGGATTTTTCCGTGAATGGCACGCCGAACGGCGGCTGCGCACGGGCCGTGCCAAGCTGCCCGAGGCCAAGCGCATCGCCCCCGAGGAGCGCCGCCGCCGCAAGCTGGTGCGGCGCAGTCATTTCATGACCATCATCGCCGCATGGGTGATCACCGTGCCTGCCGCAGCCGCGCTATCTGGCGTGATATTTCTAATCCTTCACGCCATCGTGATCTGACATTTGCATATTTGGTGTTAATCGGCGCGCTTTGCTGGTCCAGACTGTGCCCGCCTGGGGAGGCCGGCGCATGGAGGCATTTCATGCACGAGAGGCACGATGTCAGTTTTATTGATTATCCAGTTAAAGATTACCGATGCCAGTCGATTCAGGCTTCTTGAGGAGACCTTTTTCGCCATTCGCCCCGAGGGGTTGGTGACCCTGGCTTGGGATGCGGCGGCTATGACGGTGGTCGGGCAGCCGCAATTCGATCATGTCGGCATTGCCGCATTTGAATCACGGGAAAAGGCGCGGGAGTTTTTTCAAAGCCCCCAATACCGCAATTTCACGGTGATGCGCGAAGCCTGCGCCACGGCCCATGTGCAGGTGGTTCATAGCCCTGCGCCCTTTGACATCCTGAGTCAGGGCGAGAGGTTTTTCACGACAAAAGACCGTTATCCGAACAAGGATGTCATGCCGGATTAAGCCGCGGGTCAAGGCGCGGTTCTAACCGCGCCCTGCCACCGGTTGCATCCCTGTATTATCACCGCCATCGCCCCTATGGCCGGGGAAACGGGGTGACAGGTTGGTGGTGCCGTCCAATCAGGCGCCAAAGCACCAGCGCATGACGGCCTTTTGAGCGTGCAGGCGGTTTTCGGCCTCGTCAAAGATCACCGATTGCGGGCCGTCCATCACGGATGAGGTGACCTCTTCTTCGCGGTGGGCGGGCAGGCAGTGCATGAATACGGCCTGCGGCCCCGCCACCGCCATCAGCGCATCATTGACCTGATAGGGGCGCAGCATGTTGTGGCGGCGTTCGCGCGAGGATTGGGCGTCGTGCATCGACACCCATGTATCGGCCACGATGATATCCGCCCCCTGCACCGCCTTTTGCGCGTCGCGTTCAATTTCAATGGTGCTGCCCTTGGAGCGGGCGAACTCCACGAATTCGCGCTCGGGATCCAGTTGCGCGGGGCCGGTGAAGGTCAGGTCGAACCCGAACTGGCCCGCCGCATGCAGGAAGGACGCACAAACATTGTTGCCGTCGCCTGTCCAGACCACTTTCTTGCCTGCTATGGGGCCGCGGTGTTCCTCGTAGGTTTGGATATCGGCCATGATCTGGCAGGGGTGGGTGCGGTCGGTCAGCCCGTTGATCACCGGCACATCGGCATATTCCGCCATTTCATACAGCACGGATTCATCAAAGGTGCGGATCATGATCAGATCGACATAGCGCGACAGCACGCGGGCGGTGTCGGCGATGGTTTCGCCGTGGCCCAGTTGCATGTCGCTGCCGGACAGCACCATGGTTTGCCCGCCCATCTGGCGCACACCGACATCGAAGCTGACCCTTGTGCGGGTAGAGGGTTTTTCAAAGATCAGCGCGACCATGCGCCCCGCAAGCGGTTGGTCATCGTCGGGCGTGCCCTTGGGGCGGCCGGCGCGGGCCTTTTTCATGGCGTGGGCCTGATCAATCATGCCCCGCAGCGCGGCGGGATCGGTTTTGTGGATATCAAGGAAGTGGTTCATATTATTCAGGTTCTTTATTGTCGGTGGCGGGGTCGGGGGGCCAGCCCCCCAGTTCATTTGCGGGGCAAATAAACATCCCCCCGGAGTATTTGGCCCAAGAAAAAGTCAGGTGGCCGAAGCGCATTTGGTGGCGGCGCGGTCCAGTCGGGCGATGGCCTCTGCTATGTCGTCATCCGTCAGGTTCAGGGGCGGCAGCAGGCGCACCACATTGTCGGCGGCGGGGACGGTGATCACCTGTTCGCCGTAGCCTGCGTTGACCAGATCCATATTGGGGATCTTGCATTTCAGGCCCAGCATCAGGCCCATGCCGCGCACGCCTTCAAACACATCGGGGTGGGTGGCGACCAGTCCTTCGAGGCTTTGGCGCAGGGTGCTGGCGGTGCGGTTGACCTGTGCCAGAAACGCGGGATCAGACACGATATCCATCACCTTGCAGCCCACGGCGCAGCCCAGCGGGTTGCCGCCATAGGTTGACCCATGGGTGCCTGCGGTCATCCCGGAAGCCGCGTTTTCAGTGGCCAGCACCGCACCCAGCGGGAAGCCGCCGCCGATGCCCTTTGCCACCATCATGATATCGGGGCTGATGCCTGCCCATTCATGGGCAAAGAGTTTGCCGGTGCGGCCAACGCCGCACTGGACCTCGTCCAGGATCAGCAGGGTGCCGGTGTCGTCGCACAATTCGCGCAACTCCTTGAGCGCCTGATCGGACAGGGGGCGAATGCCGCCTTCGCCCTGAACGGGTTCGATCAGGATGGCGGCGGTGGTGTCGGTGATGGTTTCGCGCAGGGCATCCCAATCGCCCCATGTCAGGTGGATGAAACCGGGCAGCAGCGGGCCAAAGCCCTTGACCATCTTTTCCGATCCGGCGGCGGCGATCCCTGCGGATGAGCGCCCGTGGAACGAGCCGTCAAAGGTGATGATATCGCTGCGGTCGGGCTGCCCTTTGTCATACCAGTATTTGCGCGCCATTTTGACCGCCAGTTCACAGGCTTCCGTGCCGGAATTGGTGAAAAACACCGTGTCGGCGAATGTGGCCGCGACCAGTTTATCTGCCAGCGCCTGTTGCTGCGGGATGTTATAGAGGTTGGACACATGCCACAGGTTTTGCGCCTGTTCGGTCAGGGTGGCCGTCAGTTCGGGGTGGGCATGGCCCAGCACATTGACGGCGATCCCTGCGCCCAGATCAAGGAAGCGTCGCCCGTCTTTTTCGATCAGCCATGCGCCCTCGCCCTTGATGAATTCAAGGGGCGCGCGGTTATAGGTCGGCAAGACGGAGGGGATCATGGTGGAAACCTTCTTTTTCAAAAGAAGCCCAGTGATTGCATCACCAATAGGCTTGGTCAAGATTTTCGAGGGATTTGGTGCGCGTTACAGTGGCGCAGATGGGCAAACAGCAGGCAGACGTCAGGCGCGGGTGCGTCGGCGTCGGATCGAAATGATATGTGTTGCTTTGCTCATGGCGGTGTTCATACGCCTTTTGGGGATGCGATCAAGCCGGATTTGGTGGCCTTGGCTTTTTCTTGGAAAAAATACTCTGGGGGGTGCATGAAAGCCGCAGGTTTCATGCGGGGGGCTAGCCCCCCTGACACGGTTCAGAACCCGCGCCGCGCCACCAGCCACGCGCCCAGCACCAGCAGCACCGCGCCCAGCGCAGGCATGGCCGCATCGCGCAGCGGTGCGCCGCTGCGGGCGTGATCCACCAGCAGCCCCAGCACCAGTTGCGAGGCGACCAGCACCGAAATCGTTGCCGCCGCGCCCAGCCGTTGATAGCCCATGATCCCTGCGAATACGAAAAACGAACCCAATATGCCCGGCAGCACCATCCACCAGCGAAACAGCCCGGTGATTTCTGTCAAAAACCCCGCACCGTTGCGCCACCACAGCAACCCGACCAGCAGCACCAGCCCGATGGAAGAATTCAGCACCAAGGTGATTAAAACGGTCGAGGCCGCGCCGGTGATCCGCACCATGATCAGGTTTTGCACCACCAGCGCGGCCCCTGCGGCCACCAGCATGGCCAATACGATGATGGGGGTCATTGCGCATCTCCGCCCGGGGTTTCGCGTGTATCCAGCCGCAATTGCAGGAACACCAGATCCAGCCAGCGGCCGAATTTCTGGCCCACCTGTGGCATCATGGCGACCTGTTCGAACCCCAGTTTCACATGCAGTTTGATGGAGGCCTCGTTGCCTGCCTCGACCCCTGCGACCATGACGTGCAAGCCGCTGTCGCGGGCGCGGGTGATCAGGGCCGCCAGCAAGGCACGGCCCAGCCCGCGCCCCTGCGCCCCCTGCCCCACATAAACCGAATGTTCGACCGTATCGCGGAACCCGTCGAACGCCCGCCAGGGACCATAGGCAGCGTAGCCCAGCAGCTGGCCTGCGTCCTCGGCCACGATCACGGTGTATCCTGCGCTTTGGCGATCTGTGATCCATGCGGCGCGGTTATTGGTATCGACCTCCTTGTCGTTCCAGATTGCCGTGGTGTCGCGCACCGCGTGGTTATAGATTGCGGCGATGGCTGCGGCGTCGCCTGTGGTGGCGTTTCTGATCTGCATTGCGGTTCCTGCTGGCGGTGTAAGCGCGCAGAGTAACGCGGCGTGGCGCAGGTGCAATCCTGCTTGCTTGCGTGGGAATCTTAGCAAAACACACATATGTCGGGGGTATATCGGCGGGGGATGGCGAATCACTCCCTTGTAACTTGGTCGGTGATGGCTAAAATAGAGAGCTAAGAATGATCCGGGCGGCGCCGCTGTGCAGCCGCCCTTTGCACGCAAGGAAATGTAATGTCCTGGACCGATGAGCGCGTCGAGTTGCTGAAAAAGATGTGGGGCGAGGGCCAATCGGCCAGCCAGATCGCCAAGGAATTGGGTGGGGTCACCCGCAATGCCGTGATCGGCAAGGTGCATCGTTTGGGCCTGTCCAACCGCACCGGCGGGGCCACCCCCGCCGCAGAGCCGAAAGCCGCGCCAAAGGCGAAACCGGCGGCCAAGCCGAAACCGGCCCCCGCGGCGGCGGCCACCACTGCGCCGCCCGCATCCGCGCCTGCGCCGCGCAAAACCAAAATGGTGGCCGAAGCCGCAGATGTGCCCGCCATCGTGCCGCATGTGCGCAAGCCGATCATTCCGGCGGGGCAGCCCCTGCCGCCGCAGCCCTCGGCCAATGAAATTTCGCCCGAGGCATTGGCCAAGGTCAACGCGATCGAGAAGAAGGCCAAGAAGCTGACCCTGATGGAGCTGACCGAGCGCACATGCAAATGGCCCGTTGGCGACCCCGCAACGCCGGATTTCTGGTTTTGCGGTCTGCCGGTTCAGGCGGGCAAGCCCTATTGCGAGGCCCATGTGGGCGTGGCGTTCCAGCCGATGTCATCGCGCCGCGACCGCAAAAGATAGGCGCTGTTTGCGGCGGCGGACGGGGGGCCAGCCCCCCGGCATGAAAGCCGGGGCTTTCACGCATCCCCCCGGAGTATTTCTGCCAAGAAAAAGTATGGGGCCGTCCCGACGGGGGCGGCTTTTTCTTTGGGATGTCAGGCGTTAATCCTTGCGGCCCACAAGGCCGGTCAACACGGCGGCGCCGACTGCGGTGATGATCCAGCCTGCGACCTGCACCCACATCCGCGCGGCGTATCCGATGCGGCCCCACCAGCCGCGATCACGCGAGGGCGCCCATGCCTGTTCCTGCCCCAGCGCATCCAGTGGCACGAACAGGTCAAGCGCATAGAGGCGGGCGTTGAAGGTTTCGTAATCAGGTGCCGATCTGGCGGTTTCAAGCCAGATATCCAGTGGCATGGTGCAGTTTTCATTATGCGGTTTGCCGCTGCCCCACGCCACGGGTTGGCATGCATTCGGGTTGTTCACCGCCGCCAGCCATTCGGAAGAGGTAAGGATCACATCGGAATTGGGCGCCATTTGCCCGGATTGATAGGCCGCGCCATACAGCGCCCAAGAGAACAGCCAAAGCCCGAACACCCATGCCAGCGCCAGCGCAGGGCGGTGACCATATCCGAACACCCCCTGAAAGCCCCAATCCCATAGCCTGCGCAACATCAGGAAATAGATGCGGCGTTCCTGCACGAAGGTTCCCCGAGAAATGGCCCGCGCGCGGGGCAATGCGACCTGTCGCAGTTTGTTTTCTCGGGCATAGAGTATTTCGGCGGCGGCGGTCCGGTGCCCTGCCTTATCCAATACACTGGCCAGCTGGGTATATGGTTGCGGGTCGAAATCCCGCGCATTGTGCCCGTTTGGGCCGGTCAGTTCCTCCTCGTGTTTATGTGCCAGCCAGTCGCGGCGCATGGAGAGGGAAAGATGGTTATGTAAACGGTCGTAGCGAAAACCGGACAGGTGGTATTTTTCTACTCTTTGCCACGACTCTGAATCATCGCGCAGCACGCCAACCTGTGCTTCGGTCAGGTCGAGGGTCGATACCTTGCCCCTGATGCCTTGCCAGAACAGCCCCTCTTCGATCCGGGCGCTTTCAAATTTGGCGGCCCCGTCAATCGTTGCGCCAATGAATTGGAGATTGCCCCCAATCTGCGCACGGGTGAAATCAACATCGCCGGTAAGATGGCTGGGAATGGCGTTGCTGCATTCGCGAAAGAATACGCTCGCGCCCACAGTTATAGTATCGCAATCAAGCGCCATCGCGTTTCCGCTATCAAAGCGCCCGCCATTGCAGGACAGTTGCCCACCGATACGTGCCCTTATCAGGTTAACCAAGCCGATGGCGCAGAAGCCGCTGCGCAGGAAAACATCTGCGCCAACCACCATCGCAGCGCCATCAAGCGCCGTGCCGCCCTTACCGTCGAAGCGCCCGCCAATGCACGATAGGGTGCCATCAATGCGCGCACCGCCCAGATCAACCGTCCCCGAACAGTCGAAGCCGCCCCTAAGTATCAGATCTTCGTCGATAACAAGGCGGTTCAGGTTCATGCCCGCCTGACAGCGACTGCCATTCAGGTAAAGGCCGGTCAAATGCGCACCCGTCAAATTTGGCGTTTCAAGGACAAGACAGTAACGCAGTTTCAAATCCAGCGGCGTTTCACATCCTTCAAGGTCCAGCGCTCCGTCGATCCAGCCGCCCGAGACCTCTACGCCCTTGGGGTGGGGGCGGGTTCCGTTGCTGGCGCCGCAACCGCCCAGCAGCAGGTATCGGATCAGGCTGGCGCGGACGCGGCGGGACGGGTCGGATGGATTTTTGGGGCGCAGGGCCGCGATCATGGCGGCGCTGTCATCCATATTGTCGGGAAGAACGGCATCTTTGGGAAACACCGGCTCTCCCGTCTTGCAAGCATCTAGCAGGGCTTGCTCCAGTTCGGACCATTCCGTGCCGCCCTTAACCTCTGCGATCGAGGGTTTATAGGTTGTAACCGTGATACTCTTTTCCATCAGGGGTGAGTATGCCGCCCGATTTTGCGCCCTGCAAGGGTGATCCGGTCACGCAGCGGCAGGGTTGTTTTGCGCTGTGATTGCCCCAATTTATGCCATAGCCAATGCAGGCAGGAGGCGCGGCCATGATCCCATATAACATACTTGATTTATCCCCCATCCCCGAAGGGGGCAGCGCGACGGATGCGCTGCGCAATTCGCTGGACCTGGCGCAACATGCTGAAACATTGGGATATTCGCGGTTCTGGGTGGCCGAGCATCACAATATCCCCGGCATCGCATCATCGGCCACGGCCGTGTTGATCGGGCAGATTGCGGCGGCGACATCGCGCATTCGCGTCGGGTCGGGGGGTATCATGTTGCCCAACCACGCGCCGCTGGTGGTGGCCGAGGCATTCGGCACCTTGGCCACGCTGTTTCCCGACCGGATTGATCTGGGGTTGGGGCGCGCCCCCGGCGGTGACGGGATCACCATGCAGGCGCTGCGGCGCACCGATGATGGCAGCAATTTCCCCCGTGATGTGGTAGAGGTGATGGGTTTCCTTGGCGATCCGCAGCCCGGCCAGCAGGTGCATGCGGTGCCCGGAGTTGGCACCCATGTGCCGGTTTGGATTTTGGGGTCATCCCTGTTTGGCGCGCAACTGGCGGCGCAGATGGGGTTGCCCTATGCGTTCGCGTCGCATTTCGCGCCTGCCGCGTTAGAGGATGCGGCGTTTGTGTATCGGCGCGACTTCCAGCCCTCGGCCATGTTGGAGGCACCGAAATTCATGTTGGCGGTAAATGTGTTTGCCGCCGATAGCGAGGAGGAGGCGAAGTTTTTGCGCACATCGGCGCAGCAGGCGTTTTTGAACCTGCGGATGGGGCGGCCCGGACCATTGCCGCGCCCGCGCGCCGATTTTGCAGACGGGGTGAACCCGCGCTGGTTGGCAGGCGTGAACGAGGCGCTGTCAATCAAGGCGGTCGGCACGGTGGATCAGCTGCGCGACCAGTTGGCGGCGCTGGTGGCACGGCACGGCCCGGACGAGGTGATCCTGACCGGGAACATCCACGACATCGCGGCGCGCAAACATTCCTTTGCATTGGCGGCAGAGGCGATGCGGGGGCTGTGATGCGACCGCGCGTCAGGTTTTCGGCGAAGCAACACCCGTAACAGTTGCGCCCCGCACCTAGGCGCGGTTAACCTTTGACAAAGCAAAGGTTTATGGGGCGTGCGGGTATGATTGAGCTGGTGATGGAATGGCATTGGATGGTGTCATGGCCCCTGATCCTGTCTGGCGCGCTGTTCGGGCTGATGTTTACCCTGAAGGTGTGGGAAAAGCCCCGCGACCGCGCTGCGATGATCCGCTGGCTGGAAAACGGTGCGGGCAAGGCGATGTATCGCACGGCGATGCAACGATTGCTGCGGCGGATTGATTGGCGGCTTTCCTTTGGAGAGAAACGCAGAGGCAAAGGCGCGGTGCAGGTCGCGTGGAGCGCCGATCTGGCGTCGCTGCTATTACTTTTTTCGGTGACATACCCAATAGCTGCTTTTCTAAGCCATTGGTTTGCAGGAAAACCTTTGATGCTGGGCGATTTGGAGCTTGCGCCAGCGGGGACCAAAGAGGCACGCGGATTCGCTTTTCTTTGGTACCTATCCACAGGGGTGTGCTTTTTCTTTGCCTTTAGAAATAACCCGAAACCGAAATGGCATTGGTTTATCGGTGCATTCGCCACGTTATTTTCCGGGCTTTATTTCGCGGCTGACCTTGGTGTGCCCAGTGCAACTTATGGGATTGCGCTCTTTGTTGTGCCAACCGCAGTCGCTACCAGACTTGGTGGAGCTATAGCAGGAAGCATTTCTGGCCCGCTAGCTGTGGCTAGCGCCTTTGCAGTCACTGGGATGGTAGATGTAAGTGATCAGCTGGTCACCGCATTAATTGCTTTGATTAGCGTCCTTATCTCGTTTGTTTTTGCTATTCTGGTAGCAAAAGTCGTCCGCCGTATTGAGAAGAAAAACAACATAATTTGGCATACGGGCATATTTTTTTCAGTCATTGCTCAACTTATTCTACTCATGACAGTTTTAATACTTTTTCCAAAGGAGCCTATTGGAGCAGGTGTTATTTACCTGATCCTTTTCCTTGGCATCTTTCCCTTTTTCAACGCTATTGCCGATTTCGCATCGATCGGGCTGACCCGTTATTTGCTGCGCAAAGGGCTGAGCGGGTGGACATTGAAACACGCCATTCTGGATGCTTTTGGCGGCGTTATCATCTTTGCCCTGCTGGGCATTTCGCTGATCAGCTATATCCATCTGGTGCGCCCACCCGACGGCCGGATGCTGCTGGATCTGACGGGGGTGTTTGCGGGGCTTCAATGCTCCCTGTCAGATTATTGGTGGCTGGGGTTCATGTTGCTTTCGACCCTGTTGCCGACGCTGCTGCATCTGGCAATCGGGATTTTCACCGGATTTCTGGGGTGGTTGCCCGGCTGGCGTGGTCAGATCGTTGCATGGCTGCGGGCAGGCGGGGGCGAGGATGACGCCGATGGCGAAGCATCTGACCTGCAAGGCATGTTCGCCATTGCGGCGCTGTCCGGTTTGGCCGTCGCCTCGCTTTGGCTGCCTGTTCTGGGCTTTTATGCGCTGTTCCGGTTGGATCACGGCTGGTTGCTGGATCGGGTGGTCGGATTTTTCCACGGCTATGCGCGTTTGATCGGGGCGGTTTAAGCCCCCTTCCCCATTGCTGCTTGCACCACTATATGCGGGGGATGACACAGAATCCGCCCAGCCTTCGCCCTGATCTTGCCCCCAAACCGCGCCTGCCGGATGCGCCCCGCAGCGGGCAGCCGACCATTGGCATGGTGTCGCTGGGTTGCCCCAAGGCATTGGTGGACAGCGAGCGGATCTTGACCCGCCTGCGCGCCGAGGGATACGGGATTTCGCCCGATTATTCCGGTGCGGATGCGGTGATTGTTAACACTTGCGGTTTTCTGGATTCTGCCAAGGCAGAGAGCCTGGAAGCGATTGGCGAGGCGTTGAGCGAGAACGGCAAGGTGATCGTCACCGGCTGTCTGGGGGCAGAGCCGGAATATATCACCGGCGTCCACCCCAAGGTATTGGCGGTAACCGGCCCGCATCAATACGAACAGGTGTTGGATGCGGTGCATGGGGCGGTGCCGCCCGCGCCCGATCCCTTCATTGATCTGATGCCTGCCGCGGGGGTGAAGCTGACGCCAAGGCATTACAGTTACTTGAAAATATCCGAGGGCTGTAACCACAAATGCAAGTTCTGCATCATCCCGGATATGCGCGGCAAACTGGCGTCGCGCCCCGTTCATGCGGTGCTGCGCGAGGCCGAAAAACTGGTGCAGAACGGCGTGCGCGAATTGCTGGTGATTTCGCAGGACACATCGGCCTATGGGCTGGATCGCAAGTATTCGACGCATGAATGGAACGGGCGCGAGGTGCGCAGCCATATCACCGATCTGGCGCGGGAACTGGGGTCGCTCGGGGCATGGGTGCGGCTGCATTATGTTTACCCTTATCCGCATGTGCGCGATTTGATTCCGCTGATGGCTGATGGTTTGATTTTGCCCTATCTGGATATCCCGTTCCAGCATTCGCACCCCGATGTGTTGCGCCGGATGGCGCGGCCAGCAGCGGGCGCGAAAACACTGGATGAAATCGCGGCATGGCGGGAAATTTGCCCCGATATCACCCTGCGGTCGACGTTTATCGTGGGCTATCCCGGCGAAACAGAGGCCGAATTCCAGCACCTGCTGGACTGGATGGACGAGGCGCAACTGGATCGTGTCGGTTGTTTTCAATATGAAAACGTCGATGGGGCGCGGTCGAACGCCCTGCCCGACCACGTGCCGGATGAGGTAAAGCAGGACCGCTGGGACCGTTTCATGGAAAAGGCACAGGCCATTTCCGAAGCAAAATTACAGGCCAAAGTGGGCCGCGTCATGGATGTGATCGTGGATGACATCGACGCCGAGGGCATCGCGACCTGCCGCACCAAGGCCGACGCGCCCGAAATCGACGGCAACCTGTTCATCGACGCCGGCACCGAAGGGTTGAGCGTGGGCGAAATCGTATCGGTCGAGGTGGACGAGGCCGGGGAGTATGATTTGTGGGGGCGGTTGACGACGGGCGGGTGATGACAACCGGCTAACTGCTGTCATAAAATTGTGGTCGAATTTTCGGTCTTGATTATGCCTTTGGTAGATTTTTTCCGCCAAAGATTTTATGATCGTTGTTTTAATGCCATCCTCAGGCGCAGACATGAAAACCGAACCTATCGAATTTGGCCCGCATCGATTTAACATCGCCTTGACGAAGGACGGCTGGGAAGGCGTCATTATACGCAAGAACATTCAAAAGCCTACCCCGCCCAAACGATATGCTGCGCCGACGCGGGATGCATTGCTAGAGAAACTGCAAAAGGCTGTTCTGGCTGATACGGCGGATTTTGTTTGATATGATGGTGCAGTCAAACGATTCACCACCCTTTTCCCCGGCGGTTTTGAAAATGCCGACTTCCTTCACCGTGAGGTGAAACCAAAACACGCAGCTTCAGAATTTGTGCGTGAAGCCTTGCCTGCCGACGGCAGTGGCAACTGGAAGACATGCAAAGATGATGTGATCCGTGCCTTTCAGATGACAGAGCTTCTACACCCAATCGAAAAAGCCAAACTGAAAGACATGGTTCTGGGCCCCGATGGAGAAGCCTACTTTGATGCGGTGCGCCAATTCCACGATGGCGAATATGCCAAAGCTGGCAGCCGCCTGACATCGCGGTTCAAATCCACAGACATCGCGCATTGGCGCGCATTGACTTACCTGCCATTTCTTTGGTCGCCGAAACAACATATGTTTTTGCGCCCAACCTTTTTACGGGAATTTGCCAGCGCGGTTGGACATCGTTTCACCATCGACTATCGCAGCGATCTAGACCCGGCTGTCTATAGGTCGCTTTTGGCATTGCTGTCAGAAACCCGAACAATGTTGGCTGACGAAGCCGGAATCGACAACATCGTCTTGCAATCCTTTATCTGGGTGGCCGTCCAGTACAAAGACAGCGACGTAGCTGCGCCATAAGCAGACGCAACCGACGCCAAGCTACGGCAAATCAAATCGCGATACGGTCGTTGATGCGTTCCTGCACCATGCCTGCGATGCGGGCCAGGTGGCTGCGGGAGGGGGATTTGTCCGAGCGGCTTTCGGCCAGGGCGCGCCCTGCGGCGACCAATTCGGCGTCACCTGCGCTTTTGGCGACGCCGGTCACGAATTGGGCCACATAGTCCAGCGTCAATTCGTTCAGGTCCTCGCCCAGCACATCGGCCACATGGGCCATATCATCGCGGTAGGCGACCTGATCCGGCACGATTTCCTCGTCATTCAGGGGGCGCGGGCCGGTGGGTTGACTGTCGGCGGGCAGGTTTTGCAGGATGGTTTCCTGAAACGCGGCCAGTGAATGCACCGGTTTGGCCAGAAATCCGTCGGCCCCGGCGGCCATGCTCATGCTTTCGGCCATGTCATCACCCGAGGTGCCAAGGATCACGCTGACGCGGGGCACGGTGCGATTCAATTCATCAATCAATTCCGCGCCCGAGCCGTCCGGCAACCCCAGATCAATAATCACCACCGAGGGGCGATAGACCTGTAGATGGCGCCGCGCCGAACGCAGGCAATCCGCACGCCGGATACGCGCCCCCGAGCGCAGGCAGAGCAGTCGCATCGCCTCGCAGGAGAAACGGCTGTCTTCTACCACAAGCACGGTTAATCCCAGTAATGGCCGTGTTGGTGTGGGGTATCTGTGCGGTGAAAACGGGTCCATTTCGGGCATCGGGCAACCTCCTCGGCTCTGATTTTGTTCTGGTGACAGTGTGAAAACGTCATGTGACGACTCAAGGATTACGCATGGATGGTGAACGAGCGGTTAATGCGGCGCTTGGAAAGCACGTAAACCTGCGACATTCTTGTCGTCTTGCCCCCTGCCTTGTCGCCTTGCTCCCTGCGCCAATCCATCCCATAACAAATGCACCCCGAAACAAACCAAGGAGCCCCGCCATGATCGGACGCCTGAACCATGTTGCCATCGCCGTGCCAGACCTAGAGGCCGCATCGGCCCAGTATCGCAACGCATTGGGTGCCAAAGTGGGCGACCCGCAGGACGAACCCGATCACGGGGTGACGGTGGTATTCATCGAACTGCCCAACACCAAGATCGAGCTGCTGTATCCGCTGGGCGACGACAGCCCGATCAACGGTTTTCTGGAAAAGAACCCCGCTGGCGGCATCCATCACATTTGTTACGAGGTCGACGACATCATCGTTGCACGTGACCATATGAAAGCCACCGGCGCCCGCGTTCTGGGCAATGGCGAACCCAAAATCGGCGCCCACGGCAAACCGGTGATTTTCCTGCATCCCAAGGATTTCAACGGCTGTCTGGTGGAACTGGAGCAGGTCTGATGGGGCTGACTTCGGGCATCGTTCTATATGCCGTATTCTGGTTCATGACCTTTTTGATCGTGATCCCGTTCCGCCTGCAAACGCAGGGCGATCTGGGTCATGTGGTCGAGGGCACCCATGCGGGCGCGCCCGAACATCACAACCTGAAGAAAAAGGCGTGGATCACCACAGGCATCGCCGCCGTGTTATGGGCCATTGCGGCCACGGTCATCTTTTCCGGCTGGATTTCTGTCGATGATTTGCAGGTGTTCGATCTGGGCGGTGAATCGCCGCTGGCATCGCAATAACCAAGGCGCGCACGCAGGGTTAACCCTGCGTGCCTTTGCCAGACAGCCCATGGAAAATATGGGTGAACGTGGCCGCGCCCAAAATGGGAATGGCCAGGCTCATCAACGGGATAGACAGCGGCAGCGCCATCAAAATCCCCGCCGCCCAGATGGTCAGCATATGTTTGCGCCGCAGCCGTTTTGCGCCGTCCCGTCCGACCCGCCGGATCGCCGCCAGCGTGAAATATTCCCGCCCCAGCAAGAACCCGTTCAACCCCCAGAAAATGAACAGGGCAAAGGGTGCGAACAATGCGTAAACGATCAGCGCCAGCATATTCGCGACAATCAAAACGCCCAGAAAATTGATCGAATCCATGATCGCCTCGCCCAGTGGCACAGGGGGGGCCTTGGGCAGTTGCGGGTAATGGCGATCCTCGACCGCGTCGGCCACGGTATCCAGAAACATGGATGTGATCGCCGAAGCAACAGGCACCATCAAAAACACCGACAGGATCAGCATCAGCAATAAACTGCCCCAGCCGACCAGATCGTTCAGCCATGTGACCTCTCCGATCAGGGGCAGGGTCGCGTCCGGTCCGATGACCCATTGCAAAAACCACAGGAATGCGGCGTAAAATGCCACCAACAGGGCAAGGCCAAGCACGATCCCCAACCACAACACTTTGCGGAACCTTGGGTCGTCCACCTGCCCCAAGGCATTGAAAAACGAGGCAAATATCAGGCCGATTGCCACGTTACGATCCTTTCCAGATCGGGGCGGGGACGGTCAGGCGGGGTTGCGCCCTCGGTTCCGATATGGATGAAACCGGCGATTTTTTCCTGTGGCGTCATGTTCAGGGCGGTGGCGCAGAAATCGGGGTCGTGGCTGATCCAGCCCGACAGCCAATTGGCACCCCAACCGCTGGCCAGCGCCGCATTCAACAGTGCCAGACAGGCAGCACCGGCGCTGTAGGTCTGTTCAACCGGCGGGAATTTATCGGTGATGACCGGGCTTTCGATCACCGCCACTGCCAGATTGCCGTCGCGAAACTGTGCCACGGCTTTTTCGATGCGCTCCGCGTCTGCGCCTGCTGCCCCGGCGACGGTCGCGGCCACCCCGGCCAACCGTTGCAGCGCGTCCCGTTCCAGCACGACAAAGCGCCAGGGTTCCAGTTTGCCATGATCGGGGCTGCGGGCAGCGGCCTCTAGCATGGGCATTAACGCAGCGCGGTCAGGCACGGGGGTTTTCAGGGTCTTGGCAGGGCGCGAGCGCCGCGACAGCAAAAATTCCATCACAGCGGGGTTTGGTCGGGCGGGGTTGATGCTCATTCTGGTCCTCATAAACTCTGACGTCATATCGGCCCTAAACGTGGCAATTTCAACCACCTGCGCCATCATCCCGGCCGGTTAGGGATGACGGCAATGGCGCAATGATAGTGCGTTCGCTGTCGCTGTCGCTGGCATCGGCTTTGCCTGCTATATTTATCGGAGTTTCTGTCGGGATTTTGGGCGCGGGCGGGTGATCCGGTGTTTTCGCGGTCATGGGTCCGGGCGCTGCGCCCCAGCCGTCCTGCCCTGTCATATCCGCCCACTGGCGTTCGTAACGGGCAATCCGCGCCGCATCCTCGCGCGCCAGCAGCGCCGGTTTGTGCTGTCCGGTGATGGATATGTCGGCCACCAACCGGCCACCCGCGCCGCGGATCGCACAGGCCAGCCATGGCGCAAATCGCGCACAGGTTACCTGTGTCAAGGCATTGGATAACATGGCATATTCCCCGGTGGGGAATGAATTCGGCAGGTGCAGATTGCGCAGGGCCGCACAGCCCGACAGCGGCGTCAAACCGCCGCCAGCCTCCTCTGGCACCTCGACCGCATCCAGATGCAGGGTTTCCAGCGCGGGCAAATCGGCCAGCGGCGCAAGGCTGGCAATCTGCATCCGCCCCGACATGCGCCCCGCCACCCCGCCAAGGGCCAGCGCGCCCAGTGCAGACAGGCCAAGCAGCCCGCCCAGATCCAGCGGCGCGGACTGATGGCGCAGATCGCGCAGGCCCAGCCACTGCAACGCGCCCGACTGACCGATATCCAGCAGGTCCACCGCCGCCTGCGGGCGCTCGATCCCCAGCCGCTGCATCCCCTGCACCGCCGCCAGTTCCGCCCAGTCGGGCATGGCGCATTGATACAACAATACCGATGCGGCGCTGATCCGTGGCAGCAGCGCAGCCAATGCATCCGCATCCAGCCGGAACAGCACGGCGCGGCCCCCCGCCCAATCCGTGGCTGGGCCATCCGCGCCAAACAATGCCCCGTCCAGCCAGACGCGCCCATGCCCTTCAGCGCCTTCCAGCGCAGGCACACCCGCCCCCCATGGCAGCGCCATCAAGGCGCGCAAATCGGCCAAACCACCAGAACTCATCCCAGATGCACCGCCGCCATTTCCCCGATCAATTCGGAAACAAAGGCATCAAACCGCGCATCGGGCTGGCGTTTGCGCAATGTGTCGGCCATCGGATCGGGCGCATCGGTCTGCGACCCCGCCAGCGTGGCAATCGCTGCATGGCCGCAGAACGGCACATGCGCCTCGGAGTATCCGCCCTCATGCACCAGCAACAGCCGCCCACTACACAGCCGCGCGGCGGCATCCTTGACCAGCGCGGTCATGCCCGCGAATGTTTCCGCCGTGGCCAACATACGCGCCAGCGGATCAAAGGCCGAGGCATCATAACCACAGGCCACAATGATCACGTCGGGCCTGAACCGATCCAGCGCGGGGATCACAATGCGCTCCATCGCCTCGATATAGGCCCGATGCCCCGCACCGGGCGGCAGCGGCACATTCATGTTATACCCCAGCCCCGCGCCCTTGCCGCGATCATCCACATCGCCCGTATCCAGCGGATAATTATGCGCCTGATGCAGGGAAATCGTCAGCGTGTCGTCACGGTCATAATATATCGCCTCGGTGCCATTGCCGTGATGCACATCCCAATCAACCACGGCCACACGGCCCAGCAATCCCGCCGCCCGCGCCGCCTCTATCGCCACAGGGATATTCGCCAACAGGCAAAACCCGTTTGGCCAGTCGGGCAGGCAATGATGCCCCGGCGGGCGCGTCAACGCATAGGCATTGGATACCACACCGCGCATCACATCATCCAACGCGGCCACGGCCAATCCGGCAGACAATGCCGCAATCTCATACCCGCCCTGACCGAATGGCGTGCGCAACCCCAATTCGCCGCCCCCCGCATCGGACACCGCCTTGAACTCTTGCAAAAACTCCGCCGGATGAATGCGGTTCAACACATCAAAACCGGCCTCGGGTGCCGATGACACTGCCAGTTCACGCGCCAAACCCGTCACATCCATCAGGTTCTTCAACCGCCGCTTGGTTTCAGGGCTTTCGGGCAACCCGCCCGCTGCCAGGGGCTGCACCAACCCGCCCAGCGGCATGGTCAGGGCATAATTCCCCCCCGCATGCCAGAAACACCGCTCGTCCCAATAAAACCCCGTCGCCATAACGCCCCCCTATCCTTCATTGTTCTATAAATACCTCATGCCGCACCTTGCCACAGGACACAGACCAAAGGATCATCAGAACACACAGAACCCCTAAGGCGCCCCCTTGTCCAGAACCGACCTGACCCATATGGCCGTCACTGGCCGCGAATTCCCCCTGCGCGTCACGCCCAAGGCATCGCGTGACAGGATCGTGCAGGATGGCGATACCCTGCGCATCTATGTCACCACCGTGCCGGAAAACGGCAAGGCAAACGCGGCTGTGCAAAAACTGCTGGCCCGCGCATTGGGTGTGGCGAAAACGCGGCTGACCCTGATCCGCGGGGCGACATCGCGCGATAAATGCTTCCGGCTGGATTAGGGCAGGCAGACAGGCAGACAGGCGGGCAGGCAGACAGACAGGCGGCGCTCAGTCGATATTGCCCTTACCGGACAGGGAATACGACCCCTCGGGCAGATCCAGCGCCATGGCCAGTTCGCGCAGCTGGGGCAGGGAAAACGTGACGCGGTTCACCTTGTCGGTGCGCGCATCATATTGCTCGATCACCACGCAGTCCTCGAATGCCTGAACGCTCACATCCTCCATCAAGGGGGCCGTGCCGTTGCCTTCATCGACCAGTGTGACAACCGTGGCGTCAAAATCGTGTTCAATAGTAAACATATCTACATGATTGCGTGCGAAACGGGGCGATGCAAGCCGCATTCGCGATGAATTATACGTGAGCCCCTTTCCCATCGCCCCGCCACGCGGCTAAACTGTGATTTCAATTTCCTGCGCAGGATGCCGATGATGCCGTTGATACGCCAGATACGCCCCCTCAGGTGGCTGACCATTGCGGCGCTTGCCCTGCTGGCGGGCTGTATGGACACCGGCACTGTGCCCACATCCAACACCCCGAACCAGACACCTGCCAGCAAACCGGCGATGGCCGCCGTTGCCGCGCCCAGCCCCAATGCCGCCAAAGCGCGCCAGTTTCTGGCCGTGGTCAAAACCGTCGAACCCGTCGCCGAGGCCGAATGCCGCGCCCGCGCCCCCCGTGCCAATTGCGATTTCCGCATCGTGGTGGATGACCGCCCCGGTCAGGTCGCCAATGCGTTCCAGACACTGGACAATGCAGGCCGCCCCATCATCGCCTTTACCCTGCCGATGATCGCCGAGGTGCGAAATGCAGACGAACTTGCCTTTGTGATGGGGCATGAAACCGCGCATCACATTCAGGGCCACCTGTCGCGCCAACGCGAAAATGCACAGTCCAGCGCGATCATCTTTGCCGGGATTGCCGCCCTGACCGGGGGGGATGCATCCACCGTGCGTTCGGCCAGCCGGTGGGGTGCGGAATTCGGCGCGCGATCCTACTCCAAGGATTTCGAACTGGAAGCAGATGCATTGGGCACCGTCATAACCCAGCGCGCTGGCTATGACCCCATTCGCGGGGCCGCATTTTTCACCCGCATCCCCGATCCGGGCAACCGTTTTCTGGGCACGCACCCGCCCAATGCCCAACGTATCGAAACCGTGCGCCGTGTCGCCGCGCGCGGGCTGTAATACCCTTCGCCAGCTCCCCCCCGCCAGCCACATCTGCGCCGGTCAGACCGGCGTTAGTATCCGGCGGCGCAACCGCATGGCGATCCCGATCAGCGACATCACAATCCAGAACGACTGGATCAGTGCCGCCGCCAGATTGAAATTGACCGAAAGCCCGATCAACACCATCGACGCCGCTGTGATGTTCAGCACGAAATAGCGCAGGCAATCACCGGTCAGAATGCGCAGGGTCAGCATGGTGTAATTGGCCACATACAGGAAAAACCCGCCCACGCCGATGGCCTGAATCATGGCGGGGGTGAAATCGAAATAACTCATTGCTGCAAATGCTCCACTCAAATGCATCGTTCAAATGCTCTGTTCAAATGCTCTGTTCAAATTCATCGTCAGAAAACCGCCCCTGGCCGATGCGGGAAATATCCGCGCCCGGGGGTGGTTTCTGTCTATCAGCAGGGCGGCGCAGGTGCGGGTCAGGAAAACCCGACCTTGGGTCACTTCGGGGGTGGGGAATACCCGCCCTTTGCCCCTTATCGCGCTGGATCCGCATCAAATGGGCGAATCTTCCCGTCACAGGTGCTCTGCTTTGATTCACGTCAAAGCGGCGAAACCGATGCGCGCCCAGTCTGGCTGGCATGACCTATGGTAACCCGACAAAGGGAAACACGATGGACAACAAAACCACCCGCCGCCACGCCGCATTGGTTGACCGCATGGCCACCGCATTGGGCCGCGACCTGCAAGAGGACGCGATCAGGGGCCAGTTGGACCTGAACACGCTGCACGACATGGTGACGCGCTGCACCGGCTGCACCCGACCCGATAACTGCGCGCAGTTTCTGGATCAGGCCGAAGCCCAAGATACCGCGCTGCGCGACACCCCCGCCTATTGCCGCAATGCCACGACCTTTCACATGCTGATGGACGGGCACCGCACCTGATCACCGCGCCTGTTTCATGGCTTGATCCGTATCAAGGCGGCCCCGACGCGCCGCCGCTAAACAGGGCGGCAACAGAAGCGCCAACCCGCATGAAAGGGCAAGGCATGAAACCGCTTGGTGACAAGCTGCGCCACTTTTGGCTGGCGCAACGCATGGCAAAACAGAACGGTCTGGATCTGGCCCGTGCGCAGGATGACGGGCTGCTGGATCAACCGGATTGGGCCGCCATGGTGGAACGTTGCCGCGGCTGCACATGGGCCGACGGCTGTGACCGCTGGCTGCGCGCCATCAAAGGGGGCGGCGACATTCCCGCCGATTGCATCAACCACGATGAATTCACCGCCCTACGCAATGAACTGCAAAAGGAAGGCTGAACAATGGGTATTGTCATTCGATTGGGTGACCCGGCCAAGGCATTCTGGCACACCCGCTCTGTTGCCCGCACCATGGGGCTTAACCTGTCCGAAGCCATGGCCACAGGTCGGCTGACGGCGGGCGATTATGCCGCCATGGTGACCCGCTGCCGCAGTTGCGACTGTGTGCGGCACTGCGAATTATGGCTGGCCCGCGCCGCCGCGACAGCCCCCGCCGCCCCCGAAACCTGCGCCAATGCAGATGTATATAACCGCCTGAAAGGTTAGTTTTTTCAAAAGGATACCCCAAGATGGGATTTTTCACAGCTTTCGCACGCCGCGCCGATCTGGTGGCCCGTATGGCCCGGACCGTGGGCGCCGATCCGGCCCGCGCCGTTGTGATGTCGGATGCCGATGCACAGGCCTATCGCGGGGCGGTCACCCGCTGTGCAGGCTGTGACCGCGACAGAGATTGCACCGCATTCATGGATGACGCCGACAGCTCTGACCGCCATCCCGCCGCGCCGGATTACTGCCGCAACAAATCCCTGATGGACGGGTTGGCCAACATCTGATGGCTCCTCATGCGGGCGGCGGGCGCACAGGTTTGCACCCGCCCGCGTTTTTTGCAAAGCTGCCCGCGTGAACGGCGGAGCCACCCTTGCAAATTTTTGAAAACATCATCAGCGACCGTGGTTCCAAATACGCGGTGTCGGGCGGGGAATGCGCCACGGCCGACGCCGCCCGCGCCTTTGTCAAATCCCTGTGCCGTAACAAAAAATTCGCCAAGGCCACCCATAACACATGGGGGTTGATCCTGCCTGATGCACCGCTGAAAAACGATGACGGCGAAAGCGGCGCGGGCATGGTCATCCTGCGGATGCTGGAACGCGAAGCCCTGCACAATCACATCATCGTGGTCACCCGCTGGTATGGCGGCAAACATCTGGGCGGTGACAGGTTCCGCCACGTGCAGGACGCCGTGCGCTATTACCTGTCGCAGCGCAGCTGATGGGGTCATCAGGCCAATGCTGTCTGGCCATTTTGCCCGCGCCGGAGCCTTCGGCGAGAGTATTTCAACCAAGAAAAAGCGTGGGCGTCATCCGTCATGCAAAACAGCCGCAGCCTGAAACGGGCGCGGCTGTTTGCTTTGGCTCTATGATCTGCTTAATCGGCTGCCTCGGCGTAATCCTCCATCGGGGGGCAGGTGCAGGTCAGGTTGCGGTCGCCCCATGCGTTGTCGACGCGGTTGACCGGGGGCCAGTATTTATCAACCCGGAATGCGCCGGGGGGGAAGCAGCCCTGTTCGCGGCTATAGGGGCGGTCCCATGCGCCGACCAGGTCCTCTACTGTGTGGGGCGCGTTTTTCAGCGGGTTGTTTTGCGCGTCAATCCGGCCATTGGCGATGTCGTCGATTTCGGCGCGGATCGCCAGCATGGCATCGCAGAACCTGTCCAACTCGGCCTTGGTTTCGGATTCTGTGGGTTCGATCATCAGGGTGCCAGCGACGGGAAAGCTCATCGTCGGGGCGTGGAATCCGCAATCGACCAGCCGTTTGGCGATGTCATCCACCGTCACGCCGTGATCCTGAAACGGGCGGGTGTCGATGATGCATTCATGCGCCACCCGCCCCTGCGGGCCGGAATAGAGCACATCATATGCACCCTTCAGGCGGCTGGCGATATAGTTGGCCGAGAGAATCGCAACGCGGGTCGCCTGTGTCAGCCCGTCGCCGCCCATCATCAGACAATAGGCCCAGGAGATTGCCAGAATAGATGCCGACCCGAATGGCGCAGCCGAAACCGGCCCCTGCGTGCCGCCCGTCATCGGATGGCCCGGCAGGTGCGGTTCCAGATGCGATTTGACGCCGATCGGCCCCATGCCCGGGCCACCGCCACCATGGGGAATGGCAAAGGTTTTATGCAGGTTCAAATGGCTGACATCGCCGCCCAGATCACCGGGTCGCGACAGGCCGACCATGGCGTTCATATTGGCGCCATCAATATAGACCTGCCCGCCATGTTCATGGGTGATGCTGCATACCTCGCGCACGGTTTCTTCGAATACGCCATGGGTCGAGGGGTATGTGATCATGCAAGCGGCCAGATTTTCGCTGTGTTTCTGGGCTTTTGCCAGAAAATCGCTCAGATCGATGTCACCATTGGCGGCCGATTTCACCGGCACCACATCCCAACCAACCATGGTGGCCGATGCCGGATTGGTGCCATGGGCCGACATCGGGATCAGGCAGATATTGCGGTGCGTGTCGCCCTGCGCACGGTGATAGGCGGCAATGGTCAACAGCCCGGCATATTCCCCCTGCGCACCCGAATTGGGCTGCATCGAAAACGCGTCATAGCCCGTGACCTTGCACAGTTTGTCCGACAGGTCGCTGATCATTTCGCCGTAACCCAACGCCTGATCCGCCGGCACAAAGGGGTGCAGATCGGCCAGTTCGGGCCATGAAATCGGCATCATTTCCGCCGCCGCGTTCAGTTTCATCGTGCATGACCCCAGCGGGATCATCGCACGGTCCAGCGCCAGATCGCGGTCGGCCAGACGACGCATATAGCGCATCATTTCGGTTTCGGCGCGGTTCATGTGGAAAATCGGATGGGTCAGGATATCGGTCTGGCGCAGCGCCTCTTCGGGCAGGCGCCAATCGCCGGATTGGTCATCCTTGCGGGTGATGCCAAAGGCGCGCCAGACGGCCTCGATTGTGGCCGGAACCACGGCTTCGTCCAGCGTGATACCCACCTTGCTGCGGCCCACGGGGCGCAGGTTCACGCCCTCGTCCACCGCCGATTTCAACACTGCCTGTTGCAGCGGCCCCACCTCGACCGTGATGGTGTCAAAGAAGCAGACCGGAGAGGTTTCAAACCCCGCCTCCTCTAATCCTTTGACCAGCCGCACGGCCTTGCGGTGGATGCGTTGCGCGATGGCTTTCAATCCGGCTGGTCCGTGAAACACCGCATACATCGACGCCATGACGGCCAGCAATGCCTGCGCGGTACAGACGTTGGACGTGGCCTTTTCCCGGCGGATATGTTGTTCGCGGGTTTGCAGCGCCAGGCGATAGGCGCGATTGCCACGCGCATCAATCGACACGCCAACCAGCCGCCCGGGCATGGCGCGTTTGAACGCATCACGACAGGCCATATAGGCCGCGTGCGGCCCGCCATAGCCCAAAGGCACGCCAAACCGCTGCGTTGAACCCACAGCGATATCCGCCCCCATCGCGCCCGGTTCTTTTAACAAAACCAAGGCCATAGGATCGGCAATCACGATGCCCAGCGCCCGCGCATCATGCAGCGCCTGCATCTGCGGCGTGAAATCGCGCACATGGCCATAGGTGCCGGGATACTGGAAAATCGCGGCGAATACCTTGTCTGCTTCCAGCGCATCGGGGGCGCCCACGATCACCTCGATCCCCAGCGGCGCGGCGCGGGTGCGCATCACCTCGATGTTTTGCGGGTGACAGTTTTCATCAATGAAAAACGCCCCCGCCTTGGATTTCGCCAAGCGCTGCGCCATGGTCATTGCCTCGGCGGCGGCGGTGGATTCGTCCAGTAACGACGCATTGGCAATTTCCAGACCCGTCAGGTCGGAAATCATGGTCTGATAATTCAGCAGCGCCTCTAACCGGCCCTGCGAAATTTCCGGCTGATAGGGGGTATAGGCCGTATACCACGCCGGATTTTCCAGGATATTGCGCTGGATCGCGGGGGGTGTCAGGGTGCCATGATACCCCATCCCGATCAGCGAGTTCAGCACACGGTTCTTTTTCGCCACGCCGCGCATCCGCAACAGCATTTCGCGTTCCGACAGGGCGCGCCCCGTATCCAGCGGTTGTTCCTGACGGATCGCACGCGGCACGGTTTCATCCATCAACACATCCAGCGAAGCGGCCCCGACCACCTGCAACATCGTATCCATCTCTGCGGGTGACGGGCCGATATGGCGGCGGTTGGCGAAATCATAGGGTTTGTATTCTGTCGGCTTAAACGGCATCACGGCACATCCCGAACGGGGCAACGCCCCCCGGCTCCTGCTTTCATTGTTCCAAAAATACTCCCGCCGGAGGCATCCGGCAGGAGCAGTCAAATTCAACCAATCAGGTCGGCATAGGCGTCTTCGTCCAGGTAGGCATTGTAATCGCCCGCATCATCGACCTTGACCTTGAAAAACCACGCATCGCCCAGCGGATCCTCGTTGACCTTGCTGGGGGCGTCGACGATGGCCTCGTTTACCTCGATGATTTCACCGTCGACGGGCGCGGTGATGTCGCTGGCGGCCTTGACGGATTCGATCACGACGATTTCGTCGCCCTTGGATACCATGGTGCCCACCTCGGGCAGTTCCACAAACACCACATCGCCCAGCGCGGTTGCCGCATGTTCGGTGATGCCAACGGTGACAATATCGCCGTCAAGGCTCAGCCATTCATGGTCTTCGGTAAATTTCATCTGGTTGTTCCCCTGTTGTTGTCAGCGTTTGAAATTGGCAGGTGTAAAGGGCAGCTTTGCCACTGTCAGCGGCAATCGTTTGCCGCGCAGTTCACCATAAACCGTGATGTCGGGCGCCGCCATATCCGCAGGAATATACCCCATGGCAACCGGCCCTTCGACGGTGGGACCAAAGCCCCCCGATGTGATCCGGCCAATGGGGTCTCCGCCCTCGGGCGCGGCGAAAACCTCTACCCCTTCGCGCATCGGCGCACGCCCTTGGGGGCGCAGGCCCACACGTTTGCACGCCGCGCCATTGGCCAGTTGATCCAGAATGACATCCGCACCGGGGAACCCCCCGGCCCGTGCGCCACCCGAACGGCGGATTTTCTGAATGGCCCAGTTCAGCCCCGCCTCGACCGGCGTGGTTGCGGTGTTGATGTCATGACCATAAAGGCACAATCCCCCCTCTAGCCGCAGACTGTCACGCGCGCCCAACCCGATGGGGGCCACGCGGTCATCCGCCAGCAAGGCCCGCGCCAAAGCATCGGCCGCATCATTGGGCACCGAAATTTCATATCCGTCCTCGCCGGTATAGCCGGATCGCGAAATCCATGCCTCTGCGCCGTTCAGATCCAGCGTGGCCACATCCATGAACGCCATTTCCGCAACCGCAGGGTTCAGTGTGGCCAGAACGGATTCGGCCATCGGCCCCTGCAATGCCAACAGGGCGCGGTCGGTGATTTCATCAACCTGCACAGCATCGGGCAGGCCCGCACGCAGATGCGCCAGATCGGCCGCCTTGCAGGCCGCATTGACCACCATGAAAATGTGATCGCCGCGATTGGCGAACATCAGATCGTCCAGCAAACCGCCCTGTTCATTGGTGAAAAACCCGTATCGCTGCCGCCCCTCGGGCAATCCGGCCACGTCCTGCGGGATCAGGGTTTCCAGCGCCAGCGCCACACCACCGCCGCGCAACACCACCTGCCCCATATGTGAGACATCAAACAGCCCCGCCGATGCGCGGCAATGCTGGTGTTCCTTCATCACGCCCATGGGGTATTGCACGGCCATGGCATAGCCCGCAAAGGGCACCATTTTTCCGCCCAGTTCCACATGCAGATCATGCAGCGGCAGTTGTTTCAGATCGCTATCAGTTGCCCCGGCCATGTCATCCCCTATAGCAGAGACCGGCCAACCACTGGGCTACCCGGCATTCCAAACGCCACAGCACAGCGCCGTGGTGGTGAATGCCCCCTCTGTCCCTTTGCCTGAGATCGCTATCCCTTCGGCGGACGCAACGCGCCTCTCTCCAGAGTGTTTTATATCAGAGCGGTCCCTGTGGCCTGAGAGTTTCCGGGGCGGTTGCTCCTTCGGCACCGGCATTGCCGGTTCTCCCGTCTGATGGGAATCGGGATACCCTGTTCGCGCCCGCGCAACAAGAGGTCGTTTTCAGGCAATAGGCCCCGTTTGCGACCAATACGGCCCTAGGCCGGAACGCGATTGCAACTGCTGTGGGACGATAGCAACTGTTCCAGCGCGTGATTGCCACAAACCAGTTTGTCCAGCATGACATTGTCCAGATGGGCGTAAAATGCCTCTGCGGCGCCAGCGATGGCATGGCGCAACAGGCAGGCATCGACCAAGGGGCAGGTGTTGTCGACATCGGCGAAACATTCGGCCAGCGGCACGCCTGCCTCGATCGCGCGAAACACCGCACCGATCTGGATTTCTGCCATCGGGCGGGCCAGTTCCATGCCGCCATTGCGGCCACGCTGCGTGTTCAGATATCCCAGTTGCGCCAGTTGGTTGATCACCTGCGCCAGATGGTTTTCCGATGCATTGCACCGCGCCGCGATTTCGGATTTGGTCACCAGACGGTCCCCGTTGACGCCACAATACATCAACACCCTGATGGCGATATTGGTCCGTTTGGTGATACGCATGTCAAAACACCCTTTTCCAGCATTCGGTCGCCCCGAAACGGGATTGTCAGGCAACATGACAGAGCTGTGAAAGGTTAGGATTGACATGGATCAAGAGCAGGACAGTTTAGCAGTATGAAAAATGCATTTTTCTTTGGCTACGGGTCGTTGGTGAACCGTTCCACCCATATTTACACCGATGCCCACCCCGCATCGGTGCGCGGGTGGCGACGCGCATGGCGTCATACCGACCTGCGCGGCGTGTCGTTTCTGACCGTTGTGCCCGATGCCGATTGCACCATTGACGGGTTGATCGCAGGCGTGCCGGGCGATGATTGGGCCGCCTTGGATGAACGCGAGGCCGCCTATGGGCGCGTGCCGGTGTCCGACCATGTCGACCACCCCCTGCCCCAACGCCCCGAAATCGCGATCTATGCCATTGCGGCCCCCAACCACCACAGCCCCACCGACGCGCACCCGATCCTGCTGAGCTATATCGACGTGGTGTTGCAGGGGTATTTGCGTGAATTTGGCACCAAAGGCGCACAGCGGTTTCTGGACACCACCGATGGATGGCACGCCCCCGTGCTGGACGACCGCGCCGCGCCGCAATACCCCCGCCATCAGCTGCTGACCAGTGCCGAACGCGCATTCGTTGATGATGCGCTGGCCAGCAAACGTGTCACCCGCCGCAAAGCATGAGGTTACGATGCTGAAAATCAGCTATATGTTCCTGCGCCGCATGTCGCAAAAACTGTGGGTGCGGGTCGGGTTGTTCGCGTTGCTGTCGGTGCTGACCCTGCCGCTGGCCATCTTTGTCGAACGGTTCTTGCCGCGCGATGTGGCCACCCTGTTTGACAAACAGGCGGTAATGCCGGTGTTGCAGATCCTTGCGTCATCCATGCTGACGGTATCGACCTTTTCGCTGGGGATCATGGTATCGGCCCACCGTGCCGCGGCGGGGCAGGCCACGCCCCGCGTTCACCGCATCCTGATCCGCGACACCACCACCCAGACCGTGATTGCCACATTCATCGGGGCATTCGTCTATTCCCTGTCGGCCATCATGATGTTTCAGGCCGATTTATATGGCGAAGGCGCGCCCGTGGTCGTGATGGGCATTACCCTGCTGATCGTCGGGCTGATGACCGTGGCCATGTTGCGCTGGATCGCCCATCTGAGCGAACTGGGGTCAATGGACGCCACAATGGAGGCAACCACGCGACTGGCCGCGCAGAGCCTTTACCGGTTTCACCAATCCCCCGCATTGGGCGGCACCCCCATGAATGGCGATACCGTCTGGCCGGAAAACCTGACGGCGCTGCCCGCCCCGAAATCGGGGTTCTTGCAGGCCATCGACGCCGTGGCACTTGATAAACAATGCGCCACCCCCGGCAATATGGTCTATGTCGCGCAGCGCCCCGGCAAACTGGTGCTGGCGGGCGAACCACTGGCGCGGATCTCAGGGCAGGTCACCCCCGAAATGATGGTCGCCATGACCCGCGCCTTTGTGATCGGTGCCAAACGCACCTATGATCAGGACGCGGCATTTGGCCTGCTGGTGCTGTCGGAAACGGCATCGCGCGCCTTGTCGCCCGGCATCAACGACCCCGGCACTGCAATCGAGGCCCTGACCGAACTGGAAAAACTGCTGTGGGATTTCAGCAGAAAAGACCCCGCCGAACCGCCGCGCTGCCCGCGCATTTTCGTGCCCGAACTGGGGGACGAGGCATTGATCGATTCCGCCTTTGCCGCCATCGCCCGCGATGGGGCCAGCCAGATCGAGGTGGCAATCCACCTGCAAAAGGCATTGAAACAACTGGCCCGTTGTGGCCGTGATGATCTGTCGGCAGCGGCCACAGCCATGTCGGAACTGGCCATGGCCCATGCCAATGCCGCCCTGCGGCTGGATGCGGAAAAAGAGCGCCTGCAAAAACACGCGCTCTGATGCGCATTCCGGGGTTTGGCGGTTAGGGTTTCGCCATTCGCCCCTGGCTCTTAGCCCTTGGCGCGGATATTTTGCAGCAGGGGCATGACATTGCCCATGTCCGGCCCGTGCGGTTGCCCGGTCAGGGCCTTGCGCAGCGGCATGAACAACCCGCGCCCCTTGCGGCCTGTGGCCTCTTTTACGGCGGCGGTCCAGGTGCCCCATGTGTCGCTGTCATATGGCCCGTCGGGCAGCAGGGCCATGGCCTGCGCCACGAATGCGCGGTCCTCTTCTTCGATCACCGGATCGGCGCCGTCGCGGAACATGGTCCACCATGTCAATAAATCGGCCCGTGTGGTGATGTTTTCGCGCGTCACGTTCCAGAACTGATCGGCCAGCGCATCCGGCACGCCAATCGCGGTCAGATCGGCCGCAACTGCGGACAGCGGCAGGGTTTGCAAATAGCGCCCCGTCAGCGGGAACAGGTCCTGTTCGTCGAATTTGGTCGGGGCCGCGCCGAACTGGCCGATTTCAAAACCGGCAACCAGTTCGTCCAGATTGCTGCGCAATTCTACGGGTTGCGACGACCCCAGCCGCGCCATCAGCGACAGCAACGCCATGGGTTCAACCCCCTGTTCGCGCAGATCCTTGATCGCCAGCACGCCCAGCCGTTTCGACAATGCCTCGCCCTGCGGGCCGGTCAGCAGCGAATGATGCGCAAAATCGGGCACAGTGCCACCCAATGCGCGAATGATCTGGATTTGCGTCGCGGTGTTGGTCACGTGATCGGAGCCGCGCACCACATGTGTCACGCCCATTTCCGTGTCATCCACCACGGATGCAATCGTATAAAGCACCTGCCCGTCGGCACGGATCAGCACAGGGTCACTGACGCTGGCCGCATCAATGGAAATATCGCCCAGAATGCCGTCGTTCCACTCGATCCGTTCGTGATCCAGTTTGAACCGCCAGTATCCGCCACGTTCGGCGCGCTGTTTGTCCTTTTCCGCATCCGACAGGGCCAGCGCGGCGCGGTCATAAACCGGCGGCTTGCCCATATTCAGCTGTTTCTTGCGCTTCAGGTCCAGCTCGGTCGGGGATTCAAAGCATTCGTAGAACCGCCCCATGTCGCGCAGGTTATCCGCAGCAGCGGCGTAACGGTCCAGCCGCGCGGACTGACGTTCCACCCGATCCCATGTCAGGCCCAGCCATTCCAGATCGCGCTGGATCTGGTCGACATATTCCTGCTTGGAACGCTCCTGATCGGTATCGTCGATACGCAGGATGAATGTGCCGCCCTGTTTGCGGGCAATCATCCAGTTCATCAGCGCGGTGCGCAGGTTGCCCACATGGATGTATCCGGTGGGCGACGGGGCGAAACGGGTGGTGGTCATGGCGGTCTCCTGGTTCGCGCGATGCTGTTTCACAACGGGGGCGCTTTGTCCAGTTTGGCCTTTCCCGAAACCATTTTATACGCGGCAGGAACACATGCGCAGGAATGCCTGCGCATGTGAATATTTGTCGGGGTGTATCTGGCCGCCTTAACCAAACCGCGCCCGTCAGGCGACCGCGCTTGCCTCTGCTGCGTGGATATCCAGTTTGACCAAGGTCTGGTTCAGCAACACATAGGCGATTTCACCAAAGGTGGCCGGGCCAGTAAAGCTGCCCGTGGTTTTACCTTCCAATTCGCCATAGAGATAGTTGAGAATGCAGTTGCACGACAGTGCATTGCCACCATCCCCGGTGGCGCGGGCCGCGAACACATCGGCATAGGCGCCCGGCGATTTGGCCAAACGGTATTCTACCCCTGCAACGACGGGCGCATAAAAATCAATTCTTTCATCGCTAACAGACTGAAATGAAACATTGATCATCGCGCCCGCGTAATCTGCGACCAATGGCAACTGAGTGTCGATTCCCTTATCTTTGACATAGGCGGCAAAATCGACCTCTGCCCCGTTCACCATCGCACGTGTCGCGGAAAATCCTGTGCTGGCAAAGGTGATCACATCGGCATCGTCATCCTGTTCGAACAGATTCAGAATATCCAGTTCTGCGGCTTTGCCCCCGTCCAATGCGACATGTAGCACGGCCGCGCCATCCTCATGCATCGTTCCGGTTGCGCCATCAAATACCTTTGGTGTTGCCTTGCCCAGATCATCCAGATGGATGCCCGTTATCCACCCCATCAAGGGCTGATCAAACAGACCGGAATATTCGGCGCCATGAATGGCAAAATCGGAGTGCGCCGTGGAAAAGGCCGGAATCAAGATCATTGTCAGCCCGCCGTCGAACCGGTTCATGGTCAGATTTGGCAGGTCTTCGCCCTGATAGATCACTGCACGCGCATTCGTCGCGGCTTCGATTTCCGTTACATAGATGTTGTCATGATCCACGCGCCCACCCGTTTCGGTCACAAAATAAACCGAGGTTCCCCCGATCCACTTGCCTTTTGGCAATTGCGATAGCGCCTTTTCGGACCCGGCCAGCAACAGCACGGCACCTTGTTTGATTTTCTGCGTGGTTTCTGCCACGCTCATCATCGCATTTTTCATATCGCGTCCTTTCAGAACAGGGCTATATCTTTGGTGGCAAAGCCATTTTTTTCAAAATAGGCGCGCAGTTCCGCGATTTTGTCGGCCATGGCATGCGGGCTTGATTTCACCTCGCGGCGCAGGCGAGATACCAGTATTTTTGTTGCGAGTGTGGCCGCAGACAGGTCCTTTTCCGTTCCTATGGCTCGCTGCCAACAGGCGTCACCGGATGGTGGAATCATCTTATTCTCCTAATTATCTCGCGCATTATCGGGTCGGGATACCGCAAGAAACTTAACGCGGGGTGAAATCGCCTGGCCGAACTCACTTTGACGTGAGCGAACGCGCGAAACGGTGGTTTCGCGCTATCATTGCACTTCTCATCCAAGGAGGTTTCACATGACCATGACCAACCCGACACGCCGCGCCCTTTTGGCTGGTGCTGCCGCGCTGCCCGCCGCAGGCCTTTTGGGCCGCGCCACCCCCGTCCGCGCCGCGGCCCCGATGATGGGCGCCGCCAAAGCACGTTTCAACCGCGTCAAACTGGGTGGGTTCGAGGTAACGACCCTGCTGGCGGGCACCCGCACCGTGCCCGAACCGCACAATATTTTCGGCCTGAACGCCAGCGACGATGAATTCGCCGCCGCATCCAGCGCCGCCATGATCCCCACCGACAAGGCGCAGTTCTTTTTCACCCCGACGCTGGTCAATACCGGTGCCGAGGTGATCCTGTTTGACACTGGCCTGAACCCCGAAGGCATCACCGCTGCGGTCACTGCCGCCGGGTATACCCCCGACCAGATCGACAAGGTGGTCATCACCCATATGCATGGCGACCACATCGGCGGATTGATGGGCGATAGCGCCACGTTTGCCAATGCGGCCTATGTGACGGGACAGGCCGAATTCGATCATTGGGCAGCCGCGGGCAATGACGGTTTCGATTCCAAGGTCCGCCCGCTGGCGGATAAGATGACATTTGTCGGTGATGGCGGCGCGGCAGCGTCAGGCGTCACCGCCATGGCGGCCTTTGGCCATACCCCCGGCCATATGGCCTATATGCTGGAAAGCGACGGGCAACAGATGGTTCTGGGCGCGGATTTCGCCAACCATTATGTCTGGTCATTGGCCCACCCCGAATGGGAGGTGAAATTTGACATGGACAAATCCGCCGCCGCCGCGACCCGCACCCGCCTGCTGGATATGATGGCCACGGAAAAACTGCCCTTTGTGGGCTATCACATGCCGTTTCCGGCGCTTGGCTATGTCGACCGCCGCGATGGCGGGTATCGCTATGTGCCGGCCAGCTATCAATTGATGATGGACTGATTGCTCCCCTGCGCTGCTTGGAAATGGCGGGCGCAGGGGCCATATTTCACCCCATGAACCACCAAATTGCAGAACAGGACAGCAGCAGCGATGCCATTTACCGGATGGCACTGGCGGCGATGGATATGATGCCCCCCGACATCCGCAACCTGACCAAGGGCGTGGCCCTGCGGGTGGCGGATTGGCCAAGCCGCGATATGTTAGATGATCTGGGGATGTCGGACCCTGAAAACCTGACCGGGATGTATCAGGGCATCCCCCTGCCGCATAAATCAGTGGCCTATCCGCAAACCCTGCCCGATACCGTCTGGCTGTTTCGCGAACCGATCCTGCTGGAATGGCGCCAGCGGGGGAATGTGACGCTGGCCGAACTGGTGCAAAACGTCACCATTCACGAATTCGCGCATCATTTCGGCTGGTCCGATGATGACATCGCCAGCATCGACCAATGGTGGGCGTAGGGCCCGTTTTCCTAAAAGGAAAACGATGAAAAATCTTTGAAAGATTTTTCGCCCTTGGCGCGGGTCAGCCGTTATCGCGCCAGCGGTTCACGATGGGGTAACGGCGGTCCAGCCAAAAGGCACGCGGTGACAGCCGCGCACCGGGGGCTGACTGGAACCGTTTGTATTCGCTGATATAAAGCAGGTGTTCGACCCGTTTCACCACATCGCGATCAAACCCTGCCGCGACGCAGTCGGCCACTGATGCCTCCCCATCTACCAGCATGATCAGGATCGCATCCAGAATTTCATAGGGCGGCAGGCTGTCTTCGTCTTTTTGATCGGGGCGCAGTTCTGCACTGGGGGGTTTGTCGATCACACGGGGCGGAATAACCGTGCCCGCGGGGGCCATCATCCAGTCGCGGTGATTGTCGTTGCGCCAGCGACAGGCCGCAAAGACCCGCGTTTTATACATATCCTTGATCGGGTTATAGCCGCCCGCCATATCGCCATAAATAGTGGCGTATCCCACGGCGACCTCGGATTTATTGCCGGTGGTCAGCAGCATTTCACCGAATTTGTTGCTGAGCGCCATCAGCAGCAGACCACGCAGGCGGGATTGGATGTTTTCCTCGGTCAGGCCCGGTTCGGTGCCGGCAAACAGCGGCGCAAGCGTGTAGGTGATCGCGGCGCGCCCCTCGGCGATTGGCACGAAATCATAGCGGCAGCCCAGTTTCTCGGCCACCTCTTGTGCGTCATCCAGCGAGGATTGCGAGGTGTATTCAGACGGCAGCATCACGCAGCGCACGTTTTCAGCGCCCAAGGCATCGGCTGCAATGGTAGCAACAATCGCGGAATCAATACCGCCCGACAGGCCCAGCAATACCTTGCCAAAACCGGTTTTGGCACAGTAATCGCGCAGGGATTCGACCATGACGCGGTAATCCTGTTCCATCGCGTCGGGTTGATGCGCCAGATCGCCCGCAACTGCGCGCCAGCCGTCATCGCCCCGTTCAAAATCCACATGCGCCACGCAGGTATCAAACACCGGCAATTGCACCGCCAGCCCGCCATGGGGGTTCAACACGAACGACCCACCGTCAAACACCTGATCATCCTGCCCGCCGACCATATTCAGATAGACCAGCGGCAGACCCGTTTCGACAACACGGGCCACCATCATGTTCTGGCGCACCTCCATCTTGCCACGGAAATAGGGTGATCCATTGGGCACCAGCAGGATCTCTGCGCCGGTTTCCTCCAGGGTTTCGGCCACATCGGGGTGCCATGCATCCTCGCATATCGGGCTGCCGATACGGATCGGGCCAATGGCATAGGGGCCGCCAATCGGGCCGCTGTCAAACACGCGCACCTCGTCGAACACGGTTTCATTGGGCAGGTGGTGTTTCAACACCGTGGTCACAACCTGCCCGCCACGGCAGATGTAATAGGCGTTATACAGCCGCCCGTCCTGCACCGCAGGACCACCGATGGCCAGCGCAGGCCCATCGGCGCAATCCGCCGCCAGACCGACAATCGCGGCAATGGCGGCGTTATGAAACGCGGGCTTCATCACCATATCCTGCGCGTTATATCCGGTGATGAACATTTCGGGAAACGCCACCAGATCGGCCCCGCCATCGCGGCCCTGTTGCCATGCCTCGCGCGCCTTGGCGGCATTGCCGTCGATATCGCCCACGGTCGGGTTTAGCTGTGCAAGGGTCAGGCGAAATGTATCGGCCATTGGGCATTCTCCGGCTGGTGTCATGCCCTGATTTAGCAGATCACCGCGTGGTGAAAAGGTGAATTGGCAAAAGGCGTTGCCCCGTGGCATGGGGTCCACTAGATTTCCCGCAGCGCATAGCGCGCCGGAACGCAGGGAGCAGAGGCCAAAATGAGCAAGCGACAGATCACGACATTCCTGAGCGCGGGCCTAAGCGCGGGGCTGATGGCCGGCATGCTGATCACCGCCGCCCCCGTGCTGGCGCAAAGCGGCACCCAGACCAAGGAATACGAAGACGGCGGGCTATACGAGGGCACGTTCAAGGACGGGTTGCAGCATGGCACCGGCACCTATCGCCTGCCCAACGGCTATGAATATACCGGCGACTGGGTGGATGGCGAAATTCGCGGGCGTGGCGTTGCGCGTTTCCCCAACGGGTCGGTCTATGAGGGGCAATTCGCCAAGGGCAAACCCGAAGGTCCGGGCAAGATCGTATTCGTCGATGGCGGCACATACGAGGGCGACTGGGTGGATGGCAAGATCACCGGCACAGGCGTTGCGGTATATGCCAATGGTGTCCGCTACGAGGGCGGGTTTCGCAACGCAATGCACCACGGGCGCGGCGTCATGCAATCGCCCGGCGGCTATGTCTATGACGGCGATTGGGTCAATGGCGTCAAGGAAGGTCTGGGCAAGATCACCTATCCCGATGGCGCGGTCTATGACGGCCAGATCCAGAACGGTGCCCGCGAGGGGCAAGGCAAGCTGACCATGCCCGACGGGCTGGTATACGAAGGCCTGTGGAAGGCCAACCAGATCAACGGCACCGGCACCCTGACCCAGCCCAATGGCGATATATACGAGGGCACGCTGGCCAATGGCCGCCGTGAGGGCACCGGCACCGTAACCTATTCAAATGGCGACATTTATCGCGGCCAGTTCAAGGATGACCAGCGCCACGGCACCGGGTCGTTCACGGGGGCCGACGGTTACCTCTACGAGGGCCAGTGGGCCGCGGGCAAGATCGAGGGCACAGGCCGCGTTACCTATCCTGATGGCTCTATCTACGAGGGCGCATTCGCCAATGACCTGACCCATGGCAAGGGCAAGATCACCTATCCTGACGGCTCGACCTATGATGGCGACTGGCGCCAGGGTGTGATCGAGGGACAGGGCCGCGCCACCTATCCCAACGGGCTGGTATACGAGGGCGGGTTCAAGAACGCCAAGAACCACGGTCAGGGCGTGATGACCTATGCCGATGGTTACCGTTACGAGGGCGAATGGCAGGACGGGCAGCGCCACGGTCAGGGCCGCGCCACATATCCCGATGGCACCGTATACGAGGGCGCATTCGCGCGTGGCCAACGCGAGGGCACAGGCACCATCACCGACCCCAAGGGCTTCAAATACGAGGGCGCCTGGCTGGCGGGTGAATTTTCCGGTCAGGGCACCGCGACCTATGCCAATGGCGACGTTTACGAGGGCATGTTCAAATCCGGCAAGCGCCAAGGCACCGGCACCATGCGGTATTCCACGGGTGAACAGGCCACTGGCGACTGGAACAATGGTGAATTATCCGCCGCCTCACAGGATTGACAGGGGCAGCGGCGCAGCTGTCACCATGGCACAACGTCGCCGCGCCAATCGAAAAAACCACCTGTTTCCAATGGGGTAAGGCGCTCTATCACCGGTAAAAGATTGCGGACAGATTGCGCCGGGGTCACGGTTTGGTGTCGCTGCGCATAATCGGCGGTGAATTCGGTCGCCACCGTGCCGGGGTGCAGTGCGACACAAATGGCGTGACGGTGGCTGCGTGCCAGTTCCACCGCGCCGCTGTGGATGATCTGGTTCAGCGCGGCCTTGGATGCGCGGTAGGAATACCAGCCACCCAACGCGTTATCGCCAATGGACCCGACCCGCGCCGACAGTGCCGCAAACACCGCGCGGCGGTTGCGGGGCATCAGGCGGGTGCTGTGTTTCAACACCAATGCGGGGCCGATACAATTGACTGCGAATTGCGCGGCCATGGCGTCGGGCGTCAATGATTTCAATGACTTCTCGGGCAGATGGCCCGCGCCGTGCAGCGCACCCGTTGCGTTGAGGATCAGATCAAACGGGCCGCGCAACGCGCCCAGGGCGGCGCTGACGCTTGACTCTTGCGTGATATCCAAACCATCCCGGCTGCGCGACAAACCTGTCACGGCCACGCCCCGCGCTGACAATTCGGCAACCATGGCCGCGCCGATCCCGCCGGATGCCCCTATGATCAAAGCATTATCCATGGGCTGACAGTTAGCGGGGCGGCCTGCGCGATCAACCGAAATTCCTGCTTTTCATTTCATGCGCGGGATGTATATTCGCCCCTATGAAACGGATTGGGCATATCATCACGCTTGCACCGCGCCTTGGCGCGTCGCTGCCTGCTGCCCTGCTACTGCTAAGCCGCCTCTGAGCGTGCCGGGCCGGCGCGACCGCTCAGAGGATGTGCAGATTTCGCGCCCCAAGCCCCTGAAATAGCAGACATATTAAAGAGAACCGACATGACAGATATAGCCAAACAAGACCGCGTCTTGATCTTTGACACGACGCTGCGCGATGGCGAGCAAAGCCCCGGCGCAACCATGACCCACGCCGAAAAACTGGAAATTGCCGAACTGTTGGATGACATGGGCGTCGATATCATCGAGGCCGGTTTCCCCATCGCATCCGAGGGCGATTTCAAGGCGGTATCAGAGATCGCGCAGCGGTCGAAAAATTCGACCATCTGCGGGCTGGCACGCGCCAATTTCAAAGATATCGACCGCGCATTCGAGGCGGTAAAAAACGCCGCAAAGCCCCGTATTCACACGTTTATTGGCACATCCCCCCTGCACCGCGCCATTCCGAACCTGACCATGGATGAAATGGCCGAGCGCATCCACGACACCGTCACCCACGCCCGCAACCTGTGCGAAGATGTGCAATGGTCGCCGATGGATGCCACGCGCACCGAGCATGATTACCTGTGCCGCGTGATCGAAATTGCGATCAAGGCAGGTGCCACCACGATCAACATTCCCGATACGGTGGGTTACACCGCGCCGCGCGAAAGCGCCGATTTGATCCGCATGATTATCGAGCGGGTGCCCGGTGCGGACGAGGTGATTTTCGCCACCCATTGCCACAATGACCTGGGCATGGCCACGGCCAATTCGCTGGCCGCGGTCGAGGCAGGCGCACGCCAAATTGAATGCACAATCAACGGGTTAGGTGAGCGCGCAGGCAATACCGCATTGGAAGAGGTGGTGATGGCGCTGCGCGTGCGCAACGATATCATGCCCTATAACACCGGCATCGACACCAGCAAAATCATGCATCTGTCGCGCCGTGTTGCCACTGTTTCGGGCTTTCCTGTGCAGTTCAACAAGGCGATTGTGGGCAAGAATGCGTTCCTGCATGAAAGCGGTATCCATCAGGATGGCGTGCTGAAAAATGTCGAAACATTCGAAATCATGAAACCCGAGGATATCGGCTTGCACGCGGCCAATATTGCCATGGGCAAACATTCGGGTCGTGCGGCGCTGCGGTCGAAGATGAAAGAGCTGGGGTTTGAACTGTCAGACAACCAGTTGATGGATGTTTTCGTGCGGTTCAAGGAATTGGCCGACCGCAAGAAAGAGGTATATGACGACGATCTGGTGGCATTGATGGGCGTCAGCGAAGACCCCGAAATCAACCGGATCAAGGTCAAATCCCTGCGCGTCATTTGCGGCACCGAAGGCCCGCAAACCGCTGATTTGACGCTGGAAATTGACGGCAAAGACCACAGCACCACCGCCACGGGCGACGGGCCTGTCGATGCCAGTTTCAACGCGATCAAGGCATTGTTCAGTCATTCTGCCCGCCTGCAATTGTATCAGGTCAACGCCGTGACCGAAGGCACCGACGCGCAGGCCACGGTATCGGTGCGCATGGAGGAAGAGGGCCGCATCGTCACCGGCCAATCGGCGGATACGGATACGGTTGTGGCCTCGGTCAAGGCCTATGTTCATGCGCTGAACCGGCTGCTGGTGCGGCGCGAAAAATCCGCCCCCGGCGCGGACCGCCGCGAGGTGAGTTACAAGGATTCAGTGTGATCCGGTCTGCCACTGCCAAGCCTGCCAGAAACAGGTAGAAACAGACCACAAATCGTATGAATCGTATAAAACGGGGGGGCAAATCCATGGATTTGCCCCTTTTTTCACAGCAACACGGTTTCAAGCTGCATTTTTCAAGGGTCAGCCATGTTCAACAGGTTTCGCACAGCCGTTGCGGCCACTGCCGATCTGGCGACAATTCTTGCGCTGCTGCTGGCGGTCTATGCCCTTGTCAATCCGGGCACGGTGTCGCGCTATCTGGATGACATTGCGGACAGCTCTGCCAGATCCGAGGTGGCACTGGAGGGGATAGGGAACAACACCGGCGGCACCGAAAGGAACACCCGCGCACTGGTCGGGGCCATCCCAGACGCGGCAACATTAGAGATTGTTTTCACCACGCAGGGGTCGATCAAGCGGTCGCAGGTTTACGTATCCAACCCGTCGCCGCATGACTTAAAGGGGGTCGAGATGTTTTACAGCGACCCGCAATCCGGCAATCGCGACAGGTTGACCACGGGTGCCTTTGCCATTCCGCCCTATCAGCGACAGGAAATTATCCTGTTGGGGCATATCCGGTCGCTTTGCCTGCAATACGGGGTGCTGCGCGACGCCGGTGTGCAGCGCATAGCGGATCAGCGCAGCTATCGCGCAAACGGGACAGAGGCACCGGACCCGGCGGGTTATATCGACACCTATCCCGGAATTCTGACTGATTTTCAGCGCGGCGAAGGCAGGTGTGATACCTGATCGGGCTGTGGTCGTGGCACCTGTGAAGTCTGTCACGTTCTGCGTGGATCATGCGCGGGGCCATGCGCGGGCTAGCGGTCCCTCGGGGTGAAATCCTCCGGGTCGGTTTTGCCAGCCCGCAGGCGCAGGGCTAGGCCCAGCACCACGCCCACACCTATGGCCACGGTCAGGTCCACGGCGACGGTCAGCGCCATGGTGATCAGCAGCAGCCCGGTATCGCTGCGCGGGCCTGACATATAGCCCCGCCATTTCTGTGGTTCGCTCATGTTCCATGCCGTCAGGATCAGCAGGCCGGCCAGTGCGGGCATGGCGAGGTATCCGGCCAGCGGCGCGGCCAGCCACATGACCCCAAGGATGGTCAGCGCATGGACCAGCCCCGCCACGGGGGTGCGTCCGCCTGCGCGGATATTGGTGGCGGTGCGGGCGATGGCCCCTGTCACCGGCAACCCGCCAAACAGGGCCGAGCCGATATTGGCCGCGCCTTGGGCCAGCACCTCGGCATTGGGGCGGTGGTGGTGGCCCGTCATGCGGTCGGCCACGGTGGCGGACAGCAGCGATTCCACCCCTGCCAGAAACGCGATGGTCAGCGCGGCGGGCAGCAGTTCAACCATACGGGCATAGGTGATTTGCGGCAGGTGCGGAACGGGCAGGGTTGCGGGCAGGTCGCCAAAGCGTTTGGCGATGGTATCGACCGGCAGGTCAAACAGCGCCACCACGGCAGAGGCAAGCCCGACGGCAATGATCAACCCCGGAAATCGCGGCAGGGCGCGTCGCAGCAGCGTGATGGCGATCATGGTCAGCACCCCGATGCCAAGCGCGGTGGGGTTTACGCCATGGCGTGCCTGCCACAGCGCCGGGAGTTTGTGGAACAGTTCGGCCGAGGTATCGCCCAGTTGCACCCCCGCCAGATCGGCCAGTTGGCTGATGGCGATGATGCCCGCGATACCGATGGTAAAGCCGTTAATCACTGGTTCGGGCACATAGGCCACCAGTGATCCGGCGCGCAGGACCGCTGCCAGCAGCAGGATCACCCCCGCCATGGCGGTGGCCAGCACCAGCCCGTCCATCCCGTAGGATTGCACGATGCCATAGACCACAACGATAAACGCCCCTGTCGGGCCGCCGATCTGCACGCGGCTGCCCCCCAGGAGCGACACCAGAAACCCGCCAATGATCGCTGTGACCAGCCCCGTGGCGGGCGGTGCGCCGGATGCGATGGCGATGGCCAGCGACAGCGGCAGCGCCACCATCGCGACGGTCACGCCCGCGAGGGCATCAGATGTGAAATCGGTCCGGCTGTAGCCGGTCAATGTGGTCAGGATTTTGGGTTTCATGGTCCGCCCCGGGAAAAATATTCCGCTGCTGCGATGCCCCTAGCATGGAACTTTGCTGCGGGATGTTCAAGGGGGGGTGTTTACAGCGTTTTGAACAGGGCCGTCAGGCGGGCGGTTTCATCGGACAGGCCGTAGGGGGTGTTGATGATCGCCATGCCCGACCCGATCATGCCGTGGCCCTTGCGGGCGGGGGGGAATTTGACCTCGTGGATCATCAGTTTGGGCAGGTTTTGTTGTTTCAGGGCAAAAACCATGGGGTGATGCGCGCCGCTGGTCAGCACCGGATACCACAGCATGATCACGCCGACGTTCCATTTGCGGTGCAGTTTGGCGATTTGGCCGGGGATCAGGTCGTAATCGGTTTTGATTTCATAGGACGGGTCGATCAGCATCAGCCCGCGGCGCGGGGTGGGCGGGCATTGTGCCTGTGCCATTTCAAACCCGTCCTGTTGGAAAATCCGCGCCGGGTATGGCGACATGGCGTTGAGCAGGCCCTGATGTTCCTGCGGGTGCAGTTCGGACAGGACCATCTGGTCGCTGTCGCGCAGCAGGTTGGCCGCCACAAGGGGCGAGCCGGGGTATGCGGTTGCGCCGTAGGTTCTGCGCGTGGCGCCGAGGGCGCGGGCATATGGGTGATCGGGGGTGAACCAGTTGGCGGTTTCGGCCATGGTGATGCCTGCTGCGGCCTCTCCGGTTTTCAGGGCGGGTTCGGATGACAGATCGTAGACGCCGCGCCCTGCGTGGGTTTCGATATAGGTCAGCGGTTTGTCCTTGGCCGTCATGTATTGGATCGCGCTGGCCAGCAGCGCGTGTTTTTGCACATCGGCCAGATTTCCGGCGTGATAGATATGTTGATAGGACAGCATGGGGTTGTGATACGCGGGGCGGGGCGGGGCGGCAAGGCTTGGTCTGCGGGGATGGGGTGGATGCCTTCGGCGGGAGGTATTTCCGGAACAATGAAAGGCAGGGGCGCGCGGGGCGACGCCTGTGCGTGTAACCGTGTTGGTGTTTGGCGGGACGTGATGCGGGGGGAGGCTGCGCCCGAGGGGCGCGGACGAGGGGGCGGGCAGCCCCCGTTTGCTTTGCGCGGCGGGTTATGCGGCGGAATGGTGCTGATTTCCGCGTCTCCGCCCCCTTTCGCATTCGGGGCGGCGGGCCTATAAGGGCCATTGCCTGCACTTGAGAGAGTCGCGGGGCAATATTCGATTTTTTCAATCGCACGCGGGGCGTGCTGCATAGGAAACGCAACGATATGTCGATCTTTGACAAGCTGCCCGGTCTGTTCTCGTCTGATATGGCCATCGATTTGGGCACGGCGAACACGCTGGTTTATGTCAAAGGCAAGGGCGTTGTATTGGCCGAGCCGTCGGTTGTGGCCTATCACATCAAGGATGGTGTGAAAAAAGTGCTGGCTGTCGGCGAGGATGCCAAGCTGATGTTGGGGCGCACGCCCGGCAGCATTCAGGCGATCCGCCCGATGCGTGACGGGGTGATTGCGGATTTCGACACTGCCGAGGAGATGATCAAGCATTTCATCCGCAAGGTTCACAAACGCTCGACCTTTTCCAAGCCCAAGATCATTGTCTGTGTGCCCCATGGTGCCACCCCCGTTGAAAAACGCGCTATTCGCCAGTCGGTTCTATCGGCGGGTGCGCGGCGTGCCGGATTGATTGCCGAGCCGATTGCGGCCGCGATTGGTGCGGGGATGCCGATCACCGATCCGACCGGCAACATGGTTGTCGACATCGGCGGCGGCACAACCGAGGTGGCTGTGCTGTCACTGGGCGACATCGTTTACGCCCGTTCGGTGCGTGTGGGCGGTGACCGCATGGACGAGGCGATCATCAACTATCTGCGCCGCCAGCAGAACCTGCTGGTCGGTGAATCCACTGCCGAGCGCATCAAGACCAGCATTGGCACGGCGCGGATGCCTGACGACGGGCGCGGCGCCACCATGGAGGTGCGCGGGCGCGATCTGTTGAACGGTGTTCCCAAGCAGGTAGAGATCAGCCAGGCGCAGGTTGCCGAGGCCCTGTCGGAGCCTGTGCAGCAGATCTGTGAGGCGGTGATGACCGCACTGGAGGCCACCCCGCCCGATCTGGCTGCCGATATTGTCGATCGCGGTGTGATGTTGACGGGGGGCGGTGCATTGCTGGGTGATCTGGATCTGGCGCTGCGCGAGCAAACGGGGTTGTCGGTGTCTATTGCCAACGAAAGTTTGAACTGTGTGGCGCTTGGCACGGGCAAGGCATTGGAATACGAGAAACAGCTACGTCACGCGATTGACTACGACAGCTGATCCCGCCACCCTTTGAGCAAGGGGAACCATGGCCAAAGACCGGAAAGACGATGACGACTATCTAGGCCCCATAAAGCGGTTGCTTTTGGGGGTTCTGATTTTGTGTCTGCTGGGTATTTTCATTGTCTGGCGCATTGACAGCCCGCGGGTTGAACGGCTGCGTGCGCGGGTGGTGGATGTGGTTGTGCCATCCTTCGATTGGGCGATGGCCCCTGTGACGGGCACCATCAACCTGTTGCGGGATTTCCAATCATACCAGCGCATTCACGATCAGAATCAGGAATTGCGCCGCGAATTGCAGCAGATGAAGGCCTGGAAAGAGGCCGCGTTGCAGCTGGATCAGGAAAACGCCCGTCTGCTGGATCTGAACAAGGTGCGGCTGGACCCGCGCCTGACCTATGTCACGGGGGTGGTATTGGCCGACAGCGGGTCGCCCTATCGCCAGTCGGTATTGTTGAATGTGGGCGCGCGCGACGGCATTCTGGATGGCTGGGCCACCATGGACGGGATCGGCCTGGTGGGGCGCATTTCCGGCGTGGGGGAGCGCACGGCGCGGGTGGTGTTGCTGACCGACAGTTTCAGCCGCGTTCCGGTGCGTATTCAGCCGGTGAGCGAACAATTGGGCGTGACCAAGGCCGCGCCCGGTCAGGCCGGATTGATCATGGGTGACAACACCGTTGCACCGCATCTGTCGTTTCTGGAAAACCCCGATCAGGTGCGCCCCGGCGACCGGGTGGTGACATCGGGCGACGCCGGAATTTTCCCGCCCGGACTGTTGATCGGTCAGGTGGTCAAGGACAGCGGCGGGCGCTGGCGTGTGCGCCTGTCGGCGGATTACGGTCGTCTGGAATTTCTGCGCGTGTTGCGCAATCCCAAGACCGAGGTGATCAACGACCCCGGATTGTTGATCCTGCCCGCCCCTGTGGAAATCCCCGAGGGTGTGGCCGAGGCACAGGCGGCGGAGGGCAGCGATGGTTGAGACATCTCCATCGCGCATCTGGACCATGCGCGCCCTGTATCTGGCCCTGTCGCTGGGCATCATGTTTTTCCAGTTGATGCCGCTGGACGTGCGCCCGCATGACTGGGCCGGGCCGGACCTGTTGTTGATCCTGCCGATGGCATGGGCCTTGCGCCGGGCTGAATATGTGCCTGCGCTGTTGGTGGGGGCGATCATGTTGCTGGCCGATCTGTTGTTCATGCGCCCGCCGGGGTTGATGGCGTTTCTGGTGGTCATCGCGGTGGAGTTTCTGAAGATGCGCGCCCTGCATATGCGCGAGCAGACCCTGATTGCCGAGTGGTTCAACGTGGCGTTGGTATTGGTTGCGGTGATCCTGGCCAACCGTTTCGTGCTGTTGTTGCTGATGGTGGCGCAGCCGCCGCTGGGGTTGACCCTGATCCAGTTGGGGGCCACGGTTCTGGCCTATCCCGTCATCATGGCGGTGACGCATTTCGTGTTCGGTGTGCGCAAGGCGCAGCCGGGCGAGGTTGACGCATTGGGGCACCGGTTATGAAACGCCACGCCAAGGACAGCGCCGATTCGGTGCGCGCCATCACCCGGCGCGGTTTGTTGCTGGGCGGGGCGCAGGCCGCCATTGCCGCCGTATTGGTGGGGCGGATGCGGTATATGCAGGTGGATCAGGCCGACCAATACCGCATGTTGGCCGAGGAAAACCGCATTGATCTGGAGCTGATCGCCCCCGCCCGTGGTCAGATTTTCGACCGCAACGGGGTGACTGTGGCCGCCAATGAGCCCAGTTACCGGATTGTGATGGTCCGCGAGGAAACAGGCGACATGGAGCTGGTTTTGCGCCGGTTGTCTGCCCTGATCACGCTGGACCCCGAAGAACTGGCCGAGGCCCGCACCGAAATGGCCAAGCGCCGTGGCGACACCCGTGTCACGCTGGCGGATCGTGTCAGTTGGCAGGACGTGGCCAAGGTTGCCGCCAATGCCCCCACCCTGCCCGGTGTTTTCCCCGAGGTCGGCCTGTCGCGCCATTACCCGCTGGGGCCGGATTTTGCCCATTCGGTTGGTTATGTCGGTCCGGTGTCGGATTATGATCTGTCGAAAATGGATGATCCCGACCCCTTGATGCGCCTGCCCCGGTTCCAGATCGGCAAGGTCGGGCTGGAATCGAAATACGAGGACCCCTTGCGCGGCAAGGCCGGTGTGCGGCGGGTGGAAAAGAACGCCGCCAACCGTGTGGTCCGCGAGCTGGACCGTCAAGAGGGCGCGCCCGGTGTCGATGTCCAGATCACCATTGATGCGCATTTGCAGAGTTACATGCATGCGCGCCTGACCGGAGAAAGCGCGGCGGCGGTGGTGATTGATTGCGCCAGCGGTGATTTGCTGGGCATTGCCAGCGCGCCGACCTATGACCCCAACCTGTTTGTGCGCGGCATTTCCGTGGCGGATTACGCCGCGCTGACCGAAAACGAATACCGCCCTCTGGCGTCGAAAACCGTGCAGGGGCTGTATCCGCCCGGGTCGACCTTCAAGATGGTCACCGCCATGGCGGCGCTGGATGCGGGATTGATCGGGGCCGAGGACACGGTGTATTGCCCCGGCCATCTGGAGGTATCGGGCCGCAAGTTCCATTGTTGGAAGCGGTCGGGCCACGGGCATGTGAATCTGGAAACCTCGCTGCGCGAAAGCTGTGATGTCTATTATTACGATCTGGCGCTGAAGGTCGGGATTGAAAACATCAGCGCCATGGCCGAACGGTTGGGCGTGGGGGTGCGCCATGATGTGCCGATGTCGGCGGTGGCGCGGGGGCGTGCCCCGACCAAGGCCTATAAGCGCGAGGCATTCGGCAGCGACTGGGTGATTGGCGATACGGTCAATGCATCCATCGGGCAGGGTTTGGTGCAGGCCTCGCCCTTGCAACTGGCGGTGATGACGGCACGTTTGGCCACGGGGCGTGCGGTAGAGCCGCGACTGGTGAAAACGCTGGACGGGGTGGAAACGCCATCGGGTGCGGGCGCGCTGCTGGGGGTCAATGAAAACCACCTGCGCATGGTGCGCCGCGCCATGTATGCGGTTTCGAATTCCGGGCGCGGCACCGGATTCCGGTCGCGCATTGTGGCGGATGGCATGAAAATGGCGGGCAAGACCGGCACCAGTCAGGTGCGCAATATCACCGCCGCAGAACGGGCACGCGGAGTGACGCGCAACGCCGATCTGCCGTGGAACCGGCGCGACCATGCGTTATTCGTGAACTTTGCCCCCTATGACAACCCGCAGGTCGCCGTGGCCGTGGTGGTGGAACATGGCGGCGGCGGGTCCACCGCGGCGGCCCCGATCGCGCGCGACATCACATTGCAGGCGCTATATGGCGAAGACCCGCCGCTGGCCGCCTATCCCGAACGCGACCGTGGCCGCATCCGCGCCCAACAGGCCCGCCTGAAAAAGCTGCGCCAGGAGATCAGCATCGGATCGAAAGACCGCGCATGAGTTATCTGGAATATTCCGTCAAACATGTGCCATCGGGGCTGCGCAAGGTGTTGCACCTGAACTGGGCGCTGGCGCTGCTGTTGACGGCGGTGGCCAGTTTCGGGTTTCTGATGTTGTATTCGGTGGCGGGGGGCGATTTCGACCCATGGGCCGGTGCCCAGATGAAACGGTTTGCCGTGGGGCTGGCCCTGATGTTCATCGTCGGGCTGGTGCCGATCTATCTGTGGCGCAACCTGTCGGGGCTGGCCTATCTGGGGGCGCTGGCGCTGTTGCTGGTGGTTGAATTTTTCGGATCGGTCAACATGGGGGCGCAGCGCTGGATCGATCTGGGGTTCATCCGGTTGCAGCCTTCGGAGTTGTCCAAGGTGACGCTGGTGATGTTTCTGGCCGCCTATTACGACTGGCTGCCGCTGAAACGCAAATCGCACCCTTTGTGGGTGTTGATCCCTGTTGTGCTGATCCTGATCCCCACCGCGCTGGTATTGAAACAGCCCGATCTGGGCACGGCATTGTTGCTGCTGTTCGTGGGCGGTGGCATGATGTTCATGGCCGGTGTGCATTGGGCCTATTTCGTGGCTGTAATCGGCGCGGGTGTGGGGCTGGTGACAACGGTGTTCAAATCGCGCGGCACCGATTGGCAATTGCTAAAGGATTACCAGTTCCGCCGCATCGACACCTTTCTGGACCCGTCGCAGGACCCGCTGGGCGCGGGGTATAACATCATCCAGTCGAAAATCGCCCTTGGCTCGGGTGGCTGGACGGGGCGCGGGTTTATGCAGGGCACGCAAAGCCGGTTGAATTTCCTGCCCGAAAAACACACCGATTTCATTTTCGTAACATTGGGAGAGGAATTCGGGTTTCTCGGGGCGTTTTCACTGCTGGCGCTGTATATGCTGATCATCGCGTTCTGCATCTGGGCGGCGCTGGCCAACCGTGACCGGTTTTCATCGCTGCTGACGCTGGGGATCGCGCTGAACTTTTTCCTGTATTTCGCGCTGAACATGGCAATGGTGATGGGGCTGGCGCCTGTGGTGGGGGTGCCGCTGCCGCTGGTCAGCTATGGCGGATCGGCAATGCTGGTGCTGCTGGCGGCATTCGGGCTGGTGCAAAGCGCCCATGTGCACAAACCAAGGTAAGGCACTGATATGACAGTCAACATTCTGTTCTCAGCCCGCCCTGCGGCATGGTCCATATACGAGGCACCGCTGCGGGCCGCGCTGGACAGGGCAGGCATCAGCGCCAATCTGGCAAGGGATCTGCCGCCCGAAACGGTGGATTACATCGTCTATGCCCCCCATGCGGGCAGGCTGGATTTCACCCCCTTTACCCGCTGCAAGGCGGTGCTGAGCCTGTGGGCGGGGGTGGAAAGCATCGTCACCAATAAAACGCTGACGCAACCGCTGGCGCGGATGGTCGATCACGGGCTGACGCAGGGCATGGTGGAATGGGTGACGGGGCATGTGCTGCGCCATCATCTGGGCATGGATGCGCATATTCACGGGCTGGACGGAGAGTGGCGACAGGACGTGCCGCCACTGGCCGGCGCCCGCCCCGTTACGGTGCTGGGGCTGGGGGCGCTGGGCGCGGCCTGCGCGCAGGCGCTGGCGGGGCTGGGGTTTCCGGTAACAGGCTGGAGCCGAACAGCAAAACAGGTGGATGGCATCCGCTGTTTGCACGGGGCAGAGGGGCTGAAAACCGCCCTGAACGACGCAGAGGTCATGGTGCTGTTGCTGCCCCTGACGGCCGCAACCGAAAACCTGATTGATGCCGGTGCGCTGGCGCTGCTGGCACAGGGCGCATTCCTGCTGAACCCGGGACGCGGGCCGCTGATTGATGACGCGGCGCTGCTGGCGGCGCTGGACAGCGGGCAGTTGGCGCATGCCACGCTGGATGTGTTTCGCACCGAGCCCCTGCCCCGCGACAACCCGTTCTGGTCCCACCCGAAGGTGACGGTCACGCCCCATATCGCATCGGAAACCCGCGCCGAAACCGCGGCAGAGGTGATCGCGACGAACATCCAACGTGGCGCGGCGGGCCTGCCGTTCCTGCATCTGGTCGATCGCGCATCGGGATACTGATCGGGCCGTTCTGACCCGGCGGAGCGGCTGACGCCGCCCCCTATTGGTTTTTCGCGCAAGCGCGAAGGCGGGGGGCCAGCCCCCCGATTGAAACATGGTTTCAATCACCCCCCGGAGTATTGCGACCAAGAAAAAGCCAGCAATCTGCAAATGCCAGTGATCTGGAAATGCCTGATTTTTTCTTGGCAAAAATACTCCCGCCGGAGGCATCTGCGATTTCGGCGACTCTGGCCAGCTGCTATTTCAGGATCGGGGGTTTGGCGGGGTCTGATCCCGGTGCGGGGCGGGCTGCGGGTTGTTTTGGTTCGGGCAGGTCATAGCGCAGCCCGTTGCGTGCCAGCGCCGCCGCCATCGGGTCGGCTGCGTTGAAAAATCCGACATCCAGCGCGCCTGCTTCGACGCCCGAGAATGTCAGCGCCTCTGACACGGCCTTGGCCAGTGCGGTTTCGGCACCCTGTTTCGGGTCGATAAAGCCCAGCAGGTGACCGCGCCCGCCGCCGTCATATGTGACCCCCACCAGATAGGCAGAGCGCGCCAGCCCCATGGCGGTGGCAAGTTTGGCGTCCAGCCCCATCAGCAGGGATTCGGGCAGGCCCTTGGGCGGGTGCAATTCGCTGATGCGGGCTTGTTCTTCTTTTGGGCCGTGGGTCAGGGTTTCGGCCAGCCATTCAAGGGCGTCCGGCGGGATCAGGATGGACGATGGCGCGACATCGAGGTTCACCCCCAGCCCGATCCCCTGCCCTGCGCACAGCCCTGCGATCACGCGCCCTGACAGCGCCGCATAGGCCGCAGCCCGGCCGGTGAAGGCGGCGAGGCGTTCTTCGCGGTCGAAGGCCAGCACAAAGGCGGCATCGGTCAGTTCGAACAATTCGGGAGAGAGGTTTTCGTCGCGGGCTTCTTCGGTCAGGAGCAGGAACAATTCGGCATCGGCGAGGCGTTCGTAGAACCGCAGGCGGGCGGCATCGTCATGGGGGGCGGATTCCATCGCGGCATGGGCGAGGTCAAGCGGGGTATGGGCCGTATCGGTCATGGTCAAAGCGCCGTCCTGTTTCCTTGGCTGTCTTGCGCCAAGGGGGTAGTGGCACGGGCGCGGCGGTGCAAGGGGAAGATCGCCTTGCGGTTCTGTGGCCTGTCACCCCAGTGCGTGGCGCAGGGCGGCAAAGAAATGGCTGTAATCGGTGTCCTGTGGCAGGCTGTCGCGATAGGTGATGTGGATTTGCGGCGCGCCCATTGGCGGCGTGACCCGTGTCAGTTCCACCGCGATCCAGTGATAGCCGGCATCGGTGGGGCCAAGGTGGCCGGTGGTATTGACCACAAGCCGCAGGGCATGTGTCGTGCCTGCCCTGAAATCACGCAGTCCGGCCAGCCCGGCCAGATGTGCCGGACCCTGACCGAAATTGGTCAGCACCTGTGCATCGCCTGCTTGCAAGTGATTGATAAGGATATGCATTTCCCCCAGATTGCCAACCACGGGGATTTGCGGGTGTCCGGCCTGCACCAGCATGTTGCGGATCGTATCCTCGTTTATATCATCATGCAGCGGGCCAAGGCTGTGCAGTGCCGCATCGGTATCGGCGTGGCCGGTTGCGGGGGTCATCACCAGCGCATTATGCGCCGCCATTTGCCCGCATTCGGTTCTGAATTGCTGGATCGAGGGGTCGCGCCACCCCGTTGCCCCTGTCGCATCATTGGCCAGAGCGCCGGAATCGGTGACGCGGCCGCGCCATGAGCCATCCCAGGCTGTGGGGGCCGGGGACAGGGTGGCGAGCAGGGCCAGCAGATCGGCGTTTGCCTGTTGCAGTGTTGCCTGGTCTGCCAAAGTCGGGGTGGTGACGGATTGCAGTGTGGTTGCCTGCTGTTTCAGTTTGCCGAGCGCGGCGGCGGGTTTGGCCTTTTTGGCGACAGATTGCGCCGCGCTTTGCAGCACGCGGGCACTGCGTTTGAAGCGTTTTCTTTCCGCCGCAGGGCTGTGGCGCATCGGCGAGGCGGGGGTGCTGCGCGCCCGCATTCTGGCACGGGCGGGTTGCGGGGCGGTGACCACCGGCACCCCCAGAATACGCGCCACAAGGTTGGTCATCGCCTTGACCTTTTCGCGTTCCTGCCGCTGTTGTTGCACGAAGGCCGGCAACCAATCTGCCACATTCGCGGCCCCCAGCGGCCACATCATATGGTTTAGCGTCCCCACCAGATGCCCCAGAAGTTGCGTCAGATAGAGGATCACCGGCGAAACATCGGCATCGCCGCGAAAGGCGGCATAGGTGGACAGGCCCGCATCGGCGCGCAGCGGATCGTTCAGCCCGTGACCCGATCTGCCGCCCGCCAAATTGGGTATGGATTTTTCTTTGGGGTGTTGCTGGCCCTGCACCTTGCCCCCGATCAGCATCGGGGCCACCACCCCGTGGGTCGGCGTGCGCAGGGCGCTGGCCAGCCGCATCAATTGCCGGCCCAGCGCCAGTGTTGCCGCCTTTTCGCTGGCCCCGAGGCTGGCATCGCGGGCCGCTGCTGCCTTGAACGCGATAAAGATATTGCCGGTGGTCGAGGTGCGCGAGATTTCATCCTGACCCCGGATGATTTTACGGTAATCCGCCGGTTTGAACCCCGGTTTGTCAAAGGCGGCCTTGACGCGGGTTTCATGATTTTTGGGCAGGGCGCCGGCGGCGATCTGTTCCAGCAAGCTGGCCAGTGAGGCGGCGAATTTCGCATCCTGTTGCAGCTGTTTCAGGGGCCGTTTGGCGCTGCGTGCATAGAGGTCGGCGCCCACGGCTTTGGCCTTAGATTTCAGGGCGTTACGGCCCGGTGCCTTGTCCTTGGTCGCGAGTTTTGCCGTGGTGACGGTGCTGGCGGCGCTGCTGTCATAGCTGCTGGAGCCAAGGCTGCCGGGGTTGATCATATGCGGGGTCTGGCGGTGCAGAACAAAGTGTTCCTGCACCGCGCCGGGGGGCGGATCCTGCCCCGCCTTTACCCAGATGCGCAGACCCTTGTGCAGATACCAGACGGGTTGCAGCACATGCGCCGCGCTGCCCAGCAGGACCGAGGCCAGCGGGCGGCGTTGCAGGGGGGTATCGCGGCGCGACAGGCGGGTGGCGGCGGCGGCCATGCGGTCGGCCTCTGCTTCCAGATGGGGGCTGTCGTTGACGGGGGTGCGGGTGCCCGATTGCGGGTGTAGCAACCAGCCGTTGGGCCGCACCCGCCCCTGTTTTTGCTGCACCACATGCCATGTTTCATGGGCCAGATGTTGCCCCTGCCCCGGCCCGATGTGGATGTCGCGGCCACGGGCAAAGGCGCGGGCCTGCATCTGCCCCGCAAGGGGTGATCCATGGCGGACGCGCACATCATCCAGCGATTGCCCTGACAGCTGTTCGACTGCGGTTTTCAGGGCATCGGGCAGGCCGGTCTGATTGGCCCTGCCCGATATCTGTCGGGTGTGGTTCGGCCTGTGGGGGGTCGTCAAATCGGCGCGGGCCTGCAATGCGGCAAGGGGGCTGGTGGCGGTGCTGCGTCGGGCCAGCGCATCCAGTTGCGTCAGCCGCGTCGGGGCGGGGGCCGGTGTGCGCAGGGTTTGCGCCGCAGTATTCGCCGCAGTTTTTACCCCGGTTTTCGCCGCAGTTTGCGCTGGTTTCTGCGCCGAAGTCGCCGCTGGGGCGCGAGGTGTCTGGGCGTGCTGGCGCAAGGGACATTCCTGCATGAAAACGCGGGCTGCGGATGGCACAAGGATGCCGACAAGCCGCCCCCCGCGCAAGCGTGACACAGTCAGGGGTTGCGCTTTTTTCACCAATGCACCGCAAAGATTGAATTTTATTTCCGCAGGCATCGCCCGCTGTCGTGGTAGTATGTGGTCGTATCAGGGCGCAGCCGCGACCAGCCCGCGCAAAGGAGCCAGCGAAAATGCAACATGCGTTTGCCCGTAAACCCGACGCCAGAACCGCTGCGCCGCAGGCCGCTGCCCGCTCTGCCCCCACGCATCTGGCCCCCGCGCATCTGGCCCCCGCGCATTTGACACGGTTGCAGGTCATGGCGGATCGCTCGCCCGGGGTTGCACGTTTGGCGCAGGTAACGGGGCGCGACATGACCACAGGGGCGGGTGCAGGCGTGGTGCAACGCATGCCAGCCGAGGCCGTGACCTATGCCAATCGCGCCGCCGGACCCGCGTTAACGCAGGCGCAGGTATTGGCACGTATCACCAATGCCGCCGTGGACATTCACGAACGCCGCGCGCTGGCGATCCTGTGGAACCGCGGGTTGGTGCCCGCCGTGCCCGTGCCCGCGCTGCCCGCGCCCGGCGTGCAGGCGGGTTGGGCCGCTGGCACCCCTACCGAACAGCGCCTGCATGGCATGCCGGCCGCCGCCCGGCAGGCCGAGGCAGACCACCGCCACCCGCAACGCGCCGTGATCGGCACCGATGGTGCCCATGGCAACAATGTGGTGCCGCTGCTGGTGCCTGATCCGCAGGGATCGGTGCCGCAGCATTTCACCGGCTATTTGCACGAACGCGGGCTGGCTTATCACGTGGACCGCAACCGCGATTTCATCGACCATCTGGCAGCGCGGCGGGCGCATGTCAGGTTAAACCACAACGGGGTTCACAACCGCATTCAGGGCCGCACCCCCGCCAATGCGCGGCACCGCCTGACCCAGCGCGTCAACATGCGCCCCGCCGGAACATTCGGCACATGGGAGGAGGCGCACCGCCTGATGACCCTGCATAATTACACCTATGATGCCGCCGCCCAGATGTTTCGCCCCCCGCCACCCTAGGCGGCAACCCTGAGCCACAACCCTGGGGCCGCGCCCGCCCCTGTGGCCGAATCGCGACATGCGAAGCGCGTGGAAATGGGCGGAATATGGCCGGTTTGCTGCGGCGCGGCGTGTTCCGCCCCCCGCCAATTCCAGAGTTATCCACAGGCAGCAGCCGGTATTTTTGCGAAAAACCTCACCCTTGGTGGCGGATTTTGCAAAATTCCAAAACCCTATGAAAACGCATTACTTTCTATGGTTGAATTGACCTTGGGTTAGCTTTCAATCAGGTGTTTCGGGCCGCGACGCACGCGTTAGGCGCGAATTTTGCTCGCTATATTTTGCAATCTGTGGAACCGTTCAGAGGCCCCGGCGATTATCCGATTTGGGCGCCCGTATCGTTTTCACGCGGGTCGAAAACTGCACAGTTGATCACCCGAACGGGGTGGAAATTTATAACGTTCGCAATGTGTTGCGACCGAACAGGAGAGATTTTTCCAATGGCCAAAACGCCCTCTTCCGACACGCCAGACGACCGTGACAGCGCCGCCGCCGAGTTCCGGTCTGCAACGGGGGCCGCTGCGGGCGAGGGCAAAAAACCCGACCCCAGCCCGGACCCCGTCGAAGATGCACGCAAGGCCGCGAAACAGGCGGCGCGGGTCGCCGTGCGCGATCAATCCGCCGCAGATCAGGCCGCCGCCGAGCTGACCTATGTGCAGGCACAGGCCGCCGAAGGCATCGCGCTGGTCAAGGCGCAGGCCAAGCATGACCAGACCGTCGCCACCGCCACCGCCGCGAATGACGCGCTGGCCCCCGCATTGGCCAAGGCCAAGGACACGCTGACCGACAGCGAAACCGCATTGGGCAAGGCCACAACCGCCGTGGGACATGCCAAGACCGAATTGAAAACCGCAACGCTGGAACAGGCCGCCGCACAGCGGGCGGTGGATGCGGCGCAAAAGGCGCTGACCGCCAAGACCACAGCCCTGAGCGATGCGACCACGGCGCTGGCATCGGCGCAAAAGGCCGAGGAGACGGCATCGGCGGCCAAGGTCGCGGCAGAGGCGGCGCAGCTGACCGCGCAGCAGGCCGTGGATCAGGGTGCGGCCACGCTGGCCAGCACCAAAACCACCGCCGCCGCGCAGCAGACCCTGGACGAGGATCAGGCCAAGCTGGCGCTGGCCAATGCCAAGGCGGTTTACACCAAAGCGGTGGCCGACATTCTGGCGAAAGCCGCCTGTGCTGCATCGTCCAGCGGCAGTTAGGTGCCGCCCGACCCTGCCCTGCCCGACCCCGCCCGAACCTGCCCCCGCCCGAACCTTCCCCTGCCCGCCAATCCGCTGACCCCGTTGCCCGAAGATCAGGAACCCCGCCATGTCAGAATATAAAACTCCCGGTGTTTATGTCGTTGAAAAGGATGCCTTTCCCAATTCCGTGGTCGAGGTGCCGACCGCCGTTCCGGCGTTCATCGGGTTCACGCAAAAGGCGATGCGCGGCACGTCATCATTGTTGAACACGCCGACGCGCATCACGTCATTTGCCGAATTCGAAATCCTGTTCGGCGTTGCGCCTCCGCTGTCGGTGGTGGCCGATGCCAATGACGCCAGCGCATTCCTGCGCGACGGGATTTTCATTCTGCACCAGTCGATGAAGTTCTTTTACGACAATGGCGGCGGCCCCAGTTACATCGTGTCGATCGGGGATTACAGCACCGCCAGCCCGACATCGGATATGTTCACTGCGGGCATCGACACCCTGACCGCCGAGCAGGAACCCACCATGGTGGTGACGCCGGAGACCTGCCTGATGGGGCTGTCGGATTGGTCAAAGGTGGCCCAGCACGCCCTGCTGCATTGCCAGACCATGCAAAGCCGCGTGGCCGTATTGGACCTGTGGCATGGCAATTACGGGCTGGGCCCATTGGTGGCCCCCGCCGACGCGCCGGTCAGCAATTTCCGCAGCAATATCGGCACGGTCGGGTTGAACTATGGCTGTGCCTATTATCCCTGGCTCAATACCTCGATCCTGGAACAGCCCGCGGTGACGTTTATGAATCTAAGCGACGATCTGCGCAAAACCCTATCGGAGGCGGTGACCAAGGAGCAGACGGCGATATACGCGGCCAAGGCAGGCGCGCCCGATGTGCCAGCCGACCTGAGCGGATACCTGAAGGACGTGAAGGATGGCACCGCATCGCCCACCGGCCATGCCGCGCTGATGACTGTCAGCCCGTTATACAAACAATATATGGTCGCGGCGCTGGCCGCTGTAAATGTGATGCCGCCCAGCGCGGGCATGGCCGGTGTGATCACCCGCACCGACAACACCAGCGGCGTCTGGCAGGCCCCTGCCAATACGTCGATGATGGATGTGGTTTCGCCCTGTGTGAACATCACCCATGACCAGCAAGAAGATCTGAACATGCCGCTGAACGGGTTGGCGGTGAATGCGATCCGCAGTTTTATCAATCGCGGGGTGTTGGTATGGGGGGCGCGCACGCTGGATGGCAACAGTCAGGACTGGCGATACATCAGCGTGCGCCGCACCCTGATCATGCTGGAACAATCCGCCAAGGCCGCCTGTGACGCCTATGTTTTCGCGCCCAATGATGCGGGCACATGGTCCACCGTCAAGGCCATGCTGGAGAATTTCCTGACCAACCAGTGGAAGGCCGGAGCGCTGGCAGGCACCAAACCCGCCGATGCGTTTTCGGTGGATGTGGGGCTGAATGCCACCATGACCGGCAATGACATTCTGGATGGATACATGCGCGTCACGATCAAGGTGGCGGTCACCCATCCGGCGGAATTCATCGTGCTGACATTCCAGCAGCAGATGCAGAAATCGTAAATCAGGCCGATAGGAGAATTGACCCATGGCAGGTGAAAAAGAGGGCAATGTCTGGCCGCTTCCGAAGTTTTATTTCAGCGTCGATATTGGCGATATGGGCACTGATCTGCCCTTTCAGGAGGTCAGCGGCCTGGAGACCGAAACCCAGGTGATCGAATACCGCGCCGGCAATTCCAAGGTGTTCAGCACGATCAAGATGCCCGGCATTGCCAAATTCGGCAATGTGACGTTGAAAAAGGGCGTATTCGTCAAGGATAACAAGTTTTTCGACTGGTATGGCAAAATCCAGATGAACACGATCAAGCGCGAAAGCATCACCATCAAGCTGTTGGATGAAACCGGCAAGCCGACCATGGTGTGGAAGCTGGCGAATGCATGGCCGACCAAGATCACTGGCACCGATTTGAAATCCGACGGCAACGAGGTTGCGGTGGAAACGCTGGAAATCGCCCATGAGGGCATTACCATCGAAAATTCGTGAACCCGGGGGTATTGAGGGATGGCGAATTATTATCCTCCGGTTGGGTTTTCGTTTTCGGTGTCGATCGGGGCCAATACCACGGGCGTGGATGCCAGTTTTTCCGAGGTGTCGGGATTGGACACGACCCAAGCCACCGTTGATCTGGCCGAGGGCGGCGAAAACCGGTTCACCCACAAATTGCCGATGCGCGCTGGCCACCCTGATCTGGTGTTGAAACGCGGTGTGATGGTGGCGCAATCGGCCCTGTTCACATGGGCGAAACAGGTATTGGAGGGCGGTCTGGCCGAACCGATCAAGCCGCAGCCGGTATTGGTGTCGCTGCTGGATCAAACCGGCGCGCCGATGCTGGGCTGGTCGCTGGACCGGGCATGGCCGGTGAAATGGTCGATCGCCGCATTCGACGCCCGCAAGGGTGAAATCGCCATGGAAACGCTGGAATTATCCTATGCTGCCATGACGCGAAAATTATTTCGCACCAAACCCGCGACAGGGATGTTGAAGGCCTGATGACGGGGGCCACGCGCGGAATTCAGGGCGCCCCCCGGCGCGGTATTTGGCAGCGGCGCATCATCGGGGCGCATCAGACCGCAGCGGTCGCAAATAAAAAGGGGCAGATCATGCCAGAAATTCAATGCCGGTAGAGATCAGGGAACTGGTGCTGCGCGCACAGATCACCACGCCGCATCCCGCCGGTGCCCACCAGCAGGCGGCGGAGACGGAACGGCTGCGCGCCGAGATAAAGGCCATGATCGAGCAGCAGTTGCGCCATGCCTTGCGCCGCACATCCTGTAGCGGTTCGGACAGGTGACGCCATGCTGACAAAGATGAAAATCCTGGCCTTTTCCGATGATGAATTGCGCCGCCAGACCGGCAGTTATCAGGTGCAGATCAACCCCGACACCTATGAGCACAAACACGCCACCGAATTCACCACCGACCGTGGTATTGATGCGGCGGGCGCGCTGGCGCAGTTCAAGTCCCGCGCCCCCGAGGAGCTGAGTTTCGACATCACCATTGATGCGACGGGCGTGGTGGCCGGGGTCAGTTCGATCGAGGAGGAGCTGGGCAAGCTGCGCAAGGTTGCCTATGCGTTCAACGGGTCGATCCACAGCCCGAATTACCTGCGCGTGGTCTGGGGCAAGCTGTCGTTTGATTGCATGTTGACGCGGCTGGATGTGGCCTATGTTTTGTTCAGCCCTGCGGGGGTGCCTTTGCGCGCAAAGTTGGGCTTGGCGTTTCGCCAGCATCAGACCCCTGCCGATCTGGCCCGTGCGGCGGGCAAGGAAAGCGCCGATCTGACCCATCTGCGGGTGGCGCGGCAGGACGAGACGCTGCCGCTGATGTGTTATCATGTTTACGATGATCCGTCGCTGTATCCGCAGGTGGCGCGGGTCAATGACCTGAACGATCTGATGCATCTGCCCTATGGTCGTGGCCTGACATTTCCGCCGGTGGATCAGTGATGTCGCAGGATGTGCGCAAACCCGGTGCCGATCTGGTCACGATGGAAATCCTGTTGAACGGCAGCGCCATGCCCGACAGTTATGGCGTGACCGCGATCCGTGTCAGCCGCGCCCTGGGCCGGTTGCCCATGGCCGAAATCACGCTGGCCGATGGCAGCCCCTCCGAGGAGGATTTCCCCGCCTCGGCCAGCGGGCATTTCGTGCCGGGCCAGCAGGTTGAAATACGGCTGGGGTATGACGCCAAAAATACCGCCGTGTTCAAGGGCATCATCCTGCGCCAGTCGTTAAGCATCGGAGCGGGGGGCGAAAGCAATCTGGTGGTGGGTTGTGGTGACAAGGCGGCGGGTTTGACCGTGGCGCGCCGCAGCAGGATTTTCACCGGAACCAGCGATAGCGCCGCCCTGTCAAAGGTGATCCGCGAGGCGGGTCTGACGGCGGATGTGGCCGCGACATCGGGCGAGGCAGAACATCTGGTGCAGACCGATTGCACCGATTGGGATTTCCTGCTGGCCCGCGCCGAGGTCAACGCCATGGTGGTCGATGTGGCGGCGGGCAAGGTCACCGTGGCCAGACCCGATTTCGCTTCGCCCGAACTGAGCGTGGGATTTGGCACCAGTCTGGACCAGATGGATCTGGAACTGGACGCGTTGAACCAGTTGTCGGGCGCCAGCGCCCAAAGCTGGGATGCGAAAACGCAGGAGTTGGTCACTGCCACGGGGCGCGCGCCTGCGGTCAATACGCAGGGCAATCTGGGCAGTGCCGCCCTGTCAAAGGTGTTGAATGTCAGCGGGTTCGCATTGCGCAGCATCGACCCGCTGGAACAGGAGCAACTGTCGGGTTGGGCCGCAGCGCAATTGTTGAAATCGGAACTGGCGCGGATCAGCGGCATGGTGTCCTTTCCCGGGAATGCGGCGGTGGTGCCGGGCAAGACGCTGGAGCTGAAGGGGCTGGGCACGCGGTTCAACGGGGCGGGTTATGTCACCGGCATCAGCCATCATATGGCCGATGGCCGCTGGACCACCGAGGCGCATTTCGGGCTGGACCGCCAGTGGTTTACCGACAGCCACCGCGATGCAACACAGCCCGCCGCCGCCGCCCGCCAGCCCGGCACCGGCGGGTTGCAGATTGCCAAGGTGATGCAGGTTTATGACGACCCCGCCGGGGGCGGGCGCATCAAGGTGTCGATCCCGTTGCAGGGGTCGGATGACGGCATTTGGGTGCGCCTTGCCAGCCCCTATGCCGGCAGTTCCATGGGCATCACCTTCCTGCCCGAGGTCGGCGACGAGGTGATTGTGGGCTTTTTGGGCAATGACCCCAATGCGCCGGTTGTATTGGGGGCGCTGCACAGTGCCAAACGCCCGATGCCATTCACCCCTGAGGAACAGAACAATGTGAAATCCATCGTCACACGGTCCAGCCTGACCATGGGGTTTGACGACGACAAAAAGGTGATCACCGTGACCACGCCGGGCGGCCATTCCATCACGCTGAGTGACGAAGCCAAGGAGGTCGCCCTGAAGGACAGCAACGGCAATGCCATCACCATGGGCGAAAGCGGCATCAGCATCACCACCCCCAAGGATCTGAGCCTGAGCGCCACCGGCAAGCTGTCGATCAGCGGCGACGCGGGCATCAGCGCCAAAAGCCCCGCGCAGGTCACCGCCGAGGGGGGCAGCATCAGCCTGACCGCCGAGACCGAGCTAAGCGCCGAGGGCGGTGTTTCGGCCTCGGTTTCGGGTGGGGGGGAGCTGACCCTGAGCGCCACCATGATCATGATCAACTGAGGAGAGAACAGGATGCCCCCCGCCGCCCGCCTGACCGATATGCACGAATGCCCGATGCAAACCCCTGCCGTGCCCGCGCCGATTCCGCATGTGGGCGGGCCGGTGATCGGGCCGGGGGTGCCCAATGTGTTGATCGGCGGGTTGCCCGCATCGGTGGTGGGCGATCAGTTGATCTGTGTCGGTCCGCCCGACACGGTGGCGACCGGATCGGCCACGGTGATGATCGGCGGGCGGCCAGCGGCGCGGATGGGCGATGAAACCGTGCATGGCGGCAGCATCCTGACCGGATTCCCCACGGTCGAGATCGGGGGCTAGCCATGCCACAGGATGCGCCATCATTTCTGGGTCGTGGCTGGCGGTTTCCGCCGCGTTTCGATCTGGAGGATGTGCCGGATGGCGGGCATGTCGGCCATTCCGCCATGGTCGCCGGGGAGGCTGACATCGGCCAGAGCCTGGAGGTGTTGATGTTCACCATTCTGGGCGAACGGGTGATGCGCCCGACCTATGGTCTGGGCATCCAGATGGCAGTGTTTGACGGCACCGACCCCGTGACCCTGACCAACCTGCGCGCCCGCATCGAAAAGGCGGTGCTGTTCTATGAGCCGCGCATCAAGTTGACCCATGTGGATTTCGGGCAGGACGGGGTGATGCAGGGGCGGCTGGACATCCATCTGGAATATGACATCCCGACCACCAATTCGCGCGGCAACCGCGTGTTTCCCTATTACTTCCGCGAGGCGACACATGCCGCGGGATGACGCCAACCATACGCAGGCGCATGGCGCCCTGTCGCCGCTGGTCTATGGCCCGCTGACCCATCTGTGGCAGGCCGCCCGTTGGAACCCTGCACTGGACGGCGGGTATTTCGGGCTGGACGAGCGCAGCGCCGCCGACACGGTGCGACAGGCGATCAAGATCGCGCATCTGCTGACCTATTTCGACACCGATGGCGGCGTGCATCTGCCCGAAACCCGCCCCGTCTGGCCCGATTTCCTGCGCAATGATCCGGCATTCCTGCTGGCGCGGATTTCGGCCCATGATGCGCGGCATGACAGGCGCCCCCCCACCGATATCCTGTATGACTGGTATAACGAGGCTCGCCGCATCAGCATCACACAGCCCGGGGGGCAGGTGACGCAGGGGTTGATGACGATGATCGAAACCGCGATCAAGGCCGTGAACACCGTATCAGGCAGCGCCGCCGTGACCGCCCCCGATGCGGGCGATACCATTCCCACCGCCAGCCACCTGATACAGGGTTACGGCGCGGGGCGGTTGATGGCCGCAAAGGGGTTTGGTCGCACCACTGGCCCCGCAGGCACCGCCGATCCTGCCGATCCTGCCGATACCGCCGCTGTGGCAGAGGCAACCGCCGCGTTGCACCGGATCAGCCAGCTGGCGCGCGCCCGTTTGGAAACCTCGCTTGCGGCGGATGACAGCCACCCGCCGCAAACCGGATTGTTTTTGGCTTTCGCGCAGGTGTTGCAGGTGACCCGCGCCCGTATGAACGACATGACGCACGAGCATTTATCGTTTTATTACAGACAGGTATTAGGAATGTCTGCTGCTGCGGCCCGGCCAGACAGCACATGGCTGTTGCTGGGGGTCGCGCCGGATCAGGCACCGTTTCTATTGCCCGGAGGCAGCGGTTTTTTCGGCCCCGAGCAGGCCGACGGTCTGGCACCCATATATGAAACCACCGGTGCGGTGACATTGGGGAATGCAAGGTTGGAACAGTGCCGCGCCCTGCGCCTGCCGCTGGATCGTGCGGGCGTGGTGGCGGGGGTATTGGGGTTTGATGCGGCTGCTTTTGCGGGTCCGGGGGAGGGCGCAGCAGCCCCTTGGCCCGCATTTGGCCCCGCGCAGCCCGATGCGGCCGGGCGCGCAGCGGCGGTGGCGGCGGGGCGCACAGGATTGGTGTTTGCCTGTGACACATTGGCGATGCGGGACGGGGTGCGCAGCATCACCCTGTCGCTGGATTTTGCCCGCGACGGAGGGCGGACCCTGAGCCGCGCCCTGAGTGCGTATCGCGCAGAATGCGGGCTGGATCAGGACGGGGGCCAAGGCGAGGGTTCAGAGCGGCTTGTGCCAGAACAGGGTGATTCAGAACGGGACGGCATTGCGCCTGTGATTGCTGCTGCCTTTGATCTGGCATTGTCCACCGCCAAGGGTGCGGTTGCGCTGCCCGCCAGCGCCATTGCGGTAACCCTGCCGCCGCGCAATCCCGACCGGATGCTGTTCTCCCTGACCCTGCCCGCAGGATTTCCTGCGGTGGCGGCGCAGGCGGCGGCACCGCCAGATCAGACAGGTGCCCCTGACCAGCCAGCGCGCCCCTATATCAGCCTGTTGTTCAACCCCGATGCGCCGCATTTTGCCCTATCGGCATTCGGGCAGCTACAGATCGCGCATGTGGAAATATCCGTCAGCGCGCAGGCGGTGGGCGGGGTGCAGAACGGTGTTGGGGGCAAGCCTTTGCCCGCCACGCCTTTTGCCCCCTTTGGCCCTGCGCCGGTGGTGGGGAATGCGCTGTCGTTCACCCATCCCGATCTGGCGGGCAAGCGGCTGACGGGTCTGTCATTGGGCTGGCAGTGGCTGGGCCTGCCCGCTGCGCCCGATGATCTGGCCAGCCATTACGCGCCCTACGGGTTCGGCACGCGCAACGGGGATTTTCGCGCGGTGTTCGCGGTGCAGCGGGGCGGCGAATGGGTGCCGGTTGCGCCGCTGGGCTGGCCGGTTTCGGTGAAAACCGACGGGGTGGCGTTGTTTTGCGGGCCGGATGGGGCTGGGCCGGATTGGGCTGGGCAGAACGGGGTTGGGCAAGGCGGGGTTGGTCGAAATGGGGCTGGTCAAAATGCGGCTGGCAAGAGCAACCGCCCGATGCAGCGCCGTGCCGATTGGCGGTTCGATACGGGATCGGGTGGCCTGCAACCGGATCAGCCGCCCTGCCTGCGGATGACGTTTTGCGCGCCCGGTTACGGCTTCGCCAATGCCGCGTATCCCGATATTCTGGGTCGTGCGGTGCTGGCCAATGCGCGCCGGAAAAACACTATGTTGGCCAAGGTGACAGGCACCAAGCCCGCCCTTTTGCCGCCCCCGCCCGTGCAGGCGCGCATTGCGGGGCTGACCCTGTCATATCGCGCAAGCGCCAGCATGGCGCGGGGTGAAATCACGGTGCTGGCGCAGGTGCCATTCGACGGGTTGGTCGCCACCACGCGGCCCGCCCTTGCGCCCTTGCCCATGGCCGGGCGCGACATGCTGTTGCTGGGGTTCAGCGGGGTCAAGGCGGGGGATGACCTGCCCCTGTTCATGCAGTTGCATGAAACCGACACCGCGACGCATCACCCGGTGACGGCCAGCCCTGCGGCGCGCCTGCACTGGGGGTATCGCAATGCGAAGGGATGGCAGCCGCTGCCCCATAAGGCGATGCGCCATGACGGCACGCGGGCGCTGACCACCACGGGGATTGCCCGGCTGCGCCTGCCCGCCGATCTGGCGCGGGATGCTGCGGGATTGGTCTGGCTGGCGCTGACTGCGCCGCCCGGCACGCAGCCGCTGTGCGATTTTGGCCGGATCGCGGCAGGGGCGGTTCGGGTGACCCGCGTGACAGATGCCGCGACTGCGCCGCAGGGGGTGCCTGTGTTGCCTGCGGGGGCGATCAAGCGCCCGGTAAACCGGCTGCCTGCGCTGCGCAGTGTGGTGCAGCCTTTGCCATCGGGCAACGGCGCCGCAGCCGAGGACGAGCGCGCATTCTACACCCGTCTGAGCGAGCGGTTGGGCAACCGCGACCGTGCCATCACGCCACGGGATTACGAGACGCTGGTGTTGTCGCATTTCCCCGATGTGGCCGAGGCAAAATGTGTGCTGGGCGCTGGTTTCACTGGTGGTGCAACGGATGGGGGTGGCACGGATGAGGGCGGAACGGATGGTGATGTAAGGGGCGGGAATGTCACGGGTGGGGGTGGCGCGGGCGTGGTCAATATCATCGTGGCGCCAGTGGCGGGGCGCAGCGGATCCGGTGCATTGCCGGTTCTGCCGCTGGGTCGCCGCGAGGATATCGCAGGTGTCTTGCGCGCCCGTGCCGCCGCTTGGGGGCATCGGATCACCGTCAGCAATCCGGTTTACGAACCTGTGCAACTGCGCGCTAGTGTGGTGATCCGTGGCGACATCCCTGCCGACGAGGTATTGAACAGCATCACCACGCGGTTTGCGGCCCTGCTGTGCCCATGGCGCGACGATCCCGCCTTGCCGATGGCACTGGGTTGCGGGCGGGTGCAACTGGCCGATCTGGAGGCCGACCTGTCCGCCCTGCCCGGTGTGGCGCTGCTGACCGGGCTGTCATTGGTGCAATTCTATCGCAGGGCCGGTGCCTATGGATTGCGCGATACGGCGCGCCCGTTACATCATGACCACCATCACCACCATTATGACCACCACCACCACCATTATGACCACCACCACCATCACACAGCCCGGCGCGGGATCACCCTGCGCAGCAGTGCCGCGGGGGCCGTTCTGGTGCCGCATACGGCCCATGAATTGCAGGTGATCGCACCGGATCGCCGGATCGGCAGCATGACCGTGGCCCGTGATCTCTATGCCGCCAGTCCGGCACAGGTCAGCGCATGGCAGGGCGGCGCACCTGTGCCCTGCGCGCCCCGGCCCTTTGGCATCGGGCAGATGGAGATCGGGTCCAGTCTGATCCCGCTGATACCTGCGGATGTTGCCCCCGTTCCCAACCCAGTTCCCACCCCCGTTCCCAACCCTGTTCCCAACCCTGTTACGGCCCCTGATCCGGCCACTTCGCATGGCCATGGTGGCACGCGGCTGGCCCCTATGGTGGCCCCCGCCCTGCCCCCTGCACCCTGAAAGGAAGACCCATGACCGCCACCAAAAAGGAGCTGAGGCAGGCCTTTGGCAACGGCATGTTGCCATCCGGTCAGGATTTTTCCGACCTGATTGATTTTATGCTGCCAGAGGCCACATTCGACGCCCATGTGCAGGCATTCAACACATGGAAATCACGACCCGAAATCAGTTTTGGCACGGGTGCAGAGGCATGGGTGTTAAAGGCGCATGAGGACGGCAACCGCCTAAGCCTGTCCCCCGGCAATCTGCCCCTGCCCGACGGGGCGGGCGATTTGGTATTGGGCGCGGTGGTGCAGATCGGCGCCCGCACAGGCGGGGCGCTGGCGGCGGGTGCCTTTGCCGCGGGGGGCGCGGTGACGGGCATGGACCCCGAAGCGATGCAGACCCTGCCTGCCGATGGCAAATGGCACGATGTAGTGCTGCCTCCGGCCCGCGCCGTGGCGTTCGAGATCACCGCATTCACCCCCGCCCCGCCCGCCAGACCCGAGGGCAGCCTGCGCCGCATCCTGCGCAGGGTCACCGGATGGCAGGTGCAACAGGATGCAACCCTGCACGCCACGGCCACCGCGACGCCCGATGCGCTGGATACGTCACTCAGCATCACGCAAAGCCCCGACCCGCGCAGCGGCTGGGCGCGGCTGCGGCGCAATCTGGCGTGGCTGGCGGGGGGGCTATTGCTGGGAGAGGCCGCGCTGCGCAGCCCGGCGGGCAGCCATATCCGGGCCGCCATCGGCACAATCGAGGGCGCGCTGGTGTCGATGACCGGCACGGCCGAGGGCGCCGTGAACAGCCTGTTGCATGATATGTTCGCGGCCATCGGCATGACCGGATGGGCCATCACCACGGACAGTGACACCCTGACCTGCTGGCTGGTCGTGGCGGGGCTGGTGCTGTGGTTTGCGCGGCTGTTGGTCATGGCATGGCGCGGGTCGGCCACGGGGCTGGCCCTGCAATGGCGCAGCCACAAAAGCGGCGGTGTGACCGGGCGCGACAGTCACGCGCTGCGGATCAGCGCGGCGGGGAACGGCAGCCGCAGCATCGCCTATGCCATCACGCGGCTGTGGGATTAAGCCATGCAGGTCGCGCCGCGCATATCGCAGGCCACCGCCCTGCCCCCATCCGGCGATTTCGCCAGCCTGCTGGCCACGGCCACGGCGCATATTCAGGCGATGTCGGGCGCGCATTGGACCGATTACAACGAACATGACCCCGGCGTTACCATCCTTGAATCCCTATGCTATGCGCTGAGTGATATTGCCTATCGCACGCACCACCCGATGGCGGATATTCTGGCCTCCTCGGGGCGGGCACATGGGGTCACCGCACGGCAACAGGCGCTGTTCCCACCCGAAGAGGTTTTCACCACCGCGCCGGTGACGCCCCGCGATCTGGAACAGTTTCTGACCGCCCGCATTCCTGCCATTCGCAGTGCGGTATTGCATCCTGTGGCGGGCCGGGCCGGCCATTACGACATCCGCGCAGAGCCATATGCGCAGATCACCAGTGGCATTGATATGGCCACCCTGCACAGCACGATTGTGGCGCTGGTCGCGGCCAACCGCCCATTGGGCATAGCGATCGACAGCATCCGGTTCACCGCGCAGGAAACCTATGTGATTGCGGGACAGATCGACATTTCTGCCGATGCCCCTGCCGAGCAAATTCTGGCCGAGGCCCTATATGCGGCGATGGCGCTGGACGACCCTGCGCCGCCGCAAGCCGCGCCGCTGGGCGCAGCGCAGCAGCTTGATCCGGCGCAGATATACGACGGGCCGGTTCCACATGCCTATGCGCCCCATTCCTTTGCGCCCCGTTCATTTACAGGGGGGGCTGCATCGCCGGAGTTTGCGAAAGGTATAGCTGGCAGCGCGGGCCAACCGGCGATGCAGCCCCCCGTGCGCTCCCTGACCACAGGCGCGCTGCGCGCGGCGTTTCAGGCCATTCGCGGCGTGACCCATGTCGGCGCGTTGCGCCTGTTTGAGGGGCGCGCATCCGGCGCCCGCCGGGGCATCCGTGCGGCGCTGTTTGACGAGGCGGGCGAGCGTATCAGCGTTTTGGCCGAAAGCCGCCCCACACCACAGGCCGCAGCCGGCCCCGCAGTGCATGACGCGCCAGCCCGCCCCCTGCGCCTGATCCCGTCACTGGAAGAACAGGACCTGAAACGCCTGCACCTGATGCGCAACGGTGCAAGGGTCACTGTCGATGCGGCGGTGGTCAATGACATCCTGATCAAAACAGAGGCCGACCGCCGCTGGGCCAGCCGTTTCGATCAATCCGCCCTGCAAACCCGACAGGATGCCGATATGCCACGGGGCAAGGCCGACAGGCAGTTGGCGCGCTATCGGTCACTGCAATTCCTGTTTCCGCAAATCTACGGCTTGGGTCAGTTCGGGCCGGATCTGTCGAACCTCCCGTCGGGCAGCGCCAGCGCCAGCGCCGGTTCCGGTTCCGGCGACAAGGCCAGCGCCGTGGCACGCAGCGCCGAGGTATTGCAGCTAAAGGCCTATCTGGCGCTGTTTGAACAGGTTCTGGCGGACGAGCTGGCCCAGCTGAACGCCATGGCGCTGTTGTTTTCCAGCAAGGCCCACGCGCAAAGCTATTTCACGCAGCCGCTGGCGCATGATCCGCCGCACCCCGACGATGCCCATGATATTGCGCGGGTTCTGGGGGCGGATGGCCCGGCGGGTTGGCTGGCGCAATACCAGAAAAACCTGACCCGGATTACCGCAGAAAGCGACCCGTTTCACGACCGCAACAACCGCGCATTGGGGCATATGCTGGCGCGGTTCGGCCTGCGGTTTCAGGATGCGCGTTTGCTGCGCCAATACGAGGCCGAAAACCTGACCCCCGACAAGGCCGCCGAGGCGCTGGTTTTACAAAAACGCGGCTATCTGGCCGGATTGCCCGAATTGGGCCACCAGCGCGGGCTGGGGCCTGATCTGGCGCGGGGTCAGGCCCGTTCCGCGCTGGAAACCTCGGTCCGGCTGCAAACCGGAATGAGCGACAATATGTTGTTCGTCGAACACGCGCAGTTGCATCTGCCTGACGCCCCCCCTGATCCCATGCAATGCCTGCGCATTGATCTGGGCGGCGTGGCGTTGCATCTGGTGCTGGAACGGCCGGTGCCCGCCGCCACGCTAGAGCAGGTCAACGCCTTGCTGCCCCCTGCGCTGCAACCCCGGCCCGCCACAAGCACAAGGCAAGCCGATGCCACCAGCGCGACAGCACAGACACAGCACTGGCCCAAAGGTATCAGCGCAAGGGTTCTGCCCGATTACAGCGTGGTTCTGGTGCTGCGCATCGCAGGGCTGCCGCCCATGATCATGGCCGAGCGGTTCGCATCGGTGGCAGAGGCCCGTGCAGTGCTGCTGCGGATGCAGGCCAGCCCGCCAACCGCCAGCCCTGCGCGGTTTCCCGTTGATTTCGCCGGTGCCTATGTCAGCGTGATCCTGCCCCATGGCAACGGTGCATCCCGCGCCAGTCGGCCCGAATTTCGCGGCTTTGTCGAACAGACCCTGCTGGACAATCTGCCCGCGCATCTGGGGGTGCAATGTTTGTGGGTGGATCAGGGCAGTTTCGACGCGCTGTCCAGCGCCTATCTGGGGGGGATCGGCGGGGCCGGCGACCCTGCCCTGTTGCGGCGGATCGAGGCCGGATTTTGCGCGGCATTTTTTGCGCAGTGTCAGGGGCTGGACCTTGGCGATACGCAGGCGGGCGCGCCATGAGCCGCCATGTTCTGAGCCGCGTCACCTTTGATTTCGAAATGGCGTCTGAACAGCAGGCCGCGCCGGTGCAGGACCGGATTGGCCGCTATGCCAGTGAATTATTGCCACCCTTGTTGCAGGAACATTTCGACGGGCAGTCATGGCAATATGACCGTTTGGTGATCGACCTTGGGCCGGTATCCCTGACTGGACTGGAGGCCGAGATATCGCAAAAACTGGCGGCAGAGCTGCTGCGGTTACGTCGGTTTGATGCAAGGCAGATCGAAAGCGGTGGCGGGCCGTATATCGGGGCGGATTTCAAGGGGAAGCACAGGTCGGGCAACGGCGCGGCGCATATGGCTGCTGGCTCTGGCCTTGCGGGCTTTGCCGATACTGGTAACACCGCCGAAACTGGCAACACCCTGCACGGACCCGCCGCATCCGACGGGCAGAGCAATCAGGCGGCCTCCGGCCCGACAGGAGGCCGCAACGGACCAACCCCCGCCCTGCAATCGGACGCGCAGACCCCTGCGGACCCTCGTGATCAGCTAGGGGTGGCGGGGTTGGCGGCTGATCTGGCGCTGGTATTGCGCGCTGAACGGGCGCGCCACCATATCCTGTCCAACGCGCCCCTGGGTGATCTGGTGATGCAGGCGGGGCTGGCCATGCCCGCGGCCAGCACCCTGTCATGGTTGACAGCGATATGGAGCAGCCCAAGGGGGCGGGCCGGTCTGGTGGCCGCGCTGACATCGCCCCAATTGCGGGCATTGCTGCAACATTGTGATGTGTCGCGCCATGGGATGTCCCGACCGGAGGGGCTGCCACGATTGGAGGGGCTGCGCCTGCGGGCGGGGCTGGAGCGGGCCAGCTTTGATCCGCTGTGGCGGGGGGCTGTTCTGGCGGCTATGGCGAGGAACGGATTTCCCCAGACCGGCGATGCCATCGCAGCGGCGGTCATGCAATCGCTGGGCACCGGTCCGGCGCAGGGTTGCGCGGTATCGGGCGGGGCGGCAGCACCTGCATCAATGGCGACATCCGCAGCCCAAACAGCGCAGGAACCGGCGCGCAATCGGGTGGGCAACACGGTTGGCAACACGGTGGGCAACACGGCGCGTAATCCGGTGGGCCATAGCTCCGTCACCGGGCTGTTGGCACAGTTGGCAGTTTGTCGTGACGGGGCAGGCAGGCAGCAAAACGCCGTTTTATCTGCGCCTGCCGATCCGGCCATGGCGGGGGGTGATCCGGCGCTGGCTCTGATTGCACGTATGGCAACCGATATGGGCGGGTTGCTGCGTGACCTGCGCGCCATGGCGGACAGGCCAGATCTACCCCTTGTTCTGTTGGATCACATCCCCCCGCAGCAATTGGCGCGCCTGTTGCGCGCATTGCTGGGCCACGGCCTGTGGCGTGATCTGATGCCCCGATTGGAACAGGCGCTGTCCGGTGCGGAAACCGACGGGGCAAAGCGCGGATTGTGGCTGGCGGTATTGGCCCATGCCTTGCAACAACCAACGGGTATCGCAGCGGCTACAGTTTGGCACAGGATCAAGCAAAGGGCAGCGGATCAGGCGGGTGCTTTGGTCGGGAGTGAGGATCAGCAGGGTGGATTCACGGGGGGCCAGGCGGCAGGCCGGACGGCGGGCCAGACGGCGGGCGCACACTGGCCCGCGCCGTTGCTGCCCCGCCCTGCGGGCGTATCTGATCAGGAGAGGGAGAGGGAGAGGGAGAGGGAGAGGGAGAGGGAGAGGGAGAATAATGCCGCAAAGCGGCCGGAGGCAAACCGGCAAAGCGAGCTTGCCCGCGCCAACCGCCTGTTGATGCTGTCGCTGCGGTATGGCGCTGAGGGGTTGGATGCGGGTGGGCTGCATGCCGCGCTGCAACGGGCAGCGGCAGGGGAGCCGCATACACTGGCGGTTATGCGCGCAGCGGTTTGTGATCCGCTGGCGCGGCAACGCATCGGCAGGCTGCTGCGCCCCGCGCAATGGCCCCTGCTGGCCCGTGCAGTGCAGCAACCCGCAGCATTGGCCGAAATGGCCGTTGCGATGTGGCATATGGCGGACACGTCAGGCGATGCGGCGCAGTTGCGGCCCGTGATCGCGGCGGCGCTGTTGCGGGGCATGGCCGATGCTGGCGCTGACCGGGATGCGGATGGGGAGACGGGTGGCGATGCGGGTGGCGGGGAAACGGGCATGGCGGCACCCGCTGCTGTAGGTGCTGCGGGCATCCGTTTGATCCGCCGCGTGGCGGTGCGGTTTGCCGCGCTGCGCAACCTGCCACTTGGCGATGGGTTGCACCGGATGCGCGGTGTTTTCCCCCGCGCCGACATTCGTGATTTGATCGACCGGCAGGCGCGGTTTCAACATGCCATCGCCCGCCTGCAATCGGGTGTTGCGACAGGCCGTGACCCAGCCCCCCTCAAGGGTCAGGAGGCGGGCAGCGACACCTTTGCCACCTGCGACCTTGTGGAATTCCACAGTGACATCGGGGGGATTGCCCTGATCTGGCCCTTTGTTGCGCGGTATTTTGCGGCGCTGGAACTGGTCAATGACGGCGGGTTTGCAACCCTTGCCGCACAGGAACGCGGGGCGCATTTGCTGCATCATCTGGCCAGTGGCTCTGCCCTGCCGCTGCGCGTGGATCTGGCGCTGGCGAACCTGTTGTGCGGGCTGCCCCCGTCGCATCCGACCCGCCCCACCGCCCCGTTGCGCGAGGCCGAGGCCAGCCTTTCGGCGGGGCTGTTGTCGGCGGTCTGTCAGGCATGGCCGGGGTTGGAAAACACCACCGCCCGCGGGTTGCGCGACAGTTTTCTGATGCGCAGCGCGCGGCTGGTTACGGGCGGCGACGGGCCCGACAGGCTGACGCTGGAAACGCGCCCCTTTGATATGTTGCTGGACCGCGTGCCCTGGCCCTTGGGCGTGGTCACATTCGGCTGGATGGCGCGACCCTTGTCGGTGGATTGGGGGCGCGGATGAACAGCACGCAAAGCGGTGACTGGGCCGCGCTGGGCCGCGAACTGGACTGGTTGGAAACCGTGCTGGACGCGCGCATGGCGCAGCATTTTTCCGATGATCCAGACGCGGGGGGGGCCAGCCGTGACCGCCCGCCCGACCACGGCAATAGCGCGCTGGGCGCATTGATAACGCAGCATGGTCTGGCCCCCGACGAACGGCTGATACTGGCGCTGGCGCTGGCCCCGCATCTGCGCCCCGAGGCATTGGATGCCTATTTGATCCGCAATCAGATCACTGCGCGCAGGTTCACCGAATTTGGCGGCACCGCGCAGGACGAGGCCGGATTTCGCCCGACGGTGCAAAGCGCGGTTTTCCTGCTGGATCAAAGCGCGGCAGGGCGCAGTGATCTGGGCCAGCGCATGGCCGTGGTCCGCCTGCTGGCCAAGGAAGAGCGCCTGCGCCGCGCCGGTCTGATCGAGCTGGAGGCGCCGCTTGCGGGGCATGTGTTTTCCTGCCCGCTGGAACCGGGGGGGGGGCTGTTGCGCCGGTTGCTGGCCAGCCACGCAGCGCCATGGCCCACCGCCGGTGGCATCGCCGCCACGCGGATCGAAACCGCGCTGGGCTGGAACGATCTGATCCTGCCCGCCACCACGCAATTGGCATTGGAACAGATCGTGACATGGGCGCGGTTCGCCCCCGAACTGGCCGTTGCGGGCGGGCCTGCGCGCCTGTTCGGGCCGGGGTATCGCGCCTTGCTGCATGGCCCGCCCGGCACCGGAAAAACGCTGGCCGCGACCCTGTTGGGCCAGCGGCTGCACCAGCCCGTCTATCGTGTGGACCTGTCGCAGATCATATCGAAATGGATCGGCGAAACCGAAAAAAATCTGGCGCGGGTGTTTGACGAATCCGCCCGCCACGGCTGGATCCTGTTTTTCGACGAGGCAGATGCGTTATTTGGCAAGCGCACCGACCCGAGCAGCGCCAATGACCGCCATGCCAATCAGGAGGTCGCGTTCATTCTGCAACGGATCGAGGCACATAACGGGCTGGTCCTGTTGGCCAGCAACCTGCGTGGCCATATTGATGCGGCGTTCACGCGGCGGTTTCAAACGGTGGTGCATTTCCCCGAACCCGGCCCGCCGGAGCGGTTGCTGATCTGGCAGAGCGCCTTTGCCGGCAGTGACTGGCTGGCACCGGACAGTGATTTGCAGCGGCTGGCAGATGAATATCCGCTGACCGGCGCGACCATTGTCAATTGCCTGCGCACGGCCGTGCTGGCAGCCATGGCGGACGGGCGGCGGCAGTTGACGGATGCCGGTCTGACCCATGCCATCATGGCGGAAATGCGCAAACAATCCCGTCTGAAGGAACGCGCAACATGATCCGGCAAGCCATGAAATTCACAAGGGACCAGTTGAACGCATCGCTGTTGCGGCGGTTCCCGACGGATGGCGATTGGGTTGCCATTTCCAATGTGGTGGCCAGTGGTGGCGGCGCCCCTGCGGGGCTGCGCAACCAGCTGGCGATGACCCTGATCAACATCGAACGCGATGCCACGGCATCGGCCACGCGCCCGCAACTGGAACGCGGCGAGGTCACGGCCACCACCATGGCCCCTGCCATCGCGATCAATCTGGATGTGTTGATTTCCGCACATTTCGAAGACAACTATGAGGACGGATTGCAAATGCTGTCTGCGGCCATCGGCCATTTCCAAAGCAAGACGGTATACAACCCGCAATCCAGCCCCGACCTGCCCAGGGGAATGCAGAAACTGACCACGGAATGGGTCGATCTGAACCTGCGAGAGGTTCACAACCTGTGGACGGTGCTGGGGGGGCGGTATTTGCCCTCGGCCCTATACAAATTGCGTATGATCACGGTGCAAGAGGGGCTGGTGCAGGGCGAGGTGCCCCTGATCACCGGCACGTCGGTCACGTTATAAGGGGCAATGGCGGCATGGACATCGGGTGGCATTTTCTGGCGCGGATCACGCTGGCGCACGGGTTTTACAGCAGCGGGCGCGCGCCGTTGCAATGCGCGCCAACGCCGGACAGTGCGGCGATGATGGCGCGGCTGGGGCTGCGGTTGCGCCATGCCCCTGCGGGTCAGGGTCACGGCGGTTTGGGCCACGACGGTTTGGGCATATGCGAGGTTTGGTATAGCGTGCATGGCCCGCCCGACAGCCCCGCCCGACAGGTCACACCGCTGTTGCAGGCAGGCAAGGATGACGTGCTGACCCTGACATTGCAGGCGGTCGACCGCGATTTCGCCGTGGTCAGCGGATTTGGCGACGATGCCACCGGGGTGCGGTGTTTCGGCAATGCCGCAACACGGGACAGCCCAGAGGAAAATATGGCGGGCGGAACAGGGCGCAGATCGGGGCGCGAAACGGGGCTGACAACGGGGCGCAGAACGGGGCATGACCTGTATTTCATCCCGCCCGATGGCACCCCCTACCCCCCGCAGGGTCCGGTGTTGTCCCTGTCGCTGGACCCTGGGGTCACGGTCACATCACTGCCCCTGACACGTGTGGCCAGCGGTGCAGAAACAGTGCGGGTCGCGGTGTCGCCCCCTGTGGCCAAGGGCGGCGCGCCAAGGGTTTCGGCGCGGCCCGATCTGGCCAGCGGCCTATACCGGCCGGGGGTTGCGGACGCGGGATTTGTCTATCTGAACCATGCTTCTGCCCCGTTTGGCCTGATCGAGCTGAGCCTGACCAACCCCGCCGTGCCGGCCACAGAGCGGCTGGTGCTGGATGCCCGCCAGATCCAGCCGCAAACCTATCTCGCCCGTATTGCGGCGCGAAAAACCCATTGGCAATATATATGTGTCGGGTTGGATGATGATATGGCCAGCGTGACGGGCGGGCCTGCGGGCACATCATTCGGGGTGGCGCAGGCGCAGCGGGTGGAGGGGGCGGCGGCGCTGGTGTTTACCTCGGCGCAGGCACTGCCAATGATGCAGGTCGCAGCACCGCCATGGCCCGCCACGCTGTCCTATCGCCGCGACGGGCAGGTGCAGAAACTGGCCCTGCCGATCCCCGCGCCCGCCCATACGCGCCTGCAAAGCGGCCCCGCCGGAGCGCGCTGGGTGTCGCCCATGGTAATCTATATCTAGGGGGTTCTAGTCGTCCGCGCCAAGCGCCTGCGCCACACTGGCGCGCAGCACCGGCAGCAGGTCGGTTTCGAACCACGGATTTCGGCGCAGCCAGGCGGTGTTGCGCCAGGAGGGATGCGGCAGCACAAAAGCTTCGGGCGCATGGTCGCGCCATGCAGCAACCCGCGCCGTCACGCTCTCCCGCCCGTCCAGATGCCAGTTTTGCGCATGGGCACCGACCAGCAGGGTCAGTTGCACATTCGGCAGGGATTGCAACACCCGTGCCCGCCATGTCGCGGCACAGACAGGCGGCGGCGGCAAATCCGCCCCCCGCGCATTATAGCCCGGAAAAACCCGCTTATATAACATGTAAATTGTCTACTCCATGCCTATCCAATTGATATCCAAATGTTTTTCCGTGAAGTCAAAATAAGACCGTCTATAGACAGTTTCTTTCGAGTAACTTCTTAGCGAAAAGTGAGTTATTTCCTCTCAGATTCACTTAGATTCTGTCTCACGCTTTTAGATTCTGTCTCACGCTTTGCCGAATTCTTGGAATGACATCAGCTTCGAACCAAGGGTTTTGCTTAAGCCATCTGTTGTTTCGCGGACTTGGGTGGGGCAGTACAAAGAACCGGTCTTGGCCTTCAGAAGACTGTTTGACGGCTTCTGCAACGGTCTTTCCATTCAGGTGAGGCAAGTGCCATGCGATGGCATAGGCACCCAAGACCAAAGTCAGTTCGACGCTCTTGAGAGCTGCCATTGTTTTCTTCCGCCATGTTGTCGCGCAAATTTCTGGTGGAGGTTTGTCGCCTGAAGAACCTGCACCAGGGAAGCAAAGTCCCATTGGAAAAATGCCGATCTGGGGATCCGCGTAGAAAGCAGACTTATCAATCCCAAGCCATTCTCGCAAACGATCCCCAGAGGGATCGTCAAAGGGGCGATTTTTTAGATGAGTAATGCGTCCGGGAGCTTGGCCAACGATCAAGATCTTTGCCCGCTCATCCAGCTGAAAAATGGGGTTTGGACCAAACGGAAGATCCTTACATAGCCTGCAAGCCTGCATCTCCAATTTGAGCCTATGAAAGTCCTTTAGCATCCATTCCCAACTAAGCAGTTTCAATACCTACAGACTAAAATTGCGAGTATATTCTCGTTCTCATACATTTTTGTCCATGTCAGCAATATGCTTTCTCAATCTCTGAGGTGCCCCTAGTTTC
>JBOEGO010000014.1:0-1225 GCA_050633465.1 Paracoccaceae bacterium | reverse complement strand
TGAGGTGCCCCTAGTTTCCTAGACACCTACCTTGTTCAGATTGAGCTGTCTGATTTCGAAGTCAACGGGCGACAGCATGCCGTTGTTCGTGTGTTTGCGTTTCGGGTTGTAGAACAGTTCGATGTATTCGAACACGTCGCGCCTTGCTTCGTCCCTTGTGGGATAGGTTCGCCGTCTGATCCGTTCCCGTTTCAGCAGTTGGAAGAAGCTCTCCGCAACCGCATTGTCATGGCAGTTCCCGCGCCGGCTCATGCTCGGTTCCAGATTGTGCTGGCTGAGGAACCTCTGCCATTCCCGGCTGGTGAACTGGGAGCCCTGATCGGAATGGATCGTGACCTGTCCCTCTGGCTTCCGCCGCCAGACTGCCATCAGCAGGGCCTGCAGAGCGAGATCGGTCGTCATCCGGGACTGCGCCGACCATCCGACCACACGCCGTGAGAACAGATCGATGACGACACACAAGTACAGCCAGCCCTCGTGGGTCTTGATGTAGGTGATGTCAGTCACCCAGACCTGATCGGGTGCGGCGACCCCGAAGCGCTGCTGCAGCCTGTTCTCGGCAACGACGGCAGGCTTGGCGCCATAACGGCCGGGCCGCCGCCTGTAGCCGACCTGGGCAGCGATCCCGGCCAGCGATGCCAGACGCGCCACCCGGTTCTCTGAGATACGTTCGCCCAGGTCGCGCAGATCATAGGCCAGCTTACGATATCCGTACACCTTGCCGCTGTCCTCCCAGGCCTGCCGGATCAACTCCGTTTGACGCTCATCTTCCTGAGCACGGTGGCATAACGGTTCCTTAACCCAGGCATAGAAGCCACTGAAATGGACCCGTAGCACCCGGCACATGGTCCGAATGCGAAACTGTTCGCGATGCGCGCTGATGAACGCGTACTTCACTTTGCATTCTGCGCGAAGTACGCGGCTGCCTTTTTTAATATATCGCGCTCCTCGATCACCCGTGCCAACTCGCGCTTCAATTGCCGGTTCTCGGCCTCATAGTCGACGACTGGCTTCGGCAATGGTTCCCCGAACAGCTTCATCCACTTGTAAAGAGAGTGCGTGCTGACGCCCAAGCGCCGGGAAACCTCCCGAACCGGATAGCCCCGCACCGTGATCTGATACACCGCATCGCGCTTGAACTCGTCGCTGTAATTGCTTGTCCCCATGTCGGCCTCCTCGCCTCAAAGTTAGGGGGCAAAGCGTCTACAAATCTAGGGGCACCTCA
>JBOEGO010000013.1:0-48883 GCA_050633465.1 Paracoccaceae bacterium | reverse complement strand
TGAACCGCCCCGAGTTTCGAGGAGGCCGTTTCGTTTAAGTCAGCCCGTCATGGCCTGACCGTGGGTTTGACGATAGTAATTGGCTTCAGCTTCCGCAGGAGGAATATATCCGATGGGCTCCAGTAGACGGTGATGATTAAACCAGGCGACCCATTCCAGCGTCGCGATTTCAAGTGCCTCGCGGCTCTTCCAGGGCGCGCGCCTGTGGATCAACTCGGCCTTGTAGAGTCCGTTGATCGTTTCGGCCAGGGCGTTGTCATAGCTGTCGCCACGGCTGCCGACGGACGGCTCGATCCCGGCCTCGGCAAGGCGCTCGGTGTAGCGAATCGACAGGTATTGCGATCCACGATCCGAATGATGCGTCAGAGCTCCGTCACGATCCGGTTGCCGGGCATACAGCGCCTGCTCCAGCGCATCGAGCACAAAGTCTGTCTGCATCGAATGGCTCACTCGCCAGCCGACGATAACGCGGGCGTAGACGTCGACCACAAAGGCCACGTAGGCAAATCCCTGCCAGGTCGACACATAGGTGAAATCCGACACCCAAAGCTGGTTGGGCCGCTCGGCCCGGAATTGCCGGTTGACCCGATCCAACGGACAAGGTGCCTTCGTGTCCGGCACCGTCGTGCGAACCCTTCTGCCACGTCTGGCCCCTTGCCAGCCCTGGCGGCGCATCAACCGCTCGACCGTGCAGCGTGCAACTGGAATGCCTTCCCGGTGAAGCTGTTTCCAGACCTTGTCGGCACCGTAGACCTTCAGGTTGCTCGTCCAGACCCGTTCAATCTCGGGAATCAGCAAGCCATCACGTTGTTGCCTTGCCGGGACAAGCGAAGGATCTCGGCGACGAGCCGCCTCGCGCCAATACCGCGAGGGGGCGAACTGCAACGCCTTGCAGATCGACTCGACCCCGAAACGGCTCCGGTGCTCGTCAATGAACCGGACCATCACTTCAAGCGGCGGTCGAGTTCCGCCTGGGCGAAAAAAGCGCTGGCCGTCTTCAGGATCTCATTGGCCCGGCGAAGCTCCTTGACCTCGCGCTCGAGTTCCTTGACCCGATCCTGTTCGGCCGTGCTGGTGCCGGGCCGGGTCCCGGCATCGACCTCCGATTGCTTGACCCAATCCAAGAGCGTATGCGGCACGCAGCCGATCTTGGGGGCGATCGATTCGATCGTTGCCCACAAAGATGGGTATTGCGCGCGCTGCTCCTGGACCATCCGGACCGCTCGCTCACGCACTTCAGGGGAAAACTTATTTGACTTCTTCATGGCTCCATCCTCTCAGATAATGGAGCCTCCTCGAAATGCGGGGCGGTTCAATACCACCGGTTTTCTCTGAGCTTTAGCGACATTGAAGACCTATTGGCGCAGCGCGGGGTGACGGTCTCATATGAATCGATACGCCGCTGGTGCCAGAAGTTTGGGCCTGGTTATCACGAACTCTGAAACGACGCGAAGCTAAGGGCGCGGATCGGTGGTTCTGTGACGAGATGTTCATCAAGACCAATGGCGAACGTGTTTGCCTTTGGCGCGCAGTCGACCAGGACGGCGATGTTTTGGACATCCTGGTGCAACGGCGCCGTAGCCGGGTTGCAGCTGAGCGGTTCTTTCGGAAAGTACTTGAACGCCAGGGCAGGGCGCCTAGAGTCGTCGTCGCCGATCGTCTAAAAAGTTTTCCTTCTGCCGTCACAAATGTGCTGTTCGGTGCTGAACACGACACACGTTGTTATGCAAATAGCCAAGCAGAGAATTTGCACCAGGCAACTCGAAGATGGGAGCAGAGACAAAGACAGTAGGGTAGTGATGAACAGGCGCATGCTTTCGTTCTACCGTGTCTAATGAGACAATGACGGACAAGATTTAGCGTTCAGCCTGGACTGATTGAAAATGGCAGAGTGGTCCATCCATCGCTTTGTGGTTACCTTCCAGCAACTGTAGGGTGGAGATTCCAGCGACAGGTGCGCGCAACAGCCCAAATTGCCCTTGGCTATCCTTTCGACCAATTGATCTGGCTATGCGATATCTCCGTTTACTTCTCAAGCGACGCTATTAATATCATTGATGTAATTCGCTAAACTACGCCCATGATCTCAATCGTATTTGCCATCGGCTTTGCTGCTGCTATGACGCTCTTACTGCTTTCATTGGCAGGCTTGCTGATACCGCGCTTTCAGTTTTGGCCGCCACCTGAAAGGGCATCTTGGCAGCATCTAGTCTTTTGGACATTATTCCGGATGATGTTTGCATCCATTGTTTTGTTATGTATGTTGGATTACCAAGGCATCGGCTCAGTCGCCAGTCTTCGGGCCATCGCTGGATGGACGATGGTTCTTGTCGGGTTTGGGCTTGCAACGTTTGTGACTGTGAAGCTAGGTTGGGAAGATGCGCATGGAGAAGCCAACCAACTCAGAACTGACGGCTGGTTTTCGTGGAGCAGAAATCCAATCTATGTACTCTCGTTTGTGGGTATGACTGGGATCGTAATTGCAGTTAACTCTTGGTACGTCAATTGTTTGCTTGGATTATGGGCCGGCATGTACATGCTTGCTCCTTACGCTGAGGAGCCTTGGCTAGAGAAGGCTTTTGGGGATGAATATCGCGACTATGTATCCAAAGTCCCGCGGTTTGTTGGCTGGGTTCGATGAGAACAAGATTTCCTTGGGAACGATATGCTCTGGCTGCTTGCAACGAAGCAGAAGTGTCAAAACGCCTCGCGGGCCTGGCACGCGGAATCTGACGTGAAGAGTTTCTATCGAAATATCCTGCCGCATGTTAATGCTGAACTTGAAGCCGCCCGGCAAGCAATGAAAGCCCAAAAAACCGACTTGGCCTTTTCGTTTCTCGAGCGGGCACACGTCCTCGGGCAGGAGTCGACCATCTTGCATGTACGAGTGCATTGGGAAATGCTTGTCTGGGGCATCCATCAACGCTATCCCAAAGAAGTCATGGGCCAGGTACTTCGAACAATTGGCGCTGCAACTATGACTGCATTGGGTTGGGTGCCGCACGGCAATACGGGTGGCGCTAATGTGAGTCCGTTCCGAGCGATGGATATTTCGGACGACTTGGCGTGTTTGATCGCTGCCGCTAAGCAGAATCGCTGATTCTGTGTCCGTATGTTATGCGAGCAACGCAAATAACAAGTGCTTCGAAGAATTCCAAGCACCTGAGCGAGAATTTGCTGATAGGGGCAAACCAGTTTCGCCCGAGCGATTCTGTTGGTGTGGCGATCAAACGCAGTATGCTTAGACCATGAATACTGTCGAGATAAACCGAGCGCCTGTTTTGACGCTCTGGGCAACCATCGTTGCCCAACGCCTGGGCTTCAAGCGCGACGAAGCGTTAACCATTGGCAAAGCCGTGGCGGGACAAACAGCGCACAAAAAGGGCACGCGGTTGGGAATCTACGAACCGACCCCCAAAGCCATCAAAGAGGCCCGAGCTGCAAAACGCGACGAGGTTGGTGTGGCTTATCTTTCGTTCATGGGTCGTGAACTGCCAACCCTCAATATCGACGAAGGCCTGCGCGCCATGAATGCCGACAAACCGATCAAGCCGGAGTCGGTCGAGAAATACTTTCAGACAAAATTTGGCGAGTCGCTTGACGAGGTCACCGAAGCAATGAAGTCGCTTGCCAAAAGCCGACCACCCAAACAGCTCGCATCAGACGCCTTCAAGATGTATATGCAGTTCCGTCCGGAAGTCGCGGCTGGCAAGAAAGGGTGGGGCGCCAATGGCACTTTGTCGCTCAGTCTCATTCGTGAGATGGCAAACTTTCCGAAGTGAGGGGGTTGTGGCGTAAGCCTACTGATCTGACTCATCAGCTTTATCTAGCAAGGCTAATGCCCTGACAGAATCCCCTTGGCCTGCCCGAGCTCTGAATCGGACACTGGCGTCGTAGTTTGCTAGCGCCACCGTGGCCAGTTCATCCATCAGCTTGTTCACACTGATGCTGTTGGATCGAGCACGCGCTTTGAGGCGTTGGTGTTTGTCGTCGGGCAATCGAATCGTCAAAGTTGACATGGAAACTCCAATTCACAGTGGTCACGTGTCAGCATCTTCAGGTCCGGAAATCGAAGTTCGCCCCGCGACACATGGCGCAAATTTCGAGTGACAATCACATCCGCCTGAGCGGCGAGAGCAAGCTCAATCATGTGATTGTCGGCTTCATCGGGGAAGTTTGGCCGCCAGGCGAAATACACCTCTACCCAACGGCAGTGACTCATGAACGCATTGAAAACTTCCTCGCGTTCACTGGCCGTCAATACCGAGTCTGCAAACAGATCATCGCTCCCAGGAAGTCTTCGTACCCGGCAAACAGGGCCGGACCCAAAACAGGCTCGTGCTGGTTCACCAGGCAGGCTCGAAGGACCGACCGCGCTTTGTGTGCGGTTCTATTTGACATAACGATGATTATGCGCACTCAAGCCATTGAATATAAAGAAGAAAATTTAACGAATGCGCAATGACGAACATTATCCGAAAACGGCGTTACAGGCAAACTCGAGCACTATCGACAGGTTCAACCCATGCGAGCATATTTCGCACATGACTACGATAATTCAAATTCGCCATGTCCCGACGGACGTTCACCGGCGGCTGAAATCCAAGGCATCGCTCGAGGGCTTATCTCTGTCTGCGTACCTGTTACGCGAAGTCAGCTTGCTGGCTGACCGCCCAAGCGTCGCAGAGCTCCGGTTGCAGCTCGCCAGTCGCTCGTCGACCGACACTTCCCAAACGATGGCAGAGGCTATCCGAGCTGAGCGCGATTCGTGTTGATCGCCTTTGAAGCCTCGACGACGGTGTGTCACAACGTGTTCTCGACATCGACATTTCAATCCATGCGCCCCATCTGATCGATCCCGAAGCGGCGCAAGTTTTACGTCGGTTCGTGTGCACGGAAACGATTGATGAGCCGCGCGCTTTGCAGGCTTATAGCGACCCAGAGGCGTTGCGGATCGCCCTCTATCCCCAACGCTTCCTATGCCAAGGGTCTGGGCATTGAGGAACAATTTGACCACCTATGATGCGAGCTATCTAGTGTTGGCTGAACTTTTCGAAGGCGAATTGGCAGGTGGGATGCCGGGCTGGCAAAGGTTCCTCGTTGTGACTCGGTTCGAGCTACACAGCTAATTATTGCTGGCATTGTGCAAGTCCGGCAGCATCAAGGTTCGAAATTCGTTGGATCAACGAACGCTCAAAGCGCACTGCCCGATCCCTCGGGAATAGGTAGCTGGCGTTCGGCAAACTCATTTAGGGCTTCATATGTAGGACTTCAAGTGCGAAGTCTCTGGCGGTGATGATTTGGGTATCCTCAAAACTCTTCAGCGATAACAGCGCTCGTGTGTCGCCAGTGACTAAGTAGTTGGCCTGTCCGGCCTGCGCCAGGGCGAGCAGAAAATCATCGTTCGGGTCGATAGCAATATCGACTTGGGGAAGTCGACTGATCATGATGGCCAAGCCGCGGATACTGTTGATTAGATGGCCGGCCTCGGAAAATTTGATCAGTTGGCTGACCGCGGGTCGGCGGGTGACGGCGCGTAGCTTATCAATCTGCTGTTCGCAACAGAGCAGTTCAAATTGACCATCGCGCCAAGCCTGGTACAGGCGATCGGGGTAGGTGTTTTGCGTGATAAGAGCGCTGATCAGGATATTGGTGTCGAGGATGACACGCATCGATCAGTTGCTGCTAGAGGTAGCGGCGCGAACGTCAGCACTGGCCTCATCAATCAACGTCTGCAATTCTTCAGCGGTGCGATTAGCGTTACGTGCTTTGACCTGCTGCACGCTTTGGTCAAACATGCGCCATCGCACCGCTTCCTCGATGAACTTGGAGATATCGCCTTTGCGCATCCCCTGGGCACCCAAATAGGCGCGTAGTGCGGCATCGGTTTCCTTGGTGACGGTGACGGTCCAACGGGTGGTGGTATCAGTGGTCATGAGGGGTCTCTGCTAGGCACTTAAACGTCTATCAGCTTATCAGGATAGCCGCGCTACCGCCATCAATTGTCCCGAGAATTGACAGGTGGGTGTGTGAACGGCGCGGGCGGTTTTCCGCGTCGTCTTGGACCCGAACTAGCGCCTGATGCCTGTTGCGATTGCTCCCGACAGAAAATAGGGTAACAGCGAGCTTCTCTTTCTTTTGAAGACTAATTCGTTTCCACGCGAGGATGTCCATGCCCGCTTGCTGTTACCCTATAAAGATGCAACTTTCTCTGCTTTCCTCAATCACCGATTCAGTCTCTGACGAGCCGCTGGATGCGTGGGTGCAAAGTCAGTCGCCCGCACTTCGGCAGGACTCGCGGGAACGGTACCAAGCGATCTGGCGTTCGTTCGCTTCTTTTGCGAATTTGCATGGACGGGCCTTGGCTTCGATCGACGTGGCGTTCCTGGAGCTTTTTCTCGAAGAAATTGAGCCGCGTACGGGCGCTGGCACCGACATCAGTCCTCAGTACGCCTGGCGGGTGCTGGATCTGATTCATAAGGTGATGTCGCACCTGGCCCTACAAGCGCGCGAAGGACCCAACATGGCAGCTGCGCAGTTGCTTGGGTCCGATCGCTTTAAGTACGCCAATGCGCGGCACAACGAGCCCTTGTCCGAAGCACTTGAAGCGGCTGTTGCGGCAAGGCTGGTCAAGCAGCTCACGGCCGATGCCGAAAGCCTGGGTCTCAAACCCACGTGGAAGCTCGAACGAGATCGCACTGCCCTCGCATTGATGCTGGGTTCCGGTTTGACGCCAGCCGAAGTCAGAGGGCTCTTGTTAAGTGATTTGAGCTTGCGTGCGGTGCGCGGCGCCCAGATGCCTTGGAAAATTCGCGTCTCCGGCACCGCGAAGACGCTCGCGCATGACGCGCCGATTGCTCACTGGGCACGGCGCAGTTTGCAGCGCTGGCTGAAGACCCGGGAAGATTTTGGGTTGGATCATGAGACAGTTTTTCCGGCGACGATGAACCGGGCGCAATGGACGGATGTTGGGTGCCAGACCTCGTGTACCAACACTCTGACCTTGTTGCTCGGCGATGAGTACCGATACGGCGGCTTAATGCGTCTGCGCCATACCTTTGTGGTGCGGCAGTTGCATCGTGGTATCACCCTTGAAAAAATCGCCTTCTGGCTAGGCTTAAAGTCGATCGACCGACTCGAGCGCTATAAGCGCATCATGGTTCGCGATGAGTTTGTGGTTTGAAAGGGAATTATCAGACCTGCTCGACCGCGCGAGAAAGCATCCATTCCGCTATTGATACCCGTCACCATAACCGCTGGTAAGCCACGGTCTGCGCGCTGGCGACAGCTCCTCCTTTTGGGTACTGCTTTGACACGGATTCGTTGTGACACCGCATGGACTGCACAGCCAGTTTTGTTACCGAAGCTGCACAGAGACAGTAACGCTAAAGTGTAGAAGTCGGAGCCTGACCTTAAAGGCAATGTCTGACCCGATCAGCACCGAACCGTTAGAAGTGGACGTTCACAGACTCCATATTTTGATCCGCCAGCTGACAACTAGTGCCCTAAACGACCGGTCAGAGTTGAGATTTACTATCTCGGCTATGGCGAATTTGCTACTAGTTCAGTAGTCAAAAACGCCGCTCTTGGCAATATGCATAATCAATGACTCATGGACGTCGAATTCGATCCAACAAAAACGAAAGCTAACCTTCGAAAACACAAGGTCAGCTTTGCCCATGCCGAGCAAGCCTGACGCGACCCCGTTGCCCAGACCATCGAAGATCCGGATGCAGAAGGTGAGGCCCGGTTCGTTACATTGGGAATGGGCGCAATAGGACGCGTTCTGGTGGTCGTCCATACACCGCGTGGAAATAACATCCGATTGATATCAGCTCGAAAAGCCAGTAAAGGCGAATTGGAACAATACGATGCGTAAAGAATATGACTTTTCTAAGAGCAAGAAGGGGCCAGTCATTGCCTCCCCAGGCAAGACTCGAATCACAATCATGCTCGATGATGATCTGATTGACTATTTCCGCGAGAAAGCTGAGTTAGAAGGCACTGGTTATCAAACCAAAATCAATGCCGCGCTTCGAGAGATCATCGGAAAAGCAAAATCTAAGGGTCCTGACGATCGTCCAGTAACAGCAGCGGTCTTGCGAAAAATACTGCGGGAAGAACTACAGAATTGATCCTCCTGAATCTCAAACCCCATCGGCTCCTTCGGGTCGAGAGTTCGAGTTGGCGACCAGTGGTGCGAAGATCCGGTTTGCGCGATCGATCGACTAGCTGCTCTTAGCCATTGATGTGCGCGGTTCAACCTTTCTCTAAATCTCTGCGCAATTCAAAAGCGTCTTAAGATCGTAAATCGCTTGTAAGGCCAACCATGATTCCGCATCCCCTCCGAAATACCTGACGAGGTGAAGAGCGCGCCACGCAGCGCGCGCAGACCATCATGGATGCAACAGCCCACAGCATGGCACTGGAAGACCAGAGAGCGGATCCTGACACCGAACAGGCCCAGCTGCAGCAACTCATTAAAGAGCTCACGGACAATGCAGGTTCGTCGCTGTGGCAGGAAGAATAAGCGATCCTCTCCTCGCGCTGGATGACGGCTCAATCCCGCCTGCAAATGAAGACCGAGAAGGCATCCTCTGCACTCGGTTTAGATAAGCGCTCAGACATCATTGTCGGCGGCGGATTTCAAAGACAGCGGTTTGCCGTTGACCTTCATCGTTTGGTCAGGGAAGACTTCAATCAGAATCTCTCCGTAACTGAGCTTCCAGCGGTAGGTCAGGACCCCTTCCCGCTCTAACGCAAGTTCAGGCTGAATCTTCTCGACTGATGTGGCTTCGCTTTGTTCCGTAAGCTCAAAGTTCTCCAGGCTTGACTCTGGCGAGGGGCAATATGCCGATCAAGTCTCTACTCCGTGGCATACATGCCGCTTGACCGAATGATGGGTGCCCAGCGCCGGGTTTCGGCTCTTAAGTGTCGAGCCAACGCCGCTGCGGATCTGTTTTCCTGATCTGTAATCTGTACCCCGACGGCATCCATAGTGGCGATAAATCGGGGTTTTTGGACAGCGTTCGATAGCGCTGTTTCGAGTCTGGTGACGATTGCGCTCGGGGTTCCTTTTGAGGCATACAAGGCATGCCATATCGATATTTCTGCATTGTCCACGCTTGCCTCTAGCCCTGTTGGAAGGTCTGGCTTCAGTTTTAGGCGGTTTGAGGCCGTCAGAAACATTGGGTCAGCCTTCCCTGCATCGATAGCGGTGATGGCTTGCGTGGTTTGGTCGCAAAGCAGATCAATCCTGCCCGCAGCCAGGTCGCGCATGGCCGGTTTAGTCCCTTGGAAAGGAATCCACATCAGGCTCACGCCAAAGGCTTTCTGTAGCAGCAAACCGCACATTTGACTGGCGCTGCCGACGCCCGCGTAGCCGAGTGTGAGCGAATCCTGGTTGTCGTGAATGAACGATTTGATCTTGACCTTCGTTGATGTCAATTGGTTTCTGGCCATCAAGATCATGGGCGCATCAGCAATCCGGCCAATCGGAATGAAATCCACTTCAGGCTGATATGCCAGGCGTCGGTATAGGCTGGGCGCTGTTGCCATGCCGATGTGATGCAGCAAAAGGGTGTGCCCGCTTGGATCTGGGTTCGCTGCCAGCGCCGCTGGCGCCTGTGTTCCTCCTTTCCCGGTAACGTATTTGACTGTGACGTCTTGCCCAAGCTCCTCGCTGAGCTCTCTCGCCAGTGGCGACGCAATCTTGTCAGTCGGCCCACCTTTGGAATAGGCGATCACAATGGTGATGGGCTGATTGGGGTAGTCCATGCCTTGGGCGCTGGCGACAGTCGGCATTAGAACTGTTGCAGATACTAAGGCGAATACCAATCGCTTAGTCTTGCGCAGACAAGTGATCAATGTCTTCACCGGCTGGCGACGTTCGGCGTGAACATCGCTTCGACGCGTCGGTTTGCTGCGCGTCCTCGCCAAGTCCGGTTCGAAGCAAGGAAATCTGTTTCGCCCGCTGCCTGCACAGAGATTTTCTGGCGCGGTACACCGCGGGAAACCAGGAAGTTGGCAATCGCATCGACTCGGCTCTTGGCCAAGGCTCGGTTCAACTGGGGCGAACCGACTGAATCCGTATACCCAACCAGCCGAATAGCCCCCGCCTGTTTTGCTTCCAGTTCAAGTCGGAGCAGTCCGTCATCAGGGCGCACAACCGCCTTGCTGCCAAAAGCGAAGAAAACCCTGACCAGAACCGTGCCGTTGTCGAGTACACCATAGGTGTCGTTTGGTCCCGGAGGCTGCGTGGGCAACGCATCAGCGACGTTTTCGACAGGGGCGCTGGACGGCGCAGGGCTAGTGTTTGGGTTCTCCATGTTTTGATCGGCTTTTCTGATGGCCTCCTGAAAGGCTTTCATTTGACCGCTCACCATCTCAATTTCGTTGCGCACAGCGACAACATCCGGATCGTCTGCCAGCGCATAAGTCCTAACCGCGATTGAACCTGGGTTCTTGGCGACATAACTGTTCAACTGACCGATCCGAAGCAAGATGCCTTCGTGCACGCCTTTGACGCCGACGACTCGTCCACTCGTACAGGCTTCAAGCCGACGACCAGAGGAATCGAAAAGCACTAGATCCGAGGGCACCAAGGAACTGAATCCGATGTACGTGTTCTGCTGGTCATCCGTGGCGTTGGTGACGCCGACAGCCCTTGCTCGCACCAGGACGTACTCAACTGGCTTCGCATCTGCAAAGCGTGGAAGTTCTGATTTTGTCGGCGCCGTCTGCCTGGAGTCCATTGGTTGGGCCGCTTGACGATCGGGCGAATTAGTGGGGGGATAGGCATTTGAATCAATCGACTGCGGACTCTCTGGGTTGAGGGCGCACCCGCTGACCATCAGAGTGAGAGCTGTAATGAGCATGATCTTCATGAGCGTGGCTTCCTTGGAGAGTTCAGCGACTGCGCGGCAGTGCTTTGTTTAAGAGCCGAGGTCTTGGGGTTGCTACTTCGGGTGCCACGCTTGGTGCTGAGTTAACGGGCGGGCCATTCGTGGCGCCTCCGATTGGATAAGACTCATTGCCGGCTTCACTCTTGGCGATCGCCTGCTCCATCGCCTGGTACCAGGGCGTATTGCGTTCAAGTTGGTCTCGGACTGCGGTGAGCTCAGGAGAAGGCACAAAGGCTGTCGGTTCGGGTTTGATTGCGCCTGGCCGAATACTGACAAATGTCGCCGCCTGGCCAATCCTGAGGAGGATGCCTCTGTGTAGGCCGCTGACAGCCAACAGGTTGTTGTTGCGCCCGTAGTTGAGTTTCTGTCCATCAAGATCAAACACCTGCATCGCTGCAGGTACGACAAGCGCAAACTCAAAAAACATGTCCTTGCCATCATCTGCGACGGCAATGAGATTGGTATCGGCCGCCCGCACCAAAACGTAGTAGTTCAAAGCTTGTTGCGTCGCGCCGGCGTCGACAGCGTTCTGCGTTCTATCCGCCGTTGAACTGGGTGTCTGGCAGGCCGCGAGCACCGCTATCAAGCTGGCAGCAATGAGTTTCTTAACCATCGATCGACTCCTGGATTGTCATGCTGGCTTACCACTGAACCATCGGGCATTGCGGTCGCTTACCTCTGGTGATGCCAACCACAACATCAATCGGGCCACCGTCGTCTTCGCACTCTTTGATGCTCCTGGGACCACCCGGTGCAGCAGCACAAAGAATTTTCTTGCAGATGTTCATCTCTGCTGTGCTGTATTCCTGCTGCTCTTCTGAGAGCTGTATGGCGCGTTCGATTTTCTCGGTGAGTTGATCGAAATAGGCCTGGCCTTGCACGTCTAAGCCATCGGGGGCTTCTATCGGGCCTTGAGTGGCTTCGCAGAGCACTGAGTCTTCTCTTGCGTCTGCTACGCCGGCCATTCTCCTGGCCTCTGCATTGAGCTCGCACAGCTGTTCCGCCGGTAGCCGGGCGGCGTCATAGGGATTTGTTGACAGCAAGTCGCGAATCTCGTCGGTTGATCCGGCGTGCGCCTGGGCGGTAAAGGCAAGCATTGAGCCTACGGCCAGTATGATGGCGAAGCTGCGAACGGCATTCATCGTTGCATCTCCTGGTTGAGATCGTCGTCCTTACCCCGGATGCGTGTTCGAGTGCGTGTTTGGGAACGAGTACGGTCGGGGGTCGGAGATTTCTGCGGATCCTGGGTTCGCACAAGGACATCCGCTTTCCAACCCTGCCGTTGCCCGGTCACCTGTTGGACGTTGACCTGCTTGGTCTCCTGGTCGCGCACGCGGCTGGTGACATTAACGACTTTGGAATCTCCCCGCTCGAAGCGGACATAGTCCCCTTCACGGGCCTTGGCCTTGTCGATCGCTTCTTCGAGTCCCTTCCCCCAGATGGTCCTTTCAGTCTGTCCGCGCTTGAGGGTGGCGTAGTAGCTTTCGTCCAGCTCACTGTCAAACTTGTACTTTGCCGCGCCGAACGCGACCAACTCGCCTTCGGGGGACTTCATGTTGATCACCGCCGTTGCGCCCGGTGCCCGCTCGGACAGCCTTTGCCGCATCGATGCTTCAATGATCTTTCTGGTCGTCGGATCGGCCGTGGACGAATTGAGGTATTGCTCGGTGGAGGCAATCGCCACCGCTTCGGCCGACTGCGCCGTGTTGCGCGCAGCGATCGCCTCAGGGCTCAAATTTCGGACTGCTTGTTTATCTGCAATGACCCGGTTTCGATCTTCAAACTGCCTGGCCCGTAGCGAAGCCTCCTGAAAGTCAACTTCGGTGCCCTTGTATCCAGTGACCTGAATGCCCCTGGCCGTTGCTTCCACAAACACTTCGCGGCGGAATGTCTCGGTTCCCCTGACCTTGATGTTGTCCCAGCCGCGCTCATCGGCCGTCGCCGCCAGTAGCTTGGCGACCTCCGGCGAATTGAGTTTGGTCGCTAATTCATGGTTGTTCGCCCTGAACAAGGTCGCTTTCGGATCATCTCGCAAGAAGTACTTGTCGTTTTGGCTAACGAGCTTATCCCGCCATTCGGGTGGAATACTGGTCATGCTCAGCGCTTGTGCGGCTGATTTTGCGTCTGCTTGTACGGCTGATTTTGCGTCCGCTTGGGCTTGTTGATCATTCAGGTGCTTCTTGCGTCGATCGTCTTCTACCTGTGCGGATTCGTTCGGCCGAGTGGGTGCCGTGATCTTGGAGCCCACAGGTTCAGGACCCACCATTGCAGCGACTTTCTTTTCGACCTTTGGTTGCTCTTCCAAGCGCGATCGTCGCGCGATGGCGAGCATCGTCTCCAGGTATCGGACTTCTTCTTCATTGAGCTGAGGATTGTTTCGAACGGTATTCTCTTCACTGGCAGCAGTGAGAGAGGCATCCTCGCGGAGTCGCTCTGCACTTGGGGGTGCCGCTCCACCGCTGGCTTTGGTACTAGATGTCGAGTTTGATGGGGTCGTCGCCATAACAGCCTCCTTAGTGCTTTTCTGTCAGCGAGAGAATCTTTTCGACATACCCGTTGACTTCTTCGGGCGAGCCCAGTTTTGATGGCAGCGCCACATCGCTGAAATTCAAATCGAAGTCTTCCGTACTGGCCGACGACAGGTTCTGCAGATCCAGCTCAGTCGGGATGTGTGACGTTGATTCCATGGTTGAAGGGGACTCCGGGTTGATTTCCTTATTGATGTCGCTTTCTCCCTCGTTTTTAAGTACCGGGAGGTCTTCAGTAGGCACTGTCGACTCTTTGTCCGCGCTGTGATCGACGCGATGACCCGCGCCGTCGCTGTTATTTGGGAACGGTGCGAGGAGTTCGCCTGTGAGGTTGGGAAACTCTTTCTTGGGCTTGGCCCTTGTCCAGGTGGTCACCACGGGCAGTTTTGGTGGTATCAGGGGTTCAAGCATCCGGTTTATGAAAGTCGTATCCGTTGCCGCCAGAATCTTTGAACCCCGGATTGGTTTGCAGCCGCTAATGCGAATAATCGACGTGTCGCCGTCCATGCTCATCACTTCCTGCGGCAGCATTAAGGGGCGACGCTGATCACTCGTTGTAATTTGGGCATTGGGCTGCATCACGCCATGCTTACGTCGACTTTCTGATCGGCCACGAACCGTCTTATTGCCAAGCAGTTTGGATAGTTCTTCCGCGGTATCCATGTCTCTGGCGCCTGGCGTATAGAACACAGAGCAGCCAAAGTTGTCGGTGAACGTCTTGCCGTCGTCCTTGCCGTACAGCGATGTCAGCTGTGTCGGACTCTGAACGATGACCAACATGCGAATACCGTAGGAGCGAATCACATTGATTCCGTTCGAAATGGCAGGCAACTTGCCGAGCGTCGCAAATTCATCAAGACCGAGCAGTACCTCGTGTGAGTCAGGTGGTAATTCAGAGAACTCAGTCTTGCTGTTGACATCGATGAGTTGCTGAAAAAACAACCGTGCAATGGGGGCGAATTGCTCCCGGTCATTCGGGCGCATGACGACATATATCGTGATCGGCCTGCGCCTTAGTTCTCGCAGATCAAAGGTGTTGCCACTGAGAACGGATGCGGCTAGATCGCTGCTCAATGGATTGAGTGCCTGCTGCGCCGTGGTGATGAAGCCGCCCACGGTGTTCACCGGATTACTGGCGACACTGCCAAAGCCATTAATCGTTTCGGGGTGGTGAAGTTCAATGTTCTCCTCTTTGGACATGAACTCCCGGCACCAGGGAATGAATCCTTCTGGTGTATAGATCATCTGCCGAATCATGGGCAGGGTTGGGACCTTGTCCAGTCCGTATAGGTACAAAGCACAGGAAACAATAATCTGACGCGCGCCGCTGGACCACATCCCCTCTGGCTTGCTTTCGGGCACCAGGTACTCAGCGATTTTCCAGACACCGGCAGCAACCTTTTCCGGCGTTGAATCGACGTAGGTAAAGGGGTTGTACTGATCCCCGTGCGGGGAATGGGGGCAGAAGTCGAGGACATAGATTGCCTGACCCGCCTCTGCCCGAAACCGGGCCGAGTGCGTGTACAGCTCGCCCTTGATATCCGTGACGACCAGTGATCCAGGCCAGCTCAAAGCATTGGGAAACATCACGCCCTGAGTTTTGCCACTGCCTGTCGGAGCAGCGAGAAAAGTGTGCGGGCTAACTCGCCCGGAACCGTTGTGATGGACGAAACTATTCCCAATCTTGCCGACGATGATGCCGTGGTTTTCAAGCAGACCAGCCTTGCGAACCTCCCGCCTGTTGGCCCAGTCAGCTTCGCCGTGCAGGGGCCGTGCTCTGTCGGGCGCCAATAGCATTAGCGCGGGACTGGCCGCTAGCGCGGTCCCCACCCCCAACGCAATCCACAACGCGTTAGTCACTTCCCGGCTGCCACCAAAAAACGCCGCGTACTGAATCATTGTCAGCGGGGTCGCACCCGAGACTGGCGCACCGATGAGGGCCAGGAAGACCAGCGCTGATAGCTGAGACACAATCAGCAACAGCGCAATCGCGCCGACTGCGATTGCAGCGGTTTTAAGCCCAGGCTGACGAAAGGCCAGGTTCATAGAAGATCTCGGTGATTCGGCGAACTTTGGATACTTGGATATCCAAAGCGCTTCGGTCAGGGGTTGGCTGATCAATGACAGCGATTTGAATGATGATGTCGACCTTGCTGCGAAGAAGACCCATAATGTCTTCGCGCGATAGCTCCCGGCCTTCAGCGCTCTCCAGCATCCTTAACCCAAGCATTTCGAAAGCTTCATGGCAGCTCCCGGCATGGACTGTTGTGATTGATCCAGGGTGACCGCTCGAGACATTCACGATGTATTCATAGGCCACCTTGCTGCGAATTTCCGCGAGCAGGATGCGTGAGGGCTTCATGCGCAGGCACGCCTGCAGCAACTCTTTAGCCTCGACGGTTGTCGTGCCAGTACCGCCGGCGCTATAGAGCAGATTGATTTGATTGGGATGACAGGGCAGCTCGATTTCCCGGACATCTTCAATCGTGACGAGTCGCTCAGAGGCCGGGATGAATGTTGCCAGGGTCTTACTCAGGGTGGTTTTGCCTGAACCGGTTGCCCCACTGATCACGATGTTCTTACGCGCCCTAACGGCGAGTTCCAGAAAATCCCAGAATTGCCGCTTTGCCTTGAGATCGAGTAGCGACTGATCCACCGTGGATAGGTCTTTGCCGATGTCACGGATATCGGCCATCAGGTTTTCAGCCTCGTACTCAGCTCTGGTTTTGACCGTGGTGCTGGGCTTGCGAATGGTGATCGAAAGCTGGTCAAGTGATACGGCCGGCGCAATCATCACCTGGACGCGTTCGCCGTCTGGCAGTGCGCCCGAAAGCGTTGGGTTCACCTCGTTCAGGGTCTGGGCGTTGAAGGTGGCGATCAGACGCGCAAGGCTTCGTAGCGCGACCATCGTCATCTCCGGCAACTCAACCCTGTGCCAACCGCAATCGTTCTCCACCCAGGCTTCACCAGGCCGATTAATCGCAACATCCGTGGTATCAGGTTTCGACAACAGCGGTGCAATCGGTCGAAGCTGTACGCGCAAGGCTTCGCCGTGACCGACAACACGCCGGGTGGCGGGCTTTGTTGCTGTAGTGGAGGGATCAGCGACGGTCACTAGTTTTGACCCCCAGTTGTTTGAAATCGTAGACGGATCGAAAGTCCAGATCCCGCGCCAGGAACACCGAGACTGCCTCACCCTGATTCTTGATCAGGGTTGGTGGAATGTTGATGCTGTTCTCCAGTGCGATCTGCGCTGCATCCTTGCCAGCTTCCTGAGTCCGCCCGAAGACAAAGACGTCACTGTTTCGCGAGTTCGCCACGGCCGCAGCCAGGGCATCATCGAGAACGCTCAGCATGATGGCTGCGCCGAATCTCTCCCAGAAGTGTGTGTCGATCTGGCCGTCGACGCCGCCGCGGCCAAGGTTGTCAGACGCAGGGCTCGCAAGATCAATGATGACGCCCTGTGGGGTTTTGGCGCGTACCCACAGAATGCCCAGGCGGGTCTGAGCCGAGCGCAGATTGGATCGATACTCCCCGACAATTTCGGTCATCCGGTCCAGTAGAACGACCTTGCCATCCTCGCCGTAGACATCGAGCGGAACGGTGCAACGCACCTGGCCGGCAATAACGGAGGAGATTGCTGTGTCCAGAACGCACTCAAATAGTCTGCCTCTCGCGATCATCAGGCTCTGCGATGGCAGACGACGCGCTGACACGCCCACAACCTTGGTTGCTTTGAGTTGACCGCCCAGGCTATCCGGGCTGTCAGCGCTGGCACTCGCGATCTGATCTTCGTTGTGGCTGGATTGTTGGCCTGATCTCTGGGTTGCCGGTTGCGCAGTTTGTTGAACCCGATAGCGATCGGTGGTGCTGCCTAAACGTCGTTGGTCCCAGGCACGCGCATCGGCACCATATTGAGTGGCCCGGCCGTCCTCACGCTTCGTCCGGCGTGAGTCCTCGCGGATGTCTTGCTTTCGCATCGAGATGCCGCCGGTCAGACGTCGTTCAGACGGTGTCATCGTTCTCTGCGCCGTTGACTCTCCTGCCCCTAGGGCTGGTGCCGCCTTGGGCTCAATCTTCGGAAACGATGGCGGTGCGAACTGCGGAAAAACCGGAGGATCGGCTGGTGATGATCCGTCGTTCAACGAGTTCGTTCTTGGGTCCCTATAGCCACGAGTGGAATCATCGCCCGGTCGGCTGTCGGCCGTGTTAGTTATCGGCTGAGGAACGCCGCCGTCAAACGTGAAAACGATCACTATTGTCACCGCCGCCGCTAGTAGCCAGATAAGCGCCTTGCCGAACTTGGTTGTTCGCGGTTTGTTAACCGGCGCCATGCCGCGCTCTGCCGGTGCGCGGTCGTTGTTCTCTTCGACGTCGGCGTTCGAATCAACCATCAGCGGGTACTCCTAAGCAGGCGTGGTTGATTGCCTCGTCGTCCTGCTGGCGCTTTGCCTCTCATCGGTACGAGGAGGCGCGCACCTGCCCTGTCCGAGCTGCCAGAAGTCGGCTGAGCGGTTCGTAAGACCGGTCCCTCATTGAACAGGCAGGCAACGGCTTGCCCTCGCCGCAGAACAAGCTTGCGGGACACGCGCTGAATCACAACGACATCACCCTCAGCATGCTTGGGCGCAATAATCTCCTGACCATCGATCGACAATGAATAGATCGCTGGCACGCCCTGCTGCGCCGAGAATCGCAGATAGGTAAATGTCCCGTCATCCCAGGCCTCAATCGGGATTAACTCGCTTTCCCCGGTCGCTTGATAATTTCGGTTAATGGGTTTGGCTGGCATGTTGGCGACGACCTGGCGCTCTGCTTCCAATCGGGCCTGCTCGATTCGGTTTGCAGACTCATAGGCGGCCTGCTGGGCCTCGGCCGCTGCCTGACGCGCCGCATCGCGTTCCGGATACCCGAAGCGCACCAGAAACGCTTGATCTCTGTCCATGGCCTGGCCAGCTGGCGTCCTGCGTGGCGGTTTGGCCCGGACGTCAAAGACGTACTCGCGCTTATCAGTCAGCACGAGCATCGATGTATGCGGGTCCTCGGCTTTTGGTTTAATGCTAAGGACATGGCCGCGAGGCACGACGTCCCATGCCTCTGGGTCACCCATCACGACATCGTGAATTCGTTCGCCCCGGTCAAACATCAATGTCAGAGCGTATCCGAAGTATCCGGTCACCCGGTACACCTGGTGAGCGTCATAGTTCACATGCCTGATGCGGTGATCTGTCTTGCCAGGACTGGGCACTTCAGCGGCTATCGCCGTCTGATGTCCGAGCGTGGCCAAGATCAGCCAGGCAGCTATGGTGGCGCCTTGGCTCACCGTGTGCTGACCGCCGCTTTAACGGCTTCGACATTGCGTCGATACGAAGTCACGACAAAACCGAATGGGGTCACTTCCCGAGCCGACTCGGTTGAGGGTTTTCCTTCGTATGCATACTCAAGGGTGGAGATGAAGTGCTGTTCTTCCGTGATCCCGGCAACTCGGTCAATCGCGAAGAACCGAACCTGCATGATGTTGGGGCCCAGTCGGGCGACGCTCTTAATGTTGATCTTGCGCGTTCCAGACTCGCCAAATTTTGCGTAAGGCCCGGCAGGATTCGCGAACCGCAAGGCTTCTCTCAAATTAGGTCTTTGCTGCTCGCTCGTCATAAATTGCAACTTCTCGTAAGCGGGTTCAATCTGGTTGCGGGTGTAGTTCTCGCGCAAATTGACGTACTTGCGAATGAAGTACTCCGTTGCGAGCTCATCATGAGTCTTTGGGATGTCCTTTTGTCGAACAATGCTGTCAACGATGCCGGTTGAGGAATCAACCCGGACAATGACTGTTTCAATGGTTTTGAGCGGCAGAAGGATTGGAATCGCCGCGGCAGTGGCCAGTAGCGTCAACATCAAGCCACCAATCACCCACCGTTGATTTCTGACCATGCGATCTGCCGCTGACACACGGTCATCGCGCCATGAAGCCGCACCGGCGAAATAGCTCTTAAGCTCTTCAGCGGAGACCGGTTCGTGTGGCTGGAAGTCGGTGGGATCACGCTTCATTTGAACCTAACCTGCGCGTGGCAGTAAGACCCGGCCGCAGGGGGCTGGGTCGCCTGGTGCGGCTGGATTAACGCAAACGCGCGGCGCGTCGATGGGGCAACTTGGCGGCGGGGTTGGTGCGACTGAGCAACCGGTCAGTCCCACCAGCACCAGTGCCACTTGAAGGCTGTTCTCGATTCGATTTCTCATATCCAGTCGAGTCCTAGATCCTTGAAATACGGTTGGACCGTTGAGGTAATCTGGCGTGAGGCCTTGGTAAGTGGCCTCCCCGAAACATGTTGTAGGCTCCGCCGATTCCGCGGCCCACCAGCCCCATCGTGCCAACCTGAACACCATTGCCAAGTGCTGCTCCGATGGCGGCAGCCTGGACCGCAATAATTGGGATCAAGATCGCCGTGAATAGGAAACCAGCAAACTGCGACAGAGAGGGCATTGAACCGTTCTGCGTCATCGCCATCGCAGCATCCAGGTTTGCCATTGCGACGAACGTCATCACTAGGACCGCGATGCCAGCAATCACGAATGTGAATATCTGGGTAAGACACTGCCCCAGCCAGGCGCTAAACATGGGTCTAGTCGTCTCAAACAGGAGAAAGGCTACGAAGATCGGCCCGAGTGCTAACAGGATGCTTAACAGCAGCTTCGCAAGCAGCATCACCGCTAGAGCGACGACCATCGCGAACAGCACACTGAGCCAGAGAACCATGGCCGAGAGATTTAGATACAGCACTGTCCCAAAGGCGCTCCAAGGTTGGGACATCGAAGCGACTAGGAAAATGTCGTACGCGTCGCCGGTCGTCTTGAGGATGGCATCCATCGCATTGCCGGGGGTCGCTGTGCCAGGGATTCGAGAGGTGACGGCTGGTGCAATCACATCAAGGAGCTGCTGTGGCGTTTGATAGATCCAAGTACTCAGAGCGCTGGCGTAAACAGTTCCCTTAAACACGATCACACCAATCAGACCAATCTTGAGGATACGCATCGCTGCATCACCGATCGGTTCCTGAATGAGGCCACGCCAATGCGCAAAACCCAGGACAAGCAGATAGATCACAACAAATGTCCGAAAGGGTCCTTGCACCGATCCGGCAATCAGTCCCGAAGCCGCCTGATAAAACGCGACACTCGTCGCATCGATGGCGGTAAAGAGTGGTTCAGCAAGAGGCTGTTGAATTGCCATGAGGGGATCTTGCTGCGCTTAGTAAGTGACGGCGGGTGGGCGGTTGATCGTCGCCTTGTAGAGTTCTTCAGCTGATTGCATCGCGGCGCGGTCTGCGTCAGCAGCCTGTCGGATCTGGATCGCCGTCAGTCGATTTGCTTCGGCTTGAGCCGACAGTAGTTCCGAATTGATTCGAGCGTTCAGGTCGGTGGCATTTTTGATTGTGTCTGCCTTTTGGACTTTCTTTCGAAGGCTGTCCGCCGTATCGAGATTTGCTTGCGAAGATCGGTAGACGTTGTCGGCGGTGGCCTGCTTCTTAGCAACGGCGGTGACGTAGGCGGTGTGTGCCTTCTCAAGGTCGCTCCCGGGCTTTAACGTCCCTGCAGGTAGCTTGCTAACCAGATCTTTAAAGTAACTGTAGTCACCAGAAAGCGCTCCAGTGATCGAATTGTCGTCGGCCAGGTACTCCTCCAGCTCATCTGGGAAGGTGTCGCGATACTCACGCATCTGATCCAGGCCAAGCTCGCCGGCAATTAATTCCCCCCAATCGCCTGTAATTGCCTCATAGTCCTGCTTCCATTGATCGTATTCTTTCTTCCACTGCCGTACAGTCTCGGCGTAGTGAGTGACGTTTTCGACGATGCTCGCGACATCTGTAACAGGAATCTGCGCATTCGCACTGGTTGATAAAACTAGTAAGAACGGCGCGAGTAGCCTTCGGATCGCAATCATCATTGGGGCCTTTATCTGAGAGTACTTGAAAGAAATTTCTGAAAATTTGGGTCAGTCCAGTTGAGACTGCTTTGCTTATTTGTATTGTCATTGGTGGCGGAGATATCCCCCCCGCCATTGAAAGAGAAAGTGAAGTTTCGGACTTCAGAACTGTCGCGATAGGACAATGACAGTGCTCCCTGCGCTGGCGCTGAATTTGCGGCCCATCTAATGGCGGTCGTGGTGCTTGCAACTATGCCGTCGATACCATCGAAGCTATATCGGGAAGTAAAGTCTCCAACGTATGTTTCGGTTGGTGATGCTCCTTCCTGGTTACCGCGATAGAGGCTGCTTTCAATGCCAAATACACTTCCACTACCAGCCGTCACAGCGATGTCCCTGAGGTTTGCATCTAACGCGATCGATTGGCCTGGATTGCCAATGGAGCCTGATAACGCTCCACCACTCACTGAATATTGAATTGAACTCCCAAGAACCGATCCGTTCACCGTGTAGGATCCCGAAGCGATGCCTAGGCCTGTAAATGCCAGACTTGGCGCTTGAGCAATTACGCAGGATGAAAGCTCTGAGTAGGGCCTACCTCCATTCGGTTCTCGGTATATGTAAGTGCCTGAAATGGGACAGGGCGCTTCCTGATTTGGCTGAGCTTCGTCTTGATTGCTTGCTCTCGCCAGGAAAGCACTGGACGCCGTTATTTTGAGGAGGTTTAGAGAGGCAGCAAGGTACTTGATGTCTGATTCGGTTAGCGCGTCATTTGTGCTTCCACCACCAGGGGATACCGAAGTATCCGACCCACCGCCCCCACCGCAGGCGGTAAGGAATAGTGTGGTTGCAGTTGTTAAAAAAGTTCTCATGAAAGCGCTCTCTCGTTGATAAATGACGAGAGCCAGTCCGCAGGATCTGGCCCATGAGCGGCCATCATATCGTCAAGCACCTGAACTGATTCAGTCGTTCCAGAGAGTACATTGATGTCGTTGGGAAATCCGCTTAGATCAAACTCACAGATCACTGAGTTCTTACCCTGCTTGACCATCAGCTGTCGAGATTCTGGGGTGAGCTTGCTAAACGTCTCAAACTCCCCTTCCGTCATTCCGAATCCGGCCAAGTAGTCCTTCTTGTTCGCTTCTATATTCGGTAAGAATATTTTGGTTGGGGTTTGTCCGATGATTGCTCTAGCAGCGCGACTTTCGAGCGCATCGGTTGGATCCTGGGTGATGAGCCCGATCAGGGCATTCTTTTTTCGATCAGTCTTGAGCGAGACGCGTACGTCGGCATCGAGGATTGGATCGTCTAAGGCCCGCCACCCCTCATCGATAAAGGTGGCCAGTCTTCGGCCATCTTTCAGCTGCTCGATTCGGTGCTGCAGATACATCATGATCGGCGACGAGATCTCTGGATCATCTAGGAAGTACGTCATGTCGAATCCGTTGATTCGAGCCTTGTTCAGATCCAGCAGATCAATGTCGTTGTCGAAGATCCATGCGAGTTCGCCGTCACCATCAATGCTCTGCACCCAGCGCTTGAGGCGTTGAGCCAAGTTGTTGTTCTGCGGCGGTTCCAGAAACTCGAGCATGTTTGCCATACGTCCCAAAGGCCAGGCACCGTTTACTGCCTGGTTAATCTCATCCAGTTCTCGAGAGGAATGGGGGGCGCCCCTATCCCGCAAGATGATCTGCATGAGCTTACGCACGGCTGCCTTGTTGTCTGGGGTGTCTGGCAATGCGAATGGAGCGAAGCCGGTGGGTCGCTCCGGTCTCAACGGAAAATACTCACCCCCCATCGCTCTGATGCCAATCTCAGCACCACGATCCTTGTCGAAGTAATTCATCTGCACGTCAAGCCGTGTCAGCATCGCCATCAGGAAAGTTGTCAGGACCGTTTTGCCAACACCTGTCGATCCGATCACACAAAAATGCCCGACATCCGCCTGATGAAAATTCATAAAGTACGGACTGCCATTGGCCGTTTTCATCAGGGCGATGGCAGGGCCCCAGTGGTTATTACTTGGACGACCGGAGGGATAGGAATGCATGCTGTTCAAGGCGGCCCACTGTCTTGATGTCAGCATGCCGGGCCTCGGTCGGCGATTGAACGCGCCTGGCAGGGTCGACCAGAAAGCTGCTTCCATCTCGATACTGGCGCGGGTCACAATGCCGCCACCAGCGGCCATCGCCTGGCGGGCCTCAGCGATGAATTCGGGTAGCTGGTCTAGGCTGGGGGTCCGGACCATCAAAGTGATGTGGTGGACGCCGATGGCGAACCGCTGTGATCGCAGATCATCCTTTGCTTCCCGTAGTTCTTCGTGCTGCGACTGCGCATCATCCTCAACGTTCTCCAACCGCATGATGTGACGATCGATGCTGGTGCGGGCTTCACTGCGTTCAGTGAAAGCAAAAGACTGCACCAACGCTAACGGCGTATTGATTCGCAGGAGCTCGTCCATGGACCCCGGAGACAGCTCATCGGGGAATTCTTTGAATTCCAGCATAGCGCCATAGCTGGAGCGAGCAGGCCCCCGCAGTTCAAAGGTCTCTGTGCCGAAGAAGGGGCGCGCTGTCATCAGCGTCGACCCGATATTGGCGCGTCGCAGTGGCATTGGTTGTTGATAGCCATTGATCAGTTCGCCGTAGAACTCCAACGCCTCGCTGAAAACGAGCCCATTGCGCTCGTACGTGCCGAGCCGTCTTGGCGACCAGCGGCCTAGCCACTTGTGGACATCGCGATCGATTGACTCCAGTCGCGCAATCGCATCCTTGCGCCCAATCAGCGCGGCTGCCGCGCTGTGCTTATCGAGTTTCGCCCCGAACTTATCCAGTTGACCCGGATACGGCCTGAAGAGAACAGCGAGTAGCAGTCTGGTACCGAACTGTCCTTGCTTGAGGGCGTGGGACTTGTAGCGTTCGTTCAGATCGTGCGCATATCCTGGCCTAAAGCTGCCGGTTGGATAAGCCTGCAGGGGCGATCTAAGGGTGTAAGACCACATCGCATGATGAGGACTGGCGATAGCCTTAGCGAACTGGCACAGGGTTTCGTGCCAACTGGTCAGTTCCGTGTCACTGGCCGTTTCATGAGCGATCCCGTCAAACTCAAAGGTCTGAACAAAGTCACCTGCGTCCGTTTGAATCGTGAACGGATCCACCATCGCCGACAGCGTAATCACGTCGGCCGCTGGCGCCTCCCGCCGAATGGCGATTTCGCGGGCTCTTCTCGACAACACCTTCACCTGAATCTTCCCCGGAGGAGCGCATTTGGATCACGGCTTGAACAGCTCCAGAGCAGTCGGTTACCGCACGATTCAGCCGATAACCAGAACTTCAGATAGATCAGCCGGAAGGCATAGGGATCGGTCTTGGAGATCAGTACGCAAATACCGTGAATTGGCAATGCAGCGGCATACGCCCACAGGTTGTCGGTCGCGGTGAAGGCAAACATGGTGAACACCATGTTGCCAAACACCGCACCGAGATGGGTGCCCCACAACTCGGCTGGGCGGCGCATCGCGCCAAGTACCTTTTCACGGGGGAGTGTCACGCGACGATGGCCGATAGTTTCGGAGCGATCGTTCGCGCACCAAAGATCAAGACACTACCGACCAGGATCCGGACGAACAGGATGCCAGATAGCCTCCCGAACATCACCGCCAAGCCACAACCGATGCACAGAATAATCAGCGCTGTCAGCAGCAGTGCTGGGCTAAAAATGTCTTCTACCCAAAGTGCCGTGTTCTCAACCTCGGTCAGTTGAGCGAACGCTTTGTGCGTCACCAGCATTGCCATGCCACCGATAACGAGATTCTGCAGGCCGTTGTTGATCATCCGAAAGCCCTTCATGTTTGATTCTCCGTTGCTCCCAATAGACGAGGAAAATCCGAGACCGGAGCGCTGCCGCGGACTGTTTTGATAATTGTGTTTCATCGGTTTTTCGCTGCCGGTGGCGTTTGTGCATGTCGATAAACGCTTGCAACGTATCCGTTGGAAAATCCACGGGTGAAACTGCCGGTGTTGTAGCAACTCAGGGCATGCGACAATTGATGCTGCTCAGTTTTGCCCAACTGCCTCGCCCGCTCGTAGCAATCGGCCAGGACGCTAGCGCTGAGCTTGAGGTTGATGCAGGGGTTTAGCGCCGCCTCTGGTGAAACCCCGAATCGAGCTAGCGTTCTCGAGTTAATCTGCCCGAGGCCTACGTCATACGATCCGTATCGATTCTGTTTGAGCTCCTGCAAAATGTGCAGTGCTTCGGCGCGCGTTGTCGGAGACCGGGTCAAACGATACGTTTTTGAGTTGATGTTGATGGCGTTGGCATTCCCCGCGCTTTCGTTCTGGACCACGGCATACAAGGTTGCCGGTGGTGCACCCGGCACACACGCAATGATCAGACTCATCAAATCCATATCCGCCTCTTGCGGCGAACGTTCGCATTGGCTATCGTTTGGCTGCACCAATCGGTGCGACATTCCTGACGACTCAACCGAGGTTCTTGATGCGCTCCTTTTTTCTCGCAACACTGATGCTCATCACTCACGGCACCACTTATGCGGAATCGATCGACTGCGAGCAATTCGCTGCCGTGGTTGGTCGTACGCCGATTGATTCGACCCTCTACGAAAAGATTCAATCCAAAGCCAAAACACTCCCCGAGTCGGTCTACCGCATTGGTCCAGTCAATGGCGGACGTTATTGGGTGCGTGCCGACTACGGAGATGGGATCAAGCCCACGCCTTACCCACATGTTGGTTGCTTCGCGGATTTGCGCGTGGCAATTGCATGGGCATGCATGGCCGATGACAGCTACTTGCGGGATCGCGGTAGTTGTCGATGGCGCGGTAGTGCGCGAGTGCTGGTTGCCAAGCAGTTGCCTGTGAATGGGTGCGTGTCGCTTGGCATCGAGTTGCGTGAACCGGTGATGTACTGCGCGCCTGGCCACTCTCCGAAGATTGAGTGATCTTCCGTCGCGAGGGGAAGGCGCGTCGGATCTAATCGTGTCGAAGCGACTGGCCATCACCGCCGCCTCTCCGCCACAACAGGCATGATCGTCTGTGGCAGGAGTTTGTCAATGGTGCAGTCTGGCGGATGACCAATCAGAAACGAGATCGGCGCACCGGCCCCTGGCATTTGAATACCAGCATCATTCAGCGTCACGAAACTGATCGTGGTCCAAGCAGTGCCGATCGACTTCAGTCGGCTGACACCAGCGCTGGCATGCTTGTCTTCAGTTGGAATGACGCCGGGGGCTGCGTAGTAGTCTGCTCCTACCCGCGCGAGGTAGCGTCCGTGTAAGGGACCATCGCTTAACATTCTGATCGGGACAGTGATGACGACCGCTTCGATGTCATACGGATCGATTGATTGGGCCGTCCAACGACCCGCGAATCGCTTTCCCTTCTTGAAGTGGACCACACTGGTTTTGTTGTTCAGGCGAGCAATCTGCTGTTCTGCACAACTCGTTGTGGTGGCGGTCGACTCACAAACAGCACCGGTCAGATTTGGATTCGCCTCGAATCGCTGGTAGCTGCCAGCACGGCGCGAAAAGTATTCAATTCGAGCGGGCCCGAACTGGGGCTGTGCAATAGCCGGTGATCGTCCGCCTTCGAAGTAGACGGTGACCCACGGCGCAATGGCACGGTAGGTGTTCAAATCCGGTAGCAGGCGCCGAGCACCAGCTGCGCTGTCACCAGCAGCCGTGGTGCCGCGCACGTTGTACGCCCTTGGTGCTGAACGCTCCTGAGGTCGCAACGCTTCCAGCTTACCCTCGTCGCTGAGCAAGGCGTCGCCAATGACATCGGCTAGCAATCCGCAGTCTTGAGGGGGCGGGATTAGCAGGTGCTTGCGCCGTTCTTCCGGCGTTGAAAAGCTGGCGGCGGCCGTCGTACCCGCAATGCTTAACAGCACAAATGCGGGTACAAAAACAATGGCAAGATTTTTCACTATGCCAGGCCACTTACTACGCACACCGCCTCTCCAAAATGCATCAATCCTTTGATAGTCAATCTATCAATTGCGTCGTTGAGTTGTCGGTGTATTTCGGGGGGTGATTTCCGTCTTGACAGATGGCTGACCTATATGCGGTGACGTCAGATCAAGCCGATCTGCCGCGCATAGTCGATGACTGCCTTGCGTCGATGCATACCAAACTTGCTGATCAGTCGGGTGAAGGCTTGGTCAACAGATCGTTGGCTGGAGCCTTCCAGTTCTGCGATCGTGCTGCTTGGAAAGCCTTTGTCGCTCATCTTCATGAGACGAATATCGCGGTCTGTGAGTCCGGAGGCTGCAATCACTTCATCGCGTAAACGCTTCATCATCCGATCCAGTACCGCGGTCACAAAGGCTCGGACACTCATAGCGACGGTTGGATCAATGGGCTGTTCAATCGCTGCGCTCTCGCTGACGAACAACTGGAGGGCCCCCACCCGGCTCTGAATGGCGCTATGGGCAGGGAAAATATAGCCATCGACCAGGCCATGCCGGCGTGCAGTGTCACGCAAGGCCTGTTGGCCAGGTGTTTCGACCGGTAAGGTCGATATCTGGCGGCCTTCCCCATTGATCTGAGCGTATTGCAGGCTCTGGTCGGTGATGTACCAACGCTGGCCGACGTACTTCTGCACCCAGCCTGGCGGCGCGTTACTGATGAAGTGGTAGTTATGCTCTTCATCGCCGCGGGTGAACATCGTGAAAACCCATGAATTGGCGCCTAGCATCCTTGCGGCCGCCGAGATCACCTCAGAAAGCTCCAACTCATCGTTGCATCCTTTCACCTTTGACGCCAGCGTGAGGATGCCTAGGGCAGATTGCGAATAATTCTTGGGGCTAGTCATCGAGGTAGTGCATCGCTGAATGTTTCACCTTATCAAAGTAGCGCACCCTTCCCTCATAGTATTCATCGGCCTGGAGCAACGCGTCGAGCTGCGCCTCCGTTCGAACAAATTGGGTGATGCGGGCGATACCCCATCCAGTCTGCCGTAGGGTTCTGACACATTGCAGCGTGCCCCTGATGGATAAGAATGAGTAGCTCAGGGTCGTGCCCGGAGGGGACACATCGATTGAGATTGCCTCAGACGGGTCCGGATCAAAGCGGCAGACTGATTCGGCGACTGACGGTTCATTGGCATAAAGCCCGACATTCGATGCCGAGAGCCCTTGAATTGCTTCATATGAATCGAATCCCGCCATGACCGAACCCTTGCACTCTTCTCTATCGTTTTTCTGTTACTCAAAACTCTAGCAGCAGTGATGACTGAAATGGCATCTGGCATCTGGACATTTACAGCTTGACTTGGTTCTGTGTTCTGCGCTCTTGGAGGACTACAACCTTGGTCGTAGTTCAGGCAATCCTCATTAGTGCAGGACTAAGCCCTTCGACGTAGTTCGCGTGTTTCGATTCGAAATAGCTCAATGGCTGTCGTTGCGAAGTACAGGGAGTTTTCTTGCCTCGTTGGGTTCGATTTTAAGTCAGCGTTGCTCTGGTCCGAGGCTCTCCAGAAGCCCTCCGACTCGCAGTGCTCGTCTGCGCGCTGCGTTGCCCTCCGCTTGCCGGCACAAACGCTTGCTTCTCGCGTCAAGGGCCGCTGGGCTCACCGTGTACTCCGTCGCCTTGCTCCCTCGGGCCCGCACCAATCGCCCCGCTTAAACCCTGGACGCCGCAACCCTTTGTGCAAAGCCGTTTGCACGGCCGGTAACGGGGTCACCAGCCTGCACGACAGGCCAGACCTCACCACCGGGCGAAAGCTCATCTTCCACCTTTGAGGAGTTATCCATGCAAACCAGCACGACGACCCAGAGCACCAGCAATACTGCACCTAGCAAATCGATAGCCAAGGCCAAGGAACAAGGTGTATCGAAGGATGGGGGCGATGGGGATCATTCGGACTCTGCGATTTTTCGCGGAGAGAACAGTGGAAATAGTGCCAATAACGGTCAGGCCCTCGCTACGCGCTACAGTGAGCCACTTTCAAGGCGTCTGAGCAGCGCCCGGACAGCCCTACTTCAAAGCGCGATGCTTAAGCAACCCGATGTCGCCCTGCGGACACTGGTCCTTGCGATGCTTCATCACAGTCGCCTGTGCGGGTTTAGAAGCGGCGAGCGATTTGCCGATGCTGTTCAGATTCGGCACAACACTACTTACGGACTGACTGTCACGGCACCAGAGATCAAGGATTTCCGGACTCTTCGTGAGGTAAATGCCAAGGTTGACTATTGGACGGCCAGGTTCGCCGATGAAAGGAAAGACCAGACGCTTGAGCAATCAGTGTTTTCATTGACCGGGGAAGAAATGAGTGAGCTACTGACCCTTCTTGTCGCTTTGAGCATCAATGCGGTTACTGGTCGCGAGGGTGCTGCGACGGCCCAGCCGGCGACGGCTTTGGCGCAAGTGCTGGGTTTTCAAGCCCGAGACGGGTGGAAACCAACTGCTGCGTCGTACTTCAACCATGTTCCAAAGAAGCAAATTCTCAGTGACATCCAGGAGTTCGCGCCAGATAACATCACAGAGTTGTCAAAACTAACTAAGTCCGCACTGGCCGACGCCGCTGAAAGGCTTGCAGACAAGACAGATTGGGTGCCATTGTTCATGAGACAGTAAGCTACGACATACCGGGAGAATATTGCTTCTCCAGGAAACCATCAACCAAATATGTTCGCACTTTCGCGTCGGCCGAATTGCCTAGTCAGGCAGCGCTGAGTGGGGCAATATTGCGGCTAGAGTTAAATCATCGAACGCACTGAACATCTGGTTATTGGAGGTTGTTATGCATCTTGTCGAGGCTACAGATGTCGCGCTGGTAGAGCGTGACCCACTTATCCTTAACCTATTTCGATCGGCGTCGGGGTTGTGGTCCGGTGAGATGTTTTGTGGTGAGGACTGCATCGCGACGGTCGGTGGTTGCACAACACCAAGAGAAGTCCAACAAGCGGCTTTTGCAAGCAAACTGTTTGCAGACCGTGTTCGCTTTGTGTGAGGTCAATATGAAGTCAGAGGCTTACCGCTTGTGGCGGTTAGGGTTTGACGATGCCTACACTGGAGAGTGTCCGGAAGATGCGCCTTACAACTACCGTTGGTATGCCGAAGGCCGTATCGAAGGCAATCGACTACGGCAAATCCATCGCCAACAAATCGCTCATTCGCTCACAATAGTTCGTCGGCGAAGGACCGGTAAGCGGTCCTTCGCCTAATGTGCGTGCGGCCGGCGCTTGACGACCCAGACAGGCACTTATAGGTGGATCTGACTCTGTTGTCTTTCACAACCGGGCCGTCCATCGCGCATGGTGCTCGTCAATGACGCAGGGGTGGGTGTGCGTGCGTTCACCCTGTAAATGCGGATGATCCAAGGGCAGATTGTCATGATGATGTTCTAGAGCCTCAATGTCTTCTGCAGGCCAGATCACAAGACCGATACCAATGGCAGCCACCGAGATCACGCCGAGAACCAGCAGCGCCGGTACGGGACCAGCAGCGGTCATCAACCAACCGGCAAGGGGATAGGTCATCAGCCAACAAACATGTGACAACGAGAATTGCGCGGCGAACAACGCTGGTCTATCACCCGGGTGGGCGGACCGGCGTAACAACCGGCCTGAGGGCGTTAACGCCGCCGAGTAACCTATGCCTGCGAGCGCCCACGCAATAAGCAAGCTGACCCAGGTCAGATCAAAAGCAGTCACCCATCCGGCCAGGGCCAACAACGCCACAGCCATCAGCATCGCGCCAGCGACCATTAGTCGTCGCTCTGTGACGCGCTCCAGCAGTGCAGGCAGGGCCACTGCAGCAATCATTGAGCCAACCCCAAAACATCCCAAGGTGAGCGCGACGGCCGTTTCGCTTAACGTCAGACAAAACTAGCTTGCTGAATGACTTGCTAAACGTATTTGTGAGCAGCGCTCAGGCGCAAAGAGATCAACCCGCTTGGAAAACAACCCTGTCGTTTAAGTTAAGTCCAGGCGAGGGCACCGAGATCAAACTGCTCATGAACGAGAACGCTGAGGCACAGTTTCTTTGGTCGGTTGGAGGGGGCAAATTGAACTTTGATTTGCACGGTGACGGAGACGGCAAATCAATCAGCTACGAAAAAGGCCGTTGCGTTGAGGGAGACGAAGGTACGCTCAAGGCAGCATTCACCGGCAACCACGGCTGGTTCTGGCGTAGTCGCAACAGAAAGGACGTCACGGTCACGCTGAATGTAAAAGGAGAATTCCAGGAGATCAAGCGAGACAAATAGGCTGCTCCGACCCCCGCGAATTCGCGGGGGGGACTAAGCTGCTGGCCACATTTTGTCAATGGTTCTTCACAAACCTGAAGTGCGCCGCCCAAATCTGGATGAACCGACAAAATCAGACAGTGGCAAACAGCGTATCTACGATTGGGCACTCAGGGACCTTTCCTCTCGAGCATTGACCCGCCAGTTCTTTTAGCGCTCGCTCCAGGCGGCGCAGGTCAGCCAGCTTCTGACGAACGTTTGATAGGTGTTCCATCGTGATGCCGTGAACCTCTTCACAGGTCATTTGATCGCCATCGATCAAGTCAAGCAGCGTACGGACTTCTGCCAGGCTGAACCCCAGCTCTCGACTACGCCGGATGAAGACAAGCCGGTTCAGCTGATCTGAAGAATAGAGACGATGCCCGCCTTTCGTTCTGCCGGGTTTGGGCACAACGCCGATTCGCTCGTAGTAACGGATGGTCTCGATCTGCACGCCGCTCAAACGAGCAATGTCACCGATCAACAATCCCGTTTCGAAAGACTTTCTATCCATTGGTCAAAGATGCGCTTGCATCTGTAGTAGCTACAGGTATTAGCATAACTTCATATTGAATCGAACGGGTCTCGAACCATGGCAGAAACAACCGGCATTTCGTCGGGATTGCAAGCCGCTGTTGAAGCAGAGCAGGACAAACGAAAGGCCGGGTGGCTAGCCGCTGGCGGCAATCTTGGGGCGATTGCTGCCTCGTCATGCTGCATCCTGCCACTGGTGTTATTCAGCCTTGGTGTAGGGGGCGCCTGGATGGGCAATCTGACCGCCCTGGCAGCCTACCAACCGATCTTCATTGGCATCACGGCACTTTGCCTGGCCGTCGGATTCTGGTTGGTGTACTTCAAGCCTGCGCCCTGCGCTGAAGACGATGCTTGCGCTCGACCATTACCTAATCGCGTGGTCAAGGTGGGCCTTTGGTCTGCAACGGCTCTAGTGGTCCTGGCGTTGGCATGGCCGCTGATCGTTCCACTCATCCTTGATTGACTTTCACGCGAGCACTCGGAGATTGCCATGATTAAAGCGCTCAAGATTATTACCTTGACCCTACTTCTGGGCTCCGCGAGTGCCTGGGCAGGCGAACAGACCGTCAAGCTGTCAGTGCCTGGCATGAACTGCGTGTCATGCCCTTACATGGTTAAGAAGGTGATCTCTCAGGTGGAAGGGGTGCTGTCGGTCAGTGCCACGATGAAAGATCGATCTGCCACGGTCTCGTTTGACGATGCCAAGACGTCAATCGATCAAGTTCGTGCGGCCACTGCCTCAATTGGCTATCCGTCAACAGTCGCCTCCTCGAAGGGCGGTTGATGTTTAAAGACAAGTTGCTAGCGACGGGGGTGATCGGGACGATATTTCTCGTGGTGTGCTGTTTTACGCCCATCTTGGTGGTGTTACTCGGCGTTGTTGGACTCGGCTCACTTCTGGGTTATGCCGACTATGTCCTGTTGCCGGGGTTGGCCGCCTTTATTGCCATAACGGGCTATGCGGCTCTGGCGACGCTCGAAACAATTGGCCAACGCCTGATGCACCTCTCGTGTAACCCCAAATAGTCTCGATCATCCCTGCTGGAGAAGAAACGATGTCCGACTGTTGCGCTGAAAGTAGCAACGAAGCCTTCGACGTTGCTGTTATCGGTGCTGGGTCGGCGGGATTCTCAGCTGCGATCACAGCTGCCGACGCAGGTGCACGGGTTGCGTTGATCGGACACGGCACCATTGGCGGCACTTGCGTCAATGTTGGTTGCGTACCGTCCAAAGCACTGATTCGAGCGGTTGAAATCCTGCATGGCGCTCGCGCCAGTGCTCGACTTGACGGCATCGAGGCCACAGCTGCGGTGATTGACTGGGCTGCCGTCACGCGGCAACAACAGGCGTTGGTTGACGATCTGAGGCAAGCGAAATACAGCGACGTACTCCCCGCCTACGACCGCGTGAGCTATCTGGAAGGTAAGGCATCGTTTGGGAAGGACGGCGACTTGCGCGTCGATGGCCAGGTATTAGGGGCCAGCAAAATCATCATCGCAACCGGTACCCGACCCGCTATTCCGCCCATCGAGGGCATCCAGTCCGTGCCATATCTGACCAGCACGACCGCGCTGGAGTTACAGGCACTTCCGGCCTCACTGCTGGTGATTGGGGCGGGATACATTGGTGCAGAGCTCGCACAGACTTACGCCCGCGCTGGTGTCAAAGTCACCCTGGTGAGCCGTCGTGGTTTGTTACCGGAGGCTGAACCCGAAATTGGCGCGGTGCTAACGGAATACTTCGAAAGCGAAGGCATCACCTTCGTCAAAGCGATCCAGTACGAAAGCATTCAACAAACGGATCAAGGGATCGAATTGGCACTCACGGGGACCGATGGCAGTCAAGCGCTCCAGGCTGAGAAGGTCCTCATCGCAACCGGTCGTGCGCCCAACACCGACAGCCTGAATTTACCGAACGCGAATATTGACGTGCAGAGCAACGGGGGTGTCGTGGTTGACGCACAAATGCGCACGACTCGGACTGACGTCTACGCCGCTGGTGATGTCACCGGTACTGATCAGTTTGTTTACATGGCCGCTTATGGCGCGAAGTTGGCGGCTAAGAATGCGATGAATGGCAACAGCCTGAGTTATGACAACTCGGCCATGCCCGCCGTGGTGTTCACTGACCCGCAAGTCGCGAGCGTTGGAATGACAGAAGCGGCAGCCAAAGAGGCAGGCCATGCCGTCAAGGTTTCTGTGCTCACCCTGGATAACGTACCCAGGGCATTGGCTGCACGCGATACCCGTGGCCTTATCAAGCTGGTAGCCGATGAAAAATCTCGTCGGCTACTCGGCGCTCATATTCTGGCGCCGGAAGGGGCAGACAGTATTCAAACGGCGGCAATGGCCATCAAAGCTGGTATGACTTATGACGATCTTGGCGCGATGATCTTCCCCTACCTGACGACCGTGGAAGGGATCAAACTAGCGGCGCAAACCTTCGATATGGATGTCAGAAAACTGTCCTGCTGCGCGGGCTAAGCCAGACGCACGAACAGCTGGCCTCTAAGTCGCTTCAATGGGTTGTTCCAGGTGCCAAAGAACGCCGCTTGGGTCCCACACGTGGGTGACCAGTGCACCGTAATCCTCTCGCTTTGACGCAGTCGTACGCGCCGCGCCGAACGAACGCGTTGCCAATACATTGGTGACAAGTTGATGCCAGGCCTGTGTATCATTCACTGTCAGGTGCAGCGTCGAGTTATTGCACCAGGCCTTCTGGTAGTACCGCTGTAAGAAAAACTTGGAGTGATCCAACTGCAACTCGGCCAGCCAATCGCGACGTAGAAGTCGCGGGAAGTCTCAAAATCCTTTGAGCCGACGAATGTCTTGAGATCGGTGCCAGTACCCGTGCTCAGGCCCATCATTTCTCCCTGCCGTGTTCATAAGTCGGGATGAATTAAACGTATTGTCAAACGCATTGGCTTATGACGCTGCAGGTCCGTCTTTCAATCTTCGGGCCGAAGCATGCTTTACCGGCAATCCCGCAGCTTGCCATTCACTGACCCCGTCAAATGTCTTGCGTGCGTGATAGCCGTGGGCCTGAAGTATCTTTACCGCCTCGTCGGACATCAAGCAGAACGGCCCGCGACAATAGGCAACGATCTCCGAATCCTGGGGTAACTCTGCCAGACGCTGCAAGAGTTCTGGCAGCGGCATAGACCGCGCATAAGGTAGGTGGGCGGTGTCGAATTCAGATTGCGGCCGTACGTCGAGCATGATGACATCGCCACGCTTGACTTGAGCCATTAGGTCTTTACGACTGACGCTGACCAACCGGTCGGGCTCTTTCATCATGCGTTGCAAGGCGACCTGCAATTCGCTCAGATGCGCCTCAGCCACGTTGCGCAACGTCACACCAAGCTGTGCAACGTCGTCACCGGTAAGCCGGTAAATAATGCGCTTGCCCTCTCGGCGGCTGGATACCAGCCTCGCCTCCTTTAGCGCTTTCAGGTGAGCGCTGGCGAGCTTGACGTTGATGTCAACGTCGCTCCCTAGGGTCTCAACCGATTTCTCGCCTTGAGCCAGCATTTCGAGTATTTCCAGCCGTTTAGGACTCGCCAGCGCTTTGCCGACACGGGCAACTTGCTCATACAGGAGGTCTTTGACAGTTCTATTGTCCATAAATAATATTCTAACATTCGTGCGAATGAGTGATATATTGCTGACGCGTTCTAACCGATCAGCGAAGAGAGAAAACCATGGATGTCGAACAGTACCTTCTCACTCGCGAACATGCCATCCGGTTCGGTGTATTCCTTGCCGTTTTTACGTTGGTGGCGCTGTGGGAGATCGCAGCACCTCGCCGCCAGGCCACTCTCTCCAAGGCTCTGCGGTGGAGCAACAACATCAGTTTGATGGCCCTGAACACATTGCTGTTGCGATTGGTGTTTCCACTGGCAACGGTCGGGGTTGCGGCTTTCAGCGAGGCGAGCGGTTGGGGTCTGCTAAACCACTTTCAAGTGCCCCTTTGGATCGCAGTGCCGATCGCGGTGATCGTGCTGGACTTTGCGATCTGGCTGCAACATGTGGTCATTCACGCCGTGCCAGCTTTCTGGCGCCTGCATCAAGTCCATCACGCCGATCGGGACTACGACCTGACCACCGGGACGCGCTTCCACCCGATCGAAATGTTGCTGTCGATGTTACTTAAATTCGCAGCAGTGGTGACGCTCGGCCCGCCCGTAGTGGCGGTGGTGATCTTCGAAGTGCTTCTCAACGCTACTTCAATGTTCAACCATGGCAACATTCGCATGCCCATGTCGCTGAACCGAGCACTCAGCTGGTTCATCGTCACCCCGGACATGCATCGAATTCATCACTCGGTCGAACCCGATGAAACCAACTCGAATTTCGGTTTCACGCTGCCTTGGTGGGATTGGTTGTTTGGTACTTATCGTGCCCAGCCACGGGCCGGACATGATGCCATTGTCATTGGCATTCGCGGTCACAGCGACCCGCGCGAAGTCGCGCGCCTGGATGGCATGCTGCTGATGCCCTTCAAGGGCAAGGTTGGTCGCTACGCCATCAACGAGCGATCTTGGCCTACGGAGACCGCAAATGACCAAGCCGACGCAGCTTGGGTTACGGAGCACGGGGCGAGGGTCAACAGTAGAGATCGATCAGCAGATATTGAACAATCGACTGACCCTAAGGTCTTTAGTCGTGCTCAACGATAATCGCCGATTTCGCGCCGCTGTGAAGGGTCAAATGTTCGAATTTTCCTCCAGCCGCATCACGTCGTCACTGCTGTTGCTGTTGCGAAGGCTTCGATCAGTCAGTCTGCCAGACCTCGATGCAGTCCTAAAAATCAGATTGTCTCTGTCACCGCTTCATCAGAAGATGATTGGCGAGAACTTTCACCTCTATCGAGAGTCTTCTGTCGCTTTGTTTGGTCTCAAAACCCTCCAGAGACTTGCTGATAGTTTGATCACATCGTTTCAACTTCAGTATCCATCTGAGTTATCGCGATGATCTTTTGCCGCGCCAATACGGCAATCGCAATCATTGTGCTCGTTGGTCTCGGGACATGGGTATTTGGGACGCAGGAGCAACCTGATCCGAAATCGTCTGAGGTATCTTTCGCTCAGCGTCCACTGACTAGAATTAATGACCGTGTATTGCAGGTCGCCGCTCAGTTGCACGTCCCAGATAAACGAGTCGGCGGGCGGCTGTACATGGAGCACTGCGCCGCATGCCACGGGAAAAATCTTGAGGGCAATGCAAACTGGAGAGATCAGAATGCGGATGGCAGCCCCAGGGCACCCCCGCATGACGACAGCGGACACACGTGGCACCATGATGATCAGACACTCTTTCTCTATACAAAGCAAGGTGGGAAGGCGTTCATGGCAGGGGCCGGAATCACGAATTTCCAAAGCGGTATGCCTGGCTATCAAGGGATCCTTTCGGATCAAGAAATTGCTGATGTTCTGGCCTTTATTAAATCTCATTGGGGCGAACGATCAGTCGCTGTTCAAAGAGAACGAACTCGCGCCTTAAGAAAGGCAGATCACGAATAGTCGTTCACTCACTGAAGCAAACCCGTGGCGACTAAGCGAGACGAGCGACAGGCACGAAGCGTGCGACGTTTTGATCAAACCAGCACCACTGGGCTCACATCTATTCGCACCGATTCGGCAAGCACAGGCCCGGAGCCTAAACGCGGCACTAAGGGAACTAAGGGCCAGAACGCAGGTATCCGATGGCCTGGTCCGTAAGAACGCTGACACGCTTGTTAGTCAGCGTTCCACAGCGGGTTCATCGGCTTCCCAAAGGGAGATATGAGCGACGGTGAATGCAGCTCATACGGCATGGAAGCTGACTACTGAAATGGTCGATGTACGGCATATTCTTTCAAAATACGTTTCGTAAAGTAGCAGAAGTAGATGTCAATCAGCTGGCTTCCAGGCCAGAAAAGAATACCCGTACACGCCGAAGCGTCGAGCATTCTCTTCGCCCCGAGCCTCCCCAAAGGTGTCGTACGGCGCGCTAATCTCTATACAGGTAAACCCAGCCTCTGCGAGAAGCGCCTGCCAGCGTTCGCACGGAACGCCCCCGGCAATTCAAGCTGTCCATAGGTCGACATTGTGCTCGGCAGGCTCGGGCAGGGCCTGGTTATTGGCGATGTCGCCAAATTGAAGGTGACCACCTGGGCGTAAGATCCGCCAGATTTCAGAAAACGCCCGTCCCTTGTCCGCGCAGAGATTAATGGCGCCGTTACTGATGACTGTGTCAGCCCAGCCATTTTCGACCGGTAGCTCCTCGAGCAACCCCTCACGGAATTCGACATGGGTAAGCGCCATCAGTTCCGCCGACCTCTTGGCACGTGCCGACATCTCTGAAAGCATGTCGACACCAACGACGTGACCTGACGGGCCGACTTGCTGGGCGGCAACCATACAATCGAATCCGGCCCCAGAGCCAGCATCGACAATCCGCTCGCCTTTCTCGAGTGAGCGAAGCGCAAACGGATTGGCCACGCCTGCAAATGCCTCGACGGCCGGCTCGGGCATTGCCTCAACGGTCGCTGCGTCATAGCCCAGGCGAGCGGCCAGTGAGCGGCCGGTATGAAAGTGATACGTCCCCTGAGGATGACAGGCAACCTCTCGATACTGGGTCTTTACCTCTTCGCGAAGTACGACCGGGTCAACCGGCGGCTCATTGCTCATTGGCGAATCCTCCTAAATTCGGGTGGCGTCAGAGATATCAGCGCTCAAGGAACTGTCCTGATGGCCTACTCTAACAAGTGGCGTTTCTTTTCCTGAAACTCATCTGTCTCGATTTCACCCTTAGCGAAGCGCTCTTCGAGAATCTCTAGAGGTGTCTTGTGGATTCGCTCAGGCGGGGGCGATGGTCCGCTGCCGAGCAAAAACCCGCCACCAAGCCAACGCACTATGAGCACGACAACCACAACAGCCACGCCAAGCATCAGAACCATCATGATGGGACCGAATATCATTCCGTACCAGGACATCATTTCCCAACCTTGTGACATTGTGACTCGCCTCCTTAGGGTCTGATCAATCTACCCAAATCAAAACGCGCTAAGGGCATATTCATCTCTTTAGTCTGGCAACAATCTTTGCCTCGAGTTCTGTTTTTTCATCTCCAGATATTCAGATGCAGCGATGTTTTGCTGTAGCTTCGACCCCTCTGATACGGTGACACCGGCGTCACAAGCTATGGTTTTTGAAATATTGCCCCGTAGTGATAGGGTGGAAGGTCAACCAGATCGGTCAACTGGAACCCTGCCGGTTCTACGACCGCTTGGACTTGTTCTGGCGACACGCGCATGTCGGTTTTGGGCCCACGCGGCTTGTCGAGCACGGTGGTCTGCTCGCGGGCGAGTGGATACCAGTTAACGATGGCAAAGCGACCGCCTGGCTTGAGCACCTGCGTCACGCTCTTGGCCAATGCCGTCTTGTCCGGGACGCCGTGAAACGTGTTGGCAATCAACACAAAATCGTTGTCGTGAGAGACCAGATCAGCAATGTCCCGAGCGTCGGCGCAGATCCACTCCCGGACAGTCGCCTTGCGCCGGGCGACCTCTGCGCGTGCCTGGTTCAGCATCTCAGGGTCTATGTCAACGGCATAAACGCGGCCATTGACGAGCTCGGCCAGCGGCGCCGTAAAGTAGCCATCGCCACAACACAAATCCACGGCACTCATGGTTGGCTCGATACCGAGCTGGCGAATAATGCTATTGGCGTCAGGCCATAGCGCTGCCCACCACTCCCGGTCTGGCATGCCTGTTGCTGGGAAAAATTCCTCAATCATTTTCGAATTCTACGGCTTAGCTAAAGTGCTGGCGTTGACCTTCATCAACGATCGAAGCCGTCGAAACAGCCCACATGATGAAGCGCCATTCCAAGCTCGGTGACGATGAGTGATCAGGCTGGATTCTGTGTGTAGTGACGGACTCTGCCAAACCGTAGAAACCATTTCTCCCTTCGACTCGCAGTGCTCGTCTGCGCGCTGCGTTGCCCTCCGCTTGCCGGCACAAACGCTTGCTTCTCGCGTCAAGGGCCGCTGGGCTCACCGTGTACTCCGTCGCCTTGCTCCCTCGGGCCCGCACCAATCGCCCCGCTTAAACCCTGGACGCCGCAACCCTTTGTGCAAAGCCGTTTACACGGCCGGTAACGGGGTCACCAGCCTGCACGACAGGCCAGACCTCACCACCGGGCGAAAGCTCATAAACGACGGAGGGCAAGGCAATGGCCAAGCATAAGCAACGCAAAAACCTACAACGAAAACACATCGACGTATACCAGCGGGTAACGGACGAAATTGTTGGGTATCTGGAAAAAGGCGTTAGACCCTGGTCTGCGTCGTGGGTTCGCACCGCTGGGGGACTACCACTACGGGTCTGTGGCACTCCTTATCGAGGCGTTAATGTTTTGCTCCTTTGGATGGCACAGGTTGAGAACGGTTTCACTTCCGACTCGTGGATGACTTTTCGGCAGGCGAAGGCTGTCGGTGCCAATGTTCGCAAGGGTGAGAAGGGATGCGCGATTATTCGTAGTGGTACTTATGATCTGGGCGAAGGGGAGGAAGCCGTTACGGTGCCTTTTCTACGGCAGTATGTCGTGTTCAATTTTTCTCAGATCGAAAACCTCCCTGACGATCTCCAGGTGCGGGTTGCTCAAGCTGAATCGGTAAGCGAGGAATCGGCAGCTCAGAGTACGCCTAATGCCTCAGACGAATTGCTATGCGGCATCGGCGCCAAGATTAACTCTGGGGGTGAGACGGCTTGTTATCGGCCCGGTCCGGATGACATCTTGATGCCCCGATTTGAAGACTTCAGAGACGCGGATGCATTTACTGCAACCCTCGCGCATGAATTGGTGCATTGGACGGGCTCACCGAAGCGGTTGGCCCGTATCCACCTAGATGAAAACCCTCGCATGGCATATGCCCGCGAGGAGCTGGTGGCTGAGATTGGCGCAGCCTTTGTTTGTGCACGGCTTGGTGTTGCCACTAAAGAGCGGGAGGATCATGCCAGCTACATCGACGGCTGGTTACGGTTGCTCAAGTCTGACAAACGAGCTGTTCAGAAGGCGGCGGCAATGGCTCAAAGCGCTTGCGACTATCTGTTAGGTGATACAAGCGAATCTCAAGAGCTCAGCGCTGAGGTCACTTAGCTTTCGCGGATCCGGCGGGGCTTCGCCGGATCTAATTGGACTTACCTGCGGTCTCTAGGCAGCGGTAAGCATAACCAAGCGGTGCGCGCGGCGCTCCCCCTGCTGATCGCCTGCGAGTGGTTATTTGTAGCTAGGAATCCCCCACAGTCCCAATTCTGGATCTCCCTCAACGGTACGCTGGGCGGGGGAGTTGGCGGAAGTCGGGACGCGCTTACTGCTTCTCTCAGACGCTTCGTACCACTTAGCCGATTCGGTGCCGATCACTCGCCGAACCCTGCGATGGCCTCTAAAGCGCGTCAGTTTGCTTGTTCGGTCTGCGTCTTTGATGAGGAGGGGTTGACTATCCCAAATGCCGGCCCCCTGTCGGGGATAGCTGGAGGGGATTTGCCCAATTGCTTAAACCATAGGTTGTTCAGTACACCAGGGACTGAATCAAGATTGATCGTTGCTGGGCGCGGGTTGGCCCTTCATCGTCCGTTGATTTGCTTGCACGAGGGCAGCTCCTGGGCCATCGGCGTTGCCGGCCGAGCTCTACTCGCTTTGCTCCCCAAGCCCCCTGCAGGGTCTTGGCCCATGGGGTGACGACCCCTTGTCCGGCCCCTATAGGGGGCTTGTTGTGCGGCGGTGCCGTGCTGAACGCGAACCCAGAGGTTAAGAGGTGGGTTGTCATGCCGTAACGACCGACCCTACCACGCCGTTCTCGCCGTCAAGGTCTGCGCGTTCTCTGCACGCTTGCGGCCGCTGGCCGTCTTCGAACCTGGCCGGCTTGCGCTGCGACGTGGTTTTCCGGTCATGGGCACTTCCGCCCAGACCAGACCGGAGAGAATCATGTCCCAGTTCAATTCATTCACGACTCAGAGCAAAGCAGAAACGACGACGTTCTATGTGCAGGAAGCCAATCGACGGTATCGCCGTGCGAGCGACGAGGAACTGGTGAGCTACGCCAAGGATGTTGTTGGCAGTCAGATTGCCCAAGGCACTGTGCTGAACACGCCAGCTGCTGTGCGCGACTATCTGACCCTGTGGTTGCGTGACCGGCCATACGAAGTCTTTGTGGGTCTGTTTCTCGACAATCAGAATCGCTTGTTGTCAGCCGACGAACTGTTTCGGGGGACTTTGTCTCAGACGGCGGTTTACCCAAGGGAAGTGGCTCGACGAGGGATCGAACTGAATGCGGGTGCCATCATCTTTAGCCACAATCATCCGAGCGGTCTGGCTGAACCGTCACATGCAGACCGGCTTCTGACCGATGCGCTCAAGACTGTGCTGTGCCATCTGGAAATTCGGGTGCTGGATCATATTATCGTTGCCGGAAACAAAACGATGTCCTTTGCCGAACATGGTTTGCTTTAGCAACAATGCGCCTTGTCGCGCTGGCCGGTCTGCAGAGTTATCTGCTGGCCGGCCAATTGTTTTGGCTCAGTGCGTTTCGTCTTAGCCAGCAGACAACTCGGTTTGCTGTCAGAGAGGTTGATAGGACTTAGTCGAATGCGCTTCACGGTTAACTGGGTCAACGACCTCGCACACAGGCAGTGTCAGTGAGGGATGGCCTTGCGATGAATCTCGTATGGTCCGAATGAAAAGTGTCTTTGATTCTGATCTCTGCTAAGTGCTGATTTTGCTGAACCGCATTGGTTCCCGCTTGGGTATCACGGTCAAACTCAACCCCTTCGCGACCCTGGCCAGGCCGAGCACCGTGGCAAGCCCAAGACATGTGCGTCTATCGCTCCCGTGTTGGGCGCTTAACCAGCAACCGCCCTGCCCGCTCCGTTCGCTGCCGCAGCCTTGCCACCGCACTCCTTTCGCCTGGCTTTTCATGACGCGAGTTTCGTACTCACCGTGAAACCCTCAAACGCAAGGAGAAACACCATGTCTTCAGACAACAAAAAGCCAGACCTCTACGCCTACGTTCAGAAGAACGACAAAGCCCCATTATTGCTGGTCGGTGCCGCCTGGTACCACAACAAGGGCGAAGGCCTGAACGTCGTATTAACCGCACTGCCGGTTGACGGGCGAATCACCCTCTTCCCACCGAAAGCCGAAGACGACAAGCCAGCCTCTTAACCTGCCGGAGCCACCGCACGGTGGCTCCTCTTTTTTTGATCGTTTTCACTACAAGGCGAGGCTGGTGAAGCGAGGTCAATGCGGACACGTCTGTCTGAAATACTAAGGCGCCTGCTGCCGCACCGAATTGCGGTGCTCAGTTGCTTTCGTGGGCCTTCATCGCCTTCATCTTACAAAACCCAATGAAAGCAGCTTGCGGATTGTCGAAGGTTGGTTTGCCGCTCAGGATCCACAATGAGCGCCAATCTTGTTCGAGTGCATAGACATCGATGTTTGGGGCCAGCCGCTTGGCCGCATCATATGTCTCGGGCTCAAGTGACGGCAGGGATCCTTCGTTTTGAGGCGCCAGGAGTTCGGCGTAGGACGGACTGTTTTTATTGAAGAAAATCACCTTGTCGGTTTTGTCCTCGTGCCGCACCGTGTAATCGGGCAAGTGATCGGTTTCGGCGACGTTCTTGATCTTTCGCCTGAACTCTCTCAGTGATCCTTGTGAGCCCGATTTCTTGTAGAGCGTTTCTAGAAAGCACGACCAAATCTCTTGTTGCCCGCAGTGCTTGCGCGCGAGCTCATAGAGGCGTCGCTCTATCGGCTTTCGCAGCCGAAAGTAATCCCGGTGCAGGGTAAGTGCCTTACGGTCCTGAATGGCCGCGAATACCCAATTAGACAGCTCGATCTCGCAGGACACTAAGCGACCGCTGTTGTCGCGCTCACGCACAAGCTTCGCATCCTCGATCAATCCGAATGTCGTGGACGTCTCAGACTCATCGGTGTTGATGTTGGTCGTGATCGAAGTGCCCCGCAGGCGCTGCAGTGACTCCACCAGCGACTTGTAGTCTTTGCCGCCGGTGCCGCGATTTGTAAAGATCAGCAGGTCATAGGAACTGAGGTGCACACGTTTGCTGACCGGCTCTCCGCGATTGAGCTTCGCGAAGAGCTGCGAAATTGCATAGATGAGGATGTCTTTGTCATAGATCGTCGCCTGCCCCTTGCCACTCGGGATGACCTCGACCCAATTGCCGTTATGTTCATAACGACGAACCGCATGCTCAGGCTTCTTGGTCAATGAATAGAACGGATGTTCCATCTGCGGAATGATGTCTTTGAGAATCGCATCGGCAATGTCGCAGATAAATAGGTCGTGGCTCTCGTACCGGTCTGGCACCAGCGGGGCTGGTCCCTTTTGATCGGGTTCAGCGACGAAAAGTTCATTCGGGGTATCAGACACAGCTCGACCTAGTTCCAAAGACTGATTGACTCACAAGGCCGAAAACGCTCGCGCGTTTTCGGGGTATCAGACACAAAACTGCCTGAATCGCCCGAATAATCAGGGGATCAAATACGTCCGTCAAGGCTTGCCCCTACCGACAGGCAAGACGCCAAAATTTCGTTGCTGTGGATAACTGCCTGTGGACATCTCGGACTTCAGACACATTCCTTCGGGATTCAGACACGTTCCTTCGGGGTTTTAAACACGCGGTGGATAACTTTGCCCCTTGAAATCAGGGGTTTAAAGGGTGTTTTTGGAGGCGTAACACGCTTTAACTTCCTTTTAACAGACCAGCGCGCCTGATGCTTTCATAATCACCACGCCAGTTTCTTGCTGCTGGGCGAGCGGATCTGCACCACCGGTTTTGCGAACCTTGTTGGCAGCTTGATTCGTGGCGAAAACCTTGTGCACCGAGCAGACGATCAGTTGAGCGCTTACGCGCGGAACCTTCAACGTCATGCGCATCGTTTTGGTCGCCAGGAACTCAATGCCCTCGAAGGCCGCAACAGCTTCCTGGACAGTCTGATTGCCCTCCTACGGGGTTTTTACGGGTGTTTTGGCATCTCTGATGCCTTCGATTCTCCAAATGCGACAGCGGCTGCATTGAGTGCGCGGGGTCAAACGAAGCGCTTTTGGTGTCTTGGTCTCTCCCCGACCTGGTGATCTGTCGACGGTTTCCAATGCCAAGAACGATCTATCGGGGTATCAGACACACCTTCGGGCTTTAGACACGCACGCTCGGGGTATCGGACACACAGGCGATCAAGTCAGCTCCTTTTCAGTTAGTTCATCAGGCTGAGGCGAAGGTTCGATCACGTGGCGACCGTTGGCAATCAAGAAGCTTATACAGTACGGAGATTGAGATCCGTACAGGCCATTTCTGATCTCGCCTATCGGCAGTTCACGGACAATTTTTTGGATTGGGTCAGGCTCGTCACGCCAATCATGAATAGTTTGTTTTGCTATCGTCGATCTCACATGATCATGAGGAGTCCCCACGCCGTTAGTACTCCACCACCCTCTGCCAACGCGTTCGAAGCAGTCGTTACCTCATTGCATGTCGACCGCGTTCGCGATTAGCGAACCTGGTTTTCTGTTCGCGTGACAAGGTGAAATTTTGGTTGTGACGCGCAGCACATCAAGACAAAATGATCAGAAGCATTGATCGGTGATCGGAATGCTTTGCGGTCAATCTATGAACGTCGGCAAACAGTATTGGAAGTGTCGGAATTTTTGTTGGAGATTCGGTTTCTCTTGTCACGTGTGATGAAAAAACTTATGCGCAAGCGTTTTAGAACACATCGCGAATATGCCTATTCGGGTGTTACCTCCCCAATTGCGGGAGTCGCTATTGCTCGAACGTATTGCAGAACGCACAGAGACAGCGAATGAAAACTATCGTCGTCTGGAATCAAAAAGGTGGCGTTGGCAAGACAACTCTGGCGCTGCATCTCGCGTGGCACTACGCAGAGCTCGGCAAGTCCGTTCTGGTGCTCGATCTGGATCGGCAAGGCAATTGCTCTTCAACGCTAGTCGACGAAAAAATCATTGGCAAGGTGACCGAGCTCTTTTCGCCGGTGGTAGATGCTAGTCTGCGGTTCCTGAATCCGGGCCCAGGCATTAGCCTGATCGAAGGCGGCGATGGGCTGGGTGATATTGAGAGAATGAAACCGGCCGAAGTCATTTCAGCTTATCGAGACTGGATAAAAGTGCTTCGTACGCGCTTCGATGTCTGTGTCGTTGATACCTCCCCAGGGCAGACGCTGACCGTTATTGCCGCTCTGATGAACGCTGAGTATGTGGTGACGCCTTTTTCTCTCACGCAGTACTCGTTTGATGGCGTCGTCAATGTCTTTAAAACCTGTACCGGTATTCGAGAGCGCTACAACCCCAACCTCACTCTGCTGGGCATGGTGCCCTGGATGGTTCAGCGAACAAGAGAACAAAGGGATTTCTTAGAAGCGATTGTCGAATCGTTTCCTGAACAATTAATGCCGGTTAAGTCATCACAACGAGCCGGGGTGAGCGCAAGTGTTGCCAGTAAGCGCCCGGTCTGGCTTGATCGTCAGTCCCGCCAGGCGGGTGACGAGTTGCGGTCCGTCGTGCAATACATTGGATCAAAGGTGAAGGTGGATGGCGAATAGAGACATGGGCAGGGCCAAACCAAGGATCGACGGGCTGGGTGGCCTGCTGCCAAGCGCGTTTGAAGTCGCGCCCTCCGCTGTACAGGACGAGATGAATGTTGCCGGTGAACCGCGGCTTATCGCGATTGAACAGCTCGGAGAAGACCCAGAAAACGCAAGAAAGCATTTTGATGAGGAGGCCCTGAACGAACTGGCTGACACGATACGCGAGCATGGCGTTCTTGAGCCCCTGCTGGCCGTGCAACTTGCAGAGAACCAGTATCAAATTCGCAGTGGCGCCAGGCGTTACCGGGCTGCCATCATTGCAGGCGTAGAGCAAGTGCCAGTTTGGGTGATTAAGGACATCACGTCTCTTGCTGCGATCGTGGTGAACCTGCAGCGTGAGACTCTTCATCCTGTGGAGGTTGGTATTGCGCTCGCAGAGATTGCGTCAAAAGAGAACCTGTCTTCGCAACAACTGGCCGCGGCTATAGGGCGTTCAAAGACCTGGGTGAGTCGATATTTGTCAATGAGTCGATTATCCGATGACGACAAGCGCTTCCTTCGGGCCCTCAACAGCTCTGATGCGACATTGCTATCTGATGTCTCCAAGGTACTGAAGACGAATCGTGCTGCGGTGACAGCTTTAGCTGACGCCGGGTCATTGGATCGCCCCTCGGTAACGGCTCTGCTTGCTTCGGCCGCACAGGAGTTGCCCGCTCCGTCGGCAACGCCCGATGGAGCGAATAGTCATCAGAGTCAATCGTCAAAGAGGCCCCAAGACATTCAGCGTGACGATCGTCCAGGTCTGGTGATCGAACATGAAGGGGCGGAATGGTTGCTCGACTGGACAAACAATGGTGGCGAGGGTCGATACGAAATCGAATCGATTGACGATCCATCAGTTCGGGCCAAGGTAGCGATGCCAATCAAACTTCTCAGGATTCAGGGGTCGTAACTTTCTGAATTCGCACCGCCACTCTAAAGCAGGGTGTCGGCACGTTTTCCAGAATTGAGTTTTCGTAACTTGTCACTTTTGTCGTTCGAAAGGAATTGAGACGCGTGCTGAATTGCCCGTAGTAGAGTGATACCTTCTCGTAAACAAGTTCGGTACCGCCGCTGGAGATTCTGATGTTGACGCAACCTGATTCGATGTATTCAAGCCTTACTACACCACCTGTTCGACTTTCTACGGTAGGCAGTGATGCACCGACTGCGCTGGGAGATTTCTATGTCGCTGATCGATCTCCTAGCGAAGACCCTGCGCCGTACCGCCATATCCTGATTGTCGATGATCATCCAATGTATCGCTCGGGACTTGAATCGTTGGTACGGTCAGTCTGTCCAACGACTCCGACAGTGGCCGTTGGTACGCTTGGGGCGATGGCTGATGAAATTGCGTCCGGTAAGCGTTTTGAGTGTATTTTTCTGGACCTGGATTTGCCTGACTCGCACGGCATCAGCTCTGTCCAGCAAGCCAAATTACTGGCACCAGACGTACCGATCTTTGTCTTGTCGGGGCATATATCTGAGCTAGTCAGAAACCAGTGCCTGAATGCTGGTGCTGCTCGCTTCATTGGCAAGACCATTCGGCAAGATGAATTGATTCAGGCATTGCAGGCTTTGTTAACTAGAGTCCCAGACAAGGCCCTGGTGAGGCCCGCAGCTGTTTCAGACGCTGAAACCCTGAAAACCCCTCCCAAACAAGTCAGGCCAGTGCTTAGCGCTCGTCAACTCGAGATTCTCGTTTTGATTGCAGAAGGCCGATCAAATGAGGAAATCAGTGTCCAACTAAATATCGCACTGGGCACCGTTAAGGCACATGTTTCCAAGCTACTAAACAAGCTGGATGTTAAGAACCGGCAGGCAGCGGCGGCTGTCCTGTCGAGTGTTCGTCGGGAGCGATGATCTAGTTTCTGCATCTTCAATGCCCCAGACTACAGCTCAGAATCCTTATTTGTGCGCATAGTTTCGATCCAGCGTGTGTTCACGCGTCGCTTTGTTGCATGCCGTACTGCCTTCTCGGCAAGCGACGAACTAGGTCTTTCGGCCTAAGTCCAAGGTGACAGCTTGTGCTCCTTCCCACAAGTCTGACGGGGTAAGCTCACCCCGTGATTCTGGGCACCGTTAAGGTTTGCGAACTTGCCAGGTTTGGCGTGT
>JBOEGO010000012.1:0-238517 GCA_050633465.1 Paracoccaceae bacterium | reverse complement strand
AGGAAACTAGGGGCACCTCATTGCGGCCGAATACGATTTTGGCCTCGAACACCTCATCGATCTCTATCACGCGCTTGGCCGCAGGGACCGACCGGCCGGAAAAATTCATGGGGGTTCATTTTATGAACCCCGTGCCGCGGATGCAGCTGGTTGAACTGATCCGAGGTATCGCTACGGATAATGAGACGTTCCAAACATGCAAAGCGCTTGTTCAGGGCATTGGAAAAACGGCCACAACGTCCGAAGATTTTCCCGCATTTATTGTTAATCGTATATTGATCCCGATGATCAACGAAGCCTCCTACACCCTCTACGAAGGCGTGGGAAATATAGCCTCGATTGATGCGTCCATGCGGCTCGGCGCCAATCACCCCATGGGACCACTTGAACTTGCCGATTTCATCGGCCTCGATACATGCGTTGCCATCATGAAAGTCCTGCATGACGGGTTGGGCGACACCAAATACCGGCCCTGCCCACTGCTAATAAAGTATGTGGAAGCAGGCTGGACTGGCCGCAAAAGCGGTCGTGGCTTTTATGACTACCGCAGTGATCCTCCGGTTCCGACGCGATGACAGGAAGTAGCCCGATGATACTATTCGTCCCCTTCAAACGTGTGATCGACTATAACGTGAAAGTGCGCGTCAAAGCGGACAGAAGCGGGGAGCGCGCTACCCTAAAGTGCGACTGCTGTTAGAAAACAATGAGTTATCTAATAGAAGATCATGGCGTGGAAGCCGTTTATTCGCAACTATCACTGCCTGAACGCCGCAAGTTTGAGAACTGGTAGCACGCAAAGGTGCCCATCAGAGCGATGACGCGTGTCCTTAATCGCCATAAATCCAAGATCTTTCGCGAGATCAAACGCAATTTCCGGGCGGATACGCGATACCCAGATATCGCTCACACTCTACCTCCTCCCTGTGGGTGAAGTACTGGCGGCACTGAACCGTTCAGTGCCGCCCCTTTTTGTTTTTTGGATTTTCCGTTTAGAAACATTTGCTTGGTTTGTTTCCGAACATTTCTAAAGTCGAAGCGCCGATACTGCTTTCAGACCGATCGTTCTGCCATGCGATGCCCCGAAAGGTGACATAAGCGCCTGACAGAACAGGGTTGTTAGCTGGCGCGCTCGTTTTCCTTTAATTTATTGGCAAAAGCTCGGTAACAGGTTCTCCGCCAGAAGCGATAATTGGTTCGGGGCGAGGGCCGCGCAGGCCTGGTCCATTATATGTGGGCACGGCAACAGAGGGGACACGCGCCTGCCCAGCCCGAGCGAACTGGGTTCAGGTTCTGGGTTTGGAAAGGGCTGCCAGAAACATTGCAGTTAGCACCAGAACGATCGTCGGGGCGGGTGCGCTGTCCAGCCAGAAGCTGGCATATATTCCCGTAAGCCCCGCCAGAGATGCCGCCAATGTGGCAACGGCCAACATTGTTGCAAACCGCCGCGTCAGCAAAAACGCAATGGCGCCGGGTGCGATTAAAAACGCAATCGACAGGATGATCCCCACAGATGACAACATCGCCACAATAACTGCTGAAAGCATGGCCAACAAACCGTAATGAATCAGACCGGTGCGCAGCCCTATCATCTGCGCCTGCACCGGATCAAATGCATGGGCCAGAATATCGCGCCAGAACACCAGCAGGATCACCGCGACCGCACCTGCAATCACACCCGTGGTCCATAAATCCTGTGCCCCCACGCCCAGCATGTTGCCAAACAGGATGTGATCCAGATGCAGATCGGTTTCGATCTGGGTGTAAATCACCACGCCCAACCCGAACATGCCCGAAAACACAACGCCCAGAACGGTATCTTGTTTGACGCGGCTGTTTTCCTGAATGAACCCCGCGCCCAGCGCCATCAATACCCCGGCAAGAAAGGCTCCTATCAACAGCGGAATGCCGGCAACATAGGCCAGCACAACACCGGGCAGCACCGCATGCGATGTCGCGTCCCCCATCAGCGACCACCCCTTTAGCACCAGAAAACACGACAGCATCGCAGCGGCAGGGGCAATCAGCAGCGTCACGAAATAGGCGTTCTGCATATAGGGAAATTGCAACGGCAAAAGCAGGGTCTCCATTATCCCGCCTTTCTGATTGCGGCGCGGCTGCGGCGACGCGCGGCCAGAATGCCATGCGTCGGGGCGAAAACGAATGCGATCAGGAAAATCGCGGTTTGCAGGGTCACGATGACCCCGCCCGTGGCACCGTCCAGAAAGTAGCTGAGGTAAGCGCCAAACGCCGATGTCACTGCGCCAATCGTGACCGACAGCACCAGCAGCCGCACAAACCTGTCAGTCAGCAAATAGGCCGTGGCCCCCGGTGTCACCACCAGCGCGATCACCAGAAACGCGCCCACGGTTTGCATCGCCGCCACGGTGGATGCCGCCAGCAGTGTGAAAAACACCACCTTTAGCAAGCCGACATTCAACCCGATGGAGCGCGCATGGGCCTCGTCGAAAAACACCGCCAGCAGGTCGCGCCACTTGGCCAGCAAAACCACCAAGGACACGCCGCCGATGATGGCCAACTGGATTGTATCCGACGGTGTGATCGCCAGAATATTGCCCATGATGATGGTCTGGATCGAAATCGCCATCGGGTTCAGCGACACCATGAACAACCCCAGCCCAAAGAAGGATGTAAAGATCAGCCCGATCACCGCATCCTCTTTTAGCCCCGACCGGGTTTGCAAAAACAGCATCGCCAGCGCCGCCAACCCGCCCGACAGGAACGCGCCAAAGGCGAACGGCAAACCCAACATATAGGCACCCGCCACCCCCGGCACGATGGAATGGCTTAACGCGTCCCCGATCAGTGACCAGCCTTTCAGCATCAGATAGGCAGACAGAAACGCACAGACCCCGCCCACCAGCGCCGATACCCAGATCGCATTGGTCATATAGCCATATGAAAACGGCTCTAGCAGCAGGGTCATTTTTTGCCCTTCAATGTGCGGGTGCGATCGTCATAGATCACCAGCGGGCGCTCGTCGTCGGTGTATACCTCTAACCGTCGGGCATCGGCATCGTCATGCAGGCGCTCGCCCTCTAACAGGAAATGCCGCAACACCCCGCCAAAGGCATCGCGCAATCTGTCAGGGGTGAACACCTCTTCGGTGGGGCCGAACGCCAGCACCGTCCCCTTGACCAGCACCACCCGATCGCAAAATTCGGGAACAGAGCCAAGGTTATGCGTCGCCACCAGCATCACCCGACCCTCGGCGCGCAGATCACGCAACAGGGCGATGATCTGTTCTTCGGTTTTCACATCAACACCGGTAAAGGGTTCGTCCAGCAGGATCACCTGCGCGTCCTGCGCAAGGGCACGGGCAAGGAACACGCGCTTTTTCTGACCACCGGACAATTCACCAATCTGGCGATGGCGATAGGATGCCATGCTGACACGTTCCAGCGCCTCGGTCACAGCGGCATGATCAACAGCGCGCGCGCGGCGCAGAAACCCCATATGGCCATAGCGCCCCATCATCACCACATCCTCGACCAGCACCGGAAAGGTCCAGTCAACCTCCTCGGCCTGCGGAACATAGGCAACGGTTTGGGCTTTCATTGCGGCGCGCACCGGCTGGCCCAGCAATTCCACCTTGCCCTGCGCCACGGGCACAAACCCCATCAGAGCCTTGAACAGGGTCGATTTTCCGGCGCCATTCACACCAACCAAGGCGGTAATGGTGCCAGTGGGTATGGTAAAACTGGCATCTTTCAGCGCGGTAAAACCGTTGCGATAGGTGACGGTAACGCCCTCGGCCCTGATGCCATCAGTCATTTTTGCAATCCGTTCACGATGGTTTCTGCGGTGACGCGCAGCAGATCCAGATAGCTGGGCACCGGCCCGTCCGGGTCTGACAGGCTGTCGACATATAACACCCCGCCATACTCAGCGCCGGTTTCGCGGGCGATCTGTTTTGCGGGTTTGTCCGATACGGTGCTTTCGGAAAACACCACCGGAATATGATGTTCGCGCATCGCGTCAATCACCCTGCGCACCTGTTGCGGCGTGCCCTGCGCATCGGCATTTATCGGCCACAGATACAATTCACGCAGGCCGAAATCGCGGGCCAGATATGAAAACGCGCCTTCGGATGTAACCAGCCAACGGCGCTCATCTGGCAGGGCCAGCGCCGCAGCGCGCAGCGGGTCGATCACCGCTGCAATTCTGGCCTTATACTCTGTCGCATTTTCCGCATAGGTCGCGGCATTTTCCGAGTCCACACGGATCAGCGCATCACGAATATTATCCACGTAAATCTGCGCCGATGACACCGCCATCCAGCTGTGGGGGTTGGGTTTACCGTCGTATTTGTCGCCTGAAATCGGCATCGGAACGATGCCCTCAGATACCACAGCCGACGGAATATCGCGCATATTGGCGAAAAACTGTTCAAACCACCGCTCCAGATTCATCCCGTTCCACAGGATCAAATCGGCATCCATCGCCCGGGCCAGATCACGCGGCGTCGGGGCGTAACCGTGAATTTCAGCCCCCGGTTTGGTGATCGAAACCACCTCGGCTGCGTCTCCCGCCACATTCTGCGCCATATCCGCAATCACCGTGAATGTGGTCACCACCTTGATTTTATTATCTGCCGCCAGGGTCGGCGTTGCCAACGACAATGCGGCAATCAGGCCAATAATGTTACGGCGGGTGATCATGTTTCACTCCTTGTTTGGGTGCTTCATGCATCTAGGAATGATTTGCATCTGTCAAGCGCAGTTAGGAACCAGTTGCAGCTATCGCTTGCGCAAATGTGCCTGGCTGTGCAAAAACTGGGCAATGAGCAAGACCGAGAGACGCACCAAACAACTGACCACAGCCCTGCGCGAGGGTGGCGTGCGCATCACGCGGCAACGCGCAGTTCTGCTTGATGTTCTGGCCATGGCCGATGACCACCCCGATGCGGTCGAACTGCACCGCCGCGCCGAACAGGTGGTGCCGGGGATTTCGCTGTCGACCGTGTATCGCACCCTGACCGCACTCGAAGAACGCGGCGTGATCCTGCGCCATCTGTTCGAAGGCGCACCCGCACGTTTCGAACACGCCGAGGCAGACCACCACGACCATATGATCGACGTGGACACCGGCACCGTGGTCGAATTCACCTCGGAACAGATCGAAAAACTGCAAACCGAACTGGCGGCACAGCATGGCTATGACATCGTGCATCACCGCATGGAATTATACGTGCGCAAGAAACCCCGCACCCCGTAAAACCCTGCACAGACACCACCAAAAGCGTCTTGCGCGGTTGCAACAGAGCGGTTAAACGACCTTCGCAATGCCTCAATAGCTCAGCTGGTAGAGCAGGTCCTTCGTAAGGACAAGGTCGGGGGTTCGAGTCCCTCTTGAGGCACCATTTTTCCTGATCCGATTTATCCGATGACATGCGCCGCGCTGTTTCCTACAAATGCGTCACGTTCGGTATGTGTGAAAAGGGGTCCAAGGATGCAAAGCGACACTGACTCATTCGGCCTGCGCGCCCGCCGCATTGCTGCGGTCACACCGCTGCCACCCCCGAAAATGGGGGATGCCACAGCCGCCCTGCCCGATGATCTGCAATCCGCCTTTCTGGATGATGTGGATGGCGCTGCGCTGCCGGTGTTTGCCATGCTGGATGCCGCCAAAATCCCCAACCTGCCTGAAATGCTGGGAATTTGGGATCTTCCACACCAATGCCTGTTTCAGGACGATGCGCTGGAAACGGCGGGTTCGGTCGCGCCATGGATCGCGCAGATCCCACCGGATAGCGCCCTGTTGCGCGGGCTGTTCACGCTGGGTGACGAACCGCTGGACCTATGGGGCAAAGATGCCGCCGTGTTCATGCGCAGCGCGGCCGACATTGCCACGCTGGCCCGTCATTTCCGGAAATTCACCAAAATGGCAGACCCGCGTGGCAAATGGTTTTATGTGCGGTTTTATGATCCGCCCTACCTGTTGGCCCTGATCCGCGCCATGGAACCGGCCAAACAACGCCGCTTTATCGGGCCAGCCAGCCGCCTGATGATCCCCGAAAAAGACAGCATGTGGGTGCTGGATTAATCCAGCGCGCCGCCGTCATCACCATCATCATCATCATCCGGCGCAGGTTTGGCAAAGGGGTCGAAATCGGCAAAACCGAAATAGCTGGCGTAATGTTCTTCGAACAGGGATTGCATAGCAGCGGCGGACTCTGCCCCCGTTAAATCACTGTGGGTATAGGCGCGGATCATATTGAACGCGGCAATCAGGCGGTTGCGCTCGATATCCATGGCAAAGCCAAGCTCGGTGCGGTCGGGCAATGCGCCCTCGGGGATCTGGTCGGGGCTGAACCCTTCGGTTGCCGGATTGAACAGAACGAAAAACGTGCCGCCCTCGGGTTCGGGATGGACCGTGATGCGCCTGTCCCTTTGTGGTGTGGTGACATCGTAAATGTTGCTGTCTGGGTCCATTTTCACATCCACCGTCGCAACATAGGGCGTGCCCGCCTGCCCTGATGCGGTGCGAAACAGATCATCCCACAGGTTCAGCAACGCATAAAAACTGACAGAATCCCGATGCCAGTCGGGAAACGGAAATCCCGGCGCCTGCTGATACTTTTGCAAAATTCGGTCGATATAGGTTTCCGGTGTCATATCAGGCCATGAATGCGTTGATGGTGCCCATGACCATGATGTCATAGCGCACGCTGTTGGCATAACGGGCCAATCCGCCCGCACGATGTTCGCCATTGGGCAATCCGGCGGGCGGGCGCGAACTGATAAAGGCCGCCGTTTTGGTCAGAATGCCCCAGCTTTCGATCTCGCGGAAATTGCGGCGCGATGCCAGCCCACGGGCAAATTCATGGGTCAATCCCAGCACGATTAGACCCTCGCGGGCGAAAACGGTGCGGCGGCGCAGATATGGGCCAATGCCCTGCGCATCAGAGCGATTGCGCAACGGCAGGTAATTGCCCTGCGCCTGAATGTTGATCTGGCACCAGACGCAATTGGCGCAATCCTCCAGCGCACGGCGCTCTGCCTTGGATGCATCGCCCGCCTGTGCAGCAATCGTTTCGGCTTCGGATTGGGTGGCGGGGCTGTCCAGATAGTCGTCAATCACCGCGATTGTGGCGACACCCGTGGCCACCAGGGCCGTCGCTGCGGCCCCCGCTGTCAGCACCTCGGCGGCGGTCAACCCGCCAAGAACGGTGCCCCCGGCGGCGGCACCACCACCCCCCGCACCGGCAAGCGCCGGAATAGCAAGCTGCGGCATGTCAAAGCCCCCTTCGCATCATTTCACGCACCAGTTCGTAGCTGATCATCGCACGGGTGTTTATTCCGATCCGGTCATTGCGCAGGGATTCCTGCATATGCGGGCCTTCGACCTGAGCAATACCATGGGTGAAATAGACCAGCATCATCCGCACATAACTGTCATAAGACGCATTCGGATATGCCCCCAAAAACCCGTGCACCCGGTCGAAAATATGGTCCGCAATGCGCTGGTAATCGGGGTCGGACAGCGCGGGGGAAAACACCGCCTTGCGACGGGCATGTGCGATAACCTTGTCGCGGAATTTGTCCAACGACACAGCGGCCAGCGCATCGCGCTCATGGTCCTCTAACACCCACACCAATCCGACAACCCCACCCAAAACCAACGTGATGACAACCTATCGCAAGGCTGCATCACGGGCCAGTTTTAACGCATATCGCGAACCCGCGCTATTTCAACTGCGATTCACCCGTGCCAACAACAGGGCCGTCCTCGATGATTTCGGCGTCTATCACCTCTGGCTCTGTGGCTTCCCCCGTCTCTGCTGTCTCGGATTTGTCCTCGATTGCGCCGACGATCAGAGGCAGCATTTCAACACCTGTGGGCGTGACCACCGATGATGCGGGCGGTGCGACCCATGCCAGCGTATCGAATGCGCTGCAATTCGCGCACACAGGTTCCCATTCCGCATGCACAGCATGGCATTTGTCGCAGACCCATTGCGGGCCACGCGGGGCGGACAATGCCCGCGCCAGCCAGCCCTTGACCACCGCATCCGATTTGCCCTCGCCGCGTTCAATCGCCGCCATGATGGTCAGCGCCCGCGCATCGGGATTGTTGTCCAACAGATCGCCCAGCGCACGGCGCGCAGCGGGGAAATCCTCGGCGGCGATGTTCAGCTCGGCCATGACCATCTGCGATTCAGGATGGTCGGCATTGGGTTTGACCAGTTTTTGAAACCGCTTCAACCGCTCTTGCGCTGTTTCATCCGGCTCAATTGCGGCGAATGCCGCCGCCAGATCGGGGTGCGGCTGCGCGGCCCATGCCTTTTTCAACACACGCGCGGCATAACTGCCCTTGCCCTGCGCGATATATCCCCGCGCCGCAAAGGCCGCAGCAGGGATCAGATCGGGTGACAGGCGGTTGGCCTCAATCGCGGCTTCGCGGGCATCAATATCATTGCCCTCATCCAACACGCCCTTGGCCTCGGACAGGGCCAGAACCGCATCGCGGCGCTTATGCACATCACGCGGCAAGGTGCCGTGTTTCAATTTCGATGTCAGGGTGCGCCGCGCACCCGCCCAATCCTGCGCCTGCGCCTGAAGCCGCAACAGCGTATCGGATGTTTCCGCATGGCGCGGCTTCATATCATGGGCTTTTTTCGCCAGTTGCAGCGCGGTGGCATCATCCCCGTTGGCCAGCTTTTGTTTCATAATGCCGCGCACACCCACGAAACGGGTCGCATCATCATCCAGCATCCGTTTGTAAACGGTTTCGGCCTTTTTGGTGTCGCCCGTCATTTCAGCGGCCTGGGCGGTCAGCAGGTTGGTCAGCGCAGGCTTATGCAGGTATTTCTCCGCCTTGGCGGCCTTGGCCATCGCCTCGCGCCCGTCGCCGGATGCCAGGGCCATCAGCCCGTCGGCCAGCGCCTTGTACCCCTTGCTTTCACGGTTGCGGTCGAAATAGCGGGTCAGCGCGGTTTCGTCCCCGTTGATGAATTTCAGCACGGCAATCAGCAGCGACACAATTTTCAGCACCAGCCAGATGGCCAGCACCAGCAGGATCAGCGCGATAACCGCCTTCAGCGGGGTCAGGTTGTATTCTACAACGCCGGGAATGGTGATGACCAATCCGCCACCCATATCCAACAGGTAAGAGGCCCCAAAGGCCGCCGCAGCGACGATGGCGACGAAGATAACGATCTTGATAAGCGACCACAGCATTTTGTTACCCTCAGTCCTTGTTCAATTCCTGGCCCAGCGCATCCGCAGCGGCAAGCGCGGCAGTCCGTTGAGTGGCGTTCGCGGTCCATTCCGCCAGTTCCGCCTGTGCCGCTTCGGGCAGGGCGTCTAGTTCGGCCAATGTATCGGCCAACCGCGCCTCTTTCAGGGCGGCTTCGGCACGTGACAGCACCGCATCGGGGTCATTGCCCTCGCGGGGTTCCAATGACCGCGTGCCCAAAATCCGGCTCATCACGCTGCCCGCCGTCTGGCCACCATCCGCGCCCTTGCGCGATGCCGCCAGCGCAGCACGCGCCGCATCGGGAAAATCGGTTTGCAATTGGGTCAGCGTCGGCACCCCGCTTTGCGCCGTGGCGGTCAGGGCATCGGGCACCACCATGCCGCCCGCGTCGATATTGGCCAGCGCATCGGCAAAGGGCGTGCCCTCGTCCAGCGCGATCCGCACACGCGTGACCGAATTGCGCAGCATCGCCTCGCGCTCGGTCATTTCTGCGGCGGCTTTTTCGGCGCTGGCCGCATCGGTCATGGCCTGCACCTCGGTCCGCAGTTTTTCCATCTGCGCCTCATAGGCGGCGACGGCCTCCGTTGCGCTGCCCGCCATATTGGGGCGGCTGGCCAGTTCATCCAATTGCGATTTCAGCGTGCCCAGCTCGGCAGTCAGGCTGTCAATCTGTCCGCTCAACGCGCTGCGCGTTTCGTCAATCTGTCCGGTGATGCCGCTCATATCGGGGCCGGATTCCAGCCCGTCAATGCGGGTCGCCAGATCGGCAATATCTTTCTTGGGTCCGCTCAACGCGGCTTCGATCCCGTCATTCGCGGGCGCGGCGGGCAGCACATAACGCGCCACCGCAAACCCGATGCCAGCGGCCACAACGCCGCCCAGAAACAGCGGCAAAAACCCGCCCTGTTTGACAACAACCTGTTCAGGGGGCAGCGGTGCAACGGGGGTCACAACCGGATCGGTTGATGCCTGCACGGGTTCTTCCTCGGCCTCAACTTCAGCTTCGGCTTCCGGCTCGGGCGTCTCTTCCTCGGGGTCGAACGGCTCTCCGATCAATACGGGACCATCTGCGGGCGCCTCTTCGGCACTGTCTTCGCTGGGGGTTTGATCCACCGCGGGCTCTGCTGCCTCTTGCGGCTCTGCCGGTGTTTCAAGAGCATCCGCATCGGGCGCATCGCCGGAAACAATAACCGCCTCCTCGACCACCTCCGCAGGTTGCTCCGGCTTTTTGCCGGGCTTTTTGCCGTTTGACACCTGTTTATCCCCCTTATTCATCGAATCCATAAACGATTTACCGACCGCTCTTGCAAACGACCTTACTTTGCGACCCCACCAGCCTCAAGCCGCGTTGCTGCGTCTATAAGTCCTGCAATGGCCTGCAACATGACCTCTGCATCGGGGTGGCTGGCGGTCACATGGGCCTGCGCGCCCAACCCATGCAGGTTTTGCGCCACCGCCTCGCTGATAGAGGCAAGGAATATCGGCGCATCAAACGGTGCATTCACCGCAAACCGCGCCGCGCTGCGTGGTGAAAAAAGCGGCACAATCACAGGGGTTTTTCCCTGTAACAATGCCTTGGCCTGCGCCGACAACGGCAGGGTTATCTGGCGATAGATCACGGCCTCATGCGTCTCTATTCCACTGCGAAACAACCGTTCTGCGATTTCACCACGGGTTTCGGCACCGCGCAAATGCAACAAGGGGCCGCCCGGTGGCGTCCCTGTGATCAAATCAATCAACGCGCCCGCATCGCCATCCGCCGAGATCGCATTTAATCCCGCGTCGTTAGCCGCCTTTGCCGTGGCCGCCCCCACGCAATAGGCGCGCAAACCCGCAGGCAATCCCAACCGCTGATAGGCCAAAACCCCGTTGCGCGAGGTGAAAATTAACTCGTTGAATTGCGAAATATCGGGCGCAACATCGGCCCATTCCACACCGGTCAGCGGTGAAATCAGAGTCTGAACCGGCCCAAATGCCGCCTTTAGCCTGCGCGCAAACCCTGCTGCGGCCTCTTCTGGTCGGGTCAAAAGGATTACCGGCATCGGTTCCGCCGCTATTGTTGCACGCCTGATCAGGTGTTACCTGCGATACAGGATTTTCGCAACGGGCGCGACATGGACCAAGACACCATAATTCTAGGCATCGAAAGCAGCTGCGACGACACCGCAGCCGCTGTGCTGCGCGATAGTGATCCTGTCACGATCCTGTCATCGGTGGTTTTCGGCCAAACCGAACTGCACGCCGATTTTGGCGGCGTCGTGCCCGAAATCGCGGCCCGCGCCCATGCAGAGAAGATCGATATCGTGGCAAAACAGGCTCTAACGCAGGCGAATATGACGTTGGCAGATATTGGTGCCGTTGCCGTCACCGCTGGGCCCGGATTGATCGGCGGCGTGCTGTCGGGCGTGATGTTCGCCAAAGGGCTGGCCACGGGCGCGGGCCTGCCGCTGATCGGGGTCAACCATCTGGCGGGCCACGCCCTGACCCCCCGCCTGACCGATAATTTGCGCTATCCATATCTGATGTTGTTGGTATCCGGCGGGCATTGTCAGTTCCTGATCGTCAAGGGTCCGCAGGATTTCACCCGCCTTGGTGGCACGATTGATGACGCCCCGGGCGAGGCATTCGATAAAACCGCCCGCATTCTGGGCCTGCCGCAACCGGGCGGCCCATCGGTCGAACAGGCCGCAAAATCGGGCGATCCCAAACGGTTCCGCCTGCCACGCCCCCTGTTGGACCGCCCGGATTGCGATATGTCCTTTTCCGGCCTGAAAACCGCGATCCTGCGCGCCCGCGATCAGGTCGTCGCCGAAAAAGGCGGGCTGACACAGCAAGACCGCGCCGACCTCTGCGCCGGATTTCAGGCCGCTGTTACCGATGTGCTGTGCCAGAAAACCACCCGCGCATTGGCGCAATATCTTGCGCTCAACCCCGCTGAACCCGCGCTGGCCGTTGCGGGCGGCGTCGCTGCAAATAGCGCCATTCGGGCCGGATTAGAGTCTGTTTCCGCCGCGCATAACACCCGTTTTACCGCCCCCCCACTTGCGCTTTGCACCGACAATGCCGCGATGATCGCCTATGCGGGGCTGGAACGGTTCAAACAGGGCCTGACTGACGGGATGGGCCTATCCGCCCGCCCCCGCTGGCCATTGGATCAAACCGCGCCCACCATGCTGGGCAGCGGCAAAAAGGGGGCCAAGGCATGATTACAGTCGCAGGCTCCGGCGCTTTTGGCACCGCCCTGGCCATTTCACTGGCCGCAAATGGCCCGGTGCAACTGTGGTCGCATGACCCCGCACATATCGCAGAAATGCGCAAATCACGCGAAAACACCCGCCGCCTGTCCGATGCGCCCCTACCCGATCGGATCACCCTGATCGAATCGCTGGAAAACCTGCCCGCAGATGCCCCCGTTTTGCTGGCCGTTCCGATGCAACGGTTGCGCCAGATGGTGACAGATCACGCCGACACCCTGCGCGCCCGCCCGCTTGTTGCCTGTTGCAAAGGAGTCGAGCTGACCACCGGCCTTGGCCCTGTGGCCATTCTGAACGACCTGCTGGATTGCACCCCCGCCATCCTGACCGGCCCCAGTTTCGCCCGCGATATTGCCAGTGGATTGCCCACCGCACTGACCCTTGCCTGCGCCGATGATGCCATCGGCCAAGCACTGCAACAGGCTCTAACCACGCCCAACTTGCGCCTGTATCGCACCAGCGACACCATCGGCGCCGAACTGGGCGGCGCACTGAAAAACGTCATAGCCATTGCTTGCGGCGCGGTGATCGGGGCCGGTTTGGGCGACAGCGCACGCGCCGCCCTGATGACCCGCGGCTACGCCGAAATGCAACGCATGGCACTGGCATCGGGCGCAGAGCCAACAACGCTGGCAGGCCTGTCAGGGTTCGGTGATCTGGTCCTGACCTGCACCAGCACCCAGTCGCGAAATTTCCGTTTCGGGGCAAGTTTGGGTCGAAACGAACCCTTTGATCCCAACATCACCGTCGAAGGTGCCGCCACCGCCCGCGCCGTTCTGGCCCGTGCAAAGCAGGCCAAAATCGACATGCCCATCACCGAATCCGTGGTCGCATTGCTGGACGGGGGCTTGCAGGTTTCCGATGCCATGGCCATGCTGCTGTCCAGACCCCTAAAGGAGGAATAAATGCTAGTTGCCCTGATCGCCCGTGACAAACCCGGCGCACTCGACATCCGCAAGGCCAACCGCGATGCCCACCTTGCCTATATCAAGGACACAGGCGTTGTGTCGCAGGCCGGCCCGTTGCTGAACGACGCAGGCGAAATGTGCGGATCATTGGTTATTCTGGACGTTCCCGCATTTGAGGACGCGCAGAATTGGGCCAATAACGACCCCTACGCCAAGGCCGAGTTGTTTTCCGGTGTTGAACTGATCCCGTGGAACAAGGTCATCGGCTGATGCAATACTGGCTGTTCAAATCCGAACCCGAAACATGGGGCTGGGATGATCAGGTCGCCAAGGGCAGCGCGGGCGAGGAATGGGATGGCGTGCGCAATTACCAAGCCCGCAATTTCATGCGCGAGATGGCAGTCGGCGATCTGGGCTTTTTCTACCACTCGCAGAAAGAGCGCGCGATTGTCGGCATCGTCACGGTGATCGCAAAAGCGCACCAAGACAGCAAAACCGACGACCCGCGCTGGGAATGCGTGGATATACAGGCGGTCAAACCCATGACCAGCCCCGTGACACTGGATCAGGTCAAAGAGACCCCCGCGCTGGCCGATATGGCGCTGGTCAAACAGGCCCGCCTATCGGTGCAGCCCGTCACAGCACAGGAATGGAACACCATTCTGACCATGGGCAAAACCAACATTTAGGACGCAGTGCATTAAAAACGGAGGATTCCAGCCATTGCCAGAACCCTCCGCCACCCCACGTGCTCCCTACGCACCACACGTGATCTCTCGAATTAGGTCCCGGCCATCCTGGCTCGGTCTATAAAGGCATACTTGATTTACACGATTTGGCCAAACGGCAAGTGTTTCGAATACGCCTTAAATGCGAAACGCCCACCGGATCGGGGCGGGCGCTTCGACATCAATCAGGGTCTAAATCAGCCGTAAACGGCCTCTTTGCCGAAATGTTTGGTCAGCATGTAATAGACCACAACGCGGTATTTGTTGCGTTCGGATTTGCCGTAGGTTTCGATCACGGACTCAATCGCCGCCATCAGGTTATCCCCGTCCGGCAGGCCCAATTTCTTGATCAAAAAGTTGTTTTTGACAGTTTCCAGTTCCGATTTCTGGCTGCCCGCAACCGTGCTGGCATCGTCGTTATAGATCGCCGGACCGCAACCGATGGTCACTTTGGTCAACAGATCCATATCCGGCGTCAAGCCACATTTATTTTTCAGATCCTCGGCATATTTCGCGATCAGATCGTCACGTTTTCCCATGATTTACTCCCACCCAATGGCGTCTTTGCGCCCGTTACATTCCAAGCCCCGTATATGGTGCTGGCCAAACCGTAGCCCCTGCACCCCCCGCAACAAAGGGAAAATTTCGCCCGTCTTTTCCCCGTGGCGCTGGTGTTACACATGAAAAGGCCGCGCTGCATAATGGCGCGGCCTTTCCCGTCTGCAAAATCACAGCGCCCTTAGTAACGGTAATGTTCCGGTTTGAACGGGCCATCGGGGGATACGCCGATATAATCCGCCTGCTCGCTGGATAGTTTCGACAGTTTCACACCGATCCGGTCCAGATGCAGGCGCGCCACCTTTTCATCCAGATGTTTGGGCAGGATGAACACGCCGGGCTGGTATTCATCGCCCTTGGTCCACAGTTCGATCTGCGCCAGAACCTGATTGGTGAACGACGCCGACATCACAAACGACGGGTGGCCGGTGGCATTGCCAAGGTTCAACAACCGCCCCTGCGACAGCAGAATGATACGGCTGCCCGAGGGCATCTCGATCATGTCCACCTGATCCTTGATATTGGTCCATTTGTGGTTTTTCAGGCTGGCGACCTGAATTTCATTGTCGAAATGGCCGATATTGCCAACAATCGCCATGTCCTTCATCGCGCGCATATGCTCGATCCGGATCACATCCTTGTTGCCTGTGGTGGTGACGAAAATGTCGGCGCTGTCGACCACATCCTCTAATATCACCACTTCGAAACCGTCCATCGCGGCCTGCAAGGCGCAGATCGGGTCGACCTCGGTCACCTTGACCCGCGCACCGGCGCCGCGCAGGGATGCAGCCGATCCTTTGCCCACATCGCCATAGCCGCAGACCACGGCGACCTTGCCGGCCATCATGGTGTCGGTGGCGCGGCGGATGCCATCCACCAGCGATTCCTTACAGCCGTATTTGTTGTCGAATTTCGACTTGGTCACGCTGTCGTTCACGTTGATCGCGGGGAATGGCAGCTGCCCGTTCTTGTGCAGGTCATACAACCGGTGCACGCCGGTTGTGGTTTCTTCGGACACGCCTTTGATGTCCTCGCGGGTTTTGGTGAACCATCCGGGGGTTTGCGCCATGCGCTTCTGGATCTGCGCCTTGATCACCGCCTCTTCCTCCGAGGCAGGCACCGCCAGCACGTCTTCGCCCGCTTCCATCCTTGCGCCCAGCAACACATATAATGTCGCATCGCCGCCATCGTCCAAAATCAGGTTGGCCCCTTCGGGGAACATGAACGAACGGTCCAGATAATCCCAATGCTCCTCCAGCGACTGGCCCTTGATCGCGAACACAGGCGTGCCGCCCGCTGCAATCGCCGCCGCCGCGTGGTCCTGCGTGGAAAAGATGTTGCAAGAGGCCCAGCGCACATCGGCCCCCAGCGCCACCAGCGTTTCGATCAACACCGCCGTCTGGATGGTCATGTGCAGCGACCCGACGATGCGCGACCCTTTCAACGGCTGGCTTTCGCCATATTCCGCACGCAGCGCCATCAGGCCCGGCATTTCGGTCTCGGCAATGTCCAACTCCTTGCGGCCGAATTCGGCCAGCGCGATGTCTTTCACGATAAAATCTTTGGTCATGTTTCTGCTCCACACTGTCTTGGGCTTTGCCTGCCTCTACCAGAGGGGGCAGCGGCACACAATCACCGCGCAGCCGCCCCGAGTTCGCCGGATTTCCCGCGCAACAGGGTGTGGAGCAGAAATATGACAGAGGGATTAACCCCCATGGCAAAAACCGCATTTTCCTATGCGCAACAGGCAATCCCGCTGGGCAAGGCGCCGGATTTCCCGCATTTTATCGCCGAAAACCAATATGGCCGCTATTGTGTGCCTGATGCTTTCGCGGATCGCGAGGTGCCTGAACTGCTCGCCGCCGGACAGGTCTATGAACCCCGCACCATCGCCCGTTTGCGTCACCTTATGGGGTCGGGCGATATTGTCACAGGCGGCGCATTCGTGGGTGATTTCCTGCCCGCGCTGGCCGAATCCCTGCACCCGCAGGCGCAAATCCATACCTTTGAACCCGCGCCCATGACCCACGCCGCCGCCGCCCATACCCTGCATATCAACGGGTTGCGCGATGTGACCCTGCACAATGTCGCCGTGGGCGATACACCCGCCACCCTGCCGCTGCAATTGTCGCGCTTTGATGGCGGGCCGCAGATGGCCGCCGCCGCCAAACTGGCCCCCGGCGAAACCGGCGGTCATGTGGTCAATGTGCCCGTGGTCCGGCTGGATGACCTGATCCCCGAGGAACGCATCATTTCCGTCCTGCACCTCGATGTCGAAGGGTTCGAACTGCGCGCCCTGATGGGGGCGCAACGCCTGATCCGCCGCAACGCCCCCGTGATCGTGCTCGAGGCCGCGAAACGCCGGATGCAGTTGCTCTATAAACGCACCCTGCGCCAGCATTTCCCGCACCTGCAATATCACGTCAGCGAAGTGATCGAAAACAACGCGATCTTCCTGCCCTTCCGCAGGGGCTAATCCGGCGTTACAACGGGGCGAAACCGATCAAAGGCCCCGCAGATGCCCCCCAGCAAACGACCGCCCAATCCGCCCCGCGCGTGGCAGCGCATGCTATCCGGTCGCCGGCTTGACCTGCTGGACCCGACCCCGATGGACATCGAAATCCAGGACATCGCGCACGGGCTGGCCTTTGTCGCGCGCTGGAACGGGCAAACCATGGGTGATTTCGCCTATTCCGTGGCCGAACATTCCATTCTGGTGGAAAAACTGTTCACACGGATGAACCCGAATGCAGGCGTAAAATGGCAACTGGCCGCGCTGCTGCACGATGCGCCCGAATATGTGATCGGCGATATGATTTCCCCGGTCAAAGCCGCCGTAGGCCCCGATTACGGCGCGCTGGATGAACGCCTGACCGCCGCCATCCACATCCGGTTCGGCCTGCCCGCGCAAATCCCCTCGCTGATCAAAAAACAAATCAAAAAGGCCGATCTGGTCTCCGCCTGGATGGAGGCCGTCCAGATCGCAGGCTTCACCATGGACGAAGCAGACAGGCTGTTCACCCGCCCCGATGCCACCCTGATAAAAGGGCTGGATATCCACCTGCGCCCGCCAGTCGAGGCACGCAACGATTTCACCGCCCGCCACAATCAACTGCTGGACCTATTGCCATGATCCATTTTCGCACAGGCGGCGTTCAGGACGCTGGCCAAATCACCGATCTGCTGAACGATATCATCACGCAGGGCGACAGCACTGCCATGGTCAAACCCGTTGATCGCGCCTTCATCACAGACTGGATCACCAGCGGCCCCCGCGCTCTTTGGGTGGTGGCCGAGGATGACAGCGGCACCCTGATGGGGTTTCAATGCGTTACACCCCATAAAACCATGGGCGAAACTGTCGCGCAAATCGGCACCTATGCCCGTGTCGGACAAACCGGGCTTGGCATCGGATCGGGCATGTTCGAACACCTGAAAACCCTGTGCCGCGCCCATGAATACACATGGGTCAACGCCGAAATCCGTGCCGACAATTCCGGCGGTCTGGCCTATTACCAATCCCGCGGATTCGAAGATTACGGCCGCATCCCCAACGTAGAACTCGCCGATGGCCGCCACGTTGACAAGGTGCTGAAACGCTACGACCTGTAACGCTTCATTGTTCTGAAAATACCTGAAAAATCAGCGCGGGCTGCGTTTCGCCAGAATGCGCTGCAATGTGCGGCGGTGCATGTTCAGCCGCCGCGCCGTTTCCGACACGTTGCGATCGCACAGCTCATACACCCGCTGGATATGCTCCCAACGCACACGATCCGCGCTCATCGGGTTTTCCGGCGGCGGGGGCAATTCATCGCCACGCGCCAACAGCGCATTGGTGATATCCGTCGCATCGGCAGGTTTCGACAAATAATCGGTCGCGCCGATTTTTACCGCAGCCACCGCCGTGGCAATCGCGCCATATCCGGTCAACACAACAACGCGGCAATCAGGGCGCTTTTCGCGCAGCACCTCGACCACATCCAACCCGTTGCCATCCTCCAGCCGCAAATCACACACGGCATAGGCAGGGGGGCGGGCCGTGGCAATTGCACGTCCGGCGGCCACCGATCCGGCCATCTCTACCTCGAACCCGCGCTTTTCCATGGCACGCGCCAGACGTTTCAGGAATGCCTCGTCATCATCGACCAACAGCAAAGACTTGTCTTCACCCAGATCCAGCTCTGCCTCGGGCATGGCTGCTCCTCCCGTCCTCATATGCGCGTTTACAAATCTATATAGGGCGTCTGCTGCGCGGTCAAACCTTTGACACTAGGCAAAAAACCTAGCCATGCGCGTCAACGAAACATTGCAGCCTGTCCGCCATGGCATCCGGCGTCACATCACGGCGGAAAAACTCGGTAAATCCTTCGTCGGGAAACACCAGATAGGACATGGTGGAATGATCCACCAGATAGAATTCATCGTCGCCAGCCTGCTTTTGATAGAAGGTGCGATATGCCTTCGACGCCGCCTTGACCTGCTCCGCCGATCCGGTCAGCCCGATCATCCGGTCATGCAGGTTGTCGGTGAAATCTGTCAGAACTTCGGGTGTGTCACGATCGGGGTCGATGGAAATAAACACAGGTTTCACCATCACACCGCGCTCTTCCAATATATCGATCGCTTCGGCGTTGCGGGCGTTGTCCAGCGGGCAAACATCGGGGCAAAACGTATAGCCGAAATAGATCAGGCTGGGCTGGTCAATCACATCCTTGTCCGTCACCGTCGCGCCGGTTTCATCGACTAATGTGAACGGACCGCCAATCGTGGCCGCCCCCCCCGCAACCGAACTGGCGCGGCACTGGGCATATTTATCCTCGGGTCCGCTCATCACGAAATACAACGACCCCCCCAGAACGGCAGCAACAACAACGAGGGCTAGAACGGCGATCAAACGGAGCATGGGGCAACCTTCCTTCCATGTGGCGCATTTGCGGTGCATATTTACCTTTAACCGCCGGATAACAACAGGACGAAAGCGCACAGATGCCAGATCAGATCGGAGTGCTAAAAGGCCAGGAACGCGGCAACTGGATTCGACTGCGCACCATCATCCTGCTGCGCTGGGGTGCGATTTTTGGCCAATTGTCGGCACTGGTGGCGGCGCGGCAGGTTTACGGGCTGGATATCGAAATCGGGCTTTGCCTGTTGCTGGTCGGGGTGTCCGTCATCGGCAATCTGGTCGCCGTGGTCATTTACCCCGAATCCAAACGCCTGAACGAAACCGAAAACCTGTTGATGGTGCTGTTCGATTTGCTGCAACTCAGCTTTCTGCTGGCCTTTACCGGCGGGCTGAACAATCCGTTTTCGATCCTGATCCTTGGCCCAGTGACCATTTCCGCCACCGTTCTGTCGCTGCGTTCGACCCTGTTCATCGGGTTAACGGCCATTGTCACCGTGTCCCTGCTGGCGCAATTCTATGTGCCGCTGCGCAATTTTCAGGGCGATATCATTGAAATCCCACAGATTTTCCTGTTTGGCACATGGCTGTCGATTGTCATATCGACCATTTTCATTTCGATCTATTCGCGCCGCGTGACGGTTGAAATGCACTCTATGTCCGACGCGCTGCAAGCCACGCAAATGGCCCTGTCGCGCGAACAGAAACTGACAGATCTGGGTGGGGTCGTGGCCGCCGCCGCGCATGAACTGGGCACGCCACTGGCCACCATAAAACTCACCTCGGCCGAACTGATGGACGAACTCGAAAATCACCCCGACCTGCAAGAAGACGCCGCCCTGATCCGCGCCGAGGCAGACCGCTGCGCCCGCATCCTGCGGTCGATGGGGCAGGCGGGCAAAACCGATCTGCACGTGCAACAGGCCCCCCTCTCCGCCGTCATAGCCGAGGCCGCAAACCCCCACACCGCCCGTGGCAAGGCGGTGCATTTTGACGACCTGACCGGCGATGCGCAACATCAGCCCGCGATCCTGCGTTCGCCCGAAATCATCCACGGGCTGCGCAATCTGGTGCAAAACGCGGTGGATTTCGCCCGCGCCAATGTCTGGGTCGAAAGCGAATGGAACGACACCACGATCATCCTGCGCATTCTGGACGACGGGCGCGGCTATCCTGCGCATCTGATCGGGCGCATTGGTGATCCCTTCATGCGCCGCCGCCGGGCCACGCCCGATAAACAGCGCCCCGAATACGAGGGCATGGGCCTTGGCCTGTTCATCGCCAAAACCCTGCTCGAACGCAGCGGGGCGGAACTCAGCTTTGCCAATGGCGGCGATCCGTTTCTGGGCTCCGACGACCAGCCGGAAAAATGCGGCGCAATCGTCGAGGTAACCTGGCCACGCCGCAAAATTGATGCGCGCACCGGCGATACCCCTGTGCCCTTGGGGTCCAATCAACCTATAGATAGGTGACTTCTGTCGCGCTCTCGTATAAAGTTAACCGCGGCGCATGGTCAAATTAAGGGGACGTTAACCATTTTTGCGCCAATGTTGCCCCGAACAGCCAGAACGGCTGCCCGAACGGCCAGAACGGCCGGATGACCAAACAACCGGAACTTTCATGCTTGATCTGCCCGCCCAGACTGTCGCCATTGTTACCATTCTTTCTGTCCTTGCTGCCGCCGCGATTATCCTTGGTTATGGCTGGCTGGAATCGCGCAAACACCCCCTGATCCTTGAACGGATAAACGAAGCCGACAACCAGCTGCGGTTCCTGTTCGACGGGATGGACCTGATTGACTCCACAGCGGCGGCCAAATCCATGCTGGAAATTCCAACCGGACAGGCCGACGATACCTCTGAATGGAACCGCCTGCGCGAAATGTTGTTACCGCGCTATTCCACCTTTCCCACCTACCCCGAAGATGTGCTGGACAGTGGCCGGTTGATCATTCCCTCCGATGATATCGGCGCGCAAACGCGGGTCGAACTCGAAGCATTGAACGGCAATATCCGCGTCACCATGATCGACGAAAATATCACCACCGCAAACGGGCAGGTCAACACACACCGGCTGCAACTGGCCGAACTGGAATTGAACACCCTGCGCCGCGCCATTCAGGGCGCGCCCTATCCCGTGTGGCAAACCAATTCCACCGGCACGGTTACATGGGCCAATGATGCCTATCGCGGGCTGTCCAGCTCTCTCAAACCGCTGCATGTTCCCACGGGCGGCGCGATCACCCATATCTTCTCGCTTCCCGAACATCTGGAATCCGGCGGCACAAAGGTGCGGCTGTCGCTCAATGCCGACGGCTCCGGCAAAACGCGCTGGTTTGATGTGTCGACCGTGCAATTCGGCGATCAGATGATGAACTACGCCAATGATGTATCCGCCGTGGTGCAGGCCGAAATGGCACAGCGCAACTTCGTGCAAACCCTCACAAAAACCTTTGCACAGCTTTATATCGGGCTGGCAATTTTCGACCGCAACCGCCAGTTGGCCCTGTTCAATCCCGCGCTGGTTGATCTGACCGCGCTGCCCGCCGATTTTTTGTCGTCACGGCCCAATCTGTTGTCATTCTTTGACCGGCTGCGCGACAACCGCGTGATGCCTGAACCAAAAAACTACTCCTCCTGGCGGGAAAAGATTGCCGATCTAGTCGCCGCCGCCGCCGATGGCCGCTACCTTGAAACCTGGGAACTGCCGATGGGGCAAACCTATCGCGTCAGTGGCCGGCCCCACCCCGACGGCGCCGTCGCCTTCCTGTTCGAGGATATCTCGGCCGAAATTTCCCTGACCCGCCGCTTCCGCTCGGAACTGGAACTGGGGTATTCGGTGCTGAACAATATCGACCAATCCATCGCGGTGTTTTCTTCCTCGGGTGTGCTGACGATTTCCAACATCGCCTTTCGTGAAATGTGGGGCGTCGACCCCGATACCAGCTTTGCCGAATTCACAATTTTCGATGCGATGGACCTGTGGAAAACCCGCTACACCCAACCAGAGCTGTGGAAACGGCTGCACGAATCCATCATCGACCAGACAAATCGCCACGAATGGTGCCAGCATATCAATACCGGGTCCGGCGATCTGATCGAATGCCGCTGCACGCCTCTGGTCGGCGGCAATACCATGGTGGTTTTCGATATGCTGGGGCAACGTCAGTTGACACAACCCCCACAGGTAACCCTTCCGCCGCTGGCGGATTGATCTGCGCCAAATACGCTTGCGGGGCTGCGCCAAAATGGTCATCTTTGCGCCATGTCAACGCACAGCCGCATCACCCTGAACAGCCCCGATGAAACTGCGGATTTGGCCCGCCAGATCGCAGCGACCCTGCAAAAGGGCGATGTGATCCTGCTTTCGGGCGGCATTGGCGCGGGCAAAACCCATTTCGCACGTGCGCTGATCCAGTCCCTGTTGATCCAGCACGAGGATGTGCCATCGCCCACCTTTACCTTGGTGCAAACCTATGACACGCCCGATTTTGAACTGTGGCACGCAGATCTGTATCGCCTCACCTCCCCCGACGAAATCGAAGAGCTGGGCCTGATCGACGCCTTTGAAACCGCCGCCTGCATTGTCGAATGGCCGGACAGGTTGGATGACCTCGCGCTGCCGGACGCGCTGTCGCTGTCATTTGAACCCGATGCTGATGCCGACAGCCGCACCCTGACCGCCCGCTGGCACAGCCCCGAATGGACCACCCGATTACAAGGACTGCTGATTTGACCGACCGCACAGCCCAGGCCGATGCCTTTCTTGCCACCACCGATTGGGCTGACGCACAGCGCAGTCCGCTGGCTGGCGATGCGTCAAACCGTAAATACGAACGGCTGTCGCATGACCGCCTTGGCGCCGCCGTCCTGATGGATGCCCCCCCCGAAAAAAACGAGGACGTGCGCCCCTTTGTCGCCATTGCCCAACACCTGACGGCGCTTGGCATTAGCGCTCCGCGCATTTTCGCACAGGATACCGACAACGGCTTCCTCCTGCTCGAAGATCTGGGTGACGGGTTGTTTGCCCGATTGGTCGAACGGGACCCCACCATAGAAAACAGTCTCTATTCCGGCGCAATTGATGTTCTGTCTGCGCTGCACAAAACGCCGCCGCCCGAAACGCTACCTGCGTATAACCCCTCTGTTATGACCGAAATGGCGCTGCTGGCCTGGCGTTGGTATTTGCCGGCAACCGGCGTCGCCACCCCCCCAACCGAGGAAGCCTTTGCCCGGGCCTTCCGCAGCCGCCTGACCGATCTGGCCAATGACCAATCCGCCCTGATCCTGCGCGATTATCACGCTGAAAACCTGCTGTGGCTGCCGGAACGCACTGGCGTGGCCAAGGTGGGTCTGCTTGATTTTCAGGACGCGATGCGCGGCCATCCCGCCTATGATCTGGTGTCCCTTTTGCAAGATGCCCGTCGCGATGTGCCCCTGCCTGTCGAACAGGCCATGCTGGCGCGTTATGTCACCCAAACCGGCCGCGACCCCGATACATTCGCCAATGCCTATCACTTGCTGGGCGCACAGCGAAACCTGCGCATTCTGGGCGTGTTCGCACGCCTTTGTCTGCGTGACGGCAAACAACATTACGTCGACCTGATCCCGCGTGTCTGGGGGTTGTTGCAACGCGATCTTGCCCATCCGGCGCTGGCCCCGTTGCGTGATCTGGTGCTGGGCGCACTGCCCGAACCCACCCCCAACATATTGAAAAGGCTAAAAGATCAATGCGCGACCTACCCCAAGCCGTAATGCTGTTCGCTGCGGGCTTTGGCACGCGCATGGGCACCCTTACCAAGGATCAGCCAAAACCGATGGTCCGGGTCGCGGACCGCCCCCTGATTGATCACACGCTGGACCTGTTGGATGGGCCGGACCTGCCGCACAGGGTGGCGAACCTGCACTACAAACCCGATGCCCTGATCGCCCATTTGCAGGGGCGCAATATCGCATTTTCCCATGAACAGCCCGATATTCTGGAAACCGGCGGCGGGCTGCGCCATGCCCTGCCCCTGCTGGGCAATGGCCCCGTTGTGACCATGAACACCGATGCCATCTGGCAGGGTCCGAACCCCGTGCAAATGCTGCTGGAGGCATGGCGCCCCGATGACATGGATGCCCTGCTGGTCCTTATCCCGCGCGCACAGGCAATTGGCCATAACGGCAAGGGCGATTTCCTGCTTGGCCCAACGGGGCAACTGACCCGCGGCGCGGGCCTGATCTATGGCGGGGTGCAAATCATCCGCACGGATGCCCTGCACACAATCGACGAAACGGCCTTTTCACTTAACCTGCTTTGGGACAAAATGCTGAAACAGGGCCGCGCCTATGGCCTGCCCTACACAGGGAATTGGTGTGATGTCGGCAGCCCCAAAGGGGTCGCTCTGGCCGAAAAAATGATTGCAGGTGCTGATGTTTGACCCCTCGCCAAAACCGCGCGTTTACGGATTGCCCCCCGGTGCGGATTTCCCTTTTGCGCTGGTAAAGGGTCTGATTTCATCGTTTCAGGGCCGCGATCCCGCCGACATTGCCCGCGTTCAGTTAATCGTAAACACCCGCCGGATGCAGCGCCGCGTGCGCACCCTTTTTGATGCTGGTCCGGCGATGTTGCTGCCCCGCGTGATGCTGGTCACCGATCTGGGCGACCATGCCGATCTGGCCCATATCCCCCCTGCCGTTCCCCCGCTTCGCAGGCGGCTCGAGGTGGCGCAACTGGTCGCCAACCTGCTGAAACGCGATCCCGATCTGGCCCCGCGTGCCGCCGTTTACGATCTGGCTGACAGCCTCTCTGCCCTGATGGATGAAATGCAGGGCGAAGGTGTGTCGCCCGATGTCCTGATGCGCCTTGATGTGTCCAACCATTCCAAACACTGGGAACGCTCGCTGGAATTTCTGCGCATCGTGCAGCATTTTTTTGACGCATCCGGGATTGAGGCCGACAAGGAAACCCGCCAGCGCCGCGTCATCGAAGGGCTGGCCAAAACCTGGGCAAAATCCCCGCCCCAACACCCTGTGATTGTTGCGGGTTCAACCGGATCACGCGGCGCAACCATGCTTTTGATGAAGGCCGTGGCAAAACTGCCTCAAGGCGCGATTATCCTGCCGGGTTTCGATTTCGACATGCCGGCCCAGCGATGGGACGATCTGGCGGATGCACTCACAGCCGAGGATCACCCGCAATTCCGTTTTCACAAACTGATGCAAGAACTGGGCCTAACCCGCGCAGATCTGCGTGAATGGACCATTGATTCAGTTCCTAATCCAGCGCGAAACCGGCTTGTATCGCTTGCGATGCGCCCCGCTCCCGTGACCGATCAATGGATGGAGGAAGGACCAAACCTGCGCGACATCCCCGCCGCGACGGCCGATGTTACACTGGTCGAATCCCCCAGCCAGCGGGACGAGGCATTGGCAATCGCGCTGCGCCTGCGCAAAGCCGCCGAAGAGAGCACAACCGCCGCCCTGATCACCCCCGATCGTATGCTGACACGACAGGTCACTGCGGCGCTGGATCGCTGGAATATCCTTCCCGACGACTCCGCTGGCATACCGTTGCAACTGACCGCACCGGGGCGGTTTTTGCGCCATGTTTCGACCCTGTTCCACCAGAAATTGACCGCCGAAAGCCTGCTCACTCTTTTGTCGCACCCGCTGGCGCACAGCGGTGCAGATCGTGGTGATCACCTGCGCCTGACCCGCGAACTCGAATTGTATATCCGCCGCAACGGTCCCCCGTTTCCCACCGCGCACTCCATGCAGGCATGGGCCGCGAAACAAAAAGACCCAAAAGCCGCGCCATGGTCCGAATGGGTGATCGCGACCCTGATTGATCAACAAATCGACGGCCCGCTGCCCCTGACCAAACTGGTTGAAATGCATATTGAACGGGCCGAACGTATCGCAGGCGGCCAAACCCAAGGATCAGGCGCGCTGTGGGAGGACAAGCCCGGTCGCGAAGCCACCAAAATCGTCGCCGAATTACAGCGCGAATCAGACGCCGGCGGCGATATGAATGCCCATGATTACGATGCGCTGTTCGGTGCAATCCTGTCTCGTGGCGAAGTCCATGAAATGCAGGAACCCCACCCCGATATCCTGATCTGGGGCACCCTCGAGGCCCGCGTTCAAGGCGCTGATTTGCTCATTCTTGGCGGCCTGAACGAGGGAACCTGGCCCGAAATGCCCACGCCCGATCCCTGGATGAATCGCCAGATGCGGCTGGAATCGGGTCTGTTGTTGCCGGAACGCCGCATTGGTCTGTCCGCGCATGATTTTCAACAGGCCATCGGCGCAAAGGAGGTGTGGCTGACCCGCTCCATCCGTTCGGACGATGCCGAAACCGTTGCCTCGCGGTGGGTCAACCGGCTGACCAACCTGCTTGACGGTTTGCCAGATCAGGGTGGTCGCACGGCCCTGTCCGGCATGCGCCAACGCGGTGCTGACTGGCTGGCCCTTGCCCGCGAACTGGAAACGCCCGGCACAACCCCGCCTGCCCGCCGCCCCTCGCCACGCCCACCTGCGGCATCGCGCCCGCAACGCCTGTCAGTGACCGAAATCAAAACGCTGATCCGCGATCCCTATGCCATTTATGCGCGGCATGTTTTGCGGCTCAACCCTCTGGATTCATTGATGAAAGCCCCAGATGCGCTTTTGCGTGGCAATGTCATCCACGACATCATGGAAACCTTTGTAAAAGATGTCAGTCGCGATGACTCACTCCTCACCGAGGATCACCTGATGACCGTCGCAGGCACCTATCTGGACCGTGATGTGCCTTGGCCTGATACCTCTGCGCTTTGGCGGGCGCGCATTGCGCGCATTGCCCCGGTTTTTTTACGCGACGAAGCAGAACGCCAGACCCACGCCGCCCATACCGCGACCGAACTTAAAACCGAAATGCAACTAAACGACCCGCCGCTGACGCTGGTCGCCAAAGCAGACAGAATTGACCGTGATGCCGATGGGCTTCTGCGCCTGTATGATTACAAAACAGGCTCTATTCCATCCAAAAAGGAACAAAAACTGTTCGATAAACAACTGCTTCTTCAAACCGCGATGCTGGAACAGGGTGGGTTTTCTACGATCAAGGCCGCCCATGTTGTGCGCGCCGCCTTTATCGGTCTGGGCGCGAATACCGATACCGTCGATGCCCCTCTGGATGAATTGCCCTGGGAAATAACCTGGGCCAGATTCAAGGATCTGATCCGCCGCTATCAGGATGCAGATCAGGGGTATACAGCGCGCCGCGCCATGCAAAAAGACAGCTATGGCTCACGCTATGATCAGTTGTCGCGCTTTGGTGAATGGGACGAAACCGAACCATCCCACCCCGAGGATCTGACATGATCCGCGATGACGCAACGCAGGCGCAGGTCGACGCCGCACAGCCCGGCCGCTCCACTTGGCTTTCGGCCAATGCGGGGTCGGGAAAAACCCGCGTTCTGACCGACCGCGTGGCGCGTTTGCTCCTCGAAGGGGTGCAGCCACAGCACATCCTATGCCTGACCTATACCAAAGCTGCCGCCAGCGAGATGCAAAACCGCCTGTTCAAACGGTTGGGCGCCTGGGCGATGCTGGATGATGAAAGGCTATCAACAGCCCTACAGGACCTCGGGCTCTCTGTCCAAAATCAGAGCCTATCCCTGCGGAATGCGCGCACTTTGTTCGCCCGCGCAATCGAAGCACCCGGCGGCCTGAAAATACAAACGATCCACTCTTTTTGCTCTGCCTTGCTGCGCCGCTTCCCGCTGGAATCCGGCGTTTCGCCCCAGTTCGCCGAAATGGAGGACCGCGCCGCCGCCCTGATCCGTGCCGAAATCCTGCAAGACATTGCAAGCGGCCCGAACAGCGGGCTTTTGCACCAGATTGCGCGCCATTTTACCGGCGATGATTTTGAAACCCTGACCGGCGCGATCACCCGTAATCGTATCGGGTTTTCCCAGCAGCTGACGCGCAGCGAAATCATGCAGTGCTTTGACTTACCGCCGGACTACGACAGCAAAACCCTGCTGTCAGAGGTGTTTCTGGGCGGCGAGGATTCGGCGCTGGCACGCTTGATAGCATTGATGCAGACGGGCAGCCCGACCGACATCAAGAATGCTGCGAAATTGCAGGCGGTGCAGGCCGGCACCCTGTCTGCGCTCCCCATGCTAGAGGCCGTATTTCTTACCGGCGAAAAAGCAAAACAGCCGTTTTCAGCCAAGATAGGCTCTGTTCCGACCAAGAAATTACAGACCAGCAACCCCGAACTTATGGATCAGATTGAACCGCTGATGCTACGGGTTGAGGACAGCAGGAACCGTCGGCTTGCTCTGATGGCCGCAGAAAAATCCGTGGCCCTGCATGATTTCGCAAATGTATTTCTACCCGCCTATGAGCAGCGCAAACAGCAACGCGGTTGGTTGGATTTCGACGATCTTATTTTTAAGGCACGCGATTTGTTAACCAATCGCAGCGTTGCAGAATGGGTTTTGTATCGGCTGGACGGTGGCATTGATCACATTCTGGTGGACGAGGCCCAGGACACCAGCCCCGCCCAATGGAACGTGATCGAACTTTTGGCGCAGGAATTTACCAGTGGCCTTGGCGCCCGCGCCGATACGCCCCGCACCATTTTTGTGGTCGGCGACAAAAAACAGTCGATTTACTCGTTTCAGGGCGCAGATCCGCGTGAATTTGACCGCATGAAGGGCGAATTCGCCCAGCGCCTGTCCGCCACCAATTCCCCGCTTCAGGATATGGAGCTGGCCTACTCCTTCCGCTCGGCCAAATCCGTGCTGAATCTTGTCGATCAGGTCTTTGCCGATCGCACCACATCCGGCTTTGATGATGGTGGCAATCACAAGGCGTTCAAGGAGAGGATGCCCGGCCGCGTCGATCTTTGGCCGCTGGTCGAAACCATCAACAACCCCGACGAAGAGGACGATTGGGATACCCCCGTTGATCGCCCCGGCGCGCATCATCACAATGTCATTCTGGCCAATCGCATCGCCGCGCAGATCAAGGTGATGATCGAAAATCAAGTCGCTATTCCAGCGGAAATCGGCAATTCTGGTGAATATCAGCGCCGTCCGGTTCAGCCCGGCGATTTCCTTATTCTGGTGCAGCGCCGTTCGCCCTTGTTTCATGAAATCATCCGCGCCTGCAAAGAGGCGCAACTTGAAATCGCTGGCGCTGACCGGCTCAAGGTCGGGGCCGAACTGGCTGTTCGCGATCTTGCCGCGCTGATGTCTTTTCTGGCCACGCCAGAGGATGATTATTCGCTGGCCATCGCCCTGAAATCACCCCTGTTCGGCTGGACCGAACAGCAACTTTTCACCCTCGCCCATGATCGCGGGCAAACCTATCTATGGCAGGCCTTGCGCGCCCGTCGCGATTTGCACCCGCAGACCCTGTCCATCATTGATGACCTGCGAAAAGACACCGATTTCCTGCGCCCCTATGATCTGCTGGAACGCGTGCTGACCCGCCACGACGGACGCCGCAAATTGCTGGCCCGCCTGGGAGCCGAGGCCGAGGACGGTATTAACGCATTTCTGTCACAGGCCCTGTCCTATGAACGCAGCACAGTGCCATCGCTCACCGGATTTCTGGTCTGGATGGAAACCGATGAACTGGAAATCAAACGCCAGATGGACAGCGCCGGAAACCGCATTCGCGTGATGACCGTGCATGGCGCAAAGGGGCTGGAATCCCCCATCGTTATCCTGCCCGACACCGCCCAGCGCAACCTGACCTACAAGGATCAAATCATTGATCTGAATGGCAAACCCATGTGGAAACCTGCCTCGGGCGATATGCCCGCCGCGCTGAACCCCGCCATGGAAAACTGGCGTGACAGTCAACGGGCAGAACGTGACCGGCTGCTTTATGTGGGTCTGACCCGTGCGGAAAAATGGCTGATCATTACCGCCTCTGGCGAGTTGGGCAAAGATGGCGAAAGCTGGTTTGAAAAGGTTAAGGCCGGCATGGAGCGCGCAGGCGCTCAGCCCCACGCGTTTCCCTTTGGCGCGGGTCATCGCCTGCAAAGCGGGGATTGGCAGAATGCGCCGGTTGTTCAGCCGTCGGAATCAATTGTTAAACCAGTCACTATTCCAGCCTATTTTTATGATTCCTGCACATCCGTTGCACTCAGAAAAACCCCGCTCAGCCCCTCCGATCTGGGCGGGGCCAAGGCTCTGCCAGGTCAGGGCCAGGAGGAAGAGGCCGCCAAGCGTCATGGCCGCCTGATTCACCGCCTGTTGGAACACCTGCCAACCGCGCCCGCCGCCACCTGGCCCGATCTGGCGCAAACCCTGCTGACCCACGGCGAAGACATCGCAGACCCGTCAGAACACGACGCCCTGCTGACCGAGGCAACGCAATGCCTGACCACCCCCGCACTGGCCCCCGTTTTCGACCCTAACGCACTGGCAGAGGTCGATATCACCGCCCATCTGGACCCGCTGAACAACCGCATCCACGGCACCGTCGACCGGCTGGTCATCACCCCCGAAACCGTTACCGCCGTGGATTTCAAAACCAATATGACAGTGCCCGAAACAGCCGCCCAAGTGCCCGAATCCATCCTGCGCCAAATGGGCGCCTATGCCCATGCGCTCGCCCGGATATTCCCTGACAGGCAGATCAAAACCGCCGTCCTCTGGACCCGCACCGCCAACCTGATGCACCTGTCCCACGACCAGATCACCGAGGCGTTACACCGCGCCGCCCAGCCTTGACGCCCCTGCACCCGCCACCTAGTTTCCAGTCAAGCAAACATGCTGCCATCATTTCAGGAGAGAAACCCATGGCCACGGTCGCAGTCACCGATGACACTTTCGACGCCGAAGTAAAAAATGCAGATGTCCCCGTCGTGGTGGATTTCTGGGCCGAATGGTGCGGCCCCTGTAAACAGATCGGCCCGGCACTCGAAGAGTTGTCCGCCGAATACGGCGACAAAATCAAGGTCGTCAAAGTCGACGTAGACAGCAACCCCAACTCCGCCGCCGCCATGGGCGTTCGCGGTATTCCGGCGCTGTTCATCTTCAAGGATGGTCAGGTCGTTGCCAATCGCGCCGGCGCCGCCCCCAAGGCCGCATTGGCCAGCTGGATCAACGACACAATCTGATCTACCAATCACCCGAATACCAAGGCCGGAGGAATAAACCCCTCCGGCCTTTTTCTTGGCAAAAATACTCTCGCCGAAGGCGTCAAACCGGCCAACCCGCGCGGCGCATTGCGGCTGCAATCTGTGCCTGGGCAAAATCGCGCCCCGCGTTGATCGCCATCTTTTGCCAGAACCACCACAGGTATCCGGCATAATCCGGCGCCAACCCGCGCAGCGCATCAAACGCGCCCGCAACACCCAATTCCGCAACATTCGCCGCCATATGGTGAAAATCCACCCGCCCGAACAACACACAGGGCTTGCCAAAAAACATCGCATTAAACGCCGCGCTGGAATTTTGCGTGACCACATAATCGCAACCCGACAACATCTCCGCCATGCCGCCCATGCGCAGGCTCAACCGCGGATACTGCGCCGCCAATGCCTCCAGCGCGGCCATTTCCGCCGCTGAATACACCTCGTTCGGGTGCAATGTCGCAACCACCCTGCGCGGATCATGGGCCAATACCTGTTCTATCATATCAATCGGCGCACAGGACTGAAACGAACGGTGGTCCAACAACCGCCCTTGCAACGGCACATAGACAAAATCACCCCGCACAGCCCCGCCCGCATCGGGGAACAGCTTATCACGCCAGCGGCGATAAAACCCCTCCGCCTCGCGCCGCGGCACATCACCATCAAACGCAGTCCGCGCCACATGCCAATCCCACCGCTTGCCCGTCGGTTCAATGGCCCAGAACGGGTAATGATACACACGCCGACAGGTCAGGGCGCGGTCATGGGTCGGTTCGTCCATGTGGAACATCGCATAGGCATCAATGCCCGCACTTTCGGCCCGTGCGCCCGCAGAATTCGGTGCATATGCCACATCCCAGCCCGCCGCACGCACCACGCCCGCGACCTTGCCCAAAAAATTGTGCTGTCCCGCCTCGGCGCTCGCCCTCAGCCCGTCGTCCAGGTAAAATACCAGCTTGCTCATAACCGCCAGTTAGCCCCGCAATCCCCCCATTCACAAGCCCCACCCTTGTGCGCCGCGCCATCGGGTTACATATAGAACCCAACGAAAAAAGGAGCCCCAAATGAGCCAAGAGCAATTCCCCGGTTGGCACGGCACCACCATCATCGGCGTCCGCAAGGGCGGGCAGGTCGTGATCGCGGGCGACGGCCAGGTATCGCTGGGCCAGACCGTGATCAAAGGCACCGCACGCAAGGTCCGCCGCCTGTCGCCGGGCGGCTATGATGTGGTCTGCGGTTTTGCCGGATCCACCGCCGATGCCTTTACCCTGCTGGAACGGCTGGAATCCAAACTAGAGGCAACACCGGGCCAGCTGCAACGCGCCTCGGTCGAACTGGCCAAGGACTGGCGCACCGACAAATACCTGCAAAAACTAGAAGCAATGCTGATCGTCACCGACGGTGCCGAACTCTATGTCATCACCGGCGCGGGTGATGTGCTGGAACCCGAACATGACGTGGCCGCGATCGGATCGGGGGGCAACTTTGCCCTCGCCGCCGCGCGCGCCATGATGGACACCGACAAAGACGCCGAAACCGTGGCCCGCAGCGCCATGGCCATCGCCGCCGACATCTGCGTTTACACCAACGGCAAACTGACCGTGGAAAGCATCAAGAAATGACCGACCTGACCCCACGCGAAATCGTATCCGAACTAGACCGCTTTATCATCGGCCAAAAAGACGCCAAACGCGCCGTGGCCGTGGCCCTGCGCAACCGCTGGCGGCGCAAACAACTGTCTGCCGACCTGCGCGACGAGGTATACCCGAAAAATATCCTGATGATCGGGCCAACCGGCGTTGGCAAAACCGAAATCTCGCGCCGTCTGGCCAAACTGGCCCGCGCGCCATTCATCAAGGTCGAAGCCACCAAATTCACCGAGGTGGGTTACGTGGGCCGTGACGTGGAACAGATCGTGCGCGATCTGGTCGACAGCGCCATCGCCATGACCCGCGAACACATGCGCGAAGATGTCAAAGCCCGCGCCCACCAAGCCGCCGAAGACCGCGTAATCGAAGCCATCGCAGGCAAGGACGCCCGCGAAGGCACCCGCGAAACATTCCGCCGCAAATTGAAAAACGGCGAATTGGACAACACCGTGATCGAACTGGATGTCGCCGACAATTCCAACCCGATGGGCGGCATGTTCGACATCCCCGGCCAGCCCGGCGCAGGCCAGATGGGCATGATGAATCTGGGCGATCTGTTCGGCAAGGCCATGGGCGGGCGCACCGTGCGCCGCAAACTCACCGTCAGCGAAAGCTATGAACTGCTGATTTCAGAGGAAGCAGACAAACTTCTGGACGACGAGGTGGTGACCAAATCCGCGCTGGAATCCGTGCAGGAAAACGGCATTGTTTTCCTTGATGAAATCGACAAGGTTTGCGCCCGCTCCGATGCGCGCGGCGGCGATGTTTCCCGCGAAGGGGTGCAACGCGACCTGCTCCCCCTGATCGAGGGCACAACCGTGTCCACCAAACATGGCCCCGTCAAAACCGACCATATCCTGTTCATCGCATCCGGCGCGTTTCACATCGCCAAACCGTCCGACCTGCTGCCCGAATTGCAGGGCCGCCTGCCGATCCGCGTTGAATTGCAACCCCTGACCGAGGATGATTTCGTCCGCATCATCACCGAAACCGACAACGCACTGACCCTGCAATACACCGCCCTTATGGCCACCGAAGAGGTCAACGTGACCTTCACCACCGATGGCATCGCCGCACTGGCCAAAATCGCAGCCGAGGTGAACAGATCGGTCGAAAACATCGGCGCACGCCGCCTGTATACCGTGATGGAACGCGTATTCGAGGAACTGTCATTCGCCGCACCCGATCGCGCCGGCCATGACGTGACCGTGAATGCCGAATTCGTCGATGCCAACCTGGGCGAGCTGATGAAATCCACCGACCTCAATCGCTATATGCTCTAGCTAAATACGCAGGGATGAATTTCTTTGCGCCCCGATACACACTTACTGCTCGGAAAAAAATAGGTTTTCTTGGGCGATTGGATTCGTTGCAGGATTCCAAACGGTTAGAATGAAGGAAATTTACTTTCCGATTGCACGAATATTCATCCTGTGTATATTTTGTAGATGTGAGCCCGCCCCTTTCGGGACGGACTCTTTGTTGGTGCTATCCAACTAAAACGGCAGCGAAAGCTGCCTAGGTTTCGGCCAGCGGCGGGTATGAGCGGCTACTCGTTCCCGCCTGCCGAAACGCCGACGTTCATACGACCTAACGTATACCATCGACACCTCCTTTGGTTGATCACCGGATTGTATCCCGGCCTACATCACAAGACTCACTGCCTATGATTTCAGGTTCCTCCCCAACTACTAGAGATAGTGAGTCCCAAAGGATGATACACATTATGCGGATTCGCGGACTACAAGGTCAACGGAATTTTTAGCGTATTTTCACAAAGGTTTTGTTGACCTCCGGAGAACCTCCACCACTATATGCTCTAGCAATCGCGCCCCCCCTTGGGCTAATGCTTGTGAAACGCTCATGGGGGGCAACGCCTTGCGCCGGATTTACCTGTTCTTCGTTCTGTTTTCGCTCGCGGCCTGTATGGACCGCAGCCATACCCTGATCCTGCCCGCAGCGCTGGACATTGGCACCATTCACAAGGTGTTCGTCGCCACCCACCGCGAACATGACGACAAGGGCTGGTTTTCGGCGCAACGATCCGATGCCGTCAACTATACCGAAATTTCGATTTCCGTTCCGCCAGACCACAAACGCGGCGATATTTCCGTGGGATACAAAGACCCCGACCCGCAAAAAAATTTCGCCGTGGCCGCCCGTCAGGATCTGGACGGGCGCGACAGTTTTCGCCGCGATCTGGCCCGCCATATCAGGGCCAAACCCGCCGCCGAACGCGAAGTGGTGGTTTACGTGCATGGCTATAACAACAGCTTTCTGGACGGGGTGTTCCGCTCGGCCCAATTGATGCATGATTTCGGCCTGCCGGGCACCTCGGTGCATTATTCATGGCCCAGCGCCGCCAACCCGCTTGGCTATACCTATGATCGCGATTCCGTGCTGTTCGCCCGCGACGGGTTTGAACAATTGCTGCGCGATATCCGCTCCACCGGCCCCTCGCGTATCGTGCTGATCGGGCATTCTCTGGGCACCATGTTGATGATGGAAACCCTGCGCCAGATCGAAATCGGCAGCCCCGGATGGACCAAACAGAACCTTAGCGGCGTGGTGTTGATGTCCCCCGATCTGGATGTCGAACTGTTCAAAACTCAGGCCAGCCGGTTCAAATCCTTGCCGCAACCCTTTGCGATTTTCGTATCCGAACGCGACAAGGCGCTGATGCTGTCGGCGCGTATCAATGGCGTGTCGGCGCGGCTTGGCAACCTGACCAGCGCCGAGGAACTGGGCGATTACCCCGTCACGCTGGTCGATGTCACCGAATTCACCAAAGAGGCAGCAACATCCCATTTCACCGCTGGCACCTCGCCCACGCTGATCGCCCTGCTACGTCAAAGCGCCGATCTGGACCGCGCGTTCCAGCGCGACACCGCTGGTAAAACCGGCCTGATGTCGGGCACCGTGCTGACCGTGCGCAATGCCACGACGCTGATCCTGTCGCCGCATCTGGTGATGCAGAACGCATCGAATTAAACGCGTAAAATCAACGGTGTCGGCGCAGGTAAACGTAATAGGCCCCGCCGCCGCCATGTGACACATGCGCCTGCGCGATCTGCAATACCGCCGCGTTCAGCGGTGCCATTTTCAGCCACTGCGGCACCTGATGCTTCAACACGCCGCGCCGCACCGGAATTGGTCCGCCCTCGTCGCGGTCCTTGCCCTTGCCCGTCACCACCAGCACCAGCCGCAACCCCCGCTGATGCGCCCGCAGTATGAAATTGGTCAGGGCGGGATGGGCGCGATCCATGGTCATGCCATGCAGGTCCAGCTTGGCCTCGGGGTCCATGCGGCCACGTTTCAGTTTGCCATAGGCCTTGGCATCCATTTTCACCGGCTGGCTGGCGATCTGGTCCGCGACTCCGGGTTGCAGATCATGGCGCGGCAGGGTGCGCACCGTCTGGCCCACGGTGAAATCGCCAATGCGCTGGCGTGGCGGTTTTTCCGGTTTCGGCTTGGGCTTGGGTTCGTCATGGCGGTGGCGTTCGGGGTGCAGGCGATGCGCGGTATCGGCCACCTGCCGCCACAGCTCTACTTCATCCGGTCGCAACCGCCGCCGCGTCATTGCGCCCCCTCGGGCAGCATCGCATAGGCCCGCTGGATCGGCATCAGGGTCATCATCCGCCCCGGATCTTTCAGCCGTCCGGCCTTGCGCCCCGCCGCATCACCCGTTCCGAAAAATACATCGGCCCGCTGCGCACCCTTGATGGCGCTGCCGGTGTCCTGCGCAATCATCAGCCGCTTTAGCGGGTTCTTGCCGTCCTTTTCGATCCAGACGGGCGCGCCCAACGGGGTGAACTTTGGGTCCACCGCGATGGACCGCATGGTGGTGATCGAACGGTTCATCGCGCCCAGCGGCCCCAGTTCGGGCGACACATGGCTGACCTCGCGAAAAAACACATAGGACGGGTTGTGGCGCAGCAGGTTCAGCCCCTCTTCGCCATTGCGTCGCACCCAGTTCTTGATCACCTGCGCGCTGACCTGATGCGCGTTATACACGCCACGCCGCACCAGTTCGCGCCCGACCGAGCGGTATTCATGCCCGTTCTTGCCCGCATATCCCACGCGCACATGGCTGCCGTCCTGCATCCTGATCCGGCCCGATCCCTGCACCTGTAGAAAAAACAGCTCTACCGCATCATCGACCCATGCGATTTCCAAACCGCGCCCTTCCATGACGCCGCCCGTTTCGATGATGCTGCGGGGGTGCCACAGGGAGGTCTGCTTGGCCTCGGGGGGCATCCGATACACCGGAAACCGGAACCGCGCATCGGGCCGGCGCGCCCCGTCCAGCTCGGGTTCGAAATATCCTGTGAACAGCGCGGGCTGGCCGTCATCAATCAACACAGGGCGGAAAAACAATTCGAAAAACGCCCGCGCATCCGGCCAATCACGGCTTTTGGCCACAGCGCACAGGCTGCGCCAATCAGGGTCTTTCATATCGCCACAAGTGTTGCGAAACACATCCAGCGCGGCGGCGTGATCATCCTCAGCCCAGCCGTTCAGCTGGTCGAAATCCATCACCTGATAGGTGAATTCATCCGCCCCCGCGCCCGTCACCGACAGCACCACAGCCAACAGGGCTGATGCCACGGCACGCCGGATCATTCGCCCGTTGCGACCAATTGCCAGTTCGGGTCGTCCGACCCCATGACACGGGCAAAGGTCCACAAATCTTTCTGCCGCTTCACTTTGCCGGGCTCGCCCTCGACGATCTCTCCGGCATTGTCACGCACAACCGATGTCAGCTCGCCAACAAACCGCACCGTGATTTCGGCTGTGTTGTCATCCGCCAGCAATGCATCATCCAGCGCCATTTCACGAATACCGATAAAATCGGCCTCGATCGTCAGACCCTGCTCGTTGCGCGCCTCGACCACGGCAGCAAAACTTTCGTATACATCATCTTCCAGGAACGGTTTGATTTCGGCCAGATTGCCATGCTCAAACCCCATCAGGATCATTTCATAGGCCCCGCGCGCACCTGTCAAAAACTCGGTCACATTGAACGACGGTTCCAGCTTTTTCATCGCCGCCAATGCGCGATAGCTGTCGGAGTTTTCTTCGGCATGGGCCAGAATATCATGATCCGGCCCGCCTTCGATCACTTCGAATTTGGCCTTGCGCGGCTGTTCACCGGCACGCGACAGCGGCGGCTGTTCAAAACCGTCACGGGTGCCCAACACGCTTTTCAGCCGCAGGATCAGGAAAATCGCAATTCCGGCCAGAACCAGAAGCTGGAAAATAGGGTTGTTCATATGGTCCTCATGTCAGCGGGGCATGGTAACAGCGTCACCTCGATCCTATGTAGGTGCTGCAAGGGCGCAAGTCCACCGCAGCACACGCATTTAGAAAGGACGCAGCATGTGGCTTTTTCTGGCATTCGTTTCGGTCCCCGTGATCGAAATCGCATTGTTCATTCAGGTCGGGTCGGCCATCGGCACCCTGAACACCCTGATGATCGTGGTTTTGACCGCGATCCTTGGCACATGGCTGGTGCGCAGTCAGGGCATGCAAACGCTGGGCAAATTGCAGCGCTCCTTTAGCGAACTCTCCAATCCGGCCGAACCATTGGCCCATGGCGCGATGATCCTGTTTTCCGGCGCATTGCTGCTGACACCGGGTTTTTTCACCGATGCGGTCGGTTTTGCCCTGCTGATCCCTAAACTGCGCGAGGCAGTGTTCACATATGCCCGCAAACGGATCAAGGTTTCCACCTTTACCTATGGCAGTGCCGATATGCAGGGCCAGCGCGAAAACCCGCGCCCCGGTGATCCGAATATGGCCGATCCAAACGTGATCGACGGCGAATTCACCGAAGTCGACCCAGACAAACGCCCCACGCATCAGCCATCCGGCTGGACAAAACACTAACCCGTCAAACACGAACCGGATTGAGGCCGAGCCAGTGACCTGCTAACCCTACTCCCAAATTTGACCACTAGGAGCATTAAAATGGCCGAAAACGGCGCCGACGCACAACAACCGCAAATCAAAATGAACGTGCTGACCCAGTTCATCCGCGACATGTCCTTTGAAAACATTCTGGCACAAAAAGGCGCCTCGGGCGAAGTCGTGCCGGATGTCAAAGTGACCGTGAACCTGGACGCCAAAAAACGTCAGGCCGACAATCAGTTCGAAGTGGTGATGAAACTGGGCGTCGACAGCGGCGTCAAAGACACCGATCAGAAAATGTTCCTGCTCGAATTGGAATATGTCGGCGTTTTCAACATCGAAGGCGTGCCAGAGGACCAAATGCACCCCTTCCTGTTGATCGAATGCCCGCGCATGTTGTTCCCCTTTGCGCGCCGCATCGTGTCTGATGTGACCCGCGATGGTGGCTTCCCGCCGCTGAACCTTGAAACCATTGATTTCGTGGCGCTGTATCGCAACGAACTGGCACGCCGTCAGGCCGAACAACAGCCGGTTTCCTGAAATCGCGCCGGGGGTTAGCCCCCGGCCAGCTTTTTCCACAATGCGCCGTCGCCCATCTTGTCGACAAACTCGGCATGGGCGGCGGTTTCTTTTTGCGTGATACGCGGTGGCAATGGCGCAGGGCGCGGAAATGGCCGCCAGTCGTTTTCCCCCACGTTAGACCCGTTTTCGCCCGCTGTATTCAGCCCGAAATCGGGCTGCCGCCCGCCGATCAGCTCCAGATATACCTCGGCCAGAATTTCCGAATCCAGCAACGCCCCGTGCAGCGTGCGCGACGAATTGTCGATGCCATAGCGGCGGCACAGCGCGTCCAGCGTGGCGGGCGATCCGGGGAATTTGGTGCGCGCCATCGCCAGCGTGTCAATCGCCTGCGACATCGGCAATTGCCGTAATCCGATCCGCTTCAACTCGGCATTCAGAAATTTCATATCGAAACTGGCGTTATGGATCACCAGTTTGGAATCCCCGATAAAATCCAGAAACTTTTGCCCGAACGCTTTGAAAACAGGCTTGTCGCGCAGCGTCACCTCGCCCGGTTTCGCATCACGCGGCGGCGTTAACAGGTCTGGGCCAATGCCATGCACCCCGAATGCGCCGTCCGGCATCCCCCGTTCGGGGTTGATGTAAACATGAAACGTGTTTTGCGTCGGCATATGGTTCAACAGCTCGATCGCGCCGATTTCCACAATCCTGTCGTCGCCTTCGGCATCAAATCCGGTGGTTTCCGTATCCAGAACGATTTCACGCATCTTGCATCTGCTTTCTGATGGCCGCGATGACACCGCGCACCTGTTGGCGCGCATGCTCCGGCGTGTCGGTGACAATCACGTAATCCGACCGCGCCACTTTTTGGTCATTTGGCATCTGTTTGGCCAGAATAGTCTCGAATTGTGCCTCGGTCATGGTGCCGCGCTCCATCACCCGCGCACGCTGGGTTTCGGACGGAATTGAAACACAGGCCACCGCATCCATGCGCGCATCGCCACCCGTTTCAAACAACAGCGGAATGTCGAACACGATGATATCCGATGTGGCCTGCGCCAGAAATTCCGCCCGATCTGCACCCAATAAGGGATGCACAATCTGTTCGATCCGTTTCAATGCGCCCGAATCCGCCGCTATCGCCTCTTTCAGCTTGTCCCGTGACACCGCGCCATCAACCACCGCATCAGGAAACGCCGCCGCCATCGGCAAAACTGCGGCTCCTGCGGTGGAATAGAGCCTATGAACAGCGGCATCCGCATCATAAACATCGCACCCTTCCTCGGCGAACATGCGCGCCGTGGTCGATTTTCCCATCCCGATGGAGCCGGTCAAACCCAGATGAAAACTCATCGTAAAATCGCTGCCCTTGTGTCTGCGTCTACCACGGGGCGCTTGCCGAACCAGCGTTCAAACGCTGGCACCGCCTGATGGATCAACATGCCCAGCCCGTCCACCGTGTGGCACCCTGCCTCGCGGGCTTCGCGCAGCAACCGTGTTTCCAGCGGGGCATAGACCAGATCGGTGACCACAGTGCCCTTGCGCAACCCGTCCAGCGGCACCCGCAATTCCGGTTTGCCGATCATGCCCAGCGACGTGGTGTTCACCACCGTTGCCGCATCCTCTAACATATTGCCCGCCTGCACCCAGTCGACCACGGTCAAACGGCGACCAAATTCTGCGGCCAGGGCTTCGGCCCGCGGGCGGGTGCGGTTTGACACCATGATTTCCGGCACGCCCGCCTCCAACAGTGACGCAACCACCGCCCGCGCCGCGCCCCCCGCGCCCAGCATCGCCACCGGCCCTGCCTTGGGGTTCCACTCCGGCGCGCCCTGACGCAGGTTTTCCAGAAACCCGTAACCGTCTGTATTATCAGCGTGAATTTTCCCATCCTTACGGAATATCAGCGTGTTCGCCGCCCCGATCAGGGTGGCGCGATCGGTGATAATATCGGCGATTTCCATCACCGCTTCTTTATGCGGCACGGTGATATTCACCCCGACAAACCCCGCCTTGGGCAGGGCCAGCAACACCTCGCGCAGGTTTTCGGGCGCCACATCCATCGGCACATAAAACCCGCGCAACCCATGGGTTTTCAACCAATGCCGATGCAATTGCGGCGATTTGGAATGCGCAACCGGATGCCCGATCACCCCCGCCAGCGGAATACGATTGCCGCTCATTGTTCCAACTCTCCCCTTAGTCCCATCCAGGCCAGAAACTCCAACAGTGGCAGCCCCAGAACGGTAAAGTAATCGCCATCGACGCGGGTGAACAGCCGCACACCCTCTTTTTCCAACTTATATGCGCCAACGCTGTCGCTGACATCGGGCCAGTTGCGATCCAGATAGCCGTCGATAAACCCGTCGGTATAGGCCCGCGCCAGCATCCGCACCTGCCCCACATGCCGCCAGATCGGTTTGCCATCCTCGCAAACCACCGCGGCCGACAATAACATATGCCGCTTGCCGCGCATTGCCTGTAACTGCGCCTTGGCCTGATCGCGGCTTTCCGGTTTACTCAACAGCGCCCCGCCCAGATCCAGCACCTGATCACAGCCCAGAACCAACCGCCCGGGATGTTTTTCCGATATCTTGCGCGCCTTGAACTCTGCCAGCGCATCGGCGACATCACGCGGCTTTGCGCCCTCGCCCAGCAATGACGCCTTAATCATTTCTTCATCTATTCGCGCTGGAATGGCTTCAACCGCCACGCCCGCGCGCAACAACAGATCGCGCCGGATGGTAGAACCTGATGCAAGGACCAATGCGCCCATGTGGATAACCTCGGGGGTAAAGCTAGGGATTTGTTAGGGGTGATTACTGGGCAAAATCGCGGTTCATTGCAACCATCCCCAATCTTAACGAATTCCACGGCGATATTCCACAACCCACCCCAAGGGGGTAAGGATAAAATCCCCCCTGTGGAAAATCCACTGTGCCCTAGGTTAGGCCACAGGTTCATCCACAGGCAGAAATCACCTTTTTCCTATATTTATCAATAGCTAACATAAAAACCATCGCGATTCCCCCACATTACTCCCCATCGGGTTTTCCCCTTGGGCAAAACCTGCAGAACAACCCGTTAATCCACAGAAATCAGCGCCCCTAAAACATCATCATCCTTTATTCTTTCTTTATTTATTATTAAGAGAGGCCAGCCCGAACCGGAGCATAAAATGACCGATTTCCTTGCCTTGCTCTATCCATGGACCAAGAGCCTGCACATCATTGCCGTCATCACATGGATGGCAGGGATTTTCTATCTGCCCAGATTGTTCGTCTATCACGTGGAACAGACCGAACCGGGCGATGAAAAGGATAAGCTGTTCCAGATCATGGAATATAAACTATTCAAATATATCATGAATCCCTCGTCCATTGCGGTTTGGGTGTTTGGCCTGATGCTGGTGTTCACTCCCGGTATTGTTGATTGGTCATCCATCTGGCCGTGGACCAAGGCGCTGGCAGTGATCCTCATGACCTATTTCCACCATTGGCTGGGTCACCGTCGCAAAGACTTTGAATTGGGCCGTAACACCCGCACAGGGCGCAGCTATCGCCTGATGAACGAGGTTCCCACCCTGCTGCTGCTCATCATCGTCTTCTCGGTCGTGCTGAAGTTCTGAAACCGCTGAAACCGTGAAAACATTGACTCGGGCAGCTTTGCCCCTTATCTAGCGCGACAAGCCGCCCGTCCGGGTGGATATTTTCCATGACAGTCAGGCGTTGCGCGGCCCCCATCGGCCCGGCCTACAGGATATTCCAATGACCGATTCCCCCTTTGAAGCGCCCGAAACCGAAGCCGAAAACAACGAACCCACGGGCAAGTTGAACCTCGCCGAGCTAAAAGCAAAAAGCCCCAAAGACCTGCTTTCCATGGCAGAAGAGCTTGAGATCGAGAACGCCTCGACCATGCGCAAGGGCGAAATGATGTTCCAGATCCTGCGCGAAATGGCGGATGAGGGTTGGGAAATCGGCGGTGATGGCGTGCTCGAAGTGGTGCAAGACGGCTTTGGCTTCCTGCGCTCCCCCGAGGCAAATTACCTCTCCGGTCCCGATGATATCTACGTTTCGCCCGATATGATCCGCAAACATTCCCTGCGGACCGGCGACACCGTCGAAGGGTTGATCAGCGCGCCTCAGGGCGACGAACGCTATTTCGCCCTCACCTCGGTCACTGCGATCAATTTCGAAGACCCGGAAAAGGCACGTCACAAGGTGGCGTTCGACAACCTGACCCCGCTTTACCCCGATGAACGCCTGAAAATGGAAATCGAAGATCCGACAATCAAGGATCGTTCCGCCCGCATCATCGACCTTGTCGCGCCCATCGGCAAAGGTCAGCGTTCGCTGATCGTCGCCCCGCCGCGCACTGGTAAAACCGTTCTATTACAAAACATTGCGCGTTCGATTGGTGTTAATCACCCCGAATGTTATCTGATCGTCCTCCTGATCGACGAACGCCCCGAAGAGGTCACAGATATGCAGCGTTCCGTTAAGGGCGAGGTGATTTCCTCTACCTTTGACGAACCCGCGACCCGTCACGTGGCAGTGTCCGAAATGGTGATCGAAAAGGCAAAACGCCTTGTCGAACACAAACGCGATGTGGTGATCCTGCTCGATTCCATCACCCGCCTTGGTCGCGCCTTCAACACCGTTGTGCCCTCCTCGGGCAAGGTGCTGACCGGGGGTGTGGATGCCAACGCGCTGCAACGCCCCAAACGCTTTTTCGGTGCCGCCCGCAACATCGAAGAAGGCGGTTCATTGACCATCATCGCCACCGCCCTGATCGACACAGGTTCCCGCATGGACGAGGTGATCTTCGAAGAGTTCAAAGGCACGGGTAACTCTGAAATCGTGCTGGATCGCAAGGTCGCCGACAAACGCGTATTCCCCGCGATGGACATCCTTAAATCCGGCACGCGCAAAGAGGACCTGCTGGTCGACAAGATCGACCTGCAAAAAACCTTTGTTCTGCGTCGCATCCTGAATCCGATGGGCACCACCGACGGCATCGAATTCCTGATTTCCAAGTTGAAACAGACCAAATCGAATTCCGATTTCTTCGATTCGATGAACACCTGATTTCCGTTCCAACATTAGGGGTTGGGGATAATGGATACAATTTTCGCCCTTGCCACGGCACACGGCAAGGCTGGCGTGGCGGTGATCCGTCTTTCCGGCCCCGTGTCGCATGACGCCGCCACCCGTTTGTGCGGCACCCTCCCCGATCCGCGGCGCGCCGGTTTGCGTATTTTGCGTGACCCGGATGGCATCCGTCTGGACGAGGCATTGGTGCTGACCTTTGCCGAGAAGCACAGCTTTACCGGCGAACCTGTTGTCGAATTCCAGCTGCACGGTTCCACCGCTGTGGTCGCTGCTGTGTTGCGGGTGCTGTCCGATATGCCTGATCTGCGCCAGGCCGAAGCAGGCGAATTCACCCGACGCGCATTGGAAAACGGGCGGCTGGATCTGGCCCAAGTCGAAGGACTGGCCGATCTGATCGACGCCGAAACCGAAGCACAACGGCGTCAGGCTCTGCGCGTTTTGTCCGGCGATCTGGGTAAACGCACCGAGGCATGGCGCCGCGACCTGATCCGCGCCGCTGCCCTACTCGAGGCAACGATAGATTTCGCAGACGAAGATGTGCCCGTTGATGTCTCGCCCGAGGTGTTAGATCTCCTCGACCGCACTCTCGCTTCTCTCGATGCTGAAATCAAAGGCGTGCAAACCGCTGAACGGGTCCGCTCCGGGTTCGAGGTCGCCATCGTGGGTGCCCCCAACGTCGGTAAATCCACGCTTTTGAACGCCCTTGCGGGCCGCGAAGCCGCAATAACATCGCAATACGCTGGCACCACCCGCGACGTGATCGAGGTCCGAATGGACCTCGCAGGCCTGCCTGTCACCCTGCTCGACACCGCGGGCCTGCGCGAAACCGATGATCATGTCGAAGGTATCGGTATCACCCGTGCCCGCACCCGCGCCGCGCTCGCCGATCTGCGCGTGTTTCTGATCGAATCCGATAGCCTCCCCGATATGACGCCGGAACCCGACGATATCGTCTTGCGCGCCAAGGCTGACACCCTGTCCGAAAAATCCAATGCCATCTCTGGCCAAACTGGCGAAGGCGTGGCGAATCTGATACATCAGATCACAACCCATCTGTCTGCCCGCGCCGCAAATATCGGCATCGCCACCCGCGAACGCCACCGGATCGCGATGCAACAGGCGGTGCATGCGCTGACCGCTGGCCGGATATTGGTGCAAACCGGGCCCGATGTGACCGACCTTGCCGCCGAAGAGCTGCGAACAGCCATTCGTGCCCTTGATATGTTGGTCGGGCGCATAGATGTAGAAAACCTGCTGGATGAAATCTTCGCCAGCTTCTGTCTTGGAAAATAGCCTCGCGAGGCGGGAGTGTTTCACGTGAAACAATCAGATTTCGATGTCATCGTGATCGGTGGCGGTCATGCCGGATCCGAAGCCGCCGCCGCATCGGCCCGCAAAGGTGCCCGAACGGCGCTGATCACCTTGACGCTTGGCGGCATTGGCGTGATGTCCTGCAATCCCGCGATTGGCGGGCTGGGCAAGGGCCATCTCGTGCGCGAGGTCGACGCTATGGATGGCGTCATGGGCCGTATCGCTGACCTATCAGGGATTCAATTTCGCCTGCTCAACCGCCGCAAAGGCCCCGCAGTTCAGGGTCCCCGCACCCAATCAGACCGCAAACTTTACCGTCAGGCCATGCTTGCCGAATTGCAGTCAACGCCGAACCTTTCGATCGTTGAGGGCGAGGCGACCGATTTCATCATGCAGAATGACCGTGTTAGCGGCATTGTCCTTGCGGATGGCGCAACGATCACCGCAAAATCGGTGATCCTGACCACCGGAACATTCCTGCGTGGCATCATCCATATTGGCGACCAGCGTAAACCGGGCGGGCGCATGGGTGATAAACCCTCCGTCAAACTGGCCGAGCGGATCGATAGTTTTAACCTCCCTCTCGGGCGGCTAAAAACAGGCACTCCTCCGCGCCTTGATGGGCGAACCATCGCATGGGATCAGCTTGAAATGCAGCCCGCCGATGATGAACCTGTGGTTTTTTCCTTTATGTCCAACGGCCCTGCTGTTCGCCAAATCGCTTGCGGTATCACCCATACAAACGAGAAAACCCACGATATTATCCAGAAAAACCTGTCGCGTTCTGCTATGTATGGCGGGCATATTGATGGCGTCGGCCCGCGCTACTGCCCTTCGATCGAGGATAAGATCGTGCGCTTTGCGGATAAAACCTCCCATCAGATTTTTCTTGAACCAGAAGGGCTTGATGATCACACCGTCTACCCTAATGGCATTTCGACCTCCCTCCCCGAGGATGTTCAACACGACTATGTCCGCTCCATCGTTGGCCTGGAAAACACGACCATTCTCCAGCCGGGCTATGCGATCGAATACGATTATGTCGACCCGCGTGCTCTCGATTTGCGTCTGCAGGTCAAAACAGTTCCGGGGCTGTTTCTGGCGGGTCAGATCAACGGAACCACCGGATACGAGGAGGCCGCCGCTCAGGGACTGGTCGCGGGGTTGAATGCTGCGGCCGATTCACTGGGCCAGCCTCCCGTCGAATTCAGCCGCTCTGATAGCTATATCGGGGTGATGGTTGATGATCTGACGACGCGGGGCGTGACCGAACCGTATCGTATGTTCACATCCCGCGCAGAGTTTCGCTTGTCCTTGCGCGCTGACAATGCGGATCAGCGACTAACCCCTAAAGGGATCGCCGCCGGTTGTGTCGGCGCAGAGCGCCAATCCGACTTTAACATCAAGCTTGAAAAGCTGAATTCAGGCAAGCAGCTATTGGAAAATATCAGCTTTACCCCTCGCGATATTGCAAACACCGGTATTGCGATGAACAAAGACGGGGGTCGCCGCTCTGCGTTTAAACTTCTCTCTCTGCCAGAGGTGGATTTTGATATGCTGGTATCGCTTGATTCATCTTTAACCCGGATCAGCCCAGAAATTGCCGCGCAACTGGCCAAGGATGCACTTTACTCCAATTATATTGACCGCCAGCAGCGGGATATTGACGCTGTCAAACGCGATGAAGCACAGATCATTCCCGCAGATTTTTCCTATGATCTGATTGACGGGCTATCGAACGAACTCAAATTGAAGCTTTCCGCGGCTTGCCCTTCCAGCATTGCTCAGGCATCGCGGGTCGAAGGCATGACGCCCGCCGCCCTGACGCTGCTGTTGGCAAAATTGCGCCAGGCGAAACGTGAAAGAACAGCATGATGGATGATGTTTCACGTGAAACAATGGAGCGGCTAGAGCTTTACGCTGCGCTCCTGAAAAAATGGAATCCACGGATAAATCTGGTTTCTAAATCCACCATACCCGAGCTTTGGACCCGCCACTTCCTTGATTCGGCACAGATTTTCGATCTGTATGATGATCCCGATGGCGGATGGCTCGACATAGGGTCCGGTGGTGGTTTTCCCGGTCTCGTCGTTGCAATCTTGGCGGCCGAAAAGGCACCGACGACCAGAGTAACGCTGGTCGAATCTGATCGACGCAAGGCCACATTTCTGCGGCAGGTCGTCCGCGAAACCGGTATTTCGGCACAGGTATTGGATTGTAGGATCCAGGAATTGGCGCCTCAGGGCGCAAGCACGATTTCCGCACGCGCCTTGGCAGATCTATCCTCCCTCTGCGCCTTTGCCGCGCAGCACTTGTCGTCCGGCGGCACTGCTTTGTTTCCCAAAGGTGCCACATGGGAAAAAGAAGTGTCAGAGGCACAGAAGTTGTGGCGATTCGATCTTGAGGCTACTAAAAGTGTAACAGATCCCGCCGCAGTGATCCTGAAACTAAGGGAAATCGCCCGTGTCTGACCTATCGCGCCCACCCGGACCCAAGATTATTGCCATCGCCAACCAAAAGGGCGGAGTAGGTAAAACCACGACCACGATCAATCTTGGCGCGGCCTTGGCTCAACAGCATTGCCGCGTTCTGATTGTCGATCTGGACCCGCAGGGCAATGCGTCAACCGGATTGGGCGTCGAACCCAATGAGAGAGAATTCACAACCTATGAATTGCTTCTCGAAGACATCGACCTTCATCGGGCCATCAAAACCACCAGCACCGATGGGCTTTGCATTATTCCTGCCACGACCGATCTATCATCCGCAGATATGGAGCTGGTCGCGAATGAAAAACGCTCCTTTCTGCTACACGATGCCCTGCGCCAGCCTGCAATTGATGAATTTGCCTTTGATTTCATTCTCATAGATTGCCCGCCATCGCTCAGCTTGCTGACGGTCAATGCGATGGTTGCCGCGCATTCCGTGCTTGTTCCGCTGCAATCCGAATTCTTTGCCCTCGAAGGATTGTCGCAGCTTATGCTAACAATCCGCGAAGTGCGCCAATCAGCCAACCGAAATTTGCGGATCGAAGGTGTGGTTCTGACGATGTATGATGCGCGCAATAATCTGTCACAACAGGTCGAAGCGGACGCACGCGAAAATCTGGGCGACCTTGTGTTCACGACAGTCATCCCGCGAAATGTTCGCGTGTCCGAAGCGCCCAGCTATGCGCTGCCGGTGCTTGACTACGACCCGAACTCCAAAGGATCCATGGCATATCTTGCGCTGGCGGGTGAGGTTATGAAAAAAAATGCCAAGGTTTTGGCGTAAGAGAGGCAAATGATGGCGGATACATCCAAAAAACGTGGTCTGGGGCGCGGATTGTCGGCGCTCATGGCTGATGTGCAGCCGGAAACAGCACCTTCCGATGCTGGTGCGGCGCCGCGCCGGGCGGACCTGACCGTCCCCATTGATAAAGTATTCGCCAACCCTGATCAGCCGCGCCGCTCGTTTTCTACCGAAGCACTTCAGGAACTCTCTGATTCTATTGCAGAAAAAGGCGTCATTCAGCCGCTTATTGTCCGTCCTCGCCCCGGCCGCGATGGCGAATATGAAATCGTTGCAGGTGAACGGCGGTGGCGTGCCTCTCAGATGGCGAAATTGCATGAATTGCCTGTTCTGGTGCGAAATTTCGACGATACCGAAGTTCTAGAGGTCGCTATTATCGAAAACATTCAGCGCGCCGACCTGAATGCCGTTGAAGAGGCCGCAGGATACAAGGCCCTGATGGATCGTTTTGGCCACACTCAGGAGAAACTCAGCCAGGCCTTAGGTAAATCGCGCAGTCACATCGCCAACCTGATGCGCCTTTTGCAGTTACCCCAAGAGGTGCAAACCTGGCTGGCCGAGGGAAAATTAACGGCAGGTCACGCGCGCGCATTGATCACTGCGGACGATCCGACCGGGCTGGCGAAAAAGGTGATCACACAGGAATTGTCGGTTCGCGATACTGAAAAACTGGCGAAAAAGCCCAAGGGTAATATTTTCACCGATGACGGTTCAAAGAAAAGCCCCGCAAAAACTCTGGAAAAAGACGCCGATACCAAGGCGCTAGAGGGGGATCTGTCGGCCAGTCTGGGCATGAAGGTTGCGATTCAGCACAAGCCGGGTCAGGAATCAGGGCAGATTACGATCAGCTACGACAGTCTTGATGATCTGGATACGCTTTGCATGGTTCTGTCGGCTAACCGTTAGGGCGCGTCCAAAGAAAAATTAGAACGCAGCTCAGTGTAACCCCCTGAATCACAAGCAGCATTGGCCGCAGGCCGATTGCCAGCGAAATGCCAAAAACCAGAACGATCGAAATGGTCGCCAGACGCTTGCCGCGTGGATGAATTGCACCGCGAGTTTGCCAGTCCAGTATTGCGGGGCCGAAAATGCGGTGCCCTAACAGCCAATTATGCATCCGCTCCGAGCTTCTTGCGAAGAAAAACGCGGCCAACAACATAAACGGCACCGTTGGAATCAACGGCAGGACAATTCCGATCAGTCCAAAACCAACTGAAATGAGACCCAAACTCGCCCAGATATACCGCATTTAACCGTCCGTTAGCAGTTCTTGCAGGATCGCATTCAGGACCATCCGACCGTCACGGGTCGTCTTGATGCGCGCGCCTTGCTCGATCATTCCGATGTCAGACAGATAGCGCAAGCGTTCAGGGTTCAAGGGGCGGCCAGCCAAGCGTTCAAACCGCGCAGGGTCAATTCCGTCAGACAGCCGCATCCCCATCATCAAAAACTCTTCTGATTGCTCTTGCAGGGTCACGGCCTCGCGCAGGTTTTCCGCGCCGCCAGCATCGGCCATGTCCAGCCATTTTACCGGATTTCGCCATTGTTCGGTGGCCATGCGTTGCCCGTCAACGGTTAGCCGACCATGCGCGCCCGGACCGATCCCGACATAGTCACCATAGCGCCAATAGACCCTATTATGGCGGGATTCGGCTCCGATGCGGGCGTGGTTACTGATCTCATACCCTTCCATCCCGGCCTGACCGCACAGGTCTTGCGTCAGGGCATACATATCGGCGGCGGTGTCATCGACGGGCAGCCCGCGCAGTTTTCCCGCGTTATAACGATCACCAAATGCGGTTCCCTGTTCGATGGTCAGTTGATACAGCGACAGGTGGTCAATCGCCATCGACAGGGCCTCGCGCAGCTCGCGCTCCCAATCCTGCAATCCTTGGTCCTGACGGGCATAGATCAGATCGAAACTGACCCGTTCAAACTGGTTTCGGGCGATATCAAAGGCCGCTTTCGCCTCTGCCACCGAATGTATACGGCCCAAACGCTGTAAATCGCGGTCATTCAGCGCCTGAATCCCCATGGAAACGCGGTTAACGCCCGCCTGCGCGAAATCGCGGAATTTGGTGGCCTCTACCGATCCGGGGTTGGCTTCCAGCGTGATTTCGATGTCATTGGCCTGTGGCCAGTGCCGCTTGATCCGGTCCAACACGCCGGCAACCACCGCAGGGTCCATCAATGACGGGGTGCCGCCCCCGAAAAAGATCGAGGTCAAAACCCGATCAGGCACCTCTCTGGCATAGCGGTCAATCTCGGCAATATAGGCTCTAAGCCAGCGGGATTGGTCGATTTCGCGCGACACATGGCTGTTGAAATCGCAATAGGGGCATTTGGCCTGACAAAAGGGCCAATGCAGATAAATCGCAAAGCCCCCTTCTTGCCAGTCCTCAGCCAAAACAGGCAGCCGTGAACTTGGCCAGCGCGTCGGCGCGGTGGCTGATCGCATTTTTTGCGTCGCTGCTCATTTCGCCCAGTGTCACGTCATGGCCGTTTGGCATGAAAATCGGATCATATCCGTGCCCCTCGACGCCGCGCATCGGCCAGACCACTTGCCCGTCCAATACACCCGCAAAAACCGCATCATCGCCATCGGGCCATGCCAGAACCAAGGTGCAGCAAAATCGCGCCGTCCAAGGCGCGGATCTACCTGTTGCGGCGATCTTTTCATAGGTGTTGGTCATGGCCATCTTAAAGTCGCGACCAGAGCCTGTTTCGGCCCAATCCGCCGTATAAACCCCCGGCGCGCCGTTCAATGCGTCGATCTCGATGCCGCTGTCGTCGCTAAGTGCGGGCAGCCCTGTGGCCTTGGCTGCGGCGTGGGCCTTGATGCGGGCGTTCTCGACGAATGTCGTGCCGTCCTCTACGGGTTCGGGCAGGTCCATTTCTGCCGCCCCGACCACCTGAACCCCGTAGGGTTCAAGCAATCGGGTGAATTCTGCCAATTTGCCCGCGTTATGCGTGGCGATCAGCAGTTTTTTACCGTCGAACTTACGCATTGACCGCGGCCATTTGCGCGGCGACCAACTCGCCCACGCCTTTTTCCGCCAGATCCATCAGCTTGTTCATTTCGTCGCGCGAATATGTGGACCCTTCGGCGCTCATTTGCACTTCGATCAGCTTGCCGTTGGACAGCATGATAAAATTGCCGTCCACGCCTGCTTCGCTGTCTTCGGGGTAATCCAGATCCAGCACCGGCTGGCCCGCATAGATACCGCAGGATACCGCTGCAACCGGAAATTCCAGTGGATTAGAGACGATATCACCCGCCTTCATCAATTTATCCACGGCCAGACGCAGGGCCACCCAACCACCGGTGATTGACGCGCAGCGGGTGCCGCCATCCGCCTGAATCACATCGCAATCCACGGTGATCTGGCGTTCACCCATGGCCACGCGGTCAACGCCGGCGCGCAAGGACCGCCCGATCAGCCGCTGGATTTCAACGGTGCGCCCGCCCTGTTTGCCCGCGGTGGCCTCGCGGCGCATCCGGCTTGTGGTTGAACGTGGCAACATGCCGTATTCTGCTGTGACCCAGCCCAATCCGGTGCCTTTGACGAATGGCGGCACGCGTTCTTCGATTGTGGCGGTGCACAACACATGGGTGTCGCCGACGCGGATCATGCATGACCCTTCGGCGTGTTTCGTGACCCCGGTCTCGATTGAAATCGGGCGCATTTCGCTTAAATCTCTTCCAGACGGGCGCATTGGTATTTCCTTTTTGTTGATGTGGTCGGGATACAAGGGGCGCAGGCCCGAACGCAAGCCCGATTGACCTTTGCTCTATATGCTCTTTAATGCCCGCCCGAACAGGATGGCGATGATTAACCAAGCAGCTCAGATACTGGACGAAATGAATGACCGCTCGCGCGAGGTGTTTCGCCGCGTGGTCGAAGGATACCTTGCGTCCGGTGATCCGGTCGGCTCGCGGTCGCTGACCCGCACGATGAGCGAAAAAGTATCCGCCGCGACCATTCGTAACGTGATGCAGGATCTGGAATATCTGGGCCTTGTCGGGTCACCGCATGTGTCCGCCGGGCGGGTGCCGACCCAGATGGGCCTGCGCATGTTTGTCGATGGCCTGCTTGAGGTGTCGAACCTGGACGACACCGACCGGGCCAAGATTGATGAAACCCTTGGCAACAATTCCGGTAATGTTGGCAGTATGTTAGACAGGGTGGGTTCCGCGCTGTCCGGTGTGACGCAGGGCGCCAGCCTTGTGCTTGCCCCAAAACACGAGGCGGCGATAAAGCATCTGGAATTCGTCAGCCTTGGCCATGATCGCGCCCTGGTCGTGTTGGTGTTCGCCGATGGTCATGTCGAAAACCGCATCTTTCATCCGCCCGCTGGCCAAACCCCGTCTTCCATGCGCGAGGCGGCGAATTTCCTGAATGCGCTGGTCGAAGGGCGCACCCTGACCGACATGCAAACTGTGATCCGCCGCGAGATTGAGGCGCGCAAACAACAGATCGACACCCTGTCGCGTGATTTGGTCGACAGCGGGCTGGCCGTCTGGATGGGCGAAGGCGGCGGAAACGACCGTTTGATCGTGCGTGGCCGTTCGAATCTGTTGGGCGGTGACGACAATCAGGAAAACCTGGAACGCATCCGCACCCTGTTTGACGACCTTGAACGCAAGCAGGACATCGCCAATTTCCTTGAATTGACCGAGGAAGGCGAAGGTGTGCGCATTTTTATTGGATCCGAGAACAAACTTTTCTCACTTTCGGGTTCCTCTTTGGTGGTCAGTCCTTATATGAACGCTGACCGCAAGATTGTCGGAGCGGTCGGCGTGATCGGCCCGACGCGGCTGAATTACGGGCGCATCGTTCCGATCGTGGACTATACGGCACAGCTGGTCGGAAAACTGATCTCCGACCGCAGTTAGAGGTGAAATATGGCAGAGCCAAAGAACGACGACTTTCTCGATGATATCGACACCGCAGAGGAAGAGGCATATGCCGACGAAATGAACGAGATTTCCGACGCAGAGCTGGAATTGGACGAATTGCGCGCCGAGCGTGACGAATACAAAGACCGCTTTATGCGAGCGCTGGCCGATGCCGAAAATGCCCGCAAACGGTCCGAAAAGGATCGTCGCGAGGCGGAAAATTACGGTGGCTCCAAACTGGCCCGCGATATGTTGCCGGTTCACGACAACCTGAAACGTGCGCTCGAGGCGGTGACCGATGAACAACGCGCCGCTTTTGGGTCGCTGCTGGAAGGGGTCGAATTGACCCTGCGCGAATTGCGCAATGTGTTTTCAAAACATGGCATCGTGGTGATTTCGCCGCAGGTTGGCGATGCGTTTGATCCGCAACAGCACGAGGCAATGTTCGAAGCCCCCGTTCCCGGCACCAAAGCGGGCGACATCATTCAGGTGTCAGCCGAGGGTTTCATGCTGCACGACCGTTTGCTGCGCCCCGCGCAGGTGGGCGTTTCGTCGACACCGGCGTAACGCCTTCGGCGAGAGTATTTTTACCAAGAAAAAGCCAAAGGCGGCGCGCTTAACTGCGGGCCGCCTCTTTTAATTCATACATCAGTTGCAGGGCCTCACGCGGGGTCAGCTCATCCGGCGAAATGTCCTTTAGCCGCATCTCCACCGCCGAATCCTTGGGCGCGGCAGCGGGCGGTGCGGGTGGGATTGCGGCGAACAGCGGCAGGTCGTCAATCAGCGCCTTGGGGTTGGCTGCGCCTTCGCGTTCGCCCTTTTCCAGCGCATCCAGCACCACGCGGGCGCGGGCGACCACGGCATCGGGCAGGCCCGCCAATTTCGCGACCTGCACCCCGTAACTGCGATCCGCCGCGCCTTTGCGCACCTCGTGCAGAAAAATCACATCGCCATCATGTTCGCGCACGGTGACGGTGGCGTTGTCGACGCGGTTCAGTTTCCCCGCAAGGCTGGTCATTTCGTGATAATGCGTTGCAAATAATGCGCGGCAGCCATTGATATCATGCAGGTGTTCCAGCGTAGCCCATGCAATGGACAATCCGTCATAGGTGGCGGTGCCACGCCCGATTTCATCAAGAATAACAAGGGCATGGGCGTCAGCCTGATTTAAAATCGCCGCTGTTTCCACCATTTCCACCATAAATGTCGATCGCCCCCGTGCCAGATCGTCGGACGCGCCAACGCGGCTGAACAACTGGCTGACCAGTCCGATTTCGGCACGGGTGGCGGGCACATGGCTGCCCATTTGTGCCAGCAGCGCGATCAGTGCATTTTGCCGCAGATAGGTTGATTTACCCGCCATGTTCGGGCCGGTCAGCAGCCATATATCGGTGCCATCGCCCAGTTCCGCGTCATTTGCGATGAACGGTCCCTGCCCCGATTTGCGCAGGCTTTGTTCCACAATCGGATGCCGCCCGCCGCTGATCAGCAGTTTGCGGGAATTGTCCACCTCGGGTCTGCACCAGTTTTCGCCCTTGGACAAATCAGCCAAAGCGGTGGCAAGGTCCAGTTCCGACAGCGCCCGCGCGGTGCCTGCAACCTCTGCCGCGACCTGTAGAATTTGCGCTTTTAAGGCGTCATAGAGCCGCTTTTCGATGTCCAGCGCCCTGCCGCCCGCGTTCAAAATGCGGGTTTCCATTTCCGATAGCGGCACGGTGGTGAATCGCACTTGGTTCGCTGTGGTTTGGCGGTGTTTGAATGTCTCGTTCAGCGGTTCTGATAGCATTTTATCGGCGTGGGTTGCTGTGACCTCGACAAAATATCCCAGCACATTGTTATGCTTGATCTTCAGCGTGCTGATACCGCTAAGCGATTGATATTCCGCCTGCATTTTCGCAATCACGCCGCGCCCTTCGTCGCGCAGCTGGCGCATTTCGTCCAGCTCTTCGTCGTATCCTTCGGCGATGAACCCGCCATCGCGTGCCAGCAGCGGCGGTTCTGCAATCAATGCCTCGCCCAGCAGATCCAGCAGCGCGTCATGGCCGGTCAGGTTTTCTGCCGCTTCAGCCAGCAGGCTTGGCAGCTTGGCGTCCGCCAACGACTGTGAAATCTGTGCGGCCTGTTCCAAACCGTTGCGAATGCCCGCCAGATCACGCGGCCCGCCACGGTCCAACCCCAGCCGAGACAGCGCCCGATCCAGGTCCGGCACATTGCGCAGGCCTTCACGCAGATCTGCCGTAATTCGACCCTGTTCCACCGCAAAATCCACCGCATCCAGCCGATCCTGCACCACATCCAACACGCGCGAGGGCGATGAAAGCCGCCGCTCCAACAGCCTCCCGCCCCCTGCGGTGACAGTCCGGTCAATCGCGTGCAACAGTGATCCGGCGCGCCCGCCGTTCAACGCATGGGTCAGTTCCAGATTGCGCCGCGTTGCCGCGTCGATCTGCATCAACCGCCCCGTGGATTCCCGCATTGGCGGGCGCAACAGCGGCAGTTTGCCCTTTTGCGTGATTTCCAGATATTCAACCACGGCACCCATGGCCGACACCTCGGCGCGGGTGAAATTGCCATATGCCTCCAGCGACCCAACACCGAACAGCGCGCACAGGCGTTTTTCACCCGCCGTGGAATCAAAGGCGGCGCGCCCCAATCCGGTGATCGCTGCGCCCATTTCAGTCACTAAACCGGCGTAATCCGCCTCTGACGCCTCATTCATGATCACTTCGGACGGGGCCAGCCGTGACAGTTCAGGCCCCAATCGCACGGGCGGTAATTCCATCGCGTGAAAGGCGCCGGTCGATATATCGACCCATGCCAGCGCGCCCTCATCGCGCACTGTGGCATAGGCGCACAGGTAATTGTGCCGCCGCGCCTCCAGCAGGGATTCCTCAGTCAATGTGCCGGGCGTCACCAACCGCACGACATCGCGTTTCACCACCGATTTCGACCCGCGTTTTTTGGCCTCGGCGGGGTTTTCCATTTGCTCGCATACGGCCACGCGAAACCCCTTGCGGATCAGCGTTAACAAATAGCCCTCGGCGGCATGAACGGGCACGCCGCACATCGGTATATCCTGCTCCAGATGTTTGCCGCGTTTGGTTAACGCAATGTCCAATGCCTCGGCCGCAGCCACGGCATCATCGAAAAACATTTCATAAAAATCGCCCATCCGATAGAACAGCAGCGCATCCTGATACTGCGCTTTCAACTCCAGATACTGGGCCATCATTGGTGTTACCGTCGCGCTCACGTGCATCCCCCTTGTCACCGCCGCGACCATACAAACCCGCGCCCCGGCACGAAAGGTGAAAACCAACGCAGTTGAGCCTGACACATTCCCCATGTATGAGGCTTGAACCCAAGGAGGAGTCCGCAAAATGTCGAAATCGAAAGTCACCCGGGAAGAAGCCCTGTCGTTCCATCTGGAACCCACCCCGGGCAAGTTCGAAATTGCGGCCACGGTTCCGATGACAACGCAGCGCGACCTGTCGCTGGCCTATTCCCCCGGCGTTGCCGTCCCCTGCGAGGCGATCTTTGACAACCCCGAAACCGCCTATGATTACACCAACAAGGGCAACCTTGTGGCGGTGGTTTCGAACGGCACGGCGGTCTTGGGTTTGGGCAATCTGGGCGCGCTGGCCTCCAAACCGGTGATGGAGGGCAAGGCCGTCCTGTTCAAGCGTTTCGCCGACGTGAACTCCATTGATATCGAGTTGGACACAGAGGACGCTGACCAGATCATCAACGCCGTGCGCCTGATGGGTCCGACCTTTGGCGGCATTAACCTTGAGGACATCAAAGCCCCTGAATGCTTCATCATCGAACAGAAGCTGAAAGAGGAAATGGACATCCCCGTTTTCCACGATGACCAGCACGGCACCGCCGTGATCTGCGCCGCCGGGCTGATCAATGCGCTGCATATTTCGGGCAAGAAAATCGAAGACGTAAAGATCGTCGTGAACGGTGCCGGCGCTGCGGGCATCGCCTGTATTGAACTGGTCAAACGCATGGGCGCGCAGCACGACAATTGCATCCTTTGTGACACCAAGGGCGTGATTTACCAGGGCCGCGCCGAGGGCATGAACCAGTGGAAATCGGCCCATGCCGCCCAGACAAATGACCGCTCCCTCGAAGAGGCAATGAACGGTGCCGACGTGTTCCTTGGCGTGTCGGTCAAGGGCGCGGTGACGCAGGAAATGGTGCGCTCCATGGCTGACAATCCGGTCATTTTCGCCATGGCCAACCCCGATCCCGAAATCACCCCCGAAGAGGCACACGAGGTGCGCGCCGATGCAATCGTTGCCACGGGTCGCTCCGATTATCCCAATCAAGTCAACAACGTATTGGGTTTCCCCTACCTGTTCCGTGGTGCGCTGGATGTCCACGCCCGCGCCATCAATGACGAAATGAAAATCGCCTGCGCCGAGGCATTGGCCGAACTCGCGCGCGAGGATGTGCCAGACGAAGTCGCGATGGCCTATGGTCGCAAACTGTCCTTCGGGCGCGATTATATTATCCCCACGCCCTTCGATCCGCGCCTGATTCACCGCATTCCCCCCGCCGTCGCCAAGGCCTGTATGGAAACCGGCGCGGCCCGTCGCCCGATCATTGATATGGACGCCTACGAACTGTCGCTGAAATCGCGGATGGACCCGACAGCATCCATTCTGCGCGGCATCCATGCCCGCGCCCGCGCCGCGCAGGCCCGCATGATTTTTGCCGAAGGCGACGATGTGCGCGTGCTGCGCGCCGCCGTGCAATATCAACGCTCGGGTCTGGGCAAGGCCATCGTCGTAGGGCGCGAGGCAGACGTCAAAGAAAAGCTCGAATCAGCAGGGCTTGGCGATGCCGTGCGCGAACTCGAAGTGGTTAACGCCGCCAACACCCGACACCTCGATACCTACAAGGAATTCCTCTACGAACGGCTGCAACGCAAGGGCCACGACCGTCATGATATCCATCGCCTTGCCGCCCGCGACCGCCATGTTTTTTCTGCTTTGATGCTGGCGCATGGCCATGGCGACGGGCTTGTCACCGGCGCGACCCGCAAATCCGCCCACGTGATGGAGCTGATAAACCACGTCTTTGACGCCGATGCCAAACACGGTGCGGCGGGTGTGACCGCGCTGTTGCACAAGGGCCGGATCGTGCTGATCGGTGACACGCTTGTGCATGAATGGCCCGATGAACAGGACCTGGCCAATATCGCCGAACGCGCCGCGGGCGTCGCGTCGCATCTGGGTCTGGATCCGCGCGTTGCCTTTGTGTCCTTCTCCACGTTCGGCTATCCCGTGTCGGAACGCGCCCACAAAATGCACCTTGCGCCGCAGGTGTTGGAACAGCGCGGCGTCACCTTTGAATACGAGGGCGAGATGACCGTTGATGTCGCCCTGAACCCACGCGCTCAGGCAAATTATCCGTTCCAACGCCTGACTGGACCGGCCAACATTCTGGTGGTTCCGGCGCGGCATTCGGCCTCGATTTCGGTCAAACTGATGCAGGAAATGGGCGGCGCAACTGTGATCGGCCCCATCCTTGCGGGCGTGGACAAGTCGATTCAAATTTGCTCCTCTACCTCCACGGTGAATGATATTCTTAACATGGCGGTGATCGCGGCCTGTAAAATGGGCTGATCCCGCAGGGGAACAGCATGAGCATTTTCAACCTCGGTTCGGTTAACGTCGATCATTTTTATGATGTGCCGCACCTGCCTGCGGCGGGTGAAACGCTGGCGGCAAACGGCTATGCGACGGGTCTGGGTGGAAAGGGTGCCAACCAATCTGTCGCCGCCGCGCTGGCTGGCGCGACTGTGGTTCACATTGGTTGCATCGGCCCCGATTCCGATCCGCTGCTGAAAATGTTGCGCAGCTTTGGCGTTGATTGCACCCATATTGCGCAGATCGAAACCCCTACCGCCCATGCGATTATCAACATCGACCCACATGGTGAAAACGCCATTGTCATCTATCCGGGCGCAAACGAAAAACAGTCTCTAACCCGCCTTAAAACTGCCCTTTCCGATGCTGTTGCGGGTGATATCCTGCTGCTGCAAAACGAAACCAACCTCACGGTCGAGGCTGCAAAAATCGCCCAAACCCGTGACATGCGCGTGATCTATTCCGCTGCGCCCTTTGATGCCGATGCCGTCAAACGCATCCTGCCCCACATCGACATGATTGTGATGAACGAAGGCGAAGCCGCGCAGCTGGAATTCGCCCTGGGCCAGATCGCATTGCCCGAAAGGTTAATTACTCACGGGGCCAAGGGCGCGGTTTGGCATGGTCAAAACGGCCAAACCCATGAACAACCTGCCTTTTCCGTCACGCCAGTTGATACCACTGGCGCGGGCGATTGTTTCATCGGAAATCTGGCTGCCGGGCTGGATCAGGGTCTAAAAATCCCCGATGCCATGCGCCGCGCCGCCGCCGCATCGGCCGTTCAAGTCACGCGAAAGGGCACAGCCGCCGCCATGCCCTCTGCTGGTGAAGTCGACACATTTCTTAGTTAACAAAGGCGGCGGCATTGCCCCATAATTGCTTGACGCGCGCATCCCGTCCGCAGGCATCGCGGTATTTTTTATAGGCTTTCGATTGCTTTATCGGCCCGAACCGCGTCACCACCAGATTTTTACCTTTGTAGTAATCCTGATGGTAATCCTCTGCCGGATAAAATCTGGCCGCTTTCAAAATCGGCGTTACAACTTTCTTGCCCAATGCGCCCTGTGCCTTGCTTATCGCGGCCTCTGCTGCGGCCTTTTCCCCTGCGTTAGACACGAAAATCGCGGTGCGATAGCTGTCGCCACGGTCGCAAAACTGCCCGCCCGCATCGGTTGGATCGACCGAGCGCAGGAATTTTTCCAGCAACACCTCGCGGCTGATCCTGGCGGGGTTGAAATCAATCTGCACTGCCTCGTAATGTCCGGTGCCGCCGCGCGTTACCTGTTTATAGGTCGGATTATCGACCGTGCCGCCGGTGTATCCCGACACCACGCCGCGCACGCCGGGCAGTTTTTCAAAATCCGCCTCGACGCACCAGAAACAGCCGCCCGCCACGGTCAGCACATCGGCCTTGGCCCCGTTTGCCAAAAACGCGCCGACCCCGATCAATCCGGCCAGCACCCAAGTTTTCACATCACGCATGGTTCATCCTCCTGTTGCCGACACCATGCGCCCGATCCGCAAACCCGCCAATCCCCCTCACGCAAGGGTGACACGGCGTGAGGAAAATACGAAAACGGGCGCAGGGTTACCCCGCGCCCGTTTTCATGGATTTGACCCCCCGTTTTATACGATTCATACGAATCCGGGGGCGTTTCATACGATCCGGCGGATCACCCTTTCAGGCGACGATTCCGCGCGGCCAACAGCTTCAGCCGTAGGGCATTCAACTGGATGAATCCGGCGGCATCTTTCTGGTCATAGGCGCCCGCGTCATCCTCGAATGTCACATGCGCTTCGCTATACAGCGAATGATCAGACCAGCGGCCAACGGTGGTTGCTGCGCCCTTATACAGTTTCAAACGCACGGTGCCCGACACATGATCTTGGGATTTGTCGATCAATGCCTGCAACATCTCGCGTTCGGGGCTGAACCAGAACCCGTTATAGATCAGCTCGGCGTAGCGCGGCATGATGCTGTCTTTCAGATGGCCAGCACCGGAATCCAGCGTGATCTGCTCGATCCCGCGGTGTGCCTCCAGCAACACGGTGCCGCCGGGCGTTTCGTATATCCCGCGGGATTTCATGCCGACAAACCGGTTTTCCACAAAATCCAGGCGTCCAATCCCGTGTTTGCCGCCCAGTTCGTTCAGCTTGGTCAGGATCGTGGCGGGGCTCATATCCTCGCCATTGATGGCAACCGCATCACCTTTTTCGAACGTGATTTCAACCAGTTCGGGCGTGTCGGGCGCATCCTCGGGCTTCACGGTGCGCTGGAAAACATAATCCGGCGCCATTTCGGCGGGGTCTTCCAAAACCTTGCCCTCGGACGAGGTGTGCAACAGGTTTGCGTCCACCGAAAACGGCGCTTCACCACGTTTGTCCTTGGCGATCGGAATCTGGTTTTTCTCTGCAAAATCAAGCAGTTTGGTCCGGCTCGACAGGTCCCATTCACGCCAGGGTGCGATCACCTTGATATCGGGGTTCAGGGCGTATGCGCTCAATTCAAACCGCACCTGATCATTGCCCTTGCCGGTCGCGCCATGTGAAACGGCATCGGCACCGGTTTCGGCGGCGATTTCCACCAGACGTTTCGAAATCAGGGGCCGCGCAATCGACGTGCCCAGCAAATAAAGCCCTTCATACAAGGCGTTAGCGCGGAACATCGGGAACACGAAGTCGCGCACGAATTCCTCGCGCACATCTTCGATATAGATGTTTTCCGGTTTGATGCCCATCAATTCGGCTTTTTTACGTGCCGGTTCCAGCTCCTCGCCTTGGCCCAGATCGGCGGTAAAGGTGACAACCTCGCAGCCATATTCCGTTTGCAACCATTTCAGGATGATCGATGTATCAAGGCCGCCGGAATAGGCCAGCACGACTTTCTTGGGCGCGGACATTGCAGGAAATTCCTTTATTTTCAGGTTTGCGAGGCGCGATAGCGGTTTTTACGCCGCAGGGCAAGGTGCGCGGCACCGGCGCTGATTGACGGCCAGCCATAGGCACCCTACCCCTGAACCAGTTACCGCAAAGGAGGGCCGGATGGCCATTCGTATTTTCCTTCACGCATGGCGCATGATTTGTCAAAATGCCTGCGCGGTCGTTCCGGCGCGGCTGTTATAGTCTCACTTCCGATTATCATTTTGTAATTGTTCGGCTTCGCTATTGGATTGGGCTGCTGATGATTATCGCCGCGTCGATCCTGACCACGACATATGGCATCACTGTTCAGGGCCGCGACATTGACTGACCTTGCGCGCAGCGCGGGCTTGGGTCACTTACAGGTATGAGCGATTTTCAAGATAAAGCCCGCGCCGCAACGCAGGAAATGCGCGCCGTGTTCGACGCAACCCCGTTGCAGCGCAATGCCCACCTGTCCGAACGGTTCGGCGCCGATATCTGGTTAAAACGCGAAGACCTGACCCCCGTGCGGTCGTACAAGCTGCGCGGTGCGTTCAATGCGATGCGCAAGGTATTGAAAACAAACCCTGAAAAGGGGATGTTCGTTTGTGCAAGCGCGGGTAACCATGCGCAGGGTGTCGCCTTTATGTGTCAGCATTTCGGTGTTAAAGGCGTGATTTTCATGCCCGTGACAACCCCGATGCAGAAAATCCAGAAAACACGGATTTTTGGCGGAGATGCCGTCGAAATCAAACTGGTGGGTGATTATTTCGATGACACGCTTGCCTCGGCTCAGGCATTTTGCGTGGAAAAGGGCGGGTATTTTCTGGCCCCTTTCGATGATGATGATGTGATCGAAGGTCAGGCATCGGTCGCGGTGGAAATCGCCGAACAGATGAACCACCGACCCGACCATATTGTCCTGCCTGTTGGTGGCGGTGGCCTGTCTGCGGGGGTGCGGCGGTATTTTGAATCCGACTTGACCTACAGTTTTGTCGAACCCTTAGGGGGCACCAGTCTGGCTGCGGCTGTGGCGGCAGGTGAACCCGTGACACTGAACAAGGTCGACAGTTTTGTTGATGGGGCTGCGGTGGCACGTATCGGTGCCAAGCCATTCAAATATTTGAAAAACATCGACCCAAGTAATATTTTTGCCGCTCCCGAGGACCGTATTTGCACCACCATGCTGGACATGCTGAACGTCGAAGGGATCGTGCTGGAACCCGCCGGTGCTCTGGCGATTGATGCGCTGGTTGATGTCGCGGATCAGATTAAGGGCAAGACGGTTGTCTGCATCACATCGGGTGGAAATTTCGATTTTGAACGCCTGCCCGAGGTAAAAGAACGCGCGCAACGCTACTCCGGTGTGAAAAAATATTTCATCCTGCGCCTGCCGCAACGTCCCGGCGCGCTAAAGGAATTTTTAGGTATCCTAGGCCCTGATGATGATATCGCGCGGTTTGAATACCTGAAAAAATCCGCACGCAATTTCGGGTCTGTTCTGATCGGGATCGAAACCCGCGAAGCTGACAATTTTACGCATCTTTTTGGCCGTCTGGATGCTGCTGGTTTTACTTACCGCGATATCACCAGCGATGAAACACTGGCCGAGTTCCTGATTTGATCAGGCGGCCAGACGGCCGGGCAATTCATCGGTAAACGCATTCCGCGATGCATCGAAGCAGGCCAGAATGCTGGGCAGGTCAACATCTGCCGCCTGTCCGGCACCGGCCATATGTTCGCCTTTTTGACAAAGGTCTGAAAATGCCTGAAATCCAAGGTTCAACGCTGCGCCTTTCAGGAAATGCAGGTCGTCTTCCAATGTGGCCAGATCAAGGTTGCTACGCAGTTTTGCGATGGTGCTTTCCACCTCTTCGATGAACAAATCGACAACCTCCCCAAAATCATCGGGGCCGACCTCGTCGCGTAATTCCGTTACCCTTTCCCAATCTATCATACCGATTTTCCCCTTGTTGCCCGTCACATTGGCAGAAAAAGGCTAATAATTTCTTTAGGCAAAAAAATCCGAATTTCACGGCATGTTAAGGTGGCTGGTTTAGCAATCCCCAAAGGCGCGTTTATTGCCAAGTGTCAGGATCATATGGGTCAGGTTAACGAAATAGATTTAGGGCCACAGGGGGGGCCGCTGCCCGTCAGCCATGTTCTGGTGGTTGATGACAGCCGCCTGCAGCGCCGTATTCTGGCCGCATCTCTTACCCGTTGGGGTTATCGTGTGACAGAGGCGGAATCAGGGGCGGACGCCTTGAAAATATGTGCTGACACCCCGCCTGACATTGTGCTCAGCGACTGGATGATGCCCGGCATGGACGGGTTGGAATTTTGTCAGGCTTTTCGGGCAATGCCGCGGGACCGCTATGGATATTTTATCCTTCTGACCTCGAAAACCGAAAAGGATGCAGTGGCGCGGGGGCTGGATTGCGGTGCGGATGACTTTTTGAACAAACCCGTAAACGCGGCCGAACTGCGTGCGCGGATCAATGCGGGCGAACGCATTCAGCGCATGGAGAAGGAGCTGGTCGAAAAGAACGGGTTGATCACCACGACCCTGCAACAGTTGCAAATGCTGTATGATGCGCTGGACAGCGACCTGATCGAAGCAAAAAAGCTGCAACAATCCCTTGTGCGTGAACGGTTCTACGATTTCGATCAGGGGCAGGTTTCGCTTTTGCTCCGGTCCTCGGGGCATGTGGGTGGTGATCTGGTGGGGGTTTTCCCGGTTTGTGACGGGCGGATCGGGCTGTTTGGCATTGATGTTTCGGGGCACGGGATCAGCTCGGCTCTTATGACCGCACGGCTGGCGGGATACCTGTCTGCCACGCCCGATCACAACGTTGCCCTGGCGCGCCAGCCGGATGGCACCTATGCCATGTTGCCGCCCGCAACTGTCGCCGCCGAACTGAACCGCCTTGTGCTAGAGGACATGGAGACAGAGCATTATTTCACACTCCTGCTTGCTGATGTGGATCTGACCACCGGCCATATGCGTATGGTGCAGGCGGGGCACCCGCATCCGGTCGTGCAGCGCGCTGATGGCAAACTAGAAACATTGGGCAGCGGTGGTTTGCCCGTCGGGCTGATCGCTGGCGCCAGCTATGAAGAATTCGACCTCACTTTGAACAAGGGTGACCGCCTGTTGATCCAGTCGGACGGTGTGAACGAATGCCCCGATCCCGATGGGGTCCAGCTGGATGACGAAGGGCTGATGGACCTGCTAAAGGATTTGTCCTACGTGCATGGCACCGCCCTGCTGGAAACGCTGGTGTGGAAGCTGGCCGACTACGCCGGAGGAGAGGATTTCCCCGATGATGTTTCCGCCATTCTGTTCGAATATTGCGGCGATTCAACGCAATAGCTGCGCCACGAAATGACTGTCACCCGCGTTTCCCAATTGCTGCACAGCGTCAGGGATCGACATCCACAGCGCCGAATGGTGCGGCTCTGTCGGGTTGCCCAGCCGGCGCACGGGGCGGGCCAGATAAACGGTGCAAACCTTCTCGGCCCAGATTTCGTATTCCGGCATGAATGTGAAACGGCGAAAACACCCCAAACGGCGCGGGGGCGACATGCGCCAACCGGTTTCTTCCCAGACCTCGCGGTGCAGGGCCGCAATCGGATGTTCGCCCGGATCAATGCCGCCACCGGGCAGTTGAAATTCGGGGTATGGCTGTCGCTGATGGGTCAACAGCAATGAATCCCCGTCGCGCAAAATCGCATATGCACCGGGGCGGCGCGTGTAAACCTGCCCGCGCAACGGCGCGTCACCGAACCGTTTGATCATGGCGAACCTCCTTGGCCCACTGGCTTGTCCTACCTATATGGACCCTGTATGCCAATCACAGGCGCGAAAGGACATCCCCCACCCATGACTCTTGGATCGAAACTTGCCTGGGACGACACCGTTTTGCCGTTCCAGTTGGACAATGCTGATATTCGCGGCCGTGTGGCCCGTCTGGACAATGTGCTGGACGGGGTGCTGAAACAGCACAATTACCCGCCTCAGGTCGAGGCATTGGTGGCAGAAATGACCCTGCTGACCGCGCTGATTGGCCAGACGATCAAACTGCGCTGGAAACTGTCCCTTCAGGTGCAATCCAAGGGCGCGGTGCGCATGATTGCCACCGATTATTTCGGCCCGGCCAAGGATGGTGAACCCGCGCAAATCCGCGCCTATGCCAGCTATGACGCAGACAAGCTGACTGATCGCGCCCCGTTTGACCAAATCGGCGAGGGGTATTTTGCCATTATGATTGATCAGGGTCAGGGCATGGCGCCGTATCAGGGCATCACCCCACTGGCCGGCGGATCGCTGCGCGCCTGCGCAGAGGCATATTTTGCCCAGTCCGAGCAGCTTCCAACCCGTTTTTCCCTGTCTTTCGGCAAATCAACCGAAGCAGACGGGCCAGAGCATTGGCGCGCCGGTGGCGTGATGTTGCAACACATGCCCAAGGCATCCCCCTTTGCCAAAGGCGCCGAGGCCACAGGCGACGCAGGCCTGCTGCATGCCCGCGATCTGGTTGATGGCGATGATATGGAAAACTGGAACCGCGTGAACATGTTGCTGGACACGGTCGAGGATATGGAGCTGATCGGCCCACGTATCGCGCCCACCGACCTGCTGGTGCGCCTGTTCCACGAGGAAACCCCGCGTGTGTTCGATGCACAGCCCGTGCGTTTTGGCTGCACCTGTTCCGAGGACCGCGTGCGCCAATCCCTGTCGATCTATTCGGCGCGGGACATAGAAAAAATGACCACGGATGACGGGCGCGTCACCGCCGATTGCCAGTTCTGCGGCATGCATTACAATCTGGATCCCGAAACGGTCGGGTTCGAAGCCAAAGAAGAGGGCGCGGGTGACGCAGATTGACCCTTTGATTGATCCGCTTGCGGGGGTGATCACTGCGCTGGGCCGCCCGGCGCGGCCCTCGTCGGATTATGATCTGAACCCGCAGGTTAAATTGCCGGAAAACCGCAAATTGCGCCGTGCGGGCGTGTTGGTGCCTTTCATTTTGCGGGCAGACGGGGTGCGGGTGATCCTGACCAAACGGTCGTCGAAATTGCAGCACCATCCGGGACAGATCGCCTTTCCGGGTGGTAAGGTGGACCCCTCTGATGCCGATGAAATCGCCGCCGCTCTGCGCGAGGCCGAAGAGGAAATCGGCCTGCCCCGTGATCTGGTCGATGTGCTTGGCACATTTCCCAGCCATGAAACCGTGACGGGGTTCACCATGACCCCCGTTCTGGCCCGCGTGACCCGTGATTTTACCACCGTGTCCGAACCAGGCGAGGTGGCCGAGGTGTTCGAGGTGCCCCTTGCCCATCTGGCCGACCCTGCCAATTTCTCGATCCAGAAACGGCGCTGGCGCGGGGTGGACCGGCATTATTACACCGTGCCTTGGGGTCCATATTACATTTGGGGTGCCACGGCGCGTGTGCTGCGATCTTTGGCTGACCGGATGGCGGATTAGATGCAACTTGATGCGCCATGGTTGACCCGTCCGGCGACGCAGGCGGTTTGTGCTGCGCTGACCGATGCCGGGTTTCAGGCGTTGTTTGTCGGCGGCTGTGTGCGCAATGCCCTGATCAACGTGCCTGTGGATGACATTGATATCGCCACCGATGCCACCCCTGATCGGGTGATAGAACTGGCCGAAAATGCAGGCCTGCGCGCTGTGCCAACGGGTATTGATCACGGCACAATCACGGTTGTATCCGATCACATACCGCATGAAATCACCACCTTTCGCCGCGACGTGGAAACCACGGGCCGCCATGCCGTTGTCGCCTTTTCCGGCGATGTGATGGATGATGCAAAGCGGCGCGATTTCACCATGAATGCGCTGTATTGCGATCCGGCGGGCCGTGTGATCGACCCGCTGAACGGGTTGCCTGATCTACAGGCGCGCCGCGTCCGCTTTATCGAGGATGCGAATCAGAGAATAGCCGAGGATTACCTACGCATACTGCGATTTTTCCGGTTTCACGCATGGTATGGTGATGCAGCACAGGGGCTGGATGCCGAAGGGCTGGCCGCCGTTGCCACTCATACAGACGGGTTACAGCAATTGTCGCGCGAACGTGTCTGGTCCGAACTGTGCAAACTGCTGACCGCGCTTGACCCCGCACCCTCGGTTGCGGCGATGCGGGCGGCGGGGGTTCTGGCCTGTATCCTGAACGGTGCGGATGACACAGGGCTGGCTCCGTTGATCCACCTTGAGGGGCTGACAGACACCCGCCCCGATCCGATCCGCCGCATGGCGGTTTTGGGCGGCAATCCCGATGCGTTGCGCCTGTCAAAGGTGCAGTCGCGCCAGCTGGAACACCTGCGCGACGGTATGGGCAGCATCCAGCAACCGCACGAACTGGGCTATCGTTTGGGCGCTGCGATGGCGCGTGATATTTTGCTGCTGCGGGCCGCGCAGATGGGCCAGATGATGGACCCCGCCGCGCTGGATATGGCACAACAGGGGGCCAATGCGCGGTTTCCGGTTGCCGCTGCCGATCTGATGCCTGCATACACAGGGGCCGCGCTGGGCGCGAAACTGTCCGCGCTGGAACAGGCCTGGATCACGTCTCATTTTACCCTAACGAAAACAGAATTGCTGACACAGATATGACCGAACTGACCATTCAACGCCTTGGAATGCAGGGCGACGGCATCGCCGAAGGGCCGGTTTTTGCCGCGCTGACCCTGCCGGGCGAACGTGTGTCCGGCACGGTTGACGGGCAGCGTTTGACGGATGTTCGCATCGAAATGCCCTCGCCTGATCGGGTGTCGCCGCCCTGCCGTCACGCCAAGGCCTGTGGCGGGTGCCAGTTGCAACATGCGTCCGATGATTTTGTCGCGAAATGGAAGGTCGGCGTGGTGCAACAGGCGCTGCACGCCCAAGGGATCGAAGCCGAATTTCGCCCGATCGAAACCTCGCCCGGCCAATCGCGCCGCCGTGCGTCTTTTTCTGTGCGGCGCACGAAAAAGGGCGCGATGGCGGGGTTTCACGCCCGCGCATCCGGGGTGATCGTGGAAATCCCCGATTGCAAACTGGTGGATCCGGCCTTGCAGGCCGCGTTGCCGATGATTGAACAGCTGGCCGTTGCTGTCGGGTCGCGCAAGGGTGAACTTAGCGTGCTGGTGACCATATCGGAAACCGGTTTGGATGTGGCGGTAACGGGTGGCAAACCGCTGGACGGGCCGCTGCGTATCACACTGGCTGCGCAGGCCGAACAATCCGGTTTCGCGCGCATTTCATGGGACGGCGAAGTGATCGCCATGCGCACCCCGCCCCTCCACCGTTTCGGCAAGGCATTGGTGCCGGTCCCGCCCGGCGCATTTTTACAGGCCACTCCGCAAGGCGAATCCGCACTGTTGGCGGCAGTGCGCGAAATCACAGCCAAAGCAAACAGGGTGCTGGACCTGTTCGCAGGTTGCGGCACATTCACCCTGCCCCTGGCCGAACAGGCCGAGGTTCACGCGGTCGAGGGCGACGCCGCCATGACCGCTGCGCTGGATGCCGCATGGCGCAAGGCGCAGGGGCTGAAACTGGTCACCCACGAGGCACGAGACCTGTTCCGCCGCCCGTTGTTGCCCGATGAACTGGCCAAGTTCGACGCCGTTGTGATCGACCCGCCCCGCGCGGGGGCCGAGGCACAGGTGACCGAACTGGCCCGCGCCAAACTGCCCGTCATCGCCTTTGTGTCCTGCAACCCGATCACATTCGCCCGCGATGCCAAACTGTTGATCAACGCGGGCTATCGGCTGGATTGGGTGCAGGTGGTCGATCAATTCCGCTGGTCCACCCATGTGGAACAGGTGGCGTGTTTTACGCTCACATAGACGTGAACGCCGTTTCCACCCTATTTTAATGGCGCGAAATTTAGTATGAGACCGTCAGCAGCATTATAAAACAGGCCCAACCATGCGATTTCTGCGCGTTTTATTCGTGATCCTTACGGCGTTTTCCCTAGCGGGTTGCGCATCGAAATTCAAAACCTACAATGGGCCAGAGGTCACGCGCGTGATCGTCGATAAAAGTGCGCGCAAGATGTATCTGATGCACAATAACAAGACGCTCAAGGATTATGATATCGGGCTGGGGTTCGCCCCGTCAGGGCACAAACAATTCGAAGGTGACGGGCGCACGCCCGAGGGCACGTATCTGATCGACCGTCGCAATCCCAACAGCGAATTCCACCTGTCCGTGGGCATTTCATACCCCAACAATCAGGATCGCGCCTATGCCTCGTCGCAGGGAAAAGCGCCGGGCGGTGATATTTTCATCCATGGCAAACCCAGCAAATACAAGGATGCGCCGCGGGATTGGACAGCGGGTTGTATCGCTGTCACCAACAAAGAGATCGAGCGCATTTACGCCATGGTGCGCGATGGCACCCCGATCACGATTTATCCTTAACTGTGCAGCGATGTAGAAATGAAAAAGCCCCGTCCGGAACCGGCGGGGCTTTTCAATGCATATCGGCGCGGTGGATCAGCCGCCCAAAATCAGCGTCCACCAGATTTTTCCGTTGGATTCCTGATACCATTCAAACCCCATTTGCGTGGCGCTTTTGTCCAGTATCACGCGGCGCGAGGGATCATCCTCCATCCATGCGGACAGGGTTTCGACCTCGGTTTCATAGGTTTCGGAAATGGCCTCGCCGACCAGATGGCCCGTGTAACCCACGCGCTGCACACGGTCGATCGGGGATGATCCGTCAGACCCGAAATGCCAGGGGCGATTCTGGGCCGACATATCGCGGGCATGGGTGGCGGCGGCGGCGTTCAGTTTGGCGTTCAACTCCACCGGCCCCGCACCGGCGGCGGCCCGTAGGGAATTCACTGAATCTAGCATCCGGTATTGGATTTTGCCGGTGTTGCCCGGCGCAATCCGATACATGCGTGGCAGGGGTTTACCATCCGGCCCCATGGTCGGCGTCGGTTCGGCGCAGGCCGCCAATAGAAATAATGCCGATACCAGTAGACCAATCAAACGTGCCATATCACCGTGCCACCCTGTTTTGTGCGTTTCATAATCACCTATCGCGGCTTGCGTTGCTAATCAAACCCACATCGGCGTGAACTGACTGATGACATTGGTTTGATTTGCGACTGCGGCTTTCGCGCCATATTAAGGTGGTGATATAGGGAAAGCTGACCCTCGGAGATAGAAAATGACTAATGATTTGAAAAATGGTTTCAGCCGCCGCGCGTTTCTTGCGGGTGGTGCATCGCTTTTGGCCGCGCCTGCAATTGCTCAGGATGTGAATGGCGCTGGCACGGTCGAGGTAGAGCGCGAGATAAGCCAGGCTGTGCGCCGCAACATTTCGTCGTTCCGCACGCTGGAATGGCAGCCCTATTTTAGCAATCTGAACAAGGGCGCGATATTGGTCGATATCGACAGCCGCGCCTTGCATTTCTGGAACGAGGGCGGCGAATATCGGCTCTATCCTTCCTCTGTTCCCCTGACCGAGGACCTGACACGCCGTGGCCGCACCACCGTTGTGCGCAAGGTCGAAGGCCCGACATGGCGGCCCACCCCGTCGATGAAAAAGCGCAATCCCGAATGGCCGGATTTTGTCGATGCTGGCCCGGATAATCCGCTTGGCACCCATGCTCTGTATCTGGGATGGACCTATTACCGCATTCACGGCACGCATGACACGCGCAAAATCGGGCGTCGTTCGTCGAATGGCTGCATCGGTTTGTATAATGAACATATCGCCCAACTGTTCGCCGCAACCAGCGTCGGAACCCAAGTGTTGCTTATTTGACGACATTCTGACGCGACCCGTTACAAGGTCATTAACTTGGGTTTGCAATTGCAGCGATTTGCTGCTTTATCCAAGTTACGAGGTTAAGTCTTGGGTGCTTGTCGTCGCCAAAAAGGTATGACGCCAAGCGAACATCTGGAGGATACTATAATGAAGAAACTCGTTCTTGCCGCTGCTCTGACAGCTGCCGCTTCGACCGCATTTGCCGGCAACTACGCCGAGCCCGTGATGGAAGCACCCGTCATCGTTGAAGAAGCTTCCAGCTCTTCGGCAGGCGGTATCCTGGTTCCCCTGCTGCTGCTGGCAGTTGTGGCAGCCGTGGTTGCAGCTGACTAATTAGTCGGTACGCTTTGAAAGATCGGAAAAGGCGGTGGGTTTCCACCGCCTTTTCTTTTGCGTGTGACAGGTGTGGGGCAGGGGTATGGCAAAAACAGTTATGATCCTCGGGGCTTATGGGTTGATCGGATCGGCCTGCACCCGTGCATTGCTGGCGCAGGGGCATCGCGTGATCGGAGTAGGGCGCAACCTTGCCGCCACCCGTCACCTGCCTGATTCCGTGCAATGGATGATCCGTGATCTGGCGCAGATGGATCAGGCTGATTGGGCGCGGGATTTGCAGGGGGTCGATGCAGTGGTGAACTGCGCCGGTGCCTTGCAGGACGGGTTGCGTGACAGCCTAACCGCGATCCACGCCGATATGCCCACGCGATTGGCCGCCGCCCTGACAGGACGTGATACATTGCTGGTGCAGGTTTCTGCCGCCGGTGTGTCGCCTGTCGCCCCCACCGAATTCATGCGCAGCAAGGCCAAGGGCGACGCGGCGATCATGCGCTCTGCTCCGCACTGGGTGATCCTGCGCCCGACGCTGGTTTTGTCGCCTGCGGCCTATGGCGGGACTGCATTACTGCGTGCCAGTGCCGCGCTGCCTTTTGCCCATTTCCGCGCCCTGTCCGGTGCAAGGGTCCAAACCGTGCATGTTGATGACGTGGCGGGCGCGGTTGTGATGGCGGTCAATGGTGCGTTGCCCAATGGGCTGATGGCAGACCTGACCGAAGGCAGAGTGCATGATTTCGATGATCTGCAACGTCGGATGCGGGCATGGCTGGGTCTGCCGGAATGGCGCAACGCGATCAGGGTTCCTGCATGGATGCTGGGCGTGACGGCACGGATCGCTGATGGCTTGGGCTGGTTGGGTTGGCGGTCACCCTTGCGCAGCACGGCCTTGGAATCGCTGCGCGCAGGGGTGGTTGGCGATGCGACCACATGGCCCGGCCCGCCCTGCCGTAGCCTGACGCAAACCCTGAACGATCTGCCGTCAACGCAACAAGAACGCTGGTTTGCGCACCTTTACCTGCTATTGCCGCTGTCGATCGGGGTGCTCAGCCTGTTTTGGTTGCTGTCGGGCATCATCGGATTGGTGCAAGCAGGCACCGCGAGCGAGGCCCTGACAGCACGCGGGTTCACCGCGAATTGGGCCACGGGTTTTGTCCTGACGGGGGGGGTTGTGGATATCGCCCTGGGTTTGGGCCTGCTGATTCGGCGGCTTGCCCGCCGTGCGGCGCTGGGCACCATTGCGGTATCGCTGGCCTATATCGTCGGGGCGGCGGTTTTTGCGCCCGATCTGTGGCTTGATCCGCTTGGCCCCATGGTCAAGGTCCTGCCCGGTATCGCATTGTCCGCCATCGTGGCCCTGCTGGTTTCGGATAGATGAGCACCCATTTCGTCGCTCTTTATCTGCATGTGATCGGGGCCTGCGTGTTGTTGGGGACGGGCGCGGGCATCGCATTTTTCATGCTGATTTCGCACCGCACCCGCGATCCGGTGCTGGTCGCCCATGTGGCGGGCATTGTGGTGCTGGCTGATACTGTGTTCACCGCCACGGCAGCGGTGCTGCAACCGCTAACCGGTTGGATTCTGGCGCAAAACGCGGGCTGGCCCCTGACCAACGGCTGGGTGTTCTGGGCGCTGTTGTTATATATTCTGATCGGGGCGTGCTGGCTTCCCGTTGTCTGGATTCAGATCAAAATGAAACGGCTGGCGGAACAGGCACGCGATGCTGGCACCGCGCTGCCGCCGGAATACGACCGCCTGTTTCGCATCTGGTTTGCACTGGGCATTCCGGCCTTTGGGGCCGTTCTGGCCATTGTCTGGCTGATGCTGGCGAAACCTGTTTAGATCCAGCCGCGCAATTCGTTTTCCACGATGGCAACCAATGCCTCGATATGGGCGGGTTGGTCGTTCAGGCAGGGGATATAGGTGAATTGCTCGCCACCCGCATGTTCGAAACTTTCGGCGATTTCTTCGTTGATCTCTTCCAGTGTTTCGATGCAATCGGCGCTGAAGGCGGGGGCGATCACCGCGATGTTCTTTTTGCCGTCACGCGCCAGATCGGCGACGTGATCGACGGTATAGGGTTTTAACCATTCCTCGCGTCCGAATACGGATTGGAATGTGGTGGTGATTTGCGTGTCATCCCAGCCCAGACGTTCCTTTAACAGGCGCGTGTTTTTCTGGCATTGGCAATGATAGGGGTCGCCCTCTAGCAGATACCGTTTTGGCATGCCGTGATAGGAACAGACCAGCATATCGGGCTTTTTCTCTAGCCCGGCATAGGCGGTTTCGACCGATTTCGCTAAGGCCTCGATATACAGCGGATGATCGAAATAGGGGGGGATGGTGCGCACGGCGGGTTGCTGTTTTTCCTGCATCAGGGCGCGGAAAAATTCATCATTCGCGGTGGCGGATGTGGCCCCGGCCTGTTGCGGATACAAAGGCACAAACAGGATTTTCTGACAGCCTGCCTTAACCATTTCGCGCAGCTTTGATGCGGTAGACGGATTGCCATAACGCATGCAGAAATCCACCATGATCTGATCGCCATAGCGTGCCTTCATCGCCTGTTTCATGGCGGCGGTCTGGTCTTTGGTGATGGTCATCAGGGGGCTTTCGCCCTGTTCGTGGTTCCAGATGGATTTGTAATTTTTGCCGCTGGTAAAGGGGCGTTTGGTCAGGATGATCAGTTGCAGCAGGGGTTGCCATTTCCATGATGCAATGTCGATCACCCGTTTGTCCGACAGGAACTCGTTCAGGTAGCGGCGCATCGACCAGTAATCGTAATTGTCCGGCGTGCCCAGATTGGCCAGCAGGATGCCGATTTTTTGCGCGGGCACCTTTGGGTGGTCCTCGGGCGCGTGTTCGGGGCGGGTGGCCTGTGTCGTTTCGGTCATCCTGCGCTTCCTTTACATTGTCAGACTGGCATGGGTTTCACCGGACATAGTGGATTGATGCGCTGCGTCAATCCGGCAGCTTGGTTTCGCGCGCATTCAGCGCATCTGCCAGCCGTGCGCTGGCCGATCCGGGGCGCAGAGGTTTGGGTTGGCTGTCGTCGGGCGCCCAGCCTGACAGGAATATCAATTCAAACGTGGCTGGGATGCGGCCATTTTCGGTGCCGTGGGCCTGCGCGTATATTTCGGCAGCGCGCAGGATAATTTTGCGCCGGGTCGGACGGCGCAGTCGATCATTCAGCGCGTTGTTTTCCCCCATCTGGCGCAATTCGCGCATCAGGTGCAGGGGGCTGGCATAGGTCACATTCAGGGGCAGGCTGTCGGCCACGGGCAGGGCCAGACCGGCGCGTTGCAACAGCGCCCCCATATCGCGGATTTCCGCCATGGGTGCGACGCGGGGCGACAGGCCGCCGGTCACTTCGGATTCAGCAGTGGCAAGCGCGGCACGCAATTCATGCAGGGTGCGCCCGCCAAAGGCGACGGAGAGGAACAGCCCATCGGGTTTCAATGCGCGGCGTGCCTGAATCACCTGCCCCACAGGGTCATTTGCCCAATGCAGCGCCATGGCATGAATCACCAGATCGTATGTTTCGGGTTCCAGTGACAGCACATCAGTATCGCTGACATGGGTCGCATCGGGCAGAAATCCGCGCCAGAAATCGGGAAAACCGCTGATGATGGCGGCAGAATTAAACCGCCTGTTAACCATACTCAGGCGATGCTCCAGTTCCTCGGCGGCGGTGTCGTGCAGGAACAGGGCGGGCTGGCGCATGGCGCGGGTGCGGTTGCGTTCCAATGCTCTCCGGTCGGTCAGGATAGGTGCGTTCGCCATTTTGCTCATGTTCCAAGGATAGGATGTTTCCATGCCATTACAAACCGCGCTGCGAATGGTCTACCCCCCGCGCTGTCTGGCCTGTGGTGACACGGTGGACAGCGAATTCGGATTATGCGGCGATTGTTGGCGTGAAACGCCGTTCACCGGCGGGTTGGTGTGTGATTGCTGCGGCCTGCCATTACCCGGAGAGGACGAGGGCAGGGTGGTCATGTGCGACGAATGTCTGACCGTGCCGCGCCCCTGGGACAGGGGGCGCGCCGCACTGGAATACAAGGACAACGGGCGGCGTCTGGTTCTGGCGCTGAAACATGGCGACAGGCATGATATCGTGCGCCCGGCTGCCTCGTGGATGGCCCGCGCCGCGCGACCGATATTGACGGAAAAGATGCTGATCGCGCCAATCCCGCTGCATTGGCTGCGGATGCTGAAACGCCGCTATAACCAATCGGCCCTGTTGGCGGGCGCGGTGGCGGATGAAACGGGCCTGCCGTGGTGCGCCGACCTGCTGCAACGCCCGCGCCGCACTGTATCGCTGGAGGGGAAGACGCGGGACGAAAGGTTTGAAACGCTGGATGGGGCGATCACCGTGCATCCCAAACGGCGGCGCAGGCTGATCGGGCGGCAGGTGTTGCTGGTTGATGATGTTATGACCTCGGGGGCGACTTTGGCCGCTGCGTCACAGGCCTGTTTGCAGGCAGGCGCCGCCAGAGTTTGCGCTCTGACACTGGCGCGCGTTGCAAAGGATGCCTAAATCCTTTGGAATAGCGAACAAGCAATCCAAGGAAATGCCATGCAACCCGTCGAACTGTATACCACGCCGATTTGTGGTTTTTGCCACGCCGCCAAACGGCTGCTGACCCAAAAAGGTGTCAGCTTTGCCGAGGTGGACGTGATGACCAACCCCGAGCGCCGTCAGGAAATGATGCAGCGCGCCAATGGCCGCCACACCGTGCCGCAGATTTTCATTGGTGACACCCATGTGGGCGGGTTTGACGATCTGAACGCGTTGGAGCGTGCGGGCAAACTTGATGCCCTGCTGGCGGGTTAGGGGATGCGCGCCGCGCTGTTGCAGATGACATCGGGCGATGACCCGTTGGCAAATCTGACGATCACCCAAGGCATGGTGGCAGAAGCCGCAGCGGGCGGTGCCGACCTGATCCTGACCCCCGAGGTGACGAATTGCCTGTCAGGGTCGCGGGACCGCCAGAACGCGGTGTTGCGCCATCAGGATGATGACCCGACGCTGGCCGCGCTGCGCGAACAGGCGGCGGCGCTGGGCGTTTGGCTGTTGATCGGATCGCTGGCCCTGAAAACCCGCGACGACGACGGGCGGTTTGCCAATCGGTCGTTCCTGATCGGGCCGGATGGTGACATCGCCGCGCAATACGATAAGATCCATATGTTCGATGTGGATGTATCGCCCAGTGAAACCTACCGCGAATCAGCAGGCTATCGCCCCGGCACGCGGGCTGTTCTGGGCCGGACGGCGCAGGCAACGCTGGGCATGACAATCTGTTACGATATACGTTTTCCGCATCTGCACCGCGCGCTGGCCAAGGCAGGGGCGCAGATACTGACCGTGCCTGCGGCATTTTCCCCCGTCACCGGCGCGGCCCATTGGGAAACGCTGTTGCGCGCCCGTGCCATTGAAACGGGGTGTTATGTGCTGGCCCCTGCGCAATGTGGCACCCACCCGACCAGCACCGATAAAACCCGAAAAACCCACGGTCACAGCATGGTAATCAGCCCCTGGGGCGAAGTTTTGGCTGATGCTGGCACAAAACCCTGCGTGACTTTTGTTGATCTTGACCTGTCCGAAGTGGCAAAAGCACGCAATCGCATCGCGGCGCTAGACCATGACAGGGAGTTCGACAGACCGGAATGAATGAAAACAGCAACTCCCTTGCGGTGGCCCTGTTCAGCGAAATACTGACGGCCGATCAACTGGTGCGCAACCGTTTGACGCGTGTGTTGCCCAAAGGGATGGAAATCAGCCATTTTTCGGTGCTGAACAATCTGGCCCGCGCCAGCGACGAGCGCAGCCCCGCGCAACTGGCCAAAAGCTTTCACGTGACGCGTGGAGCGATGACCAACACATTGTCGAAACTGGAATGGGCCGGATATATCCACATCCGCCCCGATTGGGATGATGCGCGGCGCAAAATGGTCGCGATCAGCCCCGCAGGCAAACGCGCCCGCGACGCGGCAATTGATGCCATGGCCCCGATGATCAACGAATTGGTGGCCGAACTGGGCGACGAAAAGGTGCGCGCCGCCCTGCCGATTCTGCGCGAATTGCGCGTCAAACTGGAAGCCGAGGATTAAGCCGGTTTCAGGCTGGCGGTGACATAGTTCACCGACAGATCCTTGTCGGAAATCGACCATTGCCAGCTGATCGGGTTGAACACGAATCCCTTGCGATCCACCGGATCCAGCCCCGCGTTGCGGATCAGGTCATACAGTTCATCCGGTGTGATGAATTTTGACCATTGATGCGTGCCCTTGGGCAGCCACCGCATGACAAATTCCGCACCGACAATAGCCACGGCAAAGGATTTGGGATTGCGGTTGATGGTGGAACACAGGTGCAAACCGCCCGGTTTCAGCAAATCATGCACCGCCGTCAGATAGGCCAGCGGGTCGGATACGTGTTCGACCACTTCCATATTCAGCACCACGTCAAACCGTTCGCCTGCGGCGGCCATTTCTTCGGCGGTGATGTTGCGATAGTCGATATTCAGGCCGGATTGTTCGGCATGAACCTGCGCCACGGGGATATTTCCCGCCGCCGCATCGGCCCCGACGACAGTCGCACCAAGCCGCGCCATGGGTTCTGACAATAACCCGCCGCCACAGCCGATATCCAGCAGGCGCAGCCCGTCAAACGGGCGATCGGTTGACAAATCCCGCCCGAATTCACCGGCGATCTGGCGGGTGATATAATCCAGCCGGCAGGGATTCATCATGTGCAGCGGTTTGAATTTTCCGGTCGGATCCCACCATTCGGCGGCCATTGCCTCGAATTTGGCAACTTCGGACGGGTCGACAGTGGTTTGCGCGGCTTGCATTCTGATCTCCATATGATCTTGTGGGCCTGTCATCCTATATAGGGCAATCATGGACAAGTTCTTGGGCCAAAAAAGCGCAGTTAGCTATCTGCATCCACCGGTTGAACCATTCGATCAGCAGATGCTGGACGTGGGCGACGGGCATTCCATCTATATGGAGCAGTCCGGCAACCCCGACGGCATTCCCGTTGTGGTGTTTCACGGTGGGCCGGGGGGCGGGTGCAGCCCGGCGATGCGGCGCTATTTTGATCCGCGCCATTACCGGATCGTGCTGTTTGATCAACGCGGCTGTGGCCGTTCGCGCCCTCATGCCAGCGTGGATGCCAATACCACATGGCATTTGATTGATGACATTGAACAGATCCGCACCCTGTTGGGGATTGAAAAATGGGTGGTGTTTGGCGGCAGTTGGGGCGCGACATTGGCGTTGATTTATGCGCAAACCCACCCCGATGCAGTGTCGCATCTGGTGCTGCGCGGTGTGTTTCTGGCGACGCAATCGGAACTGGACTGGTTTTATGGCGGTGGTGCCGGGCGGTTCTGGCCGGAAACATGGGCGCGTTTTTCCGACCTGATTCCCGAAAACGAGCGCAGCGATATGATTGCCGCCTATCACAAACGCCTGTTTTCCGGTGATCGCAGCCAAGAGGTGCGTTACGGCAAGGCGTGGTCCAGTTGGGAAAATGCGCTGGCAACGGTGCAATCCAACGGGATCGGCGGCGAAAGCCCCGGTGAATATGCCCGTGCCTTTGCCCGTTTGGAAAACCATTATTTCACCAATCGGGCCTTTTTGGAAAAAGACGGGCAAATCCTGTGCGATATGGGCCGTATCGCGCATATCTCTGGCGATATCGTGCAGGGGCGTTACGATATGATCTGCCCACCGGAATCCGCCTATCGTCTGTCGGAAAGCTGGCCCAATGGCAGGTTGCACATGGTGCGCAATGCGGGGCACGCCCTGTCCGAACCCGGAATTTCGGCCGAACTGGTGCGGATCATGGACCGGATCGCGCGCGAATAAGGTAATGCCTTGCGAAACGGGGCGCGGGGGCTTATTTCCCGTGAACAAGCGGTGCGCCTCAGTGATGCGGGCGCTCCACCGGGAAACATCGACGGGCCGCGCGCCCGTCTTTTTGTTTGGGAACAGCATGAACAACGACCTGATCGCCAAAGCCGCCATTGACCGCCGTCTTGCCGAAATCATCGGTCCCGTGATCGAGGATATGGGGTTTGAGCTGGTGCGCGTGCGCCTGATGAGCGGCAAGACCAACACCCTGCAAATCATGGCCGAACGCCCCGAAGGCGGGATCGAAGTCGATGAATGCGGCGAAATTTCCACCGCGATCAGCGCCATTCTGGATGTCGAAGACCCCATTCTGGATCAATATATCCTAGAGGTGTCATCCCCCGGCATCGACCGCCCCCTGACCCGCGTCAAGGATTTCGAGACATTCGAAGGTTACGAGGCCAAGATCGAAACCGAAGAATTGATCGACGGGCGCCGCCGGTTCAAAGGGATGCTGGCGGGGGTCGAAGGTGACGAAATCCTGATCAACATCGAAGAAGGCACCGTGGGCCTGAAGTTCGACTGGCTGACCGATGCCAAACTGGTGCTGACCGATGAATTGATCCGCGAAATGCTGAAAGCGCGCAAAGAGGCGGGCACCCTGAACGAATCCGCCTTTGACGACATCGAAGACGAAGAAGGCGACGACAGCGACAGCGCGTGAACCGCCAATACCCGACCCCCGTTTGCAGCGATCCAGATGGCGCTTGCAGACTCGGGGGGTTGGGCGTATATAGCGCTCAATAGCGGCGCGTCGGGGTCCAAACCCGGGGCACCACCGAGAAAGATGCACGGGCCGCGCGGCCCGTTTTTTTGTTTTTGGGCCAAGGCTCTTTTCGGCACATCTGCCGGAACCAAGTTTGACAAACAGCAGGCCGTTGCGCCGCGCCTGACGAGGAGTGAATACATGGCAATCACCTCTGCCAACCAGCTGGAGCTTTTGCAAACCGCCGAGGCCGTGGCCCGCGAAAAGATGATCGATCCCGGTCTGGTCGTCGAAGCGATGGAAGAGTCGCTGGCCCGTGCGGCCAAGTCGCGTTACGGATCGGAAATGGATATTCGCGTGTCGATCGACCGCAAGACGGGTCGCGCCACATTCACCCGCGTGCGCACCGTTGTCACAGACGAAGAGCTGGAAAACTATCAATCCGAATTCACCGTCGAACAGGCCAAGCAATACATGGCCGACCCGCAGGTGGGCGACACATATATCGAAGAAGTGCCACCCGTTGAAATGGGCCGCATCGCCGCGCAATCCGCCAAGCAGGTGATCCTGCAAAAGGTGCGCGAAGCCGAACGTGACCGCCAATTCGAAGAATTCAAAGACCGCGCAGGCACCATCATCAACGGTGTGGTCAAGCGCGAGGAATACGGCAACGTCATCGTTGATGTGGGCCGTGGCGAAGGTATCCTGCGCCGCAACGAAAAAATTGGCCGCGAAGCATATCGCCCCAACGACCGCGTGCGCTGTTTCATCAAGGACGTGCGCCGCGAAGCGCGTGGCCCGCAGATTTTTCTGTCGCGCACCGCGCCGGAATTCATGGCCGAACTGTTCAAGATGGAAGTGCCGGAAATCTACGACAACATCATCGAAATCAAGGCCGTGGCCCGTGACCCCGGTTCGCGCGCGAAAATCGCCGTTGTGTCCTATGACGGGTCGATCGACCCCGTGGGTGCCTGCGTTGGTATGCGCGGCAGCCGTGTGCAGGCCGTTGTGAACGAACTTCAGGGTGAAAAAATCGACATCATCCCATGGACCGAGGACATGCCGACTTTCCTAGTGAATGCGTTGCAGCCCGCCGAAGTGTCCAAGGTTGTTCTGGATGACGAAGCAGAGCGCATCGAGGTTGTGGTGCCTGATGAACAGCTGTCGCTGGCCATTGGCCGCCGTGGTCAAAACGTGCGTCTGGCCAGTCAGTTGACGGGTCTGGACATCGACATCATGACCGAATCGCAAGAAAGCGAGCGCCGTCAGAAAGAATTCGAAACCCGCACCCAGTTGTTCATGGATACGCTGGATCTGGATGAATTCTTTGCCCAGCTTCTGGTTTCCGAGGGCTTTACCAGCCTCGAAGAAGTTGCCTATGTCGAGTTGGACGAACTGTTGGTGATCGACGGTGTGGATGACAGCACCGCCAGCGAATTGCAGGCCCGCGCCCGTGATTTCCTGGAGGCGCAAGCCACCAAAGCACTGGAACGTGCCCGCGAGTTGGGTGTCGAGCAGAGCCTTATTGATTTCGAAGGTCTGACCCCCCAAATGGTAGAGGCGCTGGCCGAAGACGATGTAAAAACGCTGGAAGATTTCGCAACCTGCGCCGACTGGGAACTGGCCGGCGGCTGGACAACAGTGGACGGCGAGCGCGTGAAAGACGACGGCATTCTGGAGAAATTCGACGTATCGCTGACCGATGCGCAAGACATGGTCATGACCGCACGGGTCATGCTGGGTTGGGTTGATCCCGCCGAACTGGAAGCCGAAGCGGCCGAAGGCGACGCGGATGCCAGCGACGAGGAGGCGGAGGCCTGATTCAGGCCTTCGGTAACTTGCGCATGGGACGCGGCGGAGCAAATATGGCACGGGAAGACGGGCCAGAGCGGAAATGTATCGCCACCGGCGAGGTTCAGCCTAAGTATGGGTTGATCCGCTTTGTTGTTGGTCCTGACGGGCAGGTTGTGCCCGACGTTGCCGGTAAATTGCCTGGCCGCGGTATCTATGTGTCGGCGGATCGTGCTGCATTGGAAATGGCAGTCAAGAAAAAGCTGTTTTCACGCGGCGCAAAGCAACAGGTCACTGTTGCACCCGATCTGCCCGATCTGGTCGAGGGCATTTTGGTCCGGCGGATCGTTGATTTGATCAGCCTTGGCCGGAAAAGCGGCGAGGCGGTTGCCGGATACGAAAAGGTCAAGGATTGGCTGGTCAAGGACTATGCCGAGGTGCTGATACAGGCCAGTGACGGGTCTGGGCGCGGTAAGTCGAAACTCAGCACTCCGCAGGAGGGCAGCTTTATCGGCTGGCTTACCTCGGACGAGCTGGGTCAGGCCTTTGGCCGGGAAGTTGTAATTCACGTTGCGCTAGCCGCTGGCGGTTTGGCCCCACGTGTTGTAGAGGATGCCGCAAGACTTAAGGGTCTGCGGGTCTCAGACAGCGGCAGGTCCGCTGGAAAGGATGAATGAGCCACATGAGCGATAACGACGGTAAAAAAACTTTGGGTGTTCGTGGCGGGGGTGCCCGTCCGGGCAACGTGAAGCAAAGCTTTAGCCATGGCCGCACCAAAAACGTCGTGGTGGAAACCAAACGCAAACGCGTTGTCGTGCCGAAACCCGGCGCGGCTGGTAAAGCCTCGGCGGGAACCGCCGGTTCGGGCGATCCATCCAGACGTCCGGCTGGTATTTCTGACGCGGAAATGGATCGCCGGATGAAGGCGCTTCAGGCTGCAAAGGCCCGCGAAGTCGAAGAAGCAGCGCAACGCGAAGCCGAAGAAAAGGCCCGCGAAGAAGAGCGTATGCGCCGCCGCGAGGAAGCAGAAGCCAAAGAGCGCGAAGACCGCGAACGCGAAGAGGCATTGAAAGCCCGCGCCGACGAGGAAGAGCGCAAAAAGCAGGAAGCCGAGGATGCGGCGAAACGTGCCGCTGTTGCCGCAGCCGCACCCCCCGCAGAAAAAGCGGATGCACCGGCGCGTGGCCCGAAACCCGATGCTGCCCCGCAGCGCAAGCGCGAGCGCGAAATCGAAGATCGCGGCCGCAATGCACGTGGTGACCGTTCAAATGATGGCCGCCGTTCGGGCAAACTGACCCTTGGGCAGGCGTTGTCGGGCGAGGGCGGACGCCAGAAATCCATGGCGGCGATGAAGCGCAAGCAAGAGCGTATGCGCCAAAAAGCCATGGGCGGCAGTCAGGAACGCGAAAAGGTTGTGCGTGATGTGCAGCTGCCTGAAACCATTGTGGTTTCGGAACTGGCCAACCGCATGGCCGAACGCGTTGCCGATGTTGTCAAATCGCTGATGAACATGGGCATGATGGTTACGCAAAACCAACCCATCGACGCCGATACCGCCGAACTGATCATCGAGGAATTCGGCCACAAGGTCGTGCGTGTATCCGATTCTGACGTTGAGGATGTGATCAAGGAAGTCGCGGACAAGGACGAAGACCTGAAACCGCGCCCCCCCGTGATCACGATCATGGGCCACGTTGACCACGGTAAAACCTCGTTGCTGGATGCAATCCGCAACGCCAAGGTTGTCGCGGGCGAAGCGGGCGGCATCACGCAGCACATCGGTGCCTATCGCGTGCAAACCGAAGGCGGCGCTGTGCTGTGCTTCCTTGATACGCCGGGCCACGCTGCGTTTACGTCGATGCGGTCGCGCGGTGCGCATGTCACGGATATCGTTGTTCTGGTTGTTGCCGCCGACGATTCGGTCATGCCCCAAACGATCGAGGCGATCAATCACGCCAAGGCCGCCGGTGTTCCGATGATCGTGGCGATCAACAAATGCGACAAACCCGCCGCTGACCCGAACAAGGTCCGCGCCGAGTTGCTGCAACACGAAGTGATCGTGGAGCAAATGTCGGGCGATGTGCAGGATGTCGAAGTTTCGGCCGTGACTGGCAAAGGTCTGGACGAGCTGCTGGAAGCGATTGCGCTGCAATCCGAACTGTTGGAGCTGACAGCCAACCCCGACCGCGCCGCCGAAGGTGCCGTGATCGAGGCGCAGCTGGATGTGGGCCGTGGTCCCGTTGCAACGGTTCTGGTGCAAAAGGGCACGTTGCGTCAGGGCGATATCTTTGTTGTGGGAGAGCAGTGGGGCAAGGTCCGCGCGTTGATCGACGACAAGGGCGACCGCGTTCAAGAGGCCGGACCATCGGTCCCTGTCGAGGTGTTGGGCCTGAACGGCACACCCGAAGCGGGCGACGTGTTGAACGTGACCGAAACCGAGGCACAGGCGCGTGAAATCGCAGAATACCGCGAAAAAGCCGCCAAGGAAAAACGTGCTGCCGCCGGTGCCGCCACCACGCTGGAACAGCTGATGGCCAAAGCCAAGGAAGACGAAAGCGTCACCGAAATGCCCATCATCGTCAAAGCAGACGTGCAGGGTTCGGCTGAAGCGATCGTTCAGGCGATGGAAAAAATTGGCAATGACGAGGTGCGCGTGCGCGTGCTGCACTATGGTGTTGGCGCGATCACGGAAACCGATGTCGGTCTGGCCGAAGCATCCGGCGCGCCGATCATGGGCTTTAACGTGCGTGCGAACGCATCTGCCCGCAACACGGCCAACCAGAAAAGCGTCGAAATTCGCTATTACAGCGTGATTTATGACCTTGTGGATGATGTGAAATCAGCGGCTTCGGGTCTGCTGTCCAACGAAATCCGCGAAAAGTTCATCGGCTATGCCAAGATCAAAGAGGTCTTTAAGGTCTCGAATATTGGTAAGGTCGCGGGCTGTCTGGTGACCGAAGGCGTGGCACGCCGTTCGGCAGGTGTGCGCCTGCTGCGCGACGATGTTGTGATCCACGAAGGCACGTTGAAAACGCTAAAGCGGTTCAAGGACGAAGTGACGGATGTTCAATCTGGTCAGGAATGCGGCATGGCCTTTGAAAACTATGATGATATCCGTCCCAATGACGTTATCGAGATTTTCGAACGCGAAGAGGTAGAGCGGACCCTGGAGTGATTCAGGCGTCTGCCCTTACCGGCATTGAATGGAACGAAAAAGGGGCGGCTCGATGAGCTGCCCCTTTTTGTGTATAAAACTGTAAGCGTTGGTCAGGCAGCTTTGGCCGAATTGATCGGGCGACCTGCGAATTCGCGTTCGCCGACACGGACAAGAACGCGGCCTTCGGGCAAATCGCGGATATAGATGCCCTGTACGGATACACAGGAACCAAGAGTGATAGTGCGAACCATGTCTGAAACCTCCCCAGGTAGTAGTAGACAGGTCATAGATAGCCGATCTTTGGTTAACAAAACATGGAAAAAACCAAGTTCGTTGCCAAAAACTGTCTAATACTTGTGCAAAACCTGCGGAAATTTGCAGCAATTATGCCTAATCGCTTGAAACCTGAAAAAACGTTCGGGTGCTAAAGCCAGTCACGCAGGATCGGGATCAGCGGAATATCGGCGGCGGGCATGGGGTAATCGCGCAAATCTGTTGCGCGCACCCATTTCAGGGTTTGACCCTCTTGGGGGTGCGGGATGCCCTGCCATTTGCGGCAGGCAAACAGGGGCATCAGCAGGTGGAAATCATCATAGGCATGGCTGGCAAAGGTGAGGGGGGCCAGACAGGAATGCCATGTGTCGATGCCCAACTCCTCTTTTAGCTCGCGGATCAGGGCGGCTTCGGGGGTTTCGCCCGGTTCGACCTTGCCGCCGGGAAATTCCCACAGGCCAGCCATGGATTTGCCCTTGGGGCGCTGTGCCAATAGCACGCGCCCGTCGGCATCAATCAGAGCAACGGCAGAAACCAGAACCGTTTTCACGACCGGTAATCCGCATTGATCGAAATATATCCGTGGGTCAAATCACAGGTCCAGACCGTGGATTCGCCAGCCCCCAGCCCCAAATCAACAGCGATTTTCAGGTATGCGCCTTTCATATAGGCGGCGCCGTCCTCCTCGCGATAGTCGGAGGAAACCCAGCCGTTTTCGGCCACAAGGATATCGCCAAACCGGATTGATAGTTTGTCACGATCCGCCGCTGCGCCGGATTTGCCGATGGCCATGACCACGCGGCCCCAATTGGGGTCTTCGCCTGCGATGGCGGTTTTGATCAGCGGGGAATTGGCGATCGACATGGCGTGGGTGCGTGCATCCGAGTCGGTTTGTGCGCCGGTCACGTTGATTTCCACGAACTTGGTCGCGCCTTCACCGTCGCGCACGACCTGATGCGCCAGATCCAGCATGACATCGTGCAGGGCATCGCGGAATTCGGTATTGCCTGCGCCGACCGAAACGCCCGATGCACCCGTCGCTGCCAGCAATAGGGTATCCGAGGTCGATGTATCGCTGTCCACCGTGATCGAATTGAACGTGCGTTCGTTCAGTTCGGACAACATGGATTGCAGGTTGGCACGCGTAATTTCGGCGTCGGTAAAGATGTAGACCAGCATCGTCGCCATATCCGGCGCGATCATGCCGGACCCTTTGGCGATGCCCGCAATTTTCACTGGCTTGCCTGCGATTTCCACCGTTTTGGTTGCGCCTTTGGGAAATGTGTCGGTGGTCATGATGGCGCGGGCGGCGTTTTCGATGCCTTCGGGGGTAAGTTTTCCGGCCAGTTCACCGATTTTCGCAGTGATGCGGGCATGGGGCAAAGGTTCGCCAATCACCCCTGTGGAAGAGGAAAACACACGGGTTTCGGGCAGGCCGAGCGCCGACGCGACAGCAGAGGTCACAGCATTGGTCGCATCAACACCGTTGCGGCCGGTGAATGCGTTGGAGTTGCCGGAATTCACAATAATTGCAGCGCCTTGGTCACTGTCCAGACCGATTTTTTCCTGACAGTCCAAAACCGGAGCAGACCGTGTAGCAGAGCGCGTGAACACGCCCGTCATCACTGTTCCGGGGGCAAGTCGCACCAGCATGACATCGGTGCGGTCCTTGTATTTTATACCTGCCGCAGCGGTGGCAAATTCAACGCCATCAATCAGCGGAAGATCAGGAAACGCGATAGGGGCGAGGGGGGAAACGGCCAGGGTTTTGCCCATGCTTATTGCTCCACAAGGTCGGTGTTTTTGATGATGGCAGGGTCGATGGCCTGTGCCGCAGCGCGGTCGATTTCTGCGGCCTCTTCAAGTTTGGTAATATAGCCTTCGACTGCGGCCTGTTGGATTTCCAATTCCAGTTCGTCGCGCACTTCGGACAGGGGGGGCACGTCTTGCAGGCGGGTGTCGTTCAGTTTGATCACATGCCAGCCGAATCGTGTTTCCACGGGCGCGGACACCTGCCCCTTTTTCATGGCGACCACGGCTTCTTCGAAGGGGGCGACCATCATGCCGGGGCCGAACCAGCCCAATTCGCCCCCTGTCGGGCCGGATGGGCCGGTGGATTTTCCCTTGGCGGTTTCGGCGAAGTCCGCGCCTGCTTCCAGCTCGGCGATGATGGCTGTGGCCTCTTCCTGGGTTTCGACCAGAATATGGGAAGCATTGTATTCTGGCGCAGGTTCGACAGATGCGAACCGCGCCTCATAGGCGGCTTGCAGGGCTTCTTCGGTGATTGCGCCATCAATGAACCCTTGCACCTGCTGCGCGGCGACCATGGCGCGTTCTTCGTTTTCGATGGTCAGGCGCACGCTTTTGGGCACATCGCCCTGATAGGCATCGGACAACAGGATTTGCTGCACCAACTGGTCTAGAATACCCTTGAACAACACATCATCCGGCAGCGATTGATACTGCTGTGGCACCGATGCACGGGCGATGATCATATGGCCAAGGGTGATGTTTTTACCATTCACCGTGGCGACGATTGTATCGGCTGTTGGGGTGTCTTCGGCCATGACAGGCCCCGCAAGAGTCAAACAAAGCGCGGCATATGCCACAAAAGTGAGGGATTTACGCATGGGTTTGGTCCTTTGCTGGGCTGCTGTTGGCCCTATACGTTGACACTGCTAGAGCCGCCGCTTACATCGCCTTGTGGCGTTCGGGACAGCCCGTTTGCGCTTTTGTAGGCGCAAGCAGACATACGGGCAAGCAGATGCCGCGCAGGATGTTATAAACGACCGATCGGATAAAAAATGCTGGGCTTCGGAACTCTCGCCAAAAAGGTCTTCGGCACACCCAATGACCGCAAGATCAAGGCGACCCGCCCGCTGGTTGCGAAAATCAACGCATTAGAGCCGGAATTCGAGGCGCTGAGCGATGACGGGCTGAAGCAAAAGACAGCAGATTTTCGCGAGCGGATCGCCAAGGGCGAAACGCTGGACCAGATCCTGCCCGAAGCATTCGCCAACTGCCGCGAGGCCGCGCGCCGTGCGCTTGGCCTGCGGGCGTTTGATACGCAGTTGCTGGGCGGGATTTTCCTGCATCAGGGCAATATCGCTGAAATGAAAACCGGCGAGGGCAAGACCCTTGTCGCCACCTTTGCCGCCTATCTGAACGCGATCGAGGGCAAGGGCGTGCATGTCGTCACCGTCAACGATTATCTGGCCCGCCGCGATGCGGAATGGATGAGCAAGGTCTACGCCGCCTTGGGTCTGACCACAGGCGTGGTTGTGCCCAAACAGCCCGAAGACGAAAAGCGCGCCGCCTATCAATGTGACATTACCTATGCCACCAACAACGAATTGGGGTTCGATTACCTGCGCGATAACGGGAAATCGGAACTGACCCATATGGTGCAGCGCAAGCATAATTTCGCGATTGTGGATGAGGTCGACAGTATTCTGATCGACGAGGCGCGCACGCCGCTGATCATCTCTGGCCCTTCGCAGGATCGCACGCATCTGTATCAGGAGGTGGATAAAATCATCCCCGATCTGACCGACGAACATTTCGAGATGGACGAGAAGGCGCGCAACGCGACCCTGACGGATGCGGGCAACGAATTCATCGAGGAATTGCTGAAAAAAGCAGGCCTGCTGGAGGAAGATGCATCGCTGTATGACCCCGCCAGTTCGACCCTTGTGCATCACGTCAATCAGGGTTTGCGTGCGCATAAACTGTTTCTGAAAGACCGCGATTACATCCTGCGCGATGGCAAGGTGATGCTGATCGACGAATTCACAGGCCGGATGATGGACGGGCGTCGCCTGTCGCAGGGTCTGCATCAGGCGATCGAGGCCAAAGAAGGCGTGAACATCGAACCCGAAAGCGTCACGCTGGCGCAGGTGACGTTTCAGAACTATTTCCGGCTATATGCGAAACTGTCGGGCATGACCGGCACCGCCACAACCGAGGCCGAGGAATTCGCCGAGATTTACGGGCTGGGTGTGGTCGAAGTGCCGACCAACCGCCCGATTGCGCGCAAAGACCGCGATGATGCCGTGTATCGCACCGTGCGCGAAAAATTCGAAGCCATTGTCGAAGCGATCCGCATCGCCAACGAAAAAGGCCAGCCGATTCTTGTTGGCACGACATCAATTGAAAAATCGGAATACCTGTCTGATTTGTTGAAAACCGCGGGCATTACCCATGACGTTCTGAACGCGCGCCAGCACGAACGCGAGGCGCAGATTGTGGGCGATGCGGGTAAATTGGGTGCGGTGACCATTGCGACCAACATGGCAGGTCGCGGCACCGATATTCAGCTTGGCGGTAGCGTTGAAATGAAGGTGCAAGAGGCGCTGGATGCCAATCCGGACGCCAACCCCGCTGAACTGCGCAGCCGGATCGAAGCAGAACACGCCGAAGAAAAGCAAAAAGTGCTGGATGCGGGTGGCCTGTATGTTCTGGCCACAGAGCGCCACGAAAGCCGCCGCATCGACAACCAGCTGCGCGGGCGTTCCGGCCGTCAGGGTGACCCCGGCAAATCGGCGTTTTTCCTTAGCCTCGAAGATGATCTGATGCGGATTTTCGGGTCAGAGCGTTTGGAAAAGGTGTTGTCGTCGCTGGGTATGAAAGAAGGCGAAGCCATCATTCACCCCTGGGTCAACAAATCGCTGGAACGCGCGCAGGCCAAAGTCGAGGCGCGCAATTTTGACCAACGCAAGCAGTTGCTGAAATTCGATGACGTGATGAATGATCAGCGCAAGGTGATCTTTGGTCAGCGGTTGGAAGTGATGGAAGCCCAAGACCTGTCCGAAATCGTCAAGGACATGCGCGAACAGGTGATTGATGATCTGGTCACCGAATTCATGCCGCCGAAATCCTATGCCGACCAGTGGGATGTCGAGGGGCTGTATGCTGCCTGTATCGACAAGCTGAGCCTGGATATTCCGGTCATCGCTTGGGCCGCCGAAGAAGGCGTGGACGACGATGCCGTCGCCGAACGCATCGAAGAAGCCGCCGATGCGATGATGGCCGAAAAAGCTGCGGCCTTTGGCCCGGAAAACATGCGCCAGATCGAAAAACAGGTGCTGTTGAACATCATCGACAGCAAATGGCAGGAACACCTGCAAACGCTGGAACACTTGCGTTCGGTCGTGGGCTTTCGCGGGTATGCGCAGCGCGATCCGTTGAACGAATACAAAACCGAAGCCTTCCAATTGTTCGAACAGATGCTGGACGGCCTGCGCGAGGATGTGACACGTCAATTGTCGCGTATCCGCCCGCTGACCGAGGCAGAGCAGCAGGAAATGCTGGCGCAAATGACCGCGCAGAACGAACAGCACGAGGCGGCGCTGGATGACCCGAGCCATGCCGAACCCGTGGCAGGTGCCGTGGGCGAAGCACGCGAAGGGTTTGATGAAAACGATCCGGCCACTTGGGGCAACCCCAGCCGGAACGAACCCTGCCCCTGCGGTTCGGGTAAAAAGTTCAAACATTGCCACGGCAGTTTGACCTGATCTGACAGCATCTGCATGCCCGTTTGGTGACCGCCTTGCAACCAAGGCGGTCACAGCATGGCCTGATTAACTCCGTTTGGTTGCCACATGCTGGCCGCTTTTCGGGATCATCTTCTTATCCAAACCTTAACTGGTCTGGAGGCCGACATGATTCCGTTTAATCGTATTCTTCTTGCTGGCGGCACCATTGCCTCGGCTGTTGGTATCGGCTTTGTGATGCAGCATTCAGGGCCGACAGCGCCCGAAAATGCCCCGGTGCAAACGGCCATGTCAGAACAATCGGTATCAGGTGTTGCGCTGGCAGTTGCAGCGCCCGCAAACAGGGCGGCCATGCGCAGTGTGGCTGAACCCGTATCTGACACTGACGTTGCGCTGGAACTGAACAGCATCGAACTGACAACCGCCGATATCACCGCTGATCGCGGCGTGGCGCGTAGTCAGGATGACTCCGTGCAGTTGGCCGCATTGGACAAGGATGCAGACCGCCTGACCGCCCAGTCATCGCAACCCATGGCCAGTTGTGATCCGTCGATGGCAATCACCCCGGCAGCTATCGCCATGGTGGATATCGCAATCACTTCCTGCGCCCCCGAAAGCCGTGTCACGCTGCACCATAACGGGTTGATGGCGTCCTATATCACCGATGCAAATGGCGGGCTGAATGTGCTGGTTCCTGCCCTTTCGCAACAGGCGGTTTTTATTGCCGCCTTTCCTGATGGCACGGGGGCCGTGGGATCAACCACCGTGGCCGACATGGGCGCCTATGAGCGTGTCGCTGTTCAGTGGAGCGGCGACGCCGGATTTCAATTGCATGCGCGCGAGTTTGGCGCAGGTTATGGCGATGCGGGCCACATCTGGGCGGGCGCCACGGGCGGAATGGCCCGTGCGGCAGATGGTTCTGGCGGCGTGCTGACGCGGCTTGGCGATTTTGACCTGCCCGATTCCCTGCGCGCCGAAATTTATACCTTTCCCACAGGCATTGCATCGCGTGATGGCGATGTCGCGCTAAGCGTCGAAGCAGAGCTGACAGAGGCCAACTGCGGACGCGAGATCGAGGCCCAATCCATGCAGTTGCAGGAGGGTGGCGCGCTTGGCATTCAGGATTTGACGTTACAGGTGCCAGATTGTGACGGGCAGGGTGGCTTTCTTGTGTTGAAAAACCTGCTCCAAGACTTGAAGATCGCACGCAACTAGTTTGCAGCGATCAAAGGTCTCTTCCTGATGCAATTATTTCGTGCGGCGTCCATCGCCGCACTTTTCCTTTTGGTTCAAACCGTGGCGTTGTCGGCGCAGGACATCACGCTGACGTCACGGGACGGGTCTGTCGAAATCACAGGAAACTTTCTGGGTTTTGATGGTGAATTCTACCGGATCGAAACGATTTATGGCGAATTGACGGTCGATGGGTCGGGCGTTTTATGTGACGGACCGGCCTGCCCCAACCTTATTGATTATGTCGCTGAGTTGCGCCTGTCCGGTGCTGGCACCATGGGCGAGGTGCTGATGCCCGCGCTGATCGAAGGTTTCGCACTGCGCAGCGGGTATGGGGCGCGACGGATCAACGTGGATGGTGATCATTTCACCTATGAACTGACGGACCGGCAGGACGACCGCGTCGCAGGGCGTTTCCATTTTCGGGTTACCACAACGGACGAAGGGTTTGCGGACCTGATGGCGAACGAGGCCGATATCGTGATGTCCCTGCGCGAGGTTCGCAGCCAGGAAGCGCGCCTTGCGCGCGAGGCGGGGATGGGAAATTTGCGCAGCGCCGGGCGGGGTCGCGTGGTGGCATTGGATGCGCTGGTGCCCCTGGTGTCGCCGGACAATCCCGTCAACCAGATCACAACCCCGGATCTGGCGCAGGTTTTTGCCGGAAAAATTGCCAATTGGCAGGTATTGGGCGGGCCGGATGCGCCGATCAGCCTGCATTTGCGTGATCGCAAAACCGGTCTGGGGCAGGCGGTGAGCGACCGTTTGTTGCGCCCGATCGGGTCTGACCTTGCCGCGGGTGCGATGGAACATGAAACAGGTGCCGAACTGGCGCGGATTGTGGCCGCAGACCCGTTTGCCATCGGTTTGGGCAGCGCATCGGAAACCGGTAACGCCAAATCCCTTGCCCTAAGCGGCAGTTGCGGTTTTGCCCTGTCGGCGGTGCGCCGCACCGTCAAAACCGAAGATTACCCCCTAACCGCGCCGATGTTCCTGTATTTGCCTGCGCGGCGGTTGCCCAAACTGGGGCGCGAATTTATGACCTATCTAAGGTCTGCGCCCGCGCAATTGGTGATGCGCCGCGCCGGATTTACCGACCAATCCCCCGAAGAAATCAACGTCAATGAACAGGGCGACCGGTTTGCCAATGCGATCCTGTCTGCTGGGCCGGAAACCGGGTTGGAACAATTGCAGGAAATGGTTGCCGGGCTGCGCGGGTTCAAACGTCTGACCACCACATTCCGGTTCGAGGTGGGGTCGGCGCGACTGGATGCGCAATCACGTTCAAACGTCGAGCAACTGGCCCGCGCACTAGAGGCGGGTGCCTATGATACCCGTGATTTGCTGTTTGTGGGGTTTAGTGACGGGGATGGCGCGGCATCGGCCAATCACGCCATTTCGAAACGCCGCGCCGAAGCCGTGCGTCAGGCGGTCAAGGCGGCTGCGGAAACCGCGAATTTTGACCGGCTTGTGATGCGCGTAGAGGCATATGGCGAAGCCCTGCCCATGGCGTGTGACGACAGCGCCTGGGGGCGGCAGGTAAACCGGCGGGTCGAGGTATGGGTAAAGTGACCTAATGCGACAGCAGACCTTCGCTAACAAAGGACAATTCGTGTGATTTTCCAATGATCAGGTGATCATGCAGGATGATATCCAATGTTTTTGCCGCATCGTAAATTTGTTGGGTCACGGTGATGTCTGCTTCGGATGGGGTTGGGTCACCGGAGGGATGGTTGTGCACCAAAATCAACGCGGCTGCGTTCAATTCCAGGGCGCGTTTGACGACTTCGCGGGGGTAAACCGGAACATGGTCAATGGTGCCTTTGGCCTGCGCCTCGTCTGCGATCAGCACATTCTTGCGATCCATGAACAGGATGCGAAATTGTTCGGTATCGCGGTGTGCCATGGCGGTGTGGCAGTAATCGATCACCGCGTCCCAACTGGAAATCACATGGCGTTGCATCACCTTTGAACGGGCAAGCCGGTGGGCGGCTGCCTCGACTATTTTTAGTTCCTGCACCACTGCACCGCCTACACCTTTGACCTGTTTAAGGCGTGAAGCAGGGGCAGAGAGAACGCGATTGAAATCGCCGAATGTATCCAGCAACAGCCGGGCCAGCGGCTTGACATCCTGACGGGGGATGGCGCGAAACAACACCAGTTCCAGCATTTCGTAATCCGGTAGGGCATCGGCCCCGCCCGCCATGAACCTGTCGCGCAGCCGTTTGCGGTGATCGGCCATATAGGATGGCACGCGCCCCTTGCCGAGCGGCGGCACGATCTGCACCTCGTCCCCGTCAAACAGGGACATGGGCGATTCTGAAAAATGCATTGGACCTGTCATGGGGGACAGGGTGCAAAAACTTGGTGAAAATTAGGTTAATAAATCCAAAAGGGGAGAAATCAGGGTGTCCACGGGGTCAGCGTGCCTGTTGCCTCTTCCACTTTGCCCTCGATCCAGCGATCCAGCAGTTTTTGAATGCCTGCCTGATCACGCATTTCAATCATTTTGCGCAGATTGGACAAAACATTCGCCATTTCGATTTCCGACAGGTGCCCCTCTTGGGCGCGGAGGATTTTCGGATGTGGAGTGGTCAGCATATCGGACCCGATCAGCAGCTCTTCGTGCAGTTTTTCGCCCGGGCGCAGGCCGGTCAGGCGAATTTCTATATCGCCATTTGGATTGAGGTGATCCTGAACAGTATACCCTGAATTTTCAATGACTTGTCGGGCAAGGTTGCGAATGGGAACCGGGTCGCCCATGTCCAGCACAAACACATCACCACCGCGCGAAAACGTGCCCGCCAACAAGACCAGATTGACGGCTTCGGGCACTGTCATGAAATACCGCGTTACATCACCATGGGTCAGGGTCACGGGGCCGCCACGGCGGATTTGTTCCTGAAACAACGGGATGACCGACCCGCTGGACCCCAAAACATTGCCGAACCGGACCATAGAAAACCGCGTGCTGTCAGACCGCGTGGCCAGATCCTGCACGATCAGTTCGGCCAGCCGTTTGGAACTGCCCATGGCAGACACGGGGCGCACGGCCTTGTCCGATGATACAAGCGTAAACCGCGCCACACCTGCGGCGCGGGATTCATCGGCCAGCACCTTGGTCCCAAGCACGTTATTGCGCATGCCTTCGACGATGTTCGCCTCGACCATGGGGACGTGTTTATAGGCGGCGGTGTGCAGCACGACGTCAATTTTATGGGCTGCCAGTGTGTGGCGGATCAGTGTCGCCTCGCCCACCGACCCCAGAACCGCGTGCAGTTCAACATCCTCGCACAGCTCGCGCAATTCGCGTTCGATATTGTAAAGCGACAGTTCGCTATGATCGAGCAGAACAAGCGATGCGGGTTTGCAGGATAAGAGCTGGCGACAGATTTCAGACCCGATTGACCCGCCCGCGCCGGTGACCAGAATGCGATGTCCGCGATAGGAATCGCTAACGCCGGGCAGCTTATCTTCGAGTTTGTTGCGGCCCAGCAGTTCGTCCATATCGACCGTGGCGCGGGCCAGTGTTCCGCTGTCCTTTTGGATCAGATCAGCAAAGGACGGCAGCGCGTGCACCTCGCAACCATAGGCGCGCATCTGGCGTGCGATCCGTGTTTTGACCGTATTGGCCGCTGATGGCATCGCCAGCACGACACGTTCGACGCCCTTTTTGCGCACCACGTCTTCGATATGGGCGGGGGAAAACACGTGCAGGCCGGAAATTTTCAGGCTTTGTAATGCGGCGCTGTCATCGACAAAACCGACCGGCTCGACCTCGTAATCCGTGAGCAGGGCCGCGGCGAGTTGCTGCCCGGTCTGGCCTGCGCCATAAATCAGCACACGCTTGCGGCTTTTGCCGCTGAGGTAAATCCGTTCCAGTATGCCGCGGGCAATAACACGCGCAGAGGATGACATAATCAAAAATGCCATGGCAAACACGACCAGTGTTCCGGCATCAATTGACCCGAAACCGGTCGCTGTAACCAGCATTGCAACACCGGCCATGCCAAGTGCAACTGCGGCGGTTTGGGTGACACCGCGCAACTGATAAGAGTTCAGCTTCGAGCGGTGCAGGCCAAAATACAGGGTGAGAGCCAAACCAACCGGCATGATCAGGCCAAGATAGCCGAGCGCCTGATTTTCAAACCCTGATGCAGCCAGCGAACCGTGGATAATCACCAGCGAAAAGAAAAATGCCGCAACCAGTATAATGCTGTCTGTGGCCAGAAAAATTGCCTTTTTCTGACTCCGTTTTAATGAAAGAAAAAAATCATAGAGCATAAAGGTGATGACTCTTGCGGGGTATAAATTTGCCGATGTAAAACAAGAAAACGGGCACCTTGGCATTCGTGGACTGCTGCTTCGATTACCGAAAAATCGTTAATCATATTCCCCCTAGTTAAAGAAAATCGGGCCTTATATTCAAGTGCGTGTTTCTGCACCTGCAAAACAAGGGGAATTCTGCCTTATTTTTGGTCATTTGCGCGGAAAACCGCGCAGGCACAGGGCGATAGAGGCCGAATCACAGTGCCCACCATCAACCTCAGGTCGAAACAGACCGTTCGATTGCGGGCATAGATCAGGTCTAGCTGCGCCTTGCGCGGGATGCAGCGGCGAATATAGACCTCTTCGGTTTCGACGCCACTGGTGCAGGGGGCCAGCAGGCGTTCCTCGGTCCGGTGAAAACACAGGGTGGCCAGGCCGGTGATACCGGGGCGGGATTCCAGCACTTTTCCATAGATTTCGGGGAACTGTTCAACATAGCGGCGCAGGGGCGGGCGTGGCCCGACAAAGCTGATATCGCCGCGCAGCACGTTCCAGATCTGTGGCAGTTCGTCCAGACGGGTGCGGCGCAGAAACCGGCCTGTGGGCGTGATGCGGTTGGTTTTGTCGCCACCCGAAACACCGCTGTCGGTTGTCACCACATGCATGGTGCGAAATTTGATCAGGGTGAAACCTGTGGTCGCGGTTTTCATCCGTTCCGAACGATAGAACACAGGCCGCCCCTCGCGCAGCAGCAGCAGCGCCGCCACACATAACCCTACCGGCAACAGGACCAGCCCCAAAAAGCAGGCGGACAGCAGATCAAGACAGCGTTTTGCGGGGGTCACCTGTGCGGCCCTCAATCCGCAGAATAGCCGACGCGGCCAATCGAGGAATAGGCGGTAAAGCCTGCGCGTTTGGCATCCTTGGCGGAATAGATATTGCGCAGGTCGGCCATATGTGGCGTCGCCATCTTGCGCGCCAGTTTTTTCAGATCAAGCGCGCGGAATTCGTTCCATTCGGTCAGGATTACAATCAGATCGGCATTTTGCGCCGATTTATAGGCGTCATCCACCCAGTTCACACCGGGCAGCAGGGCTTCGCCTTCGTGTTTGCCTTGGGGGTCGACCACGCGCACCTTGGCGCCGCCCCCGACAAGTGCGGGCACAATGGTCAATGACGGCGCGTCGCGCATATCGTCGGTATTGGGTTTGAACGTGGCCCCCAGAACGGCAATGGTTTTGCCGTTAAAGGTGCCGCTGCACAGGTCCAGCAATTTGTCGATCATCCTGCGCTTGGTTTCTTCGTTCACCTTGATCACGGTTTCGGTGATTTGCATCGGCACGGCGTGTTCCTGCCCGATGCGCGCCAATGCCTTGGTATCCTTGGGGAAACACGAACCGCCATAACCGGGACCGGCATGCAGGAATTTATTGCCGATACGGCCATCCATGCCGATGCCCTTGGCCACCTGTTTCACATCCGCGCCGACCCGTTCACACAGGGCGGCGATTTCATTCACGAATGTGATCTTGGTGGCCAGAAACGCATTGGCGGCGTATTTGATCATTTCCGCCGATTCCAGATCGGTGGTGACGATGGGAAAATCGCGCAGATACAGCGGGCGATAAATGTCGGCCATGACCTCGGCGGCGCGGTCGGTTTGCACGCCCACAACCACGCGGTCGGGTTTCATGAAATCGTCGATCGCCGCACCTTCGCGCAGGAATTCGGGGTTGGAGGCCACGTCGAAATCAAGGTTCGGGTTCGCCTTGGCCACGGTTTGTTTGACACGGCGGTTGGTGCCGACGGGAACCGTGGATTTGGTCACGATCACGATGTAATTCGATGCGATCTGTGCGATTTCTTCGGCTGCGGCCATCACATAGGACAGGTCGGCATGGCCATCGCCGCGCCGCGTGGGGGTGCCAACGGCAATGAACACGGCCTCGGCCCCGTCCAGTGCTGCGTTCAGATCCAGCGTAAAGGACAGGCGGCCCGCGGCCACGTTTTTATCCATCAGTTCGCCAAGGCCCGGTTCGTAAATCGGAACCTGACCGTTGTTCAGTTTTTCGATCTTGGCGGGGTCTTTGTCGACGCAGACGACCTCGTGCCCGAAATCCGAAAAACAGACGCCGGACACCAGCCCGACATATCCGGTGCCGATCATTGCGATTTTCATCTGGGAAACCCCTGCCTAACTATACCTGCCTGAATTGGGTTATTGCGCCTGTGGGGCGGTGCCGTCAACGCAGAGCAGGCTATACGGTATCACTGTTGGCGGGCATGTGCTGTATTCGCCCCATGTTGGGGGCGTGGCCTATCCCCTTGCCAGCAGGGTGCGTGCCTTGATCCGCACGGGTTCGTCAACCATTGCCCCGTCCACCGATACCGCCCCGTCACCCGAGGCCAAAACCCGCCGCGCCCAATCCAGTTCGGCCGCGGTTGGGGCAAAGCCGCGTTTGACCACATCAATTTGTTTGGGGTGAATGCAGAGTTTTCCGGTCATGCCCAAGGCGCGGGCATGTTCGGCGTCGCTGGCGGTGACTGACATATCGTCCAGTGCTGTGGTCACGCCATCAATGGGCGCGGGGAGTTCGGCCAAGCGCGCCGCCAGAACCATTTCACAGCGGGCAGGCAGCAGAATTTCGCGCAGATGGGCGCAATCAAGGTCGGCACAGTAATCGACCGAGCCAAAGGCAAGCCGCGCAATGTTCGGTGTGGTGGCAACCGCACGGGCGCTTGCGATGCCACGGGCGGTTTCGATCAGGGCAATCACGGGCGCATGTCCGGCCAGTGTTGCGGCAGTGGCTGTCAATGTCGCGCCTGCCTCTGCCTTGGGCAGCAGCACGGCGGCCACCGGCAGGGTCAGAACAGCGGCCAGATCGGCATCATGCCAGGGCGTTTCGGCGGGATTGATCCGAATGATGACTGGCAGGTCGGTAAAATCACAACGCAGGGCAGCGCGGGCGTCATTCTTGCTGTCGGTTGCGATCGCGTCCTCCAGATCAAGGATAATCGCATCTGCGCCGCTTTGCGCGGCCTTTTCAAACCGGTCCGGACGGTTGGCGGGCACGAAAAGCGGGGCGCAGATTGTGTTGATGCCTACCATGTGACTGTGGCCTCCATCGCGATTGGGCCGTTTTCATGGGCTGTCCATAGGGTCATGCCATTTGCATTTTCGCTGGCGTTCAGGGTGAAATCGCCAGTGTCGAAAATGGTGGATAGGCTGCGAAAACTGAACACGGCAGGGCGGGCGGCACGCAGGTCCTCGGCGAAATGGGCCAGCAGGGTGGCTTGCAGGGGCCCATGCACGATCAGGCCGGGGTAACCTTCGACCTCGCGGGCGTAGGGGGCATCGTAATGTATGCGATGCCCGTTGAAGGTCAGCGCGGAATAGCGAAACAGCATCGGCGGGGTTGGCACGATGTTGCGGATATGTGCGCCGATGGGTGCGGCCTCTGCTGCGGGTTTGGCGGGGATGCCCGCATCGCGGTAAACGATATCCTGACGTTCGCTGACAACATGGCGGGTGCCACTGGTGATTTCGTGCTGCACAGTCACAAAGCACAACATGCCACTGCGACCCTGTTTGACCACCACATCGGAGATGGTCGATGTGCGGGTGACCAGATCCCCGACATGAATGTCATCGTGAAAGGTGAAGGCGCCGCCCGCCCACATCCGGTTGGGCAGCGGAACGGGGGGCAGAAACCCGCCGCGTTTGGGGTGGCCATCAGGGCCAAGCGCCTTGCTTGCCACGGCTGGCGGGGCGATGCACAGGTGGATCAACAGGGGCGCGGCGGCCCCGATGCTGTTATCCAGATCCAGATCAAGCGTGGCGCCAAAACGCTGGATCAGGTTGGGGCTGGCGATTTCGCTGGCGGTTTCGGTATTTCCGATCCAGCTGCGCAGATGTTCAATGTCGATTTCCATGATCACACCTTTTGTTCGGGCAACGCGGGAACAGCGCCATAGATGCGGTTTTGCCCGGTTATGACAGGCGCAGGCGCGGGGAAGGCGACCGTGCCATTGGGGGTGTCCACGCTGATCCGGCGCAGGTGCGGATGCCGCGAAAGCCCCGCCATATCATTCACACTGGCAAAGGCGACATCGGCCCGCTTTAACGCGGTCAGCGCATCCGCCGCAGTGCGTTTGGCAAATGCGGCGGCGACAAGAGCATCGGTTTTGTCACGGTTTTGCACGCGCATCACATTGGTCGCCAGATCGGATGCTGTCCCCAAAGCAGCATCATCCAAAAAGTATTCACACAGGTTGACCCATTCGCGGTCGCTTTGAATCGAGATCAGGATTTTCTGACCGTCGCCGGTATCAAACGCCCCATATGGCGCGATCGAGGGATGGGCGAGGCCAACCCGTTTCGGGGGTTTGCCGCCCTCGTGGTTCAACAGGGGCACGGTCAGCCAATCGGCCATGACATCGAACATAGATACCGAAATTGCGCAGCCGCGTCCGGTTATGCCGCGCTGGATCAGCGCCTCGAGTATTGCGGCATGGGCTGTTGCGCCGGTGGCAATATCAACCACAGACACGCCAACCCGCGCCGCCTGTTCCGGCCCGCCGGTGATCGAACATAGACCCGATTCCGCCTGAATAAGCAGATCATAGGCCTTGCGGTCAGCCATCGGCCCGCTGTCACCATAACCGGAAATTGAACAGGTGATCAGGCGCGGATAATCACGCGCCAGCATTTCGGCATCAAAGCCAAGCCGCGCCAAGGCCCCGGGTTTCAGGTTCTGCAACAGCACATCGGCATTGGCCAGCAGATCGGCCAGCATCGCTTTGCCCTCGGGGTTGGACAGGTCGGCCACCCGCGTTTCCTTGCCCCGGTTCAGCCAGACGAAATAGCTGCTTTGCCCCTTGGCGACATCGTCATACCCACGGGCGAAATCGCCCTCGGGCCGCTCGATCTTGATCACATGCGCACCGGCATCTGCCAGACGTGATGACGCGAAAGGCGCGGCAACGGCCTGTTCAATCGCGACGACGGTCAGCCCTGTCAGGGGTAAACCGGCGGCCATCAAAACGACCTCGGCAGGCCAAGAACATGTTCGGCCACATAGCTCAGGATCAGGTTGGTCGAAATCGGCGCGACTTGATACAGGCGGGTTTCGCGGAATTTGCGTTCGACATCATATTCGCAGGCAAACCCGAACCCGCCGTGGAATTGCAAACAGGCATTTGCCGCCTCCCACGAGGCCTTGGCCGCCAGATATTTTGCCATGTTCGCCTGTGTGCCGCAGGGTTTGCCCTCGTCGAACAGGCGACATGCCTCGTAGCGCATCAGGTTGGCAGCCTCGATTTCGATATATGCCTCGGCTATCGGGAATTGCACGCCTTGGTTCTGGCCGATGGGGCGGCCAAACACGGTGCGCTCTTTTACATATTCGGTCACGCGGTCGGTGAACCAATAGCCATCCCCGATACATTCTGCCGCGATCAATGTGCGTTCGGCATTCAGCCCCGTCAGGATGTATTTGAACCCCTTGCCCTCTTCTCCGATCAGGTTTTCGACCGGGATTTCCAGGTTGTCAAAAAACAGTTCGTTGGTTTCGTGGTTCACCATGTTCAGGATCGGGCGCACCTGCATCCCGTTTTTCATGGCCTCTTTGATATCAACGATGAAAATCGACAGCCCGTCTGACTTTTTCTTGACCTCGGACAGGGGGGTGGTGCGGGCCAACAGGATCATCAGGTCGGAATGCTGCACCCGACTGATCCAGACCTTTTGCCCGTTGATCACATATTTATCGCCCTTTTTCACGGCTGTGGTTTTCAGTTGCGTGGTGTCGGTGCCCGTGGTCGGTTCGGTCACGCCCATGGATTGCAGGCGCAATTCACCGCTGGCGATGCGGGGCAGATACCGCTGGCGCTGTTCCTCGGATCCGTGGCGCACCAGCGTGTTCATATTATACATCTGCCCGTGGCAGGCACCCGAGTTGCCACCCGCGCGGTTGATTTCTTCCATAATCACCGATGCTTCTAGCAGGCCCAGGCCAGAGCCGCCGTATTGTTCGGGGATCAGCGCCGCCATCCAGCCCGCTTTGGTCAGCGCATCCACGAATGCTTCGGGATAGCCGCGCTGTTCGTCGATCTTGCGGTGATATTCATCGGGGAATTCGGCACATAGCGCCCTGACAGCATCGCGGATATCCTGAAACTGTTCATCGCTGTATTGGGTCATTCGCTGGTTCCTAACGGCTTTTGCTGGGCACGGTTTTCGTGGGTTGGAATGACTAACCCCAGCCCAAGGGTATAAATCAAATATACATTTGTGCTGTCTCGTATAGTATATTGATATGGCACCACAGCCCCTGAACACACCGGACCCGCCAGATGGATATCAAACAACTGCGATACTTTTTGGCCATCGTGGAGCAGGGGTCGTTTTCGCGCGCGGCATCGGTGTTGAACGTGGCGCAGCCTGCCCTGTCTATCCATCTGCGTAATATGGAAAAGGCGCTGGATACGCCGTTGTTGTTGCGGCGGCCACAGGGGGTTTTGCCAACCGAAGCGGGCGAATTGCTGGCGTTGCGTGCGCGGCTGATTCTGGCCGAACTGACCCGCACCCAAGAGGAAATCCGTTCGTTAGGGTCCCAACCCGCAGGCGAGGTGCGTTTGGGATTGCCGGGCACCATCAGCGGCGTTGTTTCGGTTCCCCTGATCACAGCGGCGCGTCAGAAATACCCGAAAATCCAGATCAACATCGCCGAAGCCATGAGCGGTTTTGTCAGCGAGTGGTTGATGGACGGGCGGGTTGATCTGGCCATCCTATATGATGACATCCGACAAAAGGGCGTGGTTTCGGAGCGGCTGCTGGAAGAAGAGCTGGTCATGCTGTCGCCGCCTGATTCTGTGGATCATGGCCCGGTTTTGCTACAGGATCTTGCCAGTATTGCGCTGATCCTGCCCAGTCCGGCCCACGGTTTGCGCCGGATGCTGGACCATGCGGCGCGTCAGGCGGGGGTCAAACTGGCGGCTGAAATCGAAATCGATTCCTACCGTAATATCAAATCACTGGTGGCGCATTCGATGGGCAGTTCGATCCTGCCCTATCACGCAGTGGCCCAAGAGGCGCAAGCCGGAGATTTCATCATCCGCCATTTTGCCAAGCCGCATTTGTGGCGCGCCGCATATCTGGTGCATATGAACGCCCGCCCTATGACGCGTGCGGGGCAGGCGATTGCCGATCTGTTGCGCGATACGGTGCGCGACCTGATGGCAGACGGGTCCTGGGTGTTGGACGGGTTGAACCCCTAACGCCGGTATCAGGCGCGTGGGCGGGCAAATACATTGGTTTCGATCAGGCCGGCTGCCTCATGCAGGCCCTGTGCCGCTTCTTGCAGTTTTGCGGCCTCGGTTTGTCCGGCGATTGTGATTGCACTTAACCCCAGTCGCGCCTGACCGGTGGCATCACATGCAATTGCGGCGGCAATGTTCAACCCGATGAACAAATTGCCATAGTCAAAGGCGAAGCCGGTTTCACGGGCCTGTTCGATATCTTTCCAATAGGTGTCAAACCCGGGTGGGGATTGCCATTGAAGGGCGCTATATTCGGTTTTCGCCTGTGCCTTGGTCACGCCTGTGCGTGCGGCATAAACCCTGCCAACCGCGCCGATCATCGCCGGAAGCCGCGCACCGGTTTCCATACGCGCATGGACGATCCGTGTGGGTGTAACGCTGTCGATCAACACGATTCGCTGGCTTTCTGTCACCTGCCAAAGGGCTATCATCACGCTGTGTTCGCTTGCCAGATTGTGCAGCAGGGGGCGGATCAGGTCATTTGGATTGGCCCCCAGAATGGGTGCGACGATTTCCAGAATACCCATGCCGATCTGATAGGTTTTGTCCTTCGGATCAAAGGTGGCGAACCCCTCTTTGGTTAGGGTTTTCAATATGTTGAATGTCGTGGACACGCTTAACCCCGTGGCGCGTGCCATTGGTGCGACGCCTTCGGAATTGTTCATCACTGCCATTCGGCGCAGCAGTTTCACGGCGTTTTCAACCGCAGGCACGTATTTGGGTGTGTTCGAGTCTGTCATTTATATTTTCCTTGCGGAAAGCCATTCAGTATAGGAAAAGAAATGCAATGCAAGCGTTTCCAGCGATTCGCCATTGATACATGAAATCAATTGGCAGCATCGGATAAGGCGGCGCATGTCGAAAAAGACACTTGGGAGGGTGTGTTCTTTGTGCATGAAACAAAAGCGGCGCATGTGGCATGGCGATAGGGCGCTTTGCCGTGGTCATGGCACCCGGTCCCCGAAAAAGCCCGATCAACAGCGGTAAAAGGAAAGCGCAATGTATTGCCAGTGTATTCACGAATTTGGTGCGCCGTTACAGGCCCAAGACAGGCCGGACATGGCACCAACAGGAACCGAGGTGGTATTGCGGGTCACGGCGGCGGGCGTATGCCATTCTGATTTGCATGTGCGCGATGGCGGGTTTGATTTGGGGCACGGGCGGCGGATGTCATATAAGGACCGCGGAGTGAATTTACCGCTGGTTCTGGGGCATGAAACCACGGGGCGCGTTGTCGCCGCAGGGCCGGATGCTGGCGAAATCGACCCCAGTGCGCATTATGTCATTTACCCGTGGTGTGGATGTGGCAGCTGTGCCAACTGCAAAACCGGCGACGAACAACTGTGCGCCACGCCTTCGTTTCTGGGCATCCATCGCGATGGGGGATATGCCACCCATATTCGTGTGCCGCATCCGAAATACCTGTTTGATATCGGCGATCTGGACCCGGAATTCGCCGCGCCCTTGGCCTGTTCGGGGCTGACCACATACGCCGCTATCAAAAAGGTGGAACATACGCTTGCCGATCACCGGATGGTGTTGATTGGTAGCGGCGGTTTGGGGCTGATGTGCCTGCAACTGCTAAAGGCACGCGGGGCCAAGGCGCCGGTTGTGGTTGATATCGACCCGTCCAAACGTGCCGCCGCGATAAATGCGGGCGCTGCGGCGGTTGTTGATCCGACTGAAAAAGATGCCTTGGCGCAAATTCACGCTGCCTGTGGCGGTGCGCCGATGGCGGCGATTGATTTTGTTGGCGCGCCTTCGACTGCCGAACTTGGCTTTGATCTGCTGGGCAAGGGCGGCACGCTGGTGATGGTCGGGCTGTTTGGCGGCGCGACGCCTTGGGCCTTGCCTATGCTGCCGCTGAAAAGCGTGACGGTCAGAGGCAGTTACACCGGATCGCTAAGCGATTTCGCCGAGCTGATGGAGCTTGTCCGCACCGGTGCACTAACACCCATCCCGTCGAAATCATGGCCGCTGACGCAGGCGCAACAGGTAATGGATATGCTGGAAGAGGGAAAAATCGTAGGGCGCGCCTTGCTGGATCCAAAAGGATAGCCGCGCCGGATCGAGCAACCGCCTGCCAGGCAGGCCGACCACATTACGCTACTTCTGCGCCCAAAATTTGCGCAGGACAACGGGCGCGATCATTTGCGCCCGACCAATAAGAATACGCTGCTGACCCCTATGGCGGCGAAAAAAGACTTCAACAGGAGGAAAAGAATGTCTGTAACCACGAAATTTACGCATAAGCTTGCGGGGCTTGGCCTTGCCGTGATGCTGGGCGCCACGGGTGCGTCGGCCGAAACCCTGAAATACGCCATCGGTTTTCCGCCGGGCGGGGCCGCCACCAACGGCATCAAGGAATTCAACGAAAAGCTGTCCAGTGAGGGCGATGTGGCGCTGAAAGTGTTTGAGCTTTCGCTGCTGAACCTAAAGGAAACAGCACCCGGCGTGCGTGATGGTCTGGCGGATGCGGGTTATGTGATCACTGCCTATTATCCGGCTGAATTTTCCGAAACCAACCTGCCTGTTGAAATGTCGATGTTGTCCAGCATTGGCACGCCCACAGAATCCACCGGTGCGGTAATGACGGGTGTGATTTCGGAATATGTCATGCTGCATTGCCCCGAATGTCAGGCACAGTTCAAACGTGAAAACCAGGTGTTTCTGGGCGCGATTGGCACCTCTGAATATGTGAATCTTTGCACCACTCCGATCCGCAGTGCGACGGATCTGAAGGGCAAGAAAATGCGCTCTGCTTTGGCTGGAATGGGCCGCTGGGCCGAAAACTTTGGCGCGACCAAAGTGTCGCTGCCAGCCAATGACATCTACGAGGCAATGTCGCAGGGTGTGGTGGATTGCACGATGATTTCGGCCCCCGAACTGGGCAATCTGCAACTGTTCGATGTGACCAAATACATCACCACTGGCGTGCCCGGCGGATCATTTGCCGGTGTAGGCGCGTTGAATGTCAATCTGGATACATGGCGCGATCTGTCGGCGGAAAATCGTGCGCGCCTGATAGCGATGGCATCTTATAATTCATCTTATGTGACGGTGAATTATTCCGATAATGCCACCACAGATCTGGCCAAGGCCGAGGAGGCAGGAATTGAAATCATTCCCGCGCCGCAGGATTTGCGCGACGCGACCGAAGCATTCGTTCTGCAAGATGTCGAACTGATCAAGACCAATTTCGCCAATGATTACGGGCTGAAAAATGTCGATGAAAAGGTCGAAACGATCAAAGGTCTGATCGAAAAGTGGAAGGGCCTGACAAAGGGTATCCATAGCGACAAGGATGCGCTGGCCAAGGTCTATCACGACGAGGTCTTCTCCAAGGTTCCCGCTGACAGCTATTTCATGGACTAAAACAAAAAACGGGGATGGGCGCAGGCCTGTCCCCGTTTGCGCTGCAAGGAGGGTGAGATGGAAAAAGCCGGCAAAATACTTGGCGCTGTGGCTGGCGCCTATGCCGTCATCGGTGCCGTCGCTGTGGGGCTAATGATGCTGCACATCACGGCGGATGTGATCGGAAAATTCGTGTTCAATCGCCCATTGCCGGGCACGATCCCCATTGTTTCGCAGTTCTATATGGTGTTCGCGACCTTTCTGCCGCTGGCCATGGTGGAACGCGCCAACGCGCATATCTCGGTCGAGATAATCGTGGTGAATTTCCCCAAGCGCATACAGGATTTCATTGCAATGCTGGCCTCTGCGCTGGGGGTGATCATCTTTGGCATCCTGACGTGGCGCGCCCTGTTAGAGGCGAACCGGAAATATCAGGTTGGCACCTTTAGCTATGAGGATGGACACAAAATTCTGACTTGGCCGACCTATTACATCGTGCCGCTTGGCACCGCGTTGCTGACCCTTGTGCTGTTTTACAAACTGGCCTGCTATTTCACGGGTCACGTTGACGGGTCCAACGCAGATGAACAGATAAAAAAGAGCGGACCCCATTATGACTGACGTGCAAATCGGTTACGCAGGCGTGGCTGTTCTGTTGGCGCTTATCGCCTTTCGTATTCCCATCGGGCTTGCTCTTATCACTGTGTCCTTTGGCGGGATTTATGTGTTGGTGGGCGAGCGTGCGGCCTTTGGTGCGCTGGGCGTATTTCCCTATGCGTTTTCGGCGACATGGCATTTGTCGTCTATTCCGATGTTCGTGTTGATGGGGTTCTTTTGCTTTCATGCGGGGCTGACCAAGGGGCTGTTCGGCGCGGCGCGTTTGTGGTTGTCGGCATTGCCGGGCGGATTGGCGATTGCGGGTGTGCTGGGCTGTGCGGGGTTTGCCGCTGTGACCGGATCATCGGTGGCCTGTGCCGCGGCAATGGGCCGGATCGCAGTGCCGGAAATGCTGCGCTATCGCTATGACCCGGGGCTTGCCACCGGATCAATTGCGGCGGCTGGCACGATTGGCGCGCTGATCCCGCCGTCGATCCTGTTCATCTTATACGGTATCATCGTCAAGGTGCAGGTCGGGCAATTGTTTCTGGGCGGTTTGGTGGTGGGCCTGTTGACCGCCGCGGGGTATAGTGCGGTGATCATGCTGCGCGTATGGCGCAACCCGGAACTGGCCCCGGCCATTGACGAACATATTTCATGGCGGGCGCGTTTTGTTGCGCTGGGCGATGTCTGGCCGGTTCTGGTCCTGATCCTTGGCGTGTTCGGCGGGCTGTTCGCGGGTGTTTTCACCCCGACCGAAGCAGGCGGCGTTGGCGCAGCCATGTCGCTGGCGATCGCCGGTCTGAAACGGTCCATCAGCTTGCGCGGCATCTGGGCATCCTTGATCGAAACGCTGACGATTTCTGCTTCGATCTTTATCATTGCCATCGGGGCCAGCATGCTGACCCGTTTCTTTGCCTATTCCGGCGCGGGTGATGAAATTGCCGATATCGTGCAGGGCATGGGCGTCAGCCCGCTGTTCCTGATCATCGCGATTGCGCTGCTGTATATTCTGCTGGGCATGTTTCTGGAACCGATTGGCGCGATGCTGCTGACCCTGCCCATTTTGCTGCCGTTGGTGGAAACCGCCAACATCAACCTGCTGTGGTTCGGTGTTCTGGTGGCCAAGCTGTTGGAGATCGGGATGATCACGCCGCCCATCGGGCTGAACGTGTTTGTTCTAAAGGGTGTGATGGGCGAACAGATCGCCACCAGCACCATCTTTCGCGGTGTGATGTGGTTTATTTTTGCGGATATTCTGATCCTTGCGCTGATGATTGCCTTTCCCGAATTCGTGCTGTTCCTGCCGGGGCTGCTGCAATGACTGTGAGAACCCTTTCTTCTTCTTCTTCTTCTTCTTCTTCCTCATTCGAAAGTAAAATGATGTATCCCGATACCCGAATTTTCATTGATGGCGCATGGTATGATGGCGCGGGCGGCAAAACGGCCGATGCGCATCATCCGGCAACAGGCGCAATCATCGGTCAGCACGCCATGGCAGGCACGATAAAATACGACATAAAGGCGTGACAATGAACGACATGACGATGACACAGAAATTCGCCTCTCTTTCTGGATTGATGGCGCCGCAATCGGTGGCTGTTATCGGTGCCTCGGCTGATCCGATGCGGATTGGCGGACGCCCCATCGCGGCAATGTTGCGGGCCGGATATGCAGGCCGGATCATGCCTGTGAACCCGAAACGTGACAGAGTGCAGGGGTTGGACTGTTTCGCGTCTATCGCTGACCTGCCTGAAACACCTGATGCCGCGCTGATCGCCGTGCCTGCCGCCCATGCCGCCGGGGTGGTCCAGTCATTGGGGCAACGCGGCTGTAAATCGGCCACGTTGTTTTCTGCGGGGTTTGCCGAACTGGGCGAACAAGGGCAGGCCATGCAGGCGCAACTGATCGCGGTGGCGCGCCAATACGGGGTGCGCCTGTTGGGGCCGAATACCTTGGGTGTTTATAATGTCGGGCATAATTATTACGGCACGTTTTCATCGTCGTTGGACACCGGATTGCCACTGCCGGGCAACATCGGCATTGCCAGCCAATCGGGTGCGTTTGGTGCCCATCTGGCCGCCGCAGCGCGGGATCGGGGCTTGGGCGCATCGGTGTTGATGACCACGGGCAACGAGGCGGACATTACCGTGGGCGAGGCGATCGGCTGGATGGCGCAAAGCGATGCGGTTGACGTGATTTGCACCTATCACGAGGGGATAAACCGCCCCGAAAACCTGTTGGCGGCATTGGATCTGGCGCGCAATGCCGGCAAGCCGGTGTTCATGCTAAAGGGCGGGCGTAGCGCGCTGGGGTCCAGTGCGGCGGCGTCGCACACGGCGTCTCTGACCGGTGATACGGTGGTGGCTGATGCGGTTCTGCGCGACCATGGTGTGATCCGCGTGGCCGACAGTGAACAGATGCTGGATTTCGCCTATGCGGCACATCAAAAAATCTATCCCGTTGCCAATTCGCTTGGCTTTATCACGGTCAGCGGCGGGGCCGGTATTGTCGCCAGCGACGAGGCGGAGGACCTGGGCCTGCCCATGCCCCCGATGCCCGATGATGCGCAGGCGGAACTAAAGCAGTTGCTGCCTATTTCGTCGCCGCTCAACCCGCTGGATTGCACGGCGCAGGCGATCAATGATCCGGCATTGTTAGAGAAATTCACCCGTGCCGCGTTGGAAAAGGGCGGTTATGGATCCGTGTTGTGTTTCATGACCTATGTGGCGGGCGCCAAGGAGCTGGCCCCGGTTATACTGGAGGCGATGAAGCCGTTGCGCGCCGAATTTCCAGATCGTTTGATCCTGTTCTGTGCGCTTGGCCCGCCCGAGGTGTTGAAAACATACGAAGACGCAGGGTTTTTGGTGTTTTCCGATCCAAGTCGGGCGGTGCGGGCGTTGAATGCCATGGGACAAGTGCGCGAAGTGCTGGATGCGGCTGTGCCCGATCTGGCCCTGCCTGCGGATGCGCCGGATGTGATCTTGCCCCCCTCGACGCCCGACGAATACGAGGCGAAAAAGATTCTGGAAAGCGCGGGCCTGCCTGCTGCGCCCGAACGTGCTGTGGCCAGTGCCGCAGATGCCGCCATTGCTGCCCGAGAGATCGGGTTTCCGGTGGTGATGAAAATTCTGTCGCCGGATATTTTGCACAAATCCGATATCGGCGGTGTGAAACTGAACATCCCGGACGAAGACGGTGCGAAACTGGCATATGATGCGATCATGGCCGCCGCTGCGGAACACGCGCCCGATGCGCGCATTTCCGGTGTGCTGGTGGCGCGTCAGTTGTCGGGTGGGGTGGAATGCCTGATGGGGATCAACCGCGACCCGACGTTCGGGCCGGTTGCTGCATTTGGTTTGGGCGGAATATTCGTTGAAATTCTGGATGATGTGGTGATCCGCCGCTGCCCGTTTGATGTGGAAACGGCCCGTGATATGATCCTGTCAATCAAGGCGGCGTCAATTCTGACGGGTGCGCGCGGGCGCAAACCTGCGGATGTGGATGCGCTGGCTGCTATGCTGTCGAAACTATCGGTGTTTGCCGCCGCCGCGGGGCCGCGATTGGTGTCGGTCGATCTGAATCCCGTGTTGGCGATGCCCGCAGGCGAAGGCGCGTTTGCCCTAGATGCTGTAATTGAACTGGACGATGGCGCAGTCAGTCATTGACGCTTTTGCATTTTGACCATTGCACATGAAATGAAAAGTCCCCGCAGCAATTGTGCGGGGACTTTTGTTTTTTAACAATAGGTTATGCGCGATCCTCGTATTCCTTGATCATGCGGCGGGCGATGATCAATTGCTGGATCTGGCTGGTGCCTTCGTAGATGCGCAACAGGCGGCAATCACGGAACAGGCGTTCGATGGGATATTCCGCCATGTAACCCGCGCCGCCATGGATTTGCAGCGCACGATCCGCGACGCGAAACGCCATTTCAGAGGCGAACAATTTTGATGACGATGCCATCAGAATGGCCTGCCCTTTGGTGTCATATTCTGTGGCCGTGGCGCGGACCAGTGAACGTGCCGCCAGCAGTTCGGACTGGCTGTCGGCCAGCATTCCCTGCACCAGTTGGTGCTGGGCAATCGGCACGCCGAACTGTTTGCGATCCATCGCATAGGCGGTGGCGATATCCAGCATCCGTTGTGCGGTGCCCACAGCGATAGACGACACATGCACGCGGCCACGGTCCAGCACCTTCATCGCGGTGCGAAAGCCACGGTTTTCGTTCTGCGGCCCGCCGATGATGGCGGTTTCGGGCAGGCGCACATCGTCAAAAATCACATCCGACGTTTTGGTGCCCTTTTGCCCAAGTTTGCGGTCGGGTTTGTTGATGGTGATTCCGGGCGTGTCGGCGGGCATCAAAAAGGCCGAAACACCATCGCCACCGTTCTTGCTGGAATCGGTGCGGGCGAACACGGTAAACACACCGGCGCGCACGGCGTTGGTGATATATCGTTTGGTGCCATTGATAATGAAATCACTGCCATCGCGGCGTGCGGTGGTGGTCAGGTGGCCCGCATCCGATCCGATATCGGGTTCGGTCAGGGCAAAACTGGCGATCATTTCACCGCTGGCCAGTTTGGGCAGATATGCGGCCTTTTGTGCATCGGTGCCATCCATCACGATGCCCTGCGCGCCGATGCCGACATTGGTGCCGATCAGCGACCGGAACGAAACCGACGCATAGCAAAGCGCCTCGATCAGGCGGGATTCCTGTAGGGTGGACAATCCGATGCCATCGTATTGTTCGGGGATGGACAGGCCAAACAGGCCCATGTCGCGCATCTGCTGCACGATCTCTTCGGGGATCTCGTCTTCTTCCTCGACCCGGTTTTCAGCCGGGATCAGGCGCTCGCGGACAAAGCGGTTTACGGTATCAAGCAGCTGTTCGAAAATGTCGTCGTCGACGGCCATTATTGGTCCTTTCAGGGGTGGTGTTGGTTGGTGGTGTTAAGCGGTAGCGGGGCGGCGCAGGCGGTGCAGGGCATAAATGCCCAAGGCCACACCCAGCCCCGCGATATCGGTCACGGGTTCGGGATATAGGCCAAGCAACGCAGCCATGATCAGCATGCCGCGTTCTACCGTGTTCAAGCGGCCTGAAAAATACAGCCAGCCGGACAGCCCGCATGACAGCAACAGCACGGAAAACCCTGCGGTGCCAACAGCCATGATCACATCGCCTGCTTCGGCCTGACCGATCAATGCGGGTTCCAGCACGAAAAACACCGGAAGGATGAACAGGATCGCACCCAGCCCCATTGCGGCAAATCCGGTTTTCATCGCGTCTGCCTTGCCCACGGATGCGGCGGTGATTGCGGCCAGTGCGACGGGCGGCGTAATATAGGACAGCATCCCCCAATAGAGAATATACAGGTGGCTTGCCATCGGGTTCAGCCCCGCCTGCACCAATGCAGGGGCAAGGATGATCGCCAGAAACACATAGCAGGCCGAAACCGTCATCCCCATGCCCAGCACGAATGATGTCAGCCCACCATACAGCAGCAGCAGATACACATTTCCGTTCGCATATTGCACCAGTTCGCGGGCAAATGCGGACCCGACGCCGGTGATCGATAGCGCCCCGACCACCAGCCCGACACCCGCAAGGATGCCGATCAACTGGGCAAGAGCAGCGCCGGATTCCTCGATGATTTTGGCAAAGTTCAGCACGCGGCGGCGATAGAGCGGATCAAGCAAGCCACCAAGGATCAGAATTCCCGTGGCATACCACGGCGCATAGGATTCAAGCCGCAGCACCAGCAGCACATAGATCAGCACGCCAAGGGCCAGAACGAAAATCCAGCTTTGCCGCAGAACGGATTTACCAGAGGGGATATCGGCCGCTTCGGCGCCTTGCAGGTCGTTTTTTGCGGCATAGCAATCGGCCTGTAGCAGCAGCGCGGCATAGAACAGCAGCGACGGGATAATCGCGGCCGAAATCACCGCGCTGTAGGGCACGGCCAGAAAGGTCGCCATCAAAAAGGCAGCGGCCCCCATAATAGGGGGCATCAAGGTGCCGCCGGTGGATGCGCAGGCCTCTACTGCCGATGCATAATGCGGGGCATAGCCAGCTTTCTTCATCGAGGGGATTGTAAAGGTGCCGGTGGTGATGATGTTGGACACAACCGAACCGGACAGCGACCCGAACAGGCTGGATGCGACAATGGCCACCTTGGCAGGGCCGCCGCGCGTGCGCCCCAGCAGTTTCAACGCCAATGCCATGAAAAATTCACCGCCACCCAGCAGGGCCAGCACCACACCGAAAATGATATAGCCGATCAACAGGTCGGCGACGACGCGAAAGGGAATGCCGATAATGGATTCCGTGCCCAATGCGTGCGCGGCCACCAGCGACGGCCAATCAAACTGGTTTCCCCATAAAACGCCGGGCATCGAATCCGCGACCATCGGATAGAGCCCGAAAACGGCGCAGACGATGGCCAGTATCCAGCCCGCGCAGCGCCGCACGCCTTCGATTGCCAGCACGAACAGGACAGATGCGCCAATGGTTGGCAGTAATGGTGCGGAAAAGGACCAGCCAGCGGTCATAATCAGGCGCGCCTGACTGGCAAAGTAGACACAAATCACCAGTGCCAGAATGGCCATGATCCAGTTTACCAGCCACAGGGCAAGGGGCCAGTGGTCGCGGTTTGCCGGAAAACGCAGAAACACAATCGCCAGGAATATCCCCAGAAGCGCATAATAAAATGCCGATGTGATAGGGCGGGCCCCCGGCGGGATGATCGGCAAAACCTGTAGCATTGTCATGGCGATGCCCACAGCGGAGAGCAAAACAACCGCAATACGGGTCAGTTGCACCATCTTGGCCGAATGGGTTTGGGGATTTGTCCGCGTTTGCATGGGGCGACCTTGAAAATTATAATTCAGGCACCCCCGCATGTGGGGGTGCCTTTGGTGTGCCCGCGCCCTGACTTGCAATCATCGCGCGGGGGAGGAAGGAAGGGTTAAAGCGACTGCATAACCTTGGCGCGGGCTTCATCCCATGCGGCCGCAAATTCGGCCCCGGACAGGCCATTGTTTGCGTCGACAAACCCGGGCCAAACGGCAATCAGCGCCTCGATTTCGGCGATGGCGCCATCATTCCACGCCTGCTGTTTGTCGCTCCACTGGCCGATCTCTTGCAGATAGCGGATCGCGCCTTCGTGCAGGGGGGCATCAATTGGGGTTGAGCCTGACTGCTTGATCCCCCACCGCTCCATGATTGGCGCGGCATCTTTGTACATGGGGTAACTTTCGTCGATCGCCTTTAGGAAGTTATAGGTCATATCGGCGTCGGCATCGTGCATCACTGTGACCATCGGGTATTTATAGGCCACAACATCCACCGGATCCTTGCCGGTAACGCCCACACCGATGGTTTCCTTATAGGGTGAAAACAGCGGTGCGACCTTGTTCATGTTGTCCCACAGGGCCGTATCCTCTGGATCAAAGGACAGCCATTTGATGCCACGCGGGCTTGCTTCCAGCTCTGTCAGGGCTGACGAGGTCAGGGCCGAACCTGCCGCATCTGCCTGGCCCTGTGTCAGGGCGCGCAGGGTATCGCCATAGGACGGGAATTCGATCACTTCGACATCGGCGCGGGTCAAGCCTTTGGCGGCCAGCATGGTATCGACCTTGATCGCAACAGAGGGGTTGGCGGCAGCATAGGCAAAGCGTTTGCCGCGCAGACCCTCGATATCCTGAATGCCGGATTCCTGCGTCACCGCAATGCCGAAACTGGCAGGGCGGCCACAGATGGCACGCATGTTTTGCGGGCCCCAATCGGGCGTGGCAAAATCGAAAATCCCGCGGGTGGCGAAATACAATTCATTGGCCAGCCATGCGCTGTTGGCCTTGCCCTGTTTCAGCGGAATGATCCGGCCCACGCCGGAACCGGATGGCAGCAGGCGCACGCGGGTTCCGTAGTTTTTGATCATCGCATCGGCGATTGCGGTTGCTTCGACATATCCGGTCGAACCCACGTCATAGGTGCTCCAGATCATTGTCTTTGGCAATTGTGCTGTAACGCCTTGCGCGCGCAGGATCGACGGGGCCATTGGCGCAAACGTCGCTGCCCCCATAAGGGCCATTGTCTGGCGACGGTTCATTCTGGTCATGTTGGTTCCTCCTCCTGATGGATGGTGAGGCATCAGCGCGGCTGGTTTTTCGGCCGTGCGCTAGATGCGGGTGTTCTTCGGACAGATGATTCGGTCTGACGACCCTGTTCGACCGCTGGAATTCCTCCCAAAATTCAGCAGGTTACAGATTTAGGCGCGCTATTTCGGCCAGTTGTCTTGTATTGTCAAAATCATTTTGTATAAGGAAAGGCATTCTGCCAAGAGAAAATTACCCTGCGATGAAACATTTCCCATTCGGGCCGGATATCGCGCCCTTGGGTCGTGCCGATGAAAAAGGAAACCGGGTGACACACATAACGACAGACGATTTGTGGACCTTTGACAGATTCAAGGCGGGGCAAAGTTTTGGCGCAGTCGAAGTCGCGCTGGATTCGCGGCGCATAAAGGGCTGGCAGGCGGTCTATGGTCAGATCTCCGGTGATGTGGCGCCAGACGGTTTGATCGTCGCAGGTATGATGGAGGCCTATATTCTAGCGATCCAGCCCCGCCCCAAAGGCAATGTTCACGCCGCGCAAAAGCTGGACTTTACAGGGGTGCAGGCCGCGCTGGGCGATGTGATCACCTATCAGGTGTCGGTGGCCAAGGCTGAGGAAAAGAAAGGCCGTTTCTGGGTCACTTTCACGATCACAGCCGCGCATAACAGCAAGGTGCTGATGCAGGGTGATATCGTATCAATCTGGGCGGCCTAAGGAACATAGAATGACTGATTTCCCCGATACAATCGCGCCGCTGACCATTTCAACAGGTCCCGCCGTTGCCCGTGGTTATGCCGAACTGACGCAGGATTATAACCCGATCCATCTGGACGAAGAATTCGCACGTAGCACCGCGTTTGGCAGGCCCATTGCCCATGGCACCATGGCGCTAAATCTGGTGGTCGAGGCCGTGACCCGCGCCGCTGGCGGGGCGTTCTATATTGCCGATCTGGATATCCGGTTCACCGCGCCAACCTATGTCGGGCAGACCCTGACCGCCGTCGCGACAAGGCAAAGCGGTGCGGAGTATCTGCTGGAAACATCGGCGGATGACGGGCGCGTGGTGCTGAAAGGGACGGCCTGCCTAGCGATGCGGGTATCGGAATAACGGCCTGTTTCGGCCAAAAACAATGAACAAATGGGAGTGAAACATGAGCGGGATGCTTGAAAATAAGGTGATGTTGGTCACGGGTGCGGGGGGCGGCATTGGCCGTGATCTGGCGTTGGCGGCTGCACGCGCCGGGGCGGCAGTGGTGGTGAACGATATCGGAGCCAGCCTGAAGGGTGATCGCGAAAATGCGGGTGCCGCCGATCTGGTGGTAAAAGAGATCGAAGCCGCGGGCGGCCGTGCCATTGCAAACGCGGGCAGCGTAAGCGACCCCGATGCCGCCAAACAAATGGTCGCCGATGCGGTGTCTGCCTTTGGCCGTCTGGATGCGGTGGTGAACAACGCGGGCATTCTGCGCGACGGTTTCTTTCATAAAATGAGCTATGAGGATTTTGACGCGGTCATAAAGGTCCATCTTTATGGTGCGTTCAACGTGTCCCGTGCTGCCGCAGACCAGTTTCGCGAACAAGAATCCGGCGCGATCATCAATATGACCTCGACCTCGGGATTGATCGGCAATCTGGCGCAGGCAAATTATTCTGCTGCCAAGATGGGGATCACCGCATTGTCGAAATCCATGGCGCTGGATCTTGGCCGGTGGAACGTCACATCGAACTGCATCGCGCCCTTTGCATGGAGCAGGATGACATCGTCGATCAAGGTGGATTCACCAGAACAGGCCGAACGCGTGAAAAAGCTGCAAGAGATGAAGCCCGCGAAAATCGCGCCGCTTGCCGTTTATCTTGCGTCGGATCAGGGCCGCGATGTGACGGGTCAGGTGTTCACCTGCCGCAATAACGAAATTTTCCTGATGAGCCAGCCGCGCCCCCTGCGGTCGGTTCATCGTGACGAAGGATGGTCGCCCGAAACCGTTGCCAGCCATGCAATGCCGGCACTGAAATCCAGTTTCGTGCCGCTTGATGTGTCCGCTGACGTGTTCAGCTGGGACCCCGTATAAAGCAGGAGAGAAAAAGATGCCCAAACGCACAGACAAGATCAGTTCCGCAATCGGGTGGAGCACGCCGGACAAAATTCAGGTTCACGGGCTTGATCTGCCCTCGGAAATTCTGGGCCATGTGAACCTAGGCGATATGGCGTTCATGCAGGTCACAGGCCGCAAGCCCACACCGCAGGAATCGGTTGTGTTCAATGCCATTGCGGTGACGCTGGTCGAACATGGCATCACCCCGTCGGCCATGGTGGCGCGCCTGACCTATATGGGCGCACCGGAATCCTTGCAGGCGGCAGTGGCTGCGGGACTGTGCGGGCTTGGCACGGTATTTGTTGGCTCGATGGAGGGGGCGTCAAAGATGCTATATGCTGCCTTGCCGCCCGAACAGGCAGGCAAGGGCGCCGATCTGGCCGCGATTGCCAAAAAAACAGTCGCCGACCATCGTGCCGCCCGAAAAATCGTATCGGGACTTGGGCATCCGGTGCATAAGCCCGTAGATCCGCGCACGCCGCGCCTGTTCGAAATTGCCACGGAAAATGGTATGGGCGGGGATTACATCACCTTGATCCAGTTGATCCAGAAAGAGGCAGAAGCTGCCTCGGGCAAGATGCTGCCGATCAATGCCACCGGTGCAATCGGGGCCATTTGTTGTGAATTCGGTTTCCCCGAAGAGATCATACGCGGCTTTGGCGTGATGTCGCGTGCCATTGGTCTGGTCGGTCATATTCTGGAGGAAACCCGCAACCCTATGGCGTTTGAACTTTGGCAGCGCGCCGAAGAAGAGATCCTGGAAACCAGCGGTCCGGGCAAGGCCTGACGCGGGGTTTAAATTATGGCACATGTCGGCGCAGGGCTGGCATGTGCTGCAATTAAATTGTTGATTTCGATGGCGCAAAGCCCGTGAAATCCCGCCATTTTTAAATGTTAAGCCACCGGTAACACCCCTTTGCTATTCATGAATTCGGGTGAGATAAAGGTGGTGGATATGAGCACGCAATCAAATGCGGCGCCAGTCATCATCAAACGTAAGAAGGTCGTTGGCGGCGGCGGGCACCACGGTGGAGCGTGGAAAGTGGCCTATGCCGACTTTGTGACTGCCATGATGGCCTTCTTTCTTTTGATGTGGCTGCTAAACGCAACAACAGAAAAACAACGCAAAGGTATTGCGGATTATTTTAGTCCGACAATCGCGATCAGCCGGATTTCCGGTGGCGGCGATGGCAGTTTTGGCGGCGATTCCGTGTTTTCAGAAAATACCCTGCCACAAATGGGCACTGGTGCAACCAGCATGCGCGTTACGGAATCAAATCAGGCCCGCGGTGAAAGCGGCCTGTCCGAAGATGGCGCAGAAAAAGCGCGCGAAGATGAAGTGTTCAAACAGATGGAAATGGCGCTGATGGGGCGTGGTGGTGAAAGTATGGTCACCAGTGAAACCCTGCGCCACATCGTAACACGCGTGACCGACGAAGGTCTGGTGATTGAACTGTTTGATCTGGATGGAGCCCCGTTGTTTGAAGGGGACACTGCTGTCGCGACCCCATTGCTGGAAGAGCTGGCGCAGATGCTGGTGAATGTGTTCCGGCTGATTGAAAATCCGGTTGCGGTCGAAGGGCACGTTGCCTCTCAACCTTTGGTTCTGATGAACAACCCGGTTTGGAAACTGTCGGCTGATCGCGCGGATCAGATGCGGATTTTGCTGGAACAACAAGGCATTAGAAATGATCGGGTGCAACGTGTTACAGGTCATGCTGATCGCGAGCCAGAAAGCCGCAATCCCATGTCGTTTCGCAACAACCGTCTGGAGGTGGTTTTGCTACGCGAGGTCCGCTAAGGGAAAAGTTCGGGGAAATAGAAAGGATTTTATGCGTTAGCGGCATGTTAAGTTGCGCCCCTTATTGCTGTGTCCATGACGATACGTCGACGCAGCAGAAAGGCGCCTCTATGACGATTTCCTCTTCGCTAAACGCCGGTGTGGCGGGGCTGAACGCCAATGCCACGCGGCTTTCCACAATTTCCGATAACATCGCGAACTCCGCCACCTATGGGTACAAACGGATGGAGGCCGACTTCCATTCGATGGTGATTTCATCGACGGGCGGCACCTATTCCGCAGGCGGTGTGCGGGTGACTACGCAACGCCTGATTGATCAGCGCGGCGCGCTGGTTTCTACGTCGAACGCAACGGATCTGGCAGTGCGTGGTCGGGGGTTTCTACCTGTCGCGCAGGCGACCGAGGTCGAGGTGGGCAACGGCAATCCGCAGATGTTCCTGACGACCACGGGGTCTTTTCGCACCGACGATCAGGGGTATTTACGCACCGAATCAGGTCTGGTGCTGATGGGCTGGCCTGCGTTGCCAGATGGGTCGATCCCGACCTATTCACGCGATACCAGTGCCGATCTTTCGCCTGTGCAGATTAACGTGAACCAGTTTTCGGGCGAGCCGACGACGCGTATGTCGCTGGGTGTGAACCTGCCCGCGACGGAAACCGCATCGGATCAAGCGGGCGATATGCGCGAGCTGTCGGTCGAATATTTTGACAACCTTGGCACATCGGAATCGATTGTCGTGGAGTTCACGCCCACGGTTCCAGCAACCGGGTCATCCAACGAATGGACGATGACATTGTCGGATTCCGCGCAACCCGGTGTGGTCATTGGTGAATATACCCTGACCTTCGAAGACAGCCGGACATCCGGCGGCACCTTGGCGTCGGTCACCACGGTATCCGGTGGGGCATATGACCCTGCATCGGGGCAGATCATTGTGAACGTCGGGTCCGGTCCGTTGGAAATCGACATCGGTGAGCTGGGCGAAGCGGATGGAATCACACAGCTTTCTGACAGTTTTGCACCGGTTTCGATTAACAAGGATGGGTCGCCCGTCGGAAACATGACGCAGGTCGAAGTGGATGCAAACGGCTATGTCCACGCATTCTTTGACACGGGCATTACCCGCACGATTTACCAGATTCCGCTGGTCGATCTGCCCAATCCGAACGGCATGGTAGCGCTGGATTTTCAGACCTATATGCCTTCTCCCGAAAGCGGCTCCTACTTTCTGTGGGATTCAGGTGACGGGCCAACGGGTGACGTGGTTGCATTCGCCCGCGAAGAATCGTCCACCGATGTGGCGGGTGAACTGACCGATATGATCCAGACGCAGCGCGCCTATTCATCCAATGCCAAGGTCATCCAGACCGTGGATGAGATGCTGCAAGAAACCACCAATATCAAACGATGATAGCGGGGGCGCGTAATGCGCCTCCACCCCCTTTCCAGAAAGGATAGGCCATGAGTATCTCAGGCGCATTGTCGAACGCATTGTCCGGGCTGACCGCAACCTCGCGTATGGCCGAACTTGTATCCTCGAACATCTCCAACGCCATGACAGACGGGTATGGCCGCCGCGAACTGGCGGTATCGTCCCGTTTGATCGGCGATTACGGTGGCGTTGCCATCGACGGGGTGACCCGGCATATGAACTCGGGCATCGTGGCCGATCGCCGGTTTGCCCAATCCGATTTCAGCAACGCCTCGAAAGAGCTGGATTTCCTCTCGCGGCTTGAAACGCTGGTTGGCACGCCGGAGGATGCATTTTCCCTGTCCGCACGCATGGCTAATTTTGAAAGCGATCTGGTTTCTGCCGCCAGCCGTCCCGACGTGAACGAGCGGTTGGAAGCCGTTTTCCGCAGCGCAAATGCCCTGTCAGAGACGTTTAACAGTATTTCCGACAGTATTCAGGGCATGCGAACCGAGGCAGACCACAATATTGCAACGCAGGTGGATCAGCTAAACCAGGCCCTGCAACAGGTTCGCGACCTGAACATTCGTATATCGACCAGCGTCAATCAGGGGAAGGACCCGTCCTCGCTACAGGATCATCGGCAGGTGTTGATCGATCAGATCAGCGAGATTGTTCCCGTCAGGGAAGTGCCGCGTGATCGTGGCACGGTGGCGCTTTTCACACCTGGTGGTGCCATTCTTCTTGATGGCCCTGCGGCAACGGTTGAATTTGAAACAACCAATCTGATTGTGCCGCACATGACCGTCGAGGGCGGGCATCTGTCTGGTTTGTCAATCAATGGTCATGCGATACGCACGGACAGCGCGATGGGCCCCCTAAGCGGTGGAACGCTCGGGGCATTGTTCGAAATTCGTGATGAAACTGCGAATGTCGCCCAAGCCCAAATTGATGCAGTCGCCCGCGATGTGGTCGAACGGTTTCAGGATTCGGGCATTGACCCATCGCTTGGTGCCGGGATGCCGGGTTTGTTTACCGATCTGGGCGCAGCCTTTGCCTCGGCGGACGAGGTTGGGCTGGCCGGTCGCATGACGGTAAACGCGCTGGTGAACCCGGACACCGGCGGCGATGTCTGGAAAATCCGCGATGGTATCGGCGCTATCACTCCCGGTGAAGTAGGAGACGGTGCGCTGTTGTCAGCCATGGTCAATGTGATGGGTGAGGCGCGCGCGCCAGTATCGGGTGGTTTTGGCACCGCCATGCGCAGCGCAGCAGAGTTGGGCGCAAATTTTCTATCCCGCATTGGCAGCGCCCGCGAACTGGTTGAACAGGCCACAACCTTTGCCTCCACCCAACTGTCCGAACTCAAGGCACAAGAGTTGGAGGGCGGCGTAGATACAGATCAGGAAATGCAGCGCTTGATGCTGGTCGAACAAGCCTATGCCGCGAACGCCCGCATGATGCAGGCGGTCGATGCAATGATGCAAACCCTATTGGAGCTATAAGCCATGACACAGGTATCAATCGGTGACCTTGCACAATCCTTTGTTTTGCGGCGTCAGAACACAATGCTGAAAGAGGAAATGGGCAAGCTCAGCCTTGAACTGTCCTCGGGCCGCACATCGGATGTGGCAAGCCACCTGTCAGGCGATTATTCGCATCTGGCCGATATCGAACGGGGTTTGCGTGTTTTGCAAGGGTTCGACACAGCCGCGACCGAGGCGCAGCATTTCACGGGGGCGATGCAATTGGCCCTTGGGCATGTGCAGGACACGACGTCAGGTCTGGCCGCATCTTTGATATCTACCAGTTCGGGCTATATCGAAACGGCAATCAATTCCGCGGCACGTTCTGCCGAAGCGGACATGCAGGCAATTGTTGCCACTTTGAACACAAATGTTGCCGGGAGATCATTGTTTTCGGGTGTCGCGACAGACCGTTCCGCATTGGCATCGGCTGACGATATTATGGCCGATTTACGCGTGGCAATTTCCGGCGCTGTGACCTCTTCGGATGTGATTGCTGCGGTGACAGATTGGTTTGAAGCGCCGGGTGGCGGGTTTGAAACGCTGGGATACAACGGATCTACCACGGGCATGTCGCCCTTCCCTATGGGGGATGGACAGTCGGTTGACCTTGATCTGCGAGCGGACAATGAGAAAATCCGCAACGCTTTGAAATATACAGCAATCGCTGCGCTGTCCGCCGAGGCTTCGCTGAGCTTTAGTATGGATGCGAAAAAGCAGCTTCAGGTCTATGCGGGCGAGGGGCTTTTGACCACCCAGGACGGGCTGACAGGCATTCGCGCTGACCTAGGGTATGCCGAAGAGAGGATAGACGACAATGTTGCGCGAATCGCGTCGGAAAAGACCTCTCTTGAATATGCGCGCGGAGAGTTGTTGGGCGTTGATCCATATGAAACCGCCACAAGGCTAGAGGACGTACAGTTTCAATTGGAAAGCCTCTATACAATCACCGTCCGGTTATCGCGGCTGTCTCTGGTGGAGTATATGTCGTGATCACATTCTTGAAAATGCTGTTCCGATTGATTGCCGCGGTTGCCGTATTGACCTGCGCCGCGCAGGCCAATCCCGTTCGAATCAAGGATCTGGTCGAATTCGACGGGGTGCGCGGCAACGATCTGGTCGGTTACGGGCTTGTCGTTGGTTTGAATGGCACGGGCGATGGCATCCGAAATGCGCCGTTCACCGAAGAGATCATGTCGAATATTCTGGAACGGCTGGGTGTGAACGTGACGGGGGAACAGTTTCGTCCCAAAAACGTAGCGGCCGTATTTGTAACCGCAACGCTGCCGCCCTTTGCACGAGCTGGTGGACGGATTGATGTTACAATTTCCGCGATTGGCGATGCCAAAAGCCTGTTGGGCGGCACATTGATCATGACGCCGTTAAACGCGGCAGATGGCCAGATTTATGCCGTGGCACAGGGCACAATTATTGCCGGCGGCGCCGCTGCACAGGGCGATGCGGGCGGGGTTGTTCAGGGCGTGCCCACTGCGGGGGTCATTCCTGCGGGTGCCTATGTCGAACGTGAAGTAGATTTTGATTTCGCGACGCTTGGCTCTTTGCGGTTGGGGCTACGTGTGCCCGATTTCACGACGGCAGGTCGTATCGAGCAGGCGATAAACCGCGATTTCGGGCGGCGTGTTGCGCTGATGCTGGATTCTGGCACTGTTCAACTGGACATCACGGCGACGAAAATGCGTTCGCCAGCACATGCCCTGGGTCGGATCGAAAATATCTCCGTGCAACCGGAGCGCAAAGCCCGTGTTGTGGTTGATCAACGCTCTGGAACTATCGTGATGGGCGACGAGGTGCGGATTTCGCGGGTGGCAGTTTCGCAGGGAAACCTGACGCTGCGGATTCAGGAAGCACCCATTGCCGTCCAACCGAATCCTTTTTCCGAAGGACAAACAGTGGTGGTGCCGCGCACCGACGCGCAAATCGACGAAGAACCCGGCATCGGTCTGGCCGAAATTCCCGAAGGCACATCGCTGTCAGAAGTCGTTGCAGGTTTAAACGCGCTGGGTGTTGCGCCACGCGATATGATCGACATCTTGAAAAGCATCAAAGCCGCTGGGGCATTGCATGCCGAATTCATTGTCCACTAGCAGGGGGTCAGAATCCTCTGATCGCGGCTGACCAAGAATGCGTTAATGCCTTCGTATCTTGCTATGAAAAAGGGATTTTCTTTGCGCCCTCGGGGTGAATGCGCCAAATCGGCACTGTTACAAGTTTAAGTAAAGGCGCTGGGCAAGATACCCTCTTTCCGATTTTCTGTTCGTGGTTTACCTTTGGCTAAGTTCTCTTTTCCAAGGACAGTGTGATGAATGCGATTTTTAAACAGGCGTCTCGGCTGGGGCAACTCCACACCGATTTAGGGAAGGACAATTTGGTGCTGCTCCGCTTCGAAGGGGCTGACAGGTTGAATGATCTGTTCGAGTATCGGGTGGAGGCTTTATCTACCGAGCAAAATATCGATTTCGATTTGCTGATTGGCACGCATGCCACGGTTGAACTGAAATCCCAAAATCATGGCGCGCGGTTTTTCGACGGGATTGTGACCCATGCCCAATGGTGTGGTGCAGGTGAAAACGGCAACCGTTACAATCTGACGCTGCGCCCTTGGTTCTGGTTGGCCAGCCAGCGGCGCAACCAGCGGATTTTCCACAATATGAATGTTGTGAAAATTCTGGAGGAGCTATTGCAAGCCTATGCCGGACTTGGTGATCCGGCGGTGGAGATGCGGTTAACCGGCTCATACCCTGAACTGGAATATACCGTGCAGTATCGCGAAAGCGATCTGGATTTTGCCTGCCGGTTGATGGAGCGGTTCGGGATTTCCTATCATTTCACCCATGTCGCCGGGTCGCATACGCTGGTGATGACGGACAGCATTGATGAACATCGCCCGGTGCCAGGCGCAACGCGTGATTATTTCGGTGTCGATGGCACGCATCATTCCGACGAAGAGCATTTCTGGGAATGGCGGCCAGAGCGGAACCTGACCACGGGCGGTATCCGTTTGACGGATTACAACTTTAAAACGCCCACGGCCTCGATGGAGGTCGAACGGGTGGGCGATGCGGCCTATCAACAAGGTAAGATCGAAAGTTATGATTACCCCGGTGATTATCTGGATCAGGGGCGCGGAAAAGGGGTGGTGAACCTGCGCACGCTGCAAGAGCGCGGTCAGGATCGCAGGCAGCGTGCCGTTGGTGATTGCACCACATTGGGTTCCGGCATGACTGTCGGGTTGACGGGTGATCAGGTGCCCGGCGTCAAGGACGAGGATTACATCTGCCTGACAGCGATACATAATTATGTTTCCGACGGTTATGGAACGGGCGAAACCCAATCTGACGGTTATGCCTATTCCGGTCAGTATGTGCTGATGCCAGTCACAGCGCCGCTGGCGCCGGACCGGAAAACCCCTGTTCCGGTTGTGCAGGGGCCGCAAACTGCTGTTGTGGTCGGTGACGGCGAAATTGATTGCGACGAATTCGGCCGTATTCTGGTGCGGTTCCATTGGGATCTGGATGGAGATTATTCCATGCGGTGCCGCGTGTCGCAAAACTGGGCCTCGAAAGGGTGGGGTGGCATGGTTATCCCGCGCATCGGGATGGAGGTCGTGGTTGAATTTCTGGAAGGGGATCCTGATAAACCGCTGGTTACAGGCTGTGTTTACAACGGGCGAAATGACCCGCCCTATCCGCTACCTGCCCATAAAACCAAAAGCGTTTTCAAAACCGACACCCATCAGGGATCGGGTTTTAACGAACTGACATTCGAGGACGAAAAAGAAGAAGAGCTGATCTATATGCACGGTCAAAAGGATCAGCAGATCGAGATTTTGAACGACCGCGGCAAGGCCATTGGCCGTGATCAAAGCGAGACAGTGGGCCGGGATAAATCCATTTCCGTCGGGCGTGACCATACGGAAACGGTTGGTCAGGATGCGCTTCACAATATCGGGCGCGATGTCACCTATCAGGTTGGTCAAAACCAGCAGGAAAGATACGGCAAGGATCATGTGCATATGGTTGGCAATATCCATAAACAGGATATTTACGCCGACCACATGGTTCAGGTGGGCCGCAATGTCGAAGAAACCGTGATGGGAAAATATACCCTGAACGTAAACCAATCCATCACCAACAACACCAAGACGCACACCCTGATGGCATTTCAGAAATTTGTGATCAAAGGGCCAGGTGGCAAAATCACGATCGATAGTGGCGGCATCACGCTAGAGGCGGCCAAGATCAACCTGAAGGGTGCGGTATCGATGGGTGGCGGTGGTGGTGCGCAGGTGCCCACGCTGCAAGGTGCGGCGAATGACGCTCTGCCACTTGTCGAAGAATGTGTGAAACAGAAAGAGTGATACCCTGTGCGGCTGCGCAAGGGCCATTTTGAAAAGGAAAAGTAATGCTTCCAGTTGCCCGTTTAGGAGATAAGCACGTATGCCCGTGGCATGGCCCGAACGCTATTGTCGAAGGAGGTTCGGCATTGATTGACGGACGGCCTGTGGCACGTGTTGGCGACAAAACGGCCTGTGGCGCGGTGATTACGGTCGGGTCGTCGATGGCGTCAGACGATAACAAGCCGGTGGCTTACCTTGGGTCAGCCACATCGCATGGCGGAGTGATCGTTCAGGGGTCGCCGCAGGCCAAGACGCTGCCCTAGTCTGGTATGTATCGGGTGCCAGAGGTTGAGTAACCGCAGCCATTCTGCCGCGGTTCATGACTGATATGCGCGGATATTATTTTTTCTCTTGAAGGCTTTGGCCTCGACTAAGACCTTACCGGGAAGGTAAGGAATCAATTAACGGTAGATTTTCGTCGGTAGGGTTAAGAGATGATTTTGAATGATACAATTTCTTCGCGTGGTTCGGATCGGGTAATTCAGCCCAAGCGATCAGACCGGCTTTATCAGACAACGGCGATGGTTTGCGTTCTTGCGGCCCTGTCACTGGCCCCGACACGGGGACAGGCGGACACCCTGACATGGGGTGGCGGTGACGGTTTCTGGAATTCGAATTTGGGGAATTTGGCCTGGCTGGACGGGGGGCTTGTTCCCGATATTTTTCTTAACGGCGACAGCGTTATTTTTGATGATGCCGGTGTGGAAATCACTGTTACCGGAACGGCTGTGCCGCTGGATATGGCGATCACGGCCAGCGACCAGCTGATCAAGCGCAATACGATTGGCGTGGCGGCGGGGTCGATCCCGATTTCGCTGGGCGAAGGCGTTTCGGTCGAGGTCAGTTCAGAACTGGCCGGCGGGTTTATCATCACCGGCGTGGCTGGCGGAGCGCAAGAGGGCTTTACCTATTCCGGCGTTTCGAATGCCGTGGAAAACCTTGCAGTTGATGCCAATACAGATTTCACGAACGAGGGCACGCTTGGCCTGATCGCTACCTCTAGCGGTGCCATCACCAATGCGGCTGCGGGCGATTTGAATCTGACTGGTGTGCATACGGGTGACATTACCAACCGTGGTGATCTGAATGCCCAGGGCACCGTCACCGGGCTGGTGACGAACACGGGGGCGGGCACGATGGACCTGACCGGTGATCTGGGCGTGACGGGCGGTGTGATGAACGTCGGCAATGGTGAATTGACCGTGGCCGCCCCACATAATCTGACAGCGGATGTGACCAATGGTGCGACTGCGCAGATGGATCTGGATGGCACGGTCACGGGTAATTTGATCAATGTGGGTGCGCTTGACGCACAGGGCGCGATTACGGGCCTGTTTCGCAATCAGGGTGGTGCGGTTGCGACGGTTTCGGGCACGCTGAATGCCAGTGGCGGCATCAACAATTCGGCCACGATGAACGTCGACGCGGGCATTTTGACTACGACCAGCCTGATCCAGACGGGCAGTTTGACTGTGGCCAATTTGGCCACGCTGAACACCAGCGGCACGGCAGTGGCGAATGGCGGCACCTTGGCAGTGAACGGGATTTTGACCGCCTTGGGTGTTGATAACGCTTTTGGTAGCACGTTGAATGTCACCGGAACGGTGAACGGGTATGTTCTGAATTCCGGCACTGCAAACCTTGCCGGGACGGTGAATGGGGTGCTGACAACGGGTGGGAATGGCACCACCGACCTGACGGGCGATCTGATCGTATCGGGTGGTGTGGTCAATACGGGCAACGCGGAATTGACCATCGGGGCAACGCGGACCCTGACGGCAGATGTGTCGAACGGTGCCAACAGTCAGGTCGATCTGGACGGGGCAATCACCGGATCACTGACCAACAACGGCACTTTGTTTGCGGACGGTTCGATTTCTGGCCAGCTAAGCAACCAAGGCAGCGGCACGACCCTGTTGACTGGCGATCTGGCGGTCACCGGCGGTGTAAGCAATACCAACACGGGTGCAGTGACCATATCCTCGGGCACAGTTTTGAGTGCAGATGTGGACAATGGTCAGGGCGCATCGGTCAACCTGATCGGCGAAATCGCGGGCGCGGTCACGAACAACGGCGATCTGGATGCGCGTGGCACGATCACGGGTTTGCTGACGAACCAGGGCAGCGGCACCACGGACCTGACCGGCGATCTGATCGTGACGGGCGGGGTTGTGAACACGGGCGACGGGACGTTGACCGTTGGATCGGGTCGGAACCTGACGGCGGATGTCAGCAACAATTCCACGGCGGATGTGGCCGTGGCGGGCGTGTTGACGGGTGATCTGGACAATGGCGGTTTTGGCACCATCGACGTGACCGGAACGGTAACGGGCAATGTCAGCAACAGCACGAACGGGACTGCCACCCTGACCGGAGTCATCGGCGGCAACATGGTTAATGATGGCGATCTGGATGCGCGCGGCACGATCACCGGATCGCTGACAAATCAGGGGCGCGGTGCGGTATCGACTACGGGCAATTTGCTGGTGTCGGGCGGTATCGACAATTCGGCCGAATTGACCGTTTCAACGGGGACGTTGACGACCAGCAGCCTAAATCAGACGGGCACATTGACGGTTGATAATGGTGCGACGCTGGATACCGGCGCGACGGGTGTGCAAAACAACGGCACATTGGTGTTGAACGGCACATTAAACGCATTGGGTGTGAACAATACCAGCGGCAACGACCTGACCGTGACTGGCACGGTCAACGGCTATGTTTTGAACGCCGGCGACGCTGATCTGGAGGGCTCGGTGACCGGGTCTGTGACCAACAGCGGGACTGCGGATATTACTGGCGAACTGGCCACCGCAGGTCTGAGCAACCAGAATGGCGGTGTTTTGACTGTTGCGGATAATGCGCAGGTTACGACGGGCAGTTTTGCCAACAGCGGAACCGCGACGATCGGCAATGGTGCGGATGTTACTGGGCAGGCTCTGGCCACCAATGATGGCACCCTGACGGTGGACGGCACGGTCAGTTCGGCGTTGACCAATGACGGCACGCTGGATTTGAACAATACGGGCGTTGTTGCAGGTGATCTGACGAACAACGCCGATCTGGATCTGGCCGGATCGGTTACAGGCGCATTGCAGAACAATGGCACGGCGGATGTGACGGGCAATGCCAGTGTCACAGGCACGACCACCAATGCGGGCGATTTGACCATCGACACCGGCGCAAACCTGACCACCGCTGGCCTGACCAATGATGCGGGCGCTGATCTGACGGTAGACGGGACATTGACCAGCGATCTGGCCAACGATGGCAATGCCGATATCAATGCGGGTGGTTCCGTTTCCGGCAATGTCACCAACAGTGGCAATCTGGATCTGGCGGGGGCGATCACCGGCACGCTAACGAATGACGCCACCCATGATGTGACGGTGGATGGCAATGCCAATGTCGCTGGATTGGTCACCAATAATGGCGCGTTGGACATTACTTCGGGTAACAGTCTGACGGCGACCTCTGGTGTGACCAACAATGGCGATCTGACGGTGACCGGCGATCTGGCTGGCAACGTGAGCAACGCGGGCACGCTTTCGGCCAATGGCGGGACAATCACAGGCAATGTCGGCAATACCGGCACAATGGATGTGCTGACCGACAGTTCGGTCGTGGGTGATCTGACCAATGATGGCACGGTCAATGGTGATGCAAACGGGGCTGATCTGGCCTTGGGTGTCAGCGGGACATTCACCAACAACGGCACCATTTCCAACACGGGCACGGATGATTTCATCGTGACGGCTGGTGATCTGGTGCTGGGCGGCACATCTGTCATCAGCGGCAATGTGGAACTGCGCGGCGCAATCGATAACGCGGGCACTATTGTCTATGACACTGAAAACGCGCTGACGGGCGATATGAACAACAGTGGCAATGTGTCGGTAGAGGCCAATCTGGGCTTTGCCGGTAACAACCTGACCAACAGCGGCACGGTTGGTGTGACCCCCGGCGGGGCCATCATCAACGCGGGCAGCATCACCAACTCCAACAGCTTTACCGTGGCAAATGGCGGCAGCGTCGGCGCGGGGACGATCACCAATCAGGCAGGCGGGAATTTCAATTCGGCGGGCCGTCTGGTTGGCGATGTCACCAACGAGGCAGGGGGCGTTTTCAGTTCGACCGGAAGTTTGACAGGTGACGTGGACAATCAGGCCACGGCGAACATGACCCTTGACGGCACTGTCACAGGCGATGTGGACAATGCAGGCGCTATGATGGTCCAAGGCGCGATTACCGGCGATCTGACCACGCAATCAGGCAGCAGCACCAATGTTTCGGGTGATCTAAGCGCGAACAGTCTGAACAACGCAGGTGGTATGACCACAGGCGCTGGCACCAATGTGACTGCGGCCAATGGCGTGACCAACAGTGGCAACATGAATGCTGCGGGTGGCGTGGTTGCGGATGTAACGAACTCTGGCACTTTGACGGTTGGCACGGGCGTGACGGGCGATCTGACCAACACGGGCACGGTGACAGTTTCGGCTGGCGGGGTGAGCGGTTCAGTTGACAACGCCGGCACGGGTTCGATCACGGGAGACGTGGGCGGCGATGTGGCGAACACTGCCGATCTGGATGTGGCGGGCGACATTGCGGGCAACGTCGACAACACGGGCGGCGCTGCGGTTATGACGACCACTGGCGATGTGGGCGGCGCGGTTCTGAACGAGGGCGCGCTGGATATCGCGGGCATGATCGGGAATGGCGCGACGAACTCGGGCACTTTGACGGTTGGCACGGGCGTGACGGGCGATCTGACCAACACGGGCACGGCGACAGTTTCGGCTGGCGGGGTTGATGGCAACCTGACCAACGAAGATGGCAATGCCGATATCACGGGTGATGTGACGGGCAATGTGAGTTCGGCCTTTGGCACAACCGGAACTGTTGTGATCACCGGAATGGTGGGCGGCAATGCAGGTGCGAATGATGGCACCACCTTGACTGTGGGCAATGGCGTCACGGGCGATTTGAACAATGCTGGTGCAGTGACGATCACCGCTGGCGGCATTGGCGGCGATGTTGAAAACTATGGCTCGGTTGATGTGACGGGCACCATTGGCGGCAACGTCAGCAATGTCGGTGTCGGCACGATGACCGTTCTGGGTGATATCACCGGGCGGGTTGAAACTGATTCGAACACTGTGATGACGGGGCAGGGCGTGATCACCGGCGCGGTTGAAAATGGCGGCGCATTGACTTGGGCGGGTGCGTTGAACGGGGGCATCAACAACGGTGGCACCCTGACCAGCGGCGGCGACCTGAGCATTTCGAACCTGTTCAACGATGGTCTGTCGATTGTCAGCCTTGGCGATGCTGTCACTGTCAGCGGGGCAACGACGAACACCGATATCGGGTCGATGAACGTGCAAGGGACGCTGAACGGCGATGTGACCAACGCGGGCGCATTGGGTGTGTCCGGCACGTTGAACGGCGATGTGGCCAACACGGGCACCGTGATCGCGCAGGGCAGTATCACCGGCGATGTGACCAGCACCGAAGGCACGGTTTCGGTTCAGGGCGACAGCACAATTGGCGGCGCATTGGATGCACAGGGCGGCACGGTTTCGGTTCTGGCGGGGCAAACCCTGACCACGGGCGGCGGCATCATGATTGCCAACGGTGTGGGTTTTGATGCGCAGGGATTTGTTGTGGGTGAGGTCGTGAACGATGGCAGCGCGACCTTTGCCAATGAACTGGACGGGTCACTGACCAACAGTGGCGTGGCCACGCTGGCAGATGGTTTGACCGGATCCCTGACCAACACGGGCACCACGACCCTGGGCGGTGATGTGGGTGGTGACCTTACGCTTAGCTCTGGTTCGCTGGATTTCGGGGCTGACCTGACGGTGGCCGGAACGGTTTCGGTCCTGACTGATACAAGTATCGCTGCGGGCCGCAATATCACGGCCAGCCTGTTTGCTGTGGACAATGCGGCGCTGTCGCTGAACGGGGTGTTGCAGGGCGGTGTATCAACCACCGGAAGCGGTTCGTTGATCCTGTCAGCGGGCAGCAATGTCATTGGTGATGTGACCAATACGGGCACCCTGATGGCCAGCGGTGATACCACAATCACCGGCAATGTCAGCGGGTCGGGCAGCATCAACATGGTCGATGGGGTATCCACCGCCGACACGCTGACCATTGTGGGCGGGTTGTCCGGTTCTGACATGACCATCATGCTGGATCTGAACCTGGCGCAAAGCACAAACCCCGCTGACAACCTGTCAGATACGGTTGTGGTGCAGGGCGGCGCGACTACAGGCCACTACGTTGTGATGTTCAATGATCTGACGGCGGGCACGCTGGGCGAACAGGACAACGATATTGTTGTGCTGGATGTCGACAACACGCAGGGCGCGGCGAACAATTATACCTATGAACTGGGCAGCACCCTGCCTGTGTCCAACCGGATTGTGTATTCGTTACAGCAAAGCGGGCCTGCGGGCGATCTGGTGGTCGTGGATCAGATCAATCCAGTTTACTCGGCGTTGACGGGTAATGTGGCGTTGACGCAATCCTTGATCGGGTCGATTGTGAACCGCCCGACCAGCCCGTTTGTTGTCGGGCTTGCCGTGATCGATGACAAACCATGTGGCCCCGGCGCATGGATGCGAGCCACGGGTGGTAACGTGACCGCAACGGGCAGCACGTCGAATTCGGTGTCCGACCTGCCCAGCACTGTGACTGCCAGCTATGCGGGCGCCCAGTTTGGCGGCGATCTGGCCTGTTTTGACGGTAAATTCAACGGCTGGGATATGGCGTTTGGCGCGATTGGCGGCATGAACCAGGGTAAAGGCGAACAGCCGGTCTATGCGATTGATCCGCAAAACCCGACCGCGCTCAGCAACACTTTGGCCTCTGTCACCACCAGCGAATTCCGCCAGACCTATGGCGGGTTGTATGTGACTGCCGCCAAGGGGCCGCTGGTGGCCGACCTTCAGGTGCGCCGCGAAAAGACCGATTATTCGATCAACAACGTGGGCGTGGGTAATATCACCGGTCTGGGCCAAGAGGATTTCGGCGCTGACACCACCACGATTTCCGGTGCGATCAGCCGGTCGTTCAAATTGAAAGCCGAAGGCTGGAACATCGTGCCGACCGCCGGTTTCCAATTCTCGAAAACCTCGACCGATCCGATTACTTTTTCGGATGGTTCGGTGCTGGCGATTGACGATAGCCAAAGCAAAATCGGGTTTCTGGGCCTGACGGTGGCCAAGTTGAAAATCAACAAATCCGGCACATCGGCGTTGAACTATTTCGCGACGGGCACCTATTACAAGGATTTCGCGGATGAACTGACATCCAGTTTCACCATCAACGACACCGTCACCAACACCCCGATCCGGACAGAGCAGCTTAGCTCGGAAAATCTGGGGGCTTATGGCGAATTCAGCCTTGGTGTGAACTATGTCAAAATCCTGCAAAAATCCGATGGCGGGCGTGCCGCGCGTCAGTTCAACGCCAGTATCCGTGCCGATGCACGGTTCAGCAATACGTTGGACAGTGTCGGCCTGACGGGGCAGTTGCGCTGGCAGTTCTAAGCGCCCGATATGATTGTGGTGATGGCTTGACCCTTAGCGGTCAGGCGCCCACAATCGGCATGAAAATATGGCCGCCGTCGCGTGGTCGATAAGCACGAGATTGGATAACTATGTCTCTGTTCAGTAAGGTCGCCTGGAAAGAGGGGCTTTTCCTGCAACCGCAGCACCTTCAGCAATCCGACCGCTATGTCGAAAAGCTGATTGATGCGCGCACGCGGAATTTGGCACCCTATCCATGGGGCGTGACCGAACTGACGCTGGACCGCGACATGGCGCAACAGGGTAAGGTTGGCCTGCGCCGTGTCACGGGCATCATGCCCGATGGCACGCCGTTTGATGCGCCCAATAACAGCCCCCTGCCCACAGCGATCGAAGCGCCCGATGATGCGGCGGGCCTGTTCATCTGGCTGACCCTGCCCGAGGCAAGCCAGAATGGCCGCGACGTGGGCCTGGACGAGGAAGGGTCGACCACCCGTTACCGTCTGGATTCTGAACATGTGGCCGATAACGCATCGGCGATGCGGGTCGAACATACGCTGGAAATTGCGGTGCCACGGCTGGAACTGGCCATTCGCAAGACCCCGAAACCCGGCTATCTGAATCTGCGTCTGGCGCGCATCAACGAGGTCCGCGATGGTGTGATTTCGCTGGATGATACGGTGCCGCCCCCGGGGATGGTGCTGGCGGTGCATCCTGTATTGCTGGGTTTCCTCAGCCGTGTCATCGGCTGGGTCGAGGCCAAGCTGGAAAACCTTGCGCGCTATGCGTCCGACCCCAGTTCGGGTGGCGGGATGCAGGCGGCAGATTACCTGATGCTGATGACCCTGAACCGCGAAATCGGGGTGTTGCGCCATCTGGCGGGGCTGCACGCTGTCCACCCCGAGGAACTGTATCGCCGCCTGCTGTCACTGGCGAGCGAGCTGGCGACCTTTGACAATGCGGGGCGGATGGCGCCGACCTATCCGCCCTATGATCACAGCGATCACAAGGCCAGTTTTACCCCCGTGGTGCAGGATATCCAGCGCCTGCTGTCACGCGATGTGGGCCGGGCGGTGCGCCTGAACCTGCGTCAGGTGCGGCAGAATTCGTTCCTGGCCGAGGTGGCGGACCGCAACCTGTTCCGCGAGGCGACCTTTATCATCGAGGTCGAAACCGGCAAGCCGCTGACCCAGGTGCAAAGCCAGTTCCCGCAGTTGTGCAAACTTGGCCCTAACACCCGGATGAGCGAGATCGTCAAAAACAACCTGCCGGGGATCAATCTGGTGCATCTGCCCAACCCGCCCCGCCAGATCCGCGTTGTGGCGACCAATGTCTATTTCCTGCTGGATAAAAAGACCCCCCTGTGGAACGAATTTTCGACAGCGCCCGCAATCGGGATGCATTTCGCGGGTGACTGGCCCGAACTGAAGCTGGAGCTTTGGGCGATACCGGAGAAACTGTGATGGCTGGCGACGACGACGACAAAACGGTCATCGGTGGCAAGCTGCCCAATCCAAATGACCCGGCGTTTGGCCGCCCGCAACAGCCGCCCGCACCGCAGCCAAATCCATTTGGCGTGCAGCCGCCGCCGCAGCCCACGGGTGGCGATCGCACCGTGATCGGCGGGGCATTGCCACAGGGGCAACCGCCGCAACAGCCGGGGCACCCCAACCCGATTGGCGCGCCGCCCGCACAGGGTGGCAACACATGGCTGGGCGGCGCGTTGCCGCCGACGCAGCAGCCTGCGCAGCCCTATCCGCAACCTACGCCACACCAGCCGCCGCGCCCCGCGCCGGGCAGCATCGGCACGCCGCAACACAATATCGGATCACCCTTTCAAAATCAGAACGATGGTTTCTTTCCCGAACTGCCACGGCAGCAAGCCGCGCCGCAGCCCATGCAAACACCGCGCATTTCACTGGCGCAGGCGTTGCAGGCCACGGGGCTGGGCAAGGGCGGATCATCCAACCCGCTGGTCGCATCGGCGGCGAACCTGTTGATCCTGTTCGGGCGCTTGCGCACCGGCATGGTGGAAATGGACGCGATGCCATTGATGGATCACGTCACCCGTGAAATCGACGCGTTTGAACGCAACGCAGTGGCCAAAGGCGTCGACCCGCACGAGGCATTGGTGGCGAAATACGCCCTATGCGGCACCGCCGATGACATTGTGCAAAACCTGCCCGGCGCAGATCGCGGTTTGTGGATTCAATATTCCATGGTCGCGCGGTTTTTCCAGAAACGCGATTCCGGCGTCGGGTTTTTTCAAGAGGCTGAAAAGGCGATGCAATCGCCCGGACAGTATTACAACCTGTTGGAACTGATGCTGACCTGCCTGTCGCTGGGGTTCGAGGGGCAATATCGCACGCAGCCCAACGGCTCGGTCGATTTGGCCCGCATCCGCACCGCGATTTACGAAACCCTGCGCCGCGTGAACCCGCGCCCGGACGAGGATCTGTCGGTTAAATGGACGCCCGTGTTGCTGGGCGGGCGCCGCCGGTTTGGTGGCATCCCCGTCTGGATCATCGCGGGCATTGCTGCCGCCATTCTGGTCAGTTTCTTTGGCACGCTATCGACCCTGATCAACCGCGATGGCGCGCAGGCGGCGCAGGCATTGCTAACCCTGCACCCAACCGCGCAAAAGATCGCGCTGGAACGCACGGCGGGGCCGGTTTACGTGGCCAAAAGCACCCAGCTAGAGCGCATTCAAGAGGCATTTTCAGACGAGATCGACCAAGGGTTGGTTTCGGTCGGGACCAAGGGCGAATACATTTATGTGCGCGTGGGCAATCTGCTGTTGTTCGACAGCGGGCAGGCCACGGTCAAGGCAGAGTTCGCGCCACTGGCCGCGCATATTGCCGAAACCCTGAACACCGAGGATGGGCCAATTCGCATCCTGGGGTTTACCGATTCCATTCAGCCATCGGGGCGCGGGCGATATAAAACCAACCTTGATCTGTCCGTTGCGCGGGCCAAGGGCGTGGCCGATGTGATTGCGCCGTTGTTGCAGGATCCGCTGAGGATCGAGGTCGAGGGCCGCGGCCCTGCCGACCCGATTGCCGACAATGGCACCAAAGAAGGGCGCGCCGCCAACCGCCGCGTCGAAGTGATGATCGCCCGGGAGGGGACGTTTTGAAAATTCTGGGTCTGATTCCGGTGCCTCGCCTTAGGGCGGGCGCGTGGATGCGCATTCCGTTGATCATCCTTGGCCTGATCGGGTTTGTTGCCGCCGTCTGGTTCGGCGGGCCGATGACGGGCGTTGCTGTGCTGGCGTCGGTCTGGTTGCGGTTGACCGTGATTGGCGTGGTTCTGGGTATTTTGCTGTTCTTTTGGGTGCTGCGTATCCGCCGCCGTCGCCGTGCGGCGCGCGAATTGGAAAACGCCCTGATCCCCGAAGTGCCCGAAGGCGACGGCAAGGTGTTGTCGGAACGCATGAGCGGCGCATTGGCCACGCTGAAAAAATCGGGTGGTTCCAGCTATTTATATGATCTGCCGTGGTATGTGATCATCGGCCCGCCCGGGGCGGGTAAAACCACGGCGCTGGCGAATTCGGGCATCGAATTTCCGCTGGCCGGCAGTGATTCCGGCGTGGTCGAGGGGTTCGGCGGCACGCGATATTGCGATTGGTGGTTTGCCGAAGACGCGATTTTGATCGACACGGCCGGGCGTTACACGACCCAGGATAGCAACGCGGTGGCGGACGAGGCCAGCTGGCAATCCTTTCTGAACCTGTTGAAAAAATCGCGGCCTAAACAGCCGATCAACGGCGTGATCCTTGCCTTTTCGGTCGAGGATATGATGACCGACAGCCCCGAGGCATTGGCGCGACACGCCGAAACCGTGCGTGCCCGACTGGCCGAAGTTCACGAAACGCTAAAGATTGATTTTCCGGTCTATGTGTTGTTCACCAAGGCCGATCTGATCGCGGGTTTCCGCGAATATTTCAGCAGTTTCAGCCTGAACCGGCGCAAGGGCGTTTGGGGTGTCACGTTCCAGACAAAGGACCGCAAAACCCTGACCCACGAATCCGTGGCCGATGAATTTGACGCGCTGGTGTCACGCCTGTCGGACGAGGTGATGGACAGGCTTAGCGAAGAACCCGACGGCATCGCACGCATTTCCATTTTCGGTCTGCCCGGCCAAATGGCGTTGATGCGCGACAATGTTAGCGAATTTTTGCGCCGTGTGTTTGAACCGACCCGCTACAAATCCAACGCTATTTTGCGCGGATTTTACTTTACATCCGGGACGCAGGAAGGCACCCCGATTGATCAGGTGCTGGGTGCCATGTCGCGCATCGGCGAAGGGGCGGGCGCGTTTCAACCTGCGTTTATGTCGGGCAAGGGCAAAAGCTTTTTCATCCACGACCTGTTGCGCCGCGTGATTTTCGAAGAACGTGATTGGGTCAGCCATGACCGCAAGGCGGTGCGCAATTCCACCATTCTGCGGGGCGTTTCGATCACTGCGATTGTGCTGGCCAGTTTCGGGCTGATGGGCGCGTTTGGATACAGCTATTGGCAAAACGCCACGCTGGTCAAAACCGCGCAGGCGGAAACCGGCACCTATAACCGCGAGGCATATGACGAAATCAATCGTGTGTTGGTTGATGACGTGATGCTGGAACCTGTGCTGCCCTATCTGAACGATCTGCGCAGCATGCCCGCCGGATATGGTGAAAGCATCGACCCCAGCATGTGGGAAGGTTTCGGGCTGGGGCAGCGTGACCGCCTGCAATCCGCCGCGACGGAATCCTATTCCGATGCCTTGGAAAAGATGCTGCGCCCGCGGCTGATTCTGGCGCTGGAACAGCAGATGCCGTTCATCCTGAAAGACGGCGAAACCACCGATGTTTACCGTGCGCTAAAGGTATATATGTTGCTGGGCGGGCAGGGTGAACGCACCGATGATGCCGCCATTCGCAGCTATTTCGATGAACAGTGGCGCGCGGCGTTTTCGGGCCGTTCGGGCATTGATACCCGCGAACAATTGATGCGCCATCTAGAGGCGATGCTGGAACTGGACGACGACCGCGACCTGTTGGTCGATATCGACGAAAAAACCGTGACCAGTGCGCGTCAGGCGATTGTGCAACTGCCCGTGGTCGATCAGGCCTATGCCCTGATTATGGACGGAGCCGAGGCATCGGGCCTGCCGGATTGGTCGCTGATCGAACGCACCGGGCCCAGTGCGGATACGGTGTTCACCACGCGCAATGGCAATGATCTGACCACCATGATGATCCCCGCGATTTTCACCTACGAGGGGTTCTGGGGCTATTTCTATCCGCAGTTGGATGTGGTGGCGGACCGATTGCGCGATGATCAATGGGTGCTGGGGGATGCCGGTGCGCGGGTCGAATTCGAAGCACAGATAAACCGTTTGGATCGCGCCCTGATGGAACGCTACCGGCGCGATTTCAAAACCGCATGGGACGGGTTGTTTGGCAATATCGGGCTGGTGTCGATGGCGGCGGATAAACCGCGCTATCAGGCGCTTGGCGCATTGGCGTCGCCCACGGCATCGCCCATCCTGATGCTGGTGCGCGAGGTCGAGGCAGAAACCCGCCTGACCCGTGAATTCGAAGGGCTAGAGGGGTTATCGGCTGAATCCCTGACCGCCGAGGGCGTATCGGGCGAGGTCGGCAATGCCGTGGTGCAACGGATGCGGTCGCGCTCGGCCGGGGTGCAGCGCATCCTGTTTGACGCAATCGCGGGCGGTGGCAAGGCGCAGGGCCGCGTGACCGGCGGCAACAGTCAGGATGGCGTGGCCCGCCCGATCGAACGGATCGAAGAAGAGTTCACCATGTGGCACGACCTGCTGGAAGGTCCGGTGGGGCAGCGCCCGATTGACGCGGTGTTGGGGAACCTCGGGTCGATCTGGACAAACCTGCGTTTGGCGGAAACCAATCCCGAACAATCGGCGGCCCTGTTGCCGCAACTGCTGAACAATCTGACGCAGTATAATTCGCAATTGCCGCTGCCTGTGGCCGCATTGGTCAATGACGCGGAACGTGATTTTAAACGCGGCGCATCGGATGCCAATCTGGCGTCGATGAACCGTGCGTTGACCAACCAGATCACGTTCTTTTGCCGCGAGAATATCACCTCGTCCTATCCGTTCAAATCCGCCTCGCGCAGCCTGTCGGTGGATAATTTCAGCAAATTTTTCGGCCCCAGCGGCGATATGGACAGGTTTTATACCGAATACCTGAAACCCTATGTCGAACGCACGCCCGAGGGGCTGCGTTATCGCGAGGACAGCCCGCTGGCGGGGCGGCTGTCGACCACCACCCTGCGTCAGTTCGAACGCGCCGAAGCAATCCGGCAGGCGTTTTTCGCAGGCGGCGGGCAAAGCCCCGAGGTGGAAATTACCGTGGCCCATGTGGACAGCCATTCCACCATCACCGGTGCGGTGCTGGTGATCAACGATATGCAGATTCCGACGGTCAAGGGCGACCTGCCCAAAACCGTGGTCTGGCCCGGTCAGGGCAAGGCGACCGTGCTGCAAATTGCGCCCTCGCTGGATCGGGAAAATACGGTGCAGTTTCGCGGATCATCATGGACCTTCATTCAGTTTCTGAATGCGGCGGCGTCGAAATCGCAACGCGGTGATACCCTGCGCGCGACCTATATGGTGGGCGGGCGCAACATTACCTATGATTTCACGATCAATGCCATCACCAACCCGTTTACCATGCGCGAGCTGCGGGAATTCCAATGCCCGCAAAGTCTGGATTGATTGGTGGCGGATCTGGGGCATAACGCGGTCGGGATGTTTGGCAAACATCCGGCCTTTGGCGATTTTATCGGCACCGGCCTGCCCGATCCGCTGCGCAAAGGGTTAGAAGACTGGCTGAACACCACCCTATCCAGGTTGCGCGATGCACTGGGCGAGGAAGGCTGGCAAACCACTTATGACAACGCGCCGCTGCTGCGGTTCTGGATCGGTGCGGCGGTGTTTCGTACCGTTGCCCTGCGCGGTGTGCTGTTGGTCAGCCGCGATAAGGTGGGGCGCCGGTATCCGTTGGTTTTGGTGCAGATGGGTGCGCCCGATGATCCGCCAACCGTCGATGCCGATCAGGTGTTTTATGACGATGCCGAAGCATGGGCGCGCGGTGCAATGTCAGCGCAACCCGATACGCCACAGGAATTGCTGCCCGATGCGGGGTCGGGCCTGAGCGAGGATTTCGCCGCGCCTGAATCGCCCCTGTTTTGGGCCGTGAACCCGAAACCCGATGTCACCCGCCTGTTGTCGGATGTGGCGCGGGTCGATCATCAGCGTGCGGCGCTGTCGCGCAGCTATTGGTGGGTCAGGGGGCAGGGGGCACACGCGTCAACCGTATTGGCCTGTGATGGCATGCCCGATGATGCAGCCATGGGTTGGTTGCTGGCAGGGGTTGCGGCTGATCCGATTGAAAACACAGAACAACAGGTCGGAACACCGGCTGAACCAGATGGGGACGAGGCCAGTGATTGAGAACGAGTATTACACATTTGAAACGGGTCAAGGCACCGATACCGGCAATGTGCGCGACCACAACGAAGACAGCTTCCTATCGCGGCCCGATTTCGGGCTGTGGATCGTGGCCGATGGCATGGGTGGTCACGCGGCGGGTGATTTCGCCAGCCAGACCATCACGCAAGAGGCAGGCTCGGTCGGTTTGTCCAGCTCGCTGCCCGACCTTCAGGCGCGGTTCATGGAGCGGCTGACAAGGGCGCATAACAGCATTCTGGCCAAGGCGGCAGAGCTGGGCGGGCATACGGTGGGGGCCACCGTTGTGGGGCTATTGGTTCACGAGGATCAATATGCCTGCATCTGGTCCGGCGACAGCCGCATTTACCTGATGCGGCGCGGGATGTTGACCCAGTTGACAGTGGATCACACCGAGGTGCAGCACCTGTTATCCTGTGGTGCCATTTCCGAGGCTGAGGCCGAGACCTGGCCGCGCAAGAATGTCATCACCCGTGCGATTGGCGTGTCTGATGCGCCGCAATGTGATGTCATCACCGGCCAGATTGCCGAGGGTGATGTGTTCCTGCTGTGCTCGGACGGGTTAACAGAACATTTGGGTGCAGACGATATTATTGCCAATATTGCTGGCAATGAGGCGACGCAGATCATGTGCAACAGCCTGATCAATGAAACCCTGCATCGCGGGGCCAAGGACAATGTGACCTGCATCGTGATGCGCTGTCATGCGCGCGACGGGGGGCTTTGATCCATGTCGGACGAGCCTGACAAAACGGCACCGCCTGTTGATGCGCTGGCAGAGCCGGAAACGCGTAAAGTGACGCCGGATGCCGACAGCCTGATCGGCAAGGTGATCAACAACAATTACCGCATTGATGCCCTGATCGGCACTGGCGGCATGGGCGAGGTATATATCGGCGAACATCTGTTCACCGGTAATAAGGTCGCGATCAAGATCGTGCTACAAAGCCTGTCACGCGACGATAAGGTGATTTCGCTGTTCAAACGCGAGGCGCGGATTCTGTCGCAGTTGGCGGATGATTCCATCGCCCGCTATCTGGATTCGGTTTATGACCCCGAATTGGACCGCTATTGCCTGATCATGGATTTCATCGACGGCGTGCCGCTGTCGGATCACACCAAGGACAGCGGCCCGCTGGATCTGGACGCGGCAAAACGGCTGATGCACCGGTTGGCCGATGGTCTGGCCAAGGCGCATAAACTAGAGGTCACGCACCGCGATCTGTCGCCCGACAATGTGATGCTGCGCGGCGGGTCGGTGGATCAGGCTGTGCTGATTGATTTCGGCATCGCCAAATCAACCGAGATGACCGAAGGCACCCTGCACGGTCAGTTCGCGGGCAAATTCAAATTCATCTCGCCCGAGCAACTGGGCCATTTTGACGGCGCAATCGGCCCGCGCACCGATGTCTACGGGCTTGCCTTGTTGATCGCTGCTGCGGTGCGCGGCAAGGCGCTGGAAATGGGCAATTCAGTGGTGGATGCGGTGAACAAACGCCGCGAAATCCCGCCATTAGAGGGGGTTTACCCCGAGTTGCAGCCCCTTCTGGCGCATATGTTGGAGCCCGATCCGGTCGACCGCCCCGCCACCATGCTGGATGTGGCGCGGATGGTCGAAAACCCCGCGTTGATCCCGCCGAAATACCACGGCGGCACCGCCCCCGTGACCGAGGATCGCACGGTCATCGCAGGGGCATTGCCGCAGGCCACATCACATCCCACCGGAACCGGATTGCAGGCACCGCCCACAGCGGTCCCGCAACCCACCACACCACCCGCAATGACAGCCCAACCCCAAGAGGCATCGCATTCGCCATTCGGGGGCACAAACAGCGTGCCATTCAGCACCCTGCCCGAATTTTCCGAACCCGAAACCGCACCCGTGAAAAAGCGCGGGTTCGGTCTGGTTTTCATGGGTTTGGGTTTGGTCGCTGCGCTTGGCGGGGGCTGGTATGCCATGACCCGAACCCCGGTTACAGAACCATCCACCCAAGTGTCCGAACCCGCGCAAGAAACGCCTGATGCGCCGGACACACCCGAGGTGGTCACCGCAATGCCCCCACCCCAGACCGAAACACGCGAAGGTTTTTTGGCGTCTTACACCGTCGGGTTTGATTGTAGCTATGCCACGCGGGTCGCATCGGGGCAGAACGCGGGCAAAATAGAGGTGTTCAGCAGCCTGCCTGCGACTTTGGCGGGATTGCCCGAGGCCTATAAATCAGCCTTTGGCGCGGCGCCTGCGATTGTTGAACGTGATGTTGCGGCGGGGCAATGTGCGGCGATGGATTTGCTGCGCGACCTGCAAGGGCGCGAGGCGCTGCCGCCGTCGCTGGTGCTGGATACTGATAGTATTCGCAGCGGCAGTTCGGTTTTGGGGCGGGTTCACGGGGTGCGCGGGCGGACGGTCTGGCTGTTTCTGGTCAGCGCGGCAGGCGGGGTTTACAACCTGTCGCCACGGCTGGAACCGCAGGCGGACGGATCATTCGTGTTCAACTTTGGTATGGGGCTGGGCGAGGGCGCAGACCCCGCGCCGCAATTGATCGTCGCCCTGGCATCGGATGCGCCATTGGTCAGCGCCGCCGCCATTTCCGAAGGGGCCGATGCCGCCGAGGTGCTGCCACTGGTGCGCGCCGAAATCGCACAGCGTGGCGGCACGGCGGCGGCGCAGGTCGGGTATTTCATGCTGGAACCCGCCGCGAACTAACGCACGAAAAACGGCACTACAGCGATGCGGGCACGCGGTCCCAGCTCGGCCTTGAGCGGGCCAAAGAAGTCCTCGGCCAGCCGTCCAGCGAATTGTCCCACGCTGCGGGGGCGGCCGGGCGTGGCGATGGCCATCAATATCTGGCTGGTGTCGCGGGCACTGCCATCACGTGTGACCGGAATGTCGAATTCGGCACGGCCAGAGACAAAGCGCGTGAAGCGGCGCAAATCCTGCACCACCCCGTTGTCGTCGATCAACAGCAGCGTGGTATAGGCACCGGCGGCGTTGTCGATGGTGCCGACGAGTGTTCCACCCGATGGCACATCGGCACTGCGCAGGGTCAGGCCCAATTGAAACGCGGGATAGCTGGGCCGTTCGCGGGCGAAATTCACCGCAGGGCATTGGCGCGCATCAATCAGGATACTTTGCCCTTCGACGGGCAGATCAGGATCGGCCAGCACCTGCCCGGAAAATGTATTCATGCTGCGGTCACTGTCGGACAGCATCACCACCAGCGGGTCCACCGTTGCGCCACGCGATTGCGGCAGGGCAATCAGGCAGGGATCACCGAAATGGTTGCGGATGCGGTCGATCAGCTCGCGCAGTGCGCTTTCTTCGGCGGTGGGTGGGGGTGGCGGTGCGACGGCCAAGGGTTGCGGGGTCGCCGGGCGGGTTGGTTCCAATCGGTCGGCGGGGACAAGCGCGGCGGTTGTGACCTCGCGTTGGACGGGTGCAAGTTGAACGGGGGCCAGTTTGGTGCCTTGCAGCACTTCGCCCTCTTCCGGCAGCAGCGGGCTTAGGGTTTCGGGGGCCAGCGGTTCAGGTGACAGCGGTTCGGCCAGCAGGGGCTCGGGCGCTTCGGGGCTGGGCTGTTTGGGTTCGGGTTGTGCGGTTTCGGCCGGATCGGGCAACGGGGTTTCAACGGGCAGAGCGGCAGGTTCGGGGGCAAGCGCGGCCAGTGTTGTTTCCTCGACCACGATGGAGGAGATCGAGATTTCGGGCGGCAGTGGCGGTGGCGCGCTCCCCCCCCAATCGGGCAGCAAATCAAACGCAAGGGCAAAGCCCGCCGCATGCACCACCACAGACAGGCCAAAGGCCGCGCCCCAATATGATCCGCGTTCTGCATTGGGGTGATAGATCATGGCGCACCCCGTGTGTGCAGGGTCACCAACCGGATTTCCGTTTGCGCCAGTTCGGGGCGGTTGATCACATTCAGCAGTGCATTGGCGGGGGCCGAACGGTTGATCAGTATGTGCAGGGTCACAGGTTGCGGCAGGGATTGCAGGGCTGCTTCTAATATCTCGGGGGCCAGCGCCGCGCCGTCCAGTTCCCATTCGCCATCGGATTTGATCACCAGAATCGGCGAGGGCAGTTGATCCAGAGGCAATTCGGATGTTTCGGCCAGCAACAGGTCTGAATCAGCGGGATTCAGCAACCGCCCCGTGGCCAGAAAGAAAAAGATCAGCAACAGCACGATGTTGACGATGGCCAGCGACACATCCAGATGCGCCTTTGGGCGCGGGGTGGGGAACGGGCGTTTCACTGTCGGGTTCCACTGACCACTTGCACCGATGTGATGTCGGATGCCGCCAGAATTTCCAGAACCGAGGCCAGATCCTGCACCTGCGCACGCGGCGAGGCGACCAGCAGCACACGGGGCGTTCCGGCGCGCACCAATGCACCTGCCAGATCGGGCAATGTGTCAAATCCGAACCGCTGGCCGTTGGCGACGATCATCCCGTTTTCAATGGTCCAGGCGGCGATTTTATCATTGTCCGCTGGCGTTGCATCGGGGGGTGTTTCGGCATTTTCACTGGCGGTTTCGGTGCCTGGACCGCTGCGCAGGGTCAACATGGAATAGGGCGCAAGTGAGGAGCTGAGCATAAAGAAAATCAGCAGTTGGAACATGGCATCCGCCAGCGGCGTCAGGGCAAAACCATAACGGCGGGTCGATCTGGGCAGTTCCTTGATGGTGCGCGCGGCCATGGGCCTGTGCCCTCCTTATCGCGCCGGAGCAGAGGTATCGACGCGTCCGTGGATCGCGGCGGAAATCAGGGTTTCGATCGACTGGCGTTCGCCCTCGATCCGGGATTCCAGCCAGTTGGCGATGAAGAAGGTGACCAATGCAATCGCCAGACCTGCCGCCGTGGTGGTCAGCGCCGTCCAGATACCGGATGCAAGCAGGGCCGGATCAACCGCGCCCTGCGACAGCGAAAGGGTGGCAAAGGCATCAATCATGCCGATCACGGTGCCAAGCAGACCCAGCATGGGTGCGGCTTGAACCACCGCTTCGAGCAGGCGCATACGTTTGGACATGGCGGCCAGTTCGACAAGCGCGGTTTGACGGCCCAGTTCCTCGGCGTAGTCCTGATCGTTGGGGCGGGCGCGCAGGCCGGACAGAACGGCCTGCAACACACGGGCCAGCACGCTGTCGCGGGTGGATGCGGCGCGAAATGCTTCCTCTGGGCGGCCACCCAGCCAGTTGTCGATGATGGTTTCGGCGCGCGATGTGCGCCCCACGCCCAGCCGGTTGAACTGGATCACCTTAAAAAAGCTGACCGTGACGGCCATGATGGACAAAATCGCCAGGGTGCCAAACACCAGCAGCGTAGGAAGATCAAAAGAGGACAGCATCGGGCAAGGCTCCGCTGTGAATCAGTGTCGGGGAATGTGGGTCAGGTGCCGAACTGGATGTCGGTTTTGGTATTGGTCGCAAGGCCGGAAATACAGGCGGGCGATGTTTCGCCGCTTTCCATTGTGCAGGCGATCAGATCGTTGATCACAATGCGCGATACGTTTTCGCAGGTCTGGCCCGGCAGGTTGAACAGAACGATGCGGGTTTTCCCATTGGTCAGCGCACCGAAATCCATGCTGAGCAGGTGGCTAACAGTGCCATCGGCGTCGAACACACCGACCTCATACGATGTTTGGGTCAGGTTCTGACCACTGGAATTGGTGGCGACGAACACCAGTTTGCAACTGCCATCATCGGTTGTGGTGGCATTGTTCAGATCCAGCTGGAACTGCGGTGTCGTATCTGCGGATTGGGCAAAGGCCGGCGTAGGCAGTTGGCCAATGGCAGTCACTGCGCAGATGGCACAAGTGGCACCCAGCCCGGTGGAAAATTGGCGAAAAAATCTTGTCATATCAAACCCTAGCTACTCAGGACGCTGCGCACAGCACAGCATGTGAACGCGGGGTCAATTGGGGCTTAGATGGGGTCGGGTGTCAACCGCTTGTCAGCGATAAACGCCGCTTTTCCACGTGGAAAATCCGTCCTGAACCGGATTGGCGCGATAGATCGGTTCAACCGGAGCGTAGGCGGTGCGCGCCTGCGGCATTGGTGCTGCTGCGCTGTTCCCCTGATACTGGTTGCGGCGGGGCTGTTCCAATTGGATCGCGGACAGGGCCGGGCCTATGGCGTCCGCCGCATCCATCGTATCCGGCAATTCGATCCGGGCCAGCGGGCGCTGCTGATCGGCAGGTGCCGTTTCAGGTGTTTGCAATTCAATCACCCGTTCGGGCAGCGGGCGCGGCGCGGGCTGTGGTGTTGCCGTGACGCGGGGGGCCATGGTCGAACCGGGGGATAACGATGCCATCGGGATATCCGCGTCGAACGCGGAATCATGCGCCGACACCAAAGCAAAGGCACCGCCAGCGGCGGTCCCGATAAATGCGGCTGTCAGGGCAATCCAACGCAACATGCGCTTTCCTTTGCTTGGTCCTAGGGCTTCAACATAGTCCGCAGGCGTTAAAAATTCAACTTTTGCGCCGGACGCCCGTGGGCTTTTGGCGGTTTTATTCGCATATGTCGTGAAATGTTGTAGCAAGGGCACAGCATTTCCAAGTGACCACCGGAGCCGAATTTGCAGCACCTGACCCGTTTTTACTGCGTTTTTGTTGTTGTGGTGCTGGCAGTGTTTTCGAATGCGCGCATGGCACGGGCTGAATTTGCGGTCTGCAACCAGTCATTTGATCTGGTGAATGTTGCGGTCGGTTTTCTGAACAGGGGCGAATTTCGCACCCGTGGCTGGTGGCGAATCGGGCCAAACCAATGCGCAAATGTGATTCGTGAGCCATTGGACACGCGATTCATTTACGTGTTCGCGCGTGATGTGTTTGGCAAGGAGTTGTTGAACGGTTCGGTGCCCATGTGCATTGCGCCCGACAGGTTTGTCATAGACGGCGAGGCCGATTGCATGATCCGTGGCTATCTGGAAGCACCGTTCATCGAAGTGGACACGCAGGAAACCGACAGCTGGACCCTGTTTTTGACTGGCAGGCCCGAATAAGCGGGTGCTGGCCTGAACCCTGCGAATCCGGTAGGATGCAACCGACGCGATATTGTTTTGTCGAAAGGTAGGGCGCAAATGCCATTGCTGAAAGGGTTCGGGTTTGTTGCCGCGCTGGCCATTCTGGGTGGGGTTTACGGCCCTGCGGCCGCGCAACAGGCACAACCTGTCCGGCAGGCGTTTGTGATTGGCAACAGTGATTATTCCAGCGGGCGTTTGGATCGACCGGCAAAGGACGCGACCAGTGTTTCGCGGGCATTGCTTGGGCTTGGGTTTGATGTGATCCGGCGCGAAAATGTTTCTGCTGATACGATGGAAATGAACCCCGCCATGGGCGGCACGGTTTTGTTGTATTTTTCCGGCCGCACGGATGTGGTGGAGGGCGAAACGATGCTTTTGCCCACATCGGATGCGCAGTCAGGCTGGCCGGTTGTGAAAACCGCGCAGGCCTTGCGCGATGCAGGGGCGGCGCGGGTTATTGTTCTGATCGAAACCTGTCACGCCGATGACAAATTGTCGGTGCCGGAAATTGTGTCAGAGGCCGATTCATCTGATGCTGCGGCTGACCTGTCGAGCGTGGCAGCGCCAGAACCCGCAATATTCATTGCCTATTCCACCGATCCTGCCACCGGTTGCCAAGCCGATGCCAATGACACTCTGCGATTTTCTGACCGCGTGCTGGCGGCGCTGGCCACGCCTGCAACTGATTTTGCGGAGGCATTTGACGCGGCAGAGGGGCAGGGTTGGGCGCTGGACCGGCTGGGGGCTTTGGTCGTTTTTGGCCCCGCAACAGATGGTAGCCCAAAGCAAAAGCTGACAGACGAGGATATGGCGTTGCTAGAGCGGCTGCCGGAGAAAGAGCGCGCCCGTATGCGCGCCCTTTGGGCGCAGGCGGGGCTGATGGGCGGTGGCGGTGGGGTCCAGCCCGTGCCTGGGCCGAAAAAGGATACGATCATCATCACGGCACCGCTAAAACCAGCCAACAGGGATACGATCACATTGACGCCGCAGCGCACGGCGGGCATGGCGCGGCCCAGTGCGGCCACCAGCGGTTTGGTTCCGGTTTCGGCACGGGCAAATGCGTCGTCGGCGGTGCAAATTTTCAATGCGACCCCACGCCCGAGGGTGGCCGCGCAACCGACGGCCGCCGGCTTGCCCAGCCCGTCGATCATTGTCGGGGAAATCAAACCTACCAATGCGTCTTTTTCGCCGACGGAAACGGGGGCATTGTCGGGTTCGGGCGTGGATGGGGGCGGGTATGACGAACGTGAGGCGCTGCGCAACAGCGACCCCGACCTGTTCAAGCAGTTGGTCGAAAGCGGTGCGTTTGACCCGCCAGCGGGCAGCGAGGCCCGCGCCCTGCAAGTGGTGTTGCAGCGCATGTCTTGTTACACGGCGGGGATTGACGGGGATTGGGGGCGTGGTTCACGCGCCGCCGTTGATCGTTATTTCGCACAGGCCGGTGGTCAACCGGCCACGCGTGACGCGGTGCCGGAACTGTTTCGCCAGATTATCATGAAAGAGGATGTCACCTGCCCCGCGCAACGCACGGCGGCAGCCCCTGCACGGTCGAACAACAACAGCACTGCGCGCAATACATCGCGCAACACCGGCACTTCTAGCCGGAGCACGGCGCGCAAACCAGCGGCGCAACCGGCCAAAAAACCTGCTGCATCCAGCGGCCAACCCAATTTCAACCGTCTTGGCAGCGGTATTATCCGCTGAGAGTGGCGTTGTGATAGAGGTCGACCCGAGTTTCCGCACTGCTGGCAAACATGCCCGTGCAAGGCGGCGTAAACGCCGCCTGTTGGCGGTGGTTTCGTTTGTATTTCTGCCGTCAATTCTGGTGTTGGGGGCGCTATGGCTGTGGACGGACCTGCCGCAGCGCGGGATGGACCGGTTTGCAGACTGGCGGATGGGCGGCGATGAATTTGCCATGGTGCAGGTCGAAAGCGATTTGGTGGTCGCGCCCGTTGTGCAGGTGAATGCCTTTATTGATATTGCGGGCGATCCGACGATCCTGCGCTTTGCCGATGATCAGGAAGGTGCCAAGCAGCGGCTGCGCGAAATGTCTGGCCCCGGTGTTCTGGATATTCGCCGCGTTGGCCTGCCGCGTCCCGACAGGTTGGTGCTGTTACAGGATGATTTGGTGGTGCAAGAGCGCCGGTTGATGACGGCGCTGCCTTCCACCCGCGAGGATTTCGCCTTCTTTCAGGCGCAGCGCAACAGATCATTCATGGCGATGCAGGATGCATTGGCAGAACCGCAATTGGCCGCGCTGTCGCAATTGGAAACCGAGGTGGATCTGGGCGATCTGAGCAACAGCTATGGCAAATCACTGGAAAGCGGCGCGGGCGCGCCGGATGGCATCGCGGCAGAGCCGAAAGTGGCCAATAATACATCGGTTTCATACCTGCGCCGCGAAACCGAGCGCAGGCCATTGTATCGTGACACCGTTGTCGCAATCGAAGTGCCCCGCATGTTGGAAGAGGTGCTGGCCTCTAACGGGTTGTCCACCGTCGACGCCAAACGCGCCAACGACGAGGCGCTGCGGATGATTTCGGTCACCGCCGAACTGCCCAAAGGCGCAGTTGTGGCGCTGCGTGTGGCATCGGGTGAACAGGGCGGACGGCTGTTGCAGATGTCGATTTATAGCCCGACCAGTTACATTGGCAGTGTTGCACAGGTGCGGCGCGGCGAATTTTTGCCCGCCTCTGATCCGTGGATCAATGACCGGTTGCTGGAACTGGCCAATGCCACAGATGCCGAAGAAGAAACCGACAATCAGGGCGAATACCGTTTGATGGATGCGATCTATTCTGCTGCGATCCGCAACGGGGTGCCAACCGGTCTGGTGGGCGAGGTGATTTCGCTCATGTCGAAATCGCATGATCTGGAACGCATCGCGAAATCTGGCGACCGGATCACGCTGGCCTATGCCAAAGAACACGGGCCAAACGGTCAGGCCGAGGGACAAATCCTGTTTGCCGGGGTTGATGGACCATCGGGTAAAAGCCTGTGCTATGTGGTTCCCGACAAGAAAGAGGGCGGGTTTCGCTGTCATGTGCCCGGTGCGATGTCGGCATTGGCCAACCCCGGTTCGGGGTTTTTTACCCCTGTCAGCGGGGTGATGACATCGAAATTCGGCCCGCGTATGCACCCCATTCACAAGGTCGCCCGCCTGCATGCGGGGGTGGATTGGGCCGCGCCCACCGGCACGCCCGTTTATGCCGTCGCGGCGGGACGGGTCAGCCATGCGGGCGATGGCAAGGGTTATGGCAATCTGGTTATCCTGACCCATCCGGGTGGATTGGAAACGCGCTATGCCCACCTGAACAAATTCGGGCCAGCGGCGAAAAAGGGCAATCTGGTGAAATCCGGCGATTTGATCGGATATGTGGGCACCACGGGGCGGTCGACCGGCCCGCATCTGCATTTCGAAACCCGCCAGAATGGCAAACCTGTTGACCCGATTCCGTTATTGGCTGGGGGGCAGGTTGTTGTTGCCTCGGGCGCGGTAGAGGCATTGGTGAACAAGATCATCAAGGTCGAAAGCGCGGGAAACGCACGGGCGAAAAATTCGCGTTCGACCGCAACGGGGCTGGGGCAGTTCATCGAATCCACATGGTTGCGCATGATGCGCAGTTACCGCCCCGATCTGGCATCAACCATGTCGCGGGCCGATCTGTTGAACCTGCGGTTTGACCCCACGCTATCGCGTGAAATGGTCAAACGTCTGGCGCAGGAAAACGAACGCTATTTGCGGTCCAAGGGCCACGGGATCACGGCGGGATGGCTGTATCTGGCGCATTTTCTGGGGCCAGAGGGCGCGCATAAGGTGCTAAGCGCAAATGACAGCCTGACCATCGCCGCATTGATGGGCGCGGGCGTGGTCAAGGCCAACCCGTTTTTGCGCAACTATACGGTTGCGGATCTAAAGGCATGGTCGACCCGCAAAATGCGCGGGCGCGGCAAGGGCGCTGTGGTTGTGGCATCCGCGCCAAGGCCCGAACCCGTGGAGCCAGAGGTAAAACTTTTCGTCGACATCATCGACGAGGTTCTGAAAGAGGCGGGATAAGTCACAGCCGGTTCGCCATTTGGTAGTTTACCGATGCGGTTTGATAAGACATAGTTGCAGCGAAATTTGTTAGCAAAGAGTGGTTAACCATTATGCCTTTCACACCCACCACGCAAAGCGCGGCCTCGCCCATCATCGCGCAGGCCTATCAGAAAAAGGGCGCTTTGACGCCGCAAAGCTGCAAGGATGTATCGGCCAAAATCCGCAATATCCAGCGGCTGATTGAAAGCGTCGAAGAGGTGTATCAACAGCAAACCAGCCTGAACCAGCGGATGAATATGCTGAACAAGGGGCTGTTGATCACTACGGTTGTGCGCGACACCTGCAAGGCGTTTTTGAACCTTGCCGCTGATCTGCTGCCCGAGGGTCCGGCAGAAAAGGTGGCCAGCCTTGGCCCCGCCCTGATCGACACGGCGCAATCGGGCGCGGAAATCTATCACGGGCAGGCCAAACTGGGCGAGGTGGCGCAACGCACCGCATCCACATTGCAAAGCCAGATGCCCGGCAAAACGCCTGTGCAGCAGGTCTGGAAGGCCAAGGCAGGGCAGGTCACCAATGCGACGGGTCTGGTGCAGGCCACCAACGGCGCAGATGCTGCGACCCGCAAACGCGAGGCCGAAAAATTTGCGGTGAATACAGTGGTTGATCAGGCGAAAATGATCGTCGATCTGGCGGGCGACACGCCGGGTTTGAAAAAGGTATCATCAGGGTTTGGCGTGTTCAAATCGGCCGCGAATTACAGCTATGATCTGGATGCTGCGCAGGATGCGTATTTTGATGAACATCTTCGTTTGATGGAATCAAAATACACCAGTCAGGTGAATCACACCCATCAGATCAAGAAACTGCAAACCATGCTGTCCGAGGCATTGGCAGAGTTTGAAGCCTGCGCTGCGATGTGATTTGCACCGCTGGTAGATGATGAGGCCGGGCATAGCGCCCGGCCTTTTTTGTTTGGATCAGGTGAATTCGTAATCGAATGCGCCATCTTTCATTTCGATGCTGACCGATTGCATGGCCTCGCCGGCGACCATCCGCGCCAACACCTGCCGCGACAGGTCGGGCAGGATGGAATTGGTGATGATATTGTCGATCATCCGCCCGCCGCTGTCGGGGTCGCGGCATTGGTCGACGATATGGGCCAGCACCGCGTCGCTGTAGGTCAGGGTGGCGCCGTGGGCCTCGCGCAGGCGTTTGGCCACCGACCCGATTTTCAGCTTGGTGATACCGGCCAGAACCTCGGCCCCCAGCGGGAAATAGGGGATGGTGACGATGCGGCCCAGCAATGCGGGGGGGAACACATCCAGCAGGAACGGTTTCATGCCTGCGTCCAGTTCCTCCATGTCCGGTGTGGTATTTCCGCCCTCAGCCATTTCCATAATGACATCGGTGCCCACGTTTGATGTCAGCAAAATCAATGTGTTGCGGAAATTGATCGGGCGGCCGTTGCCGTCTTCCATGATGCCCTTGTCGAAGACCTGAAAGAATAGCTCGTGCACGTCGGGGTGGGCTTTTTCGACTTCGTCCAACAGGACCACGGAATAGGGTTTGCGCCGCACGGCTTCGGTCAAACGGCCACCTTCGCCGTAGCCGACATAGCCGGGGGGCGCACCTTTTAGCAGGCTGACGGAATGGGCCTCTTGGAATTCGCTCATATTGATGGTGATGATGTTCTGTTCGCCACCGTATAGTTGTTCGGCAAGCGCCAGTGCGGTTTCGGTTTTACCCACGCCGGACGGACCACAGAGCATGAAAACACCGATCGGTTTATTGGGGTTGGACAGGCCCGCACGGCTGGTTTCGACCCGCTTGGCGATCATTTTCAACCCGTGATCCTGTCCGATCACCCGTTCGCGCAGGGTTTCGGACAATTGCATGATAGATTGCAACTCATCGGTCACCATGCGCCCCGCCGGAATGCCCGTCCAATCGGAAATGATGGCGGCGACAGCCTGTTCATCGACATGGGCGTAAACCATACGATCGTCGGGGTTGTGGCCGTCCAGTTCCTCCATCTTGGCGGCCATTTTGCTGCGCGCCTCGTCGGGGTTTACCTTTGCTGTGTCAACGTCTGCTTCTTCTTTGGGGTCAAGGCCTTCGCCGGTTGCAGAGGCCACGGCGGGTTCAGCATCATCCACGCTGACGTCTTCCTTGCCCTCGGCGGTGGTGATGGCGTGGCGCAGGGCCAGAATTTCATCAACCACGGATTTTTCAGCGGTATACAATGCCTCGCAACGGGTCAGTTCCTCGCGGGCGCGCTCTTTTTCCTCAAGGGCTTCGGCCAATCGCTCCTCGTTGCTTTCGCCCAGATCGCGCTGGGATTCCTTGCCCTTGATTTCGACGTCGAGCGCGGCAATTTTCTGGCGCAGGTCAGCGATGCGGGCGGGGGTGCTGGCCTGACTGACGGCCACGCGGGCGCAGGCGGTATCCAGCAGCGATACGGCCTTGTCCGGCAATTGCCGCGCAGGAATGTAGCGGGCAGATAGGGACACGGCGGCGACGATAGCCTCGTCGCTGATGCGCACGCCGTGGTGGGCCTCCATCGGGGCAAGGATACCACGGATCATGTAACAGCATTTTTCGATATCGGGTTCATCCACATTGACCGGCTGGAACCGGCGGGTCAGGGCGGGGTCTTTTTCGAAATAGGTGCGGTATTCGGAAAATGTGGTCGCGGCGATGGTGCGCAGGGTGCCGCGTGCAAGTGCGGGTTTCAGCAGGTTGGCCGCGTCGCCCGTGCCCTGTGCGCCGCCCGCACCGATCAGGGTGTGGGCCTCGTCGATGAACAGGATGATGGGTTTGGGGCTGGATTGAACCTCGTCTATCACCGATTTCAGGCGCTGTTCGAATTCACCCTTCATGGATGCGCCTGCCTGCATTGCCTGAATGTCCAGCATATGCAGGCGGGTGCCTTTTAACGCGGGGGGCACATCGCCCGCCGCCAGCCGTTGGGCGAACCCTTCGACCACGGCGGTTTTGCCCACGCCTGCCTCGCCGGTCAGGATCGGGTTGTTCTGGCGACGGCGCAGCAACACATCGACGATCTGGCGGATTTCTTCGTCGCGGCCCACGATCGGGTCCATGTTGCCGGATTCGGCGTCGGCCGTCATATCAACTGAAAACCGCCCCAATGCGGTTGATGCATCGCCCTGTGCGGCACCGGCCCCGCGTGACGCACCACCACCCGATGACAGGCCCGAGCCATCCATCGGGCGCATCTCTTCTTCTTCGGAATTGGCCCACAGGGTGCGCGCCTCTTTGCTGATCTGTTCGACCGAAAGGGTGGACATTTGCGGGGCAATGGTCAGCACCTCGCGGCGCAAATGCGGATCGTTCAGCGCGGCGACCAGAACATGGCCGGTTCTGATCTGGACCTCGCCGAAAAACAGGGTGGCATAAGTCCATGCGTGGTTCAGCGTGTCGGACAAGCTGTCGGAAATGCCGGGCGTTTCGGTCACGTTTTTGGCCAGTTTGCCCATGGCCTGATCCAGCGATTTCAACACCGCGCCCCGATCAATGCCCAATTCGCGCAGGGTAACGGCGATGTCGCAATTCTGGTTGGACAGGGCGTGGAACAACCAATGCACCAGTTCGACGTTGCGGTTGCCCTCGCCGCGCGCAAATCGCATGGCATTCAGAAAGGATTCATATCCGGCGCGGTTCATTTTCCCCGCGAATTTTTCGATGCTGATTTCGGTCACTGATATTCCCCCAGTTACTTGTTCCTATGCCGCCTGTTGGCCCAGAATATATTTGGCCACGGCGATCTGTCGCTTTTCGGCTGCGGGATAGTCAGGCGCGACGGCGGCCATCCATCCCAGTTGCACGGTTTCGCCCAAGGTCGCGGGCGGTATTTCATTGGCGGGCAGGGACAGTTCCACCGCCACTTCGAGCGTTTTTCCAAGATACCAGAACACCAGATCGGCCAGTTGTTTATGGGCCGTGCCCCCGGGCAGGTAGCGGCGGTATTCTGGCAGGGTCCGAGTGCGTATGTTCAGTTTGATCCGGTCATTCACCGTGCGCATCCTTGCGCCCAGAAACATATCACGCCCCAAACTGCTGCCGCGCGCGCCAAGGCTGTTACGATCGGATTCCTCGAACTCGATCCATGTGGGAGCGTGTTCCTGCACCTCGACATCGGACCCCAGGTGATGTTCGATCAACTGGCGCAACCGGACGGGGGATTTGACCCGCGCCGCGTGCAGCCCGACCATCGAGGTGCGGAATGTGTCGTCAATGCTGTCATGGTTGCGAAAGGCGGGTGTGGAAATACCGCTAAGGGCACCGATATAGGCCTGAAATCTGTCTTTGTCAGGCTGGTCAAATTGGGTGATCGCGTGCGAATCCGACCAAGCGCGAAAGAACAATTGCAGGAAGCGGGTCGAGAAAATATCGACGAATTTCACGAACCCGTGGTCGCCCCAATGTGCCCAGCGTGCGACCTCTTCCGTGGTGTTCAGGGGCAATGCGCCTTGCGGGCCGAAATAGCCCAAAATGCGGCTGCGAATGTGAAATTTGCCGTCGGCACGTTGTTCGGCATCCGACAGATCAGAGGTGGGAAACCGCAAATCGGGGTCTTGCCCGATATGCACAGGTTCATCTGACAATCGGCGGTTTTTGCCGATGCGCGGCGCGTGGGGGCTGTTACGCTCCACCCGGCGCAGGGTGGTGAACAGGCCCATTTTACCCGCAACTGACAGCCGCTTTGCCTCGGCGTTGATGTCATCCTGCCGCTTGTTCATAACAGTGGGCCACTGCCGGTGCGTGGGGGCCAGCGTTTGATCACGCCACGTTGCTGCGAGGCGATAACCGTTTGGGTAAAGCTGTTGATCGGGGCGTATTCGGCCAGAAACCTGTCAAGGATCGCGCCCATCAGGATGATGCCGCTGCCCTCGTATGCTTCCTCGTCAAAGGTCAGGGTGATTTCGATGCCGCGCGCGGGGAAAAATCCGTCTTCGCGCCGGATAGAACGGGTGATGGGGCGTGTGGCCAGCCCGCGAATGCCCTGAATCTGGGTTTCGGTTGCGGCGTCTGATGGATCAATGAACAGCGATAGCATTTCGTGAATGCCCGCCGCGCTGTCGCCGCCCCTGCGATCATCCAGACCGAAATGGCTGAGCGACAGATAGCTGATGACGCGCCAATACACATCGCCCTGAATGGCGCGATGCGCGGCCTGACTTTCCAGCACGGTCAGGGGTTCGCGTGGCGGGGTTGGCCCCGCGACACAGGCCATGGATACGGTGACATCATCGACCATGTGAAAATCATCACGCGATCCGGCAATCGGCAGGTATTCGGGCAGGTGCCGGTTAGAGCATAGCGCCTTTATTTGCATGCGTTGCGCGCCCTCATTGCTGTCTTCGTCGGGCGGTTCATACAGCGCGATATAGGTTTCGGTGCCACGATAGCGATGCCTGCGGCCAAACCGTTTTTCCTGTGCGGTCAGGCGACGTTCCTTGCGACGGGACGTGAAATACAGCGCATTGCGCGGGTTCACACCGTCACCGGGCAACCCGTATAGGGGCAGCACGCGCACCTTGGTTTGGGCGCCAACGTAATGGGCGTAAACCTCTGTTATACCTTGGATTTCGTAATGGGTGACGGGGCTGCTGTCGGGGGTCACTACATATTCGTGACGCTTGCCGTCCAGCCGCACCTGACTGGATGTTTCTTCGAACAGGTTGACGGCGGTGGTGACGTGCAGGTTGACGTGTTCGGGTTTCAGACGCGCGGCCAGTGCAGGGTTCAAGCGGTCGAATTCCATCACGATTTGGCAATTCGCACGCTTGATATTGCGCAGGGGTTGGCGCAATCCGGTCAGCCGGAACCCTAGCAGTTTACGCGAAAAGGCGAAGGCCTCGCGCAGCATGGCGAAACCTTCGAACAGGCGGGAATCATGGGGCAGCATACGCTCACTGTCGCTGAACCCGATTTGCTGCAATTGATCTGGCGACAGGCGCACAAACATCGCATCGCCATTGTCATCAAGATAGCGCAATGACAGCCGCGCCAGATTGCAATGCAACTGTTCATAGAGCGCGATGGCGTCCTGCATCGGGCCAGTCAGGAAAAAGGTCAGATCGTCCAGCGGAATGCCCGACAGCGGCGCGTCAGGGTCTGCGCCGCTGCGTGTCAGATCAATTGACAGCCCGGCCAATGTGCCATCCGCAGCATCCATGCCAAGGGCAGACACTGTGGCGGGGTTTTCCAGATAGGTGAGGTTGGTGATGTCCAGTGGCCACAGGGTAAGCGGCGCACCCAGACGATAACGGCAGGCAACCCGTTGATCGGCATCGACAAACCGTGCGTCGATGTAGGAACCGGCGGCAAAATGCATGCCCTCGTCCAGATCCTTGTTGTCGACGGGCGGATTGCCCTGCACCAGCATCATACTGGGCATCGGGGCCAGGGCATCGGGGAAAATCTGCTCCAGCAATTCCTCGGTAAAGCCGCGAAATTCTTCGTCCAGTTTCAGCTGAACGCGCGCGGCCAAAAAGGCGGTGCCCTCTAACAGACCAGCCACGGCCGGGTCGGTGTTTTCGCGCAACAACCCGCCCAAACGATCCGCCAAACCGGGGTATTCCGATGCGAATTCCGCCGCACGTTCATAAAGCAGCGAAAGTTCCTGATTATACTTGTCGCGAAACGCCTTTCTCATTTTTGCACACGCAGGCGTTTCATTTTCATCTTACCGGCCCCCAGATCGACCTCGGCCACGAAATCCAGCGGGATATCAACCGGGTCAGCGGCCATTTCGGCGACCACCTCGTAAGAGACACGCTGGGTGTTGCTGTCCTTGGATGCGCTGATGTTGATTTCGATGCTTTCGGGGATCAGGCGGGGTTCGTGGTCGATCAGGCTTTGCCGGATCGAGGCGGCGATTTTGGTTTCGGTCTGGCGCGAGCGGCTGAGGCTGCTCATATCCTTGAACCCGAAATTCAGCACCGAACGGGCCACATAGGGGTAATTGTCCAGCGGTATGATAGCATCCAGCCGGATTGTATTCATCAGATTGTCCAGATCAATGCTCAGATGGCGGCGCAACTCGCCCTCGTCCACGCCTTCGCGGCGTTGGCGGCTTTGCACCGTTATGGCGCGGTCGCCATCCTGATACACCTTGTCAGTGGATCGGGAATTGCCCTGTTCCGCAGCCGAACGAAACACATGCATCAGTGAAACCTGCCGCCGCGAATGGCGGGACTGGTCGTGACCGCCGGGGGGGATTGTGGCATCGGGATTGGGCATTCAATGGCACGGTAAACAAAAGGGGTTTGTGGAAAAAGGGCCGGCGAAAGCATATCGCCGGCCCCATGGTTCGCTGCGAAAAGAGGAGAGGCTTACGCGCTCCACTCCTTGTTTTCCGCGATGTCCCAACCGGTCAGAGTTTCGGCACCAGCGGCACCGGATTCTTCTTGCAGGGTGTAGGTGATTTCAAAGCGGCGGAAGTTCAGGTTCAGGCTTTCCTGAATCCGGTCCAGACCATCCTTGGAACCGCCCGTGTTGTAGGACGAAATCATGATGTTTTCCATTTTCAGGCGGAAATATTCAACCGGCGCGTTGCCGCCCGATTTACGCACGATCAGTTCACCGTATTCGATGTGCTCGCCCGAGGTACAGCGCTTGATCAGGTCGTTGGAAGCAAGGTCAACGTATTTGGTCAGGTTGATGTCCTGCACGTTTACTTTGCCGCCGCCGCCGCCAGCACCAACATGGGTCGTGCCGGACTGGGACAGACCCCAGGACCACGCCAGAACGTCAATGTTGTCACGGTAGGTTGCATCTTGGGACTCGCCCTTGATGTTGTTGGAAAGGGTCAGGAAAATATCGACAGCCATAGTTAAGCTCCTTGTTTACGGCAGTACTTAGGAAAGATCACAGTGCGGGGTGCCGCCTATCACTTGCTTGGAAGTTTGGACACGAGGCTCATCCCAATGTCCATACCCTCCAGTTGAAAATGCGGCTTGAGGAAAAATTTGCCGACATAGTACCCGGGGTTCTCCTCGTCTTCGACGACTTCCACCTTGGCGCCTGCCAATGGCTTCTTCGCCTTCTCCTTCTCGCTTGCGCTTTCGGGGTTGCCCGACACGTATTTGTTCACCCAGCTTTGCAGATCGTTTTGCAATTGCAGGCGGTCCGGGCTTTGACCGATTTTGTCGCGGACCATGCATTTCAGATAGTGGCTGAAACGCGAAACCGCGAAAATATAGGGCAAACGAGAAGACATATTGTCCGAAGCAGTCGCCAGTTCATCCGTATATTTTTTCGGACGATACAGCGATTGGGCACCGATGAACGCGGCCTTGTCGGTGTGCTTGCGGTGCACAATCGACATCAGGCCAGCGGCGCTCAATTCGCCTTCGCGGCGGTCGGTGATGGATACCTCGGTCGGGCATTTCAGGTCCTTGGACCCGTCGCCGGTTTCAAAGGTGTGGCTGGGCAGGTTCAACACCTCCCCACCCGACTGCACACCACGGATCTGCACGGTCCAACCGTGTTCCTTGTGGGCGCGGTTGATGTTTACGGCCATGGTGTGGGCCGCGTTCATCCATGCGTATTTTTCGCCCTGATGGCCGTCGGTTTCTTCTTCAAAATTGAACTCTTCGACAACCGAGGTGCTGTCCTGCCCATAGGGATCACGGGACAAAACGCGGGGCATGGTCAGGGCCAGATAGCGCGAATTTTCGCTGTCGCGCAGGCCGTTCCACGCGGCGTAATCAGGGGTATCAAAGATTTCGGAGAGGTCCGGCGGGGTGCCGATTTCATTCCAGCTGTCCATGCCCAGCAGTTCGGGCGAAGCGGCAGAAACAAAGGGTGCATGGGCCGCAGCGGCGATTTTACCGATGTCACGCAGCAGCGACACATCGGCCGAGCTGAAACCGAAATAGTAATCGCCAATCAGCGCGCCATAGGGTTTGCCACCAAGCGTGCCGAATTCCTGTTCGTAAATCTTTTGAAACAGGGGGCTTTTGTCCCATTTTGCACCGGGGAAACGGCGCATTTCGGACTGAAGTTCGGTTTTGGCTACGTTCAGCACCTTAACGCGCAGGCTGCTGTCGGTTTCGGAATTGTTGACCGTATATGCCAGACCGCGCCACGAGGATTCCAGTTTCTGATATTCTTCGTGGTGGATGATTTCATTGACCTGATCAGTCAGTTTTTTGTCGATCTTGGCCAGAATCGCGTCGATGGTATCAATCACGTCTTCGGCGATGACGGCCTGATCGTCCATGGCTTCGCGCACAAGCGCAACCACGGCGTTGTCCACCTCTTTGGCGGCGACTTCGGAGCGCGGCTTGATCGTCTGGCGCAGAATATCCGAGAATTCATCAAGCTCGGAAAGGCCGGCGGACTGTTCCGCCGTTTGGGATTGTGCGTCGCTCGACATCTTATTCGTCCTCCTGCGCGTCTGCTGGGCCTTCGTTGCGTTCGCTTAGCGCGGCCATCAACTCGGGGTCATTCAGCAACATTTTGATCTGCTCTTGCGCCTTGGGCTTGCTGTTCATGTAGCGCTGCAAGTTGGCAAGGTGCTGGCGCGCCTGCAAAAGTTTGTTCAGCGCGGGCACCTGACGGGCGACCTCGGCCGGATTGAAATCATCCATCTTGGTGAAGTTCAACGCGACGCCCAAACGGCCCTCGGGGTTTTCGTCGACCTTGTTTTCCACATTGAAGGACACGCCGGGGGCGATGTCTTCCATGAATGTGTCCAGCGTGGCGGCTGTGACATCGCGGAAATCGCGCTCTTCTACGGGGGGCTTTTCCACGGCAGAATTGTTGCCCGAAAGGTCGGACATCACGCCCATGACGAAGGGCAATTCCACCATCTTTTCGGCGTCATATGGGTCTTCATAGGAAATGTTCACCCGTGGCGGGCGGTTTCTCTTGATGAAATCCGTGGCTTTATCAGATGCCATGCGTCTATCTCCTTGGTTGTATTCAGTGAACCCGCCTCGCCGCGGCAAGTCAACGGCTTTAAGGGTGTGTCACAATATATTCGCGTTAGCTTTGTTCAGTTTGCTGCAGTGGTATGAGTTCGGCCAGTAGGGCCTCGAAGTCTTTGTCCAGATAGGATCGTGCGCGCACCAACAGGATTGGTATCGGGCTTGCGGGTTCGTTGCGGCGAAACCAGTTTTCGACAGAACGCAGGTTGGCGGCCACATCGGCGCGGGTTTTCATCACTGGCGGGGCTGCCGGTTGGGTGTCGGTTTCGGCTTTTTGGTCCAGCGCGGCCTCGTTTGAAAGGGCGCGCAACCGTTCCATTGGCAATGAAAACCCGGTGGCGGGGCCAAAGTTGATCACGGCCTTTGATGCGTCACCCGGGATCAGTGTTTCCAGCGCCTCGATCAAGGGTTTGCCGATCAAAAGACGCGCTTGCACCACCAACAACAACGCAGCAGAGCTGGGCTCGGCGTTGCGTAAGTATCCCTCAATGGCTTCAAGTGTCACCCTTGCGGCCGGTTGCCCGCTCAGATCGCCCGCGGCCTGCGCATCAGAAACGGTCGCTGCCTTGGCAACCGGAGCATCACCTGCGGGCTGGGGCGCATCGGGAGCCTGTTCCGGCGCGTCTTCGATGGGGGTGGCGGCTTCGTATACAGTCAATTCCGGCCGGGCTGAACGGATCAAGGCCTGCATTTCGGAAATCGTGGTTAACACCGTTTCGAAATCAACCGACATGGGTTTCGTCGGATGAGTCTTGCCCAGTCGCGCCAGTGTTGTCAGCGCAGTGGCCGCACGCGTCAAATCGGCCTGCGATTTGGAAACCGCCGTTTTGAAACTGTCATCTGCCAGTGCATCCGTGATCTGCTGCGCTGTTGCGTCTTCTTCGTCGCTGCGCGGGGAGACCTTGCCGGATGCGGCCATATAGCGGCGCAAGGTGGCATCGGGTTGCCCGTTCAGCGGCAAATGTTGCAGCGGCGCAATGACTGTGGCGCGGGTGTTCAGAAAATCCAGCGCCATGCGGCGGTCGGTGTTGGATGTGGTGACCAACGGGTGGGCGTCATTTGGCCACTTTCCCAGTATGGCGACCATGCCTTCTAATGCATCTGCAAATCCGGGCAGGCGGCCCGCCAGAATTTCAAAACGCGCCAAAAGCGACAACAGACGTAAGTCGCGGCTGCGTTTCAGCAGGGTTTCGATCGTTTGGCGTTCTTTGCGGTGGTCGATGGATTTGGGGTCGAATACGGCATCATCCGACCCTTCGCCTTTGTGGCGCATTCCGGGTTTGACGTATTGTTCTGGCAGGCGGCCCTCGGCCTCGAAATAATAGTCGATGAATTCGGCATCGTCCGCGCGTTCCAGATCGGGCCCGCAGGGGGCCTCCTCTGATACGGGGCCCGTCAACCATTCAAACGCCATCAACCAATTCCCTGTTCGCACAAATCCGGCATACGCCGCGCATCGTGTTAATGTTTTAACCCAAGGTCAAGCAAATAAAGGGAAAACAAGTGTTTCCGATTTAGCATTAACCAAGGTCTGAACCCGCCATATCAGCATAGGCCCGTGCAAAGTGGACCAAAAATTCATCAAGAATTCCATTTTCATGCTTGCTGGTCTTGGTATCCCAGCGTTCGACAAAGGTATCCCATGCCTTGGCGCGTTTGCCGCCGCCCAGAACGCCGCCACCGCTGTCTTTTTCTATCACTTCTGGCGCAAGGTCGTTCAAAAGTTCGGCCAATGCGGGCTGGATCGCGGCAAAAACGGCGACCTGATGCATGCGTAAATCGCGCAGCGCCTCTTGAAGCCCATCAGCTCCATTCAGAAAACCGGCGCGGTGTTTCAGGAACATTGCTTCGATAGCCTGATCTGGATCTGGTAGGAATTTCAATGGGTTATTATCGCTTGCGCGGCGCATTGTGCGCTCTCCCCCACGCGTGAATTGTTTGGCAGAGGCGCGGGCCTGCAATTGGGCCATGACCTCGGCTGAAACGATACGCAGGCTTTCCCCCATGGAGCGGGCAAGCTCCACAGGGTCCACATCACCATAGGCTTCTGGTCGCAGGCCAGCACCTTCGCAGAACGCCTTTAGGATGGCATCGTTGCTGTTGGTCGTGTTTGGCGCGCTGCGCTCGGGCTGCGGCATCGGTCGCGGGATTTGCGAAACATCGGGGCGTGGCGCGGGTGCCACAGGTGGTATTTCGGGCAACACGGTCGGTGGCAGAGATAGCCCCGGAACATGGGCCGCTGCTTCTAGACTTGGCGGGGTCAATGTCGGTGCCGGCTGTGGCGGGACAGCCGGCGCAGGCTGGGGTGTGGGGGCCGCTAGCGGTTCTGGAATGGGCGCAGCGGGTGGTGGTGCCAAAGGCGCGGGTTGTTCGAACACCGGATTGGCGATGAAATCATCAGCGAAATCTTCGCGCCTTGCATATGGGTCGGCTGGTAGAGGGTTGATGGGATCGGCCGCGCCGCCCAAATCCCATGGGTCGGCATCGCTGGCCTGACCGGCCCATGGTTCGGGCGCGGCGGCATGTGGCACCGATTGCGCCTGCGGTAAGGTCGGATTGACCCCGGCCTGAAGAGAGGCAGAGATGATGTATTGCCCCACATGAAACCTATCCATGTGCGACAATTGATGCGGCTGATCCAGGCGATATCGCTGCCCCTGCAAGAAGGTGCCGTTTGTTGACACATCCCGCAGCCAATAATGCCCGTCCTGAAAAAACACCTCGAAATGCTGCGACGAAATATGGCGGCTTGGGTCCGGCAATACCCAATCCATGCTGTTCGACCGGCCGACATGACAACCGCGTTGCGTCACGGTGAACTGAACCGGCCCCCCATCATCAAGGTAGTCGTAATTCTCGATGTTCAATACGAGGGTCATAGGTCTCAATCATAGGTGCCTGAAAGACCGGATGCGGACCAACAGGATCGGGGGTTAAATATCCCTGACCTTACGGCCAGTTGTGTGTTCCGGTCTCAATACACGCGGTAAAGCGATTCCGCCATGTCGATAAATCGGGCCAAATAGATGGGGCGTCGTGACAGATCGGCCTGTGCCAGACATGACAACACTGCGGAATTGATCGACCGCGGTGCGCGGTAGGGGGGCACTGGCGCGGGATCATTCGGAGCAATGGATCCGCCCGACCACCCCGCCGCAAGCGCCAACATGACAGCAGGAGATCGTTTGTTGGCCCAAAGCGCCTCGTGCATCAGCCGGTGGCGCAGGTCGGTTGAGGGGCGGGCCGTCCATGCCGCGATCAGTTCCATCCTTGCGCGGTCTGCCTGATCCAGGGTTTCAGGCATAAGTCGCAGGCATTCGTGGCCCCACCAGATTGCCATCTGTGGCAGCGCGGCGAATGCGGTATAGGTTACGGCCTCTTCCGGGGTGGTGCTGGAGCGCAGCCGGAACAGGTAATCCAGCGCGTCCTCGTTTTCGCGCGGTCGGTGCTGCGTGACCTCGGCAACCTGTGGCAAGGCGGCATAAAGGTCCAGCGGTGTTTCATACCGCAATGCGCCTAGCGGCGGCCGGGTTTTGTCTGACTCTTCTGAGCCGGGGGGCAGGGATCTGTTCATCTGCGTCGCCTGAAATGTCCAACCAAATAAATTGCGGGCAGAGTGCCGCCCGGGGCACACTGCGCTGACTGTCGGCCATAAGCGGGTGAATGGTCAAGGGTGCAGCCTAGGTATAGCTGCGAACAAGCGCACCGGCGATCAGGCTCCACCCGTCGGCAATCACGAAAAACGCCAGCTTGAAGGGCAGTGAAACAATGGCCGGTGGCACCATCATCATACCCATCGACATCAGCACGGCAGCAACCACCAGATCAATAATCAGAAAGGGCAGGAACACCAGAAAACCCACCTGAAACGCACGGGAAATTTCCGACAACAGAAAGCTGGGAACCAGGGCGGAAATCGGCGCATCGGGGCCGGCGTTTATGGTTTCAGGGTTGGGGCGCAGGCTGGCCATTGCTTCGAATGTTTCTGGGTCCATCCGGTTGGCCATGAAATTGCGAAACGGATCAAGTGTGCGCAGGAATGCGGTTTCCACGTCAATCTGCTCGTTGATCAATGGGGTTACGCCCTGCTCCCAAGCGGTGGTGAAAACCGGCTCCATTACGAAGTAGGTCAAGAATAGCGCAAGGCTGACAATCAACATGTTGGGAGGAGATTGTTGGAGTCCAATCGCCTGTCGCAGGATCGACAAAACCGTCACGATGAACGGAAAACAAGTGATCATAATGGCCAGCCCCGGTGCAAGGCTGAGAACAGTCAAAAGCACGAACAGCTGTATGCTGCGCGCCGATAAGGATCCGCCATCACCAAGCGAAACGGACAGGTCTTGTGCGACAGCGGGCGCGGCAACCAATGACAGCGCTGCGATCAGCAGAAGTGTGATGGGCGTTCGGCCATTCATCCCAAGCCGTCTTTCATATCGGCAACTTCCGTCAGGCGGACGGCCAACTGACCCTGCTGGTCACCTTCCAGTTCCTCCAGCTCTCCGCGGGCGATCAAGCGGTCGCCGACATAAAGTTCGACCGGATCTTCGACCTTGCGATCGAGTGGCAGGATTGCATTTTCGCCCATCTGTAACAGTTCACGGATCAATGGCCGTGCCCGGCCGACTGAAATCGTGATCTCTATCGGAACTTGCGAGAATGGGTTCTTGGAATCTGCTTGAAGTGAGGGTGTTTTGTCTTCTGCGTCAGCCATGTTTCATTTCCTTTTCGTGTTGTTGGAAGAAACCGGCAACAGCCTGGCCAATTCCAGCCAAAACATCATCCAGTTCAATTGCTTGTTCAGTTTCTCCGAAACGCAGATCAACCTGCCCTTCACCCATTGCGGGGTCTTCTTTTACATCGACGGGGAAGGGCATTTCCTGTTCCAGAATGTTTTCAATTGCGGCGCGGTTTTCCGGTGCAACGGTGATCGACGCAGGCTGTTCACCGTTGGCGCGGGCCAATTCCATAAGTTGTTCAACCACCTGCGCACCAAGAGTTTGATGTGCCAACGATGGCAGGACGGCTTCGACGACCTGTTGCAGCAGAGGGTTCATTGCTTTCATCACATGGGCGAAAGCCTCGTGATACGTGAAGGAAAGATCCTGAAGGTTTCGCGCAAATTCGGCGGAAATCTGGGATGCCGAATCGCTCTGGGCTTTGCTTGCGTCGTCCCAACCTGCTTTATAACCCTGTTCAAAAGCCTCGAGCCGCTGTTCTTCTTTCAACAGCTCGGTTGTTCCGCTCGATTGGGTCTGAAAGCTCGGGGAACCGAAATCTTCGAGTAGATGTGAAATGGGCATCAGGCATTTTCCTCGCTGTCTTCAAGCCAGTTTCTAAGAATTTCGACCGTTTCGTCTTGTCGCTCAGAGATCAGGTTGCGCAGTCGGTCAACCGGATCAGAGCTGACGCTGCCCATGCCAAAATCACCCATTGCGCTATCCCCAAGTGCAGGAAGGTCCGAAATGACCGACATTTCAGGCAGGTCGAAGTTTCCATCGTCTATTTCGCCATTCAGGGGCGATGTATCTCCGGCGTCGGGTCGGGGCGGCGGAGGAAGTTCAGCCATCCCGGCGGGCGCGGGTTTGCCGAGGATCGGGCGCACGACGAACAAGCCAAGAATCAATGCGACAATTGCCAGAACCGCCATTTGGATGATCGACATGATATCAAGGTGTATCTTGTCCATAAAACCAGCAGTCGCCGCAGTTCCTGGAACTGTAAGCGGTTCGAACTGCATGGATTTAATCGTAATTACATCGCCACGGGTTTCGTCGAAGCCGACAGCTGATGATACCAGTTCGCGAAAGGAGGCCAGCTCTTCTTCGGTGCGGGGCTGAAATTGGGTTTCGCCGCCATCAGTCACCTGAGTGAGTCCATTCACCAGAACCGCAACCGACAGTCGCTTGATAGAGCCGGGCGCCTTTGTCACCTGACGTTCTGTTTCGGACACTTCGTAGTTAACCCGCTCGCGTGTTTGGCTGTTTTGGCTGCTGGACGTATCGCCCGAGCCTGCATCACCATTCGGCAGGTTTGAGGCAACGGTTACATCCCCTCCCGCGCCACCGGTTGCGCTATTGGTGTTTTCTTCGGTGTCGGTGCTGATGGCGACCCGCCCTTGGGGATCAAAACGACGTTCGCGAAAGGATTCGGTTTCGGTGACCGTATCCACGCTAACCTCGACCACGGCATTGCCGAACCCGACCCGGGCCTCCAGCAATCGCTGCACACGATCGCGCAGAGTTTCGGCACGGTCATCTACGCCCGCATTGGGTGCCGAATCTTCGGCTGCGCTGATCAGGCCGCCCTGGCCGTCGATAATCGCGACATCGTCGGGTGTAAGGCCGGCAACAGCAGAGGCGACAAGGTATTTTAACGCACGCGCCTGCGATCCAGATAACGTCCCCCCTGAGGTCGTGACGCTGACCGAAGCGGTCGGGCGCACCTCGCGTTGAAACGGGTTTGAGCCATTGTGCGCAATGTGAACACGCGCTGACATCACATTGGGGGTGCCTGCTATGGTGCGCGCCAGCTCACCCTCTTTTGCGCGCCAGTAAGCGGCATCAAACATCTGCGATGTGGTTCCGAATCCTGACAGGCTGTCCAAAAGCTCATAGCCACGCCCACTGTTCGCCGGTAGGCCTTCGCTTGCGAGCGTCATGCGCAATTCATCACGTTTGGATGATTCGACGAAGATTGATCCGCCACGGACATCGTATGCTACGCCGCGCTGTTCAAGCGCACTGACGACATCACCGGCGGCGCTGCTTTCCAGGCCTGCATACAGCAGTGTCAAACTGGGCTGCGAGGCCATTCTGGACATTGTTAAAACAGTGGCGAACATAGCGATGGTTGCGAGTACAACCAAGATACGCTTGCGCGGTTCAAGTGTATTCCAGACATTTAGAATCTGCTGCACGACGATCCTCCGTGATACCGGACGTTCTGTCCCGGTCGTGCACTCACATTGGCTGATCAGCCTTAACAATCGGTTAGTTCCTATGGGGTTATAGATTGTTTGTAGAAAAGATTGGGAATGTGAGATGTCCGAAGCGGAAGAGCCAGAAGGCGAAGAGCCGAAAAAATCCTCTAAACTGCCTTTGATCATTGGTTTGGTGCTGGCAATCGCTGGCGGTGGCGGCGGGTTTTTCGCTGTTTACAGCGGCATGTTGCTGGGCGGCGAATCACACGAAGAAGCCGTCGCAGAAGAGGAAGAACCAGCGCCGGGGATGCCGGACGTTGCCTTTGTCCCTATCGAACAAATGGTTATTTCGCTTGGCACGCATTCTGACAACAGGCACCTGCGGTTCAAGGCGCAGCTAGAGGTTCCGACGAAATATCAAACTGATGTGCAAACCTTGATACCACGCGTTGTTGATGTGCTGAACGGGTATCTGCGTGCGTTGGAGACATCCGATCTGGAAGACCCAGCCATGCTGACCAAGCTGCGGGCCCAGATGTTGCGGCGGGTGCAAATCGTAACAGGGCAGGGGCGGGTTCATGATCTTTTGATCATGGAATTCGTTTTGAATTGAGAGGAACAATTATGGACATGATAGCGGATATTTTATTGGTGGCAGGGGCATTGGGCGCGGGACTTTACTGTTTTGTTCTGGCGCGACGGTTGAGTCGCTTTAACGACCTGGAAAATGGTGTCGGAGGCGCAGTGGCGGTTCTGTCAGCTCAGGTTGATGACCTGACAAAAACGCTTGCAGCGGCACAAAAATCGGCTTCGGCTTCGACCGGAAGTCTGGGTGCATTAACCGAGAGGGCGGAAGGTGTGGCGAAGCGACTGGAGCTGTTAGTGGCATCGATGCACGATCTGCCAGAAGAAAAGCCTCAACCCACCGCCGCCGCGCCCCAACAGCCGGAACCGATGAAAGAACCGATGTTCGTACGTCATGCTCAACCGGATCGTGGGAGAACGCAGTGAAAAAGCCCAAAATAAAGAAGCGCCGTGGTCGCCCCAATCGGGGAACGTTATTGTTGATATCGTCATTGCTGATCGGGTCGGCGCTGATCCGAGCAGGTAGCGATGCTGGCCAGGCATTCGCGCGTAGCGAAGAGCCGCATGAAGTTGAGAAGCCAGAGGAAACTGTGGCTGCTGCATCGTGTGAGCAACCGCCAGATGTAGCCGCAATGTTGGCTGCATTTCGCCAGCGCGAAGAGCGCTTGAAATCCAGCGAAGAAAAAATGAGAAACCGGATACAGGCCCTTGCTGTTGCCGATCAGGAAATCGAGCGCAAAATGACGGCATTGACTGCGGCGGAAGAGCGACTTCGCGAAACCATCGCTTTGGCTGATACTGCTGCAGAGGACGATATTTCCCGGCTGATTTCTGTCTACGAAAATATGAAGCCCAAAGACGCGGCCGCATTATTTGAGGAAATGCATCCTGATTTTGCTGCCGGTTTCCTAGGGCGCATGCGGCCTGAGGCAGCAGCCGGAATCATGGCTGGGCTAGAGCCAAATACGGCCTACACAATAAGTGTCGTTTTGGCCGGACGGAATGCGAGTGTTCCCAAAAACTAGAGTTTTGGGAACGGGTTTTTAACCCCAAGATGTCAGTCTAGCTGAAACAGTCCGGGCGGAGCAAAAACATGCTAGGAATTATCGGAATCGTCGTAATTTTCGTCATGGTTTTTGGCGGATATATTTTGGCAGGCGGTAAACTTGGTATCATCATGAAATCCTTGCCATTTGAGATGATGATGATCGGTGGGGCGGCAGTTGGTGCTTTCTTAATCGGCAACGATATGTCCACGGTTAAGCATACGATGAAGGACCTAGGTAAAGTTTTTAAGGGGCCGAAATGGAGCCATGACGACTATCGAGACTTGTTATGCTTGCTGTTCGAGTTGATCCGCCTAGCACGTCAAAACCCAGTTGGAATCGAAGAGCATATCGAGGCACCTGAAACTTCCTCTATTTTTGGGAGATATCCCAAGATCATTACGGACGCTGAAGCGGTTAATCTTATTTGTGACACGATGCGATCGGCGTCTATGAACTATGATGATCCGCATCAGGTAGAAGAGGTTTTGGAAAAGCGTATTGAGGCGAACCTGCACCATGCGCTGCACTCAAGTCACGCATTGCAAACGGTTGCGGATGGCTTACCTGCACTCGGTATTGTTGCGGCAGTCCTCGGGGTGATCAAAACGATGGGGTCGATTGATCAGCCGCCGGAAGTGCTTGGAAAAATGATTGGCGGCGCATTGGTGGGGACATTCTTGGGCGTGTTCCTAGCCTACGGCCTGGTCGCGCCTTTTGCGGGAAAAGTAAAAGCTGTCGTCGAAGAGGATGGCCACTTCTATCAATTGATCCGTGAGGTGCTGGTCGCCAACCTTTATAATCACGCGACAAATATCTGCATCGAAGTGGGGCGGCAAAATACGCCCTCTCATTGTCGCCCCAGTTTCTCCGAGCTGGAGGAAGCCTTGAAGTCGGTAAAGCAGGAGGCAGCATGACGCGCCTTTTGATAGCTTTTTTGCTTTTGTTCCCTACGTTAGGTGCTGCGCAAACAGTGCGGGTGCTTGGAGGAGAGCACAAAGAATTTACACGTCTCACATTTGGAATTCCGACAGGTGTCGAGTGGGATTTAGAAGAGGTTGGCACAGGTTTTCGGTTAAACCTATCGCGGCCGGTTTCCGAGTTCGATCTATCAAAAGCTTTTGACCGTATAGAGCGAACCAGAGTGCTGAGCATTGTCCCGTCAGATGACCGTAAGTATTTGGAAGTAGCACTTGGCTGCGCGTGCAAGATTGAAATGTTTCGTGCAGGTGCGAATTTACTTGCGGTTGATTTAATCGGGCAATCGGATGGGCGTGGGCTTTTGAGTATACGCGAAGATCGTGTCTCTGGGGGTGAACCGCCCGAAGCAAGGTTGACCTTTGGGATTCTTCCAATTGTTACTGAACGCCAGAGTGACTTCACAGTGGCGATATCGCGACCGTTGGTCCCGCAACCTAAGATTGATAGCGTTGGTAAAATGGCCACAAACCTTAAGCAAGAAGAAGATCGGGCTATTTTTAATAGAGTTCGGGTAGCAGAGGCTGAAAAACAACTACTTCAACAAATCGGTCGTGCGGCAACGCAAGGTTTGCTTGAACCAAATGGCCCATTACCAATAAAGCCAAGGGAGCAGGCAACCAATAAGGTTCAAGTTGAAATCGAGCAATCGCCTGCGCATAATGATCAGTTGCAAGAAGGCAACGCGACAAATCATGTACTTTTGCACGCCGAAAACGCGATGCAGCCTCCCCATATGGGACAGATAATGCGATCCGTTGAAACGGGTGCAGGACAGAAATGCATAGATTCAGCGCTATTGAATGTTGCCGAGTGGGGAAGCCAAGATCGGAGCTTTGGTGCGCAGTTAGCAGAGTATAGATCTGCATTGTACGGAGAATTCGATCTTTTGAATACAGATGCCGCTAGGCGCTTGGCCAAATTATATATTTACTTTGGTTTTGGTGCTGAAGCTTCTCATACGATTTCCTTGTTGGGGCCTGATGACCCTCAGGCCGATGCGCTGATCCGTTCACTCGCGCGGATCATGGATACCGGTTCCGATAGCAATCCGGGCCCGCTGCTTGGCCAGATTACGTGCGAAACCAATGCGGCGCTTTGGGCTGTCATGGCGATGGAGAAGCTGCCACGTGGGGTGCAATTTGACGAGGGTGCGCTATTGCAGGCTTTTTCCGCGCTTCCGCAGCATTTGAAGCATGCGATCGGGCCAGGCCTTAGTTCCAAGCTGCTTGGTGCGGGGGCGCGTGAAACTGCAGAAAGCATTTTACGCATTCTGGGTCGAGGAGAGGTGGAAAAAACGACAACGGTTCACATGGTCGAAGCGGACATACATTTAGAAGAAGGTGCACTGACAGAGGCCTCAATCGCCCTAAACAAAGTCGTTGAGAAGAATACAGAACTCTCGCCGGAAGCACTGATCAAGATGGTTGATACTGACATAAAAAGAGGTCACCATATTCAACCTGAAACCGTTGATTTAATTGCTGCATATGTTTTTGAGTTTCAAAACGCAGAAATTGCACCGGAACTGGATCGTATCCTTGTTCTCGCGCGTGCGTCTGCCGGCCAATTTTCTGCTGCACTTCGCGACATTGGCGAAATACAATCTCGAGAAGTGCGCCATGAACTGTTAAGTGCGGTGGTAGATGCCCTTACCAAAAATGCAGAGGATTCTGAATTCTTAAAGGTTATCTTTAGCATAAAAGAAGCTGATCGCGAAGTTTTGCCCGCTAATATCGGGAATGATATTTCTGAACGACTATTGGACGCCGGACTTCCGGATTCAGCGGCTTCGTTTGTTATATATGCAGCCGATGGCGATTCGGGGCGAAAGCGCAAAATTCTGCGAGCTAAGTCGGCTCTCGCAACAAACCGCCCCAGACGCGCTGAAGCAGACTTACTAGGGTTAAGCGGTTCGGATATTGATGAACTGAGAGCGCAAGCGCGTGCCATGGCAGGTGATTTTAACACAGCGAAAGATGTATATGCTGCTGCGGGACTGGCCGACCAAGAAATGGAAAGCGCTTGGTTGGCTGGAGATTGGCAAACAGCAATTGATAGTGACAACGAGTATATATCACGGGCTGCGGAGTTTATGCTGCAGGCGCCTGGCGAGGGAGCAATTGGTCAGGCTGTCCCTAGCCTAGAAGCCAGCCGAGACCTTATATCTAGCAGTGAGAATTCTCGGTCAACAATCCGCGCATTGCTTGGGGAAATGGAATTTGATGATGCGATCGCACAATTGGATTGACCGTGGTTACCGAAAATAAACGATCGTACGTGTAGGCTAAGACATTGTGCTGCAGAACGCGCCGAGGTCAAAAATGCCAAGATATACTTTACACAGAAACCCTATGAAAGTCTCAGGGACGGTTTTTACAAAGGCATCTCACAGTATCGAAAATGTTCGGGCCAAGGGCAGCGGGCCGCTTGTACGGGTTTCTTTCCAAAGGCTGGTTATGGCATATTTGCTCTTCATGTGTGTGCCCGACGAAGGTTTGGCTGATATAGACGCTGCCTGCGATCAGGCAGCATTGATGGCCGCGGGAGAGACCTCTGTTCCATTAAATGTATTGCGCGCTGTAACACGCAATGAAACAGGAAGGAAACGTAATGGAGCGACTGAGCCGTGGCCCTGGACCGTCAATATGGAGGGTGAAGGTTTCTGGTTTGATACGGAAGACCAAGCGCGTGCCTTTGTTTTTGAGCGCTTTAAAACTGGTGCGCGAAGCTTTGATGTAGGGTGTTTTCAAATTAACTATAAATGGCATGGATCTGCCTTTAATTCGATTGAGGAGATGTTTGAGCCGAAGAAAAATGCAATCTATGCGGCGCGCTTCCTCGAGTCTCTGTTTAGAGAAACCGGCAACTGGCTAGATGCTGTGGGTGCCTACCATTCCAGAACCCCTAAGTATGCAGAGCGCTACAAAAGCAAATATCAAACCATTCTGGCCAGCTTGGACCCGCCCATGCACACGAGAACGTCTCAATTGAAACGGAGAGAGACGCCATCGCGGGTAAATTCCTACCCACTGCTGTCCTCACGCTCTGCCAAAACCGTGATGGGGTCGCTGGTTCCATTGGGCACCGGAAGTGGTTCTACGACGTCTTTAATTTTTCCAGAGGGCTGAGTTATGACGCTTTCCGCAGTTTTCCGGCCGACCGTCCTGCTTGCACTCGCTTTGATGGCCATCATTGTTATGATGATCTTGCCAATGCCGGCTTGGGTTCTTGATGTTGGTCTTGCGACGTCCTTTGCGCTTGCAATTCTGATCTTTACTGTAACGTTGTTCATCGAAAGGCCGCTGGACTTTTCCGCTTTCCCCACAATTCTTCTTGCTTCGTTGATGCTGCGCCTTTCGCTTAATGTGTCTTCAACAAAGCTGATTATCGGGCAGGGGCATACCGGAACCCATGCTGCTGGCGATGTTATCGAAGGGTTCGCAAGTTTTGTAATGAGCGGAAGCGTGTTCCTCGGACTCGTTGTTTTTGGCGTGCTTCTAATTGTTAACTTTATGGTAATTACCAAAGGTGCGGCGCGGATGGCCGAGGTCGGCGCAAGGTTTGCGCTTGATGGCATGCCTGGAAAACAGCTCGCTATTGATAGCGATATGTCCGCCGGTGCGATTGACCATACCGAAGCCAAAGCTCGACGAGAACTTGAACAGCAAGAAACCACATTTTTTGGCTCCCTTGACGGGGCTTCAAAATTTGTGAAAGGCGATGCTGTTGCCGGTCTCTTAATCACCCTTCTTAACCTTGTGATGGGGTTGATTATGGGGATTGTTGTGCATGATATGCCAATTGGTGCGGCATTCGAAACCTATACCATTCTGACCGTCGGCGATGGGCTGGTAACCCAGATTCCTGCTGTAATTATCTCAATTGCTTCGGCGTTATTGTTGGCGCGCGGTGGGGCAAAGGGTGCAACTGACCTTACGCTGCTAAAGCAGCTTGGAGGTCACCCTGCCGCCTTAGCAACGGTTTCGTTTTTAATGGTATTGTTTGCACTGGTGCCCGGCTTGCCCTTCCTTCCGTTCATTGCTGGAGGGATAACTCTAGGCTATGCGGCTTATTCCCAGTTTCAGAAGCAGAAAAAGTCTGAGAGCGAGGCTTCACTTGAAGCAGAGCCAAGTATTCAACCCACAGAAAAGTCTCTCGGTGATGTTCTGGATCTGGATGACATTCACGTTGAATTCGCTCCGGACCTTGTAAATATGGTGCTCGATCCCGGCACCGGGTTGGATGTGCGCATCGCAAATATGCGGACCCATGTTGCGTCATTCTATGGTGTTATTCTGCCAGAAATTCGATTGACTGATGACCCAAGCTTACCGACCGGAACATACGTTGTCCGGATCCAGGGAGTGGAGCAAGTGCGTGCTCAGTTACGTTCCGATCACGTGCTTGCGTTGATCCCGGATGGCGGTGCGGGGCTTCCAGATGGAGAGGACGTGAAGGAACCTGTATACAATGCGCCTGCCCGGTGGATTAGCCCTTCGCAGCAAGAGAATACTGCCTTGGCCGGTATTACGATCGTAACGCCGACCGAAGTTCTCGCTACTCACCTTCTGGAAGTCATCAAACGAAATTTTGCACGACTGTTAACGCTGAAATCGCTGCGTAGAATTTTGGACGAGATGGTGCATTTGTCCGACACAGGTCGGGGCGAGGCAAATCGGAAGCTTCTGGATGAGCTGATTCCTGACCGCGTGCCTATGGATGTCCTGCATGCCGTTCTTCGCCTCCTGCTAGAGGAGCAAATTTCGATCCGGAATCTGCCATTGATTCTGGAATCAATAGCCGAAGCGCGGATGGTCTATCCCAATACAGAAAGCATTTGCGAGCATGTTCGCCAGCGGCTTGGTTTTCAGTTGGTGGCGAATATGCGACGAGATGACGGCACAATTCCGTTGGTGCAGCTTGATCCCGAATGGGAAGATCGATTTTCCGCCTATCAAATTGACGGGGATCGGGGGGGCTTGGATGTCGCTTTGCCACCTGAAATGTTCAACCGTTTGGCATCAGGTGTGCAGGGCAAGATGCAAGAGGCAAGCGACCGCGGGATGTTCCCCGCTTTGGTCACTTCGTCGCGCCGGCGCCGCTTCCTTCGCACCGTTATGAGCGCGAAGGGTATCACAAACCCAGTTCTCTCATTCGAAGAGATTGGCGTCGATGCTCGCCCTGCTTTGATTGGCGTGGTTGCGGCTTAATGGAAAGTACTGCGGCGCTTCTTAAATTCTCCGAAGCGGCTTTATGGCACTGCGTGCTAATATTCCTGAGGGTGGGGGCCATTGTCGCCCTTTTGCCCGGATTTGGCGAGCAAAGCGTACCCGTTCGGGTGAAACTCGCTATTGCAGTAATGTTCACCTTGGTGGTTGCTTTTGCCATTCCCGCCATGGAACAAGAGGCAGTTTGGGCATTTCCGACACTTATTCGGTATGTAGGTACCGAAACCCTATCGGGCTTTGTGATAGGCATTGGTGTTCGGATGCTGGTCATGGCGCTGCAAACTGCAGGATCAATGGCAGCGCAGGCTACCTCGTTAGCACAAATTTTCGGCGGTGCTGGCGTTGAACCTATGCCCGCAATTGGACATGTTTTGGTCGTGTCGGGACTGGCACTGGCGATGATTTTGGGAATGCATGTTCGGGCAGCCGGTTTAATGATCCTGTCTTACGAAATGCTGCCTCCAGGGATTTTCCTTGGTTCGGATATGGTTGCAGAATGGGGGCTCGATCAAGTGCGGCGCGCGTTTTCGTTGGCATTTCAGTTGGCTGCACCGTTCATTATTATTTCGGTTTTGTATAATTTGACCTTAGGTGTGATTAATCGCGCGATGCCACAATTAATGGTTGCATTTGTCGGCGCCCCGGTCATCACCTTTGGCGGGTTAGCCTTGTTGCTATTGCTTTCCCCCTTGATGCTAGAGGTCTGGGTGCACGCCATGAACCAGTTTATGGCCAACCCGGTAGGAGTGGGCAGATGAGCGGGAAAGATGACGCAGAAAAGTCACATGAACCAACCCAGAAAAAGTTGGATGATGCCCGAAAAAAAGGCGAGGTTCCCAAGTCGAATGATCTGATCACGGCCTCTGTTTACGCTGGATTATTGCTGGCTCTGTTGATGACCGGGGCCAACACTGTCAAAGCGCTGGGTGGTGTGATGATGGCGATGATCGAACAGGCGGACAGTTTTTCGCAGGTCATGGTTAATACGGGCAGCCCAATAACCGGCGGCTTGCTTGGGCGCATCGGCTTGGCCTTGTTACCTTGGTTTGTATTACCGATGGTTTTTGCTCTTGTTGCGGCGATTGGGCAACGCGCTTTGATTTTTGCGCCCAGTAAACTTCAACCCAAACTTTCTCGCATATCTCTTATTTCAAACATAAAAAATAAGTTTGGGCGCGGCGGTCTTTTCGAGTTTGCTAAAAGTTTTGCTAAGTTGATCATTTTTTCGGTCTGCTTGGGGCTGTTTCTGTCAGCAAAGATGGAGCTGATGGCGGTTACGGTTCAGACCAGCCCGGCTATTGCGATGAATATGCTTGCGAACTTATGTATCGAGTTCTTGTTCTTCGTATGTCTGATTGCTTTGAGCATCGGAGTTCTGGATTATATGTGGCAACGTGCGGAACACATGCGGAAGAATATGATGTCTCTCAAAGATATGAGGGACGAACATAAAGAATCTGAAGGTGATCCGCATATGAAGGGTGAGCGCCGGGCCCGTGGTCAGGCCATCGCAAGCCAACAGATGATGGCAGATGTGCCAACTGCCGATGTCGTTATCGTGAACCCAACCCATTTTTCCGTCGCACTAAAATGGAGCCGAAAGAAAGGCGAGGCACCGATTTGTGTGGCCAAAGGGGTCGATGAGGTTGCTAAAACCATCCGCGAAATTGCGCAGAAAAATGGCGTCCCTCTGCATTCTGATCCGCCAACAGCGCGTGCGTTGTTTGCGACCACGGAAATCGGGAACGAGATCAGCACAGACCATTATAAGGCGGTGGCTGCGGCCATCCGGTTTGCTGAAACCATGCGCAAGAAGGCAAAGTGGGGCCGGACATGACCCAGAACCTCAAACCCCTAAAGCAAATCACCGAAGCTCTATACACAACCAAACTGGCCGAGATGCAGAAAATTCGGGCGCAGGAAGCTGAGATCCGCCACGCACTCGCGACGTTGGACAGCGAGCTGGCGGATGAGACACGTGCAAGCCAGAACGACATGGCCTTACGATCATTGGGTGCGGATATTCTGTGGCAGGGCTGGGTGGGTCGGAAACGTGCAAGCCTGCAAATGCGTCTTGCACAGGTTCTTGTTCAAAAGGATCAGGCGCTGAAAGAAATGAGAAAAGCGTTTGGAAAAAAAGATGTAGTTGAACGACTCGTGAGTGTTCAGATCGCAGAAGACAAAGCAGAAAAATTGCGCCGCTCGTTTTGAGCGACGCAAAGCCTGTTCGGAGTTATTTCAAACGTCTTGCCGCGCGATATCCACGATCAAAACATCGGTAACCAGGTCACCCATAACTTTGGTTGCGATGTCCATGAGGCTGCCGCGCAATATGTCCATGTTGTTCGAATTGGTGAAAGACCCTTTGAACCCGCCCATATTTGCATGGTCGAATAAAACTTGAAGGAAGGCATCCCGAAGCTTGGGTTCCTTGGCGTAAATGAGAGTGGTATCGCCGGTTGAAACTTCGAGGCTTAGGGTCAGAACTACCATAGAGGCGACCCGGTCATTGGCAACAATCGGGACAACAAATTGATTGTTCAGTTTCACATATTCTTTTTCGGTAACGTCTTCTTCGGCTTCCGATGATGCGTGGTGTTCTTCGGCCGGCACCATGTTGCCACAAGGATCACCATCGACCATTTCTGAATGTTCCGGTTTCAGCATGATGCCTGCACCAACGCCAGCGCCGATACCGATTAATGCCAGAATTATAGGGAGGAGTTTTTTCATAAATTCGTCCTCAGAAAGGGAGAACCGTGTCCAGCACTTGCTGTCCGATCCTGGGTTGCTGCACATCAGATATCTGGCCGCGACCACCGTAAGAGACGCGTGCAGATGCGATCTTGTCGTATGTGATTTCGTTTTGGCGAGAGATGTCTTCGGGCCGCACGTAGCCGCTTACCAATAGTTCTCTTAGCTCATAATTAACGCGAACTTCTTGAGAGCCCTGGATAGCCAGAACACCGTTCGGAAGGATTTCAGTGATCGTTGCGGCAACGCGCAGGGTCAGTTTTTCGTTACGGCGCACGGAGCCGTCCCCGCTTGATTGGCTAGAGGAGTTAATCCCGACCGCGCTCCCCATTGATGCCCCGTCTGGTAATTTCTGATCGATACGTTGCGGTAGACCAAACAGGTTCGGGACGCCCATGCTTTCGGATCCGGAGCGCGAGCGGGAGGTTGAATTGGAAATCTCTGCCTTGTCGTTGATTTCAATGACAACTGTCAGAATGTCGCCGCGATTCACTGCACGACGATCGCCGAGGAGAGATTCGCGTTGACCTGTCCACAAAGATGCCTGATCGATCGGGCGTTTGTTTTCGATCTTCATCGGCAAACCTGGATTTACCATAGCGAGATGTTCGGTGCCTTCCATTTTTGGGGTAAAGGATGGTGCTTTACCCAAATGGTCGCCGCGTCCGCAAGCTGTGATGGCGAAAGCCAATCCAAAAGCAAAGTATGTGGATTTCATGGATAATTTTCCTATTGCGGGACACGGACGGTGCCGTCCGAGAGGACGGAGCCGCTGACTGTGGCACGAGAACTGAGATTCATGACGCGAATTCGGTCACCGTTTCCGGCGCGACCAAGGGCGCGGCCTTCGGTAACGATGCTCAGGCCGCCAGTGTCATAAATCAGGGTGACGATCTGGTTGCGTTCGATCAGTGCCGGTGGCCCGATGTCTGATTGTAGAACCGGACGACCGGGATAAATGACGACCCGGGCTTCTTGTCCGATGATGGGTGCAGTGGTTTTGAAACCGCCTGCGATGTCTGCCTGTTTCAGGACAAGGTCTTGCGCCGAAATGATGGTTTGTGGCCGCAGCATTCGCGCGGCGACGACCGTGTCGGCCAAGGCGGGAAAGGCGAAGAGCGTGAATGCAATTACAAGTCTCATCAGCGGATTTGACTCGTTGCGCCCAGCATTTGATCGGCGGCGCTGATAACTTTGGCGTTCAGCTCATATCCGCGCTGGGCTTCGATCAGTTCCGTTACTTCGCGGACCGCATCAACAGAACTGTCCTCCAGATAGCCCTGACGAACGGTGCCCAGCCCGTCCACGCCGGGGGTCGAAACCAAAGATGCGCCAGAGGCCTCGGTTTCGACAAACAGGTTGGATCCGATTGCCTCCAAACCTTTGGCGTTTGTGAAACCTGCCAAAGTGATTTGCCCCAAAAGCTGCGCCTCTGTTGCGGTTGCGAAATAGGCATAGACTTCGCCGTTGGCATTGATCGAAATCGAGCGAGCATCGTCGGGTATTACGATTTCCGGCGCCAGAGGGAAGCCATCCGACGTGACAATCACCCCTTCCGCCGAACGTTTGAGCGCACCGTCGCGGGTATAAGCTGCTTGACCGGAAGGGAGCGTAACCTCCAGATATCCTTTGCCGTCGATGGCGATATCCAGATCACCACCGCTTGCTGACAGTGATCCCTGCGCAAGATGCACGGAAACAGCGGCAGGGCGAACGCCCAAGCCAAGCTGAACACCCGTCGGCAATACGGTGCCATCGGCGGCATTCACAGTGCCGGCGCGAGACATTTGTTGGTAATGCAGGTCTGCAAATTCTGCCCGCCGGGCATTATAGCCTGTGGTGGACATATTCGCGAGGTTGTTCGAAATCGTTTCGACCCGCATTTGCTGGGCGGACATTCCGGTGGCGGCGATTTTCAAGGCGCGCATGGTGGTTTCCTTTCTAGCGAACGAATGTTTTCATGGAGTTGCGAATGCGCTCGTCCTCGGATTCAAGAAATTTTTGACCCATTTCATATGCCCGCTGCACTTCGATCATGCGGACGATTTGCGTGACCGGATCCACATTCGAACTTTCTAAAAAACCTTGTAGGACGCGGCCATTTTCTACGATTTCCGTTTCGCCATCGTTGCGAAACATCACGCCATCCTCGCGGAAGACCTGATTCATGTCAGTTGGGGCGACCAATCCGATCTGGGCCAACGGGCGCCCGTTCGAACTGACTGTGCCATCGGCAGAAACGCTAAGGTCGGTCGCATCAGGAGGAATAAAGATAGGTGCGCCACCGGCGTCCAGAACGCGAAACCCGTCGTTCGTAACCAGGTCGCCCTCGGCCGAAGGGCTGAAGTTGCCGGACCGGGTCAATCGCTCACCAAGCGGGGTTTCAATCAGAAAGAAACCTTCGCCTTCGATGGCAAAATCGAACTGTCCGCCCGTTTGGGTTAAACCGCCTTGCACCAGCGAGGTATTGCGCACATTGGCGGTCGCCATTGAAATCGAAACACCGCTTTCAACGCCTTTGATGTATTCTGAAAAAATCAGACCCTCTTGCCTATAACCTGTCGTGGCAGAGTTGGCGATATTGTTTGCCACCACCTGCATTTCGCGCATCAGACCGGACTGGCGTGTGATTGCAATGTAACCTGCGTTGTCCATCTTATCCTCCGGTAATCATTGGAATGATCCGATCTTGAAAAAATGACACCAAGGTTTGTGTCATGAAGCCCATCGACATCCAGAAAACGACGACGATGGCGGCCAGTTTCGGAACAAAAGTCAGGGTCATTTCCTGAATTGATGTCAGCGCCTGAAACAGCCCAACGGTGACACCCGCCACGAGGGCTACTGTCAGGATCGGGACAGAGGTTATGACCGCCACCCACAAACCCTGCCGCAAGGTGTCAAAGAAAATTGCTTCGGTTAGCATCTGGTTAGACCGGCATCCGCAGGATTTCCTGATAGGCTTCGACCACTTTGTTGCGGACGGTCACAGCAGCTTCGACGGCCAGTTCCGTTTGTGCCAATGCTTGCACGAGCGAATGCGGATCGGCATCACCAACCATCGCAGCTTTTGCCGTTGCTTCACTTTCCTGAAGGGTTGCGGCGAAGTCTTTTACCACGCCAAGCGCGGCCTCTGCTGCGCCGCTGGTCTGGGTTTGGGGCTCCGTTGCGGGACGGGATGCGGCGTATCTTTGGGCCGCGTTCAGGGCACGAATATCCATTCTGGATTTCCTTTTTTGGAGTGATTATTTACGTAGCAATTCCATCAGGGACGACGACATCTGCCGCGCCTGATCGAACATTTTGAGGTTCGCCTCATAGCTACGCTGCGCTTCGCGCGCGTCTGCAATTTCGACAATCAGGTCGACATTGGAACCGTCATATTGGCCGGTTTCGTCGGCCAACGGATGCGACGGGTCGTAGATCCGTTCCAAATCGGACCTGTCCAAGGTAACACGCCCTGCTTTGACACGCCCGGCGATGGTGCCATCGCTGAATTCGGTTTCAAACGGAACAGTTTTACGACGGTAGCCGGGAGTATCCGCATTGGCGATGTTTTCGGACACATGCCGGATACGGTCCGCCTGTGCCTTTAGTCCGCTTGCCGAAACGGACAGGGCTTTCATAAATTCACTCATTAGGGTTCTCCTTAACTGCGGCCAAGACTGGTGCGCAGGATGTTGAGCGAGCTGCGGTAAATAGCGATTGAGCGTTCATGTTGCCGCTGCGTGTCGACGGATTTCATCATCTCGTCTTCGATCGAAACAGAGTTGCCGTTGGGCGAATCGGCCGCAGCCTCTACAATCCGAAATTCGGGTTGTGCTGGATCCAGCGCGCCATTCAGGTGGCCGGGGCGCGTGGCAAATTGCCCCGTCACATCACGCCGTCTGGACATGATGTCGCTAAAGCTTGCTATATCGCGCGCTTTAAAGCCGGGCGTATCCGCATTTGCGACGTTCTGCGCAATAGCGGCTTGTCTGGTGCCGGCATGTTTCGCCATGGCGCTTGCCATGCGAAAGATTTCTAGTTTTCCGAACATCGGGGCTTCTCCCTCGAACAATCTCAATCAAGGTTTAACCCTGATTCCTTTAGAAATTGTTTTCGAGAGATTTTTGGAGAATCCAATGCAAACGTCAGACATCGTCGCGCTCAAAGCTGAAATCGAAACACTGAAACCTGTGCGCAGGGTTGGCCGCGTGGTTTCGGTGCATGGTGGCGTTCTGCATGTAGCGGGGCTGGAGAGGGTTGCGCGAATGGGGGATCAGCTGCGCCTGTCGCGGCGTGATGGCACTCCGCTTGGTGGTGAGGTGCTGCAACTGCAAGACAACTGTATCGTCATGCTGCCCGATGCACCGTCAGACGGGGTTTCATTGGGTGATCGTGTTGTGTTGCTAGAGGCAGGTTTACTTGCGCCATCAGATCATTGGATCGGTCGCGTCATTGATCCTTACGGGAATGCGCTGGACGGGCGGCCGCTATTGCGTGGACCCGAAGCGCGTTATTTGCGTGCAGATCCTCCTCCGCCTGCGCAGCGACGTGCCTTGGGCGCGCGTTTGGAAACCGGAATGACCGTTTTTAATACGATGTTGCCCGTCGTGCGGGGGCAGAGAATCGGCCTTTTTTCAGGGTCCGGGGTCGGAAAATCCAGCCTGCTTGCCCATCTGGCCAAACATATGGAAGCAGATGTTGTGGTGATTGGATTGGTTGGGGAACGTGGAAGAGAGCTTCGTGATTTTGTAGAAAATGTATTGGGACCAGAGGGGATGAAGCGTGCGGTTGTTGTGGCCGCCACATCCGATCGTTCACCGTTGGTTCGGCGGAGATGTGCCTGGGCGGCGATGACTGTGGCCGAACATTTTCGCGATCAGGGAAAGCATGTTTTGTTGTTGGCCGATTCGATCACCCGCTTCGCCGAGGCACATCGCGAAGTTGCCGTGGCCGCAGGCGAGGCGCCTTCTTTGCGCGGTTTTCCTGCCTCGACTGCTCATACAATCATGTCACTTTGCGAGCGTGCGGGTCCGGGGGCCGGAGAAAGTGGCGATATCACAGCGCTGTTCACTGTTCTTGTTGCGGGGTCGGATATGGAAGAGCCGATTGCGGATATTTTGCGAGGCGTGCTGGACGGACATGTGGTTCTGGACCGCAAGATAGCGGAGCGCGGGCGATATCCGGCCATTGACCTCTTGCGGTCGGTATCGCGTTCGTTGCCTGCTGCTGCGAGTGAAGAAGAAAACAGGATGATATTGGATGCCCGTCAATTGTTGGGCGCTTACGACCAATCCGAAATGATGATCCGCGCTGGCCTGTATTCTGACGGTAGTGATGCACAGATTGATAGGGCGATCTCGATTTGGCCAGAGCTGGATGCGTATATCGCAGAACCCGAGCGCCAAAATACCGAACATAGCTTTACGCGGCTGGCGCTGATTTTGCGACGCGCGCGTAGCACTGCTTCTGCAAAACGGCCCGTTGGAAACTCAGATACGATGACGCAACAGGGGCGTGATGCGGTTCTTTCCAAGAAGCCAGTGAATATGTCGAACAATGTGGTTCGCTCCGGCGCGCGTAGGATAGTTCCGCGATAACCAGTTGTGGTGCCTAGTTTTGCAAAAGCATGAGCGCGATTGACCCTGATGACACAGAGGATTGAAAGCTATCAATCTGAGCACGTAAAAGATAGCGCTGCACGATCTTGTCAAGCACATCCGGATCGGTAACTTCGGACAGGTTTTCTATCCCCAGTTGGCTGCTGGCGCGCTCTTGGAAAACCTCTAGCTGTTTATCGAGGTCAAGTTGAGAAAAGGCATCAGGTAGACCAAGTGCCGTTTCAAATACCTCGCGCAAGGCGGCGGTGCCCATGACCTGGAACCACTTTGTGCTGTCACTTGTGTCTTGGCTGACAAGCTCAGGCAAAGCGCGGGTGGCATTTAGAGCCAGTCGCATTGAATCATCTTGTTCACCGACAGCAACTTCAAATTGCATGCGGCGATATTTTTCGACTATTTTGCCTGCAAAATCTGAAATTTTTGATCTTGGCACTGAAAGGTCGAAGCCAAATGCCTTGGTCATTTCTTTGTAACGTTCGTCTGCAAGTTTATTGGCAAGCGAATCTGTCGCCAGAATGCCTTCTTCTAAAATTTTTTTGATGAAGAATTTATTGTTTATGTCGTCTTGCAGGCCGAATGCGCCAAGTGCAACACGCAACAAACGCCTGTCAGCAACGAGTTCTTCGGCGGTATTGATCGTCCCTATTTTTTCTTCGAAATACTTGGTGTCTGTTGACATCGCCGAGTTGTTCGAGAAGGCCCGAAATTGCGCATCTTTTGTCCGCTCGAGATACTTCCAGCCGACGAGCCCGCTCATTGGAATGACCGGTTGAAAGCTCATGACTTATGCACCGCCAGCAAGCGATCTTCGCGTGGGAGTAAAGCGCGGAGAGCTTTTAGGCACTGATAGAACTGGCCAGAAATGACGGCTTCGGTAGCAGAAGCAAGATGTGCTCTGCTATCGGTGTCTGTCAGGATTTGACTTAGTTCCTCAATCCGACGGAGCAGCTGTAGGCGCGATTCGTCGGGGTCAGCGTCACCAGACAGGACGAGCTGCGCCGAGTAGCACACACGCCGGACGGGTGTGGTTGCTTCGTCCGGGTGAATCGCATCACGTAGCCGCAGGATATTGGCGTCAGGCGTTACGATAGAGAGACGGGACCGGCGGTCCCCATTTTCAATGACCGCGCCATTGATCAAAATTCTCTCTTTTGGGCTTAGCTTCAGGACAAGACCGCTCATATCATTAGGTCCTACTGCGAAGGCCGCGCATAACTGCGGCGTTGATTTCGATGAGTGGGGCAACGGATGCCTCACGCTTTAGAACTTTTCGGGTATGTGTCTGCGTGAATTCTGCCAGATAAAAAATCCGTGCGCGAAGTTCCTGCGGCAACTGGTTGTCATCATCGGCAACATCGACAGCCAGTAAGGTCCATAGTTTGCGATTGTCGTGCAAGGATTCAGCGAGTTCGGCAAAGCCTAACTTGCCTTTGCGTGCAGCCTTGTTCAGCCGGTGTGTGATACGGGCAAACGCTTCGTATTCAGTGGCGCGCGTTGTGCGTGTGGGTGCTGCGCTATTGCCATATGCTTGTTGTGCAAGGAGATGCGAGTTCACGATGGAATTCTTCCGTGTTCAGGGATGTTGGGCCGTTTAATTGATCCGGGGGCGCGCGGGGCGCCCCCGGTCAGTGCCGTTAACGGAACAGCGACAGCAATGTTTCCGGCGCCGAGTTGGCGATGGACAGCGATTGAACGCCAAGCTGCTGTTGGGTTTGCAGCGCGGTCAGGCGCGCTGATGCTTCTTCCATGTTCGCGTCAACCATTGCGCCGATGCCGGTTTTCAAAGAGTCGGTCAGGTTGGACACAAAGTCGGCCTGGATCGAAATCCGGCCTTCGACCGAACCAAAGGCCGCAGCCGAATCGATTGCCGTGTCGATCAGCGTCTCAATCGAGCCAAGCGCAGCAGCTGCACCAGTTGTCACATTAATTGCGGACAATGCACCCAAGCCACCAGCTGAAGCGTTCAGATACTGACCGCTGACAGATAGGGAGTCAGTGGTATCTTCGTTGGTGAGGACCAGCGTGCCAGAGTTAGCCACGTTATAGTCAACCGAAACGTTTGCATCCGAAGCTTCAATTGCGGCTTTCACACCCAGGGCCACAACATCAGCGGTGGAAGTCGCATCAATATCGGCCTGTGTGATCGTGTAAGCCACGTCGACATCGCCCAAGCGGAATTGCAGTTTGTCACCCGCAGTATAGGTTGGGTCGACAATCACAATTGTCCCGTCTTCGTTGGTGCCGCCATTCGGATCGAGCGAGAAGCCGAACGAGTCATCGTTATCTACGGCCAGGCCATCCGTGCCGGTGAAGGCGGCGGCGGCTGTGTAGTTGCCGGTTGACAGGTTCTGCTTGTTCACAGTGATCGAAGACGCAGTCACGTTGCCAGAGGAGTCGCGGTCTAGCGATCCCAGAACCGTGGCAGTACCGGCAGAATCAACCAGATTCAGACCGTTAAATTGCGCTGCGCCGACAACTGCCGAAATTTGATCGCGCAGGGCAGCGATGTCGGTTTGGATTTTGGCTTTGTCTACGTTGTCTTCTTGTGCGGCGACGATCTTGCCCTTCATGTCTGTCAGCAAGTCGGTGATGGTTTCAGCCGCTTGGCGCCCCACTGCAACCGTGGATTCACCCAGTGCAAGGCTGTCCGAGATTGCTTTGAAACCCTTAACGTCGGATTCCATCACTTTGGAAATGGCCCAAACCGCAGAGTTGTCTTTTGCGGAACCGACGCGCTTACCAGTCGAAATTTGGCTTTGAACATCGGACAGGCTGGAGTTGATCGATTTCAGTGTTTGCAGCGCAACCATTGCGCCATTGTTTGTCAGAATGCTGGACATAGCATTTTCCTTCAGTCACTAGGGCGCTTTTGCGCCATTAATTATCCCGCCCCCGATGGACGGACCGAAAGTCTTCTGACCTGTGCTGAATTGGTCGAGCCAACGCAGCGCCACCCGTTTCGGATGCAGGGACAAGATGGCCTTACAAGTGCTAAGGGAATGCTAAGTCGTGCCTTTGATCTCTGATGAATTTTATACAAACCTGAAATTACGCTCTTTTTTCCAACTGAGCTGCCTTCTGACCTTCTATTGTCGTGCGCTTGCCCGACTCGTCATAGGTGTCCAGCGACCGGCGAATCTTGCGCATTGCGCTCATTCGTGCGGCGACAGCACGAATCCCTTTCAGGGCGTTGTCCAGCAATGCCTGATTGCGCTGAACCTTACCTTTGAGCGCGTTCAGGTTTGGGGAATCTGCCTGAGGTATCGCATTCAAGCGATCAAACAGAGCTTCTTTTTCTTCCAGTAAATGGGCGATTGATTCGAGGTCGCCGCTTAGCAATGCTGCGCGCTCCCGCTCTAACAGCGTGTCGAGCGCATTGATAATGTCCTGATGCTGATCGGCGGTTTTATCAGTTTTCATTGTGGTTCTCCTTTAGTGCTTCGTAGAGCGATTCGGCCAAGCCGATTCCGCCTGCTTTGACCATTTCATTGGCTTGCTCCTGCCGAAGGAAGGAGGCAAATTGATCCTCGCCCGCACCCCCGCCGAAACTCTCGCTGGTTTTTCCCAAGCCCGCCTCTTTCAGCATTTCTGCTAGAAACGTGGCTTCAAGCTGTTCGGAAACCCGCCTGAGTTCGCTGTCACGGCTGGCAGGTTTGAATGGGGGCCGGGGGGGCTCTGGTGTTAGATGGATGTCAGACATGGTCGGTATCTCCAATTGATCGGACTTTTTCTGTTTTGCGCAGAAAGCGGTAAAGATGCGGTAACCAAGTCAGTGCATATTCGGGAAATCGCGGAAGAAATCCCGGAGCTGAAATGCAAACCATAACGCCCATGACCCAGACGGCGACCCCCGCAAAAGCGGCAGGTCAGGACCCAACTAAACCCGTTCCTGAACGGGAAGGTTCCGATTTTGATTCTGTATTTCAACAAGAGGGGAAAATTGCGCGACCTATGGCAAAAGCCAAGGAAGCAGCAGTTGAACCCGAGCAATTTGACGAGATGGAGGGCGATACAGGTGACGAGTTGATCGTCGAAACGGATACGCCCGTGCCCCCGGAGCCTCCAGAGTTTGCTGCGGTAGAGATGCCCGGTCGCAAACCGACCCACAGCTTGATGGAATCAGACCCCAAACTGATAACAGAACTGATGAAATCTGGAGGCAAGGTGGCCACTTTGCCATCTGTCACGATGGGCTTGGACGAAAAAACAGGCGTAGCGGATGGAAAAGCCACGACTGCTTTGCCTCATGCAAAATCCGTAGGGATAGCGCCTGAACCGCCACAAAAGAATTTGGTTGGCGACACGTCATTCGATGAAGCAGATGTGCCGGTTAAGTTAAACGCAGCACCGCGACAACCGGCGCACAGCCAGGTTTCCAACCTGTTTGGTTTGCAGCTAAGTCGCATTGGTCAGGGTGAAACTGCTGCCGTTCCGGTTGCGATGGCGCCAGAGCAGCACCATGCGCAACCTGTGAAATCCGCCGTGGAAACCGAGCAATTTGTCAAACCGCTTCTGCCCGAAGCTGGTTCTCAACCGGAATTGGCGAAAGCGGTTCGGTCTTTTGAGAACCCTGAAGCGCCTCACAAAAATGAGGGGCGACAAGAGGTGAGAGCAGCCCGAAATCTGGAAACACCAACGGGTGAGGCAAAGCTGCAATCAAATCAGGGAGTTACCCAAAGCAAAGCAGCGGTAAACACCCAGAATCTGGCCGCTGCAGCAAACAATAGTGCAGAGGTGAGCCCTGCAATAGCTGAGGACGCTGCTCGTGTGCCGTTCGAAATTTCGGCCGAGCTGCATGCAGATCAGCGGGTGTCGGTTTCGCAGCAAAGATTTGATTCAGCATTGAGCCGACCCGAGGTGGCGCGTCACATCGGGACCCAGTTGGTTGAAGTTTTACCCCGCGCAGTGGACCGCCCTGTTGAACTGGCTCTTAGCCCCGAGGAACTGGGCAAGGTTCGCATCAGCCTGAATGCAACAGACAGTGGAATCACCATGTCGGTTACCGCCGAGCGTCAGGAAACGCTGGATCTGATGCGGCGGCACATTGACCAATTGGCGCAGGAATTCAGGGCGTTGGGATATGGCTCGATCAACTTTGATTTCAATCAGCAAAATGGTGCTGGCGAGGGAAATGATCAAAGTGAAACGGGGGCCGACGCCAGCGTTGATAAGGACCTGACCCAAAATGAAAATCCGCTAGGTGCCGACGTAACTCCACGCTTACGACATGTAAGTGATGGTCTGGACCTGAGAGTGTAAGGACAAATTATGACAGTAAATTCAGTTCAGCCCGCCTATTCGGGTCGTAGCACATCGCAAACAGCAGTCAGCAGCGCCGCAACAGAGGGGGCCAGCACGACGCTTAGCTCTGATTTTAACACGTTTTTGCAAATGCTGACCGTTCAAATGCAAAACCAAGACCCGCTAAACCCGGTTGATTCGTCCGATTATGCAACGCAATTGGCCACGTTCAGTTCGGTGGAACAGCAAGTCCTGTCTAACGACTTATTGCAAAGTTTGGTTGGGCAGATGTCGGTGATGGGGATGGCACAGTTGTCAGGCTGGGTCGGCATGGAAGCCCGTGCCCCTGCAGCAGCCTATTTTGACGGTAGCCCAATCACAATCGCACCGAATCCGGTGGCAATCGCGGATGAGGTCACCCTGATCGTACGTGACGCGGACGGGATTGAGGTGCAGCGTGAACCTTTGGCGATCTCTGCCGATCCGATAGAATGGGCAGGCGTTGATGTAGACGGGAACCCGCTTCCAAACGGATTGTATACGTTTGAGGTCGAAAGCAGCGCGAATGGCGAGGTGGTGCTGACAGAAGTGGCCGAGATTTATTCGCGGATTGTTGAGGCAAGAGGCGAGAATGGTGGCACGGTTCTGGTATTGGAAGGGGGCGCAACGGTTAGTGCGGGCGGGATTACAGCGATTCGCGAACCTTCTTAGGGTGCTTGTTCTGGATCGGCTTCCGGTTTAGCGTCGCGCTCCTTTGGGCGAGGCAAGTATGATCCGGTTGGCAAATGCGTTGGAAGAAGCAGGCCACGTGTCACCGGGGCAAACCTGGCAGGCATTGACCGGCGGGCGCACCAACCGTTTGTGGCGGGTTCAGGATCATGTGGTCAAGCTTTTTGCTCCAACAAAGAACCCGCTGTTTCCGAACGAACCCGATGCCGAATGGGCAATACTGACTGAACTGGAGGGATCGGGAGTGACCCCTAGGCCTGTTCATTCGGGAAGTTGGGACGGTTGCCGCTATATTGTTTATGAATTCCAAAATGGCCATGCGTGGGAGCAGGGCGTCAGCCAGCCCGCAGGTGTTTTGCGGCGCATACACGGGGTGTCGGCCCAAAACGATTACCGTTTGGCGCCGGATGGTTCGGCTGCCTTGGTTGCCCAAACCCACGGGATTTTGAATGTCCTAGATGCATCAGCGCGGGATCGGCTGTTGTTACTGCGGCCAGATGGTGTGGTTGCCCCGTCCATGCGTCGCAGTTTGTTGCATGGCGATCCTGTTCCGGCCAATTTTATTATCGGCGATGCATCCGTTTTGGTCGACTGGCAGTGCCCCGCCATCGGCGATCCGGTTGAGGATTTGTGCATGTTCCTCTCTCCGGCGATGCAGCTTGCCTATCGCGGGGCACCATTAGAGGCTGATGAAATACAGGATTTTCTGGCCAAGTATGACTGCACCGACACGGCCAAAAGATTGGCGTTACTTGCGCCGTGGCATCATTGGCGTATGGCTGCGTATTGCGCATGGAAATCTGCAACGGACCCGATTTATACGCAGGGCATGGGGTTGGAATTGGCCGCACTTAACCAAGTATCAAGATAAGCGCGGCCACCGCTCCGCCGAAAGCAGCACCTAGCGCAAAGAAGCCGAATGTATTTGTCTTTTGCTTGTTTGGGCGTTCGACGGTTGTTTCCGACTGACGCACCAAAATTGCCTCGACGATACCGGGCAATCTGGGGCCAAAGCGGGCCAGAACCCGCGCTGTTTTCGCAAGATCCGAGGCAACCGCCTTGGGCCCGATAGAGCCTTTTATGTAATCCTCGACGATGGGGTGGGCCACTTCCCAGATGTTGATCCGGGGGTGCAGGGATCGCGCAACCCCCTCGACAACAACCATGGTGCGCTGAAGCAAGATCAGTTCGGTTCGCGTTTCCATGCCAAAGCGTTCAGTCACCTCGAACAGGTAATTCAGCAGCCGGCCCATCGAAATCTGCGTGGCATTCATGCCAAAAATCGGCTCTCCTACGGCGCGTAGCGCACGGGCGAACTCATCCACATCGCGGTTTGCAGGCACATAACCCGCCTCGAAATGCACCTCGGCGACACGCTGGTAATCACGTTTGATAAAGCCGAACAGGATCTCGGCATAAACGCGGCGCGTGTATTCGTCGATATGGCCCATGATACCGAAATCATAGGCAATGATATCGCCATTTGCCGCAACCTTGAGATTGCCCTGATGCATATCGGCGTGGAAAAAACCATCGCGCAGGGCATGACTTAGGAACAGTTGCAGCACCCGTTCACCCAGCACGGTGCGATTGTGGCCCGCAGCATCCAGCGCATCATTGTCGCCAAGCGACAGCCCATCGGCCCAGCCAAGTGTCATCACGCGACGCCCGGACAGCGGCCAGTTTACCTGTGGTAGGGTAAAGCCTTGGTCGCCCGCTGTGTTGGCTTCGAATTCCGATGCGCTGGATGCTTCCAATCGTAGGTCAAGTTCACCCAGAACCACGCCCTCGAAATGAGCGATGACATCGCGGGGCCGTAACCGGCGGGACGCGGGCGACAGGAATTCGATCACGTCCGCCGCGAAATAGAACGCATCAATATCTTTGCGAAACGCCTTTTCAACGCCGGGGCGCAGGATTTTCACCGCGACTTCTTCGCCTGTTTCTTTCAGTCGGGCGTGATGGACCTGTGCAATCGATGCTGCGGCAACGGGTTCTGAAAACTCATCGAAAATATCCGAAACCGGTTGGCCCAGCTCGTCCTCTACGGCGGCGCGGGCGCGATCCATGGAAAACGGCGGCAATTTATCCTGCAAGACGCGCAGGTGCTGTGCCATTTCAGCGCCAACAACATCGGGCCGCGTCGAAAGCACCTGACCGAATTTGATATAGGCGGGGCCAAGCGCGTTCAGCGCACGTGGCGCCGGGCTCATCGAGGGATCACCGGCATAGCCCAGCCAGCGAAACGGCCAAACCACGGTGCGGGCAACAATGCGAAGCGCAGGAGGCGCATCAAATGCATCCAGCATCAGCTTCATTGCGCCCGCACGTTCCATCGTGGCACCAGTGCGGATCAACCGCCAAATATTATGTGGTCCGCGCATTGTCAGATTTTCCAGCCAGAGTGCAGGCAGGCAATGCCCATGGTCAGGTTGCGATACTTGGCGTTATCAAAACCCGCTGCGCGCACCATGTTTAGAAAGCTGTCCTGATCGGGAAACTGGCGAATCGATTCCACCAGATACTGATAACTGTCACGATCCCCGGCGATCACCTGACCCAGGCGTGGAATGATGTTGAACGAATACAGATCGTAAATTTTCTGCATCATGTCATTCGGGATTTTGTTGAATTCCAAGACCATCAAACGACCACCGGGTTTCAGCACGCGAAACGCCTCGTTCAGGGCTTCTTGGGGGCGGGTGACATTACGGATGCCGAACGAAATTGTGTATGTATCAAAGGTGTTATCGGCAAAGGGCAGGGCCATTGCATCGCCAACGACCCAATCCAGGCTGTCGGCCATACTGTCGGCTTCGGCACGTTTGCGTCCCTCGATCAGCATGGGTTCGGTCAGGTCCAGAACAGTGGCATGGGCATGGCCCGCCCGTTTCAGATAGCGAAACGAAATATCGCCGGTGCCGCCCGCCACATCCAGCAGCCGCGTGCCTGCGCGCGGGGCCAGCCAATCCATCATCGCATCCTTCCAGATGCGGTGGATGCCCATGCTCATCGCGTCGTTCATCACATCGTATTTTGATGCGACTGATCCAAACACGCCCTGAACCCGGCCTGCTTTTTCAGATTCGGGGATGTCGGTGAACCCGAAATGTGTGGTGTTTTCGTCGGTCATGTTTGCTCGTCCGTCTGTCATCGGGCCTGCTATACCCTATGTGTAAGAGATAGGGTATGCGTCCTTTACGACGAGGGGAAATCAACGTGGCATCAAAGCAATGTAAACATTCGGGGCCAGTTCATGCCTGAGCTGCCAGAGGTCGAAACCGTGCGTAACGGATTGTTGCCCGCGATGGAGGGCGCAGTGATCGCCCGCGCCGATGTGAACCGGCCCGATCTGCGCTGGCCCTTTCCCGAACGGATGGCCGAGAGGTTGAACGGGCAGCGCGTGCTGGCCCTGCGCCGCCGATCAAAATACATCCTGTGCGATCTGTCATCGGGCGAAACCCTGTTGATTCATCTGGGCATGTCCGGGCGGATGACGGTATCGGGCGATCCGTTGGGGGTGTTCGTGCATGATCATCCTACCCCGGCAAAACATGACCATGTCGTGTTTCACATGGACAATGGCGCGCGCGTTACCTTTAACGACCCGCGCAGGTTTGGCGCGATGGACCTGTTGCCCACCGATGGGGCAGAGAGCCATAAATTATTGGCCGGGTTGGGGCCGGAACCTTTGGGCAACGGGTTTTCCGAACCCTATCTGGCAGCCAGGTTGAAAGGGCGTAACACGCCGGTAAAATCTGCGCTTCTGGATCAGCGGGTCGTGTCGGGCCTGGGCAATATTTATGTGTGCGAAGCCCTGTTTCGCGCTGGAATCAATCCGACACGGCGCGCAGGGCAGATCAGTGCAACGCGGGTGGCATCATTGGTGCCGATCATCCGCGAAGTGTTGAGCGAAGCCATTGCTGCCGGTGGCTCCTCGCTCAAGGATTTCCGGCAAGCGGATGGGGAGCTGGGGTATTTCCAGCATAGTTTCGATGTATACGGACGCGAGGGAGAGCCCTGTCGCAAATCGGGCTGCACCGCCGTTATAGAGCGGATCACACAGGCCGGCAGGTCCAGTTTTTTCTGTCCTACGTGCCAAAACTGACCCATTGGCAAGCTGAAAGATAGCTTGATCCATGTTCAGACTTCGGTAATCAATCAGGCCTGACTGATAACAAGCGAAAGCAGAATTTATGGCCTATGAGACGATCATCGTCGAAATAGAAGACCACGTCGCCCTTGTGAAGCTGAACCGCCCGGATGCGTTGAACGCACTGAACGGACAGTTGCTTAAGGAACTTGCCGATGCACTTACCGCGGCGCAGGACAATGAAAAGGTCCGCTGTATTGTTTTGACGGGATCGGAAAAGGCGTTTGCCGCTGGTGCCGACATCAAAATGATGAGTGAACAAAGTTTTGCGGACGTGTTCGCGGGCGATCTGTTCACCGCCGAAACGGATCAAATCTTGCGCGTGCGCAAGCCGATCATCGCGGCTGTTTCTGGCTATGCCCTTGGTGGCGGGTGCGAATTGGCAATGATGTGCGATTTTATCATCGCAGCGGACAACGCCAAATTCGGGCAACCGGAAATCAATCTGGGCGTGATCGCCGGGATTGGCGGCACGCAGCGCCTGACCCGTGCTATTGGCAAGGCCAAGGCCATGGATATGAACCTGACGGGTCGTTTCATGGATGCCGAGGAAGCCGAGCGCGCTGGCCTTGTATCGCGTATTGTGCCCTGCAAAGAGTTGATGAAAGAGGCGATGGGCGCGGCACAAAAAATTGCTGAAAAATCCATGATCGCTGTTATGGCCGCCAAGGAGGCCGTGAACCGGTCATACGAGGTGCCGCTGCGCGAAGGGCTGTTGTTTGAACGCCGCCTGTTCAATTCCCTGTTCGCGACAGAGGACCAAAAAGAAGGCATGGCCGCCTTTATGGAAAAACGAAGCCCGCAGTTTCGCGACCGCTAAGTCGGTCAAAGAAAAAGCAAAAAGGCGGCGTTTATGCGCCGCCTTTTGTGTTTTTAGATCGTCGGATCAGTTCACCAACTGATTGGATAGGCCCACAGCTGACCCGATCAAACCAAAGATGGTGCGCGCCGCGTTGACCGGCGATTCGGTGGCCAGAACGGTGTCTTTTGGATTGATCTGGAATTTACGTGCGGCAAACAGCCCATCAGCTGTGGTCAGGTCAAGAGTAAACACAACATAGGGCATATCCGGCCCCTTGTTGTCGCTGCGCACCTGACGGGGGGAATATTCGCGCAGCACCAGTACGCCCTTTGGATTGGCGCGGGTATCGGATAGCCCCCCCATCAGGGAAACGGCCTCTAGCGCGGCGATTTCTTCTTTTTCGAAATAGACCAGCTGCTCTTGCCCTGCGGCGCCAAGGGCGGTGAAGTAACGGTCATCTTCTTGCACCAGCAATTTGTCATTGCCGCGCAGCGTAACGTTTTTGGCCCCATCCGAAAACAACCGTTCGGACCGGATTTCATAGGTTTTTGATCCGCGCATCAACCGCACAATCGGGTTGCGCAAGGATGTGGAAATGCCACCGCCCTGCGCGATCAGCGACAACACAGTGGTGTTGCGATCCGGCAGCGGGTAGTTCCCGGGCTTGGCCACGCCCGATACCAGATCGACGGAGTTATTCTTGCCCGGCTGATGGGTCAGTTGCACCTGAGCCGAAGCGATGATCGGTTCCAGGGCGCTTTGGATTTTTGAACGGGCCTGCCCTTCGGTTAGCCCGTTAACGACGATTTCATCCAGATAGGGCACAAAAATAGTGCCGGATGGCGAAACTGTGATTCCCTGCATCGCGACGGTGCGTTCTGCTTCGCCTGTCAGCAGCGAATTTTCAGTGCTGTCCCATATGACCAGATCAACTTTGTCCCCTGTGCGGATCACATTCGAATCCGGCCCGCGGGATTTGCCGATCCAGTGATAGCCGCCAGACCAGCCCGTTACAGGCCATGACTGGATCTGCACAAGATTGGCACGGGTGACCGGAACAACAGAAAAGGTTGGCTCGTCTGAATTTTTCTCGTTCAGGACTTCGGTATTGATCGCAGCCCCGCGCGGCAGCGCACAGGCGGTGACGAAAAATAGGCACAGCAGGGCAAGGCCCAGCCTCAAGGCGCGATGCATTCGGCTCCCCCCAGAGCGATAAAAACAGTCTATCCCTTTTAGCGTGCTGGGGCGTTTGGGCCAGTCTTAAATTGCAGCAAGCTGCGGTTTTAACCGGTTGTGTTGGTTAATAATGTCTTAATTCCAGGCGCGGGCTGGTCAGGGTTAAGACAGTGTTTTGCCGGAATTTGAAGGCCGATCCACACCAGCACGCGGGAATCCCCTTTCATGTCTGACAGTTCCAATATTCTGAACCTGCCGTTCCTTTTGCCCAGCCAGGCGCAAAAACACGTCACCCATAACGAAGCCCTGCGCGTTCTTGACGCCTTGGTCCAGCTTAGCGTGGTGTCGGCCACGCTGGACACACCGCCAACCGAACCTGACGAGGGCGCATGTTTCGTTCTGCCCGTCGGGGCATTGGGCGATTGGGCAGGGCAAGATGCATCGGTTGCAGTGCGCGATAACGGTGCATGGGCATTTTTCACGCCAAAGGCAGGCTGGCGCGCCTATGTGCAAGACAGCGGTGGCATGGTTGCCTTTGACGGCACCGAATGGGCCGCCTTTGGTGTGCAGACCCTGCAAGGGGTAGACTCATTGGGCATTGGCATGCCAACCGATCCGGGCACGGGTTTTGCCGCCATGACCAACGACGCATTGTGGACGGCCCTGCCCACGACCGAGGGCGGCAATGGCGATGTCGTGCAGCGCATGAACAAATCCGCCATGGGCGATGATGCCGGAATTGTCTTACAATCCGGTTACCAGACCCGGGCATTGTTCGGCCTGTTCGGATCTGACAAAATGCGGTTGTCCGTCACTGCGGATGGCAGCAATTTCAATGATGCACTGGTGGTAGACGAAACAACGGGCATCACCGAGCTACCCAGCCTGCCAAGGTTCAAGGCGCTGACCAATTTCGACAATTACGCGGCGGCTGACACATGGGTAAAAATTGGTATCAACACAGCGGATTATAACGATCAGTCTGTGTTTGATGCGGCGACCAATCTGTTCACGGCACCTGTTGCGGGCACTTATCTGTTGGGCGCATCATTGTTGTTCGCGGTCGACCACGCCAACCCTGTGTTCATGCGAGGCCGGTTGGTTAAAAATGGCACAGACCAGATCGACGGATCATTTGGCGAACAGACCGGCGTTCATGTGGATCAGGCCACGGCGCTGCATTTGCAAACCCTTGTGCCGCTGGCGGCTGGCGACACCGTTGAACTTCAGGGTTATTTTCGTGATGACTATGCCTATTTTGGCGCAGATGGCACCACGTTTTATGGCTACAAGGTAGGCTGATACGGGTTCTGGACGGGCCTGCTGGCCAAGGGTAATGTTTACTGAGAACCGGCGGCCGGGCGAATGTATTGCCCGGCCTTTTTGCCGATCAGGGAGCCGTTAAACGATGCGCATTTTCATTCACGCGGGGATGCCGAAAACCGGCTCCAGTGCGATTCAGGCCAGCATGAGCAAATTTCAGGCTCCGAATTGGGGGTATCTGCCCTGGCGCGGTATCAATCACGGGCCATTGTTGATGACCCTGTTCGAGGATCACCCCGAGCGCCACCGCCTGTTCGCATCCCGGCCCGACCCTGTCGCCGAAGTGGACAGAACCCGCGCCGAATGGTTGCCACAAGTCGAAGCGGCGCTGGCAAATACCGGCCCCGAAACGGTGATCATTTCATCAGAGCGCATTTTCAATATGCCACCTGAAGCCAAGCAGAGAATGGCTGATTTTCTAAGGTCGCGGCGCAGTGAAATCCATGTGATCGTCTATGTTCGCCCGCCTGTGTCCTATCTGTCATCGGCATTCCAACAGAACATTGCCTCGGGTGCGGGGCCGCTTGATCTGGGGCGGACATGGCCGCGATACCGCGCCCGTATTGGCGCGCTGGACCGGATTTTCGGACGCCGCAATGTCAAAGCGATCAAATTTCAGCGCGATACATTGGTGGGCGGTGATGCGGTGCTGGATTTTGCGCATCAGATCGGCGTGGATTTCCCGCCGGAAAAAGTAATCAACACCAATGAATCCCGTCCGCTGCAAGCGGTTGCCGTGATCTATGCCATGCGCATAGCCGGACAAAACGGGGCTGATCTGCCAAAGCTGGCACCGCGTGATCATACCGCGCTTGCATTGGCGCTTGCCGGGTTAGGGCAGGATAAATTTGCATTGGCGGCTGGCATCACCGACCCGTTGATGGCGCAAAACAGCGAAGATGTGGATTGGATCGAACAGCGGCTTGGCCAACCGATGCGCCTAGCAGAAAAAACCGCGCAACTGGCTGTTCAATCGGTCGATGATCTGCTGATGATCGCCCATGACCAACGCGCAGGTTTGGCCGCGATGGTCGCGGATCATAAGGGGCCACTCCCGCCGCACCTGAACCTTATCAACTGCTTTCTGAAACTGGGTTAGGTCTCTTTTCCGTCTCTCAGCTCTTGCAGTTCTTTTTCCAGTTTTCGCAGTTGCAGCGACTGGCGCATGGTGATTTCGATCAGGTAATCCAGTGTGCGATTTCGCAGTTGTTCATGGTCAACCGGCTTTTGTGTCTGCGAGGCTGACTTTGTGAAATCCAACCCAAAGGCATCGCGGATAAATTCAAAGGTTTCCATGTTTTCGGCAATCGCGGCATCGGCACCCTCCATGGAAAAACAGGTTTCAATCATGTCTTCCAGTTTGGGCGGGTGGCCGCGGTTGACGCTGAACACCATGTTGTTGAACCGTTCCGGCAAAACGGGCGTTGGAAACCGGTTGTTAAACAGCCCGCGAAGCAGCAGTTCCGCGTCCTCGCTGCGCACCTGAACCCGCCCTTCGGGAGGGGTGAGGGTAAACCCGATGGTGGCTGCGAAATCCTGCACCACATCGACCTCTTTGGCATGTTCGCGCACGTTCAGCTGGTCGCCAAACTGTGCCTTCCATTTGCGCGCCGGATCATAGGCGTGAACCAATCCATGCACCTGCTGGTCAAAGCTGCGGATCGGGCCGGGGGGGCCTTTGTGAAACACGCTCCATTGCGTAAATGCCGAGGGCAACCATTGTTGGGGGTCACGAAAATACAGCACAAAGCGAACATCGGCCATGCCGGACAGGGCATTGAAAAACGGCGCGGTCTTGTCGATCAGTTCGAACAGGGATTCGTTGGACAAAATCATGGTGTCCGCGCCGGATTCCTTGCCCAGTTCGCAACAGGCCGCGTGAAATTCGGTGGCGCGTGTTTGCAGCTCTTCTTGGGTGCCATCAAAGAATGCGCGCCCGTTGCGCGGTCCGTCAAATTGCGGATGGGCAAGGCCAAACCACATCCCCAGATAATGCGCATTTTGCTGGGCCAGTTCCTGTTGGTTGTGGGCCAGCGCAAACTGGATGGAACTGGTGCCGGTTTTACCCATGCCAATGTGGAAGATATATTTCATGTGCTTCAGCGCCTCGGTTGGTCGGGTTTGTCCAAAAAGATGGAACGCATGTTACATTTTGCGGCCATTGCGGGCCACAGGCGTTCGATCATGTGGAACACAGTGCCGTCATTCGCAATGGGTTCGTTGGGCCAGGGGTAGTCATCGCCAAACAGGCCGTTCATTGCCACCGCGACATCGCGACGGGTCCAGAACATATTTCCAGTGGGAAATGCGATCGGGTGATCGGGCAGCGGGGCGGGCAGGTGATCCGCGAAATCGGGCAACAGCTTGGCAGATGCGCCCCAGCCAAATTTATAGGGGTCGAATGCGGCAACCAATCCGGTGTCAGATCGGGAAATCGCCTGTATCGCATCGGAAAGGCGGCCAAAATCACCCATCAGTATGGTCATCAGGAACTTGCGCCAGATCTCTCCGCCTTCCTGGCCCCATGATGGTGCTTTTTTCTGGTGAATATGGAGCCAGATATCGTGGTTCAGCCCGACACCACCATCCGCGAACAGCCGCATAAACGGTAGAATATCACGGCCTTGGTTGCGCACCACCTGCACGTCGGCCTCTAACCCGTGATTGGCGAAAATCGCGTGCAGCTGGGTTTGTTTTTGCGAACTGTCGGTGGTTGCAACGATATGCGAGGCCAGGCGATAGGCCGCGTGGGTTTCGATATCCTGATCCAGCCCATCCAGATTGAACCCGTGAACATGAATGCCGTAGTCCGGCAGGGTGTCGCGTTCCATCGGGGCGGCAACATCGGCATAGGGGCGCACCTCTAGCGATTTATGCAGCCAGTTTTCGGATTGTGCGATTTCGGTTTGCGCCTCGGCAGGAGAGCGCCAGACAAACCGCCGCCCCATTGACCAGACCTTTTGCCGTTCGGCCTGACGGTTTTGGGCATCATCGGCCACGGTCGAAAACATGATCGGCAGGTCGTAACTGCCTTTGCCAATCACCGCATGGCGCTGCGCCGCAACATTTTCCATCAATCCGGTGCGGATGCGGTCAAAAATCGAACGGTTGTCCTGTTCGGCCTGTGGCGGCAGGTTTTTCTGGAATTCAGGTTTTAGTGGCAGGGCGGACAGGCATTCCACCGCTTTGTCCAGCCGCCCGAATGGCACCATATGCAGGCCCGGTTCCTCCAGATACAGCGGATCGTCAAACCCCGAGGCATTGGAAAAACCCATCACCTGACAGCCCAGTCGTGCGGCGTCGAATACCACATTGGGCAGCGGGTCCAGCCGCGAGGACAGGAACAGCACATCCGCCGCGCGGCAGACATCCTCGAAATAGTCACCGGCGGGCAGGAAAAACAGATTGCCATCAGGTGTGTCGGCATTGGCCTCGCGCATGTGCTGGTCCTGCCAGACGCCAAAATGGAAATCCTCGGGGTTCAACCCGTTGCCAATCCACACGAAAATGGTGTCGGGATCAGTGTCGCGTGCCTGTTGCGCGGTCAGCACAAATATATCCGTGCCCTTGCGCCAATGGGCGTGCCCCGCGCCAAACACAACCCGTTTTCCGGTGATATCACGCCGGATCAGGCGCGACAGGCGTGCGCGTGCATGTTCATAGGCGCCGGTTTCAATGGTGCCGCGTTCATATTCGGCCTGTGGTATGATCAGGGTGTCGCGGGCGGCATCGAAATTGATATCCTCCAACGCGGGACGCCATGAATTCAGCACCTGCGTGCTGGAAAATACCAACAGATCAGACATCAGCCCGGAAAAGGTTACATAGTGGCGGGGCAGAATATATTCAGCGTATTCATGCAGATACATCGCCACCGGAACGCCCCTTGCCACGCAAAGCGACAGATAGTTATGCGCGACAACGGAGTTGAGGATCGCGAATTCGATTTCGCCAAAGCCACCATCCAGAACCAGATCGAATTCCAGTTCGGGCATGTCCGACATGAACACGGCAACCGCGTCGCTGCGAAATGATTCCAGCAATTCACCGCCGCGCAGGCTGCCGACGATCACATTATGGGTGGCTGACGCCGCCCGCACCAGATCCAGACCCACAATTGGCGCGCCGGTGCGGGAAAATTCGTGAACGCAGATCAGGCAGGTCGGTTTTTCGGCGTCATACACGGCCTCGCCCAGCATGAAGTTCTCGCGCAGCTCGCGCAGGGATCTGCGCCCCTCGCGTTCGCCATGGCGCAGGAAATGACCGATGGGCAGCAGGTTGGCCTTGCCTATATCAGGATACAGCCGCACGTAATGTTTGGCCGAAAAGTCAGACAGCTGCCGGTCCAGCCCGTCGCCCAGCGCCAACAGCTCGAATGCCAGTTCGCCTGCGCCTTCGACCTCGTCGCGGATGGCAATGCGCAGGTCCTGATTGCGCAAAATCTGGATCAACCGCCGGTCCAATGCCGGCATTGATGCGCGAAGCTCTGTGTATTGGGTCGGTGCCAGGCCTTCTTTGCGGCCGTGTTGTTCGAAATGCTCTTGTGGGGTCAGGCCGGAATTGGCGACCTGCGGGTAACGGCCACGATAGAAATCGGGGTCAAACCGGAAATCGGGGCGGCGTTCCAGCACCCCGTATGGGGCTACCGTTTCCTGCCAGAATGCTAGCGGATCAAGGGGGCTGTTCATGTCAGATGCTCCCGCATGATGTCCAGACTGGGTTCGATGTGGATGTCATCCATGCCTGTCTGCATGTTGCGAAAGAAGGTCACGAAATTGGGGTGGCCCACGACATCGCCGCCAAACACAAACCAATCGCCACCTGTGGCGCTGCCATGTTCGATTAGTGTCGGATTTTGCGTCGCGTTTTCCAGCAGGCTGGCTGTGTCCACATCTGCCGGATCACAGAGCAAGACCAGCACCGCATGTTTATCCAGCCAATGCCGCGCCGAGGCAGTCAGAAGAACAGAGCGCAATTGGTCGATGCGACTATGTGCCGGGTCCAGAAATTCGATCAGGCGGCCACGCGCCGTCAACTGATCGGTATCTTGTTTTGACAGTCCGTGCGCAGGTTCCAGAACAAATATCGTTTCACCGGGCCAGTCCGGCCCATCCGCCAAGTCAGTCTTCAATAATGCCAGCACGCGCCAGTTCCACCAGATTCTTTAGACCGCTTTCCAGCGGCAGTTTTGCTTTCCACCCGAATAGGTTGAAAGCGCGGGTGCAATCAAGCACGTTTGATTGCACATCCTGCTGTGTTTGGCGTCTGTTGCAACGCAGTTTGCGTTGTAGCAGCGTTTCCAGCCCCGAAATCACGTCATTCAGGGGCACGCCAACGCCGCTGCCGATATTCAGCACCAGTTGAGGTTCAGGAAAATCAGCCAGCGCAAGCGTGTCGATTGCCGCGTTCAGGTCATCCACATGCAGATAATCGCGCAAGGCCGTGCCATCGCCATAAATTTCAAACGGGTCGTCATTGATCAGCGCATTCAGGATGATCGGCACAACGCCCTGCCCGGTTTTGACCTTGAGCGAGCCATAGGGGTTGGACACCCGCAGGCTGGCGTATTCAAACCGCTCTGTGCGCGCCAAAAAGGCAAAGGCCTCCTCGATCATCAGTTTGTGCAGGCCATAGGTGCTTTTGGGGCGTGTCGGGTGGTCTTCGGCGATCGGCATAACGGGCGTGTCGCCATAGATTGCACCACCCGATGACAGGTATAACAGCCGCCCTTGCCAGCCCTTGGCCAGCAGGGTTTCTATCATGGCGGTATGGGGCAAGACCTGTTCGCCCGTGGCCTTGGCCAGACTGATGTGAACGGCGCGCGGATTTGACGGGCCGATGCAATGCACGATCACCGCATCCTTATCCGCCGGATCGAACCATTCCGCGCCATAAACGTCGGCGTGGATTTTCGCGGGCAAATGCGCGACCTCGGGCGGGAGCGCACGGCGTGCAACCGGATGCACGTCAAATGCGGGCTGCTGTGCCAGATGTCTTGCAATCACCGACCCAAGGAAACCGTTCGCCCCCGTTACATATACGGCCTTGGCCTTGCCGTCAGTCATGGGAGGCCTTCGAAAAGGGCATGGTATTCATCCTAATTGGTCCCCCTTGGGTATGTTCGGACTGCGTTAGGTGCGCAACCAACTCAAACCCGAGGAAATGAGAAAGTGACTAAGCTAAATGCCGCGCAGTTTAGCCGCTTACGGCCTTGCTTTGCAAACTTTTCTCTTTCTTCATCGTATCTTGCGACCATAGCGCGAGGCGTTCCAACCCTTCGCGCAGGGTGACCTTTGGCTCCCAGCCCAGTTGCGCCTTGGCGCGGGATGTATCGGCCAGCGCATAGCGAATATCGCCGGGGCGGAACTGGCCCGTTATTGTCAGTTTGTCGGCGGGTTCGCCCAATAGGTTCAACAGAACTGCGGAGACATCCAGAATGGTTGCTGCCTCGCCCGAACCGATATCCAGAATGTCCATTGGCATGTCGGCCACGGTGCCCATCATGGCAAAGGCATTGACCACATCATCGACCAGCACGAAATCGCGGGTGATTTCGCCGTCTTCAAAGATGTTCAAAACCTTGCCCTCTTGGATCTGGCGGCAAAAGATCGACAGCACCCCGGTATAGGGATTGTTCAGGGATTGCCCCGGCCCATAAACATTTTGCAGACGCAGAATGCCGACTTCGACGCCCGTGCCCCAGAATGCCTGACGCAGCAGATATTCCTGCATCAGCTTGGTCGAGGCATAGACAGATGCGGGAGCCACGACGCAATCCGCATTGGTGGCAACCGGGGTCAGGGCGTTGCCGTTGCGATCCTTGGGGGCAAACTGGCCCTTGGCCAGATCATCATCTGTGCGCTCAACCGCAGCGGTAGGGTGGCCCTGCCCATCAACACAGGCACCTTCACCATAAACGGAACGCGACCCCGCCAATACGATTCGTTTGGTGGCGGGTGACAGGTCACGCACCGCTTCGATCAGGTGGGTGGTGCCCATCACATTTACATCGGTGTAACGTGTCGGCAGGTCAAACGACTGCCCCGTGCCGGTTTCGGCCGCCAGATGGTAGATCAGAACCGGATTGATCTGTTCCACCGCCGCACGCAGGGCATCACGGTCGCGCATGTCGCCCTTGATCACATTGATCCCGTGCTGGTCCAGCCGTTCGCGGTTTTCGGGGTTTCCGTCATGCACCTGCGGGTGAAAGTTATCAAAAACGGTGACATCGAAACTGTCCGACAGTTTGGCGCACAGCCGCGACCCGATAAAGCCCGCGCCGCCCGTGATCAAAGCCTTGGGTTTGTTCTGTGCCATCTTCGTTACCTCAGTCTGTCGTCGAAATTGTCATTCACCTGCATGGCCCGCAGGGCCACTGCCGCGCGCGCTGCCTGCCGCATCCCTTTAGAGTGTCCAACTTGGTGCCCGCAACCGTTTTGGCAACAGGGCAGACAGCAAAGGGGCGTGATGATTGAAAGCATGGCGAAGGGTTAGCCACATCATTGATGGCGCACAAGCCATAGTTCCCCAAGGCGGCGATGGGCCGCATTGATCCGCCTATCGGGGCTGATCCCTGCGCAATCAAACTCTGATGACAGTTTAAGAAATGTTTAGTGAAGCGCCACACCCCTGTCACTTTTGATGGCCGTTTCTGACCACAGTCCGGCGGCATCTATGTGCTTGTCCGGAACACAACACTGCAACCCTCCGGACTGACATTCATAGAGGTGGGAACATGGTAGTCTTCAACCATGAAGGAACGCTTTCGGGCGCACAATCGAACTTTGTCTCGGGACTGCGTGATCTTGAGATTTCCCAGGACGGGACCCGCCTGTATGGCGCGGCTGAATGGGGCACCGGACTGGCCGTCTGGCAGGTCGGCGGTAGCCTGAACCCGATCGACACAATCAATTATTCGGGCGCGACGGGCACCTTTTCCGATCTTGAACTGGTGCTGGCGGATATCGACGGGCAATCCACCGTGCTGACGCTGAACGCCTATAATACCGAATTTCAGGCCTATACCCTGAACGGCAATGGCGAATATGCCGGTGCCCGCCCACAGATCACCCAATCTGGTGCCACCCCTGTGCGCCCCATCGATGCGGTGCAGCAGGGCGATTTCCTGTATGTCGCCCAAGGGTCCGGTGGTGTGGCTGCTTATGAAATCCGCAACGACGGTTCGCTGCGGTTTCGCGCTGAAACCGGCCCCGACACATTTGGCGGCTATGTTGGCGGCATCGACGCGGTGACCGTGAATGGCACCGAATACGTTATCGGCGCCTTTACCAATGACGACCGCATCGCCGCGTTTTCTGTCGCGGGCAATGGCGCCATGACCATGACCGGTCAGGTCAGCACTCAGGGCGGCATGGGGATCGACGCGCCCAACCTGGTTTCCATCACCGAACTGGGCGGCCAAACCTATGTTATTGCAGGGTCTTACGGGTCACAAACCATCACCGTGATGACGCTGAACAACAACGGATCGCTCAGCGTGACCGATCAAGTGCTGGACACGCTGGACACCCGTTTCGGCCATATCTCTGCACTAGAGGTCGTGTCCCATGACGGCGGCGTCTACATCCTGGCCGGTGGCCCTGATGATGGTATCAGCCTGTTGCAACTGCTGCCCGATGGCCGGTTGATCCATATGGTATCGGTTGCCGATGCCACCGATACCACGCTGGACAATGTGACCGCACTGGCCGCTGTATCGCATGGCAACGGTTTGACCATCTATGCCGGTTCCGAAACCGAAGCAGGGCTGAGCGAGTTCCACGTTGACCTTAGCACCCTTGGCGATGTGCGCGTTGCGGCCAACAATGGCAGCACCCTGTCGGGCACAGGTCGCGCCGATACGCTGATTTCCGGTGCTGGCGACGATGTGCTGACCGGCAATGGCGGTGCGGATACCTTTGTGGTTGATGCTGACGGTTCGGTCGATGTGATCACCGATTACACCGTGGGTCAGGATGTGATCGACCTAAGTCAGGTTGCACTGCTTTACGGCGCGGACCAACTGACCGTGATCGGCCAGACAGGTGGCGCGATGCTGTATTTCGGTGATTTCGAACTGGAGGTGCGCAGCAACAACGGCAACGCCCTGCGCGCACAGGACATCACGCTGGAAACCGGCCTGACGCATCTGCAAACCGGTCGTGTTGATGCGGCGACAGGTCAGGTAGTATTCGGCACTGATGGCGGTGATGCCCTGATCGGAGGCGCTGGCGATGACGTGATGAAAGGTTTCAGTGGCAACGACCGTTTCGTTGTGGGCAATGGCACCGATACAATCGACGGTGGCGACGGGTTTGATCTGGTGTCGTTTGAAAACACCACGGGCCGAGTTCTGGTCGATCTGGAAAACGACGTATCCAACGCCGGATTTGCCCGCTTTTTCCAATTCGGTCATGCGGTTGGTTCTGAATATGCCAATGTCGAAGCCTTTGAAGGCGGCGATTACGCCGACAACCTGCGCGGCGATGCATCGGCCAACACCCTGTCGGGTGGCGGCGTGTCCGACCGCCTGTATGGCCGCGCGGGCGATGATGTTCTGGATGGTGGCGCGGGGGCCGATGCGCTGTATGGTAACCGCGGCGCGGACACCATGACCGGCGGCGACAATGACCGCCGCGACCGTTTCATTTTCTTTAACGCCAATGAATCCGAAGCAGGCGCAGGCAACCGCGACATCATCACCGATTTCCACCATGGCGAGGACCGGATCGAAATCAGCCGCCTTGATGCCGACCTGACCCAAGGTTTCAAACAACAGTTTGAATTCATCGGTCAATCCGGGTTTAGCGGCGATGCGGGTGAACTGCGTTACCAGCAATTCAACGGGTCCAACATGACCCTTATCCAGGCTGATCTGGATGGTGACCGCGTTGCCGATTTTGAAATCGAACTGTCGGGTATTGTCGCGCTGGATGCTGGCGATTTCCTGATCTAGGACCCCTTAATGGTTCCTATAGTCTTGCAAAGCTGGCATATGGGTACCCAAGCGAGTTTAGGGAGTAATATTCATGTCCAGCACCGTCGTCAGTAATGTCACCTATAATGGCAGCAACAGCCTGATCGATAGCCTGTTTTGGGGCGGGGCATGGGACACGCCGGGAAATGGCACAACGGTAATCGAATATTCCCTGCGGTTCGGATCCGACCCCTATAGCTATTTCAGCGGCATCAACTATGGCAATTCATGGAGCGCGATTGAAACAACCGCAATCCAGACGGTGTTTTCCGCATGGGAATCAGTTGCGAACATAGATTTCCAACAGACGCTTTTGTATGACAATTCCGATATCTGGTATTGGCAGGGGTCCGATTTCGAAGTGCAGGCGCTGGGCTGGCACGAGGTGCCAGATTCCGCCGGTATCGAACCCTTATACGGTGTGTTCAGCTATGAAGGTCTGGGTTGGGATGCAGGCGGTTTGCAGGCGGGGGGGTATGGCTATCTGACCTTGCTGCATGAAATCGGCCATGGTCTGGGCCTTGCCCATCCGCATGATTCCGGTGGTGACAGTTCGACCATGCCGGGGGTGAGCGCGGCCTTTGACGATTTTGGCACCAACGACCTGAATCAGGGCGTTTGGACGGTGATGACCTATAACGACGGCTGGCAGACGGAATACCCCAACCACAACATCTATAGCGGCTATTCCGATTACGGCTATTCGGCCACGCCGATGGCGCTGGATATTGCCACCATCCAACTGCTGTATGGCGCAAATACCACCTATGCCAGTGGCAACAACACCTATGCCCTGCCCGACAGCAATGGCGCGGGCACCTTTTGGTCGTGCATCTGGGATACGGGCGGCATTGATACGATCACCGCCGATGGCAGCAGCCGTGATTTCACCATTGATCTGCGCGACGCGCCGCTGTCGGGTGCGAATGCGGCGGGCTATATGTCCTGGTCCAGCGGGATCGTTGGCGGCAATACCATCGCCAATGGCGTGGATATCGAAAACGCCGTGGGCGGGTCGGGCGACGACACGATCACCGGCAACGATCTGGATAATACCCTGACGGGTGGTTTGGGCGCTGACGATCTGGATGGCGGCGCGGGGATTGATACCGTTTACTATGCGGCCAATTCGGGTCGCGTTCTGGTCGATCTGCAAACCGATGTGTCCAGCGCGGGCTTTGCCGCCCCCTTTGCCGAGGGCGCAGGCGCGGGCGATACATTTGCCAATATCGAAAACGCACAGGGCGGATCTGCATCTGACAACCTGCGCGGCGATGGTGGCGTGAATGTGCTGAATGGCGGGGCCGGATCGGACCGCCTGTATGGGCGCGCGGGCGATGATTTCCTGTATGGCGAGTCGGGTGCCGATGCAATTTATGGCAACAGCGGCGCTGACCGCATGTCGGGCGGTGACGGGGCCGTGCGCGACCGTTTCATTTATTTCCAGATGTCGGAAACCGGCGTTGGCGGGGCCAACCGCGATGTCATCACCGATTTCGTTTCCGGCGAGGACCGCATCGAAATTTCGCGCTTTGACGCGGATGTAACGCAGGGCTTCAAGCAGCGGTTCGATTTCATCGGGAATACGGCGTTTTCCAACACTGCGGGCGAATTGCGCTATCAGGCGTCTGGCGCAAATGTGATCGTGCAGGGCGATGTGAATGGCGATGGCGCGGCGGATTTCGAAATCCAGCTGCTTGGCGTCAGCAGCCTGATCGAAAACGACTTTTATATCTAATTATGTTTGTGGGCGAATAATTCGGGTGGCTATTCGACCTATGGGTGCGTGGCCGCCCTTTTTCTTGGTTATCACGTTATCGGCAATTGACCCGTGGCATTCGAGTTTGCCATACACGAGGGCGAACGCCGTTGAAGGATGGCCGGTATTTTAAGAGCAGCTTTGTAGGAGACCCCCCATGTCCACATATACATATCAAGGTGTCAGAGTCGTCTGGGACGGTAGCGAAAACGACAATCCGCTAGCCGCCCGCGCCACATCCCTCAGCGTTGTCGCGCCAGACAGCACGACCAGCTTTACCTATGATATTATCAACTACCCGGGTCACACCTACGAGGCGGGCGATTTCCGTGACATCGATATCAGCGCCAATATCTATGGCTTCGAACTGGACGGGACCTATTATTCCGAAACCAACGACGAAGGCGATTTCGAAGTTGCAATAGGCCGGGTCAACTGGACGGGCGGCGTTACCTATGTGCTGACCTTCTTCACGCCTGACAGCAATATCGACCATATGTTCGCCATTGGCGGTGTGGCCCTGCCAACGATCACGACATTGGCACAGTTCGAATCCTTCCTTGGTCAGATTGATTTCGACACAACAGGCGGCGTGACCTCGGGCGCATATGGGCCGGGCAGCACGATCAGCTTTGGCGGTGCGCCGGGCGTGGTTGTTTCCGCCACCGATACACCCGATCAAACGATCACCGGCACCACGGGCAACGATACGTTGCAGGGCGGCGATGGCAATGACACCATCAACCCCCTGTCCAACTCTTACGGCGAAGACCGTATTGTCGGCAGCGGCGGTGATGACAGCATCATCCTGTCTGACACCACATCGGCCAGTTGGGTCGTGCTGGATTACAGCGGCTTTGCCGGTGTCACCTTTGACATGAATGGCGTGACGAACACCGCCAGCGTCGACAAGGGCAATGGCGATGTGGATACGATCACCGACATCAATACCCCGCTAAACTGGGACAGCTACGGCATCGGGTTCTATGGCACGGCTGGCGACGACACGTTCAACGTGACCATGGGTGCGGACCAGTGGATCGATCTGCGCGGCGGTGGGGGCGACAACACCTTTAACCTTGATATCCAAAGCCTGGTGCGGGTTTCCTATCACTATGACGGGATCAGCGGGCCGTCGACCGGCATCGTTGCCAACCTGAACACCGGCATCGTGGCCAACAACGGCTATGGTGGCACCGACACCATCAACGTGACCGATAGCGGCGGCCAACTGCAACTGCGCGGCACCGATTTTGCCGATAGAATCACGGGTTCCGCCCTGGCCGAGGATTTCATCCTGCGCGGTGGCGATGACACGTTGAATGGCGGCGGCGGCACAGATGAAATTCGCTATGACCGCTCTGGATATGATTCCGCTGTGACGGTGGATCTGGATGCAGGCATGGTCACCGGCGCATGGTATGGCACGGGCTTTACCCATACCGTGTCCAACATCGAAGACGTGCGCGGGTCGTATTACAATGACCTGATCACCGGCGACGATGGTGACAACCGCCTGCGTGGGCGCGACGGCGATGATACCCTGACTTCCATTGGTGGCGATGACACGCTGATGGGCGAAAGCGGCAATGACACCTATGTCGTTAACCTTGGCGGTTCGGGCGATGTATTGATCAACGATGTTTACGGCTCGAACACGCTGGTTCTGGTTGGCCCCGATGACGCCGAGGATGGCGGTTCGGTCAGCTATGACGGCAATTCAATCAATTTCGGAATGGAAGGCGGCCGCAGCGTTGATGTGATCACGGATGTCTATGGCAATCCGAATGTTCAAACGGTCGTCATGACCGACGAAAGCGGCACCTTCGAGGAAAGTTTCGAGCTTCTTACCGTGGCGGCAAATGCATCGCAGTCCAATGTCTTTTTGGTCGGCACCAGCGGGATGGATTCGTTCTATCTGTATGATTACGCCGATACGGGCGATGCGGTTGTGCATACCAACGAAGGTGACGATTACGTCTTTGTCGCGGGCAGTTATGATACCTATCTCAATGCTGGTGCAGACAATGACACGGTAATCGGTGGCGGTGGCGACGATTACATCGAAGGTGGCGCAGGCGATGACAGCCTGTCGGGTGGTGCTGGCGACGATTGGATCGACGGCGGCGCAGGTGGCGATACCATTGATGGTGGCGATGGATACGATACCGTATCCTTTGAAAGCGCGACCCGTTCGGTGCGCGTGGATCTGCAAAACCCGGCCTTTATGTATAACGACGCGGTTGGTGATACCTATGTCAACGTCGAAGCCTTCCAGACGGGCGGCACAATCGACCAGTTGCGCGGTGATTCCAACGGCAACCAGTTCTATACTGGTGGTCTGTCTGACCGGCTGTATGGCCGTGCGGGCGATGATTACCTGTATGGCGAAGCAGGTGCAGATGCGTTTTACGGCGGCACCGGTGCGGATGTCATGACAGGTGGCGACGATCTTGGCCGCCGCGACCGTTTCATCTTTTTCAACATGGTTGAAACGGGTGTTGGCGCAGGCAACCGCGATATCATCACCGATTTCGTATCTGGCGAGGACCGGATTGAAATCAGCCGCTTTGATGCGGATCTGACCCAGGGCTTTAAGCAGCGGTTCGATTTTGTTGGCGATGCTGGCCTGTCCGGTGTGGCGGGCGAACTGGCCTATGTGCATTCCGGTGGCAATACCATCGTGCAGGGTGATGTGAACGGTGACGGTGTTGCCGACTTTGAAATCGAATTGTCGGGTATCATGGATTTGACGGCCATTGATTTCCTGATCTGATCAGAAACCCTACTGGTGGAAATTGGGGGTCGCCTGATTGGCGGCCCCTTTTCGTGTATAGGTGGTGATCGTGTTGCCAATTGGTGACAATGCGCCCAAGGCGCGGTTTTTCCCCGGGGCAATACGCAATATGCGACCAAAAGTTGATTGGACAGGGCGCAGGCGGGCGGCTAACCCGCAGTCTGAAAATATGTTTACGGGAATGTCAAAATGACCATCTACACGATAGAAGCGATCGCACTTACCTCAAGCGTAACGGGCACGATGACCGGCGCAGCGACCGTCGATATCGTCGTGGATATTTCCCCGAATGCCGCCGGAAACGAAGGTTTCTATATCTATACGGACCAAAACAATTACCGCCCCAGCATCTATTCACCCTTTTCGTTTGATCTGGTTCATTTGAACATGGCGGGCACGATAAACTCTGTTACCGTTGACGGACAAAACGGGTTTGGCCTGTTCCAGGGAAACCAGGGCTTGTTTTACAAACTGACATGGGGCGGAGGATATCGCACCACGGTTTTGTATTACAATGATCCGGCCACCCGCACCGAATATTTCATCGGAGTCGAAGGAAGCCCGCTGCCCCCGGTTTACTCGATCGCGAGCGGAAATGATTTTGCCAACGGGTTCAGCTATATCACGGGTTCTGTTCCGCTGGGATATTCGCAATTCGATCTGGTGGAATTCACCGATCTGCTGGACGCTTCGGAAACTGAACCGCTTGATATATATGGCGGCTTTGGGAATGACACCCTGACCGGCACGGAATCCGGTGAATTCATTTCTGCCTATGGCGGTGACGATCTTATCTACAGCTATGGCGGCGACGATACCATCGACGGTGGCAATGGAAATGACTCCATCTATGGTGGTGATGGCGCCGATAGCATCTCTGGCGGCGCAGGTGATGATTACATTCAGGCCAATCTGGATGATGCCTATATCGACGGCGGCGATGGCAATGACACCATATATTTCTCTGATTACTCGCTGAGCGGGCTAGTTTCTGCGGATCTATCATCCGGCAACGCGGAAATTTCCGGGCTTAACTATACCGCGACCAATTTTGAAAACGCGGACATCTACCTGAGCAGCACAAATGCGACGCTGTCAATTGTCGGGTCAGAAGACGACAACAACTTCTTTTATTCGGCTGGCAACAGCACGGTGGACGGGCTGGGTGGCAATGACACCGTCCTGTCATGGCGGGGTGACGATTCATTGATTGGCGGTCTGGGCGATGACTCGCTGGACAGCTGGCACGGCAATGACACGCTGGATGGTGGCGCGGGCAATGATACGCTGGTCGCGGGTGCGGGCGACGATCTGCTTTTGGGGGGCGCGGACGCGGATTCCCTGCTGGGTGGTGACGGTGATGACACCCTGAATGGTGGTGCAGGCAATGACACGCTGGATGGTGGCACGGGCAGTGACACCGTTGATGGCGGTGACGATGACGACCTGATTTACGGGTCGTCCGGCGCGGATATTCTGTCGGGCGGGCTTGGCTTCGATGTCCTGAGTTATGCAACCTCGACCAGCCGCATTATTCTGGACCTGAACAACAGCGCCGTGAATTTCGGCGATGCGGTGGGTGATGTTGTGGACGGGTTCGAAGAATACCACGCATCGGATTTCACCGACCAGTTGCGCGGTGATGCGGGCGACAATGTGTTCTTTGGCGGAGGCGTGACCGACCGCCTGTATGGGCGCGCTGGTGACGACAGCCTGAACGGCGAAGCAGGTGCAGATGCGATTTACGGCAATCTGGGTGCTGATGAAATGACCGGGGGCGACGATACCGCGCGCGACCGTTTCATCTATTTCCAAATGTCCGAATCCGGCGTGGGTGCGGGCAATCGCGACGTGATCACCGATTTCGGCAGCGGCGAGGACCGTATCGAAATCAGCCGCTTTGACGCGGATATCACGCAGGGGTTCAAACAGCGGTTCGATTTTGTGGGCGATGCGGCGTTTTCCAACACGGCGGGCGAATTGCGTTATGAACAAACGGGCGGTTCGACCATCGTGCAGGCCGATGTAAACGGCGACGGCATTGCCGATTTTGAAATTGAACTGTTGGGCCAGATGGACCTGATCGCAAATGATTTCCTGATCTGATACCACACGCCGCCCGATGCCAGTTTCCGGCAGCGGGCGGCGTGCGATCACATTTTGCACCCGCGTCGCAATTTCGACCCAGGGATGATTGACGGCTTATTTTCCTTGGCGATATGATTCATCGGAATTGCCGATTTTACTGAATTATTCCCAGCTGTTTTTTTACGGAGAAAATTTATGCCCCTTACCCCCGCGACCTCTCTGAACCCCTTGGCCCCCGTCGGTGGTGGCAGCAACAACGGCGAAGTTATCACACTGGCCGATGGCGGTTTCATGGTGGTCTGGACCCATCTGGTGACCAACCTTCTGCCCATCGCAGGCGTCGATGACGAAGATTCCACCGCCGTTCTGGGCCGCGTGTTCAACGCCGACGGCACCCCGCGCGGCGCGGTGTTTCAGATCAACGAATCCACCAGCGGCGGGCAGGGGCAACCCGATATCACCCTGCTGTCGAATGGCAATGTTGCCGTGGTCTGGACGGACGGGCCGAACCTTGTCGATTTCGATGTGGCGGCGCGTGGCCGCATTATTGCGGCTGACGGCACCCCCGTTACCGATGAAATCAACCTGTCCACAACAAACGATAATGACCAGCGCATTCCGCAGGTCGCGCCCACAGACAACGGCGGGTTTCTGGCCACATGGTCAGACGGGCGTGCGCCATGGTCCAACACATCGGAACAATGGTTCGGTCAGCAATTTGACGCTTTGGGCGTGCCTCTGGGCGAGGAATTCAGCTTTGCCAGCGATTCCACATCCGAAGACAGCGAATTGGTCGCGCTGGGTAACGGGTTATTCCACCTGTCCGCGCAGCGCGGCGCGGTTTTCAACCTTGAAACCTATGACTGGTATCAGGGGATCGACCGCCCGACCATGTTGGGTGGGGGCGGCAACAGCGGCAATGATCGCACCGGCGGGTTCGAGGATGACGCATTCGGGATCGGCGACGGGATTGTGGTTTTTGTTTCATCCTATGGCCGGACCCAGGTTCAGGTTCGCGTGATGACTGCCGCTACGCGTGACGGCTCGGGCGGCAGTTTTCCAGATGGCACCCCGATGCCGGATACGGTCACGGATTTGGTCAATTCCGAGGATTCGATTGATTACAGCACCTATCTGGGGCTTGGGCCCTTTGATCCGGGCGGTTTGGGATTTTACCCCGGTGCCCAACATGATGCGGCGACGGCAGTGACCCTGCTGTCCGACGGCGCAATTTGTGTGGCATGGACTGCCGTATCCGGCGGCACCGCAGATGCCCCCGAATTTTCGCTGTTCGCGCAATTGCTAAGCAAAGAAGGCGTGCTGCTTTCGGATGTCGAGGTCATCGCCGAGGGCGTGCAGGGCACTGATATTGCGCCACCGTTCCTATCTGCCGGTGCCGATGGCAGCGTGTTTATCGGCTGGACCGATACCACGGATCGCAACGGCGCAGGCACCAATGAAATTTTCGGCGGGGTCTATGATATTCCCCGCTATACCGCGCAAAATCTGCCGGAAAACGAATTGCGCGGCACCGATGGGGATGACCTGTTTGACGGGCTGACCGCGCCGCAAACGGTATATGGTTTTGATGGTGACGACGTGTTCCTGCAAGAGGGCACAGTATTTCAGTCAGAAACCATGTGGTATGGGATGCAGGGCAACGATACCTTTGTTCTGACCAGTCTACAGGATGGCGTATTTCCCGGCACCTTTGGTGGTTCGGGCTATGATACGCTTGACCTAAGCACCCTGTCAGAGGGGATCACCGAATACACCGGAATGCCCAATATTTCCGATATCGAATACTACATCGCGACGATGCATGACGATACATTTTCGGCGTCCAACAACACCCACGCCGAGGCAGGTGACGATAATATCACCGTGTATGGCTTTTATGGTATGGATTTTCTGGATGGCGGCGATGGAACGGACACCTTGCACCTCTATGCCGATGCGGACGGCTACGAGCTGACTCTGATGGGTGATTATTACCTGTTGCAGCAGATCCTGTATTCCTATCCCGATAACGAACCCTATCTGGACCCCGATTATCAGGTTGAATTGCGGGCATTCGAATTCATTGAATTTGGCGATCAAACCGTTGCCCTGAATGCCACCGCATCGCAGGACAGTGGGCGGCATGGAACAGTTGTAACGCCACCCCCGCCCGCTGGCCCGACAACGGGCGACGATGATCTGACCGGCACAGCAGGGGCTGATGTGGTTGATATGTTGGCGGGGGATGATGTTTATGATGCGCTGGGCGGCAATGATTCCGTGCTGGGCAATGCCGGCAATGACACCCTGATGGGCGGTGCAGGCGACGACACGCTGGATGGTGGCGCGGGCGCGGATCATCTGGTTGGTGGTGCCGGATATGACATTGCCAGCTATGTGTCTGCCACGCGATCCGTGCGGGTGGATCTGCAAAACCCCGCGTTGATGTATAACGATGCGGTGGGTGATACATTCGACGGGATCGAGGCATTCCAGACAGGGCGCACCGTTGACCAGCTGCGCGGCGATGCCAATGCCAATATTTTCTATACAGGCCTGTTGTCCGACCGTCTGTATGGCCGTGGCGGCGATGATTTCCTGTTTGGTGAAGGCGGCGCAGATGCGTTTTATGGTGGCACGGGTGCCGACACCATGACCGCAGGGCCGGGTGCGGGCCTGCGTGACCGTTTCATCTATTTCCAGATGGTGGAATCGGGCGTGGGTGCGGGCAATCGTGACATCATCACCGATTTCGTGGCGGGCGAGGACCGGATCGAAATTCGCCGTTTTGATGCCGACCTGACCCAAGGTTTCAAGCAAGGATTCAATTTCATCGGTGATGCGGGTCTGACGGGTGCCGGCGATCTGGGCTATCGTCACGAGGGCGGCAATACCATCATTGGCGCGGATGTGACGGGCGACGGCATTGCCGATTTTGAAATCGAACTGACAGGGATTATGGACCTGACGGCGGCTGATTTCCTGATCTGATCCGGTTCGGCCCTGCGTTCAGTCCTCTAGGGTTTCGGCGTCCATGTTTGCCTCATGGACGTCGATTGCCTCGGCTATGTCGTCATAAAACGTCAGTTTTCCATCCTCTAGCACCGCGCCCATATCGCAATTGCGGCGTAACATCGCAGTGCCGTGTGATACCAGAATGGCGCCGCTGCTTTTCATCCGGTGTTGGAACACGGCCTCGGATTTCTGGCGGAACGCGGCGTCACCGACGCTTGTTACCTCGTCCACCAGATAGGTATCAAACCCGATTCCCATCGACACGCCGAACGCCAGTCGCGATTTCATGCCAGACGAATAGCTGCGGCAAGGCAGGTTGAAATGTTTGCCCAATTCCGCGAAATCCGCGACGAAATCGACCAGCATATCTGTGTCCACGCCATAGACCCGCCCGATGAAACGCACGTTTTGCAATCCGGTCAGGTCGGGGTGGAATGATCCGGCGAATCCCACAGGCCAGGAAATCGTGCCGGAGGACGTGATTTTGCCCGATGTCGGGTCCAATGTGCCCGCGATCATCCGCAACAGGGTGGATTTGCCCGCACCGTTGCGCCCCAACAGACCCACGGATTTACCCGTGGGGAACACGGCATTGATGCCATCGGCGACCACATTGCGCTGGCCTCGGGTGACGAAAACCTTGCTGACATTTTCCAGACGGATCATCGCGCGCTGGCCCTCAACGTCTGTCGCGGATCGAATAGAAGACCAGCGTAACAATCGCCCAGCCAAGGAAGGTGAACAGCGCCATCAGCGCCACCAGCAACCCGCGTTGCGGAAATTTCGAACTTTGCGCAAGGGTCGGTTTGACATAGGCGGCCAGATAGCGGCTTTGGCGTTGGGCCTCGGATTGGGCGGCGTCATAGGCCGACAGCGACGCGGTATAGGCCTGTTCGGCAAATTCGCGGTCCACGCTCAGGCGTTCATATTCGGAAAACAGGGTGGCGTAATCGCGCCCGCCCTCGTCTACACCGGTGCCAACGCCCAGTTTCTTGCGCTCTTGTTCGATGCGGTCGGTGATCACCTCGATCCGGCGCTGGGCCTGACTGATGCGCGGGTCGCTTTGGCGGGTGGTTTCCTGCAACAGGTCCAGTTCGATCAATGCCTCGGCCAATTGCGCCTGAAGCGTGTTCAGCAGGCCCATCTGGCCCTGAATATCAGCGGTCGGGTCCACGATCTGGGTGCGTTGCCGGTATTCGGTGATGGCCTGACGTGCGGTTTTCAACCGTTCAACCGCGCGGTCCAATTCGGCGCGGGCGTATCGGGTGGCGTCATCGCGCGCGATGGCGGAGATTTCGTTGATCATGCGGCTGCTTTGGGCAAACACCGCTTGCGCGATGGTTTGCGCATCATCGGGGGTAAATGCCAGCACGCGCAATTCGATCAACCCCGTGCCGCTGTCGTAATGGATTTTCACCATGCGGTTCCAATATTCCAGCAGGTCCTCGGTATTGCCTGCGGGATCAAATGCGAAATAGGGGTCATTGTCGGGGCGCGAATACATCACCCGTAAATCCAGCTGGGCATCGACGGTTTCCACCATTTCCTGCGACTGGATATATTCATACAGAATATCGGTATCCGAACTGGTCGATCCCGACAGGCTGGTAATCCCGCCCAGGATTTCAACGGGCGAATTGACCTCCTCTTTGCGCACCGAGAAACCGACGGTCGAATGATACTGATCGCTGGCGATGCCAAACAGATACCATGCCGCACCCAGTGTGGGCACGCCCACCATCAGCAAAAGCGAAGCCAGCAAAACAAAATGCCGCCGCCGCCCACGGGTGCGCGTGGCGGCGGGTTTGATGGCCACGGGGCGGGCAGGTTTGGCTGCGGGGGCGGGTTTGCTGCTGCCCTCTAGGACTTGTTCGTCGGCCAGTTTCTGCTCGGCGTCTTGGCGTGCTTTTACGCGGGCCTCGTGGATGGCCTTGCGCTTGGCCTCATGGGCGGCGCGTGCGTCCTCGTCTGCGAATGTGCCCGCTGCATTGGCACCCTGTGCCTTGCCGTTGTCCTGCATATGCCTGCGCCCTTTGCCCAGTTGCCGTGCCCCCGGATTCCGTGATGGTCCGGCTGGCTTGTGCCTTGCTTGATTAGCTGGCATCGTTCCTACATAACCCAGACTATCAAATCCAGCGGTGACGGGGAATCCACCTTATGCATGCCAGCGATCATGACGCATTGCGCGCGCGGCGGTTCAAATCCACCCGCACCATTGCCGCCCTGATGCTGCGCGAAATGTCATCGACCTATGGCAAATCACCGGGTGGATATTTCTGGGCCGTGATGGAGCCGGTGGCCGCCGTTGCCATGCTGTCGCTGGCGTTTCAGCTGTTTTTCCGTTCGCCATCGCTGGGCACCAATTTTCCGCTGTATTTCGCCACGGGGTATTTGCCGTTTTCCATGTCGCTGGACATCGCCAATAAGGTGTCGCGCTCGATCACCTTTTCGCGGTCCCTGCTGGCCTATCCGGCGGTGCGCTATTCCGATGCGCTGTTTGCGCGGATGCTGCTAAGTTTGATGACACATATTTCCATCGGTGCGATGGTGCTGACGGGTGTGCATTTGTATTTCGGGCTGTCGTCGATTGTTGATCCTGTTGCCGTCATTATGGCGGTGGTGATGGCCGCAGCCGTGGGCATGGGGATTGGCACATTTAATTGCTACATGTTCAACGCGATCCCGATGTGGGAACGGGTCTGGCAGATCATAACCCGCCCGCTGTTGCTGGTGTCCGGTGTGATCTTTTTATACGATCAGATGCCGGTGATGGCGCGGGATATTCTGTGGTATAACCCGTTGACCCATGTTGTGGGCATGATGCGGCGCGGGTTTTACGTGACCTATGATGCGCCTTATATTTCGGTGGCGTTTGTGTTGGGGGTTTCCATGCTGTTGCTGGCCTTTGGCCTGATGCTGCTGCACCGCCACCACAAAGACCTGATTTACGGCTAGGGGGCGCAGGGCATGAACAACACCCATGTTTGCATTCTGATGGCGACCTATAACGGGGCGGCGCATCTGGACGCGCAGCTGGATTCGATCAGGGCGCAATCCCATGAAAACTGGAGCCTGTGGGTGTCGGATGACAATTCCACAGATGCGACCCGCGACAGGGTTCGCGCCTTTGGTGAAACCGTTGCACAGCCGGTGCATTTGCTGGATGGGCCGCGTGCAGGTTGTGCTGCAAATTTCCTATCGTTGATGCGCCACCCTGATTTGCCTGCCGGATCGTTTATGGCGCTGTGCGATCAGGATGATGTGTGGTTTCACGGGCGTTTGGCACGGGCGCTGGATCTGTTGCGCCTGTCGCAGGGGGCAGCCTTATACGCCAGCCGCACCCAGATCGGGCAGGCGCCGGACGGGCCGCGCCGCCTGTCGCCGCGCCATCACAAGGCGCCCAGTTTGGCCAATGCCCTGATCCAGACCATCGGCGGTGGCAACACCATGGTTTTGACCCCCGATGCGGCCACGCTGGTGCGTCGCAGCAGTGCGGCGCAGGTGCCTGCGTTTCATGACTGGTGGCTGTATCAGTTTATCATGTGTGTCGGCGGGCAGGTGATCTACGACGATCAACCGTCGCTGTTTTACCGCCAGCATGATGAAAACACGCTGGGCCGCAATCGCGGATTTGCCGCGCGTTACGCCCGTTTGGGCACGATAGCAGGCGGGCAATATCGCGGGTGGGTTGATGCCAATCTGGCCGCTTTGAATGATGACAAGGCCCTGTTCACCCCCGATGCCCGCGCCGTTCTGGACAGGTTCACCCATTTGCGTGAAAAGGTCGGTCTGCGCAGGTTGCTGGAATGGCGGCGTTTGGGCCTGCACCGTCAGCGCAGCGCCGAAACCGCGCTGATGGCATTGGCCGCGACGATGGGGCGGGTTTGAACCATCCAGCCTTTACACCCAGCCTTTAGGGGTGCGGGTCGCCGCCACCGGGGGCCAGAACCCGCACGGCCAGATTTTTGAACGGCTTTAGCATTGCCCGTGACGCCGGATATTTGCGCAAAATCCGCCCGTAAACCAGCCGCGCACGGCGATACAGCCCGATACGCACGTTGTCATGTGCCGCCGCCATTTCCAGCCGCTGATCATAGATGCTGTGCGAGCCAAGGAAGGACGCCAGCAATTGCAGTTTATATTCCAGCTTGGCGTAGCCACGCGCCGCATGTTCGGGTGTCATCACCTGTAACACGCGAAACCCCTTGTCCTGCACGCAATAGGCGATCAGCCGTTCCTGCACATGGGCCAAACCACCGTCGATATGGTGGGGTTCGGGGTTGTAATCCTCCCACTTCCAGCGCCATTCGAACATTTTCGCCAGCGCCTGCGGGCGGAACCAATACATCGTGCCATAGGCGGCAACGGGGGTGTGATCATCCAGTGGCACATCGACCGACATTTCACGGCACAGGTCGTGCAGCACCTCTTTGTTGTTATACCACGCATGGCCCAGGGTGCCGAAACCGATGTGGATAACGGGCGGAATGATCAGGCCCACGTCAGGTTCGGATTCCATCCGATCAAGGACATTGCGCACATAGCCGGGCGAATTGACCAGATTGTCGAACATGTGATCACGGAATGAATTGCCCACCTGACGCGACACCTGCGGCGTGCGTTTCGAATGCAGGCGCAGCGCGACCTCATACCCGCCATCCAGCACGATATCGCGCCATGTGATGAACAGGGATGACATATCGCGGCCACGGTTCTGTTCGACCACGCGCACCTCGCCTGCGCCCATGTCCCAGCCTTTGTCGCGCAGGAAATCGCGGATGCCGGTGGCGTTTTCTTCGGTTGCGGTGGTGATGAACAGATCGGCCTTGGCGGGCAAACGTGCGATCAGCTCCCAGAACTCGGGCATCATATCGGCATAGAATGCGTGGATGAACACGGCAACGGTGCCGAAACCCCATTCGGATTTGGCGGGGTCGGCGGGGTGGTCGCTGATCACCTCATATTGGTCGGCCGCGCTGGTGAATTCGCGCATTTTAACGTGCCGCGTGGCATAGCGCACAACGGCTGCGTAAATTTCAGGATCTGCCCCGCGCAGGTGATCCAACGCGCCCTTGAGTTCAATCGCGTTCAGGTCGTGTAACACCGGATCCAGCAACAATACGGCCACGGGCAGGGCCGTGCCGCCGCCCGCGATCATCTTATGCACTTCGTATAGGCGCGGATCAGCCGTTTCCAGCAGGGTGTCGCCGGTCGAATAGGTCACGTCATGGCCTGCCCCGGCCAGCCATTTGCCAAAGGGCAAAACGACATCGGTGAATTCTTCCCATGTTTCGCCGCTGGTTTTGGCCGATTCCCAGAATGGCCAGAACCCTGCGTCACCGATCACGGCGGGCGACAGGGTGATGAAATCCAGATAGGGCAGGCGATCAGGCATACCGTTTTTGCCTGCGCGATCTTTCAAGCGGCTGTCCAGCGTCAGGTCGTGCCAATAGCTGGCCGTGGCGCCGGTGGTCATATCCGACAGCGCCGGATCAACGCCGCCAATGGGCGCAAACACATGGCTGCCCGTCAGGATCACGGGGCCGTTCAACCCGTCCTTTAACGCCAGCAGGGCCTGTTGATAGCCCGCTATCGGTGTCTGCACCGCGCCCTGAAACGGGGCCAGTGCGACGTTATCAAACGCGCCCAGCAGGGTTTCAAACCGCTCTTCCTCACCGGGTTCGTGGATCACCGCGACATGGGTGCAGCCCTCGCTTAACCGCCGGACCGAAGTTTCAATCGCCAAGGGGTGATTAAGCCCCTGCGCGATCACATAGATGGCGGTGGTCTGGGTCACGGTTCAATTCTCCGACAGGTATTCAGGCAGGTGTTTCGGCCTGCGGGCCACGTTGTGCGGCCCGCAACAGGGTTACTTGGTGTCGTATCCCAACGCCTGCATTTCATCGGCCCATTTAGCCACAAAACGGGTCACCTGTTCATCGCTCAGGTAATTGCGAAAGTTTTCTTTTTGACGCTTCCAGAAGAATTTGCCGTTCTGTTTGGTGCGGCGGTCGGCCACGCGATAGGCCTTGGCGATGTTGATATCCTCAAGCCCGAGAAAATCGCACATGCCCTGAACGACACCTTCGAAATCGTCATACAGGTCTTCGTAGCGCATGATCAGGGTGTCGCCCTTTTCCGCCGCACGGGCGCGGAAATTGGCAACATGTTCAAACATCGACCCGAACGCCTTGTTCTGGGGGAACAGCGTGCCATGTTCGACAAAGATCGCGAACAGGGTTTCCAGCTCGTCGGGGGTCAGTTCCTCGACTGTGGTGACCTTGACGGGCAGGCTTTCACCGGCTTTGGGCGATACATTCTGGGACACAAAGTTCAGATAAGACATGAACACGTCCAGCGGGTGACGATAGATATACAGGATGCGATCGGTGTTGAACACCTCGCCCTGATGATCCGTCAGCACCTCTTTGCGGTGGGATTTGTAAAAATACCAATCCTTGCCCTGAAATTCCCAAGGGTTTTCCAGCACCTTACCGTAATGGGTGTCTGTCACAAATTTCTGCAACATGCCGGGGCCTGCGGGGATGTCGCACAGCCCCGCAATGATGGCCCGCAGCCATGTGTTACCGCTTTTGGGAAAGGAATACAGACCCACAACCATCGGGGTATTTCCGGTTTCGCTCATTTAACCGCTCTTTCGATCATTTCTTCGTCACATATAATATCCAGCGCCTTTTGCACGTCCGCTTGGAAGCTGTCCACCGGCTTGTCGGATGCGGGCGCTGATCCGCCATCCTTGGTGTAATGGCGCATGAACAGCGACATGACATGCGCCACGCCTTCTGCTTCGACCTCGCGCAGGTCGCCGCTGTAATAGGCCCCACGGGTATAGTTGCCGCTGATCACCTCGTACGAGGGGAAATAGAACACGTCTTTCTCCGTCGTTTGCAATTCCTCGCAGGCGACGCGCAACACGGATTTGGAATAGCTGGTGGCGGTGATCACGCTGGTATCTTCGCGCGCGGTGGCGATCAATGGCACGGGCGACACTGTCATCAGCACCTTTACCTTGGGGTTTCTGGCGCGCATCAGCGCGATGAAATCGCGGAAATCGGCCACCACCTCGGACACGGTGAAGTTTTTGAAACCATGGTGTTTTTCGTCGAATTCACCGCCCGCCACGCCGGGCGCAAGGGGGAATACGGCGTCGTCGTCTTTTGATACCCATGCCTCGGTCAGGCCAAAGGTGAAAACGAACACGTCCGCCTCTTCGATCATCTGGCGCACGGCGGCAAAATGGACCTCGCGGGCGGCGTCGAATTCGGCGCGGGTGGCAAAGGGATCGGGCTGGATATTGGGGCGGAACGGGTCGATAAAACCGCCCTCTACCTCCCAGATGTCTTCCTTGGGTTGGAATTCGCCGTAGGCACGCCGGGCCAGTTGCAGCAACTGCCGCGTGGTATACAGATTGCCGTAGCGGGCCGAAAATACCCCATAGCCAAAGGCGCGGGCGACCTGATCCGCGATGATCGGGTGTGCCTTTTCGGTTACAAAATAGTTATAGCCCTGCCCCTGAAGGTGCTTGGCGATGTGCTGTGCAAAACAACTGCCCGCCGTTGCGATCTTCATTTTGGGTTTCAGGGTGAACTGCCCTTTGACCACGGGGTCGATGTCGCCGATGTCCTTGCCGCGATGGGTGCGCGACCAGAAACAATGATCGGGCAGGCCTGCATATGGATTGGAACGCTTTTTCATTTCACTTCCCTTCGCCTTTGGCTGCACCTGCGCCAAATGCCAGATCGGTCACATGTTCCAACATCAGGCGGCCATAGTCCACGTTGCCGTGGGTGGGGTCCTCTTGCCAGAATTGTTTGGCCAGACAGCCATCAACAAATGCAGGGTCGGGCAGTTCTACGAATGTGGTGTCTGTATCCTTGGTCACATCACGCAGGATGTCGCAATACAGCAGCCACATCTTACGCCGCAGCCCCACGGGCGACACGCCATATTGTTTGGCCCGGCCCGCAAAGGCACCGGGATAGGACATGATGTGCATTTTATCCGCAATCGGCGGCGGCGGCGGGGTCAGGAAAATCGGTTTTTCCGCGGCCTCGTTGAAAAACCGCCAGAACAGCAGCACGTTTTGTTCGCACAGCGCCGTCATCTGCGCCCGCATCATCGCATAGGGGATGACGGTTTTGCCTTCTTCGATGGGGATGCCGGAACCGGGCAGATCAAAATCAAACGGTTCGGGGTGCTGTAGCATGCCCATGGTGTTGTATTCATTGCCCATACAGGCCAGCAGGATCGCATCGGGATCATCGCGGCGCATCATATGTGTCAGGCGGCGTTCCAATGCCTCGGTCAGCACGCGCGGGCGGTCCAGCGCATCAAAACTGTGATAACCGCCGCCCTTCAGGCGTGCGCCCAACCGTTTCAGGCGCGATGGCGCATTGCCAGTGGCCGATGCGCTATATGCGGATTCGGTGCTGACGGTTTCGAAATTCGGCTGGAACGTATCCATCCCCAGACGGCCAAAGGTCATTTCCAGCCCCGGATAGTTGCCCGCCTTGCTGCCCTGCATATAGGCGCGCAGATAGGCGGACAGATGCGAATGGCCAAAGCCCGCCAGCTTGTATTTCGTCATGATGTATCCCTTTTCGCGCTTATCAGCCCTGCAACAGACCCTTTAGATAGGCGCCATATTTGTTCTTGCGAAACTTTTCGGCCATTTCGATCAATTGGGTGCGGCTGATCCAACCGGCATTATATGCGATTTCTTCGGGGCAGCCGGTTTGCAAACCCTGACGGTTTTCCAGTGTGCGCACGAAATTGCCCGCATCCAGCAGACTGGAATGGGTGCCTGTATCCAGCCAAGCATAGCCGCGCCCCATGCGTTGCACCGACAGCAACCCGTCATCCAGATACATTTCCAGCAGGGTGGTGATTTCCAATTCGCCACGGGGCGAGGGTTTGACTTTTTTCGCACGTTCTGGCGCGTCCGCATCCAGAAAATACAGGCCGGTCACCGCATGGTTCGATGGCGGCACCTCGGGTTTTTCGACGATGCCGCGCACGGTGCCGTCCTTGTCGAAATCAACCACGCCATAGCGTTCCGGGTCGGCCACGCGATAGCCGAACACCGTGCCGCCGGTTTGTTTTTTGTCCGCTTCGGCCAGAATTTCGGGCAATCCGTGACCAAAGAAAATGTTGTCGCCCAGCACCAGCGTCGAGGGCGCGCCATCCAGAAAATCCTCGGCCAGAATAAACGCCTGTGCCAGACCATCGGGCGAGGGTTGTTTGATATAGGTGAATTCCACACCCCATTGCGACCCGTCGCCCAGCAGGCGTTTGAACTGGTCCTGATCTTCGGGGGTGGTGATGACGGCGATTTCGCGGATACCGGCCAGCATCAGAACCGACAGCGGATAATAGATCATCGGCTTGTCATAGATCGGCAGTAGCTGTTTCGACACACCCATGGTGATGGGATACAGCCGCGTGCCCGACCCACCGGCCAGAATGATACCCTTGCGGTTGGTTTTTTCTACTTTGGTCATCATAACAGCGGTCTTTCCAATAGGTCGGTATAAAAATCAGGCGGTGGCAATTTCGTTCAACACGCTGCGCAGTGCGGTGCGCCAATCCGGGCGCATGATCCCGAAGGTGTTTTCAAGGTCCGAGCAATCCAGCCGGGAGTTCAGCGGCCGCGTGGCCGGGGTTGGGAAACTGGATGTGGGTATATCCACCACTTCGGGTGCCAGCCCCGACTGGCCAAAGATTTCGCGCGCGAAATCGGCCCAGTTTGTGTCGGGCGAACCGGCAAAATGATAGGTGCCCGATTTTTGCGGGTCTGTTTGCATCGCCTCGGCCATGGTCAGGCAGGCGCTTGCGATGTCTGCGGCGGGGGTCGGGCCGCCGATCTGGTCGGCCACGATGGTCAGCCGGTCACGTTCGGCCCCTAGCCGCAGCATGGTTTTGACAAAATTATTGCCATGGGCGGAAAATACCCAGCTTGTGCGCAGGATGGCATATTGCCCCCCGGCGGCGCGCACGGCCTCTTCGCCTGCCAGTTTGGTGCGGCCATAGGCATTGAGCGGGGCAGTCGGGGCATCGGGGCCGCGTGCATTATCGCCAGATCCACCAAACACATAGTCGGTCGATATCTGGATGAACGGAATACCCCTGGCCGCGCAGGCCGCAGCCATGGCGGCGGGGGCCGTGGCATTGACCATCAATGCGGTTGCTTCGTAATCCTCGGCCTTGTCCACGGCGGTATATGCGGCGGCGTTGATCACCACGCTGGCGTCGCTTTGCATGATGGCATCGGCGCAGGCGGCAGGGTCGGTCAGATCGGCCTGTTCACGGCCCAGTGCCGTGACCTTGGCCTGCCTTTGCAATTCCGTTGCCACTTGGCCGGTTTTGCCGAAAACGAGGATACTCACGCCTTGACCCCCAGACGTTCGCCAACACCTGCGCGGTCCTGCAATGCGCGCCACCAATCCTCGTTGTCCAGATACCATTGCACGGTTTTTTCCAGACCTTCCTCTAGCGTCACGGACGGGCGCCAACCCAGTTCGGAGCGGATGCGTGACGGATCAATCGCATAACGCATGTCATGGCCCGGGCGGTCGGTCACATAGGTGATCTGTTCGGCATAGGGCTGATTTCCGGGGCGTTTTTCGTCCAGCGCGGCGCAGATGGTGCGCACGATGTCGATATTCTTGGCCTCGTTTTCGCCGCCGATGTTATAGCTGCGCCCGATCTGGCCCTTGGCCAGCACGGTCAGCAATGCGTCGGCGTGGTCTTCGACATACAGCCAGTCGCGGATGTTTTCACCCTTGCCGTAGACCGGAATCGGCGCACCGGCCAGCGCCTTGAGGATCACCACAGGCACCAGTTTTTCGGGGAAATGGAACGGGCCATAGTTGTTGGAACAGTTGGTCATCACCACGGGCAGGCCATAGGTTTCGTGCCATGCGCGCACCAGATGGTCCGAGCTGGCCTTGGACGCCGAATAGGGCGAGCGCGGATCATATGCCGTGTCTTCGGTGAACTGCACCGAAGGGTCATCGGGCAGTGAGCCGAACACCTCGTCCGTGGAAATATGGTGAAACCGGAAATCCGCGGGCTTGCCCTTGGCCACCCAATAGGCGCGGGCGGATTCCAGCATGTTATAGGTGCCGGTGATATTGGTTTCGATGAAATCGCCGGGGCCGTCGATGGAACGGTCGACATGGGATTCAGCGGCCAGATGCATCACCGCATCGGGATTATGTTTGGCAAACACCCGATCCAGCGCGGCGCGGTCACGAATGTCGGCCTTTTCAAACGCATACAGCGGGCTATCGGCCACGCTGGCGACGTTTTCCAGGCAGGCGGCATAGGTCAGCGCATCAAGGTTCACCACCGAATGCCCCTGCGCAATCGCATGGCGCACCACGGCCGAGCCGATGAACCCGGCACCACCTGTTACAAGAATTTTCATGTTTTTACCCCTTATAGTCGAACGGGCTGTCAAAATCGGCCAGAACGGGTGCTGCGGTGTCTTTGTCAGACAGCAACGGCGCTGTGCCGTTCAAGCCCCAATCCACCGCGATGGTCGGACAGTCCCAGCGCACCGCGCCGTCACATTCGGGCGCATAATAGTCGCTGCATTTATAGATGATTTCTGTGTCTGGTGCGCGGGTTACAAACCCGTGCAGGAATCCGGCAGGCACCAGCAACTGTTTGCCATTGTCAAAGCTGAGCTCGACCCCGATCCACTGGCCGAAAGTCGGTGACCCTTTGCGAATATCGACGGCCACATCGAACAGGCAACCACGTCCGCAACGCACCAGTTTGTCCTGCGCATGGGGGGGCGATTGGAAATGTAGACCGCGAATCGTGCCAACGCGGGCAGAAAGCGAATGATTGTCCTGCACCCAGTCAAATTCCAGGCCAGCATCTTCCATCGCCTTGCGGTTCCAGCTTTCGGAGAAAAACCCCCGTGCATCGCCGTGGCGTTTCGGCGTTACGATTACGACGCCGTCTAACTTGGTCTTTTCAATCAACAAGGTGTTCTACCCACACATTAGGTGTCTGGGCGGGGATATCAGCGCGATTTGCGCGTGTCACGCCGAAACCCGCCCGAATCGTCGGGTTTCATGCCGCTGCTTGCGGGAATTTGCCTGTTTTGACCGATTTCAGGCATGCAGATGCGGTGAGGCAATGGTTTTGCCGTGGGGCAAAATAGGGGCGACAGCGCGGGAAAAGCGTTGTAACCACCGTATTGCAGGGCCGAATGCGTTCAAGCGGGTTGACTTGATCGCGACTCGGTCCTAAAGACGCGACTTCAAGAATTCACCGAACCCGAACAGTGGGACGAAGATAACATGGCAAATACAGCCCAGTCGAAGAAACGCGCTCGTCAGAACGAGAAGCGCTTCGAAGTGAACAAAGCACGCCGTTCGCGGATCCGTACTTTTCTGCGTAAAGTAGAAGAGGCGATCACCTCCGGCGACAAAGAGGTTGCTTCCTCTGCCCTGCGCGAAGCTCAGCCCGAGCTGATGCGCGGTGTCAGCAAAGGCATCCTGCACAAGAACACCGTTGCGCGCAAAATGTCGCGCCTGTCGGCTCGCGTTAAGGCGATCGGCTAAGCGCCACTCCCGTTTGGGGGTGCGTTAATGGTCTGTCTATTCAGCGTTGAAAGCGTCGCATTTTGCGGCGCTTTTTTCGTGCTTATTCCTGACCAAGTAGCAAAAAATCAACCTTTTCAGGGCGGCAGAGATTCTTTTTCGCGACTCGCAGAGTCAAGCGCGAAGATATGTTGTGGGGGCGCTGGGCAGGCTGCTAGTTTCGATCCTGCGAGTCACTCGCCTTGGGGGGGCAGGCAGCGCGGACCGGCAGTGGGATGTTGGTTTTGCATATGCTTGGATCTTTCGCACAGGGGTTCTTGGGCCTTGTTGCATTGATCTGTCAGGGTTTTCGAATCTTGAACCTGTCCAGCAAGTCAGCGCGTCGTTTGCGCAATCCACGGGGAAGGGGCCGCCGATTCTTTCGGTTGGTTCAATGCAGGATTGCAGGTGACGTGCGTATGAGTCCGGACCGGACGATCTAATCCATGCCTATGTTGGGCATGGGGTGGTCGTGTTTTGCTTGTGGTCCGACGTTAATGGTGAGGCGCGGGAAAACCCCGCGCAGGTGGAAGAAGAAGAACGAAGGCTTGGATCGGGGACACATGACAAACGAACAATGGGGCCAGTTGCAAAATGACCTGCTGGCGACTGTGGGGCAGAACAACTTTACCAACTGGATTGAGCCGCTGAAATTTTCGCGGGTCGAAAACGGGGTCGCGACCTTTCACGTGCCGACCTCTTTTATGGGCAACTACGTGTCGCAAAACTTTGGCGAGCTGATCCTGCACAAGCTGAAGCCGGTGATGGACAATGTGCGCCGCGTGCATTTTCAGGTGTCTGCCAATCTGGGTGCCCGCGCTGCGCCGCAATCCAAACCTGTGGAAAATGCCGCCGTTGCGTCCAAACCTGCCGCCGTTGCCGCCATCAGCGACGACATGCCCGGCGCGCCACTGGATTCGCGGTTCACCTTTGATACATTCGTGGTCGGCAAGCCGAACGAACTGGCCCATGCCGCGGCACGCCGTGTCGCCGAGGGTGGGCCTGTCACCTTCAACCCGCTGTTTCTCTATGGTGGTGTCGGGCTGGGCAAAACCCACCTGATGCACGCAATTGCCCATGAGTTGCAGGCCAAGCGCCCCGATCTGAACGTGGTCTACCTGTCCGCCGAACAGTTCATGTATCGTTTCGTTCAGGCACTGCGCGACCGCAAGATGATGGATTTCAAACATATGTTCCGTGCGGTGGACGTGCTGATGGTGGATGACGTGCAATTCATCGCGGGGAAGGATTCCACCCAAGAAGAATTCTTTCACACCTTCAACGCGCTGGTCGATGGCAACAAACAAATCATCATTTCCGCCGACCGCGCCCCCGGTGAAATCAAGGATCTGGAAGAGCGCATTAAATCGCGCCTGCAATGCGGGCTGGTGGTCGATCTGCACCCCACCGATTACGAATTGCGCCTTGGCATCCTGCAAACCAAGGTCGACCAGTATCGTCAGCAGTATCCCGATCTGGTGATGGCCGATGGCGTTCTGGAATTTCTGGCGCACCGCATTTCCACCAATGTTCGCGTGCTAGAGGGCGCTTTGACCCGCCTGTTCGCCTTTGCCTCGCTTGTCGGGCGTGAGATCACGCTGGATTTGACGCAGGATTGTCTGGCCGATGTGCTACGGGCATCGGAACGCAAAATCACAGTCGAAGAAATCCAGCGCAAGGTGGCGGACCATTACAACATCCGCCTGTCCGATATGATCGGCCCGAAACGCGTGCGTTCCTATGCGCGGCCGCGTCAGGTGGCGATGTATCTGTGCAAACAGTTGACCTCGCGCAGCCTGCCCGAAATCGGGCGGCGATTTGGGGGCCGCGATCACACGACGGTCATGCATGGCGTGCGCCGGATCGAGGAATTGCGCGTGCAGGACGGGCAAATCGACGAGGATATCGAAATGCTGCGCCGCACATTAGAGGCATAGGGCAGGCAATCTGCGTCCCTGACACCACGGAAAGACGGCAAGGGCCGCGTCTGATCGGCGCGGCCCTTGATATTCCGCGTAATCCATTGGACAAACCAACAAAACACTTGTGACGCCGCCGGAATGGGATAACTTGCCAGTCCCATCGGACGTTGCACGCGCATAGGAGCAAGGGCATGAAACTCAGCATCGAACGCGGCGCGCTGCTAAAGGCCGTCAGCCAGGCCCAGTCGGTTGTCGAACGCCGCAACACCATTCCGATTCTCGCCAATGTGCTGATCGAAGCAGAGGGCGATACGGTGCATTTCCGTGCCACCGATCTGGACATCGAGGTGGTGGACAAAGCCCCCGCACAGGTCGAACGCGCTGGCGCGACCACGGTTTCGGCCGTGACCTTGCATGAAATCGTGCGCAAATTGCCCGATGGGGCGCTGGTCACGCTGACCGATGACGGGGCCAATGGCCGTCTGTCCGTCGAAGCGGGCCGTTCGCATTTCAACCTTGCGACCCTGCCGCGCGAGGATTTTCCCGTGATGGCAAATTCCGAATATTCGGCGAATTTTTCGGCCCCCGCGCCGGTGCTGCGCCGGTTGTTCGACAAATCGAAATTCGCCATTTCGACCGAGGAAACAAGGTATTATCTGAACGGTGTCTACCTGCATGTATCGGATTCCGATGGTGGCAAGGTGCTGCGCGCCGTAGCGACCGATGGTCACCGCCTTGCCCGCATTGATGCCGACCTGCCCGATGGCGCCGCAGAAATGGCGGGCGTGATCGTGCCGCGCAAAACCGTGGGTGAGCTGCGCAAGCTGCTGGATGACGACGACATGCAAATCGCGGTATCAGTGTCGGAAACCAAAATCCGCTTTGCCACGCCCAACATCACCCTGACATCCAAGGTAATCGACGGCACATTCCCCGATTACACTCGCGTAATTCCGCAGGGCAACACCCGCAAGATGGAAGTGGACGCATCGGATTTCGCCGCCGCCGTCGACCGCGTGGCCACGGTTTCGTCAGAGCGTTCGCGCGCTGTGAAACTGTCGCTGGATGAGGACCGTCTGGTCCTGTCTGTCAATGCACCCGACAGCGGCGCCGCCGAAGAAGAGCTGGCCGTGGCTTATGGTGACGAACGGTTGGAAATCGGGTTCAACGCGAAATACCTGCTGGAAATTGCCTCGCAGGTGGATCGCGAAAACGCGGTGTTCCTGTTCAACTCCTCGGGCGATCCGACCCTGATGCGCGAAGGCAACGACACATCGGCGGTCTATGTGGTCATGCCGATGCGCGTGTGACGCGCCTACTGAGCAGAATTTAGGGCGCATCTGATGCCCCAACTTTACCTGACAGAACTGACCCTGTCGCATTTCCGCTCTCACTTCGGGGGGCGGATGGTGCTGGACGGGCGACCCGTGGCCATTCATGGCCCCAATGGTGCAGGTAAAACTAATATCCTAGAGGCAGTTTCGCTGTTTTCCCCCGGTCGTGGCCTGCGCCGCGCCAGCGCGGCAGAAATGACGCGCCGCCCCGAGGCATTGGGATGGAAAATCACCGGCACCGTTCGATCCCTGCACCAGATGCACGAGGTTGCGTTCTGGTCGGAAAACGGCGCGGCGCGGCAGGTGCGCATTGATGATAAATCCGCCAGTCAGTTGGCGTTGGGCCGGATTGCGCGGGTGCTGTGGTTGATCCCGGCGATGGATCGGCTGTGGATCGAAGGGGCCGAAGGGCGGCGGCGGTTTCTGGACCGTGCGGTGTTAAGTTTCATCCCCGGCCATGCGGAATCAACCTTGACCTATGAAAAGGCGATGCGCGAACGCAACCGGTTGCTAAAGGATCAGGTGCGTGATGCCCATTGGTATGGCGCGCTGGAATCGCAAATGGCCGAATCCGGTGCTGCCATTCATGCCAACCGTTTGTTTACGCTGGATCAATTGCGCGATGCGCAGGCGCAGGCGCAAACCGCCTTTCCCACTGCGGATCTGGAACTGACCCATGCCGACGGCGATTTGCCCGACAGCAGCGATGCTCTGCGCGAAGCGCTGACCGCATCCCGCCCGCGTGATCTGGCGGCGGGGCGCACCCTGATTGGCCCGCATCGCGCCGATCTGATTGGAAGCTACGCGGCGAAAAATGTGCCTGCGTCTGATTGTTCCACGGGCGAGCAAAAGGCGCTGCTGGTATCCTTGATCCTTGCCAATGCGCGGGCGCTGGCCCGCGATTTCGGCGCGCCCCCGATCCTGTTGCTGGACGAGGTCGCCGCCCATCTTGACACCAACCGCCGCGCCGCGCTTTATGATGAAATCTGCGCGCTTGGCGCACAGGCGTTCATGACGGGCACGGGGCCGGAATTGTTTGCCGAACTTGGCCCCCGCGCCATGCATGTCGAAGTGACCGATGAAAACGGCATTTCCCAGATCGAGGTCCAGCCGTGACAATCACCCCCTATGAACTGTTTCTTTATGCTGCCGGGCTATTTGTGCTGTTCATGACCCCTGGTCCGGTTTGGGTGGCGCTGCTGGCGCGTGCCTTGTCTGGCGGGTTCCGTTCGGCATGGCCGCTGGCGCTGGGCGTGGTGGTGGGCGATGTGCTGTGGCCCTTGCTGGCCGTGCTGGGCGTTAGCTGGCTGGTCAGCACATTCGAACATTTTCTGGTCGTCATGCGCTATGTCGCCTGTGCGATGTTCCTGTTCATGGGGTTTATGTTGATCCGCAACGCCGATCGCACAATCGCAAAAGACAGCCGCCTGACCCGCCCCGGCATGTGGGCCGGATTTGCCGCGGGTCTGGCGGTGATCATCGGCAACCCAAAGGCGATCCTGTTTTACATGGGCATCCTGCCCGGGTTTTTCGATCTGTCCCGCCTGACGGTTGCGGACATCGCCGTGATTTGCGCCATTTCGGCCATCGTGCCGCTGACCGGAAACCTGGTTTTGGCCGCATCCGTGGACCGCGTGCGCGCGCTGATGACCTCGCCGCGCAGCCTGCGCCGGATGAACCTGACGGCGGGCGTTTTGCTGATCGCGGTGGGGCTGGTCATTCCCTTTACCTGACATGGCAGGGGGCCACTAAATATTGTGTCAGACGCGTGACATTCCCCCTACCAACACGTATAAAGTGGTAAGCGAAATAACGGAAAAAAACAATGTCCGAAGACGTGCAGCAGCCAGCCGAATATGGCGCCGATTCTATCAAAGTTCT
>JBOEGO010000011.1:0-251241 GCA_050633465.1 Paracoccaceae bacterium | reverse complement strand
GCCGCCGTCGATGCTGTCATTTCCGAGGTTGCCATAGACCGTGTCATTGCCGTCGCCAGCTAATACACTATCGTCTCCTGTGGTCACCTTATCGCCTTCAGGGTCGTCCAAGTAGTTCAGATCAATCAGATTTGCCGTGTCATCGCCCTCTACAATCCCGTCAGGTGCATTGCTAAAAGCGATATCGCTTAGGCCAAGTTTGCCAGTTTGGCTGGCGCTTTCACCATGATCAAAGATGATTTCAAGCGTGGTGATTGGACCTGCGATCGAAACAGACACTGTGTCAGCGGCACCAGACGTATCGGTTGCAGCGCTGTTTTGGCCGTCTGCGTCAAGCTGTCCATCCGCCACCGAATGGAGGGCGTCCAGATCACCATACGCAACCGGATATATATTTCCCTCGGCATCCGTGGCAAGGATCGTCACACGTTCGTCCGTCAGGATGCCATTTTGGTCCACGTCAAAGAGTTCAAATGACAGGTTTTCTACCGGGGTATCAAATGTCAGCGTAGTTGTGACGGCATCATTTAATCCGTCGACCCACAGTGCCTGTGCAGCGGGGGAACCGTCGGTGGCAACATTTGCGGTTTGTCCATCGGCGTTTGTTGTTGTCGCGACAGTGACGCCTGTTGAGGTCGCGCCACTTCCAACGGTGTATGAGCCATTTGAGCCTGCGTCTGCCCAATTCAGTGTTTGCTCTGAAGGCATGCCTTGTCCGATCTATTCATTTTTTGTCACGTCGAAACGTAAATTCGTCAATTATTGAGCTTGCTTATGGGAAATGAATGCGTTGGCTCTATGGAGCGATTGCGGCGAAATTTTTGCGATCCGGCCAGAAAACGCCGCATTTTAAGTTTTGGGTTTCTTGCCCGATTTGTTCGTACTTTTGCCCCATTCCAGCCCTCATCACGATCTAGATCCGATTGTGAGCAAAGACGCCCGCAGAAGCAGGCAAAACGAGCAGAAGTAGGCTTGTAGATGAGAGTACGTATCGTTCAGCGCCGTAATGCGACGCTTGAAGGCCGCCCAAAACAGGGCGACAACATCTTTTCTGAAATTCGTCTGGATAACACGCAGCGTGCAGTGGCAACCTGGTCAGTGGGGGCGACAGCAGCGAAGGTTATCAGGCCAGCTGCCTTTGAGATCGACGCTTTGGAAAGGGTGACACAGTCAAGTTCTAGACACGCGATTGGTGTAGGTTGCATCAGCGCTGCGAGTAGAGTGATTACATCCGCTGGATCACAACGGGTAGCAGACATTGAAATCGGCGACAAAATTCTAACACGCGACAATGGGTTTCAATCCGTACGCTGGATTGCCAAATTGACCGATCGTTCAGCGCTTCCAAGTCTGATTGAGATCTCTGCCGGGGCTATTGCAGAGGGAAAACCAGATTCGAACTTTATTGTTTCGGGGAACCAGAGATTACTGATCACTGGCGCTCAGGTATCTGAAAGTTTTGGCGCAAGCGAAGTGTTGGTGCGCGCAGGTGATCTGCTGCACCTTGATGGATTTCAGGAAATGGAAGATCATTCTGGCTTTGTCGCGCTGGTTTTTGATCAACATGAAATATTGCGGGTGAACCAATCTTGGCTTGCAAGTTTGCAGCCTGATCACACCTGTCGTAGTTATCTGAGTGAAGAGCAGAGTGGAGATCTTTTTCGGATTTTTCCAAGGTTGAAAGACTTGCCGATTGCGCGGAGTTACCCTGCCGCGCGCCCGCTATTGTCGGCCAGGTTCGCACGTCAAGTTCGTCTAAATGTATGTTAGTTCACACATAATTCACTAAAATTTGAAATGTTGACTACGTAAACTGGCCAATTTGTGTTATGCTCACTTATGGTTAGAATTGTGCTGGTATGCATTGCCTTGTTTTTGGCGGCGTCAGCTGACGCCGCAGCCGTACGATATGAGTTGGATAAAGACTCGTCGCGGGTTGGGTTCACGTTTTGGTTTGGTGAGCAAACGGGCAAAGGCTTTTTCCCGATCACTGATGCAGATGTTTTGCTTGATTTGCAGAATGTGCATAGGTCATCTGTACGCGTTTTGCTCGATGTAAGGAATGCGCGCGCCGGGGATGTGGTTGCGACGTCAGGTATGAAAAGCCGAGAAGTTTTGAACGCACAAGAGTTTCCGACAGCGGTTTTTCAAAGCAGTTCAGTGCGTCGCTTGCGCCACGGGGTTGAAATCACCGGATATTTAACTCTGCGTGGGGTCACGAAACCCGTAACACTTCAGGCGCGTATCCTTCGGCAACCCTCTGCTCCGAAAGATAATTCGGAATTGGTTCTTGAAATTATGGGAAGTGTGAAGCGGTCGGATTTTGGGGCTATCGGGTTCTCAAAACTGGTGGGTGATCAGGTGGATCTTAGGTTCTTTGTCTGGGTCAACCGCTTTTAGAATGCATTGGCTCTAACGGACGCAGTTTAAGTTTTGTGATGCGGTTGTCCTTGCGCGCCATGACCTCAAATCGAAATCCATGAAATGCAAAAACCTGCCCCACAACTGGAATGGTTTGGGCTTCATGGATCACCAATCCAGCAACTGTGTTGGCTTCGTCGTCAGGCAGGCTCCAGTCGCTCGCACGGTTAAGATCGCGTATGGTCATTGCGCCATCTACTAAGAATTGCCCGTCTTCGCTTTTGCGGATAGGATGGTCAGCCGCAGGATCAAATTCATCTGTAATCTCGCCAACGATCTCTTCCAGAATATCCTCGAGCGTGATCAGCCCTTCAAGGCTGCCATATTCGTCAACCACCAGGGCAAAATGGGTGCGGCGGCGCAGAAACTGGCGCATCTGGTCATCCAGCGTGGTGGTGTCGGGGATGAAATACGGCTCCATCGCGACATCCAGAATGTTAAAGGCGCGCAGCTTTTCCGCACTGCCTTCTTCGCCGAATGCCAGCTTGTGCATACCGCGCAGCAGATCCTTGGCATGGACCACCCCCAGAATATTGTCATATTCGCCCTTGAACACGGGCAACCGAGTGTGCGGGCTTTCAAGGCATTGTTTCAACAGGGTTTCCGGGTCGGTTTCTGCATCCAGCATTTCGATTTTGGAACGGTGCAGCATGATTTCCTCGACCGCGCGTTCGCCCAGATCCAGCGCACCCAGAATGCGGTCACGGTCCTCTTTTTCGACCACCCCTTCGGAATGGCCAAGGTATAGCGCACCGGCGATTTCCTCGCGCACGGCCAGAATGTGGCTGTCGGGGTCGGTCTGCACACCAAACACCCGCAGCATCAGGCGCACGAACCAACGCACAGCCCCCACCACAGGCGAAAACACGCGGATCACCAGTTCGATCACCGGCGACACGCGGGCGGCGGCGGTTTCGGCATTGGTGATGGCATAGGTTTTTGGCAGCACCTCGGCGAATACCAGCACCAGAATGGTCATGACCAAGGTGGCAAATGCCACGCCGCCATCGCCGAACAACTGCGTGAACAGCGATGTGGCCAATGACGCGGCAAGGATATTCACCAGATTGTTGCCCAGCAAAACCGACCCGATCAGCCTTTCGTTGTCTTCGGTGATTTTCAGCGCACGTTCGGCCCCGCGCGACCCTTTTTCCGCCTGCGAGCGCAGCTTGCCCCGCGATGCGGCGGTCAGCGCGGTTTCGGACCCCGAAAAGAACCCCGACAGCACCAGCAGCAGCAAAATACCGCCAGCCGTCAGCCAGAATGCAGTGTCAAGTGTGGCGGTGTCCATCGCGCAAATCCCCTAGGTCATTGCAGGGGGTTATGGGGGCGATGCGCGTTGCAATCAAGGGGATTAGGGCGGCGTTATGCGTCGCGGGCCAGCGGGTGATGATCCAGCACCAGCGCCTTTAGCCGTTCCTCTAATACATGGGTGTAAATTTCGGTGGTGGCCAGATCGGCATGGCCCAGCAGGGTCTGGATCGAACGCAAATCGGCCCCATGCGCCAACAGATGCGTGGCAAAGGCATGGCGCAGGGTATGGGGCGTGACCGTGGCAGGGCTGACACCTGCGGCGACGGCGATTTCCTTGATCAGGGTGTAAAATCGCACGCGGGTCATATGCCCCGATGCGCCGCGCGATGCGAACAGGAATTTCGATGGCGGCGCGGTTTTTGTTTTGTTTTCCAATGCGATGCTGCGGGCCTGTTCGTCGGCCGCATCGCGGATCGCCAGCCAGTCGGCCAGCGCGGCGCGGGCAGGGGGGGACAGCGGCACCATGCGTTCCTTGCCGCCTTTGCCCATCACCATGATCATGCGCGGATCGCCCCGCACGGCGGACAGGGGCAGGGATACCAGCTCGCTGACGCGCATTCCGGTGGCATATAGCAGTTCCATCAAACAGGTGTCGCGGGCGCGGTTTTGCGGGCTGCGGCCATGGGTGCGTGCGGCGGCCAGAAGGCGTTCAACCTCTTGTTCCGACAGGGTTTTTGGCAGGCGCTTGTCCTTGCCCGGCCCATTGATGCGCATGGCGGGGTTGGTGCTGCGCCAGCCCTCGTCGAATGCGAAACGGAACAGTTGTTTGATGGATGACAGACGGCGTGCGCGGGTGGCGCGCGACAGGCCCTGGGCATCGCACCAGATCAGGTAATCCTCGATCTGGTGCTGGGTAACCGTGTCAAAATCCGCCCCCCTGCGGGCCAGCCATTCGGCGAAATCTTTTAGGTCACGACCATAGGCCAACAGGGTGTTGCGGGCCGATCCGGTTTCGGCGGCCTGCGCTTCGAGGAATGTTGCGATGTGGCGCTGCATCAGACGCCACGTTTCAGCAGCAACAGATGCAGGGCGGCGCGGCGCGCCGTATCCTCTAATCCCATGGCGCGAAAGGCAATGAGCGATTGCGCCAGCCATTTTGTTTCGCCATTGGCGGCACGCTGATAGAGCCGCATCGCGTCCAGAATGGATTCGCCCAAGCGGTTGTTTTTCATCGCATTTTGCAGATCCATCGGGATGGAAGTGTCCGCAAACGCGGTGGCGATGGCACGCTCTTCGGGGGTTTTGGCAAGGCTGGCATCGGGCGCGCCCTGCGCCAGCCCTGTCAGGAATTTCATCGCAGGCAGGGTCGCGCCCTTGGCATTCGCGGCGGTTTCATAATCGGGGCCAAGCAGGGCAATGCGATAGGCCAGCTCTGCGGTGCGTCCCTGCAACGGAATTTGCATCAAACGGGCGGCATATAGCTTGGCAAAAGGGTCCTCTAACCGGGCGGTGGCGATTTGGGACCAAGCGGGCGCAAGGGTGCGGCCAATGGCCTGTGCATTCCCGGTTTCAATAGCTATATCAAAGCGTTGTATGGATTCCACGCGGTCCCAAACGCCACCGGATGCAGCGGGATGGCGTTCTGTCCAGATACCAAGAAGCATGTTTTCGGACAGGGCACCGGTGCGGGCCAGCCTCTCGGCTGCCTCGATTCTGGGTTTCCAGCCGACGGTATCGCTTAGATCGGCCACCGAAAATGCGCGTGGCAAGGGCGCGGTTGGCAGCGGTTCGCCAATGGCGGCAAACAGGCGAAAAATCAGCGGAGCAGGGCGCACGGGGGGGCGCGGCAGGGGGTCGCCCTCGAACAGGTCAGGGTCAAGGAACCGCGCCAGCAGCCGGTCCTCCAGATCGTTCACATGGCCAAGGGCGCGGGCAGTTTCCAGTGTAATAACAGCGGTTTGCCAGCTTCCTTCGCGTGCGGTGCAAAACACCTGCGTGGCATAATCGGGGGCCAGATGAGGAGATTTTAACAATGATTGACAGGCGAGGTGTTCATTGCCCGTTAACAATGTTGTGTCAAACCAGCGCGCAAACAATTCGGGTGTGGTTGGTCCGGCACGATCCAGCAGGGCCTGCGCATGTTCCACGGCGCCCAGGGCGATCAGGGTGTCAATACGCGCCAACAGGAATGCGTTGTCCTTGCCGGTGTCTGACGGGGCTTCGGCCTCGGCCAGTAGCAATGTGTATAACAGCGATTGCATCGCGGGCAGGTTTTGCACGTCTTGCGCCCTTAGCAGACGTGCCAAAGTGGAATTACTGCTGCCTTTCCATAGGTTTGCAGGAAGCCCCGTGGTAGCAGAAGGCAGCAGCCCGACGCTGTCCGCCTGCGCCTGATCCAGAGGTGTGACGGAGACCGAGGGCGTGCTGGCCCCCTGCGAAACGGGCGGTTCGTCGATGCGGCGTTGGGGCTGTGGGCGCGGCTGGATCACCGGCGTGGCATCGCGCAACCAGTCGATTGCAGAAAGCGGATCCTGGGCTGCCGCGACATGTGGCAGGCAGGAAAAACAAAGCGTCAGGACGATTGCCCTATTGCGCATCAAGCACCACCTTTTCGCGTTGTTCGGAAACGGGGGCCGAAAAGTCGGCCCCTAGAAACGGACCGACATAGGCATAGGCCACAAGCCCGATGCCGCAAAAAATTACCAAGTAAATCAACCACTTGATGATGCGCCCCATATTTTCCTGCCCGCCTTTTTTTTCACGTAGGATGTGGTTTTCATCAACTTATAACTGGCCTTTTGCCGAATATCACGTCATTGAAGCAAAAGTTTTGGAAATGGGCAGGGGATGGCCGACAGTGCGGGCCGCAATGGGTTGGAATCTTAAGAAAACTGTCGTTTTGGTCGGTATGATGGGGGCCGGAAAAACCGCTGTGGGCAAGGCGCTTGCGGCGCGTTTGGCCGTGCCGTTTCTGGATTCGGACGCCGAAATCGAAGCGGCCGCCAATATGACCATACCCGAGATTTTCACCCGCGACGGAGAGCCGTTTTTTCGCGCCCGTGAATCGCAGGTGATCAACCGTTTGCTGGACAACGAACGCTGCATTCTGTCCACCGGCGGGGGCGCGTTCATGGCCGGTGGCAACCGCCATGCCATCACCCAAAAGGGCATTTCGGTCTGGTTGAATGCGCCGCTGGACCTGTTGTGGCATCGCGTAAAACACAAGGATTCCAGGCCGTTACTGCGCACTTCTGATCCTTTTGGCACGTTAAAGGGCCTGTATGAAACGCGTTGCCCGATTTATGCCGAGGCGGATCTGAAGCTGGATGTGACGGCTGATTGGTCGATTGAGCAGACCACGGATCGCGTGGTGGCGGCGTTGCGGACGCGGGCGGATGTTCTGGAGGAAAACGCATGAGCGAAATCGTACATGTGGGGTTGGGTGATCGCGCCTATGACATTCACATCGGGCCGGGGCTGTTGGGCCGTGCGCCCGACCTGATTGCGCCGCTGCTGAAACGTGCGCGTGTGGCGATTGTGACCGATGAAAATGTCGGGGCGCTGCATCTGGGCACCTTGGTCAAGGCATTGGAATCACAAGGGATTGCCACATCGAGCCTGACCCTGCCTGCGGGCGAGGGGACGAAATGCTGGGCGGAGTTGACCCGCGTTTCGGAGTGGTTGCTGGACGAGAAAATCGAGCGGCGCGACATCGTGATTGCATTTGGTGGCGGGGTGATTGGCGATCTGGTGGGGTTTGCCGCGTCGATCCTGCGCCGTGGGGTGCGGTTTGTGCAGATCCCGACCAGTCTTTTGGCGCAGGTTGACAGCTCGGTCGGGGGAAAGACGGGGATCAACACGCGCCACGGCAAGAACCTGATCGGGGCGTTCCATCAGCCGGTGCTGGTGCTGGCCGATACCGGGCTGTTGGGCACGCTGACCAAGCGCGATTATCTGGCGGGTTACGGCGAGGTCGCCAAATACGGGTTGTTGGGGGATCGTGATTTTTTTCAATGGCTTGAGGGCAATGCCTCACGTGCGGCAGCGGGGGATATGGATGCGCGTATCCATCTGGTGAAGCGGTCCTGCGAGATGAAAGCCGAGATTGTCATGCGCGATGAAACCGAGCAGGGGGATCGTGCGCTGTTGAATTTGGGCCATACGTTTTGCCACGCATTGGAGGCCGCGACGGGATACTCTGACCGGTTGATGCATGGCGAGGGCGTGGCCGTGGGATGTGCTCTTGCGTTCGAGGTGTCGGCGCGTTCGGGGCTGTGTTCGCAAGAGGAGCCATCGCGTGTGCGTGCGCATCTGCGCGACATGGGCATGAAGGTCGATCTAACTGATATTGCAGGGGAATTGCCGGATGCCGATGGGTTGTTAGACCTGATGGGACAGGACAAGAAGGTGCAGGACGGCAAGCTGACCTTTGTTCTGGCGCGGGGCATTGGCGCGGCTTTTACCACCGCCGATGTGGACCGTGATGTGGTGCGTGCGGTGCTGGTGGATTCTGCTAACGCGGGTTAAGGCTGCGCGCGGTAAATCATTGTTTCCGCTTGAAATATTTCGGATTCCTTATGGTGGCGAGCGCGGTATTTCCTGCGCGGGGATGAACTGTGCGTGCTTAAGTGGAAATGCTCTCTGAATCTATGGTTTCGTGAGTTTCGGGGGGGCGAATCTGTGAATCTTTACCCTTTGGTAAGGTGGCGGGTTCGGGAGCCTCCGGCGGGAGGTATTTGGGGAACAATGAAGGGTTTGGGGTCTGGCTGATACAGGCAGGTGGCGGGTGCCGTGCGGGCGTTAGCCCTGCGCGGCCACGCCCAACCGGGAATGCGTATCTGTGATACGCGGTGCCCGGGCGGGAGCGCCCCCTGATCATGTGCGGGAGCGCCCCCTGATCCTGTGCGGGAGCGCCCCCTGATCATTGGGGGATCGTCGGGGGCGATTCTAGTTTTCGGGGTCAGGTCAGGCGCACGAGGGCATGGCGTTTTTTGCCCGCGCTGAGTTTGACCGGATTGGCAAGGGTATCTGCACTCAGCATCAGCCCGGCGTCGGTCAGGGGGGCGTCATCCATGCGTGCGCCGTTTTCCGAGATCAGGCGTTTTGCCTCTTTGCCCGATTTTGCCAGCCCTGCGCGCACCAGCAGTTGCACGATGGAGATACCGTCGCCTGCTACCTCGTCCTGTGTGAGGTCCAGTGTGGGCAGGTCGTCGCCGACCCCGCCTTTTTCGAACACTTCGCGTGCGGTTTCTTCGGCGGCTTTGGCGGCATCGGCCCCGTGCAGCAGGGTTGTGACTTCGTTCGCGAGGATGATTTTCGCGGCGTTGATATCGGAGCCTTGCAGGGTGCCGAGGCGTTCGCATTCGTCAACCGGCAGTTCGGTATAGAGTTTGAGGAAGCGCCCGGTGTCGGCATCGGTGGTGTTGCGCCAGAACTGCCAGAATTCATAGGGCGAGAGCATATCGGGGTTCAGCCAGATCGCGCCGGATTGCGATTTGCCCATTTTCTTGCCATCCGAGGTGGTCAGCAGGGGCGATGTCAGCCCGAACACCTGATGTTCGATCACGCGGCGTGTCAGGTCGATGCCGTTGACGATATTGCCCCATTGATCCGATCCGCCCATTTGCAGGATGCAATCGTAGCGTTGGTTCAGTTCCAGGAAATCATAGGCTTGTAGGATCATATAGTTGAATTCGAGGAAGGAGAGCGATTGTTCGCGGTCCAGCCGGGATTTCACCGATTCAAACGACAGCATCCGGTTGACGGAAAAATGCCGCCCGATGTCGCGCAGGAAATCGAGGTAGTTCAGCCCGTCGAGCCATTCGGCATTGTTGATCATCAGGGCGGGGTTACCCTGCTGTTCGTAATCGACATAGGCGGCGAATACGCGTTTGATGCCTGCGATATTGTTGTCGATTTGATCGGGTGTGAGCAGGGGGCGTTCATCGGCGCGAAAGCTGGGGTCGCCCACCTTGGTCGTACCGCCGCCCATCAGGGTGATCGGTTGGTGCCCGGTTTTCTGGAACCAGCGCAGCATCATGATCTGGATCAGCGAGCCGACGTGCAGCGATTTTGCTGTGGCGTCAAAGCCGATATAGGCAGCGCGCATGCCCTGGTTCAGTGCCTCATCCAGGCCCTGATAATCGGTGCAATNNTGCAATCGGCCAGAAAGCCGCGTTCGATCATCACGCGCATGAAGTCTGATTTGGGGTGGTAGGTCATGGCTCTTGTCCGTCTGTGATTTGCGCGGCATGTATATGGGTCAAATGGGCAGAGGAAAAGGCCATGTTGAAGGCTGATTTAGAGGCGGGTGCGTTGCGCGTGTTGGGGGCCATGTCCGGCACGTCATTGGACGGGGTGGATGTGGCGGTGGTTGACACCGACGGGGTGGTGATTTCCGGGTTTGGCGGATCGCGGTATCGGCCCTATTCCGGGGCCGAGCAGGCGGTGCTGCGGGCGGCATTGGGGTGTTGGCCCGGCGATGCGGGTGTGGCTGCGGCGGCGGCATTGGTCGAGGCGGCGCATATCGAGGCCATGCGCGGGTTTGATGTGGCGTTATGCGGGTTTCATGGTCAGACGCTGGCCCATGATCCTGATAATTTCCGCACCCATCAGGCGGGGGATGGTGCGGCGGTCGCTGCGGCATTGGGCGTGCCTGTGGTTTGGGATTTCCGGTCCGGTGACATGCAATTGGGCGGGCAGGGTGCGCCGCTGGCACCGTTTTTCCATTTTGCCTGTGCCAAATATATCGGTGCGGATGCGCCATTGGCGTTTTTGAATTTGGGTGGGGTGGGCAATATCACCTGGGTCGATCCGGCCAAGGCGCGCCCCGAGGATGAGGGTGCGTTACTGGCGTTTGACACCGGCCCTGCCAATGCGCCGTTGAATGATCTGATGATGCAGCGCCGCGGTGTGGCGTTTGACAAAGACGGGGCACTGGCCGCGACGGGTCAGGTGGTGGATGGCGCGTTAGAGCTGTTTCTGGACGAGCCGTATTTTTACAAGATGCCGCCCAAATCACTGGATCGCGATGCGTTTTCCGACATGTTGGAATTGGTGCGCGAATTGCCCGATAATGACGCGGCGGCGACCATGACAGCGATGGCGGCAGCGGCGGTAATGAAGGGGATCGAGCATTGCCCCGCCCCGCCCGCGCGGCTGTTGGTGACGGGGGGCGGGCGGCTGAACCCCGTTATGATGCAGATGCTGGCCATGGGGCTGGATTGCCCTGTTGATCCGGTCGAGGCCGTGGGGCTGGACGGTGACATGTTAGAGGCGCAGGCCTTTGCCTATCTTGCCGCCCGCGTGGCGCGGGGGCTGCCCACGTCCTGCCCCGCGACCACAGGGGTGCGGGCCTGTGTAGGCGGCGGAGAGATTTCGCGGGTTTGATTTGAACGCCGTGCATTTGGAGGTCGTGTTTTTTGGCGGGGCAGTGGAGCAAGGGCCAAGGTGCGCCAGTGGGGGGCAGGGGGTAGGTCTGCTTCCGGCCCAGAGCCGCCTTCCACCAACCGCGCCGATGCCGCGCCGCAGCTTCACCAAAGCAGACGTTCCAGCCCCCAATGCCCTAGAGCTTACTGGTAAAGGTTAGCCTGCTGAAATTTACTGAAGAAGGCCCGCAATAAACTTTCGGTCTTGATGAGCATTTCTTTTGTCCAATGCGGTTCCCTTTTCAATGATAGAATCAGCAATGATCTTCTCAGTTTGCCTAACACTTTTTTCAAATTCGTCTTTATTATTTATCTTTTTGAGAGCCGCTTTTGCGTACGTAGCTTGACCTTTTTCGTTCGTGAGATTGGGAAGATCGCCGTAACTACGCCGGACCATAGCAGAAATTAAAAACCTAAATTTCCAGAGGGATGGGCGAGCCTTTCCAACACAGAGCTTTTCGACTTCCTTTAGTATTTTCGCTGACAAAAGGTAAGGCCAAAGTGAGTGCCCTTCGACAAACATCGTTTTTTCATATCTCTTTAGAAGAACCCCATAGTAGTCTATTGCGTCTACGGGATTTTCAAGACAGCAGCTTACAAAGCTGTTTGTCAGAAACGTAAGCGTGACGACGTTTTGAGCCGTATATGCTGAGTCAGAATATTGTCTTTTGCGCCGCTCATAAACGATCTTGTTTTCGGGCAAATCATCCACACTCATGAAGAAGCGTTCCAATCGTTTGTGGAACTCTCCGAGCACCACAAACGCTTCATCCTTGACTTCTGTTTGCCTATTCGTTGCGCGAACAATCTCATTCACAAGATCGCGATCCTCAGCTTCGATCAGCTTTACAGGCAGCGAAGTGTCGTCAGTTAGAAGGTGCTGATTTGCGAACACAATATGGCTAGTTTGACAACCATTGACTATTTGGAAGTCTCCAAGTGTAAACCTCTTGCCAACGATCTGAATGCTCTTAGCAACAATTGTGATTCCATTGTTCAATGCGGCAAGTCGGCTCTGGTTATCCACTGATAGCAATGTGGCTTTGATTTCATTGTTCACTGGATTGCTACTAAGGAAATCTCGGACGTTCTCGTTGAAAAGTGCTTTGTGCAAATTTCCTTCTGAATTCGACAAAAGCGAAATCAGTTCTTTGCAAGGTAAAACACCGATGTAAGCTTGCCTGATACCGTTGATCGGAGGAAGCGCTGCATATTCGTTTATTTGGACTTCACGCTCAACTCGAAGGTTTACTTCTTGGTATCGAGCTTGCAGTTTGTCGGAATCAACGAATGAAAAACTTATTTCAGAAAATAAGTTGAACTCCATGAGTTCCGCCCTGCCAGCAGCTACTCGTGCTTCGATGACAGGATCACCTTTGAACGAACCGCTGTAGCAATAGTAGAGATGCAACCTCGGCTTAGCTCGCATCTTTACACTATTTGCAAATATGTGGTCAGACAGTTCACGTTTATCCGCAATGCTATCATTTGCAGGCATGTACCTTGGACCAAAGAACTCTTTTACTCCTTGAATGAAGCTGCCTATTTCTGCGGAATTCAGGTTGCGTGATGTCTTTGATTGTATGAAGCAAAAATCGGCATTTATCTTCTGCTTCGCTGAAACTTCATCTACCTGCATCGCGTTGATGACAGGTATGTCGTTTAGATACATGCTAATCGCGTCAATTCCGGTATCAAGCCCACCTGCGACGACGACATCCCCTAAGTTGGTATGTTCTGAAAAATCACGATGCAAAACACTATAAGCAGAGAAGAACTCAAAAATATCTGCTTCCTTTTGCCCTTCAAGATTGAAGTTTCTCGAAAACTCTTTCAGGTATGAGCTGAGAATTGGGTCATCCATAACAATATTCCAAACTTTTTCAACTGCTAGAGATTACCTACCTCGTGAGCGGTGTACACAGCATTTTTGAAGTTGTCAGAGATTTTTTGAGTTCAACTATATGCTGCCAAGGCGATATGAGAGAATGTCTGGTTTGTCGGTATCGGGCACGTAACCTGAGCATCCAGCGAATGCACACTTCCCGCCCATCGTGTCCTTCAGTCGCCTAGAAGATGCCGGCCCTTTTCAGCATGGTCTGCGTATTGCGCTCTTGTTGGCAAGGTGGTTGCAGCGGGGCGTAGGGGCCTGATCAGTCCGATCATGGTGGATACCCTGACGGTTCCCTTTTGGTCCGGAGGCTAAGGCGCGGGTTCACTGCCCTCTCATGGTTCCAGCGTTGCGGCCAGTTTGGCGGCGCGGCGGGTTTTGCGGTTCAGGCGTGCCTCGCGCAGGAGGGTATAGAGGCCGGTGCCGACGATCAGGGTGGCGCCTGCCCATGTCCAGAGGTCGGGGCGCTCGTTCAGGATTACCATGCCGATGCACATGGCAAAGATCAGGCGGGTGTAGCGAAAGGGCGTGACAAAGCTGACATCGCCCACGCGCATGGCGGCGACGATGGCGTAATAGCCTGAAACCCCTGCAAACAGTGCTATGGCAAAGGGCAGGGCGTGGGCGGATGTGGGCATGGGCGGCGCACCGTCAAGCAGCACCAGCACCAGCCCCACGGGCACCACCGAATAGAACCCCAGCGCCGAGATTTGCATGGAGGACGCGCTGCGCGGGGCGGCGCGGGTGGCCAGATCGCGGATGGCAAGGCCGATCACCCCCTGCACTGCAAAGAGCGATGCGGGTTCGAAGCCCTCTAGTCCCGGGCGCACCACCATCAGCACGCCGATGAACCCGACGCCGATCGCGGTCCAGCGCCGCCAGCCGACGCTTTCATTCAGGAATAACGCCGCGCCAAGGGTGACGGCCAGCGGATTGGCCTGAAGGATCGCGGAGGCCGATGACAACGGGGTCAGCGCGATGGCAGTGACAAAGCCCATGGTGCCGATCATTTCGCCCAGATTGCGCAGCAGCACGGCGCGTTGCCACAGCACGCGATCCAACAGCCCGCGCCCCTGCATGGCGGCGATCACGGCAAAGACCGACCCGCCGCCCAGCCCCAGCATAACCAGCACCACGCCGACGGATAATTCGCCGGTCAGCCCCTTGATAAACAGGTCCTCGATGGCGAAAGCGGCCATTGCCGCGACCATCAGAACCGCGCCGCGCAGGTTGTCCATTGTTGATATCCTTGAGTGAAGGCGGGGCGTGCCCCTGATTGTGGTTTGGCAGGGGTAGTGGCGGTTTTGGTCCTGTGCAAGAGGGTTGTTCGTATGCGTTCTAATTTGCGCCATGCCTTGGGTGTGCATGGGGCGCGTGCAAGGGGCGCTGGTATGGGGCGCGTGTATGGGAGCGGGCAAGGGGCGCGGGGACATGGGGGAAGGGCGGGATTGCGGGGCAATCCGGCCCGGGGGGCAAAGCCCCGGTTTCCGGCGACGCGCCCTTGGGTGCGGCGCAAACCCTGATGCGCGGGTGCGGATATATCCCGATGCGCCGTGTTGCGGTTGCAGCAAGGACTTGACTTATTTCGCATTTGGCCCCATTTGCAGGCCAACCCCGCCCTCGGCAGCGTGAGCTTGAGAGGGGCGCGAGACAGATCGCGCCCATGAGAAGAGAGGGCGGTTGGTTCTTTTTCCCGAGATCACGCGTGGGAAAACGTCGGCGCGAACCGTTCGGGCATCCGGCCCAGATGGCAGACCGCATCCGGCGTCACCACGACAAGGGGCCAGATGCGCCCCGCACCCCTGCTGTTGCAGCAGGGAGAAGGAATTTTTTATATGGAAAACCAATTCGAGATGATGGGCCTGCCCAAACATCTGATCACAGCCCTGACCAAACAGGGCATTTCAGAGCCGACCCCGATCCAGACCCATGCGATCCCGCTGGCGCTGGAAGGGCGCGATGTGATGGGGCTGGCGCAGACCGGCACCGGCAAGACCATGGCCTTTGGCCTGCCACTGGTGGCGCAGCTGATGGAAATCGGCCGCAAACCGGCGGAAAAGATGGTGCGCGGGCTGGTTCTGGCCCCGACGCGGGAACTGGCGAAACAGATTTCCGACAGCCTGATTGAACTGGTGCGCGGCACGCCGATGCGGGTCAATCTGGTGGTGGGCGGTGCGTCGCTGAACGCGCAGGCCAACAAGCTGGCCAAGGGCACCGATATTCTGGTGGCGACTCCGGGGCGGTTGCTGGACCTGCTGGAACGCCGCGCGTTGCGGTTGGACGGCACCGCGTTTCTGGTGCTGGACGAGGCCGACCAGATGCTGGATCTGGGTTTCATCCATGCCCTGCGCAAGATTTCGGGGCTGGTGGCCAAGGAACGCCAGACCATGCTGTTTTCGGCCACCATGCCCAAACAGATGGAGGAAATCGCAGGCGCATTCCTGAACAACCCCAAGCGCGTGCAGGTGAACCCGCCGGGCAAAGCGGTGGAAAAGATCGAACAACAGGTGCATTTCGTGGCCAAAGGCGCGAAAACCGAACTGTTGATCGAACTGCTGGACAAACACCGCGACGAGCTGGCACTGGTGTTCGGGCGCACGAAACACGGCTGTGAAAAGCTGATGAAACTGCTGGACAAGGCGGGCTATGCCGCCGCGTCGATCCATGGCAACAAATCCCAGGGCCAGCGCCAGCGCGCACTCGAGGCATTCCGCCGTGGCGAAACCCGCGTGCTGGTGGCCACCGATGTGGCGGCGCGTGGGCTGGACATTCCCGATGTGAAACACGTCTATAACTATGAACTGCCCAATGTGCCGGAAAACTATGTGCACCGCATCGGGCGCACCGCACGGGCGGGCCGCGACGGCGCGGCGATCGCATTCTGCGCCCCCGATGAAATGGGCGAATTGCGCGACATCGAAAAGGTGATGAAGATCAAGATCCCCGTGGCCTCGGGCCGCCCGTGGGAGGCATCCGATGCCCCCGCAGCCCCCAAGGGCGGGCGCGGCCGTGGCCGTGGTGGCGCTGGCGGTGGTGGCGGTCGTCCGGGTGGCGGCGGTGGTCGCCCCGGTGGTGGCGGCAAACCCGGTGGCGCACGCCGTCGCAGCGGCGGCGGTGGCAAACCGGGTGGCGCACGGCGGGGCAAGGCCTCAGCCTCGGCCTGAGGCCGCTCCCCCTGTAAACCCATAGTCGCGCCTAGGCGCGCCATGATCTGCAAGCTCCCACAACCTGACGGTTCGGGGGCGTGCTTTGTTTCGGCGAGAGGAGAGGCGACGCGTGACCCGACTGGTGACGCTTTGGCTTTTTCTTGGCGAAAATACTCCGGGGGGTGTTCATTTGCTGTGCAAATGGACTTGGGGGGCTGGCCCCCCTGACACAGCCTGAACAGGGGGGAGCCGGAATTCAGGTTGCGCCAGGCCCATATGCCATCCTGCCTACATCAAATCAGGTGTGCGCCCGACGCGGTTGGCCAGTTTCGCCACCGTCAGCCCCTGCACAATGATCGAGAAAATCACCACCATATAGGTCGCGGTCAGGATCAGCGGTTTCCATTCGCTGTCGGGCAGGGACAGGGCCAGCGCGACGGAAATACCGCCCTTTAGCCCGCCCCATGTCATGATCGGGATCACCCCGCCGGAAAAGCCGCGAAAGGGTTGCAACAGCAGCACGGGAACGGCCACGGCGGCCAGTCGTGCAAAAAGGGCCAGCGCGATGGCCATGGTGCCCGCGACCAGCAGATCGGATGTGAATGTGACGGCAAATACCTCTAGCCCGATCAACAGGAACAGGACCGCGTTCAGGATTTCGTCGATCAATTTCCAAAAGGCATCGACATATTTGCGGGTTTCTTCGGACATGCCGTGTTTGGCACCGATGTCGCCGATCAGCAGCCCCGCGCAGACGGCCATGATCGGGGCAGAGACATGCAGCGCCACGGCCAGTTCATAGCCGCCAAAGGCCAGCCCCAGCGTGATCAGCACCTCGAGCGAGTAGTCATCAATCAGGCGCATGACGCGAAACACCAGCCAGCCTAGGGTGATGCCGAGGAGGGCACCGCCCACGGCCTCTTGGACAAACAGTTTGGCCGCACCCGTCAGGGCGCTGTCTCCGCCGTGATCACCCGCCACACCGTGGGCATCGCCGCCCGGAAAGGCCAGCCCGACCAGCACCAGAAACACCACATAGCCGACCCCGTCATTGAACAGGGATTCGCCTGCGATCTTTGTTTCCAGTGATTTGCGCAGGTTGGCCGAGCGCAAGACCCCCAGCACCGCCACTGGATCGGTGGGCGAAATCAGCGCGCCGAACACCAGTGCCACCATCAGCGGCATTCCGGTGATCCATGAAAACCCGAACCCCACAATGGCGGTGGACAGGCCCACGCCCAGCGTCGCCATCAGGGCAACCACCCGCCATTGCTGGCGCAGTTCCGATATCGGCACATGCAGCGCACCGGCAAAGAGCAACAGGCCCAGCATCCCCTCGAGCAGGGCATCGGAAAAGTCGATGCCAGTCACCACCTGACGGGCGTTGTCGGCGATGCCCAGACCGGGGGCCAGTTGGTCGACCCCCAGCATCACCATCGAGGCCAGAAGCGACACCACAAGGATCCCGATAGAGGAGGGCAGTTTCAAAAACAGGTAATTGATTGCCCCGAATGCGCCTGCCAGCACGATAAGGGCCGAGGTGATTTGCAAAAATGTCATGGGATATCCGATGTTGCGCGTTTCTTTGCTGTTTAGCATGGGCTGCGCGGTGGGCAAAGCGGCTGTGATCTGGCGATTGGCCGGGGTGGCCGGGGTGGTCCGGGGGGAGGGCACGGGGTGTTGGGGGGCGCGTTGCAATGGGGCGGGGGGCGGGGGAGTAGCGGCGCGGGATCGCGCCGCTACTCCCCCGCCTTGTCGCGCGCCGATGGGGCGCGCAACCCCGTTAGGGGGGATCTATTTGGCCCATCAATTTCGCCCATCAACCTGGCTCAGCGCAGGCGCAGGTTGGCCCATATCGGCAGGTGATCCGATGCCACGCGGGCGGGGGCGGCGTTGTGGGTGCCGTGATCTGTGGCCGTCAAATCGCGGCTCAGCGCGAAACGGTCCAGCGGTGCGATGGGGCGCGGGCTGGGAAAGCTGGGGCGCGCGGGAATGAAATCCAGCGCACCGGCGGCGGTGTCCATCGCCATGCCCGCCCCCCATTCGTTAAAATCCCCTGTCAGCACGGTGGGCATGTCGGGCAGGTTGCGCAGGTGGTGCGTGATGGCGGTGATTTGCAACAGGCGATAGCGCCGGATCAGCCCCAGATGCGCCCCGACCACCCGCAGCGGCCCGATTGCGGTCATCAGGTCGGCACGCACTGCGCCGCGCGGTTCCAGCCCCGGCAGGTTGATGTGGCTGGTGTCCAGCACCTGCACGCTGTCGCGCAGCAGCATGGCATTGCCGTGCCAGCCCAGTGATCCGCCCGGTTCGCCAAAGGGGACGGGGTGCCAGCCCTCGGCCTCGGCCATGCCGTGGGGCAGGGCGGCGGGGCGGGGGGGCAGGCGTTTGTCTGCCTCTTGCAGGACCACGATTTGCGCGTTCAGGGCCTGGATCACCTGTAGCGCGCGGTCGGGTCTGCGCCGAAGGTCCAGCCCGACACATTTCTGTAGGTTATAGCTTGCAATGCGCAGGTGGGGCGTCATGTTCCCTAGATAGGATTGCAGGCAAGGAGTGTCCACGTATGTTTCGCGAACAAAGCTGGCTGGCCAAGATCATTTGGGCGCTGTTGCTGGTTTTCGCGGCGGATGCGATATTCGAGGGGCGGTTGTCGCTGGCATTTGTGGCGTTGGTGACGCTGGCCCTGTCATTGGTGCCGCTGTATCTGGGGCGCTATGCCCATGTGCGGGTGCCGCCCAGTTTCGTGTTGCTGATCACCATATTCGTCGGCTCGACCCTGTTTCTGGGCGAGGTCTATGATTTCTATGGCCGGTTCTGGTGGTGGGACGTGATGTTGCACGGGGGCAGTGCGGTCGGGTTCGGGTTGATCGGGTTCATTCTGGTTTTCATGATGTTTCAGGGCGACCGTTTCGCCGCGCCCCCTTTAGCGGTGGCGTTTTTCGCATTCTGTTTTGCCATTGCGATTGGCGCTGTCTGGGAGGTGTTCGAATTCGGCATGGACCAGTTGTTTGGTTTCAACATGCAGAAATCCGGCCTGATCGACACCATGGGCGATTTGATTGTCGATATGTTTGGTGCGGCACTGGGGGCGACATCGGGGTTTTTGTATCTAAAGGGGCAAGAGCGCAATTTCCCCATGCGGTTGATCCATGATTTTGTCGGGCGCAATCCGGCGTTGTTTCGCCGGTTGAGGCGCCCTGTGGATGCGGTGTTGCGCAAGGAGCGTGACGGGAAATAGCGGGCCGGTTTGCGGCGGTTCATTTTGTTTGCCTGCGAATAAATTATGCGCGAAGCATTGCAGGGGATTGACGGCCCCCGTGCCCATGGCGCAACTGGCGGGCATGGAACGCAAAGACAGAATAGACGGAATTGGCGCGCTGTATCTGGTGGGGTTTGCCGTTGTGCTGGCCTTTAATCAGGTGGTAATCAAACTGGGCAATGGCGGGTTTCAGCCCGTGTTCATGGCGGCGATGCGGTCGTTTTTTGCCATGTTGGTGTTGCTGGTCTGGGCACGGGCGCGGGGCATTCCGCTGCGCAGCCCGCGTGGCACATGGGGTGCGGGGCTGTTGATTGGCGGTTTGTTTTCGTTTGAATTTGTCGCGCTGTTCTGGGCATTGGATCATACCAGCGTGGCGCGGGCGTCGATCCTGTTTTACACCATGCCGGTGATGTTGTCGCTGGCGGCGCATTTTCTGTTGCCGGGCGAGCAGTTGACCAGGATGCGCGGTTTGGGGCTGGTATTGGCGATGTGTGGTGTGGCCTTGGTGCTGGCGGATCGTCAGGGCGGGCAGGCCAGCCTGATGGGCGATCTGGCCGCATTGGGTGCCGCTGCGGGCTGGGGCGGGATCGCGCTGGCGGTGCGGGTGACGCGGGCGCAGGATCTGGTGCCCGAGGTGCAATTGCTGTGGCAATTGCTGGTGTCGAGCGTGGTTCTATTCGCCGTGGCGCCGCTGTTTGGTCCGTTCCTGCGTGATCCGGGCCTGTGGCATTGGGCCGGAGTGGGCTATCAGGTGATTGCGGTGGCCAGTTTCGGGTTTCTGTTCTGGTTTTTCCTGATGAAGCGGTATCCGGCGTCTGGCGTGGCCAGTTTTTCATTCCTGTCGCCGGTGGTTTCCGTGTTGTTGGGCTGGGCCGTATTGGGCGAGACATTCGGGATGAATGTGGTTGTGGCGCTGGTATTGGTGGCGATCGGGATTGTGTTGATCAACCGCAGGCCGCGGATGCCCGGATAGGTCTGGATTTTCGAGTATTTTTTCCAAGAAAAAGTCAGGCGTTTATCTGTGGCGCGGGGCGCGCGTTATTTGGTCAGCGCCTTGGTGATATAGCGTTGCAGCACCGGTGCGGGGATTTGACCGTTCAGGAATGTATCGGGGAAGACTGTATAGGGTGCGGATGTTGCGCCCATGGCGCGGGCCAGTGCGGCGTCTTTTTCCAGATCGAACAGGGTGATGCGGATCGGGTTGGTTTTGGCCAGCGCGGCGAGGTCGGATTGCATTTGCCTGCAATCGGGGCAGTTTGGCGTGGTGAACAGGGCGATGGTCAGCAGGGCGTTTGGTGCGCCATATGCGGTTCGGTTTGCGGCCTCTAGCGCGGCGCGGTTGGTGCGGATTGCGTTGCGGTCACTGGTTTTTTCATCGGCGTAGGGATCAGCGGGCGGGTTCAGCGCGTTTTGCACGATGGCGGGTTCGTTCAGCAGCAGGGCGCGGATTTCACCGTGCAGGATGCTGCGCGAATCCGGGCTGTGCAGGACGCTGCGCGAATCCGGGCTGTGCAGGACGCTGCGCGAATCCGGGCTGTGCAGGGCGTTGCGCGATTGTGGGTTGTGGGGGTCGGCCTGTGCGCTTGTGGCGCAGATCAGGGCCGAACAAAGGGCGGTCAGGCGGATCATCTGGCGGCTTTCATGCGGTCGGCGAGGCTGGCCCGCCGACCGGAGTGAGGTTTTTCTGCGGGATCAGTCGGCGGCGCGGGCCTGTGCCACCAGTTGTTGCATCCCGTCCAGTGGCACGTAGCCACGCAGCATCTGGTCATCCAGCACAAAGGTGGGCGTGCCCGAGATTTGCAGCCGTTGCGCCAGTTCGTGATTGGCGGCGATGATGTCTGTTACCTCTTTGCTGTCCATTTTCGCCATGGCGGTATCGGCGTCGATGCCTGCGTCCTTGGCGATGCGGGTCAGGGCGGCGGGGGACACCGGACCTTTGAGCGCGATCAGCGCGTCATGGACCGATTTATAGGCATCGTCGCCTGCGGTCAGTTTTACGGCCAGTGCAAAGCGGGCGGAGGTCATGCTGTCCTGGCCCAGAATCGGGAATTCCTTGACGATGAAGCGGATATTGCCGTCGGATTTCAGCAGTTGTTCGACTTCGCCGTGGGCCTTGCGGCAGTAACCGCAGCGGTAGTCGGTGAATTCGACCAATGTGATATCGCCCTCGGGGTTGCCGCCGACCCATGAGGTGGGGTCCTCGAATATATCCTTGGCGTTGGCGGCGACCATGCCGAGTTCGCTTTCGGCTTCGGCTTTGGCTTGTTGTTCCTCTAGCACGGCGACGGCATCCATGATTACCTGCGGGTTTTCCATCAGGTAGCTGCGGATTTCGCCGCGCAGGGCGGTGCGTTCGTCATCGGACATTTCGGTGAGGTCGAAGGCGGCGGCGGGCAGGGTGGACAGGCCCAGCGAGGACAGGCCCAAGGCGGCGGAGGCAAGGAGGGATTTGAACATTCAGGTCACTTTCATCAATCTAGGCATCATTTACGGCGTTTGAGGTTTTTCAGCGCGGCCTGGGCTGCAATTTGCACATCTTCGGCGCGCCGCCAAGAGGGGGCGCCGCGTGGCAGCAGCCCCAGGGCACGGGTGGCGTGGGTATGGGCGGTTTTCATATCACCGCGCAGGGCGTAGCGTTCGGCGGTGACCAGAGAGGCCATGCCGTTTTGCCCCGATTTGGCATAGGCGGTGCCCAGATCGCGCAGCACGGCGGCATTGCGAAAGTCGCGGGCGCGGGATTTTTCCAGCACCGGCAGGGCGGCGCGGGGGTTGCCTGCGGCCAGCAGGGCACGGCCATAGCCCGCAAGCACCAGCGCGTTATCGGGGGCCAGACTGGCGGCGCGTTTATAGGCGCGGGCGGCGGCGGGGGCATCGCGGGTTTCCAGCAGGATTTGCCCGTGCAGGTCATGCACAAACGGATCACCGGGGCGCAGTTGCACCAGTTTCGCCGCTGCGGCGCGGGCGTTTCTGGTATCGGAGGCGCGGTGAAATGCCACGGCCTGCCGCATCAGGGTGATGTCGTCATTGGCCAGTTTGCGGCCCGTGCGGGTGAAGGTCCATGAGGGCGCATTGAGGTAGGCCGAGAGTTTGCCGGTGGCGCGGGCATACCAATAGGCGGCCTGCGGGTCGGGTTTGCCCGGTTTGGCGGTGGCGGCGCGCGATTGCACGGCGCGCAGGCGGTCGCGTGACAGGGGGTGGGTGCGGGCATAGGGGTCCTGACGGGTTTCGGCCAGCACCTCCTGGCCGCGAAAGATGTTCAGCACCTCCTCGAACGCCTTTGGGTCGGCACCGGCGCGGGCCATATAGCCGATGCCTGCGGCGTCTGCGGCGCTTTCTTCGGCTCTTGTGTGGGCGAAAAACACCCGTTGTGCCGATCCGGCGATGCCAAGGGATGCGGCGCCTGCGGCCTGCGGGTTGGCACCGGCGGCAGCGGCGGCCACGGCCAGCGCCATGCCAAGACCGGAGATCGTATTGGCGCGGGCCATATTGGCGTGGCGGCGCGTCATATGGCCGTTGGCGATATGCGCGGCCTCGTGCGCGATGACCGATTGCAGCATGGCGGGGGTTTTCATGCGCAAAAGCAGGCCGGAGTGGATAAAGATATGGCCGCGATCCAGCACAAAGGCGTTGAGCGTGCGGTCGGAAATGATCAGCACGCGGGTGGAGCGCGGCAGGCCTGCTGCGGCCAGAATGGGGGCTGCGAGTTTTTGCAATGCGTATTCGATATCGGCGTCGCGGATCAGGGTGGTGGCGCGGGCGGGGGTCAGGCTGGCCGTGATCACGGTCAGGCACAGCGCCAGCACAGTCAGGTGGTAGGAGAGGATTGCCCGCATTGACCTTTGCCCTGTTTCGCTGTTGTTGTCGCCCGAGGATGCGACCCCCGGAAGGGGGCGCCGAATTGGTGGCAGGATGGGGGCAAAAGATGCGGAACTCAAGCAGGGGGGCGGTTGATCCCTTTATTGTGATGGATGTGATGGAGGCGGCACGGGCGGCCGAGGACGCGGGGCGTCATATCATCCATATGGAGGTGGGGCAGCCATCGACCCCGGCCCCTGCGGCGGCGCGGCGCGCATTGGCGGATGCGATGCAGGGCGGTGATGCCATGGGGTATACTGTGGCGTTGGGCCTGCCTGCGTTGCGGGCGCGCATCGCGCGGATGTATGGCGAATGGTATGATGTGGATCTGGATCCGCGGCGCGTTGTGGTGACGCCGGGCAGTTCGGGGGCGTTTATTCTGGCGTTCACGGCGTTGTTTGATGCGGGCGAGCGGGTGGGCATTGGCGCGCCCGGTTACCCGTCCTATCGCCAGATATTAAAGGCGCTGGATTTGCAGCCGGTGATGTTGGAGACGGCGGCGGCCCATCGGTATCAGCCGGTGGTGGGTGATCTGGCGGGGCAGGATCTGGCCGGATTGTTGGTGGCATCGCCCGCGAACCCGTCTGGCACCATGTTGGGGCGGGATGAACTGGCGGGATTGATGGGGGCCTGTGATGAAACCGGCGCGGCCTTTATCAGCGACGAGATTTACCATGGCATTGAATATGAGGCCAAGGCGGTCACGGCGTTGGAGATTTCGGACGCGTGTTATGTGATCAATTCCTTTTCCAAGTATTTCAGCATGACGGGGTGGCGTGTGGGCTGGATGGTGGTGCCGGATGATCATGTGCGGGTGATTGAACGCATCGCGCAGAATATGTTCATCTGCCCGCCCCATGCCAGTCAGGTCGCGGCCTTGGCCGCGATGGATTGCGGTGGTGAATTGCAGGGCAATCTGGCGGTTTATGCCGAAAACCGGCGGTTGATGTTAGAGGGGTTGCCGCGTGCGGGGTTTGATCGCATCGCGCCGCCGGACGGGGCGTTTTATGTATATGCCGATGTCAGCCATATCACCGATGACAGCCGTGTTCTGGCGGCGGATATTTTGCGCGAGGTGGGTGTGGCGGTCACGCCGGGGTTGGATTTTGATGCGGATCGCGGGGCGGGGACATTGCGGTTTTCCTATGCGCGTTCCAGTGCCGATATCGCCGAGGGTTTGTTGCGCTTGCAGCGATTCATGGCGGGGCGCGGGTTGGTTTGAGGGGGTTTGTGCCTTTGGCGAAGGTATTTGGCGAACAATGAAAGGCGGGGTGGGGGGGTGCCCTGAGCTTTGCACTGAGTTTTGCACTGAGTTTTGCGGCCGGTTCTGGGGTCTGTTTCGGGATCTGTTTTGTTCTGTGTGCGAATCCGTCCGGCATGGGGTAGGGTGGGTCAAACGCCCCCAAGTGGAAAGAGCGGATGAGCAGGTTTTTGGCCAGGATTTTGGCATGGATTGCGGCGCTGGTATTGGCGTGGCCGGTGGTGGTGCAGGCGCAGGATCAGGGGTTTGGTGCCCTGGCCCGTGTGGGGCCGCAGGGGGTGCAGTTGCGCGGGACGCGTGCGGATGTGACGCTGGACATGGCGCTGACGCAGGGCGTGCCGTGGCGTGCGTGGATGTTGGACAATCCGCCGCGTCTGATCATGGATTTTCGCGAGGTCGACTGGCGCGGGTTGGACAGTTCGGGTGCGGATGCGGTGCGCGGGGTGACGGAGTTGCGCTATGGTGCGTTTCGCCCCGGCTGGTCGCGCATGGTGTTGGAGCTGGACAGTCCCATGGTGATTGGCGCGGCGGGGATGCGGGTGTCGCCCGAGAGCGGTGCGGCGGCATTGTCGGTGCGGTTGGATATGGCCAGCGCCGAGGCCATGGCGGCGCAGACAGGTGTGGCGGCGGACCCCGCGTGGGATTTGCCCGTGCCAGTGGATGTGCCTGCGGATGCGGCCTCTAAGCTGGCCGGATCGGACCGTTTGGTGATCGTATTGGACCCCGGCCATGGTGGCATTGATCCGGGCGCCGAGCGCGACGGCGTTTCGGAAAAGGATCTGATGCTGCGTTTTGCCCGCGAATTAAAGGATATTCTGACGCGGGGCGGGTTGTTTGACGTGATCCTGACCCGCGAGGATGACACATTTGTATCGCTGGAGCGGCGCATTGCCATTGCCCATGCTGCGGGTGCGGATTTGTTCATTTCATTGCATGCGGATGCATTGGCCGAGGGGCGCGCCCATGGGGCGGTGGTGCATTTGCTGGCGGATGAGGCGACGGATGCGGCCTCGGCCCAGTTGGCGGAGCGTCATGACCGTGACGAGTTGTTGGCGGGGGTCGATCTGACCGGGCAGGATGATCAGGTGGCGGGCATTTTGATGGATCTGGCGCGCCAGGAGACCCAGCCAAGGGCCGAGCGGTTGAGCGTGGCCCTGATTGACGGGCTGTTGGCCAGCGAGGTCGAGGTGAATTCGCGCCCGATCCGGCGTGCTGCGTTTTCGGTGTTGAAGGCGGCGGATATTCCGTCGGTTTTGTTGGAACTGGGGTTCATGTCATCCCCGCGTGATCTGGCCAATCTGCGCGATCCGCGATGGCGGGTGCGGTTTGCCGGGGCGTTGCGTGACGGGATACGGGCATGGGCCGCCGAGGATGTGGTGTTGAGGGGGTTGGTGCGGCAATGATGCGGGCAACGGGGAACAGCGCGGGCATTTTCACCCCTGTGCGCGGGCGGAAATCGGCCCATCAGTCACCCAGAGGTGTTTTGACCCGCGTCGCCCGCGCGTGTAAGGAAGCGCCAAGCAAAGGGGGCCTGCTGTTTTGATCCGATTTATCCTGTCTTTTCTGGGGGCGATTTTCACCGCTGTGACCCTGGGGCTGTTCGTTCTGGCGGCCACGATTGGTGCGGTGTTTTCGATCTATGGCCGCGATTTGCCCAGCCACGAAAGTCTGGCGCAATATACCCCGCCCACCATCAGCCGGATTTATTCGGGCGAGGGGCAGATCATTGACGAATTCAGCCGCGAACGCCGGTTGTTCACCCCGATCGAGGATATTCCCGATCTGGTAAAGCAGGCCTTTGTCAGTGCCGAGGACAAGAATTTTTACACCCACAAGGGCTATGACATGCGCGGCATTATCAGTGCCGGTATTGATGCGGTGAAATCGGGTGGCAGCGACATTCGCGGTGCATCGACCATCACCCAGCAGGTGATGAAGAATTTCCTGTTGGGGGGGGAGCGCAAGGCCGAGCGCAAGATCAAGGAGATCATTCTGGCGACCCGTCTGGAGGAGACCCTGAGCAAGGACAAGATTCTGGAGCTGTATCTGAACGAGATCTTTCTGGGGCAGAATTCATACGGGGTGACGGCGGCGGCGCAGACCTATTTCAACAAGACATTGGCCGAGCTGGCCCCGCATGAGGCGGCGTTTCTGGCCAGTTTGCCCAAGGCGCCGTCGCAGTTTCATCCGGTGCGGCGCAAGGATCGCGTGACCAAGCGGCGCAATTTCGTGCTGAAAGAGATGTATGAGAACGGTTTTATCGAGGAGGCGGTGTATCGGTCCGAGCGCGAATTGCCGTTGAAATCGGTGCAGAACGGCGATTTCGAGAGCTATCAGACCGCGCGCCAGCCGCGTGATTATTTCACCGATGAAATCCGGCGGCAGTTGTCCAAGGATTTCGGCGAGGAGGAGTTCTTCTCGGGGGGGATGACGGTGCGGGCGACGATTGACCCTGAAATGCAGGTGATTGCGGCGGATGCGTTGCGCCGGTCGCTGGAAAGCTATGACCGTGGTATCGGACGTTGGCGCGGCACAGGCCAGAGCATTGATCCGGCGGAGTTGGGCAGCGAGGAAGCCTGGCGCAAGGCCCTGTCCGAGGTCACGATTGCGCGCGATATTGATCTGGAATCGCCCTGGCATGTGGCCGTGGTTCTGGCGATTGGCGATCAGGAAATGCGTGTCGGGATCGAGGGTGTCACCGAAACCGAGGCAGAGCCGTTTGTGATTCCGCGCAAGGATATTTCGTGGATCAAGGGTGATTTCGCCGCCAATTTCAAGGTGGGTGATGTGGTGCATCTGCGCCGTATGGCCGAGGACGGGTCGGGTGCGTTCATCCGCTGGACCCTGCGTCAGGTGCCCGAGGTCGAGGGCGGGTTCATGGCGATGGATGTGCAGACCGGCCGTGTGATCGCCATGCAGGGCGGGTTTTCATATCAGCATTCGGTGTTCAACCGCGCCACGCAGGCGATGCGCCAGCCGGGGTCGAGCTTCAAGCCGTTTGTTTATGCTTCGGCTTTGGACAGCGGGTATACGCCTGCGACCATCGTGATTGACGCCCCGATTGAAATCAACACGCCGCAGGGGATGTGGACGCCCAAGAACGCCAGCAACAGGTTTTATGGCCCGACACCGATGCGCACGGGGATCGAGAGGTCGCGCAACCTGATGACCATTCGACTGGCGCAGGAGGTGGGCATGGATCTGGTCGCGGATTACGCCGAGCGGTTTGGCGTATATGATGATATGAAGCCGTTTCTGGCCAATTCGCTGGGGTCGCAGGAATCGACTCTGTTTCGGATGGTGGCGGCCTATGCCATGTTCGCCAATGGAGGCGAGCGGGTGGAGCCAACATTGGTGGACCGTGTGCAGGACCGTTACGGCAATACCCTGTATCGCCATGACAAACGCACCTGTGTCGATTGCGCTGATCCGATGTTGGCCGCAGGGCAGGGGCCGCGCATTGTATCCAACCGTGATCGCGTGATGGATGCGATCACCGCCTATCAGTTGACATCCATGATGCGCGGCGTGGTCGAGCGCGGCACCGCCAGCAAATACGTCAATCTGCCGGTGCCGGTGGCGGGCAAGACCGGCACCACCAATGATGCGCTGGATGTCTGGTTTATCGGGTTCACCAACAAGATCGTGGCGGGCTGTTACATTGGTCATGACACGCCGCGGTCATTGGGGCGCGGGGCGTCGGGTGGTGGCATGTGCGGGCCGGTGTTCCAGCGGTTCATGTCGCAGGCGATCAAGAAATACGGTGGCGGTAAATTCCGTGTGCCGCCGGGCGGGCATTTCATCAAGATCGACCGTTTCACCGGCGCACGTCTGTCGGATGATGCCAGCGGCGATCATGTTGTGGCCGAGTATTTCCGTGACGGTGAAGAGCCGGTGTTCGGCATCACCTTTGACGGCGGGTTTGCCATGGGCGCCAACCTGCCATTGGTCGAGGAGATCGGCGGGCGGCAGGGCAAGCAGGTCACCACTTCGACGGGCAAGAAGGCCGTTGTGGGGCCAAAGGCCAGTTTCGGTTCGCTGAGTTCGGGCGGGTTGTATTAGCGGCTGCTGTTGGTTTTCAGGTATTTTCAGAACAATGAAGGCAGGGCGGTGTGCTGTCCCTGTGGCGGGAGGCCTGCGTCAGGGGGGTGAAATCACCTGTCAGGGCGGGCTTAGGGGGTTTGTGGTCGCGGGGCGGCGGGGTTTGGATGCCCTGCCGCCCCCGTTTCGTGTGGATGTTCGGGCCGTTTTCAGCCCGGTGTGGCGGCGGAACCGGCAAGGATGCCGCCGTCGATCGTCAGTTCGGCCCCTGTGATATAGGTGGCGTCGTCCCCTGCCAGCAAGAGGGCCAGGGCCGCGACCTCGGACGGGTCGGCGAAGCGTTTCAGGGGGGTGTCGGCGACCATGGCGGCGGCGCGGTCTGCGCGGTCCGGCCCGTTGCCCAGCATCATATCCCACATCGGGGTCAGCACGGCGGCGGGGTGGATCGAATTGCAGCGGATCGCCAGCCCCTGCGCCGCGCAGTATAGCGCCACGGTTTTGGTGTGGTTGCGCACGCCTGCCTTTGATGCGGCATAGGCTGCGGCCATGGGGATGCCGACCATGCCGGACCGTGACGATATATTGATGATCGAGCCTGTGCCCTTGCCCCGCATCGCGCCGATGCCATAGCGGCACCCCAGAAAAGTGCCATCCAGATTGACCGCATGCACTGCGCGCCAATCGGCAAGTTGCGCATGTTCGGGGTCATGTGCGGGGGGTGGGGTGGTTTCGAACCCTGTGATGCCCGCGTTGTTGACCAGCACGTCGATGGCGGGGAAGCGGGTGGCGATGCTGTGCCAATCGGTTTCGCAGGCCACATCCAGCGGGGCGAATATGGCGTTGATGCTGTTGGCCATGGCCTGACCTGCGGTGGTGTTTATGTCGGTCACGATGACCTCTGCGCCCTCTTGTGCGAATGTTCGGGCGATGGCGGCACCGATGCCGCGGGCCGCACCCGTAATCAGGGCGGTTTTTCCGGTTAGTTTTTGCATTGGGTGTCTTTCAATCAAGGGAATGGCGGGCAGGAGACGGAATGGTCACGTCGTTTACCTGACTCTGCGGCCCGTTTCAGGGGCAAGTGCCGGATTACCGGTCGCGCTGATCCATTTTCTCATCCTTTGATTGTGTGAAAGCCTAACCCAATCGCACGGGCTGGTCAAATCCGGCGGATTTTCCAATTGGGATTCCGTGGTTGATTTTACAGTATCACCGGACCTATACGGCGCGCGCCATATCGGCAGCAGGGTCAGCAATGGCACAATATATTTATATGTATCAGTTAGATACGATGGTGGCAGCAATCTGATGAACGGGCCGGGTGAATGGCGCATCGTTCACGTTGCTAACAAGCGATGCCTGTTGGTGCCGTCATTGGACAGTGACGCAGTGAGCAGTTTCCAGATCAGCGCCACGACAGGAACCGGGGGGCAGTTTTCGTTTGTGGGCAATGTGTATTTGGGCAATGTCACCGTTTACGACATCATGGCGGGTAATGTTAAGGGCGCCCATCCGATGTTGGAGGTCAAGGGTGTTCGGTGTGTGGTGGTCGCTGTCAGGAGTTCAGGCAATGCGGCGGTGGTTTCGCTGGAATCCGACGGCCGCATGGCGTTACCGCAAAGCCTGAGCGACGGGTTTTTGAACGGGGCCAATGCCCTGCATCTGGTGGAAATTGACGGGCGGCATTTCATCCTGACGGGGGTATCGGATGCCAGCCGCATCACCGCGATGTAAATCGGCGCGGGCCATGATGTGTTGGTCGGCACGCTGGATTTTGACCGCATTGTCGGGTTGGCGAGCAACGACGATCTGATCGGGCAGGCAGGCAATCACGCGGTATAGGGTGGCGAGGGGGATGATGTGCTGCGCGGGGTTTCGGCCTTTGGCAATTTCGCCGGTGTCATGGCATCCGGCCTGCAACCGGGGGCGGATGGGGTTATCGCAGACGGGTCAAATCCGATCCGGTTGACCGGCGTGAACAAGGGTGATCCGGATGCGGCAGATTTCCTGTTTTAGGGGATGATCCGGCGGCGCGCCCCTGCCTTGCAGCGGGGGCGCAAACGCTTTATCACGCGGGTCTGAAATCTTAGGTCAGGACACCCCAATGCGCGCCGATGCCCAGAATGCTGTGAACGAAATTCGCAAATCCATTGATCTGCTCAAGCAGCGTATGGATTGGGAAACCGCGCAATACCGGCTGGAGGAATTCAATGCGCGGGTCGAGGATCCGACCCTGTGGGATGATGCCGAAAAGGCGCAGAAACTGATGCGCGACCGCCAGATGCTGGTGGATGGTATCGCTGTGGTGACCAAGCTGGAAACCGATGTTCAGGACAATTGCGACCTGATCGAACTGGGCGAGATGGAAGACGACGCCGAGGTGGTATCAGAGGCCGAGGAGGCGTTGAAAGCCCTGCGCGAGGTCGCCGCCGAGAAGGAGCTGGAGGCATTGCTGGACGGCGAGGCCGATGGCAATGACACCTTTCTGGAGATCAATTCCGGTGCGGGGGGCACCGAAAGCTGTGACTGGGCGTCGATTCTGGCGCGGATGTATGTCCGTTGGGCCGAGAAAAAGGGATATAAGGTCGAGCTGCAATCGACCACGCCGGGCGAAGAGGCGGGGATCAAATCCGCCGTTTACAAAATCTCGGGTCATAATGCCTATGGCTGGTTAAAGGCCGAATCCGGCGTGCATCGGTTGGTGCGGATTTCGCCCTATGACTCTGCGGCGCGGCGGCACACCTCTTTTTCGTCTGTCTGGGTTTATCCGGTGGTCGATGACAACATCGAAATCGAGGTCAATCCGGCGGATATTCGCATTGATACCTATCGGTCGTCCGGCGCGGGCGGGCAGCATGTGAACACCACGGATTCGGCGGTGCGGATCACCCACCATCCCACGGGGATCGTGGTCACCAGTTCGGAAAAATCCCAGCACCAGAACCGTGATATCGCCATGAAGGCGCTGAAATCGCGGCTGTATCAGATGGAGCTGGACCGCCGCAATGCCGCCATCAACGAGGCCCATGAAAACAAGGGCGATGCCGGGTGGGGCAACCAGATACGTTCCTATGTTTTGCAGCCCTACCAGATGGTCAAGGACCTGCGCACCAGTTTTGAAACCTCGGATACGGCGGGGGTTTTGGACGGTGATCTGGACGGGCTGATGGCGGCGACACTGGCGTTGAACGCATCGGGCAAATCCCGTGCGGATGCGCAGGGTGATGCCTGATGCGCCACGCCTTGGCGGGATTGGCATTGGCATTGTTGGCGGCCCCTGCGGGTGCGGATCAGGCGGCGCTGCTGCATGATCTGGGCGCTGCGGGTTGCGTGATTGGCGCGGATGCTGGCGCCGAGGCGCGGGCGCTGGCCGATGTGGCACTGGCGGATGGCACGGGCCAACAGCAGGGTGATTGGGTGGTTTTGGGCGCGGATATCTGCACCATTCGCGTGCCGGATATTCACAGCGATATCGGGATTGATGATCCGGCGGTGGTGGCATCGGTTTCGGCCATGGCGGCACCGACGAATTTCCCTGACGAGCCGCGGGGATGTTACCTTAGCACCAATGATCTGGGCATGAACCTGTCGCTGACGCGCGGCTGGCCGGTGCAAAAAGCCTATGACGCGGCGGTGCGGTTCATGGCGGCACAGATCGTCGCGGGCGAAATGGTGTTTTATTCCGATGATGTGTTGCGCACGCCAATGGGGTTTCAAAGCCTGCATGGCGATTGCGCCAGGGTGCCAGCAGTTGATGCGATGCGCCAAAGCAATGCGCTGATGCTGGAACATTTCGGCGCGGTTGTGCGGGCGCAGGGGCAGGCAATCACCTGCGGTGAGGGGTATTTCCCCGATTTCATGGCATTGCAGGGCCAGATGGTGGAATTGACGGGCCGCAGCGATATGAATGCCTGGACAGGCATGGAGATGATGTTTCTTGCGCTTGGCGCGGGTTGGGTTGATGGGGCCGGGCCGAAATCCAGGGGCGTGCAGCGCCCGCCGCTGTGTCACTATGAATAGGCCCGCAGGGGCAGGTTAACGCGCCCCGCCTGCCATTCGGGTCGCGCGCGGATCGCGGCGCAGCAGGGCCATGGCCCATGCACCGACGATTGGCCCCGGCACCAGCATGACAAAGGCCCATTGCCAGCCGCCCATCCAGTTGGCGAACAGGGGCAGGGCGCGGATGGCCACCACCGTCAGGGCAAACCCCACCCCCAATTGCAGCGCCAGTGCGGTGCCGGTGAATTGCGGCTGTGCCAGTTCGGTCACTGCGGTCGAAAACTGGGCGCTGTCGCCGATCACGGTGATGCCCCAGACCAGCGCCAGCGCCGCCAGCACCCATGCAGGCCCGTCATAGGCCAGACCGATCAGTGCGGCGCATGTGCCCGATATCAGCATCATCCAGATGGTGGTGCGGCAGCGCCCGATGCGGTCGGATAACAGCCCGCCCGCGATACAGCCGACCACCCCCACAGCCACCACCACAAAGGCCAGCATCGAAGCAGAGCCGAAAGGAAAGGGCGACACCCCGCCCGCCTGCGCCGCGCTGGCAAAGGCCAGAAACCACGCCCACATGCCGTATAATTCCCACATATGACCGAAATAGCCGACATTGGCCAACATCAGGGGGCGGTCACGCAGCACCGCCAGCATCTGGCGCGGGTCGAATCTGGCACGGCCCATGCCATGCGGCCCTTCGCGGGTGGTCAGGGCGAAAACCAGTGCCGAGGCCAGCGTGGCCAGCGTGGTGGCGATGACAACGGCGCGCCAGTCCAGCCCCGAGGTCAGCGCCCGCAACAGATGCGGCAGCGATGAACCCAGTGTCAGCCCGCTGATCAGCAACCCCATGGCCAGCCCGCGCCCACGGATGAACCATGTCGCCATCAGTTTCAGCGCGGGCGGGTATACTCCGGCCAGCGCCACACCGGTTATGAACCGCGCAGCGATGGCCATGGCGGGCGTCGGGTCCAGCAACAGGGCGGCATTGGCAACCGCTGCCAAAAGCGCGGCGATGGTCATCAGGCGGGGCAGGGGCATGATGTCGGGCAGGTTCACAAGGCTGGCCGCCAGCGCCCCCGCGACAAACCCCAGTTGCACGGCATTTGTCAGCCATGCCGCCTGCGCGGCGGACAGGCCCCATGCAAGGGTCAGTTCGGGCACCACGGCGGTGGCGGAAAACCATGTGGTCATCACGCCGATCACCCCCAGACAGATCAGCACCAGCGCAGGCCAGCGGCCCTGTGCGGCGGAGGCGTCAGCGGGGGCAGGGGCGATCGGGGGCGGGGTTCGCGGGGGCATGGTCATGCCCGCCACGTTAGCCTGCAACTGCCCCGAATACGAGGGCACTGGTCGAAACCGCCCCCCTGTCTATACTGGCGTCAAAACAGGGGGAATGCGCATGGATATTCTGGAGCTTGAGGCGGTTGATCTGTCAACCATGATGGCCGATGGCAGGATTTCGGCGGTCGAGGTCATGACCGCCTGCCTGACCCAAATCGACGCCGGCAATGGCGCGGTCAACGCGATTGTGTCCCTGCGCGATCGCGACACATTGATCGCCGAGGCCCGCGCCGCGGATGCTGCCCCGCGCAAGGGCTGGCTGCATGGTGTTCCGGTCGCGGTCAAGGATCTGGCCAATGTGGCCGGGCTGCCCACCACCATGGGGTCACCCGCATTTCGCAATTTCACCCCCAAACGCGACGATCTGGTGGTGGCGCGGATGCGCGATGCGGGGGCGATTTTCATCGGCAAAACCAACACGCCGGAATTCGGGCTTGGGTCACATACCACCAACCCCGTGCATGGGCCGACCCGCAACCCATATGACACCACGCGCAGCGCGGGCGGTTCATCGGGCGGGGCGGCGGCGGCACTGGCCATGCGGATGCAATGGGTCTGTGACGGGTCCGATATGATGGGGTCGCTGCGCAATCCGGCGGGGTGGAACAATGTCTACGGGTTTCGCCCCAGTTGGGGGCTGGTGCCGGGCGATCCGGTGGGGGATGTGTATTTGCACAAGCTGGCCACGCTGGGGCCGATGGCGCGTTCGGTGCGCGATATTGCGGCGCTGCTGGATGTGCAGGCGGGGACCGACCCGCGCCTGCCGTTCAGCCATGATGGCGGCCCGTTCACCGGCGCGCTGGATGGTGACGTCACAGGCTGGCGGATCGGCTGGCTGGGCGATTGGGGCGGCGCATACCCGATGGAGCAGGGCGTGATGCAGCACTGCGAAGAAGCGCTGCACACCTTCACCGATATGGGCTGCATGGTCGAACATGTCGCCGCGCCCATGCCCGCCAGCGACCTGTGGCAATCATGGGTCACCCTGCGGGCCTTTGCTAATGCCGCGAAATTAGAACCGTTGTATAATATCCCCGAAAAACGCGCCCTATTGCCGGATCAGGCCATATGGGAAATCGAACAGGGCATGGCCCTGACCGCGATGGATGTGCAACGCGCCAGCGCAATCCGTTCGCGTTGGTTCGCCAAAGCGGCAGAGCTGTTTCACAGATATGACGCGCTGGTCCTGCCCACGGCGCAATGCTGGCCGTTTCCGGTGCAATGGTCCCACCCCGAAACGATCAACGGACAGGCGATGGACACATACCACCGCTGGATGGAGGTGGTGGTGCCTGCATCCCTGACCGGATTGCCCGCGCTTGGCGTGCCCGCAGCGTTTGGCCCGGGCGGGTTGCCGATGGGGCTGCAAATCATCGGGGGGTATCGCAACGATATGCATGTGCTGCGCCTTGGCCATGCGTGGCATCAGGCCACCGGATGGCCCGCGCGCAATCCGCCCCAGACCTGAACGCACCAGACCTGAATGCACCCGACCTGAACGGCCCCTTATCTGACAACGCCTGATCTGGCCCGATCCGCCCCGCCTTTCATTGTTCTTAAAATACCTCCGCCGGAGGCATCAAACGGGTGCCACAGCCGCCACGCTTGATTTCAATCGCGAAACCGCGTCTCATGTGCGGCAATAAGAATATAACGGGGGGCCAGCATGCCGGACACACCAAAAGAGGGAATGCCCGAACTGGGCGCGGTGACATTTCAGATGCTGGGCACGGCCCTGCGCCGTGGTATCGCCGATTTTCGCGCCGCGCCGCTGTTCGGGTTGGTCTTTGCCTTTGTCTATGTCGCATTGGGGTGGGTGTTCGGGCTGGTCACATGGGCCACGGGGCAAAGTTACTGGCTGGTGTTCGCGGCTGTCGGATTTCCGCTGGTCGGGCCGTTCGCAGCCGTCGGTTTATACGATGTCAGCCGCCGCATCGAACAGGGCCGCCCGCTGGACCTGTATCAGATTTTCGGCGTGGTGGCGCGCCAGTCAAAACGGCAACTGCCGTCGATCTGCGCCATCATCATCATGGTGTTTCTGTTCTGGTTCTTTCTGGCGCATATGATTTTCGCGCTGTTCATGGGGCTGTCGACCATGACCAATGTGTCCAGCAGTTTTGATATTTACCTTACGCCCAATGGCATGACCATGCTGGCGGTCGGATCGCTGGTGGGGGGCGCATTTGCCCTGTTGCTATACATGATCACAGTGGTGTCGATGCCGCTGTTACTGGACCGCGAGGTGGATTTCGTATCGGCCATGATCGCCAGCTTTCAAACCGTGGCGCAGAACCCTTTGCCGATGCTGGCATGGGCCGCCATGATCGCGGCGGTCACGTTTCTGGCGATGCTACCGTGGTTTCTGGGCCTGTTCGTGGCGCTGCCGGTGCTGGGCCATGCCACATGGCACCTGTATGACCAGATCCGCGATGCCGGGCAGGGTGGCGGCGCGGCAGGGGGCCGTCAGGCGAATTCCTGATCGGTGCGCAGCAACCGGCGCACGAATGGCGGCAGGTCGATTTCGGCCAGAAACCCGGCGCTGCGCGCGGCCGCCAGCACCGTTTTCGTATCCAGCAGATGTTCATAGACCAGACGCACGGCGCGGGTGGAATTCGAACTTTCGCGCACGGTGCGGCAGACGTAGCCTTCCCAGAAATTATGCTGGAACGAGGGCACGCGGGCCAGAAAGTTGAATGATCCGGTATTGCCTGCACGGGCGGATACGTTCAGGGCGATCCCGTCCTCTTGCATATAGGCGAAACCGCGGAATTCGCGGTTGGCGGGGCTGATCGGCACACCAAGCGCCGCGATGCCCTTGCGCGATTCATAGCCGCGCAGAAATGTGTATCCGTCGCGGCGGGTGACATAGACCAACCCCTGAATGAAACGGGTGTCATCGGTAAAGCTGCGCCGCGTGAACCGGTAGAACCCTGACGGGAAATCATCCATCGGCACATGGGTGGATGACCCGAAACTGGGGGCCAGAAACGGATGCGCCAGCACCCCGTGCCCTTCGGTGGACAGGTCCGCCACGGGTTCCAGCAATATCCGCGCATCGACCCCGAAAAAGTTGCAGATCCGGTGCAGGACATCTGGCCGCGGAAAGCTTTCTCCGGAGAGGTAGCGGTTGAATTGGGTGCGGTTGATTTCCAGATCGCGGCACAGGCTGGCCACTGACGGGTAGTCGCGCGCCAGCTGACGCAGGTTGGCACCAAACATGGCGCGCAATTCTGATGGCGTGATGGTCGAGTGGGCTTGGGGTTTATTGTTATTCACGTTATGCGTGTATTCATTCTGCTGCGGTTTCGCGGAACTTAACAGGTCGAACATTCATTCCAAGTAGAAAATTGTGTATTTTGATGCGTTGTCACGTCTTAGTTGGTGCTGGTTGGCGTCATTGACGCACAAGAGCGACACAAAAGTAAGGCGAACGGTGCCGAATTTACCATGTTCTTTTTGGGCAGCCTCTCGCACAATGGGAAAATGCTCGATACAACCTGATGGGGATCGTTGAAAATGTTCGGAGTCGTCCTGTGGAGTTCACAAGCAGAAGGCAAGGCGGTGATCTGGTGCGAGGATCACGGCGATCTGGCGTTTTTCAATGCAACCGATGAGGAAATGCATGATGCATTGTTCGGGTTCGGCGCGGGCGATCTGGTGCAGTTCGATTTGCAACAAGAGCGGCTGATGCGCCGGGCCAGCAATCCACGACTGGTCAACGAGGGCCAGTTTCCCGATCTGCCTGACAACCTGTTGGCAACCGGAACCCCCGTTCCGTCCCGATCCAATCCTGCTGTGTCGGGCGCGGCGCGTCCGGCGTTTGGCCAGATCATTCCCTTTTCCCCCCGCAAACAGGACAAAAAACGCCAAAGCCTGCGCCATCTGGCGTAACGATTGCGGCCCGCCGCTCCCCCCCCCGTGCCATTGCCACTCACAGTTCTATCCGGCCCACGCGCCGTTCGATCCGGGCCACGACCCAGACCCGGAAATGCAAAACGCGGCGGAATTACCCGCCGCGTTTTTCGTGTTTCATGGGCCGCATTGCGCCGCCTGCGGGTTACAGCCCGCGTGACAGGGCCGCAACGCCGGTGCGTGCCACCTCGGTCAGGCCCAGCGGGCGCAACAGGTCGGCGAATGCATCAATTTTTTCCGGTGTGCCCGTGATTTCGAATACGAAAGAGGTCAGCGTGCTGTCCACCGCATTGGCGCGGAAAATATCGGCCAGACGCAGGGCCTCGACCCGTTTGTCACCGTCGCCTTCGACCTTGAGCAGGGCCAGTTCGCGTTCCACGCTGGGGCCTTCGACGGTCAGGTCATGCACCTGATGCACGGGCACGATGCGGCCCAGTTGCGCCTTGATCTGTTCGATCACCTGCGGCGTGCCTGTGGTGCAGATGGTGATGCGCGAGCGGTGCCCTGCGTGGTCGATTTCGGCCACGGTCAGGCTGTCGATGTTGTAACCGCGCCCGGAAAACAACCCGATGACGCGGGCCAGCACGCCCGCCTCGTTGTCGACGACAACGGCCAGCGTGTGTTTTTCGCTAACGTCCGAAAAATTCGGGCGCAGGTTATAGGCGGAATGTTTGTTAGAGCCTTTTTTGATCTGTAGCGCAGACATGGTTTTGGTCCTTGATATCGGTGGAGGGGAGGGGGCGCGTGGCCCCCTCTCGGGGTTGGCGGGCGCGGGTGCTAGACCATCACCGCGCCGCCTTCCTTGATTGCGCCCTTGGTCGATGCCTCGCCCATCAGCATTTTGTTATGCGCCGCGCCCGAGGGGATCATCGGGAAGCAGTTTTCGTGCTTTTCCACCAGACAGTCGAATATCACCGGGCCGTCATAGGCCAGCATTTCGCGGATTGCGTCGTCCAGATCATCGGGGTCGCTACAGCGGATGCCCTTGCAGCCGAATGCCTCGGCCAGTTTTACGAAATCGGGCAGGGATTCAGACCATGAATGCGAATAGCGTTCGCCGTGCAGCAATTCCTGCCACTGGCGCACCATGCCCAGGCGTTCGTTGTTCATGATGAACTGTTTCACCGGCAGTCGGAACTGCATCGCGGTGCCCATTTCCTGCATGTTCATCAGCCATGATGCCTCGCCTGCGACATTGATCACCAGACTGTCGGGATGCGCCATCTGCGCCCCGATCGAGGCGGGAATGCCATAGCCCATGGTGCCAAGGCCCCCCGATGTCATCCAGCGGTTGGGGTCTTCGAAACCCAGAAACTGCGCCGCCCACATCTGGTGCTGGCCGACCTCGGTGCAGACATATCTGTCCATATCCTTGGTCAGCGCCTCAAGCCGTTGCAGGGCATATTGCGGTTTGATGATTTTGCCCGACTGTTTGAAGGCCAGACAATCCACCTTGCGCCAATCGCTGATCTGGCCCTGCCATTTGGCGACAGATGCCTGATCGGTTTTGCGCCCGCGGGCTTTCCACACCTTCAGGATATCCTCGAGCACATGGGCGACATCGCCGACGATGGGGATATCGGCCTTGATCACCTTGTTGATCGACGACGGGTCGATATCGATATGGGCCTTGATGGATTTGGGGCTGAAGGCATCGACCACGCCGGTGATGCGGTCATCAAAGCGCGCGCCGATGTTGATCATCAGGTCGCAATCATGCATGGCCATGTTTGCCTCGTATAGCCCATGCATGCCCAGCATCCCCAGCCAGTTGTCACCGGATGCGGGATAGGCGCCCAGCCCCATCAGGGTAGAGGTGATGGGAAAGCCGGTGGCATCCACCAGTTCGCGCAACAGCTGGCTGGCGGCTTTGCCCGAATTGATCACGCCGCCACCAGTATAGAACACGGGGCGTTTTGCCTTTTCCATGGCGGCGACCAGTTCGGTGATTTCCTCCATGTCGCCTTTGACCTGGGGTTGGTAGTGGCTGACCGATACGTCGCGTTTGGGCGTATAGGTGCCGGATGCAAATTGCACATCCTTTGGCAGGTCCACCAGAACCGGGCCGGGGCGGCCGGTGGAGGCAACATGGAATGCCTCGTGCAGGGTGGCGGACAGGTTGTCGGTGTCGCGCACCAGCCAGTTGTGCTTGGTGCAGGGGCGGGTGATGCCCACGGTGTCTGCCTCCTGAAAGGCATCGTTGCCGATCATGAATGTAGGCACCTGACCCGACAGAACCACAATCGGGATGCTGTCCATCAGGGCATCGGTCAGGCCGGTCACCGCATTGGTTGCGCCGGGGCCGGATGTGACCAGCGCCACGCCGACCTTGCCGGTAGAGCGCGCGTATCCTTCGGCGGCATGCACCGCACCCTGTTCATGGCGCACCAGAACGTGTTTGATATCGTTTTGCTGAAAAATCTCGTCGTAAATCGGTAGGACGGCACCGCCGGGGTATCCGAATACGACGTTCACACCCTGATCCTTGAGGGACTGAACCACCATTTTCGCTCCGGTCATCTGACGTGTCATGTGCTTTGCTCCGTTTTCGACGTCTGTGTTGGACAATAAAAAGCCCCCGATTTTTGATCGGGGGCGCATGGGTAACCTGTATGGTTGCCGTTACCGGCCCATGCGCCTGTTTCCTAGAATGACGACCACATTGGTCATGGGATGAAACCTTTCATTGCGTGGGCGTGACATTATGGGCGCTGCGGGGCAGCGTCAACCGCGTTTTTTGTGCAAATCTGTCGCTGAGGGTGATTTTTCTTTATGAATGTTGCGTTTGATCGTCAAAATTTTGCCGAAACTGTGTTTTTGGGGTGGGGAATGGGCGCTGGACGGGCTGCGCGCACTGGGGTAGAGTCGCCCCATGACCACACAGACCATCATTTGCATCTGTATTATTGCCTGACACCCACGCGTGGCGGGCCGGTCTTCTATTCCAAAGCAGAGTCGAAGTTGATAAGCCCGCCACGCATGAATTGCGCCCTTTGGAGAGCCTGACGCCATGACGACCATCAAATTGCACAACAGCAAGACCCGCAAAAAAGAGGTGTTCACGCCGATTGATGCGCAAAATGTGCGGATGTATGTCTGTGGGCCAACGGTTTATGACCGCGCCCATCTGGGCAATGCGCGCCCCGTGGTGGTGTTTGATGTGCTGTATCGGTTGCTGCGCCATGTCTATGGCAGCGATCAGGTGACCTATGTGCGCAATTTCACCGATGTGGATGATAAGATCAACGCCCGTGCGGCGGACAGCGGGCGCAGCATTGGCGAGATCACCGAGGAAACGATTGGCTGGTATCTGGAGGATATGGGCGCATTGGGCGCGCTGGAACCCGACCAGATGCCCCGCGCCACGCAGTATATCGGCGCGATGGTTGCGATGATCGAGGATCTGATCGCCAAGGGTCACGCCTATGCCGCCGAGGGGCATGTGCTGTTTTCGGTGTCGTCCTATAAGGAATATGGCGCGCTGTCGGGCCGCACGGTGGATGATATGATCGCCGGTGCGCGGGTCGAGGTGGCACCCTATAAGCGCGACCCGATGGATTTCGTTTTGTGGAAACCGTCAAGTGACGATCTGCCGGGCTGGGACGGGCCGGTTTGGGAAGGCAAGAGTGTGGGCAGAGGGCGCCCCGGCTGGCACATCGAATGTTCTGCCATGGCCTATGAATTGCTGGGGGCCAGTTTCGACATCCACGGCGGCGGGAATGACCTGATGTTCCCGCACCACGAAAACGAGGTCGCGCAAAGCTGCTGCGCCCATCCCGAGGGGCATTTTGCCAATTACTGGCTGCACAATGAAATGCTGTTGGTCGAGGGTAAGAAGATGTCCAAAAGCCTTGGCAATTTTTTCACCGTGCGGGATTTGCTGGATCAGGGCGTGCCGGGCGAGGTGATCCGGTTTGTTTTGCTGTCGACGCATTACGGCAAGCCGATGGATTGGACCGAGAAGAAGCGGGCCGAGGCCGAGGCGACCTTGCGCAAGTGGCGAGAATGGACAAAAGACGTTCAAGTGGCTGACGTGCCTTGGCCGGAGGTCGTTGATGCTCTAGCCGACGATCTGAACACCTCTTTGGCTTTGACCAAACTTCATACTCTACAAAAAAGTTTGGAAATCGGGGGGCACGGCGCTGCTCGCCTTAAAGGGAGTGCTAACCTAATGGGCCTGCTACTTGATGGCATGGGTGATTGGGTAACAGTCCCTGCGATGGACCTGTCTAAGTATGCGGAGCGTCTGGCCGCTCTGCGCAACACCGCCATGGAAACCAAGGATTTCGCTCCCGTTGATGCGTTGAAAAATGCGCTGATGGCGGCGGGGGTCGAGGTGCGGATGAGCAAGGGGGGCGTCGCGCTGTTGCCAACGCCAGATTTCGACCCGTCCAAGCTGGAGGGGCTGTGATGATGTGCGAAACACAGGGCCGCGCCCGAGCTGGAGGGCGCTTTGCGACGCTTGGGGCAGGGCGGGGCATAACCTGTCGGGTGCTGTGCTTTCCTCTATGGGGGCAATCCGATGACTGATCGCCTGTATATCTATGACACCACCCTGCGCGACGGGCAGCAGACGCAGGGGGTGCAGTTCTCCACCCCCGAAAAGCACCGGATCGCGGCGATGCTGGACCAGTTGGGCGTGGATTATATTGAGGGCGGCTGGCCCGGGGCCAATCCCACGGATTCGGGGTTTTTTGACGAAAAACCACAGATGAACGCGACCTTTACCGCCTTTGGCATGACCAAACGGGCGGGGCGTTCGGCGGAAAACGATGATGTTCTGGCGGCGGTTTTGAATGCGCAAACGCCTGCGGTTTGTCTGGTTGGTAAGACCCATGATTTTCATGTGACCACCGCGCTGGGGATCACGCTGGATGAAAACGCCGACAATATCGCGGCGTCGATTGCGCATCTGGTGGCAGAGGGGCGCGAGGCGCTGTTTGACGCCGAGCATTTTTTCGACGGTTACAAGGCGAACCCCGAATACGCCCTGCGCTGCCTGCGCGCGGCCTATGACAACGGGGCGCGTTGGGTGGTGTTATGCGACACCAACGGCGGCACCTTGCCCGATGAAATAGCGCGGATCGTGAGCGAGGTGATTGCCGCGGGCCTGTCGGGTGAGCGGCTGGGCATTCACACCCACAACGACACCGAAACCGCCGTGGCGGGCAGTCTGGCCGCCGTGATGGCGGGGGTGCGCCAGATACAGGGCACGCTGAACGGGCTGGGCGAACGCTGTGGCAATGCCAACCTGACCACGCTGATCCCCACTTTGCTGTTGAAAGAACCCTATGCCAGCCGGTTTGACACCGGTATCACGCTGGATGCGCTGCGCGGGTTGACGCAGGTGTCGCGCAAACTGGACGATATTTTGAACCGCGTGCCGATGCGGCAGGCGCCGTTTGTGGGGGCGTCTGCATTCGCGCATAAGGCGGGGCTGCACGCCAGCGCGATCCTGAAAGACCCGTCCACATACGAACATATCGACCCGTCAGAGGTGGGCAATGCGCGCATCATTCCGATGTCAAATCAGGCGGGGCAATCCAACCTGCGCCGCCGTCTGGCCGAGGCGGGGCTGGAGGTGGCGGCAGGTGATCCGGCGCTGGCCCGCATTCTGGACCTGATCAAGGAGCGCGAGGCGCAGGGCTATACCTATGACACGGCGCAGGCCAGTTTCGAACTGCTGGCGCGGCGCGAGTTGGGCCTTTGCCCCGAGTTTTTCGAGGTCAAACGCTATCGCGTGGGGATCGAGCGGCGCAAGAACAAGCGCAACCAGATGATTTCGCTATCCGAGGCGGTGGTGGTGATCAAAATGGACGGCGAAAAGCGCATGTCGGTGTCTGACAGCATTGACGAATGCGGGTCTGATCGCGGGCCGGTAAATGCGCTGGCCAAGGCGCTGGCCAAGGATTTAGGTCCCTATCAGGCGGCGATTGACGACATGCATCTGGTCGATTTCAAGGTGCGCATCACCCAAGGCGGCACCGAGGCCGTGACCCGTGTCATCATCGACAGCGAGGACGGGCAGGGGCGGCGTTGGTCCACCGTGGGGGTCAGCCCCAACATAGTGGATGCCAGTTTTGAGGCCCTGCTGGATGCGATAAACTGGAAATTGCTGCGGGTCGGGGGGGATGCTGTGCAAAAGTAACCTTGACGTTACTTTTTCCCGCGATATGTCACCTATACGTAACATTATGGGTGCCATATGACCAGCATTTCCGCCGATTCCATCATACGTGTCCGTCAGATCATGCTGGGGCTGGCCGGTCTGGCCTGCCTTGGCTATGCCATTGCGGCGCTGGTGACGGGGCGGCCCGATCCGGTGGCGTTTTGGGTGCCGGGGGCGTTTGGCATTTTGGCTGCGCTGGTGATTACGGGGTCGTTTTTTCTGGCAGGGCGGGCGCAGGGGCAGGTGGCCAGCGACGAGCTGTATCATGCCGAAAACGCCCGTGCGCAGCGCATCGCCTATTGGGTGGCACTGGGGTTATATCCGCTGTTCGGGGTGTTGCTGGCGGCGGGGCTGGTGACCTTTCCGGTGGCATTCGCGGCCATGGGCACGCTGACGGGGGCCGCCTATCTGTTGCTGTTCGTTTTGCTGAATGCGCGGGGCTGACATGGGGCAGGGCGCGCATTTGATCACCCATCTGACCGCAGAGCGCAAGGCGCGCGGGTTGACACAGGCGCAACTGGCCGGGGCCGTGGGCGTCAGCCGCAAAACCATCAACACAATCGAAAACCGGGTCTTTGTGCCCTCGACGGTATTGGCGTTGAAACTGGCGCGGGAGCTGGGTGTTTCGGTGCATGATCTGTTTGAATTGGGGGATGAGGAATGATTTACAAGGCGCTGATTTCAATTGGAATTTCTGTCGCGGTGTTTTTTGCCATTGCGCTGGGGTTGATCCTGTCGCAACCCGTGGCACCGCTGCCGGAAATGCAAAGTCTGGATTTCGACAAGCTGATCGGTAAGGCTCCGGTTGCCCCTTTGCCGCTGGTGCCGGTGACCATGCGCGACGGCTGGGAAATGCCCACGCGCCATGTCGCGGCCAAGGACAAGCCGCTGTTGGTGTTAATCCACGGATCGGGCTGGCACGGGCAACAGTTTGACGCGCTGGCGGGGGCGCTGCGGGGGCAGGGCGAAATTCTGGCGCCTGATCTGCGTGGTCATGGTGCAACGCCCGGGCGGCGCGGTGACATTGATCATATGGGCCAGTTTGACGAAGACCTTGCCGATCTGATTGCGGCCTACCGCAAGCCGGGGCAGGCGTTGATTGTGGCCGGGCATTCCTCGGGTGGGGGGTTGGCGATCCGGTTTGCGGGCGGGCCAGCGGCGCGGGGCGTGGATCATGTGATCCTGCTGTCGCCATTCCTGAAATACAACGCGCCCACGGTGCGGGAAAATTCGGGTGGCTGGGCGCATGTGTTGACGCGGCGCATCATCGGGTTGTCGATGCTGAATATGGTGGGGATCAGGGCGCTGAACCACCTGACCATGATCCAGTTTTCAATGCCCGAACCGGTGCTGGACGGACCGATGGGCCATACGGCGACCACGCATTACAGCTTCCGGCTGAATGCATCATTCGCGCCGCGTATGGATTATCTGGGCGACATCGCCAAGCTGCCGGATTTCACCCTGATTGCAGGGCGCGAGGACGAGGCATTTTATGCAGAGCGGTTCGAACCGACCATGGCGGCGGCCAATCCGAACGGGCGCTATGTGATCCTGGATGGGCTTGGCCATCTGGACGTGGTAGATGCGCCCGAAACATACGAAATTATCAAAGAAACGCTGGATGCCTACTGATTTTGACGATGATCTGAACGCCTGCGCGGCGCAGGTGGAACGCGGCGATCCCGAACGGTTTCGCACGGTGATGGCAGCCCCTGTCGCGGCGCGGGCGGTGCTGTTTCCGATCTATGCCTTTAACCTCGAGGTCGCACGCGCCCCCTATGTGACGCAGGAATTTCTGATCGCGGAAATGCGGCTGCAATGGTGGCGCGATGCGCTGCGCGAAATCGCGGATGGTGGCGTGGTGCGCCGGCACGAGGTGGTGACGCCACTGGCCCGCGTGCTTGACCCTGACGGGGCCGATGCCCTGCAGGTGCTGGTCGATGCCCGCCGCCGTGACATTGAAAAGGAACAGTTCATCAAGGCCGCCGATCTGATGGCGCATCTGGATCAGGGCAATGGCACGCTGACATGGGTCGCGGCGCGGGCCTTGGGCGCAGAGGGGGCTGACGCCGAACGGGCGGCCCGCGCCATGGGACGGGCGGCAGGGCTGGCCAACTGGTTGCGCGCCGCGCCCGCCCTGCGCAAGGCGGGGTGGGAACCGATGCCCGAACAAGGCGCCGAGGAATTGCCCGCGATGGGGCTGGCCGATCTGGCACTGGCGCGTGGCTTGCGCCGTCATATCGCGGGCGCTGCCGTGCCTGCGCTGCGGGCCGGGTGGCTGGCAGGGCCGGTGCTGCGCCCTGCCCGGGATGAATTCGAACGCATTGATGCGGGCGCGTTGGAGCCATCTGATTTCAGCGCAAAATTGCGGTTGGTGTCGCTGTCGTTGACGGGGCGGTATTGAACCATTGCGCGATTCGGTTGTGGCATCTGGCGGAGCCTCCGGCGGGAGTATTTTAGCCAAGAAAAAGCCATAGGATATTTGCGCCGCTGTGGCTTTTTCTTGGAAGAAATACGCCGGGGAGGGGAACGCGGGGGGGCACCCCCCGCGTGGGGAGGGGCTGGCCCCTCCCGCTGCTTGGCGGCGCGGTTAGGCGTCTTTGGGCCGGAAGGCCAGCCAGATCAGTGCGCCGCCTGCCAGCATCAAAAACGGGGCCATCGCCAGATTGACCGAGGCCCAGCCCGCTGTGGCAGACCCGCCCGAGCAGTTCATCAGCCCCCCCGATGCCAGCGAGGCCATGGTGACACCGCCGAACACCAGCAGATCGTTCAGCCCCTGCATCCGGCCACGTTCCTGCGGTTCATGTGCGCCTGCCAGCATGGTGGTGGCCCCGATAAAGCCGAAGTTCCAGCCAAGCCCCAGCAGGATCAGCGCAATAAAGAAATTGCCCAGATCGACCCCTTGCAGTGCCACGGCCCCTGCGCCCGCAAGGATGACCAGCCCTGCGGCCACCACCTTTTCGACGCCAAAGCGGGCGATCAGGTGGCCGGTGAAGAAACTGGGAATATACATGGCCAGCACATGGGCCGACACCACATCGGCGGCGGTGCTTTTGTCAAATCCGCAGCCGACCACGGCCAGCGGGGTCGAGGTCATCACGAGGTTCATCAGCGCGTATGACACCATGGCGCAGATCACCGCCACGGCGATGCGCGGCGTTTTCAGCAGTTCCAACCGGCTGCGGCCTTTGGGGGCGTCTTGGGACGGGACGGGCGGTTTGGGGATGTCCAGAAACAGGAACAGGACCGAGCCGACAATATTGACCCCGATCACTGCCAGATAGGTGCCAAGAAACGGGATCACATAGGCATCCACCGTCATTTTCACCAGTTGTGGCCCGATCAGCGCGGCGGCAAGGCCACCGGCCATGACATAGGAAATTGCCTTGGGCCGGAAGTCATCCGATGCGGTATCGGCGGCGGCAAAGCGGTAAAACCCCTGTGCCGACATATAGATACCAGTGATAAAACTGCCCAGCAGGAAGACGGTAAAGGAATTCAGATAGAGGCCATAGGCCCCGATCGCCCCGCCGATTGCCCCCGACATGGTGCCCAGCCAGAACCCCGCACGCCGCCCATAGGTTTGCATGATATAGCTGACCGGAGTCGCGGCCAGCATCGACCCCAGCACGATCAGCGAAATCGGCAGGGTGGCAAAGCAGGCGTTGGGCGACAGGGACTGGCCCGCCAGCCCGCCAATGATGAAAATCATCGGCATTTGTGCGCCCAGAATAGCCTGCGCCATCACCAGGATTGTCACGTTGCGCTTGGCGCGGGCGTCGTCGGGGATGAATTCGGATTCCGTCATGCGTTGATTGCTAGACGGTTGTTTTGGCGTGGGCAAGTGGCGTTGTGCCGCTGTCCCCTGCGGCTATTCAGCGGCCAGCGGCAGGGGGTGGGGCAAAGGGTGCAGCAGGTCCGGCGCGGCTCTGTCCTGCCGGATCAGCACGCCGCGGCCGATGACCAGCAGGGCGGGGGGGGTAATCTGTGCCTTTTGCAGGTCGGCATCAAGAGTGGCCAGTGTGGTTTCCAGCACGGTTTGCTCTGCGCAGGCGGCCTGCATCACCACGGCGCAGGGGGTATCGGGCGCGCGGCCTGCATCCAGCAGGTGCTGCGCAATCGCGCCTGCGCGTGCGATTCCCATATAGATGACCAGCACGCCCGCGCCCTTTGACAGGGCGGCCCAGTCGTGGCCGGGGACCTGCCCCTTGCGGTCGTGGCCGGTCACGAATGTCACGGCCTGATTGGTATCGCGGTGGGTGACAGGCAGGCCGGCATAGGCCAGACCGCCGATGCCTGCGGTGATGCCGGGGATGATTTTCAACGGGATACTGGCCGCCATCAGCTCTTCGGCCTCTTCGCCGCCACGGCCGAACACGAAGGGATCGCCGCCCTTGAGCCGCAGCACGCGGCGGCCTGCGCGGGCCAGATCAACCAGACGCGCGGAAATTTCCGCCTGACGCGCCGAGGGTTTGCCGCCCCGTTTGCCCATGTCGATATATTCGGCCTGTGGTGCCCATGCCAGAACGGCGGGATTGACCAGCGCGTCATGCACGATCACATCGGCCTGACGCAGGGCGTTGACGGCGTGCAGGGTCAGCAATCCGGGATCACCGGGGCCGGCACCCACCAGCCAGACCCAGCCGGGTTGAAATATGGGCCAATCGGCGGCTGGCAGGGGGATGCTTGCATGTTCCATGTGCCAGCATAAACATATCTGGCATATGCATGTGAAGTGCGCGCATGCTGCGTTGCCGCATATGTGGGCGGGCCAAGGTTGCGGGAGCGCGGTTTTGCGCAGGAAACGGGTCGGGTTTGCGGCTATGCAGAGAGAGGCCATACGGGTTTTATGCGCATTGATCGGGAAAATATTCCTATTGCCGGGTTTGCGACCTATATATGTGAGAAATCGTTCCTCTGGCGTGGTGCGATGAATTTTTAGGCAGGGAGGGGCGCGGATGCCCGGACGGATCATCGAATCAGACGCCTGTGTTGCCGAAGGGCTTGCCTGGCTATGTGCCAATGATCCGGCGATGGCGCAGGCGCAGGCGGCGACCGGTCCGTTGCCCTTGCGGCGCAAACCCGACGGGTTTGACGAATTGCTGTCGGCGATTGTCAGCCAGCAGGTTTCGGTTGCCTCGGCCCGTGCGATATGGGGGCGGATGGTGGAGGCCGGATTGGTCACCCCCGAGGCGGTGCTGAAGCTGACCGAGGAGGAGTTGCGCGCCCTGGGCCTGTCGCGGCAAAAGGCGAAATATGCGCGGGCCTTGGCGGCGGCGGGGATAGATTACGCCGCCCTGCGCCGCGCCCCCGATGACGAGGTGGTGAAAACCCTGACCGCCGTGTCGGGCATTGGTGTCTGGACGGCGGAAATATACGCGATGTTCAGTCTGGGGCGGGCGGATGTGTTTGCCCCCGGTGATCTGGCGCTACAGGTTGCGGCGCAGCATTTATATGGATTGGACGCGCGCCCGAAGGAACGCGCCCTGCGCGAAATGGCCGCCCGTTGGTCGCCGTGGCGATCTGTTGCGGCGCGTCAGCTTTTTGCCTACTACCATGTGGCAAAGAACAGGGAAGGTATCGCATGACACGGGCATTGAACGCAGGACGCAAGGAACCATTATCGGGCAGCACCCGATCTGTTGTGGTGTTCCTGCATGGTTACGGCGCCAACGGGGCCGATCTGTTGGGGCTGGCCGATCCTTTGTCGGAACACCTGCCCGATACGTTGTTCATATCACCCGACGCGCCGGAAAACTGCGCCGGATCGCCGATGGGGTTTCAGTGGTTTCCGATTCCATGGATCGACGGGTCCAGCGAGGAAGAGGCCGAACGCGGCTTGCAGGCCGCCGCCGATGATCTGAACGCGTTTCTGGACGGGATTTTGGTGGACGAGGACCTGCTGCCTGAACAGATGGTGCTGGTGGGGTTCAGCCAGGGCACGATGATGTCGCTGCATGTGGCCCCGCGCCGCGAAGACCCCGTGGCGGGGATCGTGGCATTTTCCGGCCGTTTGCTGTCGCCCGACAGTCTGGAGGACGAGGTGCTATCGCGCATGTCCGTGCTGCTGGTGCATGGCGATCAGGATGATGTGGTGCCGCCGCAATCCCTGCCCGAAGCCGCCGAAGCCCTGCAAAAGGCGGGTTTCAAAGAGGTATTCGCCCATATCATGAAGGGCACCGCCCATGGTATCGCGCCCGACGGGTTGCAGGTGGCGCTGGCATTCATGCGCGATAAATGTTCGTTGTAACGGTGTCGGGTGCTGGCTGAACCCAGCCGCCAGGGCATCAAACCCTGTGCAATATGCGCCCGCTGCCCGATGGGTGGCGGGCGTTTTGATTTTTCCCGCCCCTTGACCCGCGCCGCGCAAGGGTCATTTGCCTGTTACAGTGGCAGGCTAGGAAATTCCCAAGCTGCTGCATATCGTGGGGCTTGCCCGATGGCAGACACGATATATAGTGGGCACAGGTCTGGGGCAGGGTTCCCTGTTCCGGTCGCCAATTTTGGGCTGTCTGGGCAGGGAGAAATTGCCAAATGGACGGAGATTTCAGGACCGATTTTACCCGCAATCCAGCGAGTTTGCGCCAGCATCCCGCGCTGGTTCTGAACGCGGATTACCGGCCGTTGTCCTATTACCCGCTGTCGCTATGGCCATGGCAAGAGGCGATAAAAGCCGTCTGGCTGGACCGTGTGGATATCGTTTCGGAATATGACACCGTGGTCCACAGTCCCAGTCACCAGATACGGATACCATCCGTTGTGGTGCTGAAAGATTACGTAAAACCCAGAAAGCGCGTGGCCTTCACGCGCTTTAATTTATTTCTGCGGGATGAATTTCGCTGTCAGTATTGCGGATCGCGGGGCGAATTGACGTTTGATCATGTGGTGCCGCGCGCGGCGGGGGGCATCACCAGTTGGGAAAACGTGGTGGCGGCCTGTAGCCCGTGCAACCTGCGCAAAGGATCCAAAAGCCTGCGCCAGTCGGGGATGCGCCTGTATAAAACCCCGCGCCCGCCAGCGGCGTCGGAATTGCAGAATTTGGGCCGCAAATTCCCGCCCAACCACCTGCACGAAAGCTGGATGGATTTCCTGTATTGGGATTCAGAGCTGGAGGCATAAAGATCAGCCCTGTTCGGGACCACTATCCTTGGATCCATGTAGGGCTGTAACAATGCCGCGCCCCCGAAACGCAAAACGCCGGACCAACGGGTCCGGCGTTTCGGTATTGATTGGCGGGCGGTTTAGCCCTGTCTGTCAGCCCAGTGTGTTAACCCTGTCTGTTAACCCTGTGCGATGGGTGTGTCGCGGCCCGGAACGGGGGTGTCTTTGCCGCCGTTCAGGGGGTCGTCCTGACGTTGGACCGATCCTTCGAAATGGGCGCCGGATTCGATGGCGATGGTTTTGTGGATGATGTCGCCTTCGACCCGTGCGGTCGATGTCAGGCGCACCTTGAGCCCGCGCACGCGGCCCACAACACGGCCATTCACGACCACATCATCGGCGATCACTTCGCCTTTGACGGTGGCGGTTTCGCCCACGGTCAGCAGATGGGCGCGGATGTCGCCGTCAACCGATCCTTCGATCTGGATGTCGCCGGTGGTTTTCAGATTTCCGACCACGTGCAAATCCGACGACAGCACGGATGTGGCTGCTTTGGGTTTGGGTGGGGCGGCCTTGAAATCGCCCGACGCTTTGGGTGCGGCAGGGGCCGGAGAATTGGTTTCAGGGGCTGCGGGGCTTGCAGCGTCAGCGGCCTTTGGGCCGGGCTCGTTGATTTTGCTCTTAGAAAACATCGTTTGCAGCCTTGATATAGATCATCGGGTTAACAGCCTGTCCGCCCACGCGAACTTCGTAATGAAGATGCGGGCCGGTCACGCGTCCAGATGCCCCCATATCACCAATACGATCCCCGCGCGAGACTCTTTGTCCGACCTTGACGCGGATTTTCGATTGGTGTGCGTATCGTGTTTCGATTCCGAACTGGTGCTGGATTTTCACCAGACGGCCATAGCCGCTGCTCCAGCCTGCGTGGGTTACGACACCATCGGCGGTGGCATAAAGCGGCGTGCCGACCGGACCGGCGAAATCGACGCCGGCGTGCATCCGGCGACCACCTGTTTTGGGGTCGCGGCGATAGCCGAACTGCGAGGTAAAGCGATAGCCCGCTTTGACCGGATTGGCGAAAGGTGCCTTTTGCGCGGCGATTCGATAGAGGTTCAGCTTGTCCATCTGGTTCAGCAGACGGTTGGCGCGGGCCGCATCGGGGGAATTGTCATCGCCCATGGTCGAAAAGGAAATCGGTGTCAGCGGGCCACCCTGACCGGAATACCCGCGGCGCACCTGATCCAGCATCGAGCCGGTGTTCATGCCCGCCGCACGAAACATTTTATCCAGCGGTTTGACCGATACGGTCATCGCATCCTCGAGCTGGCGGAAGATCGCGTCGTTCTGGGATTCCATGGTTTTGATGCGGGCGGCCATTTCATCGGCCTGCACCAGTGCATCCTTGGCATTGGCGATGATCTGGTCACGTTCCTGCGCTGTATCGGCCAGTGCGGCAGCCAGAAAATCCATTGTGCCGCCGGATGCGCCTGCGGTTTGCCCGGCCGTGGCGGGCGCGGCAGAGGCCAGCGTGGTGACCTGTTCGCGGGCGCTGTCGCGGTCTTTCATGGTGCGGCGCAGGGTGGATTGGATCACCTCGATGCCGGTTTCCAGTTCGCGGCGGCGGTTTTCCGACGACAACAGATCGGATTGCATCACGGAAATCTGTGCCAGCGCGGAGTTGAACCGCTCCTGCGCGGCGCGCGCTTCGGCGGCGCGGGTGTTGCGTTCGGCGGACAGGGCGTTCAGGCGCGCCTCGTAGGTGCGTTGATCGCGTTTGGCCTGTTCGCGGAAGTTGCCCGATCCGATGCTGTCCATCAGCAGGATCGCGGTGGCGACGATGGTCCATGACACCACAACGGCGGAACCGGAAAACGCCACCAGCTGCGTTGTCGGACGCAGGCGGATAAAACGTGTGTCAGCATCAGAGCGCAAAAAGACGCGGCGTTCGGGAAACCAGCGTTCCAGCATGGCGTCGATCCGAATGGCAAGTCGTGTTCTCAATAGTCTGCCCCTTGTCCTGCCCTTGATGACGATACGCGCACATGTCCCCTGACGCGAAATCGTTAGCGGGTTGTTACCCAGACCTTGACGGCGGGGCAAGGCTTTCGGGAGATCTGATTCGCGGATGTGGCGAAAATTCACCAATAAATGGCAAAAAACCGCCGATCCACGGGGGGTTGCGGGGCGTTTCTTATCCTTTGGTATGGGGTATGAAAGCGGTCAGATCAGCCCGTCACGGGGCGGGGTTTTATCCGCCAGGGGCCAATAAAAATCGGGCGGTAGCCCTGCTTCGGCGCGCTTTTCCTCGTTAAAGGGGGCTTTTAATGCGCCATGGAAGTATTTTTGCACCAGTTCGTGAAACACCTCTTTGGGGTCCAGATTATCGCGCCCACACAGGAAATTGAACCATTTGGAGCCATAGGCGACATGGCCGACCTCCTCGGCGTAGATCACTTTCATCGCTGCAACTGTCTGTTTTTCCTTGGCGTTTTGAAACAGGGTGATCATGTTGGGGGTCACGTCCAGCCCGCGGGCCTCTAGCACCATGGGGACCACGGCCAGACGGCCCAGCAGATCGTCCTTTGTGTCTTCGGCGGCGCGCCACATGCCGGCATGGGCGGGCATGGCCCCGTAAAAACAATCCATCGCTTCAAGACAGTCGCATACAAGGTTGAAATGTTTGGATTCTTCATCCGCCGATTTCACCCAGTCGTCGTAATATCCGATCGGCATCGGCACATGGCCAAAGCGCGCGATGATATCCCAGTGCAGGTCAACCGCGTTCAGTTCGATATGGGCGACGGCATGCAGGATGGCGCGCCGCCCTTCGGGAGAGCCGGGGCGGCGGCGCGGCACATCGCGCGGGTCCAGCAATTCGGGTTTTTCCGGGCGCGAGGGGCGCAACGGCGGATTGGCGGTGCCGATGGCAATGGGGGTGCCAGCGGCGCGGGCATCGCGCCACATGGCGGCATATTTATGCGACAGCGCGGTTTTTGCGCGCCCGTCAGCGGTGGTCAGCACATCGACCGCCATTTCTGTCAGGGTTTTCATCTGTCGTGGTCCCTTTTGATCGCAGCGGGGTGAAATCTTTTTGAAAAAGATTTGCCAAATTCGTTTGAGACGAATTTTTTCCGTATTTTCTTGCGGTGCTTTACAGGGCGCGCAGTGCTTCCAATACTTCGGCGGCGTGGTCTGCGACTTTGACCTTGCGCCATTCGCGCGCGATTTGCCCGTTGGCATCAATCAGAAAGGTCGATCGCACGATGCCCATGAAGGTCTTGCCATACATCTTTTTCTCTTGCCAGACGCCGAAATCCTCGCAGGCTGAACCTTCGGCATCCGACAGCAGGGGCACGGTCAGCGCCTTATTGGCGGTGAAACGGGCGTGGCTTTTCATATCGTCCTTGGAAATGCCGAACACCTGCGCGCCTGCGCCCAGGAATTGCGGCAGCAGGGCGGTGAAATCGGTTGCTTCGACTGTGCAGCCCGCGGTGTTGTCACGGGGATAAAAGAACAGAACCACAGGCGCGCCGCGCAGGGCGGACAGGGTTACATCATCGCCCGTGGTGGCGGGCAGGGTGAAATCGGGCGCGATTTGGCTCATGCTCGGGTCCTTTTGCTGGTGGTCTATAGCAGTGGGGCGATGAATTTCATATTAAACCCCGCATGGCCAGTATAAACCCTGTGGCATAATATATCCGGGCAGCGAAGAAACCGAACAAACCGATGAGTGACGAGGTGATCAAGCCGGAAGAGGCAGAGTCAGGGACAGAGTCTGGGACAGAGTCCGGGGCAGAGGCTGAAGCCGGGCAGGCCGGGCAAGCAGACCCGCAAGCGCAAGCAGCGGCGGGGGGGGCTGCCCCTGTCCAGCCGTTGCGCCCGCGCCGCCGGTTTCGTCTGTTGCGCCGTATCATGCTGGTGTTTGGCACCCTGACCGGAGTCGCGGGCATTGTCATCGCGGCGGCAATTCTGTGGCTGGTGGACCGGCCTGTGGTGGCCCCCGACTGGATGCGCGACCGGATCGAGGCCCGCATTGATGCCAGCCTGTCGGGGATGGATCTGGATTTTCGCGAAATGGTGATCACGGTTGGCGCGGGTTGGCGGCCCAGCCTGCTGTTGCGCGATCTGGCCCTCTCCGAACAGGGCGGGGGCACCCTGCTGACCCTGACGCGGCTGGAGGCAAGCATCGCTGCGCGCCCTTTGCTGGATGGTCATGTGCAACCGGGCCGGATTGCCCTGTCGGGTGCCAATGCGATTTTGCGCCGTGACAGGGATGGCAGTTTCAAACTGGCCTTTGGCGAGGCGATCCGCCCTGTGGGTGAGGGCGCGAACATTGCCCAGTTGATCGAACGGGTGGATGATATTCTGGTGCGGCCCCAGTTTGCGGCCCTGCGCGAGGTGCGGCTGGATGCGCTGACCATAAGATACGAGGACGCCCGCGCCGGGCGGGCCTGGTCCGCCGATGGCGGGCGGGCCGTGTTGCAGCGGGTCGGGGATGACCTGACACTGCGCGGTGATGTGGCCCTGTTGGGCGGGTTCGATTACGCCACCGTTCTGGAGATGAATTACGACAGCCGGATTGGCGATGCGACGGCCCGTTTCGGGGTCACATTCGAGGAAATCTCGGCCCCTGATATTGCCGCGCAGGTGCCGCCGCTGGCCTGGCTGGATGTATTGCGTGCCCCGATTTCAGGTGCGTTGCGGTCATCCGTGGGCGGGGACGGGCGGTTGGGTGCGCTTAGTGGCACCTTGCAGATCGGCGCGGGCGTGTTGCAGCCCAATGAAACCACCCGCCCGATCCCGTTTGACGGGGCGCGCAGTTATTTCACCTATGACCCCGACAAACAGGAGGTGCGGTTTGACGAACTGTCCGTGCAGTCCAAATGGGTCAGCAACCGCGCCGAGGGGCGCGCCATTCTGAAGGGTATGGAAAACGGGTTTCCCACCGCGATGCTGGGCCAGTTTACGATCAGCGACATCGTGGCCAATCCGGCAGGTCTGTATCCCGAACCCGTGCATCTGGAACGCGCCGTAATGGAGGCGCAGCTAAAGCTGAACCCGTTCAGTTTTGAACTGGGCCAACTGGCGGTCACGGATCAGGGTCAGGTGTTGCATTTCGACGGTCAGCTGGATGCCACCGACAAGGGGTGGAAGCTGGCGTTGGACGGGCGGGCCGGGCGCGTGAACGCCGACCGTGTGCGCACCCTATGGCCGGAACGTGCCGCGCCAAAGACCCGTGGCTGGCTGGCCAAAAATCTGCATGCGGCTGATCTGTCAAATGTTGAATTTGCCCTGCGTCTGGAGCCGGAACAGCGGCCTGACACATATTTAGGGTTCGAATTTGACAAGGGAGAGGTGACCTTTCTCAAGACGCTTCCTGATATCACCGAGGCCCGTGGCCGTGGCAGCCTGCTGCGTGACCGGTTTGTGGTCACGCTGGCGCAGGGTTGGGTCGATGCGCCGCTGGGGGGCAGGGTGGATGTGACGGGCACCAGTTTCATCGTGCCGGATGTAAAGCAAAAGAACGGCACCCCCGCGCAGGTCGATATCCGGGCAAAATCCACAGTGACGGCGGGGTTGTCATTGCTGGATATGGAGCCGTTCAAATACCTGAGCAAGGCAGGCCAGCCCGTGACGCTGGCCGATGGTCTGGCCGATGTCACCGCCACCCTAAACCTGCCTCTCAAGGATAAGGTCGCCCCGAAAGAGGTGAAATTCACCGCCCGCGCCGCATTGTCGGCCCTGCGCAGTGACAAACTGATTGCGGGGCGGGTTTTGACTGCGCCAAGCGCCCTGGCCGAGGCCGACAATGCGGGCCTGCGTATTTCCGGCACAGGGGCGATAGGCCAGGTGCCCTTCACCGGATCATGGCAGACCGCGTTTCAGGACAACCCGCAGGGGCGCAGCCGTGTGGCGGGCAATGTCGAACTGTCGCCTGCGTTTATTGAGGAATTCGCCATCGGTCTGCCCAAGGGCAGCGTGACGGGCGCGACGCAGGGCAAGGTCAGCATTGATCTGCAAAAGAACCGCCCGCCGGAATTTGCCCTGTCGTCCAACCTGAACGGGGTCGCCCTGCGGTTGGATGCGATCGGATGGTCCATGTCACGCGGGGCCACCGGCACATTCAAAGTGGCCGGTGTGCTGGCCAGCCCGCCGCGCATCGAAACCCTGTCGCTGAATGCACCGGGGCTGCGCGCGCAGGGCCGTGTCAGCCTGACCGATGCGGGGCAACTGGACCGCGCCACATTCAGCCGCGTGCAGGCAGGCAGCTGGCTGGACGCGCCCGTCACCCTGCGCGGGCGCGGCAATGCGGCCCCCGCCGTCGAGGTGTCGGGCGGGCGGATTGATTTGCGCCAGACCTCGGTCGGGGCGGGGACGGGCAATGGCGGGACGGGCAGCAGCAGCGACAGCGGGCCGATCACACTGGCGCTGGAGCGGTTGCAGATCTCCGAAGGCATCGCCCTGACCGGATTTCGCGGCGATTTCACCAATAATGGCGGCATGGGCGGCAAATTCAGCGGTCAGGTCAACGGTGGCCCGCGGGTCAGCGGCACCGTGGTGCCCGATGCGGGGCGCAGCGCCTTTCGCATCACATCCGACAAGGGCGGCGAGGTTCTGGCGGCGGCGGGCCTGTTGGAAAAGGCGCATCGCGGCGAAATGGAGCTGGTGCTGCGCCCGCGCGGCGCGGTGGGCGAATACAATGGTGTGTTACGGATGACAAACGTCTGGCTGCGCGATGCCCCCGCGATGGCAGGGTTGCTAAGTGCGGTATCCATCATCGGTTTGCTGGAACAGCTGTCGGGCGACGGTTTGTTGTTCACCGACGTAGAGGCCAAATTTCGCATGACCCCGAAACAGGTGATCGTCACCGAAAGCAGCGCCACGGGGGCATCCATGGGGATTTCGATGGACGGCTATTATGATCTGGCCAGTGACCGCATGGACATGCAGGGGGTGTTTTCGCCGCTCTATCTGATCAACGGCATCGGCGCGGTGCTGACGCGCAAGGGCGAGGGGCTGATCGGGTTCAATTACACCCTGCGCGGCACGGCGGAAAAACCACGGGTGCAGGTGAACCCGCTGTCGATCTTTACACCCGGCATGTTCCGCGAGATATTCCGCCGCCCGGCCCCCAAACTGAACAGCGGCGACCCCGGTGCGCGCGGTGGGCAGGGCAACACAACACCCGCCACACAGGCACCGCGGCAGGGCAGAGAAGGCAGATAAGACACTGATGAAACTAACAGATTTCGATTTTGACCTGCCCGAGGGCCTGATAGCGACCCGCCCTGTGCGCCCGCGCACTGCTGCCAAAATGTTGGTGGCGGACGGGGATGTGATCCATGATGCGCAGGTCGGCGATATCTGCGACTGGCTGCGCCCCGGCGATCGTTTGATATTAAACGATACCCGTGTGATCCCCGCGCGCCTGTCGGGCACCCGTGCCCGCACGGGGGATGCGGGCGCAACCACGGCCCGGATCGAGGTCACCCTGCTGGAACCCCGCGCAGGGGGCAGATGGGCGGCATTGCTGAAACCCCTGAAAAAGATCCGCGAGGGAGAGGTGATCCGGTTCACCGATGCCCTGTCGGCCACACTAGAGGCCAAGGAGGACGGGCAGGGCATCCTGTCGTTCAACCTGACGGGCGATGATTTTGACGCCGCATTGGCCGAGGCCGGGAATATGCCGTTGCCGCCTTATATTGCGGCCCTGCGCGCACCCGATGCGCAGGACAAGAGCGATTATCAAACCGTATGGGCGCGCCATTCCGGCGCGGTTGCCGCCCCCACCGCATCCCTGCATTTCGACGCGGTGCTGCTGGCGCGGATCGCGGCAATGGGCGTGGATGTCACCCATGTCACCCTGCATGTGGGCGCGGGCACATTCCTGCCGGTCAAGGTCGAGGACGTGACCAGCCACAAAATGCACGCCGAATGGGGCGAGGTCACCGAACAGGCCGCCGCCGAAATCGCCGCCACCCGCGCTGCGGGCGGGCGGATCATTCCGGTGGGCACCACCGCCCTGCGCCTGATCGAAAGCGCGGCACAGCCCACGGGCCGGATTGCACCATGGCGCGGCACGACCGATATTTTCATCTATCCCGGTTTCAGTTTCAATGTGACCGATGCCCTGATGACCAATTTCCACCTGCCGAAATCGACCTTGATGATGCTGGTGTCGGCCCTGATCGGCGCGGATCGCATTCGTGAAATTTACGCCCATGCCGTTCATAAAAAATACCGGTTCTTTTCGTATGGGGATGCGTCGCTGTTGATTCCGCCACGCTGATCCGCCCAGCCGGGCGCATTCAGGGGGGCGCAGCCGCGACATTCGATGTCGTTTTCGCACCCGCAGCATAGGGGCGGATGCCCTATGACCAGATTTCAACCGCTGGAAAGGCCGCCATGATACCCTTTGTTAAAAATGCCTGGGCGCTGCTGTTTGGCATGTTGCTGCTGATGATCGGGAACGGATTGCAGGGCACTCTGCTGGGGGTGCGCGGCGAACTGGAGGGGTTCAGCACCTTTCAGATGTCGATTGTGATGTCGGCCTATTTTCTGGGGTTTCTGTTTTCCTCGCGGATGGCACCCGAAATGATCCGGCGGGTCGGGCATGTGCGGGTATTTGCGGCGCTTGCCTCGTTTATTTCGGCGGTTCTGATCCTGTATCCGTCGGTGCCAAACCCATGGGTCTGGACCATCGGGCGGTTCATCATCGGGTTCTGTTTTTGCGGGGTCTATGTGACCGCCGAAAGCTGGCTGAACAATGCGGCTGAAAACGAAACCCGCGGTAAGGCCCTGTCGGTTTACATGATGGTGCAGGTGGTCGGGATCGTCGCGGCGCAGGGGCTGTTGCTGGTGGCCGATCCGGGCGGGTTTATCCTGTTTGTGATCCCGTCGGTTCTGGTGTCCATCGCGGTGACGCCGATCCTGTTGTCGGTCAGCCCGACGCCCGCATTTGAAACCACCAAGGCAATGACTCTGCGCCAGTTGCTGGATGCCTCTCCACTGGGCTGCGTCGGGATTTTCCTGCTGGGGGGCGTGTTCGCCGCGATGTTCGGCATGGGCGCGGTATATGGTGCGCAGGCGGGAATGTCCCTGCCGGAAATTTCGCTGTTCGTGGCCAGTTTCTACATCGGGGCAGTGTTTTTGCAATTTCCGCTGGGCTGGTTGTCAGACCGGATGGACCGGCGGTTGCTGATCCTGATTTCGGCATTGATTGCCGGTTGTGCGGCGCTGTTGGGGGTGTTTTCCGGCGGGAATTATCCGGTGTTGATCGTATCCGCATTGTTGGTCGGCGGGCTGTCCAATCCGCTGTATTCCCTGTTGATCGCCTATACCAATGATTTTCTGGAACGCGAGGATATGGCGGCGGCATCGGGCGGGTTGTTGTTTATCAACGGGGTCGGGGCCATCGCCGGCCCGATCATCACGGGCTGGGCCATGGGGGTTTTCGGGCCAGAGGGCTATTTTGTGCTGATCGCCATCCTTTTGCTGGCTTTGGCCGGTTACGCCGCCTACCGTATGACACAACGCCCTGCCGTGTCGGTCGAGGATACAGGCGCCTATTCGCCACTGTCGCCCAGATCGACCGCCGTCGCGATGGAGGCGGCGCAGGAATATGCCGCCGATATGGCGGAGGAGGCCGAAGAGGCCGCGCTGTCGGATGATGCTGCTGCATAATCGGGCAGGAAGGTGTGGTTTTGCCCCTGCGACATAATATGTCGTATCTGTAGTATAATTTTACTGTTTGTTGCGCGCATTTCTGTGTAACGCTGGCATGACAGTTTTGCATAGGGGGCAAGGAGAGGTCATGGAGCGTGCAGAAGAGGTCTTGTCTTTTTGGTTGGACGAGGTCGGGCCAAAGGGCTGGTATGCGGTGGACGCGGAATTGGATCAGCAGGTGCGCGACCAGTTTGGCGACCTGTATCAACAGGCGGTGGATGGTGCCTTTGGGCTGTGGCTGACATATCCCAGCGGGTCGCTGGCCTATATCATTCTGATGGATCAGTTTCCGCGCAATATGTTCCGCGATTCAGGGGCGGCGTTTCAGACCGATGCGGTGGCCTTGGCCGCGGCCAAGGCGGCGATTGATCGCAAATGGGATCTGAAAATAGATGCCCCCGCGCGGCAGTTTTTCTATCTGCCCTTAATGCATTCGGAAAACCTGTGTGATCAGGACCGTTGCGTGCGCCTGATGCATGAACGGATGCCTGAACAGGGGGCTGACAACCTGCTGCACGCCAAGGCACACCGGCAGGTGATCCGCAAATTCGGCCGCTTTCCCTATCGCAATGCGGCGCTGGAACGCCCGACCACGGCTGTGGAGCAAGCCTATGTCGAGGCGGGCGGTTACGGGAAAACCGTGCGGGAACTGCAGGCAGGCTAAATTTTTCCCAAGGGATTATCATGCTTTATCAACGGGCTGCCCGATTTTGGCGGCCCGTTTTCTATTGCTGTGTTCTGTTTGCGTTGTTGCTGTTTCAAAAGTAGTTTAATGTCAAACCAGTTTGGAATCGGAGGTGTGCCATGGCCGCGAAGAATTTTGATATGATCGTGATCGGGGCTGGCCCCGGTGGCTATGTTGCTGCCATTCGCGCCGCGCAACTGGGATTGAACGTGGTCTGCGTGGAACGTGAGCATCTGGGCGGCATCTGCCTGAACTGGGGCTGTATCCCGACCAAGGCATTGCTGCGTTCATCCGAAGTGTTCCACCTGATGCACCGCGCCAAGGAATTCGGGCTAAGCGCCGAGGGCATCAGTTATGATCTGGACGCGGTGGTAAAACGGTCACGCGGGGTAGCAAAACAGCTGTCGGGCGGCATCGGCCATCTGTTCAAAAAGAACAAGATCACCAGCATCATGGGCAGCGCGAAACTGGCCGGCAAGGGTCGCGTTACGGTCACCACCGACAAAGGCCAGGAGGAGCTGACCGCCCCCGCCATCGTGGTTGCCACGGGCGCGCGGGCGCGTGAACTGCCCGGGCTAGAGGCCGACGGCGATCTGGTCTGGACCTACAAACACGCGCTGCAACCACCCCATATGCCAAAGAAATTGCTGGTGATCGGGTCGGGCGCGATTGGTATCGAATTTGCCAGCTTTTACAACACGCTAGGCGCCGAAACCACAGTGGTCGAGGTGATGGACCGTGTGCTGCCCGTCGAAGACGCCGAAATCAGCGCATTCGCGAAAAAGCAATTCGTGAAACAGGGCATGAAGATCATGGAAAAGGCGGCGGTCAAACAATTGGACCGCAAACCGGCCAAAGGCGGGGGCGGCAAGGTCACCGCCCATATCGAGGTTGGCGGCAAGGTCGAGAAACACGAATTCGACACGGTGATTTCCGCCGTCGGGATCGTTGGCAATGTCGAAGGATTGGGCCTGCAAGAGGCCGGTGTGAAAATTGACCGCACCCATGTGGTGACCGACGAATTCTGCCGCACCGGCGTTGACGGGGTTTTCGCCATTGGCGACATCGCGGGCGCGCCCTGGTTGGCGCATAAGGCCAGCCACGAGGGTGTCATGGTCGCCGAATTGATCGCGGGCGGGCATCCGCATCCGATCAAACCGGGGTCGATCGCGGGCTGCACCTATTGCCATCCGCAGGTGGCAAGCGTCGGCATGACCGAAGCCAAGGCCAAAGAGGCAGGATTCGACATCAAGGTCGGTCGGTTCCCGTTTATCGGCAATGGCAAAGCCATCGCATTGGGCGAACCCGAGGGCATGGTGAAAACCGTGTTCGACGCGAAAACCGGCGAATTGCTGGGCGCGCATATGGTCGGGGCCGAGGTGACAGAGCTGATTCAGGGCTATGTGGTGGGCCGCCAGTTGGAAACCACCGAAGAAGACCTGATGAACACCGTGTTCCCGCATCCGACCCTGTCGGAAATGATGCATGAAAGTGTGCTGGACGCCTATGGGCGGGCGTTGCATTTCTAACAGCGCGGCGCTGTCCATCACATGAAATAGAAACCCCGCCATTGGTGGGGTTTCTTTGTTTTCAGTGGCTTGCGTGGCAAAGCTCACATTGGAGGCAGTAGGGTGATTGTGGTATCTGCGCCGTCGCGGCGCAGGGCGTGGACCTCGGCCAGGTCGGGGTCGTTGATCCAGTTCAGGGCCGATTGCGCATCGGGGAATGTCAGCAGGATATGGGCGGGAATGCCGCCGTTGTTGTCCTCGATCACCTGTTTGTTCGGGCCGCCCGCCAGCGGTTTGCCGCCGTGTTTGGCCAGAGCCGCGCCCCCGACCTTGTAATAGGCATCCAGTTTTTCCTGATCCTTGGGGCTAAGTTGCACGGCAACGTAATGGGTCATTTGTTATCCTTTGGGTTGATGGGATACGGCCAGTTTGCCCCTTGCGGGGCTGCGCGGAAACTATCAATTTGGCAATGCCGCTGTGCTAAAATGGAGTAGCGAATGCTGGATTGGGACGTGTTGCGTTATATTTTGGCGATCCGGCGCGAGGGCGGGTTAAGTGGCGCCGCACGGGTGTTGGGTGTGAACCATGCGACGGTGTCGCGCCAACTGGCCAAGGCCGAAGCGGCGGCAGGCACGGCGTTGTTTTTGCGCCTGTCCACCGGATTGGAACCCACCGAATCTGGCCAGGAAGCCGCCAACCGCGCCGCCCTGATCGAAGCCGAGGTCATGGCGCTGGAACGGTCATTGGCCGGGCGCGATGCGCGTATGGCGGGGCCGTTAACCATCACCGCCCCGCCGCTGGTCATGCAAACAAGGCTGGCCGATGACATTGCAGAATTTCACCTGCAACACCCCGATATCGAACTGACCCTGCGCGGCAGTGACCGCGTGCTGGACCTGAACCGGCGCGAGGCCGATGTGGCGATCCGCGTGGCGCGCGCCCCGTCGGATACCCTGTGGGGGCGGGTGGTGACGCAGCAGCGTGCGGGATGGTTTGCCAGTCAAGATTGGTTGGATCAATACGGCAAGGCATTGATTTCAGGCGATGAAATCCCGATCGTCGGGTTTTCAGGCTGGGCTGCTCCGGTGCCGTTGGAATTGAAAAATGCCCGCGTGGTGGCCACATTGGACGATATGGTCAGCGCCGCCGCATTGGCGCGCGCAGGCATGGGAATGGTGCGCATGCCCGCGTTTTTGGGGCAAAGCGATGCGGATTTATGCGCGGTGCCGGGGTTGAAAATGATCGACTATTGGCCGATCTGGGCCTTGACCCATCCCGACCTGCGCCGCGCCCCGCGTGTGCTGTCATTCATCCGCTTTGTCGCGGCACGTTTCGCGCAGCGCGGGGCGCTCTATATGGGGGAATAGGGCGGTTTTGAAACCTTAACACCGGTGCTGCTGTGGTTAAGGTCGCTTAACTGGCGGCTCGGGGGGCAATGTCAGGATGTTCCTGTCATGTTCTTACTTTATTATTGGAGACTCGGTGCAATTCATCTATCTAGTGCCTTGTGATCCAGTGGGGGCGATATGGCAGAGCTGAAAAACATCGAAGTGCGCGGTGCGCGTGAACACAACCTGAAAAATATTGACGTGGATATTCCGCGTGACCAGCTGGTTGTGATTACGGGGCTTTCGGGGTCTGGAAAATCGTCGTTGGCGTTTGATACGATTTACGCCGAGGGGCAGCGCAGATACGTTGAATCCCTGTCGGCCTATGCCCGCCAATTCCTTGATATGATGGAAAAACCTGATGTGGATCACATCAGCGGGCTGTCACCGGCCATTTCGATCGAACAAAAAACCACCAGTAAAAACCCGCGTTCCACGGTAGGCACCGTGACCGAGATTTACGACTATATGCGGCTGCTGTTCGCCCGTGTCGGCACGCCCTATTCCCCCGCCACCGGCCTGCCAATCGAAGCGCAGCAGGTGCAGGATATGGTGGATCGCGTGATGGGGCTGGACGATGGCACCCGCGGTTACCTGCTGGCCCCGATCATCCGTGACCGCAAAGGTGAATATCGCAAAGAATTTGTTGAACTTCGTAAACAGGGGTTTCAGCGGGTCAAGGTAGACGGGCAGTTTTATGAATTGGACGAACCGCCCACGCTGGACAAGAAATTCCGCCACGATATCGACGTGGTGGTGGACCGGATCGTGGTGCGCGAAGGGCTGGAAACGCGGCTGGCCGACAGTTTTCGCACCGCGCTGGATCTGGCCGATGGCATCGCCATTTTGGAAACCGCGCCGGTTGCGGGCGGCGGGGGCAATGATGAGGCGGGCGAACCCGAACGCCTGACCTTTAGCGAAAATTTTGCCTGCCCTGTCAGTGGTTTCACCATCCCCGAGATCGAGCCGCGGCTGTTTTCGTTCAACGCGCCGTTCGGGGCTTGTCCCACCTGTGACGGTTTGGGGATGGAGCTGTTTTTTGACGAGCGGCTGGTGGTGCCGGACGCTGACCTGAAAATTTATGACGGTGCTTTGGCCCCGTGGCGCAAGGGCAAATCGCCCTATTTCCTGCAAACCATCGAGGCCATCGCCAAACATTACGAATTTGACAAGAACACCAAATGGAAGGATCTGCCCGCCCATATTCAACAGGTGTTTTTGTATGGATCGGGCGACGAGGAAATCCAGTTTCGCTATGACGAGGGCGGACGGGTTTATCAGGTGTCGCGCACATTCGAAGGGGTCGTTCCGAATATGGAGCGGCGTTACCGCGAGACCGATTCCAACTGGATTCGCGAGGAATTTGAACGCTATCAAAACAACCGCCCCTGCGGTGATTGCGGCGGTTTTCGCCTGCGCGAAGAGGCATTGGCGGTGCGGATCGGCGGCGAACACATCGGTCAGGCCGTGCAAATGTCGATCCGCGAGGCGCTGGACTGGATCACGGCCGCGCCCGACCATCTGACGCCACAACGGCAGGAAATCGCCCGCGCCATTTTGAAAGAAATCCGCGAACGGCTGGGATTTTTGAACAATGTGGGTTTGGATTATCTGACGCTGAGCCGTGCATCGGGCACGCTGTCGGGCGGGGAAAGCCAACGCATCCGGCTGGCCAGTCAGATCGGGTCGGGCCTGACCGGGGTTTTATATGTTCTGGACGAGCCATCCATCGGGTTGCATCAGCGCGACAACGACCGGCTGTTAACCACGTTGAAGAACCTGCGCGATCAGGGCAACACCGTGATCGTGGTTGAACACGACGAAGAGGCGATCCGCGAAGCGGATTATGTGTTCGACATCGGCCCCGGTGCGGGTGTGCATGGCGGGCAGGTGGTGGCCAAGGGCACGCCCGATGAAATTGCCAGTGATCCGGCCAGTTTGACGGGGCAATATCTGTCGGGCAGCCGTGAAATTGCGGTGCCGAAAAAGCGGCGCACAGGGAATAAGAAAAAGGTAACAGTGGTTAAGGCCACGGGGAACAACCTACAAAATGTCACGGCGGAATTTCCGCTGGGCAAGTTTGTTTGCGTGACCGGTGTGTCGGGCGGGGGCAAGTCGACGTTGACGATTGAAACCCTGTTTAAAACCGCGTCGATGCGGCTGAACGGGGCACGCCAGACGCCTGCGCCATGCGAAACCATCAAGGGGCTAGAGCATCTGGACAAGGTGATCGACATCGACCAGCGCGCCATCGGGCGCACGCCCCGATCCAACCCCGCGACCTATACCGGCGCCTTTACCCCGATCCGCGATTGGTTCGCCGGATTGCCCGAGGCAAAGGCGCGCGGATACAAACCCGGGCGGTTTTCATTCAACGTGAAAGGCGGGCGTTGCGAGGCCTGCCAAGGCGACGGTTTGATCAAGATCGAGATGCATTTCCTGCCCGATGTTTACGTCGAATGCGAGACCTGCAAAGGCAAGCGGTATAACCGCGAAACTTTGGAAGTTCGCTTTAAGGGCAAGAGCATAGCGGACGTTCTTGATATGACGGTTGAAGACGCGCAAGAGTTTTTCAAGGCGGTTCCCAGCATCCGCGACAAGATGGATGCGCTGATGCGGGTCGGCTTGGGATATATCAAGGTGGGCCAGCAGGCGACGACCCTGTCAGGGGGCGAGGCACAGCGGGTCAAGCTGTCAAAGGAGCTGGCGAAACGATCCACCGGACGCACCCTGTATATTCTGGATGAACCGACCACCGGCCTGCATTTCGAGGATGTGCGCAAGCTGTTGGAGGTGCTGCACGAACTGGTGGATCAGGGCAATACCGTGGTGGTGATCGAACACAATCTGGATGTGGTCAAAACCGCCGACTGGTTGATCGACATCGGACCCGAGGGCGGCGATGGTGGTGGTGAAATCGTGGCCGTGGGCACACCGGAAAAAGTGGCCGATGAACCGCGCAGCCACACCGGGCATTACCTGAAACCTTTGTTAACGAAGCAGTCGGTGGCGGCGGAATAATCCGCCGCCTATGGGCTGCCTAGCCGCGCAATTTGACGGTCTGCGCCTCGCTATGCGGTAAGGCCTGTGTATGCACGGCGGGCACCTGTAGCCCGGGTTGCTGCGTTGCGATATCGGTGCCTGTGCGCGCCTGAGCGATGAAAATCGCGGGCAGGATGGCCAACGTGATCAAGGCCGCAGCCAGAAAAAGCCGCGTCACACGGCTGGCGGTTTTACGGGGTAGGTGAAAATTGCTCTGCATCGCGCTCTCGTGTTTTTGGTTTTATCGTTAACCAAGACATAGGCAGGCGCATCGCAGGTGTCACCGAGCGGGTTGCCGCTCGGCGGTTGTTTGCCAGAAAAGCCCGCAGTGATGGGGGCTTCTTTGCCGATCATTTTTTCATCGGACAGGTGTTCATACCAAAGATCGAGTAAAGCGGGCAGGTTTGGAACAGGCCGGTGAACAGCGGCACGATGCCGATCAACAGAAACCAGCGATAGCCCGCCTCGGGCAGCATGAAAAACCCGATCAGCAGGGCAATTCCAACGGCGATGCGCAGGATGCGGTCAATACCGCCAACATTTTTGGACATGGGAGGCTCCCCCTTGGTTGGTCATATATTGAATTTAATATATGTTTGCCATGAAACAAGGGGAAAGGTGCAACCGCCCCCTGCGCATTCTGTCGCGGGGGCGGTTTTGTTCCTGATTTAGGCCTAGCTGCGGCCGCGTTTTTCGAACCTTGGCAGCATGGCGGAAAAATCGCTGCCTGCGCCGCCTTCGGATTCTACAAAGGTTTCGTAGAGCGCGGCGGCGGCCTGTCCCATGGGGGTGTCGGCGTCGGCGGCAACGGCGGCCTGTTGGCTAAGGCGCAGATCCTTGAGCATCAATTCGGAGGCAAAGCCCGGTTTATAGCCGTTGTCGGCGGGGCTGTTCGGGCCAACGCCGGGGGCGGGGCAATAGGCGTTCATGGTCCAACTGTAGCCCGAGGAGGTAGAGACGACATCGAACATTTTCTGACGGTCCAGCCCCAGTTTGTCGGCCAGGGCGAATGCCTCGCAGGTGGCGATCATGGTGACGCCCAGGATCATGTTGTTGCAGATTTTTGCGGCCTGACCTGCGCCTGCGCCGCCGCAATGCACCGCCTTTTGGCCCATGATATCAAACAGCGGTTCCGCCTTGGCGAATGCCGCGTCAGAACCGCCCGCCATAAAGGTCAACGTGCCGGCCGATGCGCCGCCAACGCCGCCGGATACGGGCGCATCAACGGCCAGTAATCCCGCGTTTTCAGCCAGTTGCGCCACATCGCGGGCAGATTCCACATCGACGGTGGAACAATCGACCAGCGCGGCACCTGCGGACATATGCGGGATGATATCGCCCGCCACTGCGCGCAGGATCGCGCCGTTGGGCAGCATGGTGATGACCACATCGGCGCCTGCCACGGCCTCGGGCGCGGTGGCGGCGTTGGTCACGCCGGTGGCGGTGACGCCTGCGGTGTCAAAACCGGTGACGGTGTGACCTGCGGCGGCCAGATTGGCGGCCATGGGCGCGCCCATATTGCCAAGGCCGATGAATGCGATTTGCATGGTGTTCTCCTCCTCAAAACTCAGGGTATTTTTGCCCAGCGGCAGCAGCATTTGCGACACGGCCATCGCGGGCAGGGCGGTCAGTGCGTGCTGCCATTTCGGGCTGCGGTCCTTGTCGATGATGGCGGCGCGGATGCCTTCTAAAAAATCGCCCTTTTCCATGGCGCGATAGGTGAACCTGTATTCCAGTTCCAGCGCGCGGCGGATATCGGGGGTGCCCGCGCGCAAACGGTGGATCATTTCTACGGCGCAACCCATGGCCAGCGGGGAATTGCGCGACAGCGATTTCAGCGTGCTGGCGGCGAAACCGCTGTTGTCGTGGTTCAGCGCGTTCAGGATATCGCCAAGGGATTCGCCCGCGAATGTCGCGTTGATCTGCGGGGCCAGCGCGGCCAGCGTGCCGCCGGATGCGGGCATGGATTGTGCCGCAATCGCGCCGGTGTGGCCGGTGGATTCCAGCGTGGCAATCAGCGCGGGCCAATCGGATTCGGGGATATAGTGATCGGCGAAACCGGCCAGAATGGCATCGGCCGCGCCCATGCGGCCAGCGGTGGTGCCAAGGTATTCGCCCAGCCGCCCCGGCGCACGCGCAAGGATCAGCGACCCGCCCACATCAGGCACCAGTCCGATGCTGCATTCGGGCATCGCGATCTGGCTGGAGTCACCAACGATGCGGTGCAACAGGTGGCACCCCACGCCAACACCGCCCCCCATGGTGAACCCCTGCATGAAGCTGACGGTGGGTTTGGGATATTGCGCCAGTTTGGCGTTCAGGCGGTATTCATCGGCCCAGAACCGTTGACCGTATTCGAAATCGCCAGCTTTGCCTGCGGCGTATAGGTCGGCGATGTCGCCACCGGCGCAAAAGGCGCGATCGCCCGCAGCGTCAAACACCACGATCTGCACCGAGGGGTCATTGCGCCATGCGTCAATTGCGGTTTCGATCCGGTTGGCCATGTCATAGGTCAGCGCATTCAGCGCCTTTGGCCGGTTCAGGGTGATGCGCCCTGCAACCCCTTGAACACGAATGATAATATCAGCGTCTGACATTATGATGCCTCTGCCAGCAAGGCGCGGGCGGTGATCAGGCGCATGATTTCATTGGTGCCTTCCAGGATTTCATGCACCCGCAGGTCACGCACCAGTTTTTCGATGCCGTAATCCGCCAGATAGCCATATCCGCCGTGCAGTTGCAGGCATTGATTGGTGATTTTCGATCCTGCCTCGGTCACGAATTTTTTCGCCATGGCGCAGAATTTTGTGGCGTCGGGCGCGCCTGTGTCCAGTTTCCATGCGGCCTGACGCAGGAATGTGCGCGCCGCCTGAAGTTCGATTTCCATATCGGCCAGCCGGAATTGCAGCGCCTGAAACTGGTCGATGGATTGGCCGAATGCGCGGCGTTCGGACATATATTGCAGGGTCAGGTTCAGCGCCTGTTGCGCCGCGCCCAAAGAGCAGGCCGAGATGTTCAGCCGCCCGCCGTCCAGCCCGGCCATGGCGTATTTGAAACCTTTGCCCTCTTCGCCAACCAGATTTTCCAGCGCCACCTTGCAATCATCAAACTGCACCTGCCGCGTGGGCTGCGATTGCCAGCCCATTTTCTGTTCCAACCCGCCAAAGGACAGGCCCGCGGTGCCATCATCGACGATGACCGTGGAAATGCCTTTGGGGCCGTCATCGCCAGTGCGCACCATGACCACATAGGCATCGGAATATCCGCCGCCTGAAATGAATGCCTTGGTGCCGTTCAGCACATAGCCGTCATTGGTTTTGGCGGCGCGGGTTTTCAGCGCGGCGGCATCTGACCCCGACCCCGGTTCGGTCAGGCAATAGGACAGCACGGTATCCATGCTGATGACGCCGGGCAGATAGCGCGATTTCACATCGTCATCCCCAAAGGAGTCGATCATTTTGGCGCACATGTTGTGGATCGACAGAAAGGCCGCCACCGATGGGCAAGCCATTGACAGAGCTTCGAAAACCATCACCGCGTCAAGGCGCGACAGCCCCGCACCGCCCGAGGATTCAGACACATACAGCCCGCCAAAGCCCAGCTCGCCGATCTGTGGCCATAGGGATTTGGGGATGGTGCCGTCTGTTTCCCATTGGCGGGCGTGGGGCGCGATATGTTCCTGCCCAAAGGCATGGGCCATGTCGAAAATGGCGGTTTGTTCCTCGGTCAGTGCGAAATCCATTGGGGGTCTCCTCCTCCCTTAATTTCAGTATTGAACGCCTGTTTAATTCTGTATTCTTGCAGGAGTGTTTCAGTGGCCAGAGCGGTGTCACAAATCGGCATGATATTCGTCGATCAGGTGGCTGACCACGGCGCGTAGGGCGCGGGGGCGGTCATTGTGGGCGGATAATTCCTGAGCCATGACAGTGCGCTGCCGCGCGGCAGAGGTGCCGCTGAGCAGCATGTCGCGCAGGCGTTCGATTTCGCGGGCGGATTGCAGCGCCAGCGCATCTTCGGCTGTCAGGTTTATCAGTTCCTCGGTCAGTTGGTTGAACGACAAAATCGCGTTTGCGCCAAAATCAACCAGCCCCTCGCGGGTGCCATACCGCTGTGCGCGCCAGCGATTTTCCGACAACAGGAAACTGTCATAAACCCGCCAGCGTTGGTTTTGCAGGCCAAGCCGCCAGAGCATCCGCATCAGGGCCTGTGTCAGGGCGGCCAGTGTCAGCGCATCCTCCAGCCGGGGTTGCACATCGCAGATGCGCGATTCAACGGTGGGGTATTGATGCGAGGGGCGCATATCCCACCAGATTTTCGACCCGTCCTCGATCAGGCCCATTTCGGTCAGTGCGTTGACCGATCGCTGGTAATTGCCCCATGCATCGAAACGCGGTGGCAGGCCCGTGCGCGGCAGGTTGTCAAACACGGTCAGGCGGTAACAGGACAGGCCGGTATCCTCGCCCTGCCAAAACGGTGACGAGGCCGAAAAGGCCAGCAGATGCGGCAGGAAATAGCGCATCTGGTTCATCAGGTCGATGCGTTGGTCGCGGTCATCCACGCCGACATGCACGTGCATCCCGCAGATCAACATGCGCCGCACCACCCCCGCCAATTGGTCGGACAGGTTGTTATAGCGGTCCTTGTCGGTGTGGTTCTGGTCGCGCCAGTCGGAAAACGGGTGGCACGATGCGGCAATGGGCGACAGGTTATAATCGGCGGCGATGCGCGACAGGGTTGATCGCAGGCGTTTCAGATCCTCGCGTGCGTCGGCCACGGTGGCGCAGACCTGTGTGCCGGTTTCGACCTGACATTTCAGGAATTCGGGGCTGAATTGCCCCTGCAATGCGTCATTGCAGCGTTGGATCAGGGCAGGGGGCGCGGGGGCCAGATTAAGGCTGTCGCGATCCACGAGGAGGTATTCTTCTTCGATACCTATGGTGAAGTCAGGCTGTGTTATCGGCATCTGGTCCTCCTTTCGCGGTCATCCGGTCTGATTTGGCACTGGTTTTAACGCAGGTGCAAGCGTGGCGGGGGCGTTTGATGCATGTCATATCTCGATCTTGGAATGTGATGCAGGATGAACCGAAACCAAGGGAGAAAATCATGCGCTCAATCCTTATCAAACTGTTTCTTGCGTTCAGCCTGCTTATCGCACCGATTTCCGCCACAGCCCGGGATAGCGACAAGACCAAGCTGTTTGTCAGCCTGACCACTGATGACACATGGGCCGCCGGTAAGGCGATCATGTTTGCCCATCAAAAATCGCTAAAGAACGGGCACCCCACGGCGATCTGGCTGAATCTGCGCGGCGTCTATCTGGCCGATAAAAAGCGCCCCAGCCATATTCACGGTTTGATGGCTGAACAGGGCAGGTCCATTCAGGATATGTTGACGGCGTTCATGGCGGATGGCGGCATGGTTATCATGTGTCAGGCCTGTTCGGCAGCTGCCGGTTTGAAACTGGAAGATTACATCGACGGTGTTCAGATGGGCGAATGGCCCCTGATCGAGGGCTGGTTGTTTGACCCTATGACCAAGACACTGACCTGGTAATTTCACCCCGTAAAACCGCGCTGGAATGACAGAACCCGGCCCGTTCAGGCCGGGTTCTTTTTGGCATCAATCCATCGGTTTGAAGTTCAGCGATGCGCCATCCTTGATCCCCGATGGCCAGCGGGCGGTCACGGTTTTGGTGCGGGTGTAGAATTTGAACGCATCCGGCCCGTGCTGGTTCAAATCGCCGAACACCGATTTTTTCCAGCCGCCAAAGGTGTGATAGGCCAGTGGCACGGGGATTGGCACGTTGATGCCGATCATGCCCACATTGATCCGGCTGGCGAAATCGCGGGCGGCGTCGCCGTCGCGGGTGAAAATCGCGGTGCCGTTGCCGTATTCGTGATCCATGGCAAGGCCCAGTGCCTCTTCATAGGATTGGGCGCGCACACAGGACAGCACAGGGCCGAAAATCTCTTTTTGGTAGATGTCCATGTCTTTGGTCACGCGGTCAAACAGGTGCGGGCCAACAAAGAACCCGTCCTCGTAACCCTGAAGGTTAAAGCCGCGACCATCGACCACCAGTTCCGCACCCTGTGCCACACCGGATTCCACCAGTTTCAGGATATTTTCCTTGGCTGCGGCGGTGACAACGGGGCCGTAATCCACGTCATTGCCGCCCGTATATGGCCCGACTTTCAGCTTTTCGATGCGCGGCACCAGTTTTTCGATCAAACGATCGGCGGTTTCCTCGCCCACTGGGACGGCCACGGAAATCGCCATGCAGCGTTCGCCGGCGGCGCCGTAGCCCGCGCCGATCAGCGCATCGGCGGCCTGATCCATATCGGCATCGGGCATGATGATCATATGGTTTTTCGCGCCACCGAAACATTGCACGCGCTTGCCCTGCGAACAGCCGGTGCCATAGATATATTCGGCAATCGGGGTCGATCCGACAAAGCCGACGGATTGGATGATGTCGTTATAAAGGATCGCATCAACGGCGGTTTTGTCTCCGTTCACCACTTGCAGGATGCCCTTGGGAAGGCCCGCTTCTTCCATCAGTTCGGCCAGCATCAGGGGCACGGACGGGTCGCGCTCGGACGGTTTCAGGATAAAGGCGTTGCCGCAGGCAATGGCGGGGGCGAACATCCACATCGGGATCATGGCGGGAAAGTTGAACGGCGTGATGCCAGCGGTAACGCCAAGCGCCTGACGCATGGAATACATATCAATGCCGGGGCCTGCGCCATCGGTATATTCGCCCTTAAGCAGTTGCGGCGCACCGATGCAATATTCCACCACTTCCAGCCCGCGCTGCACGTCACCGGCGGCATCGGGCAGGGTTTTGCCGTGTTCGCGCGACAGGGCCTCGGCCAGTTTGTCCATATCGCGGTTCAGCAGGTCGACGAATTTCATCAGCACACGGGCGCGGCGCTGCGGGTTGGTGGCCGCCCATGCGGGCTGTGCGGCGGCGGCGATTTCGACCGCGTGGTTCATTTCCTCGACCGAGGCGAGCGGGCATTTGGCCTGCACTTCGCCGGTGGAGGGGTTGAACACATCGCTGAAACGGCCTGACGTGCCTTTGACATGTTCGCCGTTGATATAGTGGGTCAGTTCTTGCATTTCGGTTCCTCCTTGGGAAATTTCCCTGATTTTGCTGACGTCAGGATAGGCTTGCATGAATGCCATGCAAAGGGGCAAGTTTCCAAAAGGGTTTTGCATAAATGCAGATAGGGCAGGGGCGGCGCGATGGATATGCAGTGGGATGATATGAAGATTTTTCTGGCGGTGGCGCGTCACGAAAGCCTGTCGGGGGCGGGGCGGGTTTTGCGGGTTGATCCGGCCACCGTCGGGCGGCGCATTGCGCGACTGGAGGAGGTTCTGGGCGCGCCGTTGTTTGCCAAATCACCGCAGGGATATGCGCTGACCGATGCGGGGCAGCGGATGCTGGCCCATGCCGAAGGGGCCGAGCAATCCATGGGCGCGGCCATGGCGGAAATGCAGGGGCAGGCGGGGGAATTGTCGGGCACGATCCGCATTGGTGCGCCGGACGGTTGCGCCAATTACCTGTTGCCGCAGGTCTGCAACCGGATTGTGCGGGCCAACCCCGATCTGGATGTGCAGATCGTTGCCCTGCCGCGGGTGATCAACCTGTCGCGGCGCGAGGCCGATCTGGTGATTGGCGTCAGCCCGCCCACGGCTGGCCGCCTGACGGTCCAGAAAATCACCGATTACAAACTGCATCTGGCGGCATCACGCTGGTATCTGAAAAACTCGCCGCCGCTGGCCACATTGGACGACCTGCACCAGCACCGCGTGGTTGGCTATATCCCCGATATGATTTTCGACAAAGAGCTGGATTATCTGGCCGAGATGGGGGCCGAACGGGTGGCATTGGCATCGAATTCGGTGTCGGTGCAATTCAACTGGGTGCGACAGGGCGGCGGCGTGGGGGTGGTGCATGATTTCGCCATCCCGTCGGCCAAGGGCATCATCAAGGTGCTGCCGCATGCCTTTAGCCTGACGCGCAGTTTTTACCTGATCCGCCATGCGGATGATCGCCGGTTGGAGCGGATGAACCGTTTCGCCGAGGCCCTGAGCGAGGGCCTGCGCGCCGAGGTGCAAAAACTGGAGGCGCAAGCCTGATCCTGTTTGCGGCGCATTTTACACAATTCCAAGGCGCGACTTGACAGAGTGTCGCGGCTGCGCAACGCTGAATTGCATCACATTCGGTCAATGGAGGAACAGACCATGCTGGTGCAGCAAATCCTTAATTCCAAAGGTGCCACAGGGGTGATTACGGTCAAACCCGGCACCAGGGTGTCCGAAGTCGCACAGATGCTGGCCGAGGCGCGCATCGGTGGCGTGGTCGTGTCGAAAAACGGTAAATCGGTTGATGGCATCCTGTCGGAACGCGATATTGTGCGGTCATTGGCGCTGCGCGGGGGCGATTGTCTGAACGAAACAGTGGATGACATGATGACCCGCAACCCGTCCTGTTGTTCGCCCCGCGCCACGGCAGACGATGTCCTGCAGCGCATGACCGATGGCCGTTTCCGCCATATGCCCGTGACCGAAAACGATGAATTGGTCGGCATTGTCACCATCGGCGATGTGGTCAAGGCGCGCCTGCAAGAGCTGGCAATGGAACGCGACGCATTGGAAGGCATGGTGATGGGCCATTGACCCGCAGCGTTTCCCTGCCGGTGTTCTAGGTAAACCCCTGTGCCGCTCTGTTTTATCTAACGCAGCGGTGCAGGGCAGAAATTTCCCATTCGCCCTTGCAATCCGCAGCGCAATAATATTGCGTGCAAGCGCAGCAATTACCCTGACGCGGAGCTTTCCCCATGCGCATCGGCCTATATCCCGGCACCTTTGATCCCATCACATTGGGCCATATCGACATCATGCGACGCGCCGCGTCATTGGTGGATCGTTTGGTGATCGGTGTGGCGATCAACCGCGATAAGGGGCCATTGTTCAGCCTGGAGGAGCGCGTCGCCATGGTCGAGGCGGAAACCGCCAAACTGGCCGCCGAAACCGGATGCGAATTTGTGGCGCATCCGTTTGAAAACCTGTTGATCAATTGCGCCCATGATGTGGGGGCCAATGTGATCGTGCGCGGATTGCGCGCTGTGGCTGATTTTGAATATGAATTCCAGATGGTTGGCATGAACCGGTCATTGGACAATACGGTGGAAACCGTGTTCCTGATGGCCGATGCCAAACATCAGGCGATTGCGTCGAAATTGGTCAAGGAAATTGCCCGGCTGGACGGGGACGTGACCAAATTCGTCCCCGCCGCAGTCAAGGCCAAGCTGCTGGCAAAGCTGGAAAAATAACCGCCGGGTTTCGCTGTTTCAGGTCAGGGCATCGACCCGCCGGATGAATTGCGCGGTCAGTTCAGGCTGGGTCAGCGGCAACATATGCCCGCCATCCACCAGATCGACCTTGATTTGGGGAAAACGGCGGTTCAGTTCGACCGCCTGTTGATCAATCGGCAGGATGCGGTCATCGCGCCCTGTGATGATCTGCACCGGCTGCGGCAGTGTGTCGTAGCGCGCCAGCATAGTGTTCAGGTCATCGCCCGCATGCAGGAAATCACGCGACATATTGCGGAACTGGTCGGGGCGCAGGGCCATCAACCCGCCCCCCTGCAGGGGAAAGCCGCCCGGCACAGGTTCCGGCCCGAACACAAGGTCCAAATTGGCGTCGCGGTTGCGGATGGTGGCACGGGTGGACAGGAACAGGCTGACCAGTTTGCGCATCAAGGGCGAGGGAATGGCCTGCGCCTTGAACGCGGGGGAGGTCTGATCCGTCGGCAGGCAAAGCGGCGCCACCAGCGCCAGACCGCGGGTCAGTTCGGGGTGATCCAGCGCAAGGGCCAGCGAAATGCCACCGCCCAGCGAATGCCCGACCAACAGGGGGCGGTCCAGCGACAGGGCGCTGATCACCTCGGCCATATATCCGGCTTGGGCCTGCAGGTTTGCGGGGGCATCATCGGGGCGATCCGACCAGCCCATGCCGGGGCGGTCCACCGCCACCACGCGGTGATCGGTGGCCAGATTGTCAATCACACCCATATCGAAATGGCGCAGATTGCCGCCCAGACCATGGATCAGCAGGATGGCGGGGCCGCTGCCCTTTTCCAGATAATGCAGCTTGCCCGTTGATATTTCTATGAAATCGCCCTTGGGCGGCACGGCCTCGCGCGATTTTGCCGCCATTGTCCGGGTGAACCGGTATTCGCGCAGCGCCAATGCCGCCAGCACGCCCAGAATGACGATTAGAATGACCCAGCCCATGATGTTCCCCCTGAAATGATCTGCACACTGTTACGCATTTCGGGGGGCGGGCATAGGGGCAGGGGGGTATTCGCGCCGCAGCGTCAAACGCGGGATTTGGCCCGATCAGGCGCCGGATTTGATCATATCGCGGATTTTCACCGCCTTTTCGAAATGATCCAGCCGATGTGTTTTGATCCACCATTCGGCGGCTTCCATCAGCAGCGCGGGATCGTCGTTTTTATTGGCAAAGAATGCGTAGAACGACAGGCCGACCCCGTCGCCCTTTTGCGCGATCTTGCGGTCACATATCTGGATTACTTTTTGTCTGAGGCTGTCGCGCATGGGGTATCCCGAGATGAAAAGGTCAGCGCCAGAAGGCCAGCCATTCAATCAGATAGGTGCCCTTTTTCAGCAGGTAAATCAGGTTCCACCAGTCATAGACAAGCCAATCCACGGCCAGCAGGCCAAGGATGATAACGGCAAGAAAGATGGCGATTGTGTTGGTCATAACGGGATGCTCGCACGGAGGTTAGGGCAGGGTATGGCCCAGCCCCGCGCAAGGATCAAGGATTTAGGGCCGCCCCTGTGGCGACCCCTGTTAATTTCTGCCGTAATTATAGCAGCTTGCCCATGGCCACGGCGACATCGGCCATGCGGCAGGAGAAGCCCCATTCGTTGTCATACCATGCCAGCACCCGCACCAGACGCCCGCCTGTGACCTTGGTCTGGTCGGGGGCGAAAATGGATGATTCCTCGGTGTGGTTGAAATCGACGCTGACCTTGGGTTCGGGGTCATAGCCCAGAATGCCCTTGAGCGCGCCAGCGGCGGCTGCGGCCACAACCTCGTTCACGTCGGCGACGGTCACGTCTTTTTTGGCGATAAATGTCAGGTCAACGGCCGATACATTGGGGGTGGGCACGCGGATGGCAGATCCGTCGAGCTTGCCCTTGAGTTGCGGCAGGACTTCGCCCAGGGCCTTGGCTGCGCCGGTAGAGGTGGGGATCATGCTCATCGCGGCGGCGCGGGCGCGATACAGGTCCTTGTGGCGGCGGTCCAGCGTGGGCTGGTCGCCCGTGTAGCTGTGGATGGTGGTCATAATGCCGGATTCGATGCCGATGGCATCGTCCAGCACCTTGGCCAGCGGGGCCAGACAGTTGGTGGTGCAGGAGCCGTTCGAAATCATCGTGTCGCCCGCCACCAGCTGGTCGTCATTGACGCCCATCACGATGGTTTTCTGCACGTTTTTGGCGGGGGCCGAAATCAGCACCGATTTGGCACCGCGTTCGATATGTTTGGCTGCCTTTTCGCCGTCGTTGAAATTGCCGGTGCATTCCAGCACCACGTCAACGCCGGACCAGTCCAGTTCGTCCATGTTATAGGTCGACATCACGTCAAACGCGCCGCGGCCCATATCCATGGTGCCGTCGCCAATGGTCACGGTGCCGGGGAAACGCCCGTGTACGCTGTCATAGCGGATCAGGTGCGCGGCGGTGTCCAGCGGGCCGGTGGCGTTGATGCGCACCACCTTGATGTCGTCACGCGCGGTTTCCGCGATATGGGACAGGGTGCAACGGCCAATGCGGCCAAATCCGTTGATGCCGACGGTGATGGTCATGGAAAGGCTCCTTTTGGGAATGGGCTTTGCCTGCCCCTATAGCGGGGGGGCGGCGATGCGGGAAGGGTGGAAAACCCAAATCTGCCAATGTGTTAGCGCAAAACCGACCTGTTAGCGCAAACTGTTCGGGCCATGGCATGCTTGCCACGGCCGCGGCCTGTGTAACGCTGACAACTTGCCCGTGGCGGTGCATGGGTTAGGTTGTTCGCAAATAACAAATAGGGGGCAACCATGAGCGGTTTGCTGGCACTGATGGATGATGTCGCGGCGATTGCAAAGGTCGCGGCATCCAGCGTGGATGATATTGCCGCGGCGGCGGGCAAGGCGGGGGCGAAAACCGCCGGTGTGTTGATCGACGATGCGGCGGTGACACCGAAATATGTGCAGGGGTTTGCGCCTGCGCGTGAATTGCCGATCATCTGGCGCATCACCCGTGGATCGCTGTTCAACAAGATTGTGATCCTGTTGCCGATGGCCCTGTTGCTGGCCAATTTCGCGCCATGGCTGATCACGCCATTGCTGATGCTGGGCGGCAGTTACCTGTGCTTCGAGGGGGCAGAGAAGGTTTTTCATGTGCTGTTTCCCCATGGCGACAAACATATTGAAGAAGATATGTCGGTCAAAGATCCAGGCCATCTGGAAGAAAGCAAGGTGCGCGGCGCGATCAAGACCGATTTCATTCTAAGCGCCGAAATCATGACGATTGCCCTGTCGGTGATCGAAGCGCCAAGCCTGTGGATGCAGGCGGCAACGCTGGCGGTGGTCGGCATTGCCGTGACCATCGCGGTATATGGCACTGTCGCCCTGATCGTGAAAATGGATGATGTCGGGCTATATCTGGCGACCAACGCGCGCTTGGGCGTCACACAGGCAGTGGGGCGCGGTTTGGTTGCATTCATGCCGAAACTGCTGTGGTTGCTGACGGTGATCGGCACGGCGGCGATGCTGTGGGTTGGCGGGTCGATCATGTTGCACGGGGCCTATGATCTGGGGTTCGGCCTGCCCTATGACACCATTCACCACTGGGCCGTGGCGGCGGCACATGGTGTATCAGAGCAGCTTCAGGGGGCGGTGGAATGGGGCGTCACCGCATTGGCCGATGGTATATTCGGGCTGGCCTATGGGCTGGTGCTGATCCCGATAGCGACGCGGGTCATTGGCCCGTTGATCAAAATGGTGTCGGGCAAACCGGCGGCGCATTGATCCGACAGAATGTGATGCACCAATAGAAAACGGCGCGAGGGGATGCACCCTTCGCGCCGTTTTGTTTTGCTCCGGTCCGGCGGGCGGTGGCGGAATGCGTGACGCATTCCGGGCCGGAAACCGTGAACGGTTTCCGCGCGCCTAGCCCAGCAGGCGTTTTGCTTCGGCCACGGTGGCCGCTGCGGTGATGCCGAATTTTTCATACAGCACCTCGGCCGGGGCAGAAGCGCCAAAGCTGTCCATGCCGATGAAGCCGGACTTGGCTTCGCGGCCACGTTCGCCCAGCAGCCAGCGATCCCAGCCCATGCGCACGGCGGCTTCGATCCCGATGCGCACCGAACCGGCGGGCAGCACGCGTTTGCGATAGGTTTCATCCTGACGCGCGAACAGCTCCATGCAGGGCATGGAGACGACGCGGGTCCCGATGCCCTCGGCCTCGAGCGTTTCACGCGCTGCCATGGCGATTTCCACCTCGGAGCCGGTTGCGATCAGGATCACCTGACGTTTGGCCGTGGCATCGGCCAGCACATATGCGCCCTGTGCCACCTGGTTGCGGTTGGTGTGTTTGGTGCGCTGTGTCGGCAGGCCCTGACGGGTCAGCGACAGAACAGAGGGGGTGGATTTCGACGACAGCGCGATTTCCCATGCCTCGGCGGTTTCGACCGTGTCACAGGGGCGGAACACCATGGTGTTAGGCGTGGCGCGCGAAATTGCCAGATGTTCGACCGGCTGGTGGGTGGGGCCATCTTCGCCCAGACCGATGGAATCATGGGTCATCACAAACACCGTAGGGATTTTCATCAGCGCGGCCAGACGCATGGGCGGGCGGGCGTAATCGGTGAAGGCCATGAAGGTGCCGCCATAGGGGCGCAGGCCGCCATGCAGCGCCATGCCGTTCATCGCCGAACACATGCCATGTTCGCGGATGCCCCAATAGACATACCGCCCCTTGCGGTTGTCGGTGTCAAACGCGCCCAGATCACCGGTTTTGGTGTTGTTCGATCCTGTCAGATCGGCAGAGCCACCCACGGTTTCGGGCATGATCGGATTGACCACTTCCAGCACCATTTCGCTGGATTTGCGCGTTGCCACCTTGGGCGCTTCGTCGCTGATTTGCTTTTTCAGCGCGTTGATGGTGCGGGTCAGTTTCTTGGGCGGTTCAAAGGCATAGGCGCGGGTCAGTTCCTCGCCGCGGCGTCCCGAGGATGCCAGCCCTTCTTCCCATGCCTTGCGGGTGGCGGCGCCGCGTTTTCCGATCTCTTCCCATTGGGATTTGATATCGGTGGGCACTTCGAACGGGCCTGTTGTCCAGCCATAGGCGGCTTTGGCATCGGCGATCAGTTTCGGGTCGGTCAGCGCGCCGTGGCCCTTGGATGTGTCCTGCGCCGAAGACCCCAGTGCGATATGGGTTTTACAGGCAATCATCGAGGGACGGTTGGTTTTCTTGGCGGCGGTGATGGCGGCGTCGATTTCGGCGGGATTGTGCCCGTCGATTTCCTGCACATGCCAGCCCGATGCCTTGAACCGCTGGATCTGGTTGGTGCGATCCGACAATTCGACGGTGCCGTCGATGGTGATGTNNAATACGAATATCAGATGGTTGGAATGAACCGAGCTTTGGATTCAAGCATCGAAACTGTGTTTTTGATGGCAGACCTTCAACATCAGGCCATTGCCAGTAAGCTGGTCAAAGAGATCGCTCGACTTGGTGGGGACATCACGAAATTTGTCACGCCAGATGTCAAAGCAGCATTGAATGACCGACTTGGCTAGAACTATGCGGCTGCGCACAACGCCTTGGCGGATGTCTTAGGCTTGGAATTCTTTAACGGGTGACGTGCTGAAATGAAAAAGGCGGCACAAATGCGCCGCCTTGAACAAATGGATTTGTTGGCCTTACAGCATGTCTTTGACTTGCTGCGCGACGTTTTCAGCCGTGATGCCGTATTTTTCAAAAAGCTGACCTGCGGGCGCAGACGCACCAAAGCTGTCCATGCCAACAAAGCGGGCTTTTTGTTCTTTGCCACGTTCGCCAAGCAACCAGCGATCCCAGCCATGCTGAACACCCGCTTCGATGCCAACACGCACTGGACCTGCAGGCAAAACTTTGCGGCGATAGCCTTCGTCTTGCTCTGCAAACAGCTCCATGCAAGGCATGGATACAACCCGCGTACCAATGCCTTCGGCTTGCAAGAGGTCACGGGCTTTGAGGGCCACTTCGACTTCAGAGCCGGTGGCGATCAGGATCGCCTGACGTTTGCCTTCGGCATCAGCCAACACATAGGCACCTTGTTCTGTCAGGTTCTTCAACTTGTGCTCTGTGCGCACTGTTGGCAGGCCTTGACGGGTCAATGCCATGACTGATGGGGTGGTTTTGCTTGTGACAGCGATTTCCCAGGCTTCTGCTGTTTCAACAGTGTCAGCTGGGCGGAACACATAGGTGTTGGGTGTGCTGCGTGAAATCGCAACGTGTTCCACTGGTTGGTGTGTTGGACCATCTTCGCCAACACCAATCGAGTCATGGGTCATGACAAAAACTGTTGGGATCTTCATCAGGGCCGCCAAACGCATCGCTGGGCGGGCATAGTCAGTGAAGGCCATGAATGTACCGCCATAGGCGCGCATACCGCCGTGCAACACCATGCCATTCATTGCAGAGGCCATGCCGTGTTCACGAATCCCCCAATAGACATAGCGTCCACCGCGGTTGTTGGTCTCAAACATTCCCAGGTCGTCGGTTTTTGTATTGTTAGACCCCGTCAGGTCAGCAGAACCGCCCACGGTTTCATGCATAACGCCGTTGATAACTTGCAAAGCCATTTCTGACGATTTCCGTGTCGCAACCTTTGGCTGCTCTTCGGAAACCGTTTTCTTCAGGGCTTTGACGGCCGCTGACAGTTTCTTAGGGGCCTCAAGCGCATAGGCGCGGTTGAATTTCGCTTGTTTCTGGCTGGAAACCTCAGCGAAACGACCGTCCCAAGCTGCGCGATCTGCTGCACCGCGGGTGCCGATGGCTTCCCACTGGGCCTTGATCTCTGCAGGGATTTCAAAGGAACCGTGGTTCCAGCCCCAGTTGTCTTTGGCTGCTTTCAACTGGTCAGGATCGGTTAGCGCGCCGTGACCTTTGGAAGTGTCTTGTGCTGCATGGCCCAGAGCGATGTGGGTTTTGCAGGCAATCATCGACGGTTTCTTGGATTTCTTCGCTGCAGTGATTGCCGCGTCGATTTGTTCTGGGTCGTGGCCGTCGATTTCTTGAACATGCCAGCCAGAGGCTTTGAAGCGCTGAACCTGGTTGGTTTTGTCAGACAGTTCTACGGTGCCGTCGATGGTGATGTTGTTGTTGTCCCAGAATGCGATCAGGTGGCCCAGTTGCTGACGGCCCGCGATGCCGATCGCCTCTTGGCTGACGCCTTCCATCAGGCAGCCGTCACCGGCGATGACATAGGTATAGTGATCGACCAGCTTGCGACCGAAACGGGCGCGCTGCATTTCCTCGGCCATGGCGAAACCCACGGCATTGGCCAGTCCCTGACCCAGCGGACCAGTGGTGGTTTCCACCCCGTCCAGCAGGAAGTTTTCCGGGTGGCCCGCAGTGCGCGCGCCCCATTGGCGGAAATTGCGGATTTCTTCCAGCGTGACCTGTTCGTATCCGGTGAGATACAGCAGCGCGTAGATCAGCATAGAGCCATGGCCCGCCGACAGGATGAAACGGTCACGATTCGGCCATTGCGGCGCGGATGCATCAAATTTCAGGTGTTTTTCAAACAGCACCGTGGCCACATCGGCCATGCCCATCGGCATGCCGGAATGGCCGGAATTGGCGGCGTGAATGGCATCCAGCGTCAGGGCGCGAATGGCCGCGGCCTTCATCCAGTGGTCGGGATTTGCCTTTGCAAGGGCGGCGATATCAACAGGATCAGTCACGGGGCAGCGTCCTTTTTAATCCGGGGGCTTTATACCGCTCTTATCACCCTGTCGTGCAAGATCAAGCGTGGCCTGTAAGTCATTGGCAGATATGGGCGCGGATAGGGGGGCGCAATTTGTAATACCATTGGGTAGACTGTATTTTGACGGGTGAAAATGTTGATTCGCATAGGCGGGTCGTGTCACCCGGCGCTTGCGTCGGACAAGAAACGATGGGTTGAGGTATGAGCGAGATTTTTGAATTGCAGGCGCGGTTGTCAGCCGCGTTGGAGCGGATCGCAGGTGGCGTCGAATCCATGCCGGTGGTCGCGCCGGAACCTGCTGCACCGGAACCTGCTGCGGCAGACGCTGGCGAGGTCGAGGCGCTGAAACAGGCGTTAGAGGACGAAAAACTGGTCACCGCCCAGTTGGAAGAGCGTCTGCGCGCCATCAAGACCAAGCAAAAAGAGGCCGAGGAAACCGATGCGGCGCTGCAAGGCACCGCCACCCGCATGGCCGAACTGGACAAGGAATTGCAACGGTTGCGCAAGGCCAATACCCAGCTGCGCGAGGTCAATCAGGCGCTGCGCGAGGCCAACCAGAGCGGTGTTGGCGAACCGCATCTGATCAACAAATCCATGTTGACCGAACTCGAGGCCCTGCGCGCCGCCCGCGCCGTGGATGTGGCCGAAGCAGAAACCATCCGCGCCGCATTGGAGCCATTGCTGGGCGATGCCACAGAAGACGCAGCCGAGGGGGAGGACGCCTGATGCCAGAAATCGAAATCCAGATCGGCGGTCGCGCCTTTGAAGTGTCCTGTCAGGCAGGCGAGGAACATTACCTGCAATCCGCCGCCAAGATGCTGGATATGGAAGCCGCCGTGCTGGCCGACCAGATCGGCCGATTGCCCGAGGCGCGGATGTTGTTGATGGCGGGTTTGATGCTGGCCGATAAAACCGCCGGATTAGAGGACCGCCTGCGCGAAGCCGATGATCAGATTGCATCCCTGAAAGAGGAATTGCGCGAGCTGAAAGAAAAGCCCGCGCCGATGCCCGAGAAGATCGAGGTGCCCTATATCCCCGAGGAACTGACGGAATCGCTGGCGGAACTGACCGCCCGCGCCGAGGCCGTGGCCACCCGGATCGAGGAAAAAGCCGCCGGTTAGGCCGGTTCGCGCGCCCTTTCACGTCGACATAGAAAACGCCCCCTGACCGGATCAGGGGGCGTTTTTTTAATCTGTATTCAGGGGCTGTTAGCCGTTCGCTTCGCGGATCTTATCAGCGGCGTCCTTGTCGAATGTCACGCCATTGTCGGTCAGCAGGGTGTCCAACTCGCCCGACAGGGTCATTTCGGTGATGATATCGCAACCGCCGACAAATTCACCTTTGACGTAAAGCTGCGGGATGGTGGGCCAATCGGAGTAATCCTTGATGCCTTGGCGGATTTCTTCGTCTGCCAGCACGTTCACATCGGCGTATTCGATGCCCATGTAGTTCAGAACACCGGCCACGCGCTGCGAGAAACCGCATTGCGGCATGTCCTTGGTGCCCTTCATAAACAGCACCACGTCATTGGTTTTTACGGTGTCATCAATCCGGGTTTTTGTGTCGCTCATCTTGCGTTTCCTTTGTTTGTTGGCCTTTGGCGGCTTTGATACGCCAGTAATTGGGGCCGTGTCTTAGAAAACCGGCTATGTCGTCTGCCCATGTGGTGATGTGTAGCAGTTCGAACAGGTCCGCCATTTACTCTGGTGCGCGGGTGGTGAGGGCCATGGCGTGGACTTCGCCGTTGGGGCCGTCCATCTTGCCTTTCAGCGCGGCGTAAACGGCGCGTTGTTGCTGCACGCGGTTTTTGCCGCGAAAGGATTCATCTACCACCAATGCTGCGAAATGCACGCCGTCATCGCCCTGCACTTCGATCTGGGCATCGGGAAAGGACTGGCGCAGCAGGGTTTCAAGTTCGGCGGCGGGCATGGGCATGAAAGGGGACTCCTGAAGGTTCGTGGCAAATGTAATGGCGCGGCGCGGGCATCGCAAGGGGCGGCGGCGCTGGTGTCAGGGTTTGCGGGTGACGTGGTGGCGCAGACTGGTCAGGAATTGCGCGGCGCGCAGGGGCAGGTGGATGGCGCGGTCCGTCAGGTTGGCACGGGTGACGGGTGCGGTGATGGCGGCAATCAGCTGTTCACGGGCCTGTTTTTCCTGATCGGTCAGGGGCAGGGCGGCGGCGGCATCCAGCAGGTGCCATTGGTCATGGATACGGCGCAGGTCCAGAAAATCATCCATCATCTGGCGCAGGATGTCGGGCTGGTCGCGCCATGAGGCACCAGCGTGCAATTCCTGCACCACCCGTTGCCCCGCGCCGTGACAGTCAAAGGCGGTGCAGCCGGAAAACCCGTCGGCATCAAGGGTGTCGTGGATGGTGCACAGGTGCCCGCCAAGGTTGGGGCAGGGCTGACCCGCGGGTTTGTCGATGGCAAAGGCATCGCCACGATCCAGCGCCAGCCCGACACAGCACAGGGCCGCGCAAGATGCACAATCCGCCACCAGCGAAGGCGTGGGACAGTTGCGGGGCGCGCCGGAGTTCGTCACGAACTCCGGTTCGGATTCCGTATCGGAATCCGGGCGCGTGGCCATGGGGTTAGCCCAGTTGCTGTTCAAAGCTGCTGCGGAAAATGGCGGACAATTCGGCCATCGGTGCCTCGGACGCGCCGAATTTCACCGTGTCACCGGTGAATTTACCGACAGATGTCAGGGTCACGCCTGCCTTTTGCGCTTCGACCATCAGCCATTCGGCCTGATCAAAATTGCATGCGATCAGATAGCGGGCCTGGTCCTCGCCGAACAGGGTGGGGGTGTCGTCCATATCCAGATGCACGCCGGTGCCGCCTGCTTCGGCCATTTCGAACGCGGTCATGGCCAGCCCGCCGTCAGACAGGTCGGAGCAGGCGCGGATTTGCGCGTGATTGGCGCGGATGAAATCGCCGTTGCGTTTTTCGGCGTCCAGATCGACATGGGGTGCATCGCCGTCTTCGCGGTTGAACACCTCGGCCAGCAGGGCGGATTGGCCCAGATGCCCAGTGGTGTCGCCGACCAGCAGGGCCACGTGGCCCTCGCGTGCGGTGCCGGTGATTGCCAGATCGGGCGCGGCGATGATGCCCACGGCGCAGATGGTGGGTGTGGGCAGGATGCCGGTGCCGTCGGTTTCATTATAGAGCGACACGTTGCCTGACACGATCGGCATATCCAGCGCCGAAACAGCCGCGCCGATGCCTTTGATCGCGCCCACGAACTGGCCCATGATCTCGGGCTTTTCGGGGTTGCCGAAATTCAGGTTGTCGGTGGTGGCCAGCGGGGTTGCGCCCACGGCGGTCAGGTTGCGATAGGTTTCGGCCACCGCCTGTTTGCCGCCCTCGAACGGGTTGGCCATGACATAGCGCGGCGTCACATCCGACGTAAATGCCAGCGATTTTTCGGTGCCATGCACCCGCACGATGCCCGCGCCAAGGCCCGGCACGCGGACGGTATCGGCCATGACCATGGTGTCATACTGTTCATAGACCCATTGTTTGGACGCATAGTTGGGGCTGGCCAGCAGCGCCTTTAGCCCGTCAATCGCGTCGATCCCCGGCACATCGGCCAGCGGTTCGGCTGCGGGGGTTTCCACCCAGGGGCGGTCGTATTCCGGCGCGGTCGATGCCAGTTTGGACAGCGGCAGATCAGCCTTGCATACATTGTTGTGCATGATGAGGAAGCGATCCTCGGCGATGGTTTCACCGACGATGGCGAAATCAAGGTCCCATTTGTCGAACACGGCCTTGGCCTCGGCCTCTTTTTCGGGGCGCAGGACCATCAACATGCGTTCCTGGGATTCCGACAGCATCATTTCATAGGCGGACATGGATTCTTCGCGGCAGGGAACCTTTTCCAGATCCAGGCGCACGCCCAATTCGCCCTTGTCGCCCATTTCGACGGCGGAACAGGTCAGGCCAGCCGCGCCCATATCCTGAATGGAAATCACCGCGCCGGTTTGCATCAGTTCCAGCGTGGCCTCCATCAGGCGCTTTTCGGTAAAGGGGTCACCAACCTGAACGGTGGGGCGTTTTTCCTCGATCGTGTCGTCGAATTCGGCGGATGCCATGGTGGCACCGCCCACGCCGTCACGGCCGGTTTTCGCGCCCAGATAGACCACGGGCATACCGACGCCGGAGGCGGCTGAGTAGAAGATCTTATCGGCATCGGCCAGACCGGCGGCAAAGGCATTGACCAGACAGTTGCCATTATAGGCAGGGTGAAAACGCACCTCGCCGCCCACGGTGGGCACGCCGAAACAGTTGCCATAGCCGCCGACACCTTCGACCACGCCATGCACCAGCCGTTTGGTCTTGGGGTGGTCGACCTGCCCGAATGACAGCGAATTCATCGCCGCAATCGGCCGTGCGCCCATGGTGAACACATCGCGCAGAATGCCGCCCACACCCGTCGCCGCGCCCTGATAGGGTTCGATATACGAGGGGTGGTTGTGCGATTCCATTTTGAACACAACCGCCTGACCATCGCCAATATCCACAACACCCGCGTTTTCGCCGGGGCCGCAAATGACCTGCGGGCCGGTGGTGGGCAGGGTGCGCAGCCATTTTTTCGACGATTTATAGGAACAATGTTCGTTCCACATGGCCGAAAAAATGCCCAGCTCGGTAAAGCTCGGCTCGCGTCCGATGATGTCAAGGATGGTCTGGTATTCGTCGGGCGACAGCCCGTGGCTTGCGATCAGATCGGGCGTGATGGCCGGTTCTTGCATGTGTTATCCCCAAGGCGTGTCGGTTAGGCGTGTTTATGGCGCATGTTGGTTTGCCGCCTCTTTACGCGAAGGGGTCGCGGGGGGGAAGGGGGCAGTGTTGGCTTGCCCAGGGCCTGATCCGGTGCAAGCGAAAAAAAAGGCCGAGCTGCAATAGCTCGGCCAAGTCCAACAGGGAGGTATGATAGTGCCGCGATTTGCATCAGCAGCACCGTCAAGTGATGAATTAGGCATCCGTTTGTGTACGATCAAGGCGTAAGATGTCGCAGGCGCAGCATGTCCGCTATGCGCATGGCGCATGGCTTGCTTCACTTGTTAGCTAACTGCTTGTTCTCTTTGTTGTTTGCGGTAGCTGATAATCTCTTCCTGAACGAATTCGCGAAAGGCGGAAATGCGTTTGGATTGGCGCAATTCCTCGGGATAGGCGAGGAAAACCGGAACTTCGCCTGATTCTATGTCCGGCAGCACCCGCACCAGATTCGGAAAATCCTGCGTCAGGTAATCGGGCAGCACGCCGATGCCAAGATGGTTCAGCACCCCCTGCAACACCCCGAAATAATTGTTCACGGTCAGGGTAGAGTGAATATCATAGGCCATAAGGTGCTGCACCAGCGCCGCACCGGCGCCAACCTGCGGCGCGTTCGGGTTTTGACAGATCAGGCGGTGATTGCTGATGGCGTCGATGCTGTCGGGCAGCCCGTTTTGCGCGATATATTCGGGCGACGCATAGAGCCGCATGCGGATATTCATCAGCTTTTTGCGGATCAGATCGGCCTGAGAGGGTTCTTTCATGCGGATGGCCACGTCTGCCTCGCGCATGGGCAGGTCCAGAACGCGCTCTTCCAGCATCAGTTCGATTTTCAGGTCAGGGTATTTGTCATAAAGTGTGGTCAGGCGCGGGGCGAGCCAGAGCGAGCCGAAGCCAAAAGTGGTGGTGACGCGCAGTTCGCCGAACACCTCATCCTCGGAATCGCGGATGCGGGCCGATGCGGCATCCAGCCGTTTCGACATGGCGCGGGTCGCATCAAACAGCAGTTCGCCCTGTTCCGTCAGAATCAGCCCCCGCGCATGGCGGTGGAACAGGGTGGTGTTCAGCGATTCTTCAAGGGCGCGCACCTGCCGCGACACGGCAGATTGCGACAAATGCAGCATTTCCCCCGCATGTGTCAGGCTGCCTGCATCCGCGACCGCGTGAAATATTCTAAGTTTATCCCAATCCATATCCGCAACTTTCAGTTCACTGATTACCCTTACACGAAATAGTTAAAATTTGGCCAGTGAACAGGGGGAATGATGCAGGTGCAGCATCGTTTTTGTTTGTAAGGTCAGTTATTTTGACCTATTCTTGCGTTATAATAGCAAGACGACATCCAGCGGGGAGGCCAGTGATGACGACGCCCAAAGTATCCTTGAATGACCGTTTCGACCTTGAGAAATCGCCGGTTCTGTTGAACGGCACACAGGCATTGGTGCGCCTGATGCTGATCCAGAAAGCGCGCGACAAGGCGGCGGGATTGAACACCGCAGGCTATGTCACCGGCTATCGCGGGTCACCTTTGGGGGCGGTGGACATGCAAATGAACCGCGCCGCGAAACAGTTGAACGCCGCCGATGTCACATTCGAGGAAGGGCTGAACGAAGATTTGGCCGCCACCGCGATCTGGGGCGCGCAACAGGCGGAATTGCGCGGCGAGGGCCGGTTCGATGGCGTGTTTGGCATGTGGTATGGCAAGGGGCCGGGGGTGGACCGTTCCGGCGATGTGATGCGCCACGCCAATATGGCGGGCACGTCGAAAAACGGCGGCGTATTGATGGCCATGGGCGATGACCACACCGGTGAATCATCCACCGTTTTGCATCAATCCGAATGGGCCATGGTCGATGCCTATATGCCTGTGGTCAGCCCCGCGGGGGTGCAGGAAATTCTGGATTACGGTGTCTATGGCTATGCTTTGTCACGGTTTTCCGGGTTGTGGGTCGGGTTGAAAACCATGAAGGACACGGTCGAGGCCACCGCCGTTGTCGATGGTCGCCCCGACCGGATGAACCTGATCATCCCCGATTTCGACATGCCCGAGGGCGGGTTGAACATTCGCCTGCTGGACACCCCAACAGAGCAAGAAGCGCGGATGATTGACCACAAGCGTTTCGCCGCCGAGGCCTTTTCCCATGCCAATAAAATGGACAAACGCGTCTGGGGCAAACCGGGTGCCAAGATCGGATTTGTGGCCGCAGGCAAGAACTGGCTGGATCTGGTGCATGCGCTGTCGTTGCTGAACATTGACGAGGCCGAGGCCGAGCGTTTGGGGGTGACCACATATAAGGTGGGGCAGACTTTCCCGTTGGACATGCGCGGGTTTCACGACTGGGCCGAGGGGCTGGACCTGATCGTCGTGGTCGAGGAAAAACGCAAGCTGATCGAGGTGCAGGTCAAGGAAGCCATTTTCGACGACCGTCGCGGGCGGCGCGTTTGGGGCTGGCACAAGGGGGGCGGCGCGGGGTCGATGCACGGGCCGGAATTGTTCCAGACCAAGCAGGCATTGGACCCGATCATGATTGCCGAAAAATTAGGCATGATCCTGATTGAAGAGGGGCGCGAGACAGACGGGATCAAGGCGGGGCTGTCTGCCCTGGCCGAGGTCAAGCGCAACGACAACGCTCAGGAAATCGCGGCGCGCATCCCCTATTTCTGTTCCGGTTGCCCGCATAATTCGTCAACCAAGGTGCCCGATGGCAGCCGCGCCTATGCCGGAATCGGCTGTCACTATATGGTGCAATGGATGGACCGTGACACGCAGGGATTCACCCACATGGGGGCCGAGGGCGCGAACTGGATCGGGGAATCAAAATTTTCCCATCGCGGGCATGTGTTCCAGAATTTGGGCGATGGCACCTATAACCATTCCGGTGTGCAGGCCATTCGTGCCGCATTGGCCGCGAATACCACGATGACCTATAAAATCCTGTTCAACGATGCCGTGGCCATGACCGGCGGGCAGCGCAACGAGGGCGGATTGACCGCCTATCGCATCGCAGACGAGCTTCAGGCCATGGGCGTGCCGACAATCGAAGTGGTTTACGACGAAAAAGAGGATCTGGACCTGTCGCAATTCCCCAAAGGGGTGGTGATGAGCGAGCGCGCCGATTTGCAGGCGGTGCAGGAACGGCTGGCGCAAACCAAGGGGCTGTCGGCGCTGATCTATGTGCAGACATGTGCCGCCGAAAAACGCCGCCGCCGCAAACGCGGGCAATTCCCCGATCCCGATCAGCGAGTGTTTATCAACACCGATGTCTGCGAGGGCTGCGGCGATTGCGGGGTGCAATCGAACTGTGTGTCGATCGTGCCGGTGGAAACCGAACTGGGGCGCAAACGGGCGATTGACCAATCCTCCTGCAACAAGGATTTCTCTTGCCTCAAGGGGTTTTGCCCGTCCTTTGTGACGGTCGAAGGGGCCACCCCGCGCAAGGCGGCCACGGCAGAAATCACACTGCCGGACATGCCCGCCCCGACAATTCCCGCGATTGACGGCACATGGAATGTGGTGATCACCGGCGTCGGCGGCACGGGGGTTGTGACCATCGGCGCGGTGATGGCGCAGGCCGCCCAGATCGACGGCAAGGGCGCGGGCATGATGGAAATGGCCGGATTGGCGCAAAAGGGCGGCGCGGTGCATATCCATTGCCGCATCGCCAATTCCCCCGATGATATATCCGCGATCCGTGTCGCCACGGGCGAAGCACATGCCCTGATCGGCGGTGATCTGGTGGTGTCGGCGGGCGCGAAAACGCTGGGGTTGACGCGCAGCGGGCAAACGGGAGCTGTTGTGAACTCCCATGAAATTATCACCGGCGATTTCACCCGCGATACCGAATTCCAGCTGCCCGCTGACCGTCTGGCAATGGCGTTGCAGGCGCGGTTGCAGGAACGGGTTGATCTGTTTGATGCCTCCGAACTTGCGCGGGCCACGCTGGGGGATTCGATTTTTTCGAATATGATGATCTTTGGCGCGGCATGGCAGCGCGGGTTGGTGCCGCTGTCCTATGATGCGATCATGCAGGCGGTCGAATTGAACGGCGCGGCGGTGGATCGCAACAAACGCGCCTTTGAAATTGGCCGTTGGGCGGTGCTGCACGCCGAGGATGCGGCGCGGATGCTATCCCCCACTGTGGTTGAAAAACCCAAATCTCTGGATGAAAAAATCGCGTTTCGCGCCGATCATCTGGTGCAATATCAGGGCAAGCGTCTGGCCAGGAAATACCGCAAACTGCTGGATCAGGTGGCGGATGCACGCCTGCAAGAGGCCATGGCCAAAGGATACCACAAGTTGCTGTCCTATAAGGACGAATACGAGGTGGCGCGCCTGCATCTGGACACCCGCGCCAAGGCCGAAGCCCAGTTTGAGGGTGATTTCAAAATGAAATATCACCTTGCGCCGCCGATCCTGTCGAAAACCGGCGCCGATGGTCGCCCTGTAAAACGCGCATTCGGCCCGGGCATGGAGCGCGGCTATCGCATTCTGGCGCGGATGAAACGCCTGCGCGGCACCCCGTTCGACCCCTTTGGCCGCACCGAGGAACGCCGGATGGAACGCGCATTGATCAGCCAATACGAGGCCGACATGGCAATGGTTCTGGGGGCGCTGACTTCTGAAAAACTGGATATCGCGGTGCAACTGGCCGAACTGCCGCTGCAAATTCGCGGCTTTGGTCCGGTGAAACAGGCAAACGAGGCACAGGCCGCGAAACAGCGCGAAACCCTGCTGGCCGCGTTCAAGGCGACACCGCCGGAAAGGATGCAAGCCGCCGAGTAGGGCTTTTCTTGACGGCGCTCATTCTTTAGTGACGTTTATCAGGTTAGCATCGTCCGCAAAAAGGCAGGCCCGATGATTGGCAAGGCGCGCATTGCACGCGACATCAGTTACGCCCATTCCGCTGCATCGCGCAGCGGGCGGGCCTTTATCCGGGCGATGGAAAACGCCACCGGACGGCTGTCATTGATCAAACGCGCCAGCGGATATGAACATGAGGTCGCGCAGGGGCGCGATTTCTGGCAGGTGATGGTCGAACGCTACGGTCTGGAACTGGACGTGGTGGGCGGCAGTCTGGCCAATATCCCTGCAACCGGCCCGCTGATTTTGGTGTCAAACCACCCCTACGGCATTCTGGACGGGCTGATGATGGGGCATATCCTGTCCCAACAGCGCGGTGATTTCCGCATTCTGGCGCACCGTGTGTTTCGCAAGGCCGCCGATCTGGAAAAGGTGATCCTGCCGATTTCATTCGATGAAAGCAAAGAGGCCGTGGCGCTGAACCTTGCCACCCGCAAAGAGGCGCTGACCTATCTGGGGCAGGGCGGCGCGATTGGAATTTTCCCCGGCGGCACCGTGTCCACCGCCGCCACGCCGCTGGCGCATCCGCTTGATCCGGGATGGCGCAGTTTCACCGCCCGTATGGTGGCCAAATCCGGCGCGACGGTGGTGCCGATGTTTTTTGACGGCCACACCAGCCGTTTGTTCCAACTGGCCAGCCATATGCACAATACCCTGCGCATGGGGCTGTTGATCCGCGAATTTCGCGCCCGTGTGAACACGCCCGTGCGCATCGTGGTGGGCGACGCGATCCCACCGGCGGAAATTGCCGCACGCGCCAATGATGCCAAAGCAATGATGGATTTCCTGCGCAAACAGACGTATGACCTGTCTCCAACACCCTTGCCCGCGGGCTATGGGTTTGAATTCGAGCAGAAACATCGCGCAAAACCGCGCGCCTGAACGGGGCAAGGGCCATGGCAGTAGGGATTTTCGACAGTGGTTTGGGCGGTTTGACCGTCTGGGACGCGGTGACCAAACGGTTGCCCGACATGCCTGTGGTCTATTTCGCCGACAGTGCCCATGCGCCCTATGGCGTGCGCAGCGCCGATGACATTTACAACCTGACCACAGCCGCCGTGCAACGCATGTGGGATGAAGGCTGCGATCTGGTGATTCTGGCCTGCAACACCGCATCCGCCGCCGCGCTGCGCCGGATGCAGGAAAGCTGGATTCCCGCTGACAAACGGGTTTTGGGCGTGTTCGTCCCCCTGATCGAGGCATTGACCGAACGCCAGTGGGGCGACAATTCCCCCCCACGCGAAGTGGCGGTGAAACATGTGGCCCTGTTCGCCACCCCCGCCACCGTGGCCAGCCGCGCATTCCAGCGCGAACTGGCGTTTCGCGCCATCGGTGTCGATGTCGAGGCACAGGCCTGCGGTGGGGTGGTCGATGCGATCGAAGACGGTGATATGATCCTGGCCGAGGCCATGGTGCGCAGCCATGTCGACGCGTTGAAACGCAAAATGCCACAGCCGCAGGCGGCGATTTTGGGCTGCACCCATTACCCGCTGATGCAGGACGCATTTCAGGATGCCTTGGGCGCTGATGTCGAGGTCTATTCGCAGGCCAATCTGGTCGCCGAAAGTCTGGCCGATTATCTGGAACGCCACCCGAAAATGATGGGCAGCGGAACGGAATCGATGTTCCTGACCACGGGCGACCCTGCGCGCGTATCCACCCGCGCCACGCAGTTCCTGCGACGAAAGCTGGATTTCACTGCCGCCTGAGGCGGAAATTGATCTTTCTCAAGGGCAGGGCTGTTGCCTGCCGTTATTTCACACTGTGACTGGCCCCGCGCCCGTCAACAAAAGGGAGGCCGCAACATGGCCCATAACATCGCAATCCTTGGTGCATCCGGTTACACTGGCGCGGAACTGGTGCGCCTGATCGCCACGCATCCCTCTTTTGAAATCAAGGCCTTGGCGGCGAATTCCAAGGCCGGTCTGTCAATGGCAAATGTGTTCCCGCATCTGCGCCATCTGGACCTGCCGCAACTGGTGACCATCGACCAGATTGATTTTTCCGGCATTGATCTGTGTTTTTGCGCGCTGCCCCATGCCACCAGCCAAGAGGTGATCCGCGATCTGCCGAAATCGTTGAAAGTGGTCGATCTGTCCGCCGATTTCCGGCTGCGCGATCCCGCAGAATATAAAAAATGGTATGGCAATGACCACGCCGCATTGGATGTGCAGGCCGAAGCCGTTTACGGGCTGACCGAATTTTACCGCGATGAAATCAGCTCGGCGCGGGTTGTCGCAGGCACCGGGTGCAACGCGGCGACGGGTCAGTATATGCTGCGCCCGCTGATCCAGAACGGGGTGATCGGGCTGGATGATATCATTCTGGATCTGAAATGCGCCGTGTCGGGTGCGGGCCGCAGCCTCAAGGAAAACCTGCTGCACGCAGAACTGTCCGAGGGCGCGAATGCCTATGCCGTGGGTGGCACGCACCGCCATCTGGGCGAATTCGATCAGGAATTCAGCAAACTGGCCGGACGGGATGTTAAGATACAGTTCACCCCGCATCTGATGCCTGCCAACCGCGGCATTCTGGCCACCGGATATCTGTCTGGTGACGCGGCATCGGTGCATGAGGTCCTGTCAAAAACCTATGTGAATGAACCCTTTATCGAGGTTCTGCCCTTTGGCGAAACGCCATCAACCCATCATGTGCGCGGGTCCAATTTCTGCCATATCGGGGTGACGGGCGACCGCATTGGGGGCCGTGCCATCGTGGTGGCCGCATTGGACAACCTGACAAAAGGTAGCAGTGGGCAGGCCTTGCAGAACGCAAATCTGATGTTAGGTGAGGAGGAAACGGCGGGGCTGATGCTGGCCCCCTGTTTCCCCTAAACCGGAGGAGAGCCGATGAAAGGGCTGAAAAAACAACGCCGTATTCAGGTGGTTGCGCTTGCCGCGGTCGCGCTTGTGCTGGCGACGGGGCTGATCGGATATTCGATGCGCGACGGGATCAATTTTTTCCGCGCACCCAGCGAAATCATGGCCGAACCGCCCCTGCCGTCCGAGGTGTTCCGCATCGGCGGGCTGGTCGAGGAGGGCACGCTGAAACGTGGCGAAGGCGAGGTGATTTCGTTCAACGTGACAGATGGGGGGGCATCCATTCCGGTGACCTTTACTGGCATCCTGCCCGATCTGTTCGAGGAAAACCAAGGCATGATCGGCACGGGATCATACGTGAACAATGTATTTCAAGCCACTGAAATACTTGCAAAACACGATGAATCATACATGCCCAAAGAGGTGATAGACGCGCTAAAAGATCAGGGCGTTTATGTGGAACCCGAGACTGAAAGCTAGCCCGGTAGCGCACGGGCCGGTTTACGCCCGTTAAGCATTTGCAATCACCCTTCGCTCGTGAGGTCAACAAACGAGCGAAGGGTGAAACCATGCCCACAATCACAGAAATTGCAGAACAGATTGTCGCCCGCGAAGGCGGCTATGTGAACGATCCCGATGATCCGGGCGGCGCGACAAATTTTGGCGTCACCATCCACACCATGCGCCGTTTAGGGCTGGATCTGGACCATGACGGTGATGTCGATACGCAAGATGTGCGCGCACTGACACAGCAACAGGCGGTGGATATTTTCATCGATCATTATTTCCGCCGTCCACGCATTGATGCGCTGCCGCTGGCCTTGCAGGCCTCGGTTTTTGATATGTATGTCAACGCGGGCAGTAATGCGGTCAAGATATTGCAAAACCTGCTGAATGACATGGGGCAGGCGGTGCAGGTGGATGGCGCAATCGGCCCGCAAACCATTGATGCCGCCGCGGTGGCCGCATCATTGGCACCGCAGCATCTGGCCGATGCCTATGGCATTGCGCGGCGCAATTACTATTTCCGTCTGGCCGACCGACGCAGCGCCAGCCGCAAATATGCCCGCTCCCGCAAAGGCGGCAAGGGCGGCTGGATCAAACGCGCCGAAGAGTTCATCAGCCCGCGCTATCACCTGAGCAATGCGGAATTCAACGCACGGGTGGCGGCATGGGGTTGATTGACCGCATATTCGGTTTCGCATTTGGCAACGGGCGCAATCTGATCCGTGACACGGCAGAGGTGTTTCGCGAAAACGCAGAGGCCGGGGCAGGGCGCGAGGCGGCCCTGCAACAGGCGGCACTGGCGCAGTTCGGGCAGGAATTCACATTGGTGCGGCGCAGCCGGTTTGATTGCTTGATGGATGGCATTAACCGTTTGCCGCGCCCCTCTCTCGCCTTTGGCACCTTGGGGCTGTTCATCGCTGCGATGGTGGACCCGGTCTGGTTTTCTGCGCGGATGCAGGGCATCGCATTGGTGCCCGAACCGCTGTGGTGGCTGTTGGGCGCGATTGTGTCGTTTTATTTTGGCGCACGTCATCAGGCAAAAGGGCAGGAATTTCAGTCACGTGTGGTCGAAACCCTGCGCCATGTGCCTGCGGTGGTCGGCAACCTGCGCATGCTAGAGGAGTTGGGCGATGAAGATATGCCAGCCCCGCCCGGACAGCTGCGCGCCCCCCGCGCTGCCAAACCCGCCAATCCGGCGCTGATTGACTGGCGCGCCCGCCATGCACCGCAAATGGATCCGCGCAGTGACGAGCGTTAAGCAGGGTGAATGAAAACCCACCAGTGTCGCGCCCTTGAAACAGGAATTGGGGGCGCGACCATTTAGCAAGTTTTCTGGTGCGAATGTGAATTGGCGCAAGGCGCGCAGCGCCCTATACAGGGGGCATGATTACAGAACTCGGTCACTTCGCCCTTATCCTCGCCTTTTTGGTCGCCATCGTGCAGATGGTCGTGCCCCTGATTGGTGCCCATAAACGCTGGCCCGGCTGGATGGCCGTGGGCGAACCCGCCGCCACGGCGCAATTCCTGTTGGTGGGGCTGTCATTTGCCGCGCTGACCTATGCTTTTGTGACCTCGGATTTCAGTTTAAGACTGGTCTGGGCAAATTCGCATTCGGCCAAGCCGATGCTGTATAAAATATCGGGTGTTTGGGGGAATCACGAGGGGTCGATGCTGCTATGGGTGCTGATTTTGGCCCTGTTCGGCGCGATGTGTGCGTGGTTTGGCGGCAACCTGCCGCCCACATTGCGCGCCCGTGTGCTGGCGGTTCAGGGCGCGATTGGCGTGGCGTTTTTCGCCTTTATCATCTTTACCTCGAACCCGTTTTTGCGGCTGGTCGCGCCGCCCTTTGACGGGCAGGATTTGAACCCGCTGCTGCAAGACCCCGGTTTGGCGTTTCACCCGCCGTTCCTGTATCTGGGCTATGTCGGGCTGAGCATGACGTTTTCCTTTGCTGTGGCCGCCCTGATCGAGGGGCGCGTTGATGCGGCATGGGGCCGTTGGGTGCGCCCATGGACTCTGGCGGCATGGGTGTTTTTATCGGTCGGAATCGGGCTGGGGTCATGGTGGGCCTATTATGAATTGGGCTGGGGCGGGTTCTGGTTTTGGGATCCGGTGGAAAATGCATCCTTTATGCCCTGGCTGATCGCCGCCGCGCTGCTGCATTCGGCCATCGTGGTGGAAAAACGCGAAAGCCTGAAAAGCTGGACCATCCTCTTGGCGATCATGGCGTTCGGGTTTTCGCTGATCGGCACCTTTATCGTGCGATCCGGCGTGATCACATCGGTGCATGCCTTTGCCAATGACCCCGAACGCGGGGTGTTCATTCTGGCGATTCTGGCGGTGTTCATGGGCGGGGCGCTGACGTTGTTCACGCTGCGCGCCACGTCGATGCAGGCCAAGGGCGTGTTCGCATTGGTCAGCCGCGAAAGCGCACTGGTGCTGAACAATATCCTGTTGGCGGTGTCCTGTTTCGTGGTGTTCATCGGTACCATCTGGCCCCTGCTGGCCGAGCTGTTTTTCGACCGCAAACTGTCGGTCGGGGCGCCGTTTTTCAATTCGGCATTCACGCCGTTTATGGTGGTGCTGGCGATTGCCCTGCCCATTGGCGCGATGATGCCGTGGAAACGGGCCAGCATTGGCCGCGTGTTCCGGCCCCTGATTCCGGCACTGGTGCTGGCTGTGGCGATTGGCGCATTGGCCTTTGCCATGCAGACGGGGCGTTCGGCGCTTGGTCCTGTGGGGCTGTTGCTGGGGGCATGGCTGGTGTTTGGCGCGGCCACCGATATTTGGGGGCGCACCGGCCGCAGGGGCGGGCGTTTGGCGCGTTTGCTGCGCCTGCCGCGTGCGGATTGGGGCAAGGCGATGGCCCATTCCGGTCTTGGCATTACCTTTATCGGTGTGGCGGGCATGATGGCATGGAGCCACGAGGACAACCGCGTTGTGCAACTGGGGCAAGCCTTTGATGTTTCAGGATATACCTTGACGTTGAATGATGTGCAGCGGGTGCAGGGGCCGAATTTCATTTCGACCACGGGCACGGTGTTTCTGGCCCGTAATGGTCGCGATATTTCCACGCTATACCCTGAAAAACGGGTCTATCCGGTGGCCGGAATGCCCACGACCGAGGCCGCGATTGACAACGGTTTCCTGCGCGACATCTATGTGGTGATCGGCGATCCGCAATCCGATGGCGGTTGGGCGGTGCGCACCTATTACAAACCGCTGGCCAACTGGATTTGGGGCGGGTCGATCCTGATGGCATTGGGTGGCTTGCTCAGCCTGTCTGATCGCCGTTACCGCGTGGCGGCGGGCGCACGTAAACCTGTGCCAACGGGGGTGCCTGCCGAATGAAACGCCTGATGCTGGCCCTGTGCCTGACCCTTGCCGCGCCCGTTGCCATGGCGGTGCAGCCCGATGAAATTCTGTCCGATCCCGCGCTGGAGTCCCGCGCGCGCGAGGTGTCCAGAGAACTGCGCTGCCTTGTCTGCCGCAACGAAAGCATCGACGAATCCAACGCAGGGTTGGCAAAGGATTTGCGCCTGTTGGTGCGCGAACGGATTGTAGCGGGCGACAGCAACGACCAAGTGATTGATTTCGTTGTGGATCGCTACGGTGAATATGTGCTGTTGAACCCCACAACCAAGGGCGCAAACTGGATTCTATGGGGCGCGGGGCCGTTGATGTTGCTGGCCGCGTTGATCATGGCTGCATTTTATCTACGCCGCCGCAGCCAATCCGACGCCCCGCAAGAGGCCGCGCTAAGCACCGAAGAACAGGCGCGGCTGCGCGAAATTATGGATCAGTGACGCGGGGTTTTCCCTTTTCCTTACCCGCTGGTCAGCTAAGGTTGCCGCCAACAGGATAAGGGAGGGGTTCACCCATGGAATATAAAACCATCAAATACAGCGTCACCGACGGGGTCGCGACCATCATGATGGACCGCGCAAGCGTGATGAATGCGCTGAACACGCAAATGCGGGCCGAAATCGCCCATGCCGCACAGGCCGCAGGCACCGAGGCCCGTGTGCTGGTGATCACGGGCGACGGGCGCGCATTCTGTTCGGGGCAGGATCTAAGCGACCGCGCCAATGCATCCAACATGGATATGGAACGCACCCTGCGCGACGAATACGGCCCGATGATCCGCGCAATTTATGACTGCCCGATCCCGACGATTTCGGCGGTGAATGGTGCGGCGGCGGGGGCAGGGGCCAACCTTGCACTGGCCGCGGACATCGTGATCGCATCGGAAAGCGCCTATTTCATGCAGGCATTTGCGCGCATTGGCCTGATCCCCGACGCGGGCGGCACCTATTGGATGACCCGTTCCATGGGAATGGCCAAGGCCATGGGGGCGGCCCTGTTTGCCGATAAAGTCACGGCGCGTCAGGCCGATGACTGGGGCCTGATCTGGGAGGCCGTGCCCGATGCCGAATTCGCCGCCGTCTGGCAGGCGCGGGCGCAGCAATTGGCCAGTGGCCCGACAGCCGCCTATCAGGGCATCAAAACCTCGATCCGGTCGGCGTTCAATAACACCATCGAACAGCAACTGGACCTGGAGGGCAAACTGCAAGGTGCCTGTGGCAAGACCCGCGATTTCCAAGAGGGTGTGGTCGCATTTCTGGAAAAACGCCCGGCGAAATTCGAAGGGCGCTAAATCTGCGCTGCGCCGCAAGGGATGAACGCTGAACACGAAAAAGGCGGCCCGTGTAGATCACGCGCCGCCTTTTTTGTTGAATGATCTGCCGCTTAGGCGGGAATGAGTGCTTCCTCATCCACAACAGGGTCTGTGGTGCCCGTGACAACGGTGTCGGTCGTGGCATCGGGATCGTCAGCGGTGCCCATTGTATCGGCATCGGTCGTATCCGTTGCCGTATCCATTGCCGTATCCGTGGTGCCCGCCGCATCCGCAGTTGCATCAGTGGTGTCTGCCGGCGTTTCTGTGGTGGCTTCTGCTGCGGGCACCTCGATCGCGTCATTGGGCATGTAACCCTGCAAAACGACCATATCGGCAGTAAAGGATGTGCCGACATGGCGCAGGGTGAACACCTGTTCGCCATCAATGCTGACATAGGCCTTGCCCTCGGTCTCGGTGGCATCATCGGCATAGGTCACGGTGACGGTCGGAATGGCGGCATCGGGGTCAGAGGCCACGTAATTGTAAACCAATACATCCTCGGTCGTGTCGAAATCCAGAATATGGGCCACGCCGCCTTCCATCCAGTCGCCACCGTTGAAGGTATCGGCACCGTCCCCCCCGGTGATCTTATCGGCCACGCCAAAGGTGATCACATCATCCCCCGCGCCGCCGTCTATCGTGTCATTCAGATCGCTGTCGGCGGTGGTGTAATTATAGGGTGACAGTTCATCAGCATAGCCGTTGTCATTGGTTTCATCGCTGGCGGTGTCAAAAAACGCGCCCTCGTCCAACATGCTGACGGCTGAAATCGTATCGTTGCCATCGCCGCCCATGATCATATCCTGACCGGATGTATCGACAATCACATCGTCGCCTGCGCCACCGTCCAGGCTGTCATTGCCCCACATTCCCAACACAAGGTCGTCGCCCTCGCCACCATTGACGGTATCGGCACCAGTGCCACCCGCAAGCGCATCATCGCCCGCATCGCCATTGACCAGATCAGCGCCCGATGCGGCCCAAACCGAATCTGCGCCATCGGCGCCGGAAATGGTTTCGGCGTTGTCGGACCCGTTCATGACATCATCGCCAGCCGTGCCGATATAGGTCGTATCAGATCCGTCTGCGTTCAGGATCACATTGATATCATCGGCTGTCAGGGTTTCGCCCGCGCCGGTCACCGTGGCGATCACGCGGTCTTCGATCATGACTTCGGCATCGCCCGTATCGGTGGCGGTGACGGTCAGGGCCATGTCCTCTAATGTGCCATCATAGCTGACGAAAATTGTATCTTCGTCGGCGTTGTAATCTTTGATCAGGGCGGCATTGCCGGCGGTGATCCAGTCGCCAAGGATGAATTCGTCATTGCCTTCGCCGCCCGTGGCGCTGTCGGAACTGCCGACCAGCAACAGATCGTCGCCATAGCCGCCATTCATCAGATCGCCCGCGTCGGTGTCCTCTTCCGGCAGGGCGCTAAGGGCTTGATCCAGCAGCGACCCGTCTGCCACCTCTTCCAACCCGATGCCAACGCCGATCAGAATATCATCCTTGGTATCGCCATACATCGTGTCGGCGCCGTCGCCACCGATCAGCAGGTCCTCGCCCTTGGAACCGCGCAGCAGGTCATCGCCATCACCGCCCAGCACAACATCGCTGCCTTCGTCACCATAGAGCGAATCATTGCCAGCATCGCCCGAGATCAGATCGCCGCTTTCGCCGCCTTCGATCCGGTCATCGCCCGCACCACCGGCGATGGTGTCGGATTCAAGCGTCCCTTTCAGCAGATCATTGCCTTCGGTGCCTTCAATCGTTTCTTCCTCGCCCGGGGTCGTGGGGGAAACGCCGTCATCATCATCGTTAAAGCCGTCGACCAGCAAGGCAAGCAGCCCACCGCCCGCAAGGATACCAAGTAGAATGAGTGCGCCCATGACAGTCTCCGAAATACGAAACGTTTAAACAGATGCCGCTGAAACCCCGGCCATTCACCCTGAAAGGGAGCATCAAATTAAGATTTAGTAAAGTAAATTGAGGAGGTTTGTCAGAATGTGGCAACAACAAGGCGACAATGCCAATTTATAGGAAAGACTGTTTCTGTATTGAAGCAAATACGCCCCGACCGACCGTGCGGTGGGGCGATTCTTTGCCGAGGTCGTGATGAATCAGGCGGCGCGGTTGTAGGTGCGCAGATCAATCTGTGCGGCCTGGAAATTCGGGCCGGCATCGCGTACAATCAGAAACAGATCACCATTGGCGCGCAACTCGGCATCGCCGGTGTCGGGATCGACAGTCATTTCAATTTCCGGCGCAGGCGTGGAGGAGGCATAAGCAAAGGTGATCACGTCTTCATCCTCGTCATAATCCTCGACCACCACGGGTTCATCACCCACCGACCAATCGCCAAGCGCCAGTTCATCTGCACCGGCCCCCATGATCACGGTGTCACCCGGACCCGCGACAATGGTGTCGTCGCCATCGCCAAGGTCGATCACATCGGCTTCGTCTGCGGGCTGATCCATGTCATATGAAAAGTCGATATCGCCAAAATTTTCTGCCGTTTCGATAGAGGCCAGCAGGGCAAGTTCATCAAGAATGCCCGCGCTTTCGACAAAATCATCGCCATCACCGGTTGCAATGGTGTCGGCACCCTGACCGCCCGATACCACGTCATTGCCTTCGCTGCCGGAAACCTGATCATCGCCATCCAGCGCGAAAATCCAGTCATGTCCGGCGCCGCCCTCAATCACGTCATCGCCGTCATATCCAAGGATCAGATCGGACCCTGCGCCGCCATCAATCGTGTCCGGCCCGTCACCACCAGCGATCTTGTCGCTTTCACTGGACCCTTCGCCCGATACGCCATCATCGCCCCCCCCCATTCCGGCAAGGCCCGCCATCAGACCCATTGCCAGCATTATTGCCACGAATGCCATGTGTTTTCTCCTGTGCTCGATGAACAGGAGGATGCGCTTGGGCGGTGAATTAACCCTGAATGCGCGGGGGATACTGTCGGATTTATTGATTAAAATTCAATGATTTAGAAAGCGTGAATATGCGGAGTGACCATTCCTGACCGCCAATAAACCCTTGTCCGCAAAGCAAAAACGCCCCCGAAATCGGGGGCGTTTTCAATTCGGATCGCCCGGCGATCAGCGGTTTTCGACATCCACATAATCGCGGCTGGTTTCGCCCAGATACAACTGACGCGGACGGCCGATTTTGTTCTGCGGATCGGCGATCATTTCGCGCCACTGGCTGACCCAGCCCACCGTGCGAGACAGCGCAAAGATCGGCGTGAACATCGAAGTGGGGAAGCCCATGGCCTCGAGGATGATACCCGAGTAGAAATCCACATTCGGGAACAGCTTCTTGTCTGCGAAATACGGATCGGCAAGGGCCTGCTTCTCCAGCTCTTTCGCGACTTGCAGGGTGGGGTTGTTTTCCACGCCCAGCAGGTCCAGCACCTCGTCTGCGGATTGCTTCATCACCTTGGCCCGCGGGTCAAAGTTTTTGTAAACGCGGTGACCAAAGCCCATCAGACGGAACGGATCGTTCTTGTCCTTGGCGCGGGCGATGAATTCGGGGATGCGATCCACGGTGCCGATTTCGCGCAGCATTTCCAGACAGGCCTGATTGGCGCCGCCATGGGCCGGACCCCACAAACAGGCGATGCCCGCGGCCACACAGGCAAACGGATTCGCACCCGAAGAAGACGCCAGACGCACGGTCGAAGTCGAGGCATTCTGTTCGTGATCCGCGTGCAGGGTGAAAATCCGGTCCATCGCGCGCGACAGAATGGGGTTCACCTCGTATTTTTCGGCCGGAACCGAAAAACACATGTTCAGGAAGTTCGCGGCATAATCCAGATCGTTGCGCGGATAGACAAAGGGCTGGCCGATCGAATATTTATAGGCCATCGCGGCAATTGTCGGCAGTTTCGCAATCAGACGGATCGACGCCACTTCGCGCTGCCAGGGGTCATTGACATCGGCGCTGTCGGCATAAAACGCAGACATGGCACCAACCACACCAACCATGGTCGCCATCGGATGCGCATCACGGCGGAAACCGCGGAAAAAGTTGTGCATCTGTTCATGCACCATGGTGTGGCGCGTCACGCGTGTTTCGAAATCTTCCAGCGCAGAGGCGGTCGGCAGTTCCCCATACATCAGCAGGTAACACACCTCGAGGAAGTGCGATTTACCGGCCAGTTGGTCGATGGGGTAACCACGGTGCAGCAGCACCCCTTCGGCACCGTCAATAAAGGTGATCGTGCTGTCACAGGACGCTGTAGAGGTGAAACCGGGGTCATAGGTAAAAACATCAGCCTGCGCATAGAGCTTGCGGATGTCGATCACATCCGGCCCCGCCGTCGGCGAAAAAACCGGCAGTTCGTATGATTTGCCGTCGATGGTGAGTGTCGCGGTCTTGGTCGGTTCGGTCATAGTCATCCCTTCCTCACTGGCCTCATGTGCGGACCACACGGGCGTTTTAATCCCTCGGAGCTTACTGGCGGGTTAACCGTAATCGGTTTCCTGTCAGGTTCCGGCATCGGTCAAACGGGCAATTGTTTCCTCTTGCCCGAGGACCAGCATCATATCAAAGACGCTTGGCGTTGCGGCACGTCCGGCCAGCGCCGCACGCAGCGGTCCGGCCAGCTTGCCAAATTTCATGTCGTTTGCTTCGGCGAAACGGTTCAAGAGGTCCTCTAGATCGTTCCTGTTCCAGCTAGCATTTTGCAACTGCGGCGTCAATTCTTTCAGTATACCACGGGATACATCATCAAGGTTCCTGGCGGCCTTCTCTTCGATATTCAATGGGCGCTTAACCATCAAAAAGTGGGCTTTTTCAATGATTTGACCTAATGTTTTGGCGCTTGTCTTCAAAAATCCCAATGCCTGCGCCATCTGGTTAATTTCTGCATCCGTCAGGGCGGGCTGTTCGGCCACCACCAGATATGCCTGCAATTCATGCAGCAGTGCAGCATCATCTGCGGCGCTGAGATGCTGGCCACAAAGATTTTCCAGTTTCTTGAAATCCAGACGGGCAGGGGATTTGCCGATTCCCTTGAAATCGAACCAGTCCATTGCCTGCGCATCGGTGAAAAATTCATCGTCGCCGTGGCTCCACCCCAAACGGGTCAGATAGTTGCGCATACCGGCGGCGGGGTAACCCATGGCCTGATATTCCTCGACCCCGAGCGCCCCGTGGCGTTTCGACAGTTTCTTACCATCCGGCCCGTGAATCAGCGGGATATGCGCCCAGACCGGCACTGCCCAATCCATCGCGTTGTAGATCATCATCTGACGCGCGGCATTGTTCAGGTGATCATCGCCGCGAATGACATGGGTCACGCCCATGTCATGGTCATCCACCACCACGGCCAGCATATAAACCGGTGTCCCGTCCGAGCGCAGCAGCACCATATCATCCAGCTGGTCATTGCGAATGGTCACATCGCCCTGCACCTGATCGCGGATCACGGTGACCCCGTCCAGCGGCGATTTGATGCGCACAACATAGGGCGCGTCGGGGTGGGTTTCGGGGGCCGCATCGCGCCATGGCGATTGAAACAGAGTCGATCGTTTTTCGGCCTGCGCCGCATCTCGAAACGCCTGAATTTCTTCCTGCGTGGCAAAGCATTTATAGGCCTTGCCTGCATCCAGCAGCTGTTGCGCCACTTCGGCGTGGCGGGGGGCGGCATCAAATTGGCTGACGGGGTCGCCATCATAATCCAGCCCCAGCCATTCCATGCCGCGCAGGATGGCGGCCGTGGCTTCGGGGGTGGAGCGTTCGCGGTCGGTGTCCTCGATCCGCAGCAGGAATTTGCCACCACGCCCACGCGCATACAGCCAGTTGAACAGCGCCGTGCGTGCCCCGCCAATATGCAGATACCCGGTGGGGGACGGGGCGAAACGGGTGACGACCTGTGCGGGGGATTGTTCGGACATGGGGCGGATTTAACCTTTCGGTAACCAAGGTTGAGGTAGCGTTAGCGCCTGTCTATCCGCGCACCAGCACAGGAGCAAGGGTTGCGCTTGCAAGGAATGTTAGAGGCTGCATTGGCAGCGCAGCGGGGGGCGTTGTTCCCTTGGGTTCCGGTCTGTCTGGCGGTCGGGATCGGCGGCTATTTCATGGCCGGATCAGAGCCGGAATGGCCAGTTTTCATGGGGCTGGCAATTGTGGTTCTGGTTGCGGCGGGGGCTGCATGGCAATTTGCGCAGCCCGCGCCCTTGTTCTGGGCCGTGTCGTTGATTGCTGCGGGGTTCTGTCTGGCGGGATGGCGGGCGCATGAAATCGCGGCGCCCGTGATGGGGTGGCGATATTATGGCGCGATCGAGGGTCGGGTTGTCGGGATAGACCGCAGTGCATCCGATGCGCTGCGGCTGACGCTGGATCAGGTCGTGCTGGACAATGTCGCGCCCCATCGCACGCCTGCGCGGCTGCGCCTGTCACTGCATGGCGATCAACATCTGACGCCAGCGCCGGGGGATGTGATCATGGCCACAGGGCATCTGTCGCCCCCCGGTGGTCCGGTTGAACCGGGCGGTTTCGATTTCCAAAGACATGCGTGGTTTCAGGGGCTTGGCGCGGTTGGTTACACCCGCACGCCTGCCATGCTGTTAGAACCAAATCAGGGCGGGCAGTGGTTGTTTCGTGCCCGTATGGCCTTGTCCGCACGGGTTCAGGCAGCCCTGAGCGGGGAAACCGGCGGGTTTGCAGCGGCAGTGATGACGGGGGATAGATCGGGCATCGGGCAGGGCACGATGCAGGCCTTGCGCGTGTCCAATCTGGCACATTTGCTGGCGATTTCTGGGTTGCATATGGGGTTGCTGGCGGGGTTCGTGTTTGCCGCCTTTCGCATCGCTCTGGCGCTTGTCCCGGCGGTTTCGATGCGCATTCCCGCGAAAAAAATTGCTGCGGCGGCTGCATTGGCCGTGGCGGCGGGATATCTGGGACTGTCCGGCGGCAATGTCGCAACGCAGCGGGCATTCGTGATGGTGGCGGTGGTGCTGCTGGCCGTGATGCTGGACCGGCGGGCGCTATCTTTGCGTGCTGTGGCGGTGGCGGCAATGATTGTGCTGGTCTTGCGCCCCGAGGCATTGATGGGGCCGGGGTTCCAGATGTCATTTGCCGCGACAACCGCATTGGTCGCCGTGTTCGGGTTGATCCGTGATCGTGAATGGCGATTGGGGCCAAAATGGCTGGCGCCATTTGTGACTGTGGTGATCTCCTCGGCGGTGGCGGGGCTGGCCACGGGTCCGATCGGGGCGGCGCATTTTAACCAGATGGCCCATTATGGCCTGCCTGCGAACCTGCTTTCGGTGCCTCTTATGGGGCTATTGGTGGTCCCCGCTGCGGTGATTGCGGTGCTGTTATTGCCGCTGGGATCAGAGGGACTGGCCCTGAAGGTCATGGGGTTGGGGTTGGACTGGATTTTGGGCGTCGCGCATCACGTGGCCGCAATGGAGGGGGCGCGCGGCGCGGTGGTCAGCCCGCCCGCAATCGTCCTGCCGCTGATGGCACTGGGATTTTTGTTCATGGTCCTGTGGCAGGGGCGGGTGCGAATGGCGGGGATACTGCCGGTTTGCGCCGCGTTCTGGCTGTGGTCGGGGGCCGAACGCCCCATGGCCCTGATCGCCGAAGACGGCGGGTTGGTCGGCGTGATGACGGGGCAGGGGCGGGCGCTGTCCAAACCAAAGGGGGCGGGATTTGTTGCATCAATCTGGTTGGAAAATGATGGCGACATGGCAGAGCAGAAAATTGCCGCAAGCCGCTGGCCCCGGCAGGTGCAACTGGCGGGGCTGAACATCAGCCATGTGCGCGGCAAGCGTGCGGCGGCCGGGCTGATGTGTGGCAAGGGGGATCTGGTGGTGCTGAACGTGCCCGCGCCCAAGGGGTTAACCTGTGTTACCTATGATCCGCAAACCCTGCGTCGCACCGGGTCAATCGCCCTATATGATCGCGGCAAAGGGTTAGAGGTGGTCGCGGCGCGGGATCTGGCTGGTGAACGCCTGTGGAACAGCCCCGATCTGCGTCAGAGGCTGTTCACCCCGTCACATCAGGGCCGAAAAGGTCAGAACCGGGGTCAATAGGTGCGGATCAACCCGACCAGACGGCCCTGCACCTTAACCTTGTTTGACGGAAGCACGCGGGTTTCATAGGCGGGGTTCGCCGCCTCGAGAGCAATGGATTCGCCGCGGCGATAGAACCGTTTCAGCGTGGCTTCCTGATCCTCGACCAAGGCGACAACGATATCGCCGTTGTCGGCCACGGATGTTTCGCGGATCACCACGACATCACCGTCATTGATGCCGGCGTCGATCATTGAATCGCCTTTTACTTCAAGCGCATAGTGTTCGCCGCCCTTGCTGACCATGCCGCCCGGGACGGCCACGTGATGCGATACCTCATTGATCGCGGCAATGGGAACGCCAGCCGCAATCCGGCCCATCACGGCCAGTTCGACCACATGCAGCGCATCCACTGACATAGCCCCCGATGGTTTGCTGTCGGGGCGGTCACCGTCGATGACTTTGGGGGTGAAACCCTGCGGCTCGCCGCCCAATGCCTCGGGCAGCTTAACGATTTCGATGGCGCGGGCACGGTGCGCCAGACGGCGGATGAAACCGCGTTCTTCCAGTGCTGTGATCAAACGGTGAATGCCGGATTTCGAACGCAGATCCAGGGCTTCTTTCATTTCGTCAAAGGAGGGGGGAACACCATCGCGTTGCACCCGTTTTTGAATGAATTCCAGCAGGTCCAACTGTTTGCGCGTTAACATTTTTGATGCCCTCGATCCGATGCCTGTTAACGAATGTTCTATTCATGTTCCCGTTTTGTGTCAACTGTTTCGTAAGACTGTTCGTCCAGGATTAATCAAGCGGGATATATTCCACCCTGTCGCCCGGGCCTCGGGCGGGCATGTCAGGGGGGCAGACCAAAAGGGCGTTGGATTGCGACAAAACCGACAAAAGCGAACTGTCCTGATTGTCGAATGGCTGCACACGGCCATTGTCAGCCTGTGCGCGCATATAGTGTTCGCGTGGTCCGTTGGCGGGCAGGGGCGCGGACAGTTCGGCAGTCAGGCGCGGGCAGGGCGCACGGCCAAGGCCAAGCATCGCACGCAGCACCGGCACCAGAAAAATCTGGCCACAGACCATGGCGGACACCGGATTGCCCGGCAGCCCTATCATGGCCATCTTGCCCATCCGCCCCGCCATCAAAGGTTTGCCCGGCCGCATCGCAACCTTGTAAAAACTTTGTTCCATTCCAAGGCTTTGCGCCACGGGGGCGACGATATCGTGGTCCCCCACAGAGGCGCCGCCAATCGTTACCATCAGATCGGCGCCGGATGCCAGATCAAACGCCATTTCCAGCGCGGGCGCATTATCGCCCGCGATCGGCAGGATGCGGGTATGCGCGCCTGCCGCGTCCAGCATTGCCTTCAATCCAAACGTGTTTGAGGCGATGATTTGATCCTGGCCCGGGGTTTCACCGGGCATCACCAATTCATCCCCGGTAGAGATCAGCGCCACGTCAGGCCGTTTGAACACGGGCACCTGCGCGACATTCATGGATGCCAACAACGCCTGATCGGCAGCGCGCAACACACGCGGGGCGGTCATGGAATCGCCTTCGCGGAAATCAACTCCTGCGGGGCGGATATTGCTATTGCTTCCGGTATCGCCAGTCACGGTGATCTGGGTTGAAATCCGGCTTACATCCTCTTGAATAACAACGAAACTTGCACCTTCCGGCAGGGGGGCGCCGGTGAAAATGCGCACGGCCTCTCCCTGGCGAACGTCACCGCCAAACCCATGGCCTGCGGCGCTTTCCCCGATCACGGTGAATTTCGCGCCCTTTGCCAAATCTTCGGCGCGGACGGCGTAACCATCCATCGCCGAGGCAGCAAAAGGTGGTTGACTGCGGGTTGCGGTGACATCACGCGCCAGCACGCGACCGGCGGCCTGTGCCAATGGCACCGTTTCAACCGGCATTTCGGTGACCAGATCGAACAGTTGCTCCAGTGCCTCGGATATGGAAATCATTTTGCCTCGAACCGGCCGGATTTTCCGCCGTCTTTCAGGATCACGCGAATGCCGCCGATTTCCATTGCCTTATCAACGGCTTTGGTCATGTCATAAACGGTCAGCGCCGCGATATTAACGGCTGTTAATGCCTCCATCTCGACCCCGGTCTGGCCTGTGGTTTTGACGGTGGCGACAATGCGCACGCCGGGCAGGCCGGCATCCGGGGTCAGCTCGACCGACACTTTGGTCACCGGCAAGGGGTGGCACAAAGGGATCAGATCAGGGGTTTTCTTGGCCCCCATGATGCCTGCCAAACGCGCCACGCCCAGAACGTCGCCTTTTTTGGCGCGGCCTTGGGCAATGATGTCATGGGTTTCCGGCGCCATCCTGATCCACCCTTCGGCGGTCGCAATACGCGAGGTCACGGGTTTGTCGGACACATCAACCATATGTGCCTGACCGTCGGTATCAAAATGCGTCAGCCCGTTCTGATCGGTCATCACATCATGCCCCCGCCGGGACGCAGCGGATTGGCCAACAGTTCGCGGGTGGCCTGTTCGACGTTTTGCTGCCGCATCAGGCTTTCCCCGATCAAGAAACAGCGCGCACCGAACCGGGCCATATCTGCCAGATCATCGGGGCTGTTCAAACCGGATTCTGAAATCAGCATGCGCCCTTCGGGCACCTGTTTTGACAGAACCCGTGTGGTATCCAGAGATGTTTCAAAGGTATTCAAATCGCGGTTGTTGATCCCGATCAGGCGCGATTTCAGGCGGGCGGCACGCTCCAGTTCCTCGGCGTTATGCACTTCGATCAGGGCGTCCATGCCCCAGTGGATTGCGGCATCTTCCAATTCGGCGGCTTGGCTATCGGAAACAGAGGCCATGATGATCAGAATGCAGTCGGCGTTCAGGGCGCGGGCCTCGGCCACCTGATAGGTATCATACATGAAATCCTTGCGCAGCGCGGGCAATTCACAGGCAGCGCGGGCGGCGACCAGAAACTCCTTGGCCCCCTGAAAAGAGGGTGTGTCGGTCAGCACTGACAGACATGTCGCCCCGCCCGCAGCATAGGCAGCGGCCAATAGGGATGGTTCAAAATCATCGCGGATCAACCCCTTGGAAGGGCTGGCTTTTTTCACCTCGGCGATCAATCCGTATCCTTCGCGGGATGCGGCGTGCAGCGCATCGGCAAAGGGGCGCACGGGAGAGGCGGCACGGGCCTCTGCCTCGATGGTTTCCAGCGGTTTCGCGAGCTTGTCGGCTGCGACCTCTTCCAGTTTATAGGCTTTGATTTTGTCTAGAATGGTCGGGCTCATGCGGCCTCCGATGTGATGCGCGCCAATGTTTCCAACGCGGTTTTTGCCTTGCCGGAATCGATCGATTCCGCTGCCATTTCAGCGCCGGATTTCAGGTTTTCGACCTTGTCCGCGACCACCAGTGCCGCGGCTGCATTCAACAGCACGGCATCGCGATAGGCGGATTTTTCGCCTGCCATCAGCGCCCGGATCGCGGCGGCATTTTCGCTGGGGGCGCCACCCAGAATATCGCGGAACCGATGCACGGGCAGGCCCGCGTCCTCGGGGTGGATTTGCATGCCGCGTATCTTGCCGTTTTCCAATGCGGCGACTTCGGTCGTGCCTGTGATGGTGATTTCATCGGTGCCATCCGATCCATGCACCAGCCATGCCTTTTGCGAGCCAAGCATCTGCAAGGTTTCGGCCATCGGCCATATCAGATCGGCGGCAAATGCGCCGGTCAACTGCCGTTTGACGCCCGCAGGATTGGTCAATGGACCAAGGATGTTGAATATGGTTTTGCAGCCCAATTCAGCGCGCACAGGTCCGACGTGTTTCATCGCGGGATGGTGGATCTGCGCCATCATGAAACCGATGTTTGCCTCGGCCAGACCGCGTTCGGTGGCGACGGGGCCTGCCATCACATTGATGCCCAATTCGGTTTGCACATCCGCCGTGCCGGATTTGGACGAGGCCGCGCGGTTTCCGTGTTTCGCCACCGGAACACCGGCCCCTGCCACCACAAATGCGGTGGCGGTGGAAATGTTCAGGGTGTGCATGCCGTCGCCGCCTGTGCCAACGATATCCATCGCATTTTCGGGGGCTGTCACGGGCACGCATTTGGCCCGCATTGCAGCAGCGGCTGCGGCATATTCGGCCACTGATTCACCGCGTGCGCGCAGGGCCATCAGGAACCCGCCGACCTGCGCCGGGGTGGCCTTTCCGTCAAACAGCAGATCAAACGCCGCCTGTGCCTGCGCGTGAGAAAGCGGTCCTTCGGAGGCGGCGAAAATCAGCGGTTTCATTGCATCACTCATGCCGCCACCTTCATCACGTTCAAAAAGTTCTGCAACAGCGCGTGACCATGTTCGGATGCAATGGATTCAGGGTGGAACTGCACACCGTGGATCGGCAATTCGCGGTGTTGCAGGCCCATGATGGTGCCATCCGCCAGATCGGCGGTGACTTCCAAACAGTCGGGCAGGCTGTCGCGATCCACCACAAGGCTATGATAACGCGTGGCTTTTAATGGCGAGGGCAGGTCGGTGAACAGCCCATTTCCCCTGTGCAGGATTTCGCCCATCTTGCCATGCACGATTTCATGACAGCGCACCACCTTGCCCCCGAACACCTGCCCGATGGTTTGATGCCCCAGACAAACCCCCATCAGCGGCGTGCGGGTTTCCGCAGCGGCCTGTGTCAATGCCAGACAAATGCCCGCCTGATCCGGTGTGCGCGGCCCCGGTGATAGCAATATCCCGGCAGGGTTCATTGCCATGGCTTGTTGCACATCGATTTTATCGTTGCGTTTCACCACGACCTCGGCGCCCAATTCGCCAAGGAAATGCACTAGATTATAGGTAAAACTGTCGTAATTATCTATGAGAAGCAGCATCTGGCCTATCTTTTCGTTAACGGGCTGGTGACCCGACCCCTGGTCGCGGTATACTTGTTCAGGCTTGCGCCCAAGCGTCAAGGGGGGCAGGCGGGTAAACCGGCGGTTCGAACCATCGAATATGCGCGCCGGAGCCATGAAAAAAAGGCGGCCGATAGGGCTGCGTGGCGTAGGGGCGGCATTTTTGCCGACCAAAGGATAACGAGGCGTGCACAGGCACGAAAAGGAGCAGCGACAATGCGAGGCGTTCTGGGTGGTATTCTGGCGGGGGCGGTGGTGTCGGTCGCCGTGGCTGTGGGGCTTTCGGTTTTTTTGGGTCCGCCATCGGCGCCGCGCCCCGATGCAGGCATGGCAGAGGTTCCGGCAGGGTCCGGTTTTAACCAGCCGCCTGTCGATGGCACAACCGCCTTGCCCGTGCCCGAACCTGTTGAAAAAGCCGGGGCCGCGTCACGTGTCGATGCCCCCACGACCGAAGAGTTGGCCCCGCTGGCCGCATCGGAAACAGCATCCGCAGCGCCGCCAGATACCAGCGATGTAAACGGGGCAATGGATGCGCCCGAGGCCGGAGCAGAGGGGGCCGAAATGGCCGCTGCCGACCCCGAGGAGCCGGTGTTGCCCAATCCGCAGGCGGCCCTGCCCGATGCGCCCGAAACCGAGCAACGGTTGAGCATTTCAACCGATCCTGCGCAGCCGGCATTGCCAGAGGCAGAGCCGGAGCAAAGCGCCTTTCCCTCGGGCGAGGTCGCAAGCATACCAGAGGAAACAGCCGGGGCAGAGATCGCACCTAACGAAGAACCTGTTGAAAAGGCTGAAAAAGTAGAGCCGGATCAAAGTAGCGCAGAGCCGGTTGCGGGTGACCCTACAGCCGAACAAACGCAGGCTGACACAGCCGACATAGCGCCCGAGCAACCCGAAACCGGCGATGCCCCCCGCCAATCTGCCGCAGCCCTGCCCATGGTGACAGAGCCGCGCCCCGTGACGCCACAGGCAGAGGCCGAAACACCCCCTGCGCCCCTGACGCCAGAGCAGGAGGAGCAAACGGAGTCCGACCGCCCCAGTATCGGCACACCCGCAGTGCGTTTGACCGAACGCGCCGATTCCGGCAGCCGTTTGCCCTTGGTCGGCACGGGAACTGTGCCTGCCGTTTCTAAAACGACCGACAGCAAGGCCCGCCCGATCACCGCCTTTGCCGCGCCGTTCGAAAATGCCGAAGACAAGCCCAGAATGGCCATCGTGCTGATAGATCGCGGCGACAGCCCGATCGGGCTGGAGGCTCTTGCTGCCTTTCCCTATCCGATCAGTTTCGCAGTGGATGCCAGCCGCGCCGATGCCGGGGCGGCCATGAAAACCTATCGCGATGCCGGATTCGAGGTGCTGGCACTGACGGATTTGCCTGCGGGCGCACAACCGCGTGACGCCGAAACCGTGCTGAATGCCGTGTTTGCCGCCGTGCCCGAAGCCGTCGCCGTGATGGAGGGCGACAGCATAGGGTTACAGGAAAGCCGCGTAATTTCCGATCAGGTCGCCGGTATTCTGGCCCAATCCGGCCATGGTTTACTGTTGTTTCCCAAAGGGTTGAACACAGCCGAAAAACTGGCGGTGAAACAGGGCGTTCCTGCGGCTTCGGTGTTTCGCGATTTCGACAGCAAGGGCCAAAGCGCCGATGTGATCCGCCGTTTTCTGGACAATGCCGCATTCAAAGCGGGGCAAGAGGCCAATGGCGTGATCATGGTGGGCCGTTTGCGGCCTGACACGGTTTCGGCCCTGTTGTTGTGGGGGTTACAGGACCGCGCCGCGCGGGTCGCTCTTGCGCCAGTGTCGAAATTGTTGCTGGATTCCCAGTAGGTTGCGACCGGATTTGCTGAGTTCAACCGGACGTTCGAACCAGAGTTCTGGCCCTGTAACCGATCAACTGCTGCGCCAGCGCACAGGCCCGTCACGCCATTCACCGGGCCTTAGCCCGCCCAGATCCCATTCGCCAATCCGCGCACGGATCAGGCGCAGCGTCGGGTGACCGATGGCGGCGGTCATGCGGCGCACCTGTCGGTTGCGCCCCTCGGAGATGGTCAGTTCGATCCAGCAATCAGGCACAGATTTGCGGTAACGCACAGGCGGGACGCGATCCCACAGGTTCAGCGGGGCATCCATGCGGCGGACCTTGGCCGGGCGGGTCATTCCGTCTTTGAGTTGGACACCGTTGCGCAGGGTGTTCAGGGATTCATCGGTAGGGATCCGTTCAACCAAGGCCCAATAGGTTTTCGCCATCTTATGGCGCGGGTCCGCAATGCGTGCCTGCAATTTGCCGTCATCGGTCAGCAGCAACAGGCCTTCGCTGTCGCGATCCAACCGGCCGGCAGGATAGACACCGGGAACTTTGACGAAATCCGACAGGGTGGCGCGCGGTGACCCTTCGCTTCCTTTGTCAGTGAACTGGGACAGCACATCAAAGGGTTTGTTGAGCAAAATCAACCGTGCCATGGGCCGTTTTCTTTTGGTTCAGCGTTCAAGGGGCGGGGGTGCATGTGGGGTCGGGCCTGTATCAGGGGCGTGATTCGCGAAACTGTCGTAGAGTAAGGGTTAATTTTTGTGCGTTTTCCCCCAATAAGTGTTGTCGTGTGCCCACTATATGGTAGCTTCTGATTGGAAAAATACCAAGGGTTGCCCTGCTGCCAAAATATGTGGCGCCCGATGGGATGACAATGGGGGATAGACATGAAAATTTCTGAAACCGTGGGGATGATTTCCACGGGTGCGTTACTTGCGATTGGTGTGACATATATTCTGGACCGTGGCGATGCGGCTGATGCACCGGTTGTGGTGGCGAATGCCGCGCCCGTTGTCGCAGCGCCAGAAACCGATGTGGTGACACGGGCCGACACCGATCTGATCAGCATCAGCGGCAATACTGCGGCGGAAAAACTGAACCAGATCGTGGCCCTGTCGCAGGTGCCATTGGTGCGCGAGCAAAAGCTGACGCCGATGCAACGCGAGGTGATCGCCTTTTTCGAAGATGTGGCGATGAAGCAGAACACGCAACATAAGTCCGGTGTTGGGCAGGGCATGTATTTCAATAATATGGCCGTCAACAAATTGAGCGTGCAGTATTATTACACCTTTAACGAGCCATTTGCCGCATTGGATCGCCCGCAGCTGATCACCGGGCAAGAGCGGGTCGTCAAAGCCAATCTGTGTGGCTCCGAGGCGATCACCACGCTGATGCGCGATTACGGTTTCCGCTATACTTATAACTATCAAAGCGCGGATGGCCGGTTTGCCGGACAGGTCAAGGCCGATATCAACACCTGCCTGTAGTGCGCTGATTTATAAATGAAAAATGCCCCGCCAAACGGTGGGGCATTTTCTGTTCCATGGTGATGGAACGGGTTATTTTTGCGGCAGCGGAGAGATCATCATGATCATCTGGCGGCCTTCCATTTTGGGCATGGAATCGACCTTACCGTGATCGGTAATGTCCTCGGCAACCCGCAGCAACAATTCACGGCCAAGGTTCTGGTGTGCCATTTCACGGCCACGGAAGCGCAGGGTGATTTTCACCTTATCGCCACCGTCAAGAAACTTGAACACGCTGCGCATTTTCACATCATAGTCGTGCGTGTCGGTGTTCGGGCGGAACTTGACCTCTTTGACTTCGATGATCTTTTGCTTTTTGCGGGCTTCGGATTCGCGTTTCTGCTGTTCATATTTGAACTTGCCGAAATCCATGATCTTGCAGACCGGCGGTGCGGCATTTGGTGAAATTTCAACCAGGTCCAGGCCTGCCTCTTCGGCCATTTCCATGGCGCGGGCGGGGGTGACCACACCGACGTTTTCGCCATCCGCGCCAATCAGGCGGATTTCATTGCTGCGAATTTTGTCGTTGATGCGGGGGCCGGTGTCGCGCTGCGGAGGCGCGTTATGGGGTCTGCGAGCTATGGTATCTATCCTTCGATTGCCATTGAATTTCGAGGTTGCAATCTAGACCTGATATGGCGCGCCTTCAAGCGGCAAATCTTTGCTAGGGGGAAGTGTTGCAAGGTTTTCCACTTGAATCTTGCGGGGCTACGTCGCATTTGACAAGCCGTTAACTGAAAAGCCCGGGCGGGATGTCACGGGCGTATAGTTGTGGGGAGTTAACCATGAAAAAATCTCTTTGGGTTGTTGTGGGCGTTGTTGTGGTTGTCGGGGGCTATTTCGTGCTGTCCGGCAAATCGCTGGATGAAACGGTTGAGGCCGTGAAAACCACCACCGAACAGGTCGCTGATTCAGCCGGTGACGCGGCAGGCGCAGCTGCGGATGCGGCCACGGATGCGGCCGAAGCGGCCACAGACGCAGCCAGCGAGGCTGCCGATGCGGTCGGTGAAGCCGCCACAGAAGCAGCGGATGCAGCAGCAGATGCGGCCACAGCAGCGGCCGATGCAGCCGGTGACGCGGCCGAAGCCGCCACCGAGGCAGCCACCGAAGCGGCCGAAGTGGCAACCGAAACGGCAAGCGAAGCGGCCACAGCAGCGGCTGATGCGGCCACGGATGCAGCTGACGCAGCAAGCGATGCGGCCAGCGCCGCGACCACGGCAGCCACCGATGCGGCGACCGCTGCTGCGGATGCGACTGTAGCGGCCACAGAAACCGCCACAGATGCTGCCGCTGCTGCAGCAGATTCCGCTGCGGATGCGGCCACAGCGGCGACTGATGCGGCTGCGGATGCGGCAAACGCGGCCACCGAAGCAGCGGCAAGTGCGGCTGATGCGGCTGTTGATGCAGCGGTTGACACGACCGATGTGGCGGCGCAGACGGCCTCCGATGCGGCTGCGGCTGCCTCTGATGCGGCCGGTTCGGCGGCGGATGCGGCAGGTTCGGCTGCGGATGCGGCAACGGATGCGGCCTCGGCTGCGACCGAAGCGGCAACCAATGCTGGTGCTGAAACCGCGATGGCAGCCACAGAAGAAACCAAGGAACTGTTCACGGTTGACGGGTTCAATATGGAAAAGGTTGCCGAATATATCGACAACTCCTCCCTTGGCGGAATGCAGAAAACCATGCTGAAAACCGGCCTGAGCAAGGCACAGGAAAACCCCGAGCTGCTGAAAGAGACACTGGCCAAGGCCCGCGAAGCCCTTGGATTTTAAGGTGTTTCGATGATGTGTTTAAAGGGGGCGGCCTGCGGGTCGCCCTTTTTCTTTGCAGGTCGTGTCGCCACGAAAAAGGCCGCGCCTGAAATCAAAGCGCGGCCCGTTCATTCGGATGTTGTCTGGTGGATGCCGTCTGGCAGATCAGTCCAGAAACGCCTTTTCCACCACATATTCGGCAGGTTTGGAATTGGCGCCCTCGGTCAGCCCGTATCCCTCTAGCAACTCCTTGATTTCAATGTTGAAAGCAAGGTTGCCACAGACCATGGCGCGATCAGATTCGGGGTTGATCGGGTCCACACCCAGATCGGCAAAGGCTGCGCCCGAACGCATCAGATCGGTGATGCGGCCCATCTTTGGGCTGTCCTCGCGGGTGGTGGTCGGGTAATACTTCAACTTGGCCAGATTATCGGTGCCGATCAATTCGTTCAGCATCTCATCGGCGCGAATATCCTCGATCAACTGCTTGCCATATTCCAGCTCGCCAACCTCGCGGCAGGTGTGGGTTATGATCACCTCGTCGTAATCTTCATAGGTTTGCGGATCGCGCAGCAGCGAGGCAAAGGGCGCAAAACCGGTGCCAGTGGCAAAGAACCAGACCCGTTTGCCGGGCAACAGCGCGTCATGCACCAGCGTGCCCACAGGTTTGGGGCGCAGGATGATTTCATCACCAACCTCGATATGCTGTAACCGGCTGGTCAGCGGGCCGTCCTGCACCTTGATCGAATAGAATTCCAACTCCTCGTCCCATGAAGGGGAGGCAATGGAATAGGCGCGCAACAGCGGTTTCTGCTTGCCGGTTTTGGGGTCGGGATCGCCCATCAAGCCGATCATCACAAATTCACCGGACCGGAACCGCATCGACGCAGGGCGCGTCACACGAAAGGAAAACAACCTGTCGGTCCAATGCTTTACCTCGGTTACGGTTTGGGCATCGGGCAGATGCGGTTTCGCGCGGGCGGTGTCTGTATTTGCTTCGGTCACGTTTGCACTCTGCGTCATTGATGTTCTGCCGATGGGTAAACCGGCATCCTCTGGTTATCTTTGATCTGGGTCAGATGAAAGGAAAAGCGGGGCGGCGTGCGGATCAGCCGCGCAACCGCGCCTGATAGTTGTGCGCCTGCCAGTCGGCGCGGAATACCCACTGGTCCTGTGGCTGGCGGGCGGCCAGATCATCGCTGATTTCGACCTCGTCAAAGCCCGCACGGCGCGCCATGGCGTATTGATCGGCGATCACATGGCCACGGGCACGCAAACGGCCCGTGAACCCCATATCACGCAGGGCACGGGCGATGGTAAAGCCGCGCCCATCCGCGAAACTGGGGAATTCCACCGTGATGGCGGCGGCGTTGATACCGCTCAGGCTGGCCGGATCGGTGTCGGATGGCAGCACCAGCGCGGCATCTGCGGGCAGGTCATCGGCGGCAAATCCGCTGTCGGTTACGATCACGCTCATGGGTTTGGTCCTTGTCTTACCACGCGCCCGTCCACGATGTGGATGCCGCATTCGGTTTTATCACTGCCACGCCAGCGTCCGGCGCGTTCGTCCTCGCCTTCCTTGACGGGGGATGTGCAGGGCGCACAGCCGATCGAGGGATAGCCCTGTGCCACCAGCGGGTGACGGGGCAGGCGGTTGTTGATCATATAGTCGCGCACATCGGTTTTATCCCAATGCGCCAATGGGTTAACCTTGATCCGGCGGTCTTCTTCGGACTCAAAGAAATCCAGCGTGGAGCGGCTGTCGCCCTGAAAGCGTTTACGCCCTGTGATCCATGAATCAAACCCCTGCAGGGCGCGTTCCAATGGCTCGGTTTTGCGCAGGGCGCAGCAGGCATCGGTATTGGACAGGTGCAATGCGCCGTAGGGGTCGCGTTTGGCCAGTTGCGCGGGGTCGGTGCGGATCACGCGCATGTCCTCGAATTCCAGCTTTTCGGCCAGATCCCGTTGATATTGCAGGGTTTCCGGAAACAGCATCTGGGTGTCGATAAAGATGACCGGCACCTTGCGGCTGACCATGGCCAGCATGTGCAGCAAAACCACGCTTTCCGCCCCAAAGGACGACACAAGCGCAATATTGCCCACCTGCGGATCACTCAGCGCATGGCGTAACACCGCACTGGCTGCGTGGTGATTATATCGGTCATTCAGCGCGGTGACGCGCTCGGGGATGCGCGTCGCCGAGGTGGTGACGGAAGGGGCCTCAAGCGGCATTTTTCTCGTTCGCCTCCGGATAAAGCGCGGCCTTGAACGGGGCAAGGCCAAGGCGGCGATAGGCCTGAAGGAAAGTCTCCTCGGCGCTGTCGCGCTGTTCCAGATAGGCCAGAACGATGCGTTCGATCGCGGGGGTGATTTCCTCGTAGGAAAAACCCGGTCCGGTGCGTTCGCCCAGTGCCGCATCCTCGGTTCCATCACCGCCAAGGGTGATCTGGTAGGTTTCAACCCCGCCACGATCCAGCCCCAGAATGCCGATATGCCCGACATGGTGATGACCGCATGCGTTGATGCAGCCCGAGATTTTCAGCTTGAGCGGTCCAACATCATGTTCCAGCTTCAATTCATTGAAACGGTTAGATATTTCCTGTGCAATCGGGATGCTGCGGGCGGTTGCCAGCGCGCAGTAATCCATGCCGGGGCAGGCGATGATATCGGAAATCAGGCCGACATTTGCGGTGCCCAGTTCGGCGGCTTTCAGCGCCGCATGAAGCGCGGGCAGATCGGCGCGGGCGACATGGGGGATGATCACGTTCTGCTCGTGGCTGATGCGCAATTCGTCATGGCCATATTGCGCCGCCAGATCGGCCAGCAGGCGCATTTGTTCGGCGGTGGCATCACCCGGCGTGGCGCCGTGGGCCTTGACGCTGACGGTGACGATTGCGTGGTCATCGCGTTTGTGCGCGGTCAGGTTGGTATCGGCCCAGGCACGAAACACAGGGTCATTTTTATAAGCAACATCATAGGGTTGGGTGTCGCGGTCGGTGAAATCGGGCAGGGCGAACTGTGCCTCGATCCCGGCCAGCATTTGCTGGTCGATACCTGTAAAGGCGGGGCGGATTTCGGCGTATTTCGCCTCTACCAGTTCGCGAATTTTTTCGATGCCGTTTTCATGCACGGTGATCTTGATCCGCGCCTTGTATTTGTTGTCGCGACGGCCCAGCACATTGTAGACGGCGACGATGGCCTCGAGGTAAGGTAATAGATCAGCTTTGGGCAAGAAGTCCTTGATAACTTTTCCAATCATTGGTGTTCGGCCAAGGCCGCCACCAACAATAACTTCGAACCCTGCGGCGCCGTCTTGTTCGACCATACGCAACCCGATGTCATGGGCGCGGGTCACGGCGCGGTCGTGTTCGGACCCCGTGATTGCGATCTTGAATTTGCGCGGCAGGAACTGGAATTCGGGGTGGTCGGTGGACCACTGGCGGATCAGTTCGGCCACGGGGCGGGGGTCGGCGATTTCATCGGCGGCGGCACCGGCGAAATGATCGGCGGTCACGTTGCGGATGGTGTTGCCCGAGGTCTGGATCGCGTGCAGGCCGACCTCTGCCAAGGCATCCAGCATATCGGGCACATCGTTCAGTTTCGGCCAGTTATACTGGATGTTCTGACGGGTGGTAAAATGGCCGTAGCCCTTGTCCCACTTCTCTGCCAGCAGGGCGAGTTGGCGCATTTGCGCACCGGATAGGGTGCCATAGGGCACGGCGACCCGCAACATATAGGCGTGCAGCTGCAAATACAGACCGTTCATCAAACGCAGCGGTTTGAATTCGTCTTCGGTCAGGGAACCGTCAATGCGGCGTGCGACCTGCGCGCGGAATTGGGCGTTGCGGGCGGCCAGAAAGGCGTCGTCGAATTCGGAATAGCGATACATGTTACACCTCTGCTGCGGCGCGGCCGTGGCTGGGATAATTGGAGGGGCCGCGCAGGCGGAATTCCTCGCGAAAATGAGTGGGTGCGGGGGTGCCGCCATCAATGTTGACATCGGCCAGATAGGCACCAACCACTTGATTTTGTTGGCGTTCTGCATCGAGCAGGCGCAGGGTCGCGTGGGCCTCGTCCGTGAGGATTTCGGCGGCGGCCATGTCGCGGGTCCATTCGTCTTTGCTGGTGAACCAGATCACGTCACCTTCAAGCAGGGCATTTGCGGTGATCACTTTGGGCGTAAAGGGCCGTGGCATCGTTGTTTCCTATCCGTTATGCGGAAAACAGGTGCGATTACAGCGGCTTGGGCTGTGATGCTCATGTTCTTCGCCAGAGTGGGGAGGGGTGGACCCTCTGGTCATTGACTTGAGCATCAATATAGAAAATATTCCCCCTGAAACACCATACCCTGCGGTGAATAAGGAACTTTGTTCATGTGGGTTGCGGGGTGCAAAACGAATTTCCCATATGGAAGGGGTTAGCAGAATGTCGGTTCGATTGGACGCCACAGATAGGAAAATCCTGGCAGAGCTACAGGTGGATGCGGGGCAATCGCTGGACGAGATCGCACGCAAGGTTGGCAGTTCGAAAACGCCGGTCTGGAACCGCATCAAAAAGATGCGCGAAGCCGGTGTTATGGGCGCGCAGACCGTGACGATCGACCCCGAAAAACTGGGGTTCGAGGCGTGTTTTTTCGTGCTGATCCGCACCAGTGAACATGACGCGGATTGGCAGGGTAAGTTCCTGACAGCATTGAAAAATCGCCCCGAAGTGCAAGAGGCGCACAGGCTGGCGGGCGACATTGATTACATATTGAAAGTGCGGGTGCGAAATGCGCGGGCCTATGACGAATTCTATCAGGCGCTGATCGCCGAAGTGCGGGTGCATAACGTCACCGCGCTGCTGTCGATGGAGGAGATCAAGGCGACCTCGGCCTTGCCATTATAGGGGAGAATATAGGGGAGAATCGGGGGGCTGGGGCCAGTGAGGCCGGGGCGTGAAGCGGGGCGCGGAAAAAACCGTATGAAAACCCGTGTGTTTCGTATGTTTCGTATGTTTCGGGGGGGTGAATCCATAGAAACGGCGCTGTGTTCGGGAAATTGGTCCTGAAACTGGCGTGTGGCGGGCTGAGGGGATAAGGGTGCGGCGGTATTTTGCAGGAGGAGGAGCGATGGGCGGCTATGGCAGACGGTTGGCGGTGGTCGCGCTGTTTCTGGCGGCGGTCGCTGTGGCGGCGGCGCTGGTCTGGTCCTATGGCTATCGTCAGGCGCTGGACCCTTTGGCGGATCGCGGCGAGGCGGATTTGACGCTGGCGTCAGACCGGCTGACGGGGCAATTGCAACTGTATCAACAACTGGCGGTGCTGACGGCGGAACACCCCGATGTGCGCGGCCTGTTGAACGGGCATGGCGCGGATTTGCGGGCGCTGTTGCTGGCGGCAGCGGATAAAACCGGCGCGCTGGATGTGCTGGTGGTGGGGCGCGACGGTTTGGTTCTGGCCTCGGCGCATGGCACGCGGGTTGGGAATGTATCCGATGATCCGGCGCAGCGCATGGCGATGCAGGGCGCAATGGGCGAGGGGCATGGCGTGTCGGACGCGGGCGCGCGGGTGTATGAATTTGCCGCGCCGGTGTTTGCGGCATCGGGGCGGATCACGGGTGCGGTTTGGGTGATTGCCAATATTGAACGGGTCGAAACCGAATGGCGCGGCGCACGCCCGGCGGTGTTTTTCACCGATCAGGGCGGCGGGCCGGTGTTCATCACCAACCGTTCGGAAATGCTGGGCTGGGCGCGGGTGGGCGCGGGGTTTGCGCCGCTGCCGGTGGCACAGGGGGGCGTGGCGGATTTGACGGTGCGCCGGATCGGGCGGCATGAGGTCTGGCAACAGGGCTGGTCGGATTATGTGCCGTCGACTGCGCTGTATCTGGCGCGGGAATTGCCGGTGATCGGGATGCGGGCCGAGGCCTTGATTGATGTTGGCCCTGCGCAGCGGTTGGCAAGTTTGCAGGCGGCGGTGGTGGCGGCGGTTTGTCTGGTGTTTGGTGCGGTGTTGTGGCTGGTGGCAGAGCGGCGGCGCACGCTGACGCTGGCCAATGCGCGGCTGGAAAGCCGGGTGAGTGCGCGCACGGCGGAATTATCGGATGCCAACACCGCATTGCGCCGCGAGGTGGCCGAGCGCATCGCAGCCGAGGCAGCGCTGAAGCGGGCACAGGCCGAACTGGTGCAGGCGGGCAAGCTGTCGGCGCTGGGGCAGATGTCGGCGGGGTTAAGCCATGAATTGAACCAGCCGTTGATGGCGATCCAGCAGTTTGCCGAAAACGGCAGTGCGTTTCTGGATCGGGGCAAGCCCGAGCGCGCGGGGGAGAACCTGTTGCGGATCAGTGATCTGGCGCGGCGCATGGGGCGGATCATTGGCAATTTGCGTGGCTTTATGCGCAATGAATCCGAACCTGTGGGCCGTGTTGATATGGTATCGGTGATCGGGCAGGCGCTGGATCTGACGGCGGCGCGTTTGACGCGTGACGGGGTGCGGGTGGATTGGGTTGCACCCGACGCCCCCCTATGGGTGCGCGGCGGCGAGGTGCGATTGGGGCAGGTGATGGTGAACCTGATTTCCAATGCGGCCGATGCCATGGCGGGCCGCGCGCAGCGCGTGTTGCGGTTGCGGGTCATTGCGGGCGATCCGGTTGCGGTTTTGGTGGGCGACACTGGCGGCGGCATTGCCGAGCCGGAGCGGATTTTTGATCCGTTTTACACCACCAAGGAGGTTGGCGCGGCCAAGGGCATGGGTTTGGGTCTGTCGATTTCATACGGTTTGGTGCAGAGTTTTGGCGGCAATATTACGGGTGCGAATGTGGCGGGTGGTGCGGAATTGCGCGTCACGTTACAGCCATGGAGCGAGGAGGCCGCGGCATGATGCAGGACAGGGATTTGGCACGGGTATTGGTGGTGGATGATGATCCGGCGGTGCGCGCGGCCCTGTGTCAGACGCTAGAGCTGGCCGATCTGGATCCGGTTCCGGCGGGGTCTTTTATCGAGGCAAAGGACCATATAGCGGCGGATTTTCAGGGGGTTATCCTGTCGGATATCCGGATGCCGGGGCGCGACGGGTTTCATTTACTGGAACATGTGCGCGCCATTGATGCAGAGTTGCCGGTGATTTTGCTGACGGGCGAGGGCGACATCCCCATGGCGGTGCGTGCCATGGGCGAGGGCGCGTTCGGGTTTCTGGAAAAGCCCTGTGCGGCGGCGGATCTGTTGGCGGTGGTGGCGCGGGCGCGGGCGACGCGGGGTCTGGTATTGGAAAACCGTCAGTTAAAGGCCGCATTGGAGGCGGGCGATGCGGCGGCGCGTATGTTGCATGGCACCAGTGCGCAGTCGGATGCCTTGCGCGCACGGGTGCGTATGGTTGCAGGCGCGGGCGCCGAGGTTCTGGTCAGCGGCGCGCCCGGCGCGGGCATTTCCAAGGTGGCGGAGGTGGTGCATTTGCTGTCGCCCCGCGCCAAGGCGGGGTTTGTGAAACGTGCGGCGGCGGGGTTGTCGCGTGACGGTTTGTTAGAGGCCTATCAACTGGCCGGAGCCGGATCGCTGTTTCTGGATGAATTGGGCAATCTGGCGGTGGATGTGCAGTTTGCATTGTTAGAGCTGTTGGAGCAGGGCGGCGGTGCGCGGGTGATTGGCGGCACCAATGCGGATTTGCGCGAACGGGTGGCAGCGGGTGCGTTCAATGCCGATCTGTTTTACCGTTTGGACGTGATGCGGGTGCGCATCCCGTCATTGGCAGAGCGGCCCGACGATATTCCGGTGTTGTTTCGTCATTATGTGGCGCAGGCGGCAGAGCAGGCGGGGCTGGCCGCGCCCGAGATCACCCCCGATGTGATTGCGGGGCTGATGCAGCAGGACTGGCCCGGCAATGCCCGTGCCCTGATGAGCGAGGCCATGCGGTTTGTGCTGGGTCTGGCCGCGGTGGATGGCGGCGAGGGCAATGATTTGGGGCTGACCGAACAGATGGCACGGGTGGAGCGGTCGCTGTTGGTGGCGGCCCTGCGGCGCGAGGGCGGCCACGCCAGCGCCGCCGCCGCGCAGTTGAAGCTGCCCCGCAAGACCTTTTACGACAAATTGGCGCGCTATGGCATCAAGCCCGAGGAGTTTCGCTAAGGCAACGGGGCGCGGGCAGGTTGACCCGAAAGCGCGCAGCGGCATAGGCCGCCTGTGGTTGCCATGCGCAAGGCGTGGCGCCTCATCTCTGTTGATTTGAGATTAACGCCTGTTCGTCCTGTTGCACAATTTCAGGACATCCTGGGCCTGTTCACCGGGCGCCCGCCCGCAAGTTTACCATTCTTTGACCTCTTTTTGCCATTCTCGACAGCGGGAGCGGGCAACCGATCTGACGGTTCATGCGCGGATTTTGATGTTGTCGGCGCGTAGCGAGGCGATAGGAGCGACGAGACAGGATGGCGACAATTTATGACTTGTTCGAAGTCACCAGCATCAGCGCGAATACAACCTACTCCGAAGCCGCAGGAAATTTACTGGGTGTGGTGGATAGTGTCAGTTCGAGTGACCTGAACGACGGGGAGTTTGACGAGGGCGACGACATTCTGATCGGTGGCGTTTTCTATAATATCGACCAGATCAAGGAACCCGACAGCGACGGGTTTTTCACTCTGGGGGATGCCAGCACGCAGACCTTCTCTCCGGGGAGTGAAGGCAATCTGTCGGTCGTGTTTTTGACGGTGTCGAATGGTGGCGATGTCCGCCATTTCATAATCCCCAATGACAGCTATGGGGATATGAACGTCCAATCCATCCGGACCGGCAATATCGGTAATGTTGCAGGGTCGGATGCGGCCATCATTTCGACCACGAACAACAATATGAGTGTCGTCTGCTTTGTCGCTGGCAGCCGGATTATGACACCTGATGGTGATATTGCTGTCGAGGATATCGAGGTCGGTCAATTGGTTTCAACCCGTGACAACGGCCCGCAAGAGGTCAGGATGAAGCTGGAGCGGCGGCTGGATTTCGGGCTCGCGCCCGAAAAGTTGAAGCCGGTCGCGTTCGAACAGGGGTCGCTGGGCCATGAACAGCCCAGTCGCCGGCTGTGCGTTTCGCCCCAGCACCGGATGCTGGTTCAGGACAGGGCGGGGCGTTTTGTTCTGGTGCCGGCCAAGGCGTTGACGGGGCGCAAAGGCATCAGGGTGATGCAGGGCAAGCGCTATGTCACCTATGTTCATCTGGTGTTTTCCAGACACGAGATCATTTTTGCCAATGGCGTGGCGACCGAAAGTTTTTACCCCGGGGTTGAGGCATTGCAGGCCATACCCGAAGAGCGCCGCGGCGAGATTTACGAGATTTTTGGTGAAACCCGATTGGCCGCCGCGCCGATGCTGAATTTGAAAGAAACAAAACAACAGGTCTTGAACTTTGGTTAGGGGGGCGGCGCGCAGGACTGGCAGGGGTGGGGGTGATCACGGGCAGGAATTCGGGTTGGCCAAGCACCTGAGCCTTGCACAAACCGCCACTCGCGCAGCTAGGTTTCAGCTGAGGGGCTGTTCCATTTGTTTCTGATAATATCTGCCTGTGTTTCAGGTGTTGCGTCGTATTGCCAAACCCGGCGGATGGTCGTGCTTTGGCGGGTCGCCTTGCCTATTCCGGCGCGGTGGCGAGAGTGTTATTATCAAGGTTAAGGACTGTTCAGGGTTTTGTAGGGATACGGGCATGGCTGTTGGTCAGCGGGGCCTTGCTATTGGCGATCTGGCAGCGTTTCACTGATCCGCGCTGCGGGTGTGGATCAGAAAAAAAACCTGTGCCGGAGAAGATATATTTGCACCCCTTTGCCACATTCGCAAAACGCAATGGGTGGAACGGGGTTCCGGGTTGTGTTGGTGTGGGCGGAAAACGTCCCTTGTGTATTGGTTCATGCGCCTGTCAGGGGGACGGTATTGCGGTTGATGTTGGCTGTTTTGCCTCTTACACCTATCTGCAAGACATGAATGAAAAGGAACGCCCCATGCGCATTGCCAGCGATCTTGCCGACGCGGTTGGACACACGCCCCTGATCCGGCTGAAAAAGGCCAGCGAAGAGACGGGTTGTGATATTTATGGCAAGGCCGAGTTTTTGAACCCCGGCCAGTCGGTCAAGGACCGTGCGGCGCTGTATATCATTCGCGATGCAGTGGAAAAGGGGCTGTTGCTGCCCGGCGGCACCATTGTCGAGGGCACGGCGGGCAATACCGGCATCGGGCTGGCGCTGGTCGGGGCCTCGATGGGGTTCAAGACAGTGATTGTGATTCCCGAAACGCAAAGTCAGGAAAAAAAGGATATGATCCGTCTGGCGGGGGCGCAATTGGTCGAGGTGCCAGCCGCGCCCTACAGCAACCCCAACAACTATGTGCGCTATTCCGGCCGTCTGGCCGAGGCATTGGCCAAGACCACCAACGAGGGTGTGATCTGGGCCAACCAGTTTGACAATGTGGCCAACCGCCAGTCGCATATCGAAACCACGGGGCCGGAAATCTGGGAACAGACCGGCGGCAATGTGGACGGGTTTATTTGCGCGGTTGGGTCGGGTGGCACGCTGGCCGGTGTCGGCATGGCGCTGCAACCCAAGGGCGTGAAAGTCGGGTTGGCCGATCCGATGGGCGCGGCTTTGTTCAGCTATTACAAGACGGGCGAACTGGCATCGAGCGGCACCAGCATCACCGAGGGCATCGGGCAGGGGCGTATCACTGCCAATCTGGAGGGATTCACCCCCGATTTCGCCTATCAGGTGCCCGACGAGGAGGCGCTGCCGATCGTGTTTGATCTGTTGCAGGACGAGGGGCTGTGTCTGGGCGGGTCAAGCGCGATCAACATTGCGGGCGCGATTCGTATGGCGCGGGAAATGGGACCGGGGCACAAGATTGTGACCGTCCTGTGCGATTACGGCACGCGCTATCAATCCAAGTTGTATAACCCTGAATTCCTGCGCGAAAAGGGTTTGCCGGTGCCGGAATGGTTGACGGCGGCTGCGGCGCGGGCGGTTCCTGCGGTGTTCGAGGATTGATGCTTTGACATATGGCTTGGGCGCAGATGCCAGTCATCGGGGCGGCGGGGTGATCCGCCGCCTTTGTGCTGCTTTGGTGGCTGTGATGGCGGTGGTGGTGTTGTGGGTCTGCGCAGCGGCGCCATTGTTGGCGCAGGCGCCGCAGGACATGGGGCAGGTGCTGGAAGAGGCGGTGACCGGCGCAGGTGACACGGCTGGCGGCAGTGGATCTGGCAGTGACGGATCTGGCAGTGACGGTTCAGCGGGCGTTGCAGCCAATGCCAATGCCGCCCCGATGGTGCCATCGCAGCCGGTAAACGGTGTGGCATCCAGCCTGAGCAGCGCAGATTTTGTGAAATGGGAAGACGTGGCAGCGCGTGCGCAAGAGGCGATTGGCGCGGCGCAGGCATCGGATTCGGCGATGTCGGAGCTGCGCAGCGAGCTGGCGACATGGCGGGCGCGGTTTTTGACGGCGCAGGGCGGTTCTGCCAATACGATTGAAACCCTGCAAGCGCAGATTGCGGCATTGGGGCCAGCCCCGGCCGAGGGCGAAACCGAAGCCGAGGAGTTGGCCCGCCAGCGTGTCACCCTGAATGCGCGGCTGACCGAGGTTTCGGCCCCTGTAAAGGCGGCCGAGGTGGCCTATAGCCGCGCCGACGGGTTGATACAGGGCATCGACCGGATTTTGCGCGAACGCCAGACGGGTGCCTTGATGGTGCTGGGGCCGTCGCCGATCAATCCGGCGAACTGGCCCGCCGCTGCCGAGGCGGTCATCAGCGGTTCGGCGTCTTTGGTTACGGAAACGCGCAGGGCGCTGGACAATCCGGCGCAACGGGCCAGAAGCCTGAGCAATCTGCCCCGCACCGCCATGTTCCTGATGGCGGCGCTGGTGATTTTGGCGCGGGGGCGTCGCTGGGTCGAATTGCTGGTGCTGCGGGTGCAGGCGCAGGGGTCGGCGGGGCGTTGGTTGTTGTCGTTCCTGTTGTCGCTGGGCCTTATTCTGGTGCCGCTGATCGGTTTGACCCTGTTGATCGAGGGGGTTCAGTCCTCGGGGTTGTTGGGGATGCGGGGCGGGCAGATACTGGCCGCTTTGCCGCAGGCGGGGTTTGCGTTTCTGGCGGCATGGTGGATGGGCGGGCGCATGTTCCCGAAATCCGATGCCTTTGAGCCGCCGCTGCGTCTGTCCACAGAGCAGCGCCGCGAGGGGCGGTTCCATTCGGGTCTGTTAGGGTTTTTGCTGGCGCTGGATCTGGTGTTGCGGGCCGCGGCATCGACCCATGGCTGGTCGGACAGGGTGCAGGTGGTTCTGGCCTTTCCTTTGCTGGTTCTGGTGGCGCTGGTGCTGGTGCGGCTGTCGCGTTTGATCAGCGCCCATGTGCGCAACATTGCTGCCGCCAACGAAGGCAACATGCCCTATCTGTATGTGATCATGCGTTTGGTTGCGCGGGCGATTGTGGTGTTGGCGGTGGCCGGTGTGGCGCTGGCGGCGGTCGGGTATTTCGCGGCGGCGCGGGCGATTGTTTACCCGATGGTGTTGTCGGTGGGGATGATGGCCCTGTTGATCGTGTTGCAGCGGGCATTGGTCGAGGCCTATATCCTGTTCGCCGGGTCGCGGGACCGCGCCGGAGAGGCGCTGTTTCCGGTTCTGGCCGGGTTCAGCATTGTGTTGCTGTCGCTGCCCGTGTTCGCCCTGATCTGGGGGGCGCGGGTCACCGACCTGACCGAGGTCTGGACCAAAGTCGCCGCCGGTGTGTCGATTGGTGAAACGCGGATTTCGCCTGCTGTGTTCCTGACGTTTGTGTTGGTCTTTGTGGTCGGTTATGCGCTGACGCGGCTGTTGCAGGGCACATTGAAAAGCACGATCCTGCCCAAGACGGGGCTGGATGCGGGCGGGCGCAATGCGATCACCGCCGGGGTCGGTTATGTCGGCATTTTCATTGCGGCCATTGTGGCGATCACCAGTGCGGGGATTGATCTGTCCAGTCTGGCGATTGTCGCCGGTGCCCTGTCGGTTGGCATCGGTTTCGGTTTGCAAAACATCGTGTCGAATTTCGTTTCGGGCATCATCCTGTTGATCGAACGCCCGATTTCCGAGGGCGACTGGATCGAGGTGGGCGGCCAGCAGGGGTTTGTGCGCGATATTTCCGTGCGCTCGACCCGGATCGAGACCTTTGATCGCACCGATCTGATTGTGCCGAATGCCGATTTCGTCAGCGGCACCGTGACCAATTACACCCGGGGCAATACCGTGGGGCGGGTGATTGTACCTGTGGGCGTTGCCTATGGCACCGATGTGCGCAAGGTCGAAAAGATTTTGCGCGGCATCGCCGAGGAACAGGCCATGGTTCTGGCCAACCCTGCGCCGCAGGTGATTTTCATGGCTTTTGGCGCTGACAGTCTGGATTTCGAGGTGCGGATGATCCTGCGGGATGTGACCTGGAAATTGAGCGTTCTGAACGATGTGAACCATGCGATTTATGCGCGTTTTGCCGAGGAGGGGATCGAGATTCCCTTTGCGCAGCGCGATGTCTGGTTGCGCAACCCCGAGGCCCTGCGGGGTGGCGTGTCAGAGCCGGAAAAACCGCCCGTATCGTCAGATGACAGCGGGCTGAAAGTCGAACCGCAACTGCCGCCAGAGCAGAAGAAACCCGATGATGAAAGCGACGAGACATGAGCGAGCTGTTGTTCCGCAAGGATGCCTATTTGCGCGAGGCGGTGGCCATTGTGACGGAGCATACACCAGAGGGCGGTATCGTGTTGGACCGCGCGTTGTTTTACCCCACGGGCGGCGGGCAACCCGGTGACAGCGGGCGGTTGGTCTGGGCGGCTGGTGGCGGTGACAAGGGCAATTGGCCCGCGGGTGAAATCGCCATTGCCACGGCGGTAAAGGGTGCGGGCGACGCGGTGGTTTTGGTCGCGGCCGAACCCGCTGCCATGCCCCCCGTCGGGGCCGAGGTGACGCAGGTTCTGGATTGGGAGCGCCGCTATCGCCATATGCGCATCCACACCGGGCTGCACCTGTTGTCGGTGGTGATTGCGCTGCCGGTGAGTGGTGGCAGCATCAGCGCCGAAAAGGGCCGTTTGGATTTTGACATGCCCGAAGCCCCTGCGGATCGTGACCGGATCGAGGATGACCTGAACGCGCTGATCGAGGCCGACCTGCCCGTGAGCGAGGATTGGATCAGTGACGCCGAATTGGCGGCCAGCCCCGGGTTGGTGAAAACCATGTCGGTGGCGCCGCCATCAGGGCAGGGGCGCGTGCGGCTGGTGCGGATCGGGGCGGGGAATGACCAGATTGATCTGCAACCCTGCGGCGGCACCCATGTGGCCCGCACCGGAGAGGTCGGTCGGCTGAAACTGGGCAAGATCGAGAAGAAGGGCAAACAGAACCGCCGCGTGACGGTGTTGTTTGACTGACCTTTGATCTGATGTGATGGGGCGGCTGACGCCGCGCCGGTTTTCGGGCTGTGTGGCGCGGCGGCGGTTTGTTCTGGCCTTGGTGTTTGTTGATCTGGCGGTGCCTCCGGCGGGAGGTATTTTCGGAACAATGAAAGCGGGTTGGGAAAGCGGGCTGGTCTGTGGCTTTTTTGTTCCTGAAATAATTTGCTGCCGTTAGTTGCTGGATTCCAGTGCCTGAATGATCGGGCTGAAATCTGTGGCGGTCAGGCTGGCCCCGCCGACCAGCGCGCCATCGACGTTGGAGACGGTGAAAATATCGGCTGCATTGTCGGGTTTGACCGAACCACCGTAAAGCAGCGGCACCGAGCGGCCCACCCCTGCGCCAAAGCGGCGTTCGAGGTTTGTGCGAATGAAATCATGCACTTCGCCGATCTGGTTCAGGCTGGGCACGAGGCCGGTGCCGATGGCCCAGATCGGTTCGTATGCGATCACCAGGTTTTCGCCGTTGGAGGTGTCGGGCGTGGAGAGGGCCAGTTGTGCGGCGATGATATCCAGCGTGTTCTGGGCCTTGCGTTGGGTCAGGCTTTCGCCCAGGCAGATGATGGTTCTGAGGCCGGCGGCCTGTGCGCTGCGGGCTTTTTCGCGGATGTCCTCGCTGTCTTCGCTGTGGTCTGTGCGCCGTTCGGAGTGGCCGAGGATGACGGCGGTTGCGCCTGCGTCCTGCAATTGTTGTGCGGAGATATCGCCGGTATGGGCGCCGGAGGTGGCGGCGTGGCAATCCTGCCCGCCGATTTGCAGCGGGTGGTTTGCGGTTCGTTTTGCGGCGCTGTGGATCAGGGTTGCGGGGGGGCAGATCAGCAGGTCGGATTTCGGGGTCGGGTGGGCCGCCATCAGGGCGTCGAGTTCGGCGAGGTTCGCGCCGGTGCCGTTCATTTTCCAGTTGCCTGCTGCCAGTTTGCGCCGCATTGCCATCCCCTTTTTTTCGGATTTTTGATTGGGGCGCATCATGGCGTTTGCGCGGGGCGCGTCAAGGTGATGCTTGCATCCTGTGGTTGGCTGGGCAAGACGGGGTATAAGTCGGGGCAATGGAGTGGAGGGTTTGGGCATGATCCCACGGTTGGATATGGCGCGGTTGCTGGCGGGGGATGCGGATGCGTTGGCCGAATTGCGCCGTGGCGCGCATGAGGTCGGGTTTTTAGTTGTGGGCAACACGGGGTTGGATGCCGCAGGGGTGATTGCCGCCTATCGCGGGTTTTTCGCGCAGGATGTGGCGGTGAAATCCCGTGTGGATATGGCCGTGACCGGGGCTAACCGGGGCTGGGGGGCGCCGAAATCGGAGCAGGTCGATCCCGATGCCAACCCCGATTACAAAGAGGTGTTTGACTGCGGGTTTGAATTGCCTGCGGGCGATGCGCAGGCGGGGTTGTCGGTTTATGCGCCCAACCAGTGGCCCGGGCTGGACGGGTTTCGCGAGGTGGTTCAGGGGTATTATACTGCGGCGTGTTGCGTGGCGATGGACCTGTTGCGGGTGTTGGCGGGGGCGATCGGCGAGCGTGCCGCGTATTTTGACGACAAATTCACCCGTCCCATGGCCTTGTTGCGCGGCAATTATTACCCCGCGCGGCCCGATTGGGCGGGGGAGCGGGATTTCGGCATTGCGGCCCATACCGATTACGGTTGTTTGACGTTATTGGCCAGTGACGGGGTGCCGGGGCTGGAGGTGGAATTGCGTGATGGCACGTGGTTGGCGGTAGAGGCCGCGCCCGGAGAATTCGTGATCAATTTTGGCGAGATGTTGGAGATGTGGACGGGCGGCGCGGTCAAGGCCACGTTGCACCGCGTGCGTGGTTCCAAAGCCGAGCGCATTTCGGTGCCGTTGTTTTTCAACCCCAACTGGGATGCGGATGTGGCGCCTGCGGGGGGCGCGCCTGTGTTGGCGGGGGCGCATCTGGAGAAGCGGTTTCGCGAGACCTATCTGCATTTGAAGGGGTGAGGATGCGTTAGCCTTTGGGCAGCAACCCTACGGCGCGATAGCCGGCAATGGCTGTGTCGAATATCGTGATGTCGTTGCGGCTGCGCGCCAGAAGCTGCGCGCCTGTAACGGCGGCGAATATGGCCTGTGCCTGTTGTGCGGCTGTCTGTTGCGTGCCGGCCCCGGCGGGGGCGGGCAGGTTGGCGGCACGCAGGGTGTTTTCCAGCCAGGTCAGGTTCACGGTGGCAAAGTTTTGCACCTCTGCCCTGAGCGGGGCGGGTAAGGCATCATATTCAGCGGACATGAAGCTACACAGGCACATGCGATTGTCGTGCTGGAGCGCATTGCGAAACAGGGACGGATACCAGTGCAGCCGGTCGTGCGGTTCTGGCAGCGCCTTGGTTTTTTCGTCCAGTATTGTTTGCGTGTCCTGCCAATAGCGTTGAGCCACGGCCAGGCCCAGGTCTGCTTTGCCGGGGAAATGATAGTGGATGCTGGCGGATTTTATGCCGACCTGTTTGGCAAGATCACGGAAGTTCAGGCCTGCATAGCCATGGGCCTGCGCGGTTGCTTTGGCTGCGTTGAGGATTGCCTCTTTGGTGTTGTTGTTCATTTTCCGGTCCCCGTGGTTCGCTGTCGGCCTATATGGCTGTCTACCAAGTGATTGATAGGTATTGACAGGAAAAAGGCAACAGGTCAGAAATGCCTATCAAGTGGTAGATAGATATGTGGATAGATAGATGGATTGGGGTGGCACTATGGCTCAGCAGGGTTTGAAGATATATGACTGGCACACTGGCCCGTATCCCGCGCGGGTTCGCATGGCCCTGATCGAAAAGGGAATGCAAGGCAAGGTCACGTTTGTTTCGGTCGATCTGCGCAAGGGGGAACACAAAAAACCCGCCTTTCTGGCCAGGAATTATTCAGGGACATTACCGGTTCTGGAAACCGGTGATGGAACATTGATCGCGGAATGCACGGCGATCACCGCATATCTGGACGCGCTGCGTGGGGCACCGGTTCTGACCGGAGAAGGCGCGCTGGAGCGTGGGCTGATCCATATGATGAACAAACGTGCCGAGATCGAGTTGCTGGACCCGATCAGCGTCTATTTCCACCATGCAACGCCCGGCCTTGGCCCTACGGTCGAGTTGTATCAGAATGCCGAGTGGGGCCAGCGGCAGCGCGACAAGGCAATCGCGGGCATGCATTATTTCGACGGGGTTCTGGCGGCGCGCCCCTTTGTTGCGGTGGACCGGTTTTCAATGGCCGATATTACCGTTCTGGCTGGACTTATCTTTGCCGATCTGGTGGGGCTGCCGGTGCCCGAGCAATGTCGGGCGCTGCGCATGTGGCGTGAGCGGATGACTGCACGGCCCAGTGTTTCCGGCTGGATGGATCTGTCGCGGCCACAGTGACGGGCAGCATGTGTTGCGCTTAGCCCTCAGCCTGTTTTCGCGCCTGTTTTCGCGCCAAATTGCGGGCCTGTTTGCGGGCCTTTTCGGCGCGTTTTTTAGTGGCGGCGGCGCGGGCCGGGGGGAGGGCGGTTTGCGCCCATTGCTGGGCCTCGTCCGGGTCATCCATGGCGCTGTCGGGCAGGGACATCAGCGATGTCACCTGTTGGCTGCCATTGGCGCGGGTATAGGTGAAGGGCTGCGATCCGGCGGCGGCATAGGCCGCATGGGTGTTGTCGTCGGATTTCATATAGACCGTGCCCGATGAGGCGATCATGGCGAACATCACGTCGTCTTCGGTATAGATGGCGAGGCCGGAGAACATGCGGCCCGTGCGCAGTGGCGCGAGGCCGGAAAACAGGTCCAGCACGTGGTCGCGCAGTTCGGCGTCCACCGCCATTTGGTTACATGCCTTCGAATTTGATGGATTCGCCGCAGCCGCAGGCCTCGGTCACGTTGGGGTTGTTGAAGCGGAAGCCCGATTCGAGCAGGGATGTTTCGTAATCAATCTGGGTGCCGAACAGGAACATCTGCGCCATGGGGGCGATCATCACGCGGGCGCCGTCCTGTTCCACGACCTCGTCATTCGGTTCGGCGGATTTGGCGAAATCCATGGTGTATTCCATGCCAGCACAGCCGCCTTTCTTGATGCCGATGCGCAGGCCGAATGTGTCGTCCTTTTTCATCAGCCGCATGATTTGGGCGGCGGCGGCGGGGGTCATGGTGACCGGGGGTTTTCCGGGGATGCCGAACATGGGGCTTGGCCTTTTGATGGGTTTCAGATGTCAATCTAGGGCTTTGTGGTCGTGATCTCAAGCGGGGGGAGGGCATCGCGTAGGGTTATCACGGCGATTGTGACCGCCAGGGCCCATGCGAAAGAGGCCAGCGTGCCGATGATCACGTATTCTGCCGCCTTTTGTTCCTTTGATGCGGTTTCAAAGCGCATCACCGATTTGGCCGCGATAAGGAAGCCGATGGCGCCGGGTTGGTCGATCAGCATCAGCAGGTAAATCAGCCCGCGTTCCAGCAGGCCGATGATTTTGCCGCCTTCGGGCAGGCCATCGGGGGTGAAGGATACGGCGTGGGGGGCCATGAGTTTGCCCACGGCAAAGCCCCCCGCACGGGTGGTGATGATCAGCCCCGCCAGGAGGATCATGGCGTGCAGCAGCGGCGTTGTGACTGCGGGGGGCAGGTTTTGCGCCCAGCCCCCGCTGGCCCAGAGGTCGGGCACCAGCGCGGCGGCGGCGATCAGGGTGGCGATATGGGCGGCCTGATCCATCAGAAAGGCGGGCAGGGTATCGGTGCTGGCATAGGTTTTGATCGTGTCGATGATCAGGTGGGCCGCGCCCAGCGCAAGGATGGCCGGATGCGCGACCTGCCCAGTGGTGGCCATGGCGGTGGCCAGCACCAGTGCTGTGTGCAGCATCAGGGTGGTGGGCGCGCGTTTACTGGCGATCATCGCGTTGGATTGCAGCACGAAATCGGCCAGCACATGGGCCAGCAGCAGGGCGGCGAGGGTTTCAGCCATGGTTATGTTTCATCTGTGTCAGAGGTCATTGGTTTGGCGTTCCTCGAATGCGTTCAGGGCGGGGTGCAGCGCCTGCCAGCCCGCGGAATGCAGGGATTTGGTCACGGTCTGGCGCGACTTGCCCAGAGATTGCGCGATGGCGGTCAGGGTGGTGTCGCTGTCAGGGGGCAGCAGCGGCAGGATGGCGGTTGCCTGTGCCCTGGTCCAGCCCTGTGTCAGGTGGTCGGCCAGAATGGTGGCGGATTGCGCGGCACCGCCATTGGCGTGGGTCATGCGCTGCGGGTCGTGTTGTTTCAGCTGGTCCAGCCCGCGCCCCGAGGTCACAAAGACCGGATCGTTGCGGCTGTTGAGGTCTTGCATTGTTATGGCCATGGGACCGGTGGCGATGGATATATAGCTGTCGAAAGTATCATCCAGCGCCCGCAGGCTGGCGCGAAAATGCAGGGCGGCGCGCAGGGCCAGTTCGGGGCGGGGCAGGGCGACCTGCCAGCCATCGCCGCGGTGGCGGGAAAAATGCAGCGGTGCGTCGTGCCAATCGGCCTGTGCCGTCGCGCTGTTGGCCAGTGTGGTCATGGCATCGGCCAATTGGTCGGGCGACATGGCGCCAGAGGCCACAAGATCGCCGGTGATCACGGCCATATGGGGTATGTGTTGGGTCATGGTGCAGCCATAATAGGCTGCGAACGGGGAAATGCAATATAAATGGGCTGCGGTAGGCGCGGGCGCATCTGTTTCGGGTTGCGCAATGCATAACGCAGCCTTGGGGGGCTGCGTTATTGTCGGCTTTGCGCGGTTATGAAGGCGGCTTACATGAAGCCGAGTTCAAGTCGCGCCTCGTCCGACATCATATCCATGCCCCATTGCGGTTCCCATGTCAGTTCGACTTCGACCTGTTTGATGCCATCAAGGGGTTCTACTGCCTCGGCCAGCCAGCCGGGCATTTCGCCGGCCACGGGGCAGCCCGGCGCGGTCAGGGACATGATGATCGACACCTCGTTTTCGGGGTTGATTTCAATGGTATAGACCAGCCCCAGATCATAGATATTGACCGGAATTTCGGGGTCATAGACCGTGCGGCATGCTTCGACCACGCTGTCATAGAGCGGGTGGTCGGTGCTGGAGGGTTTGATCAGCGGGGTGCCTTCGAGCGGTTCGGTCTGGTTGGTCATGGTGCCCTCGTCTATTTCCTGACAGATCATATAGGTTTTATGGCAGGGCGCGTCCAGTGTTCGCAGGTGGCGAATTCGGGCGGGGGCGGAATTTGAGTATTTTTGCCAAGAAAAAGTCAGGGCGGCGGTGCTGGTCACTGCGGGTGTGGCTTGTTAGCGTGAGGCTGGTATTTTTCAAAGGAGTCGGGTGATGGAACGGCAATGGGTATTGGTGACGGGCGCCTCTGAGGGGATCGGGCGGGCATTTGCAGAGCTGGCGGCGGGAAAGGGGTTTGACCTGATACTGGTGGCGCGGGGGCGCGAGAAGCTGGAAGAGGTTGCCAGTGTGGTGCGTGGGATGGGCCGGGAGGCTGAGGTGATTGCCGCCGATCTGTCTGTGCCTGCCGAGGTGGAGCGGGCATGGGGCGAGGCCAGCGCGGGGCGGCGCATCGGCTGGTTGATCAACAATGCCGGTTTGGGCAGCCATGGCAAATTTGCCAATCCCGATCACTGGGCGCGCGAACGGTTGTCGTTGGATGTGAATATTGATGCGCTGACCCGGCTGATGAAGCTGGCCCTGCCCCATATGGAGGGCGCGGGCGGCGGGCGTATCATCAATGTGGCATCCAATGCGGCGTTCATGCCGGGGCCGGGGATGGCGGTGTATCACGCCAGCAAATCCTATGTTCTGTCGCTAAGTCAGGCGGTGGCGGACGAGATGCGCAACCGTGGCGTCAGCGTTACGGCCCTGTGCCCCGGCCCGACGCAAACGGCGTTTTTCGACAGTGCGGGGATTGGCGATTTGCCGGTGGTGAAACGCATACCGATGCCCACACCCGATGCGGTGGCACAGGCGGGGTGGGATGCGGCGATGGATGGCAAGCGCGTGATCGTGCCGGGTTTCATCAATAAGGTGATGGCGTTTTCCACCCGCATCACTCCGCCGGGTTTGTTGCTAGCAATCACGCGGCGGTTTTGGGCGCGGTCGAAATAAGTCGAAATAACCTGCGGCGGCCAAGGTCGCATTGGACTGTGCCTTGCAATTTGCGCCAGGCGCTGAAAATTTGCGCAAAATGAAAGGTCTTCGCGGCATGTTGCCCAGCTTGCGTTCTTTTGGGCCGGTTGTGGCCCGTGCTTCGACCTTCGAGGCATTGCGCGCCGGTATCGGTGCCTTTGTCGGGTTGGGGTTGGCGGGGCTGTTCGTGCTGTCGCCGGTGGTGGATATGCAGTTGGGCCTGTATCTGGTGGCGCCGTTCGGGGCGACTTCGGTTTTGCTGTTTGCGGTGCCCAACAGTCCGCTGGCGCAGCCATGGTCGGCGGTGGTGGGCAATACGGTGGCGGCGCTGGTCGGGGTGGCGGTGTGTCTGACGGTGGGCGATCCGGCGTTGCGCATTGCGCTGGCCGTGGGGTTGGGCATTGTCGCCACCATGCTGTGCCGCGCCGTGCATCCGCCCGCCGGAGCAGTGGCCATGACCGCGGCAATGAGCCCCGAGGCGATTGGCGAACTGGGGTTCCGCTTTGCCCTTGCGCCGGTTGCTGTCGGCACCATTGTGCTGGTCGCGGTCGCGGCGGCATATGCCCGCCTGACTGGGCGGCAATACCCGTTTCGCCAGTTCGACGACCCCAACACCCATGGCACCCTTGACCCCGAACCGATGGAGCGTCTGGGCCTGTCGGAACAGGACCTGACCACCATTCTGGAACGCTATCAGCAGTCATTCAATCTGGGCGTTGACGATCTGGCACGGCTGATCGGCGCGGCCGAGGTGCAGGCGGCGCAGCACCGCAGCGGCCCGATGACCGCGCAAAGCATCATGTCGCGCAATCTGGTGACCGTCGGCCCCGAAACGCCGCTGTCGGATGTGGCCGATCTGTTCAAACACCACAGGTTCACCGCGCTGCCCGTGGTCGGCAAAGGGGACCGGTTTTTAGGGGTGATTTTCCAGATGCACCTGATCGGGCGCGCCCGCGAGGATGCCCTGCGCCTGAACCGTGGTTTCGGCCCCGCCATGCGGCGCTTGCTGGACAGCGACAGGGGCAAACCCGTGCGGGCATTGGATATCATGAGCGTGGCCGGACCGCGCGCTGCCCCCGCCACGCCCATGGTCGCGCTGTTGCCGATGATGGCCGAGGGCGATGTGGATGCCGTTCCGGTGCTGGAAAAGGGCCGTATCACCGGCATTGTCACCCGCACCGATATGATCAGTGCGCTGGTGCGGTCCAGCCTGCAATAAAAGGCCGCGAGGCGTAAAAGATCACGCCCTGCCTTTCATTGTTCTGAAAATACCTCCTGCCGGAGGCATCCGCACCCGCCACGGGCGCGGAGTTCAGCGTTGGGTCAGGCCAGTTTGGCCAGCAGGCGCACCCATGAACGTGTGCCTTTGTGAAAGCTTTCGACGTCGTATTTTTCATTCGGGGAATGGATCTGGTCGTCGTCTTTGGCAAAGCCCGTCAGCATGGTGTTCATGCCAAGGATGCGCTGGAAATGGCCGGCGATGGGGATAGAGCCGCCGCAGCCCGCATAGGCGGCGGGGGTTTGCCATTCTTCGCTCAGCGCGGCGCGGGACAGTTCGAACAGGGGGTGTTCGATCTGCATCTGGCTGGCGCCGGATGCGCCGTGGGCCTTCCACTCGGCGGTGCAATCGGCGGGCAGTTGATCCTCGACCATCTTGCGAAAACTTTGCCGGATGGCATGGGGATCCTGGGTGCCGACCAGCCGGAAGGACAGTTTGACGCTGGCCCGGGCGGGCAGCACGGTTTTGAATCCCTCGCCGGTGTAGCCGCCGATGATACCGTTGAATTCGCAGGTCGGGCGCGACCAGATCTGTTGCAGGGGCGTCTGGTCATCCTCGCCCGCGGGATCGGACAGCCCGACATCGCCCAGAAACCCCGCATGATCAAAGCCGAGCGCCTGCCACTGCGCCGCCAGTTCCGCGTTCAGGTCGGGCACGCCGTCATAGAACCCCGGCACTGTGACGCGGCCATGGTCGTCGTGCAATCCGGCCAGAATGCGGGTCAGCACGCGGATCGGATTTTGCGCAGGGCCGCCATACATGCCCGAATGCAGATCGCGGCTGGCGGCGTGGATGGTCAGTTCCTCGCCCAGAAGGCCGCGCAGCATGGTGATGATGGCGGGGGATTTCGACTGGAACAATCCGGTGTCGCAGATCAGGGCCAGTTCGGTTGTCAGCTCTTCCTTGTTGGCTTCGAGGAACGGCACGAGCGAGGGGGAGCCGCTTTCCTCTTCGCCCTCGAACAGGAAGGTGACGCGGCAGGGCAGCGCACCATGTTCGGCGATCCATGCGCGGCAGGCCTCGATAAAGGTCATAAGCTGGCCCTTGTCGTCGGACGATCCGCGCGCACGGATCATTTTGCCCTTTGGGGTGTCCTCGATCATGGCGTCAAAGGGGTCGCGGTCCCATAGGTCAAGCGGATCAACGGGTTGCACATCGTAGTGACCGTAAAACAGGATATGTGGGCCGGTGTCGCCCAGATGGCCGACCACCATCGGGTGACCCGGGGTGGGGCGCATTTCGGCGCGCGCGCCGATCCCGCGCAATTCATCCACCAGCCAGTCGGCGGCGCGGGCGCAATCGTCCTTATAGGCGGGATCGGTGGAAATCGACGGGATGCGCAGCAGCTGCATCAGCCGGTCGAGCGATTCTGGCAGGGTGGCATCGACACGGGACAGGACGGTTTGCGCAGGCATCGGGGACTCCGGTTTTCATGTGATATTAGGGTGTTTCAGGCAGAGGGTAGCAGGGCGATGGGCAGTGTCCAGCGACTTGACACAGGTCAAGGGAGGGGTCGCGGCATTTTGGTAGCTGTCATTGCGCGGATGATTGGTTTATATCATTGCGAACTTTGGAAACGACCAGCGAACAGGTTCCTTTTCCAGCAGGCCAAAGTGGCTGTGCCAGAGGGGAATACGGAGGAAAGCCAGTGGATTACAACGCGAATCTGGATAAGGCGCTTGCGCGTCTGCACAATGAGGGCCGGTATCGGACGTTTATTGATATCGAACGCGAGAACGGCAATTTCCCCCATGCGACCTGGCGCAAAGAAGACGGCAGCACCGCCCCGGTGACGGTTTGGTGTGGCAATGATTACCTGGGCATGGGGCAGCACCCCGTGGTTCTGGCCGCAATGCACGAGGCCATCGACGCCACCGGCGCAGGGTCGGGCGGCACCCGCAATATCTCCGGCACGACGGTTTACCACAAACGTCTGGAGGCCGAGCTGGCCGACCTGCACCGCAAAGAGGCGGCGCTGTTGTTCACATCGGCCTATATCGCCAATGATGCCACGCTCAGCACCCTGCCGAAACTGTTCCCCGGTCTGATCATTTACAGCGACGAGTTGAACCATGCCTCGATGATCGAAGGGGTGCGGCGCAATGGCGGCGCGAAACGGATTTTCAAGCACAATGATGTGGCCGATCTGCGCGCCAAGCTGGCGGCGGATGATCCTGCCGCGCCGAAACTGATCGCCTTTGAGTCGGTCTATTCGATGGATGGCGATTTTGGCCCGATCAAGGAAATCTGCGATCTGGCGGATGAATTCGGCGCGCTGACCTATATCGACGAGGTGCATGCGGTGGGCATGTATGGCCCGCGCGGCGCAGGGGTGGCCGAACGTGACAACCTGATGCAGCGCATCGACATCATCAACGGCACATTGGCCAAGGCATATGGCGTGATGGGCGGCTATATCGCGGCCTCGGCCAGGATGTGCGACGCGATCCGGTCCTATGCGCCGGGGTTCATTTTCACCACTTCGTTGCCGCCTGCGGTGGCGGCGGGGGCTGCGGCATCCGTGGCGTTCCTGAAAACCGAAGGCGGGCAGGCGCTGCGCGACGCCCACCAGCAGCAGGCATCGGTGCTGAAGCTGCGGTTGAAGGGCATGGGATTGCCGATCATTGATCACGGAAGCCATATCGTGCCGGTGATCGTGGGTGACCCCAAGCACACCAAGAAGCTGTCGGATATGTTGCTGGAGGAATTCGGCATCTATGTGCAGCCGATCAATTTCCCCACCGTGCCACGCGGAACCGAACGGTTGCGGTTCACCCCGTCGCCGGTGCATGGCCCCAAGGAAGTGGACAAGCTGGTGCGTTCGATGGACGCATTGTGGAGCCATTGCGCGCTTAACCGCCAAGAATTAACTGGCTAGTCAGGCTGCGGGTGCAATTCACCTTGCACTGTGTTAACTTAGCCCTAAGAAACAACAACAAAGCGAATCGTGGGATGTTCGCCGAGGTTGAGTAAGTTGGGGCAGAGCAGATGATCAGACTCAGAGCTTCGCGCAAACCGGAGGTCGCAGAGGAAGTCAGCCCGCGCGGGTTTGACGACTTTGAATTGCGTCTGGGTGACATGATGCGCGGCGAACGGGCCACATTGGGCAAGTCGCTGCTGGATGTGCAACGCGAGCTGCGGATCAAGGCCAACTACATCGCTGCCATAGAAAATTGCGACCCTTCGGCCTTTGACACGCCGGGGTTTATTGCCGGTTATGTGCGGTCCTATGCGCGCTATCTGGGCATGGATCCCGATCACGCATTCGAGGGATTCTGCGCCGAAAGCGGGTTTTCGCTGGCGCATGGCATGTCGCCGGGCGCATCGGTGGTGCGCAAATCCGAACCTTTTGCGCGCGGCGCCGACCATGACCCGTTTGCCGCGCCTGCCACGCCGTTCGTGCCCGAAACCGACAGTTTTCTGGACCGGATCGAACCCCGTGCTGTGGGGTCGTTGTTTGTGCTGGCGCTGCTGATCGGTGGCATCGGTTACGGCGGCTGGACCGTATTGAACGAGGTGCAGCGCGTGCAATTCGCGCCTGTTGAAAACACCCCCGATGTGTTGGCCGATCTGGACCCGCTGCAACCGGCGGTGACCACGCCTGTCACCCGCGATGCGGGTGGCGCCGGTGATCAGGGGCCGCAGATGGCGGCGGGTGTGTTCAACCCGCCATCGGATGCGCTGGATCGTCTGTATCGACCGCAGGCCCTGGATGTGCCTGTGATGGTGGCGCGGGATGCGCCTATTTCGACGCTGGACCCGTCCTTGAACGGGGCGTTTGCCGGTGCGCCGCGCGACTCGGTGGCCGATGCCACAGCCCGCGCCGTGGCCGCTGCGATGACCGGCACCAACGGCAACGCGACAATGCCGCAGGTGGTCGAAGGGCCGGCGCCCGCGTTGGAAATGGTGGCCGTGCGCCCCGCATGGGTGCGCGTGCGCGCCGCTGACGGGTCGGTCATTTTCGAGGGCATCATGGAATCCGGCGAACGCTGGGCCGTGCCTGCCACCGAAGAGCCGCCAACCCTGCGGGTGGGCGAATCCGGTGCGATCTATTTTGCCGTCAACGGCCAGCATTACGGCCCTGCGGGGGCGCGCGGGTCGGTGACATCGAACCTGCCGCTGGCCACTGCATCCTTGACCGAAACCTATGCGCCTGCCGATCCGCAGCGCGACGGTGATCTGGCCAAGGTGGTTGCGGAGTTGCAGGTTCCTGCCTCGCAATAGCTAGGGTTTTCAGTGCCTTGGGGCGCAAAGTTAACGCTGCGCATAGGGTTCCCCTGCGCGGCGTTTTGCTGTTTTTGATCATGCAAAGTTGATTGTGCTGCGTTGCGGATATGGCGGTGAGCGGCTATCTTGCGCCAAATGCCAACCCGCAAAGGACAGGCTGTTATGACCCATAATCCGATCCGCCCGTGGCGCAATATCGAACGGCGCAAAAGCCGCCAGATCATGGTGGGCAATGTGCCTGTGGGGGGCGATGCGCCGATCACGGTGCAGACCATGACCAACACATTGACCACCGATGTGGCGGCCACGATTGCGCAGATACAGGCCGCCGCCGAGGCGGGCGCCGATATTGTGCGGGTATCCGTGCCGGACGAGGCATCGAGCCGCGCCATGCGCGAGATCGTGCGCGAAAGCCCGGTGCCATTGGTGGCTGATATCCATTTCCATTACAAACGCGGCATCGAAGCGGCCGAGGCGGGCGCGGCCTGTTTGCGGATCAATCCGGGCAATATCGGTGACGCGGCCCGCGTGCGCGAGGTGATCGCGGCGGCGCGGGATCACGGTTGTTCGATCCGCATCGGGGTCAACGCCGGATCGCTGGAAAAGCATCTGTTGGAAAAATATGGCGAACCCTGCCCAGATGCGATGGTGGAATCCGGCATGGACCACATTCGCATTTTGCAGGATCACGATTTTCACGACTTTAAAATCAGTGTGAAGGCATCGGATGTGTTTATGGCTGCCGCCGCCTATCAACAACTGGCCGATGCCACCGACGCGCCGATCCATCTGGGCATCACCGAGGCGGGCGGGCTGATGTCTGGCACGATCAAATCGGCCATCGGCATGGGCAACCTGCTGTGGAGCGGCATTGGCGATACGATCCGCGTTAGCCTGTCTGCTGATCCGGTGGAGGAGGTCAAGGTGGGCTATGACATTCTGAAATCGCTGGGGCTGCGGCATCGCGGCGTGAATATCATTTCCTGTCCGTCCTGTGCGCGTCAGGGTTTTGACGTGATCAAAACCGTCGAGGCGCTGGAGGATCGTTTGTCACATATCAAGACACCGATGAGCCTGAGCATCATCGGCTGTGTGGTCAATGGCCCGGGCGAGGCATTGCTGACCGATGTCGGGTTTACCGGCGGCGGCGCGGGGTCTGGCATGGTGTATCTGGCCGGTAAGCAGGACCATAAGACGGGCAATGCGGGCATGGTCGACCACATTGTCGAACTGGTGGAAAAGCGTGCGGCGGAACTGGATGCGGTTGCGGCGGCGGAGGCGGCCGAATAGGGCGGCGGCGGAGTAGGAAAGCCCTTGCTCGGGCCACGCTGTGGCCGTCGCGCTGGCTTGGCTGGGCCTGACGGCCAGCGGGATCAGCCGCGGATCAGGGTGACCCCGTCAAGGGTTTCGATCTGGTCCAGATCATTGGCATAGCGCGATTGCAGGGTTTGCGCCTGTTCGGGGGTGAAGGCGGCAAAGCCGCGATCCTCGCGCGTGTCGCTGTGTTTCGCGATCACGGATTGCCATTCGGGGCGGGAAAGCTCCTCTCCCGCGTGATAGCGTTTTTGCAGTATTTCCAGTGCCTTGTCCGTGGCGGACAGGTTAACCGTGCGGGCGGGTTCGTGCAGGTCCGTCCCTGCCAGATCGGGGATCAGGCGGGTCAGCAATTGCGGGCTGGAGCCGCGCGCGGCGTAATCCAGCACGGTCAGTTGCGCGGGTTTCAGATCGTCGCGCAGGGCGGTGATGACATCAACCCAGCCGCCGGTGATGGTGGCCAATGTATCGCGTAGTTCGGCAAAGGGGCGCGAGGCGTTATCCTCGGCCCGTTTGCGGTAGGCCGAGACGAACAGCGCATCATAGCTGCGGGTGACGAACAGCACATGCGCGGGCGGATTGGGCAGGGCGCGGCGCAGGGCATGGGCGCGCAGGCTGGCGGCGGGCAGGAATTTACCGGCATAAAAGCTGCGCATCGGGCCGGGGATGTTTTCCTCGCTTAGGATCAGGGCGCGGGTGGCATCGGGGCTGATCTGGTCCAGTTCATTGCGGGTCTTGCGGATGAAGGGGCGCAGCGACAGCCCCTTGGCCCCGACATCGCGGGGCCGTGGCAGGCGCAGGGCCAGCCCGCGCCCCGGTGCGCCGTCGCGTGTGGGATAGGCCAGATCATAGCCAAGCCCCTGTAAGGTATCGGCATTTTCTGCCAGACACATTTGCAGGCTGGATGTGCCGGTGCGGTGCGCGCCCGCGTGAATGTATATTTTCTTGTCCATCCGCGCGAGGTTGCCACGGCGGCGCGGGACGGGCAAGAATCCACCTGTGCGTGCAGTAATCGCATGGACAATCTGCGCCCTAAAGGCCACTGTCACGCCGCAAGCAGGAGGCCACATGGAACCGCGCAAGATCATCATCGACACCGATCCGGGGCAGGACGACGCCGTGGCCATTTTGCTGGCGCTGGCCAGCCCCGAATTGCAGGTTTTAGGCATCACGGCGGTGGCGGGCAATGTGCCGCTGCCGCTGACCGAACGCAATGCGCGTATTGTTTGCGAATTGGCCGGGCGGGCGGATGTGCCGGTGTTTGCGGGCTGTGACCGGCCATTGGGCCGTGATCTGGTCACGGCCGAGCATGTGCATGGAAAATCGGGGTTGGACGGGCCGGTATTGCCCGACCCGACCATGCCGTTACAGGCGCAGCACGCGGTGGATTTCATCATTGATACCCTGCGCGACCAGCCGCCGCATTCGGTCACCCTGTGCCCCTTGGGGCCGCTGACCAATATCGCCATGGCGCTGGAAAAGGCCCCTGATATTGCCACGCGGATCAGGCAGATCGTGCTGATGGGGGGCGCCTATTTCGAGGTGGGCAATATCACTCCTGCCGCGGAATTCAACATTTACGTCGACCCGCAAGCCGCTGATATTGTGTTCAAATCCGGCGTTGACATTGTGGTGATGCCGCTGGATGTGACCCATCAGGCGCTGGTAACGGGGGCGCGCAACGCGGCGTTTCGCGCCATTGGCACCCCCGTGGGCGAGGCCGTGGCCCGGATGACCGAATTTTTCGAACGCTATGACCGCGAAAAATACGGCAGTTCGGGTGCGCCGCTGCATGACCCCTGTGTGATTGCCTATCTGATCCGGCCCGAGCTGTTCACCGGGCGGCATGTGAATGTGGAAATCGAAACGCGATCGGAACTGACCATGGGCATGACCGTGGCGGATTGGTGGGGCGTGACCACGCGCAAGCCCAATGCGCAGTTCATGGGCGGGCTGGATGCGGACGGGTTTTTTGATCTGTTGACCGAACGGTTGGCGCGACTATGACCGCGTTACATATTGCCAACCCCGATGATCTGGACCGGCTGTTGCCGATGGTCATGTCCTGTCACGCGCATCATGGGGTGAGCCAGAACGAGGAAGAGTGCCGCGCCGCATTGGAGCCGCTGTTGGAGGGGGTGCCGCATGGGGTGGCCTATCTGATCGGGCCGCGCCGCAGCCCTGTGGGGTTTCTGGTGGTGTCGTTCGGCTGGTCGGTGGCGCGGGGCGGCATCGAGGGGCGGATTGACACGTTCTGGATTCGCGAGGCCATTCGCGGGCGCGGCATGGGCACCGAGGTATTGTTCGGCCTGTTGCCTGCGCTTGGCCAGCACGGGGTGCGGGCATTGCATGTGCAAATCGGGCGCGACAATACCCGCGGGCAAAAGCTGTTCGGCAAGGCGGGGTTTGTGGCGGATGATGCGGATGCGCGCATGGTGCGGGTGTTCTGAGGGGGTGGATTTTTGCCCCTGACGGCCTAGGTTAGGGGCTGTTGCCCAAGTGCTGAAACCGCCGGAAAGATCCATTCATATGCCGCTGAACATCCCGTTTGATAACACCTATGCCAGGCTGCCGCCGCAGTTTTTCACGCGGCAGGTGGCCACGCCTGTGTCGGCGCCGCGCCTGATTGTGTGGAATGATGCATTGGCCGGTGAACTGGGCGTTTCGGGCGGCGATGCCGTTGAAAAGGCTGCGGTTTTTGGTGGGAATGCCCTGCCTGACGGGGCCGCGCCGCTGGCGCAGGTCTATGCCGGGCATCAGTTTGGCGGGTTTTCGCCGCAGCTGGGGGACGGGCGCGCCCTGTTGCTGGGCGAGGTGGTGAACCGCAGCGGCCAGCGGCGCGATATCCAGTTGAAAGGCTCCGGCCCGACGCCCTATTCGCGCCGTGGCGACGGGCGGTCGTGGTTGGGGCCGGTGCTGCGCGAATATATCCTGTCGGAGTTCATGCATGCGGCGGGGATTGCGAGCACGCGGGCCCTGGCCGCTGTGGCCACGGGCGATACGGTTTACCGCGACAGGCCGCTGCCCGGCGGGGTTATGGCGCGGGTTGCGGACAGCCATATCCGTGTTGGCAGTTTTCAATATTTTGCGGCGCGGCAGGATTATGACGCCGTGCGCCGCCTGTATGAATACACCCGTGCGCGCCATTATCCCGATGCCGGCAGCCCGCTGGAGATGCTGCAACAGGTGATCGCACGGCAGGCGCGGCTGGTGGCGTCCTGGGGGGCGCTGGGGTTCATTCACGGGGTGATGAACACGGATAATACATCGCTGTCGGGCGAAACCATTGATTACGGGCCAGCGGCGTTTATGGATGTGTATCACCCGCAAACGGTCTATAGCTCGATCGACCGTCAGGGGCGCTATGCCTATGATAATCAATCACAAATCATTGTCTGGAATATGGCGCAGCTGGCATCCTGTCTGGTGGTGCTGGAGGATGACGCCGAGGGCGCGCTGGCGCCCTATACCGCCGCCGTTCATGCCATGCCCGAATTGATCGCAGCCGAGTGGCGGCGTGCGTTTGGCCGCAAGATCGGGCTGGCGGATGCGGGGGCGGATGATGCGGCGCTGATCACTGATCTGCTGGACCGTATGACCGCAGGGCGCGCGGATTTCACCAATACATTCGCGGCCATGGCCAATGGCAAGCCGCGTGACCAGTTCAGTGATCCGGCGCTGTTTGACGCATGGGAGGGGGCGTGGCGCCAGCGGTTGCAGGCCGAACCCGAACCGCAGGCGGTGATGCGCGCCGCCAACCCGCTGATGATCCCGCGCAACCATCTGGTGGAACAGATGATTGTGGCGGCGGTGAATGGCGACGAGGCCCCGTTTCATGCGCTTCTGGCGGCGGCTTTGCATCCCTATGACACCCCGCCCGAGGCATTCACCCGCCCGCCCGAACCCCACGAGGAGGTCGAGGCGACATTCTGCGGCACCTAGGCCATTGCGCAGGTTTCAAGTGAAAACGCCCGCTGTGATGCGGGCGTTTTGTTGTTTTACCGCAAGGGTTTACTGCATTCTTAGCGCGCCATCAATGCGGATGGTTTCACCATTCAGATAGCCGCATTCGATGATGAATTTCGCGAGGGACGCATATTCACGCGGATCGCCCAGACGTTTGGGGCAGGTGACATCGGCGGCCAGTTGTTGCTGCACGTTTTCGGGCAGACCGGCCAGCATCGGCGTCATAAAGATGCCCGGCGCGATGGCCATGACGCGGATGCCTTCGCGCGACAGGTCGCGGGCCATGGGCAGGGACATGCCCGCGATCCCCGCCTTGGACGAGGCATAGGCGACCTGGCCCTTTTGGCCATCAAATGCCGCGATTGATGCGGTCGAGATGATCACGCCGCGCTGGCCATCGTCAGCCGGTTCGTTTTTGGCGATTTCAGCCGCGCCCAGGCGGGCGACGTTGAACGACCCGATCAGGTTGATATCCAGCACGCGTTTGTAGTGGTCAAAATTATGTGGCCCGTCCTTGCCCAGTGTTTTTTCCGCCGTGCCGACGCCTGCGCAATTGATCACGGCGTTGATTTTGCCCATGGCGGCGCTGGCCGTGGCCATGGCGTTTTTCACGCTATCCTCGGATGTGACATCGGTTTCGACAAAGGTTGCGCCGATTTCGGCGGCGACGGATTGGCCGCGTTCGACCTGACGGTCAAGGATGGTGACCTTTGCGCCGTTTTCGCGCAGCAGGCGGGCTGTTGCCTCGCCCAGGCCCGAGGCGGCGCCGGTGATCACGGCGGCGGTGTCTTGGATACGCATGTGGGTTTCTCCTCCCCGATATATGAACAAGTGTTCAGATAACGCCCGCAGGCGTGTCTGTCAAAAGTTATGGGATATAACTATATGCGGGTGAAGCAGGCAGGCAAGCAGGTTTTGCACCTAGTCGGGATTGTTGGCGGGTGGGAAGGGGCGGAATTTTGACAGCAGGGCGATTTCGATCACGGTCAGGATGATGCGCCAGATGTGATGCGCGGTGACAAAGGCAGGATTGGCGGCCAGCGACAGTGCGACCAGCGCCATTTCGGTGACGCCGCCGGGGGCAAAGCTGATCAACAGCACGTCAAACCGCATATCCAGCACCAGCCGCAGCAGCAGCACAAACCCCGCGCCCAGCCCCAGCATATAGCCGACCGAGATCACCCCCAGCCCCATGCCCCGCGCCAGTTTCGACGGGGTCAGCCCGCCAAACCGCGTGCCCAGCGACACCCCCAGCACCACCTGACACAGCGAAATCATCCAGACCGGCAGGTCCAGTTCCATCAGCCCTGTGGCGCTGATCACGGCGGCGGCGAACAGCGGGCCGGTCAGTTGCCACGCAGGCAGGCGGATCAGTTTGCCAATGCCCAGACCGGCCAGCGCGGTCAGCAGAACAAAGGGCAGGGTGTGAAAATCAAACGCCGCCATATGTGACAGCGACTGCCCGCCCGAGCTGCCCACCGGCGCGCCAACCCAGAGCGACAGGCCAATCGGCACGATGGAAATCACCAGCACGATGCGCAGGAATTGCTGCATGGTCAGGGTGGCGATATCGGCGCCTGCCTCTTCGCCCATGGCCAGTGATTCCATCAGACCGCCGGGGGTGCCGCAGTAAAACGCGGTGGGCGGGGAATACCGGCCAAGGTGGCGGAATATCAGGTAATTTCCGCCATGGGCCAGGGGCACAAACAGGGTGATTGCGGCGAATGACAGCGCCATCGACGGGATCATGCCAATCAGATCGGCGGTGACCTGTGCGCCGATCATCACCCCGATCGCCGCAATGAAAATCAGCCGGAAGGATTGGGGAAATTTGTAATCCGCCGGAAAATGCTGGCGAAACAGCGTGGCGGCCACGGCAACCGTCACCATCGACCCCATCATATAGGGCAGCGGCACACCCAGTTTTGCGGCAAGGATACCACCCAGCCCCCCGATCAGCGTCAGGCAGGCGGTAGCAAGGATAATGGCGGTATTCATTGGGGCGCATTCCGTATCTGGCATCAGACATAGCGCGGCGCGGCGCAACATGCCAGCCCTGCGAATGCGGGTTCCGCATGGTGGAATATGGCGCGGCGGTTGTCGGACCATGGCGGCCATATTACAGGCCGCTGCGTGGTATCTGGGACAGGCCAGAGGGATTTTGGGACAGGCCGGAGGGATTTTGGGGAAGTTTGGAGCGGGTGAAGGGAATCGAACCCTCGTATTCAGCTTGGGAAGCTGCTGCTCTACCATTGAGCTACACCCGCGTTGGGTGGGGATTTAGTCGGGTTGGGGGCGGTCGTCAATATCTGAGTGTGGGGGTGGGGCTGGGCCGTGATGCGTTATGGGCGAACACAGAAGGGTGGCACGACCAAAACCGGAGGCGGGCGCGCGACCCCGCCTTACCTTCGGCGGCGGCGGCCGCCCGATTCCGCGCCACGTGTGTTGAAACTGACATCGGGCAGGGGGGCGATTTTGGCGAGTTCAGGGAAGGGATCGGTGGCATGGGGGATGGCGTTGGCGTTAACGAAATGTTCCTGAAATTTGGGTTCAATCGCGGTTTCCACCTTGTGGATCTGATGCACGGTCGCCTCGATCTGATCGCGCGCCGCCAGTGAGCACAGCGCGATGCGCGCGCCGGTGCCGGCGGCATTGCCTGCGCTGAACACCTGATCCAACGGCACATCGGGGATCATGCCCAGCACCATGGCGTGTTTGGGGCTGATATGTGCGCCGAATGCACCGGCCAGCACCACGCGGTCGACCTTGTCCACGCCCATTTCATCCATCAACAGGCGCGCACCTGCGTATAGCGCGGATTTGGCCAGCTGGATGGCGCGGATATCGCCCTGGGTCACGGTGATGCGCGGCCCGCCTGTCGCACTGGCGTCATGGATCAGGTATTCATGGGTGCGATCCGTCGCGACGCTGCGCGGGGTGCCGGTTTGTGCGGCCGATCCGATCAGCCCCTTGGCGTCCAGCACTCCGGCCATGCGCATTTCGGCCACGGCCTCGATTATGCCGGACCCGCAGATGCCGGTGATGCCCGTGGCAGCGGTGGCAGCGTCGAAACCGGGATCGTCGGACCACAGATCAGACCCGATGATGCGAAAGCGCGGTTCCTTGGTCACAGGGTCGATTTCAACGCGTTCAATGGCGCCGGGGGCGGCGCGCTGGCCCGATGAAATCTGCGCACCCTCAAATGCAGGGCCGGTGGGCGAAGAACAGGCCAGCACACGGGTTTCATGGCCCAAAAGGATTTCGGCATTGGTGCCGACATCGACGATCAGCACCAGATCTTTGGATTTATCGGGCTGTTCCGACAGGGCAACGGCAGCGGCATCGGCACCGACATGTCCCGCGATACAGGGCAGGATATAGCAACGCGCACGGGCGTTCAGGGCGGTAATGTCCAGATCACGCAGGCCCAGCGCCAGCGAGGATGAGGTGGCCAGCGCGAACGGCGCCTGACCCAGTTCAACCGGATCAATCCCCAGCAACAGATGGTGCATGACCGGATTGCAGACCACGGTCATTTCCAGCACCTCTTGCGCGGGGATGCCTGCATCAGTCACCAGTTCGGCGCATAGGGTATTCAGCGCATCACGCACGGCGCGGGTCATTTCGGCGTCACCGCCGGGGTTCATCATGGCATAGGACACGCGGCTCATCAGGTCTTCGCCGAACCGGATTTGCGGGTTCATGATGCCCGATGATGCCAGCACGCTGCCATCGGTCAGGCTGCACAGATGCGCGGCGATGGTGGTCGACCCCAGATCGACGGCGATGCCATATAGCGGGCTGTCATGCAGACCGGGCCAGATGTCGACAATGCGCGGCGCATCATCGGTATGGTCACGGTGCAGGGCGACGGTGACCTGCCAGTTGCCCTTGCGCAGGACAAGTTGCAAACGGCCCAGCAGGCTGTGATCACCCCAGGCGTTATCAATCTGCCACTGCTGCGACAGGGCGCGGATCACGCGCTCCAGATCGCCGGTGGGTTCATGCATATCGGGTTGATCCACCTCGATGAAATAAAGCCGCGTGGCGGGGTCCATCACCATGGTGCGCGCACTTGCGGCCTTGCGCACCACCTGTTTGTGGACCTGGCTTTCGGGGGGCACATCAATCACGATATCGCCCTGCACGCTGGCCTGACAGCCCAAACGCCGCCCCGGTTTCAGCCCGCGTTTGTCCTGATACCGCTGTTCCACCGCGTTCCAGTCCGACAGGGCACCATCGCGCACGGTCACACCGTGTTTGGGAAATTCGCCATATGACGGGGTGACCTGACATTTCGAACAGATGCCACGCCCGCCGCAGACGGAATCAAGATCCACACCCAACTGCCGCGCCGCCGTCAACACCGGCGTGCCCAGCGCAAAGCGCCCGCGTTTGCCCGAAGGGGTGAACACCACCAATGCGTCGTCAGTCATGCCTGTCATCCGTTCCTGTTCGCTTTCAGCGCCAACATACGGCGGCAAACAGAAAGGGAAAGGGAAGAGGCGGCAATTTCCGCGCAATAAACGGCATACCGCCCATGCGCCTTCATTGTTCCCAAAATACCTCCGCCGGAGGCATCTGTGCTGTCAGCCCTGCAACCAGTTCAGAATATCCACGCGGTCGCCATCCAGCAGCGGCGCGGGCGCACGGGTCAGCGGATCATCCATACCGGAAATTTTCACCGGATTTCCCGCCGCCACATACATCGGTTTGCCATCATGGCCCAGCACATCCACCACCATGTTGCGGGCCAGAATTTGCGGGTCTTTCATCACCTGATCGACGGTTTGAATGGGGCCGGTGGGCACGCCCGCAGCGGCCAGAATGGTGATCCATTCGGCGGCGGTGCGGTCCAGGGTCACGGCCTCGATCAGGCGTTTCAACAGGCGGGCGTTCTTACAGCGCTCGGGGTTGGTTTTGAACCGCGCATCATCGGCCAGCGGCAACTCCAGCACCTGACACAGTGTGGCAAACAGCGCATCATTGCCCGCCGCGATCACGAACAACCCGTCCGAGGCATGAAAGGTTTCAAACGGGGTGATTGACGGGTGGCGCGCCCCCGATGGTCCCGGCGGGGTGCCGGTGACCGAGGTAATAGCGACGGCATGTTCCAACACCGCCAACTGGCTGTCGAGCATGGCCACATCGACCTTGCGCCCCGTGCCTGTGGTCTGGCGGTCGACCACCGCCGCCAGCACGCCCTGCACCAGAAACATGCCCGCGATGATATCGCCGATCGAGGCCCCCACGCGCACCGGTTCGCGGTCTTTTTCGCCGGTGATCGACATCACGCCGCCACGCGCCTGCACCACCATATCATAGGCGGGGCGCAGGGCATCGGGGCCGGTATGGCCAAACCCCGACACCGCGCCGTAAATCAGATGCGGGTGGGCGGCGTGCAGGGCATCCCAGCCATAGCCCAGTTTTTCCATCACGCCGGGGCGGTAGTTTTCCAGCAGGATGTCGGATTTGGCCAGCAACCGGTCAAACGTGGCCCGGTCATCGGGGGTTTTCAAATCCAGCGCGATGCTTTGCTTGCCGTGGTTGATGGCGGCGAAATAGGCCGATGCGCCATCCTTGAACGGGGGAAATGCGCGGGTGTCGTCGCCCGCGCCGGGGCGTTCGACCTTGATCACTTTGGCGCCCAGATCGGACAGGTTCATGGCGGCGAATGGCCCGGCCAACACATGGGTCAGGTCAAGAACGGTCAATCCGGCAAGGGGATAGGTCATGGGGGTGCCTTTTGGGTTTGGAGTCGGTTTCGGGTGTATCCGCACCCAGATTGGGTCAGTCACCGTGACCCTGCCGTGACATAGGTCAAGTTTTTGCTGCGACGCGGCGTAAGCCGGACCTAACGAAACCCGCGTGCATGAAAAACGAACCCCAGCAGGTTCAGCAGCAGTTGCGCCGCCAGAATTGTGGTTGATCCGCTTGGGTCGTAATCCGGTGCCACCTCGACCAGATCAATGCCGATGATATCGTGATTTTGCGCCACGTTTTGCAGCAGCTCCAGCACCTCATAATAGAGGAACCCACCGTGCGAGGGCGTGCCGGTGCCCGGCGCGATCGACGGGCAAAAGGCATCAATATCAATGGTGATATAAAGCGGCGCGCCCTGCGGGATACGCTGCGCCAGCGATAGCGCCCCCAGTTTGCGGGCCTGACGCACCGACAGGATATCCGACCCCATGGCGCGGGCATCGTCATACCCTTCGCGTGCGGTGGATGACACGTTGCGGATGCCCACCTGCGTCAATCCGGTGACATAGGGCTGTTCGGCGGCGCGGCGCATCGGGTTGCCATGTCCGTGGCGCACGCCGTGGCGTTCGTCGACAAAATCCAGATGGGCATCAATTTGCAGCAGATGAAAATCGCCCATGCCGTCAAAGGCGCGAATACAGGGTATGTTGATCGAATGATCGCCGCCGATGGTGACGGGCAGGGCCCCCGCAGCCAGCGCCGCACGCACACCTGTTTCGATATTGGCATGGCTGGTTTCGGTGTCGGTATGGATGATGTCGGCGTCGCCCATATCGACCATGCGCACCGAGCCGGGCAGATAGGTGGCGTCGTCCTCGTGATCATAGGCGCCTGCGTGGCCAAAGGAAAACAGGGTCGATGCCTCGCGCACGCCGCGCGGGCCGAAGCGCGCCCCTGACCGCCACTGCGTGCCTGCATCGAATGGCGCACCAAGAATGGCCACATCGGCGTCCAGACCGGCCCAATCGCCAACATAGGGCCGTTTGCCAAAGGTCGAAATGCCCACGAATGGCAGGTCCAGCCTGCCGCTGTCATATCCGTGATTGCCCATCATTGCATCCTTATTGCATCCTTTCCCTTTGATCCCGCGCAAGGGTGGACCGCGATGCAGGCAATAGGCAAGGCGGAATGGGGGTTTTCACCGCGCCCGTTCCATGAGATAGGAAACCGCCAAACGATCTATCCATGGAGATGCCAAATGGAAATTCGTGAGGCCCTGACCTTTGATGATGTTCTGCTTGTTCCCGGTGCCAGCTCTGTGCTGCCATCCACGGCGGATACGCGCACTTGGGTGACGCAATCCATCGCGATGAATATCCCCCTGTTAAGTTCGGCCATGGACACCGTGACCGAGGCCCGCATGGCCATCACCATGGCGCAGGCCGGTGGCATGGGGGTTATCCACAAAAACCTGAGCGTGCAAGAGCAAGCCCGCGAGGTGCGCCGCGTCAAACGGTTTGAATCCGGCATCGTCTATTCCCCTGTCACCCTGCGCCCTGATCAAACGCTGTCCGATGCCAAGGCATTGATCGAACGTTATAATTTCACCGGATTTCCGGTGGTGGATGATGCGGGCCGCGTGGTGGGGATTGTCACCAACCGCGACATGCGGTTCGCCACATCCGACGACACGCCGGTGGCGAAAATGATGACGATGGACAATCTGGCGATCCTGCATGAACCTGCCGATCGCAAGGTCGCCATCGACATGATGAAGGAACGCCGGATTGAAAAACTGCTGGTGACGGACGGGTCTGGTAAACTGACCGGGTTGCTGACCCTGAAGGATACCGAAATGTCGGTGTTGAACCCGACCGCCTGCAAGGATGATCTGGGGCGGTTGCGTGTGGCGGCGGCGACATCGGTGGGTGATTCCGGGTTTGAACGCTCCGAGGCATTGATCGACGCGGGCGTGGATATCGTGGTTGTCGACACCGCCCATGGCCATTCCGAGGGCGTGATCGAGGCGGTGAAGCGGGTCAAGGCGCTGTCCTCTTCGGTGCAGGTGATCGCGGGCAATGTGGCCACGGCTGCGGCGACGCGAGCCCTGATCGACGCGGGCGCGGATGCGGTCAAGGTGGGCATCGGCCCCGGTTCGATCTGCACCACGCGCATGGTCGCGGGGGTGGGCGTGCCGCAACTGACGGCGGTGATGGATTGCGCGGGCGCGGCGGGCGATGTGCCTGTGATCGCCGATGGCGGCATCAAGTTTTCCGGTGATTTCGCCAAGGCGATTGCGGCGGGGGCATCCTGTGCCATGGTCGGGTCGATGATCGCGGGCACGGATGAATCCCCCGGCGAGGTGATCCTGTATCAGGGCCGTTCGTTCAAATCCTATCGCGGCATGGGCAGCCTGGGTGCGATGGCGCGGGGGTCGGCGGACCGCTATTTCCAGAAAGACGCGGCCAGCGACAAACTGGTCCCCGAGGGGATCGAAGGCCAGGTGCCCTATAAGGGGCCGGCGGGGGCCGTGGTGCATCAACTGGTCGGCGGTTTGCGTGCGGCGATGGGATACACCGGCTGTGCCACCGTGGCGGACATGCGCAAGAACTGTGAATTTGTGCGTATCACCGGCGCGGGGCTAAAGGAAAGCCATGTGCACGACGTGCAGATCACGCGGGAATCCCCGAACTACCGGATTGGATGATATGTTTTTTATCAACGGGCTGATGGCCGGAGTTAAAGTATGACTCCGGCTGCGCGTGTCGCCGCGGCGATTGATGTGTTGGACCGGATCGCCGATGGCGATGCGGCGGAACGTGCGCTGACGGCATGGGCACGCGGGTCGCGGTTTGCGGGGTCCAAGGACCGCGCGGCGGTGCGGGATCACGTTTATGATGTGCTGCGCCGCCGCCGGTCTTGTGCGGCGCTTGGCGGGGGCACGGACGGGCGGGCCTTGATGCTGGGCCTGTGCCGCGCCGATGGGTTGGACCTGTCGGAACTGTTCAACGGCACGGGATACGGCGCGGATGTATTGAGCGAGTCCGAGGCCGCGTTTGACGGTGCAGTCAGCGGCGACGATGCGCTGGACCTGCCGGATTGGTTGATTGCGGTTTTCCGTGCGTCACTGGGTGATGACACCGATCAGGTGGCGGGGGTCTTGCGCCACCGTGCGCCGGTGATGTTGCGCGTTAACCTTGCCGATTGCACCGTGGATCACGCGATTGAACGGCTGGCCGAGGATGGCGTGAGCGCAGAGGCGGACCCCGTTGCGCGCTCGGCCCTGCGGGTTACTACGGGTGAACGCCGCGTGCATCTGTCGGATGCCTATACTGGTGGTCTGGTGGAATTACAGGATGGCTCCAGTCAGGCGGCGGTGGATGAGCTTCCGCTGAAAAGTGATTGGAATATATTGGATTTTTGCGCAGGCGGCGGGGGGAAAACCCTGGCTATGGCAGCGCGTGTTCCGGCGCATTACAGCGCACATGATATTGACCCCAACCGGATGAAAGATCTGGAACCCCGCGCCAAACGTGCGGGCGTTTCGGTGCAATCTGTAACGCGCGAGGCGCTGGCAGATGCCTATGATCTGGTGGTGACCGATGTGCCATGCAGCGGGTCGGGCACATGGCGGCGCGCCCCCGAGGCAAAATGGGCGCTGACGCCCGAACGTCTGGATGAATTATGCGCCATTCAGGCGGGGATTCTGGACGAGGTCGCGCCGTTAACCACGCGCATCGCCTATATGACCTGTTCGGTGTTTGATGCGGAATGCGGTGATCAGGTGGCGGCGTTTCTGGCGCGCCACCCTGATTGGTGCCTGTCCATTGAGCGGCGCTGGCTGCCCGGTGTGGCGGGCGACGGGTTCTATCTGGCGGTTTTGACGCGATAAAAGGGCTGTTTTTCGGGGGATTAACCCAAGGGTTGCATGATTTCCCTTGGGGGTTCGCCTGTATAAATGTCAGACTATCCAGCGAAAGATTGCAGGCGAGATTAACGGGCAGTTAACCCTTATCAAGGCTTAATGCCCCCGGAACGCTTGGCAACGAATCGTTTTTGGGGGGCCTTTTGGCATATACAGCGCTGAATTCAGGCCCGATGACGCGGGCGTCTACCCGCATCGCGCAAAAGGCATGGGCCTTGATGGGGATGGGTGTGGCCTGTTTGCTGGCCGCTGTATTGGTGCCCGATGCGCTGGCTTCGCTCGCGCTTTATGCGATGGGGGCCACGTTATTGGGGCTGATGTTGCTATCGGTCGTGTCTGTGCGCCTGCATCGGCGCGAAAAGGGCCGGGCGCTGGCGGCGGTGGCGGGATTTGTCGAACATGACAGCGCGGCGGGGTTCGTGACGGATGCCGATGGCGCGATCCTCTATTGCAATGACGCGGCCACGGAGCGGTTTTTGCAAAAACAGTCTGGGCAAAATCAGTCTGCGCAAAAACAGTCGATGACTTTGGCCGGGGTGCTGGGCGATGTGTTTGCCAGCCCCGGTGCGGTGCTGTTTCGCCTGCAAACCAAGGCGCAGGCCCATGGCGCCGCCCGCGAGGACATAGTGACGCGACGTGGCCATGTGCGCCTGTCTGTGCATACGCTGGTCGGCGGCGGGTTCCTGTGGCGGATCGAAGAGATGGGCGAACGCCCCGCCGTGGGGCGCAAGCCGGATGCCAGCGCTTTGCCGATGATCACCTCTGGTCGCAATGGCGCAGTGCTGTTCATGAACGAATCCGCGCGGCGGTTGATTGGTGAACGGGTCAAGTCGCTGGACCGGCTGTTCCCTGAAATGCCGGTGCGGGCGGGGGATATCAACGCGATTTCAACCACCTCTGGCAGGGTGGATACCATGGTCGCCGAGATCGAGGGAAGCGCGGGCCGGCGCGAGATTTTCTTCTTTCCTGTTGCAGGCGAAAAGTCGGGCAACCGCAACGGTTGGGGGTTTTTCGACGAATTGCCCGTGCCGATGCTGAAACTGTCCCCCTCGGGCGAGGTCCTGCTGTCAAACCGCGATGCGCGGCGGTTGCTTGGGCGTGATGATTGCGATGGTTTGCGCCTGTCCGACCTGATGGAGGGGCTGGGCCGTTCCATTTCCGACTGGCTGGGAGAGGCGGCATCGGGGCGCGGCCTGAGCCATGCAGAATTCCTGCGTCTGACGCGCACGGACCGGGAACAATTTGTGCAAATTGTGCCCAAACGCGTGCTGGAAGCAGGTCAGCCGGTGCTGATCGCCGTTTTGAATGACGCGACAGAGCTGAAAACCCTTGAAGCGCAATTCGTGCAAAGCCAGAAAATGCAGGCGATTGGCGAACTTGCGGGGGGGGTGGCCCATGATTTCAACAACCTGTTGACGGCCATTTCGGGCCATTGCGACCTGCTGTTGCTGCGCCATGATCAGGGGGATGCGGATTATTCCGACCTGATGCAGGTGGCGGAAAACGCCAATCGCGCTGCCTCTCTTGTTGGGCAATTGCTGGCGTTTTCACGTAAACAAACCCTGCGCCCCGAAGTGATCGACATGCGCGATACCCTGTCCGACATGACCCATTTGCTGAACCGGTTGGTGGGGGAAAAGGTGACGCTGACGCTGAGTCATGATCCGGTGCTGAAAATGATCCGCGCGGATAAACGTCAGTTGGAACAGGTGCTTATGAACCTTGTGGTGAATGCACGCGATGCCATGTCGGGGGGCGGTGAAATTCGGATTGAAACCGAAACCGTGACCCTGCAGGACAAACTGGAACGTGACCGCGCTGTTGTTCCGCAGGGTGATTATGTGACGGTCAAGGTTGAGGACGAAGGCTGTGGCATCCCGCAGGACAAGCTGCAAAAAGTGTTTGAACCGTTCTTTACCACGAAACGCACGGGCGAGGGCACGGGCCTGGGCCTGTCCACCGTTTATGGCATCGTGAAACAATCCGGTGCATTTATTTTCGTCGACAGCGTTGTGGGGCAGGGCACCTGCTTTACGCTTTACTTTCCTGTCCATGTTCCGGCTCATGTCGAAAACATCGCACAGGCGATCGAGGTTAAGAAGCCTGCGGCGAAACACGGGGATGGCGTGGTTCTATTGGTCGAAGATGAAGCGCCGGTGCGCGCCTTTGCCTCCCGCGCGCTGCGCTTGCGCGGCTATACCGTGATCGAGGCGGATTCCGCCGAGGAGGCGTTGAAAATGCTTGAAGATCAAGAGCTTAATATTGATATTTTTGTAACTGATGTGGTTATGCCCGGCATGGATGGCCCGACCTGGGTGCAAGAAGCGTTGAAAGTGCGCCCTGACGTGCGCGTGGTGTTCGTTTCCGGTTATGCCGAAGACAGTTTTGGCGACGCACAGCAACGGATCCCGAATTCGGTGTTCCTGCCCAAGCCGTTTTCCCTCAGCGATCTGACAGAAACCGTGCAACGCCAGCTGCATTGATCAGGTGATGCTTTCATAAAGCTCGAATTCTTCGGGGCGTTTGCGCCGGAATTTTTCCGCCATATCAGCAGAAAGCGTCAGCGACATTTCCGGTGATACGTTTTCGCGTTCTGTGCTGACCTCGATCCCCAACCTGTCTTGCAAAAATGTCAGAAGTGCGGATTGGTTTTCATATCGAAACAGATGGTTGACCCTTGTGCCATTGGGGCGCGGCTCCAGAAACTTGAACTGGCTGCCGACATTGGCAAAGGGCGGCGGATTGCCCTGACAATAGGCATCGACAAATTCGTCAAAGCTGATGTGATGGGTGCCCTTGGGGTGGCCTTTCATGAACGGGCGACGGCGATACCGATACCACGATCCCAGCCAGGACACGGGTTCACGCATTACGGCCAATGTTTCCATATTGTCGGTCTTGCAGGCCTTTTCAAACATGGGGCGGAAAAACCGGTTATAGCGATAAACGGGTGCATGTTTCAGTTCCGGCGGGTCGTTAACCACGATCGCCGCATGGGGCGCCAATGCGGTTTCATAGGCGGTCGTGCCGGTTTTGGGCACAGACAAAAACACCAAACGCTCTTTCCAGAATACCAACATGCAGCCCAAGCCCCTTTTTCTTTTCTTGTAAACTACTCTTTAACCATCTTCCGCAAAAGTGGTTCATGAAAATTTTAGTTGAAATGTTCTGGTTTTGGTCTCATAGGTAAGAAGAACAAGTCAAGAACGCACGGCGATCATTGCCGCCCCACTCGGGCTGTGAAATAAGGAACGAAACAATGGCAACGGCAGATCTTCTTTCAATGGATAACAAACGCGACGCGAACAAACAAAAAGCACTGGATTCTGCCTTGGCGCAGATCGAACGGCAGTTTGGCAAAGGTTCGATTATGAAACTGGGCGCTGACAATCCTGTGCAGGAAATCGAGGCGACCTCGACCGGATCGCTTGGCCTGGATATTGCATTGGGGATTGGTGGCCTGCCCAAGGGGCGGATTGTCGAAATCTATGGCCCTGAATCTTCGGGTAAAACCACGCTGACCCTGCATTGCGTGGCCGAAGAACAGAAAAAAGGCGGCGTTTGCGCCTTTGTCGATGCGGAACATGCGCTGGATCCGCTCTATGCCAAGAAGTTGGGCGTTAACCTGGATGAGCTTTTGATTTCGCAGCCCGACACCGGCGAACAGGCGCTGGAAATCGTTGATACGCTGGTGCGTTCTGGCGCGGTTTCGATGGTGGTGGTCGATTCGGTGGCAGCGCTGACTCCGAAGTCGGAACTTGAAGGCGATATGGGCGACAGCAGTGTGGGTGTTCACGCCCGCCTGATGAGCCAGGCCATGCGCAAATTGACGGGGTCAATCTCGCGTTCGAAATGCATGGTGGTGTTCATTAACCAGATCCGGATGAAAATCGGCGTGATGTTCGGATCGCCCGAAACCACCACTGGCGGCAATGCGTTGAAGTTTTATTCGTCGGTCCGGTTGGATATTCGTCGTATCGGGTCGGTCAAGGATCGCGACGAGGTGGTCGGCAACTCGACCCGCGTGAAAGTGGTTAAGAACAAGGTCGCGCCACCGTTCAAACAGGTTGAATTCGACATCATGTATGGCGAAGGTATTTCAAAAACCGGCGAACTTCTGGACTTGGGCGTCAAGGCTGGCGTGGTCGAAAAATCAGGTGCCTGGTTCAGTTATGGCGATGAGCGAATGGGGCAGGGGCGCGAAAATTCGAAACAGTTTTTGCGCGACAATCCTGTCACCGCGATGGAAATCGAAGACAAGATTCGTGCGGCGCACGGTTTGGATTTCCACGGTGGCGCAGATGACAGCGACATTGACGAAGACCTTGTCGAGGGCTGAAAAGCTGATGGGCACTAAAAATGAGGCCGTGGCGGAATGCTGCGGCCTTTTTTCCGTTTGTCGGAGCAATGCGTAAATCCAGTTGAGCATGGACACCGCGGGCTTGCATGGCTACATCAGGGCAACCCTAGGACACGCCCCGGAAAGACGCATATGGCCTCGCTCAACGATATTCGATCGACCTTTCTTGACTACTTTGCCAAAGAGGGTCACCAGATTGTGGATTCCAGCCCGCTGGTGCCGCGCAATGACCCGACATTGATGTTTGCCAATTCTGGCATGGTTCAGTTTAAAAACTGTTTCACCGGATTGGAAAAACGCGACTATTCCCGCGCAACATCGTCGCAGAAATGCGTGCGGGCGGGGGGCAAACACAACGACCTGGACAATGTCGGTTACACCGCACGCCATCATACATTTTTCGAAATGCTGGGCAATTTCAGCTTTGGCGATTATTTCAAAACCGAGGCGATCCCATATGCGTGGAACCTGCTGACTGACGGGTTTGGAATTGATAAATCCCGTTTGTTGACAACGGTTTACCACACGGATGACGAGGCCTTCGAGATATGGAAAAAGGTCGGCGTGCCCGAAGACCGGATTATTCGCATCGATACGGCCGATAATTTCTGGCAGATGGGGCCGACCGGACCTTGTGGTCCTTGCACCGAGATTTTTTATGATCACGGCGATCACATTTGGGGCGGCCCGCCCGGATCGCCCGAAGAAGACGGCGACCGGTTTATCGAAATCTGGAACGTGGTTTTTATGCAGAACGAGCAGTTCGAGGACGGCTCGATGAAGGCGCTGGATATGCAATCCATCGACACCGGCATGGGGCTGGAACGGATCGGTGCGTTGTTGCAAGGCAAACACGACAATTATGACACCGATCTGATGCGCAGCCTGATCGAGGCCTCGGCCAATGCCACGGATGGCGCGCCGGATGGTCCGGGCAATGTGCATCACCGCGTGATTGCGGATCATTTGCGCTCGACCTCGTTTTTGATCGCGGATGGGGTGATGCCGTCGAACGAGGGGCGCGGTTATGTGTTGCGCCGGATTATGCGGCGCGCCATGCGTCACGCGCATTTGCTGGGCGCAAAAGACCCGGTGATGCATTCACTGGTGCCTGCGTTGGTCGGTGAAATGGGCGGGCATTATGGTGAATTGCGTCAGGCGCAATCGCTGATCGAAGAAACCCTGAAACTGGAAGAAACCCGTTTTATTCAAACACTTGATCGTGGTTTGAAGCTGCTGGATGACGAGTTGATGGACCTGCCAGAGGGCGCTGCATTGCCCGGCGCGGCGGCGTTCAAACTATACGACACATTCGGGTTTCCGCTGGATTTGACGCAGGACGCGCTGCGCGAAAAGGGTCGCGAGGTCGACACCGACGGATTTGATACCGCCATGGCCGAGCAAAAAGCCAAGGCGCGCGCGGCATGGTCCGGTTCGGGCGAAGCGGCGGATGCGACCGTGTGGTATGACATCGCCGAAGACCAGGGCGTGACCGACTTTCTGGGCTATGACACCGAAAAAGCCGAAGCGCAGCTGTTGGCCGTGGTCAAGGATGGTGCCATTGTGGATGGTGCCAGCGCGGGCGAGGCGGTGCAACTGGTATTTAACCAGTCGCCGTTTTACGCAGAATCCGGCGGGCAGGTTGGCGATACCGGCGTGATCCGTGTGGATGGCGGCATGGCTGTGATCACCGAAACACGCAAGGTGGCTGGTGTGTTCATCCATTTCGCTGACATAAAAGAGGGTAAGTTTTCCAAAGGGATGCCGGCCAAACTTGAAGTAGATCACGGGCGCCGTGGCACGATCAGGGCCAACCATTCGGCCACGCATCTGCTGCATGAGGCACTGCGCGAGGCCTTGGGTGATCACGTGGCGCAGCGCGGATCGCTGAATGCGCCGGACCGGCTGCGGTTTGATTTCAGCCATTCCAAGGCGCTGAGCGCCAAGGAACTGGCGCAGGTCGAACGTGATGTGAATGCGTTTATCCGCCAGAATACCGAGGTCACGACCCGCATCATGACACCCGATGATGCCCGCGCGATTGGTGCGCAGGCCTTGTTTGGTGAAAAATACGGTGACGAGGTGCGGGTGGTTTCGATGGGTCGCGCCGATACGGGCAAGGGCCCCGATGGCAACACCTATTCGATCGAACTTTGCGGTGGCACACATGTGACGCGGACCGGCGATATTGGCGCGTTTGCGCTAACGGCGGAATCCGCATCGTCATCCGGTGTGCGCCGGATCGAGGCGCTGACCGGCGCAGCGGCGATGGAGGAATTGCGCGGTCGCGATACCCGGTTGGGCGTGATCGAAACCATGTTGAAGGTCGCAGGCGACGATGCCGTGGCGCGGGTCAAGGCCCTGATGGATGAACGCAAGGCCCTGTCCAACGAGGTGGCGCAACTGCGCCGCGAACTGGCCATGTCGGGCGGTGCGGGGCAGGGATCGGATGTAGAAGTTAAGGAAATCAACGGGTTGAAGTTTGTCGCGCAGGTTCTGTCCGGCGTTTCGGGCAAGGACCTGCCTGCGTTGATCGACGAACACAAGACCCGCATCGGCAGTGGCGCGGTGCTGTTGATCGCTGATGGCGAGGGCAAAGTCGCCGTGGCCGCAGGGGTTACAGCGGATGCGGTTGACCGCGTATCAGCGGTTGATCTGGTCAAGGCCGCAGTGCCGGAACTGGGCGGTAAGGGCGGCGGTGGTCGCCCCGATATGGCCCAGGGTGGCGGCAAGGATGCAAGCAACGCCGAGGCCGCCATCAAGGCCGCCGAAGCCGTAATAGGAGGTTAATATGCCCGCACTTTGGATTGCGCATGTCACAGTGACCGACATGGACGCCTATCGAAAATACGCCGAACTTGCAGGGCCGGCGATTGCCAAACATGGCGGTGCCTTTTTGGCACGCGGCGGCAAGTTTGTGCAGCTGGAGGGCAAGGAGCGCCCGCGCAATGTTGTGGCAAAGTTCCCCAGCGTGGATGCGGCGGTGGCGTGTTACCACAGCCCCGAATATCAAGAGGCGCTGAACCATGCACGCGGCGCGTCAGAGCGCGAGTTGATGGTGGTGGAAATCACGGATTAACCTTTGATCCATCGAAATTATGAACGCCCGTCTTGCCCAAGGCGGGCGTTTTTCTGTTTGAATAGTAGCTTTGCCCGCGCAGTTGATATTAACCTTTAACTGCGAGAGGTGGCAAAGATGAACAGCATGATCGAAACCGCAATGGTGATAACGCAACTGGATCAGGGAGTTCTGACCCTGACATTGGGCGCGGGCAAGGCGCATCCGCTGTCATTGGCGATGATCCGGGGGCTGCACGCCGAAATCGATGCGGCCGCGCAAGACGACGCGGTAAAGGTGCTGGTGATTTATGGGCCAGGGCCGATTTTTTGCGCGGGGCACGACCTGAAAGAAATCGCCCGCCATCGCGGTGATGCGGATGACGGACGCGCCTATTTAACCGAACTGTTTGCCGCCTGTGGTGCGATGATGCAGGCACTGAGCAATTGCGCCAAACCCAGCATCGCCATGGTCGAGGGCATCGCCACGGCGGGGGGGCTGCAACTGGCGGCGGCCTGCGATTTGGTGTTTGCGGCGCGGGGGGCGACATTCTGCCTGCCCGGGGTGAACAATGGCGGGTTTTGCACCACGCCCGCAGTCACGGTCAGCCGCGTGATCGGGCGCAAACGGGTGGCGGAAATGGCCCTGTCGGGGGAAACATTCGATGCGCAATGGGCCCGCGAGGCCGGGCTGGTCAATCGCGTTCTGTCCCGCGATATTCTGGCGCGTGAAGTGATGGAATTTGCCCATCAACTGGCATCGCGCCACGCGCCTGCGGTGGCCGACGGCAAGGCCGCGCTGTATCGCCATTTGGACATGCCACTGAGTGAGGCCTATGATATGGCGGCGGATGTGATGGTGGGCCATTTCATGGACCCGCACCGAATTGCCCATGATAAAAAGAACTGGTTGAAATCCTGAAGCGATCAGATCGAGAACATGAAAAAGCCCGCGCCAGATGAGTGGCGCGGGCTTTAACTTTGTTAGATAAGTATTTGAAACTTACTTAGATTTCGCGTTGCGCTTGCGCTCGTGCGGGTCAAGGTAGCGTTTGCGCAGGCGGATGTTGTTGGGCGTCACTTCGACCAGTTCATCATCATCAATATAGGCAATCGCCTCTTCGAGGCTGAGCGTGATCGGCGTCGTCAGGCGCACCGATTCATCCGTGCCCGAGGCGCGCACGTTGGTCAGCTTCTTACCCTTGAGCGGGTTCACTTCGAGGTCATTGTCGCGGGAATGTTCGCCGATGATCATGCCGGTATAGATGTCTTCCTGCGCGCCGATGAACATTTTTCCACGATCTTCGAGGTTCCAGAGCGCATAGGCCACGGAGACGCCGTTTTCCATGGAAATCAACACGCCGGCGCGACGCCCCGGAATGGCACCTTTGTGCGGCGCCCAGGCATGGAACACACGGTTCAACACGCCGGTGCCGCGTGTATCGGTCAGGAATTCACCGTGATAACCGATCAACCCGCGCGAGGGGACATAGGCGATAATGCGTGTTTTGCCCACGCCCGAGGGCTTCATTTCGACCAGTTCGCCCTTGCGGGTGCCGGTCAGTTTTTCGATCACTACGCCGGAATATTCATCATCGACATCGACGGTGACTTCTTCGATCGGTTCCAGACGTTCGCCGTTTTCGCCTTCGCGGAACAGCACCTGCGGGCGTGAGATCGACAGTTCGAACCCTTCGCGGCGCATGTTTTCGATCAAGACACCCATCTGGAGTTCGCCGCGACCGGCAACTTCGAAGGCTTCGCCGCCGGGGGTGTCGGTGATTTTGATGGCGACGTTGGATTCGGCCTCTTTCATCAGGCGGTCACGGATGACGCGCGACTGCACCTTTTTGCCGTCACGGCCCGCCAGAGGCGAATCGTTGATGCCAAAGGTCACGGTGATGGTGGGCGGGTCGATCGGCTGCGCTTCGAGCGGTTCGTCGATTTCCAGCGCGCCGATGGTGTCGGACACTGTTGCCTTGGTCATGCCGGCCAGTGTGACGATGTCGCCCGCCACGCCCAATTCGATTTCCTGCAGCGCGAGGCCGCGGAAGGCCTGCACCTTGGACACGCGGAATTGTTCGATTTTCTGACCAACGCGGGAAATCGCCTGCACGGTCTGGCCTGCTTTGACCGAACCGGATTCGATGCGGCCCGTCAACATGCGGCCAATAAAGGCATCGGCCCCGAGGGTGGTGGCCAGCATGCGGAACGGTTCGTCCTTATGCTTGGTCTGTTTGGGGGCGGGCACGTGGTTCACGATCAGGTTGAACAGCGCGTGCAGATCCTTGCGCGGGCCATCCAGTTCGGCATCGGCCCAGCCAGAGCGGCCCGAGGCATACATATGCGGGAAATCCAGCTGGTCGTCATCGGCGCCAAGGTTGGCGAACAGATCGAAACATTCATCCAATGCGCGGTCGGGTTCGGCATCGGGTTTGTCGACCTTGTTCAGCACCACGATCGGGCGCAGGCCTAGGGCCAGTGCCTTGGAGGTTACGAATTTGGTTTGCGGCATCGGGCCTTCGGCTGCGTCAACCAGCAGGACAACACCGTCAACCATCGACAGGATGCGCTCTACCTCGCCGCCGAAATCGGCGTGGCCGGGGGTATCAACGATATTGATACGGGTGTCTTTCCAGGTGACCGAGGTCGCCTTGGCCAGAATGGTGATCCCGCGTTCGCGTTCCAGATCGTTGGAATCCATGGCGCGTTCTGCAACGGCCTGGTTTTCGCGGAATGCACCGGATTGTTTCAGAAGTTCGTCCACCAGCGTGGTTTTGCCGTGGTCGACGTGGGCGATGATGGCGATGTTGCGCAGATCCATGAGGCATCCTTAAACTCGATTTCGCCCGCGCCTATACTGCATCGCGGCAAAAGGCCAGAGGAAAGGCGGGTTCAGGTTACCAGACGGCCAAGTGCCGCTGTGGCACGGGTGTAGATCCATGCGTGGCCCGTGGCGGTCGGGCGCGCGCCGGTGCCAAGTTTGAACCGTGCAAGGCCGGGGGTGTTGATCGTATCAAGCGGGCCAAGGTCAAGTTCGGTGCAGCCGCGCGCCGCCAGCCAGTTGGCGGCCTGCCACAGGATCAGGCTATGGGCATTCATGGCGCGGCCCTGATCACTGGTCCAGCCGATGTGATAGGTCGCGCCCGCGCCATGGATCAGGAACAGCATCGCGGCCAGATCGGTCTGGCGTTTGCGCAGGGTGAACAGGCGGGTTTCGGGCCAGTTGAGTGCAAACGCGGCGGGCAGGGCGCGGTATTTCTGTTGTTTGCGTTGGGCGGTTTCGGCGCGCAGCAGCCAGTGGTCGGGGGTATCGGGCAGGGGGCAGTGGTGTAGTTTTGCCCCGGATGTTTCTGCCATTTTCAGGCGGTTGCGCCATTTTTGATGCAGGGCCGCGCGGCGGGCCGGTTCGCTGGCGGACAGGTCAAGCTGCGCGCGGCATTGTGGGGTCATCACCGGAATTGCGCCGCTGGATTTCAGGGCGCTGTCCATATCGGCGCTGGTTGCCGATATCAGGGTGACGGGGGCCATGGGATTGCGCAGGTTGGGGGGTGAAAGTGGCGCGGGCAACCATGCCACGGGCAGTCCCGCAAAGCGGCGCATCACCGCGATGCTGCCATCGGGCGCGGGACAGGCCCGCAGACCCAGCGCCAGCATGGTCTGCGCATAATATGGGTGTTGGTGCATGCGGCTGGGCACGGCAGGGCGGGATGCGATGGGCGGCGGTGTCATTTTCATAGCCCTGTTAACGCAAAAGAAACCTTAGATAGGGTTAATAGGCGCTATGAGGATTAAAAAATCGACCGTTATGAAAGGCAGCGCAATCAGGGAAAAGGTAACCAAGGGAACAGCAATCAAAGGCGCCGTGATGGGGCACCGCATTGCGGCCAGCCGCCCGACATGGCAGGCGGCGCTGCTGGTGGCGATTGGATTGTCGCTGCCGGTGTTCGTGCTGCTGAGCCTGGTCGAGAGCTGGATATGAAAACGCCCCGCGTGGTTGGCGGGGCGTTTTGAAACCTTGGTATGGGGGATCAGAACGGGATTTCGTCGTCGAAATCGCGCCCGCCGCCCGATGGGGCGCTGCCGCCACCACCCGAGGAGGAGGGGCCGCTGTCATATCCGCCGCCCTGATCATATCCGCCAGAGGAGGAGCCGCCGCCACCGCCGCCATCGCGCCCGTCCAGCATGGTCAGGGTGCTGCCAAAGCCTTGTAGCACCACCTCGGTGGAGTAACGGTCGGCGCCGTCCTTGTCCTGCCATTTGCGGGTTTGCAGCGCGCCTTCGATATAGACCTTGGAGCCTTTGCGCAGGTATTGCTCAGCAACGCGCACCAGACCTTCGCTGAAAATCGCAACCGTATGCCATTCTGTTTTCTCGCGGCGTTCGCCGGTGTTTTTGTCTTTCCAGTTTTCTGATGTGGCGATGCGCAGGTTGCAAACCTTGCCACCATTCTGGAAAGTCCGCACCTCGGGGTCGCGGCCCAGATTGCCCACCAGAATTACCTTGTTCACCGATCCGGCCATGTTTCGCCCCTTTGTTCAGATTCCGTTTGGCAAGGGGTATAGCATCGACAAGGCAGGGGAAAAGCGGAAATTCTTGCTGTCTGTGCCCCGCGCTCGGGCGGGTTTCCACTGATCCCTGCGTCATGGCGGGGATGATGGGTTGGACATCGGGTCATTATTTATTAAGATGCGCGTGGAACAATACCGGGAATGGTGAGTTGATGCGTGTCAAAGGGTTTGCCCTGATCTGTTTAAGCGCCAGCCTTGTGTTTGGTGCGGGCGGCGTGAATGCCGATGTGTTTTCATCGAAATCCCGCAACAAGCTGTTCAAATCCCAGACCAGGGTTTTGGATACCCGTGCCAAGAGCCAGTATAACGCATCGGTCAAATTGCAGCCGCCATCGGTCAATACCCCGACCAAATGGGGCGACACATCGACCAAGGCCTATAGCGGTAAATACCGTGGTCCCTATCTGGCGATGGCGCGTGATGCTGCGCGGCGCAATGGCGTGCCCGAGGATCTGTTCCTGCGGCTGGTGCAACAGGAAAGCCGGTTCAACGCCAGTGCCAAATCGCACAAGGGCGCGATCGGTCTGGCGCAATTGATGCCCGGCACGGCGGCCGTGCTGCGGGTCAATCCGCATGATCCCTATGAAAATCTGGAAGGCGGGGCGCGTTATCTGGCCCAGCAATACCGTGAATTCAAATCATGGCGTCTGGCGCTGGCGGCCTATAACGCCGGACCCGGCGCGGTGAAAAAATACGGTGGGGTGCCGCCCTATAAAGAGACCAAGAATTACGTCAGGAAAATCTGGGGCAGCTAGGTTCTAGCGCCCTTCGGGACCATCATAGGCCCGTTCCACCCGCGCAATGCGCAGGGTATAATACTGATACCAGAGGGTTTTTCCCAATTTCTGCGCCAGTAGATGTTGCGCCTCGGCCTTCCATGCGATCAGGGCCTGTTCGTCCGTCCAATAGCTGACGGTGATGCCGAAACCGCTGGCGTCACGGGTGGATTCCACCCCGATATAGCCCGTGCGACCCGCCGCCAGTGCGGCCATTTTATCGGCCATGGCACCATATCCGTGATCCCCATCGCGACGCTGCGCCGAAAAAATAACGGCGTAATAGGGCGGATCGGGGAGGGGGGCGAATGTGTCAGGCATTGTTGGCTTTCGGGACTGGGATGCGCAGGTGAGTTTAGGCGGTTTGGCGGGCGCGGCCAGCCCCATCTGATGCGTTGTGGCACAAAAATCTGCAACTATTTCGGAACCGGAAATGGTATTCGCCCGTTGTGTCACCATACGAGGGCAATGCGATACACCGCAGGCCCAGAGCGAAAAAGACAAAGGATTTGAAGCCATGAAAACCCGTTTGATGACCACCGTCGCCGTTGTTGCCGCACTTGCCACACCCCTGATGGCCAGCGAAGAACTGCCCGTCAGCGAAGTGGATGTACTGACCGATGTCACCGATCCCAAAAGCGCCGAGGCCATGGCGAAATGGCCGACCATCGAAACCGATCTGGAAATGGCCATCGCCGCCAAACTGGGCAACCCGACCGAGCGCGACACCTATAAGCTGGAGGTGACGCTGGGCGATGTGCGCCTGAACGATTCGCCGATGTTGACCGACGACGGGTATTTCAACACCCTGTCCGGTGTTGTGACGCTGAAGGACGACAATTTTGAAACCCTGCGCAGCGAACCGATCACCGTGCGCGCTGTTGAAGGCGAAGAACCGGTTGACGGGATCGTTTACATGACCCCCGACGCAGAGGATTTCTATGCCGGTCTGGTCAATGGTTTTGCCGATGCAGCCATTGACGTGATCAAGGAAGCGGGCAACGAAGCCGTGATTGACAATTCGCGCAACTAATATGCGCCATGGCAGCGCCCCGTGCGCCGCAAAACTATCAAAAATTGCCCCCTGCCGTCTGGTGGGGGGCTTTTTCGTGGCTTTAGGTGGTTTTTTTGCGCCGTCGGCGCAGCTCGCTGGGGGTGGCGTTGGTGTGGCTTTGCACAAAGCGGGTGAAATAGGCCGCCGAGCCAAAGCCCATTTCCGCCGCGATCACCTGAAACGGCATTTCCGAGCGTTCGATCAGGTCGCGTGCCCCGTATAGGGTGCATTCGGTCAGGATTTCGGCGGCGGTCATATCGCAGCAATCCTTGCAGGTGCGGGTCAGATGGGTGGGGGTCACGCCCAGCATTCCGGCGTAATCGGCCATGGTTTTGCCGCTGCGGTATTCGCGGGCAACCAATGCGGTAAAGGCCTCGATCAGGCGTTGCGCGCCGGTGGGTTTTGGCGGGGCTTCGGCGTTGATCATCTGGCGGCGCATCCAGACCGACATGAGGGCGGCCTCGGCGCGGATTGCCTCGCGGGCGAAGGGGCGGGCACCGTCGGATTCGCGCTGCATTGCCTCGACTATTCCGGTGATTTCGCCCTGCGCCTGCACATCGCGGATGCGCAGGTGGGTCAGTTCGTCAGGGAAACCCAGCCCGGCACCACGCGGGATCGCAACCGCCTGACCAAAGCCCTGTTGCCCCAGATCCAGCGCATACAGGGTGTCGGCGGGCAGGAAAATCGCGTTATGGGTGCCAACCCCGCGCCGCATCCCCAGCAGATTGGCGCGCCCCTGCCCACGGGTCAGCCAGAGCAGCAGATCAAAATCATGGCTGTGCAGTTTTTCCATACGCCAGGAGTCGCCCTTTGCCAGTTGGGCAATGGTGGTGATGCGAATCCGGTCGTTTGCTGTTTGGTCGTTCACGGTCGGGCCTTTGTCACGTTTGGTCTGATCTTGGGTTTACGTAGGGTAAAATCGTAAAATCTGGCCCAAAATGAGGCATTACGTTGAAAAAGGTAAAATATAACCGTTTCACGCCATGGTGCGCGGGTCCACCACAGCCCATTGTTTCATACGGGCGCGAAACCATGTGCGCTGCCGTTTGGCGAATTGCCGTGTGGCAATGGTGGCAGTGTCGCGCGCCGTGTTCAAGGAAATCTCGCCCTTAAGGTGCGCGATCAGCTCGGGTCCGCCGATGGCCTTGGATGACAGCAGCGCCGGATTCCAGTGTGGCAGGTTGGCGCGTGCCTCCTCTAATGCGCCCTGTTCCAGCATCTGGTCGAAACGGGCATTGATGCGCGGGCTTAGCCAGTCCTTAGGTGCGTCCAGAACGAAATGTTGTGTTTTATCAAGGGGAAGGATGGGCGGCGGGGTATCATCCTGCCATGCGGCCAGCCCGCGATTTGTGGTTTTCTGCACCTCCCATGCGCGTTGCACCCGCATGGGGTTTGCGGTGTCAATACGGGCCAGCGTGGTGGCGTCGATTTCGGGCAACAGGGCGCTGTGGCCTTCGGCACGAATACGCGCATCGGCCAGTGCGCGGATGTCGGGCGGTGTGGCGGGGATGTCGGCCAGCCCCTGCGTCAACGCGGTGAAATACAGCCCGGTGCCGCCGACAATGACCGGACGCGGGCCGGTCATCAGGGCGCTGACATCACGCAACCAATGGCCGACGGAATAATCGCCATCATAGGGCACATGGCCGTATAACGCATGGGGCAGGGCGGTTTCATCGGCCAGCGAGGGGCGGGCGGTCAGCACGCGCCAGTTGTCAAACACCTGTATCGCATCGGCATTGACGATCACGCCCCCCTGCGCATCCACGATCCGCGCCGCCAGCGCAGATTTGCCGCTGGCGGTGGGGCCGGCAATCAGCACCGGCAATTCCGGCGATATATGTGACAGGTCAACCATTTCCCGCCCTTTTAGCGCGGGGGCGGGCCGCTGACGAGGGGGGCGCGGCGGGGAAATGCGCAATCGGGTGCAGTCGCGCATTGAACCTTGCGCGTTTTTCCGACATTTTGCCGCCGAAACAGCCCGCAGGAGCAACCCGATGGCCGACGCCCCCGAAAATACCACGAAATTCAAACGCGTGATGCTTAAAATCTCGGGCGAGGCGCTGATGGGTGACAAGGGGTTCGGCCTGAACCCGCCGACGGTGCAGCGCATCGCCCAAGAGGTGAAATCGGTCCATGATATGGGCGTTGAAATCTGCATGGTGATCGGGGGCGGCAATATCTTTCGCGGTCTGGCCGGATCGGCGCAGGGGATGGAACGCACCACCGCCGATTACATGGGGATGCTGGCCACGGTGATGAACGCGCTGGCGATGCAATCGGCGCTAGAGGAACTGGGCGTGTTCACGCGGGTGATTTCGGCCATTCCGATGGATCAGGTCTGCGAGCCATATATCCGCCGCCGCGCCGTGCGACACCTTGAAAAGAAACGGGTTTGCATCTTTGCCGCGGGCACGGGCAACCCCTATTTCACCACCGATACAGCGGCCACGCTGCGGGCCAATGAAATGACCTGCGAGGCGATTTTCAAAGGCACCAAGGTGGATGGTGTTTACGACAAGGATCCGGTGAAACATGCGGATGCCAAACGCTATGATCGTGTCACATATGACGAGGTGTTGGCACAGCATCTGGCGGTGATGGACGCATCGGCCATCGCGCTGGCGCGTGACAACGCCCTGCCGATCATCGTGTTTTCGCTGGACGAACCCGGCGGGTTCAAGGGGATTCTGGCGGGCAAGGGCACCTATACCACGGTCCACAGCTGATCCCACGCCAGCGGCGGTTTGCATCAATGGCTGGCCTTGCGCCGGACATTGATTTAAGACTGCCAGACGAATTTCGCATTTATCCGATATAGAAGAGGCGCAGCCCGAAATGTCCGACGATTTCATGCTTGATACCGATGATCTGACCCGCCGTATGGAAGGCGCGATGGCCAACCTGCGCACCGAATTCGCGTCGCTGCGCACGGGGCGGGCCTCTGCTTCGATGTTGGAACCGGTGCAGGTGGATGCCTATGGCCAGATGACGCCAATCAACCAGGTGGGCACCGTTAACGTGCCCGAACCGCGCATGGTCACCATTAACGTCTGGGACAAGGCGCTGGTGGGTCCGGTGGAAAAGGCCATTCGTAACAGTGGCTTGGGCATCAATCCGCAGTTGAACGGCACCATCATCATGCTGCCCATCCCCGAATTGAACGAGGAACGCCGCCGCGATCTGACCCGCGTTGCCGCGCAATACGCCGAACATGCCCGCGTATCGGTGCGCAACATCCGCCGCGACGGTATGGACCAGATCAAAAAGGCCAAGGCCGATGGCATTTCCGAGGATGATCAAAAGTTCTGGGAAAGCGAAGTGCAGACCCTGACCGACACCTATATTTCCAATGTCGACAAGGCGTTGGAACACAAGCAGGAAGAGATCATGCAGGTCTGAGCAGGCCTGTTCGGGCCGGAAGGGGCGTTTATGTCCAGCAGCGAATCCGACAATAGCAGTGAAAAATCTCCGCCTGCGAAGGGGCCGCGCCATGTGGCGATCATCATGGATGGCAACGGGCGGTGGGCCACGATGCGCGGGCGTCCGCGCCTGTTTGGCCACCACGCCGGTGCGCGCCGCGTGCGCGAAATTGTCGAGGCCTGCCCCGATCTGGGGGTGAAATACGTCACGATTTTTGCCTTTTCGACCGAGAACTGGAAACGCACCCAGATCGAGGTGTCCGGCCTGATGATGCTGTTTCGCCGCTATATCACCAAAGAGGCCAAGGCCCTGTTGGCGCGCGGGGTGCGGGTGCGGTTTATCGGCGATCGGGTGCGGCTGGATGACAAGCTGGTGGCGCTGATGGACGAATTGGAATTGCTGACCGCAGGCAATGACCGCGTGCATCTGACCATCGCGTTGAATTACGGTGGCCGCGACGAGGTGGCCCGCGCCACAAAACGCCTGGCCGAGGACGTGGCGGCGGGGCGTTTGGATCCGGCATCGGTGGATGAAGAAACCCTGCCAAAGTATTTGGATACTTATGTTTTACCCGATCCTGATCTGGTCATTCGCACCAGCGGAGAGGCGCGGATTTCCAATTTCCTGCTGTGGCAATCGGCCTATGCGGAATACGAATTCATCGACACGCTATGGCCTGATTTTTCGGCCGAGATATTCGCCGGATTGATCGAAAACTACGGCGCGCGTGATCGCCGTTTCGGTGCGGTAAAGGCATGACCTTGCCAGTGGACACAGGCGCGGGCAAATGGGGTGACCTGTGGGTCCGGTTGGTATCGGCCATCGTGATGGTGGCGGTAGCGGGTGTCGAAATCTGGCTGGGCGGGCATTGGTTTCATCTGTTGATCGGCGTGGTTTGCGGCCTGATGGTGTGGGAACTGATCCGCATGATTTCACCCACCGACGCGTCACAGGCGCGCCAGTTGGGCGGGATCGCGGGGGCGGCGGTTTTGCTGTCGGCCTATTTGCCCGGCGCCTTTGCCCTGCCGGTTCTACTGGCCCCTGTGATGGCGGGCGTCACGATGATCAGGGCCAAGCGCGGGTTCTGGCTGGCCTATGCTCCGGTCATTATGCTGGCCGGTTTCACCCTGATGCGGCTGCGCGATCTGAATGGCGCGCCCTGGTTGTTGTGGTTGGTGGCTGTGGTCGTGGCATCGGATGTGTTGGGATATTTCGCGGGGCGTTTGTTGGGCGGGCCAAAGTTCTGGCCACGCGTCAGCCCCAAGAAAACCTGGTCCGGCACGGTGGCGGGCTGGATCGGGGCGGCATTGGTCGGCTGGATTTTCGCAGGGATCACCGGTGCCGGCAGCAGCCTGATCGGAATATCGGTGGCCATGGCCATGGCGGCCCAGATGGGCGACATCGCCGAAAGCGCGATCAAACGGCGGGTCGGGGTCAAGGATGCATCCAACCTGATCCCCGGTCATGGTGGCCTGCTGGATCGGTTCGACGGGATGCTGGGCGCGGCGGTGTTACTGCTGATCGCGGGGCAGTTCGGCAATGTCTGGATCGTGTCGTGAGGCGGGTTTCGGTTTTTGGCGCGACAGGGTCGATCGGGCAGAACACGCTGGATCTGATCGCACGTGCGCCGGATGAATATGATGTGGTCGCCCTGACCGGCGGGCAGAATATTGCACGGCTGGCGGCGGATGCCATTGCGCTGCGCGCCGATCTGGCGGTGACTGCGGACGAGGATTTGCTGCCTGCGCTGCGTGATGCATTGTCGGGCAGCGGGGTCAAAGCCGCCGCAGGGCAGGGCGCATTGGCCGAGGCCGCAAGCCGCCCTGCCGATTGGGTGATGTCGGCCATCGTCGGCGCGGCGGGGTTGAAACCGGGGTTGGTCGCGTTGGAACAAGGGGCGACGCTGGCGCTGGCCAACAAGGAATCGCTGGTCACGGCGGGGCCGTTGCTGATGGGCACCGCCGCCGAAAACAACGCCCGCATCCTGCCGGTGGACAGCGAACATTCGGCTGTGTTTCAGGCCTTGGTTGGCGAGGATATGGCCGCGGTTGAACGCATCATCATCACCGCATCGGGCGGCGCGTTTCGCGACTGGCCGCTGGAGCGTCTGGCAAAGGCCACCGTGGCCGAGGCATCGAACCACCCCAATTGGGACATGGGCCAGCGCATCACAATCGACAGCGCATCCATGTTTAACAAAGCCTTGGAACTGATTGAAACCAAGGAATATTTCGCCGTTGACCCGGCGATGATCGAAACGCTGGTTCATCCTGAATCCCTGATCCATGCCATGGTGGGTTTCAATGACGGCGCGTTGATGGCGCATCTGGGCGCATCCGACATGCGCCACGCCATCGGCTATGCGCTGCACTGGCCCGAACGGCGCGCATTGCCGGTGGAGCGGCTGGATCTGGCGCGCATCGGCGCACTGACATTTCGCGAGGCCGACGAGGCGCGATACCCTGCGTTGCGGCTGGCCCGCGTGGTGATGGATCAGGGCGGCATGTCGGGCACTATTTTCAACGCGGCCAAGGAAATCGCACTGGATGCATTCATCGACGGGCGCATCGGGTTTCTGGACATGGCGGATGTTGTCGAACGGGTGCTGACGCAAATGTCAGTGGACTCTGGCCTTATTAACGCCGCCTTTACCCTTGATAACGTCACCCAAACGGACCATCTGGCGCGGGTCATGGCCCGCGAGGCAATGATGGCCACCACCGCACGCAGTTAAAAAACAGGATCTGGACTTTTGGATATTTTCGGCATGTTGCCTTCGCTTGGGGGGCTGATCTGGATCATCCTTGCCTTTATTGTGGCGCTTTCGGTGATCGTGGCGATCCATGAATACGGGCATTACATTGTCGGGCGCTGGTCGGGCATCCATGCCGAGGTATTCTCGCTGGGCTTTGGGCCGCGGTTGATTTCGCGGGTCGACCGGCGCGGCACGGTCTGGCAGGTGGCGTTGTTGCCGCTGGGTGGTTACGTGCGGTTCAAGGGTGACGCCGATGCGGCATCGGCCAATGCCGACGGCGAAGCGATTGCGGAAATGACCCCGGAGGAGCGCCGCCAGACCATGGCCGGTGCGCCGCTATGGGCGCGCACGGCCACGGTGGCGGCGGGGCCTGTGTTCAATTTCATTTCGGCGATCATCATCTTTTTCGCGATGGATATGGTGCAGGGCGTTGTCAGTGAACCGCTGACCGTGGGGCGCATCCACCCGATGCCACAACAGATCGAACTGCGCGAGGGCGACGAGATTCTGGGGATCAACGGCGTGGCGATCCCCGAATATTATGACGGACAATTCAACGGCTTGGTGCGTGATCTTCCGGTGCAGGACAGATTGGATTACGCCATTCGCCGCGACGGGACCGAGATGGTCGTAAAGGGACCATTCCCATTGGTCGCGCGGATCGAGGGGCTGGTGCCGCAATCCGCCGCGGCGGATATCGACCTGAAGGTGGGCGATGTGATCACGGCGGCCAATGGCGCGCCGGTCAATGCGCTGCGCGACGTGCAGGATGTGGTGATCGCAGTGCAGGGCGCGCCGGTTTTGCTGGATGTCTGGCGCGATGGCGAGATGCTGAAATTCACGCTGGCCCCGCGCAAGGTGGATGAACCCGACCCCGCAGGCGGGTTTCGCACCAAATGGCGCATGGGCATTTATGGCGGGCTGTTTTTCGAACCCGAAACCACCACGCCGGGCATCGGGTCGGCGCTGTGGATGGGCGTTAGCAACGTGTGGAACATCATTTCAGGGTCATTTTCCGGCCTGTGGCACATGATTACGGGCGCGATCAGCACCTGCAATATGTCGGGTCCGGTGGGCATTGCGCAGGTTTCGGGCCAGATGGCCAGCCAGGGGGCAGGATCGTTTTTGCAATTCATCGGGGTGTTGTCGGTGGCGGTGGGCATGTTGAACCTGTTCCCCGTGCCGGTTCTGGATGGCGGGCATCTGGCGTTTTACGCCTACGAGGCCGTGGCAGGCCGCCCGCCCAGCGAAACGGCGCTGCGCATTCTGACCTCGATCGGGTTGTTTCTGGTGCTGGGGCTGATGTTGTTCGCATTGTTCAACGATCTGTTCTGCTAGAACCGATTGTTTCGAAATCAGCATGGGGCAGGGCAGGATATTTTCTGTTCTGCCCCATTTGTGCCATGATCAGGTATTAACAAATTGTCACCGTAAAGCTGATAAAGAGCCTGACCCATGCAAACGATTCAAAATGGAACCCGCGGACTTGGTCTGTTGCTGATCCTGAACTGGGACCGGCTGTTCATGATTGGTGCGATCTGGGCCGCACTGGCGCTGAGCACCTGGCTGCGCCTGATCTGATTGGCCTGTCGCGCCGCCGTTGGCGGGTTTTCGCCGGTTTTTTCCGATAATCCCTATCCGCCCCGATAGTGGTATTTATCCGCCGCATATGGTGGCGGGGGGTGCGTTTGCACCACGATGTTGTTTTGACAACAATGGGCATTCCAGTTAGTCAGACGTGAATAAGAATGTTTGACGGGATGGAACCTATGACCGGCACCGCGAAAGCACGGGCAGTGGCAGCGCAACGTAAATTTGGAGCCAAGGACAGGCTTCGGCTGGGTGGTTCTGCACTTTTCCTTGCGACAGCAATGGTTTGCACCGGTCTGCCCGATGCAGCATCGGCGCAAAATTACCGGTTCAACTCGGTTCAGATCGACGGAAACCAACGGATCGAGGATGGCACCATCCTGACTTATGCGGGAATCGCCCGTGGTCAATCCGTGTCGGCAGGCCAGTTGAACAGCGCCTATCAGGCGATTTTGGGGTCGGGCCTGTTTGAAACCGTCGAATTGGTGCCCCAGGGCAGCAAATTGGTGATCAAGGTCACCGAATACCCGACCATCAGCCGCATTTCATTCGAGGGCAACCGCCGCCTGAAAGACGATGCCCTGTCCGCCGCCGTTGAATCACAGGAACGGCGGGTGTTTTCGCCCACCGTGGCCGAACGCGACGCCGCCAATATCGCCGAGGCCTATTCGCAGCAGGGCCGTTTGGCCGCGCGCGTCACCCCGCGTATCATCCGGCGCAGCGACAACCGCGTCGATCTGGTGTTTGAAATTTTCGAAGGTGGCGTGACCGAAATCGAACGCATCGGTTTTGTCGGCAACCGCGCCTATTCCGATAGCCGTTTGCGCCGCGTGCTGGAAACCAAACAGGCGGGCCTGCTGCGCGCATTGTTCAAATCCGACACATTCGTCGAGGACCGCGTTGAATTCGACAAACAGGTGCTGCGCGATTTCTATTTCAGCCGCGGCTATGTCGATTTTCGCACCACCGGCGTGAATGCCGAACTGACCGAAGAGCGTGACGGGTTTTTCATGACCTTTAACGTGCAAGAGGGGCAGCAGTTCCGGTTTGGGGAAATCACCACTTCTTCTGATCTGGCCGAGGTCGACGCCGACGAATTTCTGGCGGCACTGAAGGTGAAATCCGGCGGGGTCTATTCGCCGACCATCGTGGAAAACAATATCGCCCGTCTGGAACGTCTGGCGATCCGCAAGGGGTATGATTTTGTGCGGGTCGAACCGCGCATCAATCGCAATGACCGTGACCTGACTTTGGATGTGGAATTTGCGCTGGTCCGTGGCCCGCGGGTATTCGTGGAACGCATTGACATCGAAGGCAATACAACCACGCTGGACCGTGTGGTGCGCAGCCGGTTCCGCGTGGCCGAGGGCGACCCGTTCAACCCGCGTGAAATCCGTGAAAGCGCCGAACGCATCCGCGCGCTGGGGTATTTCGGCAAAGCCGATGTGCAGGCGCGTCAGGGGTCGACCCCGGATCAGGTGATTGTCGATGTCGAAGTCGAGGAGGCCTCGACCGGGTCGCTGTCGTTCGGCGGCACCTATTCGACCAATGGCGGTTTGGGCCTGGTGGTCGAATTTTCCGAGAAGAACTTCCTTGGGCGTGGTCAGTCGCTGAACCTGTCGATCGCCGGTGGCGAGGACAACAAGGTTTACGGGCTGAAATTTTCAGAACCCGCATTGCTGGGCCGTGACCTGCAATTCGATCTGGATGTCGGGTATAAGGAAACCGAAAGCGAATACGCCACCTATGACACGACCACCCTGCGGTTTTCGCCCGGTTTCACGTTTCCCGTATCGGAAAACGGCCGTTTGAACCTGTATTACAAGGCGCAGCAGAACGAAATGATCAGTTCTGGCGGCACCACGGGCACGGTTGTTTCTGCGGAAATTGCCGATGGTTCGGTGATCGATTCCTCGCTTGGCTATAACTACAGCTATGACACGCGCCGCGCCGGTCTGAACCCGAATGCGGGTGTTCTGTTCACCTTTGGTCAGGAATTTGCGGGTGTGGGTGGCGATACCACATTCGTGAAAACGCAGGCCAAGGTATTGGCGCAGACCAAGATTTTGAACGAAGAAGTCACCCTGCGCGCCTCGTTGGAAGGTGGCGCGATGAATTACACCAAAGGCGACAGCCGGTCGGTGGATCGCTATCAGATCGGCAATGGTGTGATGCGCGGGTTCGAACCCGATGGCATCGGCCCGCGTGAATATAATGCGGGCACGGGCGTGAATGATGCGCTTGGCGGTAACCTGTTCGTTGTCGCAAAATTCGAGGCCGAATTCCCGCTGGGCCTGCCCGAGGAATTGGGCATCCGTGGCGGTCTGTTTTATGACATCGGCACGGTTTGGGACATTGGCAACACCCGCGGCGCGGCGGCATCGGATATTTATTACGATGATTTCAACCTGCGCCATGTGGTCGGTGTATCGGTGTTCTGGAAAACTCCGGTCGGGCCGCTGCGGTTGAACTTCTCCAAGGCGTTGCAAAAAGAGGCGCTGGATCAGGAGCAGACCTTTAACCTGACGATTTCGAGCCAGTTCTGATGCGCCTTCGGGCTTTGAGGATATTGAAAACAGGCCGGGCCGTTGTGCTGGGCCTGTTTTTTATTTGCGGCGCGGCGCAGGCGCAGGAATTTTCACTGGGCGAGCCGGTGTTGCGTTCGCCGGTGTTGACGGTGGACAGTGACCGGCTGTTTTCGGCCTCGGCTTTTGGCAAACGGGTGGCGGAAGAAGCCCAGGCCGCGGGCGCGGCATTGGAAATTGAAAACCGCCGCATCGAAGCTGAACTGGCCGCCGAGGAAAAAGACCTGACCGAACAGCGCCCCGGCATGGCGCCGGATGATTTTCGCGCATTGGCCGATGCGTTTGATGCAAAGGTGCAGCGCACCCGATCCGAACAGGCCGAAAAGGCGCGCAAGCTGAACGAGGGGATCGAGCGGTCGCAGCGCCAGTTCGTGGTGACCGCCGGACCCGTGTTGGAAAGCATGATGCAAGAGGCCGGCGCCGCCGTGATCATCGAGCAGCGCAGCGTGTTCATGTCGGCCAATATCATCGACATCACCGACCAGGCCGTCGAACGGATCGACGCCGAAATCGGCGATGGTTCGGATGTTGATTTGCCCGATCCGGCACCTGCACCGGATGCGCCGGACACGCAGGAGTAACTTGCCCAGCACAGGCCAAGTTGCTACTGATTTGTCTAACAATAGCGCCCGACAAAGGCGCAGATCCCAGACAGAGGATAACCCATGACCGATACGCTGCTGAGCGCCGATATTCACCTGATCCAGCGGTTGATCCCGCATCGTTACCCGTTTCTGCTGGTCGATAAGGTGGTCGATATCGATGGCTATCAATCGGCGCGCGGCATCAAGAATGTCACCATGAACGAACCGCATTTTCAGGGGCATTTCCCCGGCAATCCGATCATGCCGGGCGTCACCATCGTAGAAGCGATGGCGCAAACCGCGGCCGTCATGGTCGGCACTGCGCTGGATATGGCCGATAAAAACATGCTGGTTTATTTCATGGCGATTGATAAGGCCAAGTTCCGCCGCATGGTCGTGCCGGGCGATGTGTTGGAAATGAACCTGGCCACGCTGCGTGGCAAACCGGGCGGCAAGGTGTGGAAATTCGCGGGTGTTGCCTCGGTCGAGGGGGAAATGGCCTGTGAGGTGGAATTCACCGCGATGATGGATATGAGCGCCTCGGCGCAGGCGGGCGCATGAGCGGGTTGATCCATCCCTCGGCCGTGATCGAGGATGGTGCGGTGCTGGGCAAGGGCGTGCGCATCGGCCCGTTTTGCCACATCGGGCCAAAGGTGCGGCTGGGTGACGGGGTGGAGTTGAAATCGCATGTGGTGGTGGCTGGCGATACCACTGTCGGCGCGGATACGGTGATTTTTTCATTCGCCTGCATTGGTGAGATCCCGCAGGATTTGAAGTTTAAAGGCGAAGAAACCCGTTTGGAAATCGGTGCGCGCAACCGGATTCGCGAACATGTCACCATGAATACGGGCACCGAGGGCGGTGGCGGTGTGACCCGCGTTGGCGATGACGGGCTGTTCATGGCGGGCTGTCATGTGGCGCATGATGTCATTGTGGGCGATCGGGTGATCGTGGTGAACAACGCCGCGCTGGCGGGCCATTGTGTGATCGAGGATGACGTGATCATCGGCGGCCTGTCCGGCGTGCATCAATGGGTGCGAATCGGGCGGGGCGCGATCATTGGCGCGGTCACCATGGTGGCGAATGATGTGATTCCCTATGGGTTGGTGCAGGCGCCGCGCGGGCATCTGGACGGTTTGAACCTTGTCGGGTTGAAACGTCGCGGCGTTGCGCGGGCCGATATCACCGCGCTGCGGGCCGCGTTTCAGATGCTGGCACAAGGCGAAGGCGCGTTTCAGGAACGGGCGCGCCGTTTGGGCGAAGAAACAACCAGCGATTATGTCCGTCAAATTGTAGATTTTATTTCAGGTGCGAGTGACCGTTCGTTCCTGACCCCGAAATAACCCATGACGCTTGCGATCCTTGCCTTTGATGGTGAATTGCCACAGGTGTTGCGTGCGGCGCATCCTGATGCTGTGGTGGTGACTTTTGCCGGGTCGGCACATCAAATGCGCCCGCCAACTATTGAACATCGTTACGAAAAACTGGGTTCGGTGTTTGATGATCTGCGCGCGCGAGGGGTGACCCGTGTGGTCCTGGCGGGTGGTTTGTCGCGCCCGCCGCTGGACCCTGTGCAGCTGGATCCGTTCATGATGGCACTGGCCCCGCGCATCATGGCGGCGATGCAGGGCGGCGATGACGCGCTGCTGCGATTGGTGATTTCAGTGTTCGAGGATCAGGGTTTCACGGTGATTGGCGCGCATGAATTATGCCCCGAACTGGTGGCGGCTGCAGGGCTGTTGGCGGGGCCAAAGCCATCGCAACAGGACCAGAGTGATGCCGCCCGCGCCGCCGATATTTTGCTGGCATTGTCGCCGCTGGATGTGGGACAGGGCGCGGTGGTTGCGGCGGGCCTGTGTCTGGGGGTGGAAACCGTGCAGGGCACCGATTTCATGCTGGACAGTGTGGCCCGCACCGCACCGCATCTGCGCCGTGCCAAGGGGGTGCAGGTCAAGGCGGCGAAACGTGGTCAGGACCTGCGGGTGGATATGCCTGCGATTGGCCCTGATACCATTGCGGGGGCTGTGCGGGCGGGGCTGTCGGGCATTGTTATTCAGGCCGGAAGCGTGATGATACTGGACCGCGCCGCCACCTGCCAAGCCGCTGAGGACGCTGGCATTTTCCTAATGGCACAAGAGCTGTGAAGCGGGTTTTCCTGATCGCGGGCGAGGCATCGGGCGACAGGTTGGGCGCGGCCCTGATGGCGGGTTTGAAATCACTGGGACCAGTGGAATTTAGCGGTGTCGGCGGGCCGTTGATGCAGGCCGAGGGCATGGAGTCCCTGTTCCCGATGGATGAATTATCGGTTATGGGGCTGGCCGAAATCCTGCCGAAATACCCCGCATTGCGCCGCCGTATGATCCAGACAGCCGATGCGGTTCTGGCGGAAAAACCCGATGTTTTGATCACGATCGACAGCCCCGATTTCTGCCTGCGCGTGGCCAAACGGGTCAAGGCGTCCAGCGATATTCGCACCGTGCATTATGTCGCACCAACCGTCTGGGCGTGGCGTGCGGGGCGGGCCGCGAAAATGGCGCGCCATATTGATCAGGTGCTGGCGCTGTTCCCCTTCGAGCCGCCCTATATGCAGGCCGCAGGGATGGAGTGCGATTTTGTCGGCCATCCGGTGGTGGCCGAGCCACAGGTCGGCGCGGGCGAAATCGCGGATTTTCGCGCCAAATACGGGCTGGGGGATGCGCCGTTGCTGCTGGTTTTGCCCGGATCGCGGCGCGGAGAGGTGGCGCGATTGACCCCCGTGTTCGGCGAAGTTCTGGCGCAGATCGCCGCCAAACGTCCCGATTTACGCATGGTGTTGCCGACCACGGCGAACGTCACCGGATTGGTGCAGGAATTGTGCGCGGATTGGTCGGTGAAGCCCCTGATCCTTGATCCGCGTGACATGAACAGTGCCGTCTATCTATCTGAAAAACGGTCGGCTTTTGCCGCAAGTGATGCGGCTTTAGCGGCATCTGGCACGGTGTCATTGGAACTGGCGGCGGCGCGCACTCCGATGGTGATCGCCTATGATATGAGCTGGCTTTCGCGCCAGATCATTGGCCGGATGCTGCTGACAGATACGGTGACTTTGGTCAGTCTGGTGTCACAAACCCGCGTGATCCCTGAATTTATCGGAGACAATTGCCGTGCCGACCTGATCGCCCCCGCGGTTTTGGGGGTGCTGGACAACCCCGCGGTGCAATTGGATGCGATGGACCTGACCATGCGGCAGTTGGGGCAGGGATCAGAGCCACCGGGCCTGCGCGCCGCACGTGCCGTGATGGACCGGATCTAACCGGCCCAGATCCAGCCGCCCCCCAGAATGCGGCTGCTGTCATTGTCGTAAAAAACGCAGGCTTGTCCGGGGCTTATGCCCTCTTCGGCGACGACAAGTTCGACGGTGGCAGTGGTGGCAGACAGGGGCCGAATCACCGCATCACGCGGTGGACGGGTGGAGCGCACCCGCACCGAGACATGCCATTCATCCCGCGAATCAAACGGTTCATCCCCCAGCCAGTTGATTTCACGCACGGGAACAGAGCGGGTTGAGAGCATTTCCTTTGGCCCGACAATGACTTGGCGCTTGTCGACATCCAGTTTCACCACATACAGCGGGTCGGCCAAACCGCCGATTCCCAGCCCGCGTCGCTGGCCAACGGTATAATGAATCACCCCGTTGTGCTGGCCCAGAACCGTGCCGTCGGTATCGACAATATCACCTGATTCGGCCGCACCGGGGCGCAGTTTTTCGATCACGCTGGCGTAATTTCCGTTTGGAACAAAGCAGATATCCTGACTGTCGGGTTTATCCGCCACCGCCAGCCCGTATTTCGCGGCCAGCGCACGCGTCGCATCCTTGGACGGCAGATGCCCCAAAGGAAATCGTAAAAATTCGAGCTGTTCCGGCGTGGTCGAAAACAGAAAATAGCTTTGGTCGCGATTGGCATCGGCGGCGCTGTGCAATTCCGGCCCGTTTGGCCCCATCATGCGCTGGATGTAATGGCCGGTGGCCATGCAATCGGCCTCCAGATCCTTGGCGGTTTCCAGCAGGTCCTTGAATTTTACCCGCTCGTTACAGCGGATACAGGGCACGGGCGTCGCCCCCGCCAGATAGCTATCGGCGAATTCGTCGATCACCGCGTCTTTGAAAATGTTTTCATAATCAAGCACGTAGTGGGGGAAGTTCATGTCATCTGCGACGCGGCGCGCATCATGGATGTCGATGCCCGCACAGCAGGCGCCCTTTTTCGACAGGGCCGCGCCATGATCGTATAATTGCAGTGTGACGCCAACCACATCATAGCCTTCTTCGGCCAGTTTCGCCGCCACAACTGAGCTGTCAACGCCGCCCGACATGGCCACAACCACCCGCGTTTCAGCGGGGGATTTGGCGAATCCTAATGAGTTCAGTTCGACGCTGTCGCGTGCCATGGATCAAATCCTTACCAGAAGTAGATGAGAATATAGGAAAATCCGAACTATCCTCAAGGTGTCGTTTCATTCGCTGTTAAGGCGCGATGCGCAAGGTTGTCTGCGAACGACAATGGATGTGTGACGATGTTTCTAAAAAAAGTCGATGGGCCACGGGCAATTACCCTACCTGATGGCACGGTTATGACGCGGGCCGATTTGCCACCTGCGACGACCAAACGCTGGGTTGCTTCGCGCAAGGCTGCGGTTGTGCGCGGGGTGGTATATGGTTTGATCGGACAGGAGGAGGCGTTGAAACGCTATGGCCTGTCTGGCGAGGAGTTTCAGGAATGGGTCGGTGCGATCACCGAACATGGCGAGGATGCGCTGAAAGCGACAGCGGTACAGAAGTATCGACAACTTTAGGTAGATTTGCTAAATATCGGGTTCCGGTAAAGATTGGTTAACCTTTTTTGTTCACGGTTAATTCCAGAGCGAACCGATAACGGAGAATTTACATGCGCGTGCTGCTGGTTGAAGACGATCCGACAACCTCGAAAAGTATCGAAATGATGCTGACCCATGCCAACCTGAACGTCTATACCACTGACCTGGGCGAAGAAGGTATCGATCTGGCAAAGCTTTATGATTACGATCTTATTTTGTTGGATCTTGGTCTGCCTGATATGAATGGCCACGAGGTGTTGCGACAATTGCGGCTAAGCCGGGTTGAAACGCCGATCCTGATTCTGACAGGCGCGGATGATACCGAAAACAAGATTAAGGGATTCGGTTTCGGGGCAGATGACTATTTGACCAAGCCGTTTCATCGCGAAGAATTGGTGGCGCGAATCCATGCGATTATCCGCCGGTCCAAGGGGCATTCGCAGTCTGTGATCCGCACGGGCAAAATATCTGTCAACCTTGACGCGAAAACTGTGGATGTGGCGGCCAAACCCGTGCATCTGACAGGCAAGGAATATCAGATGTTGGAACTGCTTAGCCTGCGCAAGGGCACAACCCTGACCAAGGAAATGTTCCTGAACCATCTGTATGGTGGCATGGATGAACCCGAACTGAAAATCATCGACGTGTTCATTTGTAAGCTGCGCAAGAAGCTGGCCAATGCCACGGGTGGTGACAATTACATCGAAACTGTTTGGGGGCGTGGCTATGTGCTGCGCGATCCGGAACCTGCCGGGCTGGATGAACAGCGCATCGCAATGGGTGCATGACAACATTTGGCGGGCCATTGTGCCCGCTGATCGGGGCGAGGGCGGCACGCGCTCTGTAATCTCTCGCTGGACCTCGCCCCGCTGCCGCCCTATCACTTTCCCCGATACCAACGGCAGAAAGACGAGGCGCGGGCATGACCGAACAGGTCGCGGTAGAACTGCTTTCAAAACAAGAGGCCAAAGCGGAACTGGCAGTGCTGGCTGCAAGCATTGGTAAGGCCAATCAGGCCTATCATGCCGAGGACACCCCGGAAATTTCCGATGCGGAATATGATGCGCTGAAGCAGCGCAACGCCTTGATCGAGGCGCGTTTCCCTGAGTTAAAGCGCGAGGATAGCCCAAGTGAACTGGTCGGTGCAGCGCCAGTAGACGGCTTTGGAAAAATCTCTCATCAGGTGCGTATGCTATCGCTTTCGAATGCTTTTTCGGACGGTGAGGTTGCAGAATTCGATGGTTCGATCCGCAAATATCTGGGGCTGGAGGCTGATGCGCCGTTGGCCTATACGGCTGAACCCAAAATCGACGGGCTGTCATTGTCGATACGCTATGAACAGGGGCAGTTGGTTCATGCTGCGACACGCGGCGACGGTGCCGTGGGCGAAAACGTAACTGCCAATGCCCGCACGATTGCAGATATTCCCGAAACGCTGACCGATGCACCGGATGTTTTAGAAGTGCGCGGCGAGGTCTATATGTCCCACGCCGATTTCGAAGCGCTGAACCTGCGCCATAGCGAGCGGGGCGGCAAGCAGTTCGCCAACCCGCGCAATGCCGCAGCAGGGTCCTTGCGCCAATTGGATGCTGAAATCACCCGCGCACGCCCGTTGAAATTTTTTGCCTATGCCTGGGGAGAGCTGTCAGCCCCCCTGGCTGAAACCCAGATCGATGCGATCAACAGGTTGCGATCATTGGGTTTTTCGACCAATCCGTTGACGCAATTGTGCGATGGACCACAGGGGATGGTGGATCATTATCGTTTGATCGAACAGCAACGTGCGACGCTGGGCTATGACATTGATGGCGTGGTTTACAAGGTTAACGATCTGTCACTGCAGGCGCGGCTTGGTTTTCGATCGACCACGCCACGCTGGGCAATTGCGCATAAATTTCCCGCCGAACTGGCTTGGACCCGATTGGAGGGCATCGACATTCAGGTCGGGCGCACCGGCGCATTGTCGCCGGTCGCGCGCTTGCAACCGGTAACCGTGGGCGGCGTCGTCGTGTCCAACGCGACCCTGCACAACGAGGATTACATCGCAGGCCGGGATGCCAAAGGCGGTGAAATCCGTGGCGGCAAAGACATTCGTATTGGTGATTGGGTGCAGGTTTACCGCGCAGGCGATGTGATACCCAAAATCGCCGATTTGGATTTGTCGCAACGCCCGGATGATGCGGTGCCATTTCAGTTTCCCGACCAGTGCCCCGAATGCGGATCCGATGCGATCCGCGAAGAGGGCGATGCGGTGCGCCGTTGCACCGGAGGAATGGGTTGCCCCGCGCAAGCTGTTGAAAAATTGAAACATTTTGTGTCGCGAGGTGCCTTTGACATCGAAGGTATGGGGGCGAAGCAAGTGGAACAGTTTTACCTTGATGGCTGGATCAAATCCCCGGCTGATATTTTTGAACTTCAAACCCGCTATGGCACCGGAATTCAGCAATTGAAAAACCGCGAAGGCTGGGGCGGTAAAAGTGCGCAAAACCTGTTTCAGGCGATTGAGAATAAAAGGAAAATTCCGTTCGGCAAACTTTTGTTCGGGTTGGGCATCCGGCATGTGGGCGAAAGCGCATCGAATATGGTGGCGTTGCATTATGGAGACTGGGACAGTTTCATCGCGGCGATGGATGCGGCCAGCACATTTGAAGGCGCCGCATGGGACGAATTGGTCGGTATCGACGGTATGGGGAAAGTCATGGCGCGCTCTCTTGTAACGGCCTTTGCGCAAGAGGCCGAGCGCGCCTCGATCAACGCATTGATCGCGCATCTGGAAGTGGAAGCCGCAATTCGCCCCGCGACAGAAGGTTCGCCCGTGGCGGGAAAGACGCTGGTTTTTACCGGAACTTTGGAAAAAATGACCCGCGCAGAGGCAAAAGCACGCGCCGAATCCATGGGTGCCAAAGTTTCAGGCAGCGTTTCGGCCAAAACCGATCTGGTAATCGCCGGACCGGGGGCGGGATCCAAAGCCAAAAAGGCCGGGGATTTGGGTGTTGAGGTGATCAGCGAAGATGATTGGCTGGACCTGATCGAATGAGCGGACGCCCCGAATGCCTGTTCCCCCTGTTTACTTCGCTGGAAAAGCTGGACGGAATCGGGCCGAAAACGGCCGGGTTTCTGGAGCAGATACATATTACCAAACCGCGTGATCTGTTATTTACGCTGCCCCATTCCTGCATTGATCGCAGCCGCCGTGACACGGTATCGGGCGCAGATTTTCCTCAGGTTTTGACGGTAGAGGTGACGGTCGGGGATCATTTTGCGTCCAAACGGCGCGGCGGCCCCTACAGGGTTAACGTGACCGATGCGAAAACCACGTTTCAATTGGTGTTCTTTCACGCGCACGACGATTATTTGCATAGAATTTTACCGATTGGATCGCGCAGGATCGTATCTGGCAAGGTCGAAATGTTCGATAATACGGCGCAGATGGTCCACCCCGAACATGTTGTGGCATTGGATGACGCGGCAGACATTCCTGCATTCGAACCGGTTTATCCGCTGACCGCCGGTGTGACGCAAAAAACCATGTTCAAGGCGGCAGAGTCCGCAATCCAACGGGCGCCCGACCTGGACGAGTGGATTGACCCAACGCAAAAAACACAAGCGAACTGGCCTGATTGGCATGCGGCGATTGCGACCGCGCATCGGCCGCAGGGCAATGCGGATTGCGCAGATACGGCGCCAGCCCGCGCCCGGTTGGCCTATGACGAATTCATGGCGCATCAGTTAACACTGGCCTTGGCGCGCAGTTCGTTGAAACGGGCAAAAGGGCAGAAAACCAAGGGAACGGGCGCATTGCAGGCGCGGGTATTGACCGCGTTGCCCTATGCGCCGACCGCAGCCCAAACGCGCGCGATTGGCGAAATCACCAATGATATGGCGGCACCGGTTCGGATGAACCGGCTTTTGCAGGGGGATGTGGGCGCGGGAAAAACGCTGGTCGCGTTCATGGCGCTGTTGGTGGCCGTCGAATCTGGCGGGCAGGGGGTGATGATGGCCCCGACAGAAATCCTTGCGCGTCAACACCTTGAAGGATTGCAGCCGCTGGCCGAGGACGCCGGAGTGGTGGTTGAAATCCTGACCGGCCGTGACAAGGGGCGTGAACGTATCGCCAAGTTAGAGGCGCTTGCGCGTGGCGATATTCAAATGCTGGTCGGCACCCATGCGGTGTTTTCACAAGACGTGCAGTTTGCTGATCTACGGCTCGCTGTGGTTGACGAACAGCATCGGTTCGGGGTGCGTCAGCGGTTGGAATTGGGCAAGAAAGGTGAACATGCGGATGTGTTGGTGATGACGGCAACGCCAATTCCGCGGTCACTGGCACTGGCGCAATATGGCGATATGGATGTGTCGGTGCTGGATGAAAAACCGCCGGGCCGAAAACCGATTACAACGGCATTGGTCGCAACCAACCGGATGGAGGAAGTGGTGCGCCACCTGTCGCGTGCCGTGGCCGAGGGAAAACAGGCCTATTGGGTTTGTCCATTGGTCGAAGAAAGCGAATCTGTGGATCTGGCGGCGGCGGGTGAAAGGTTCAAACACCTTCGTGCGGCATTGGGGGACGGGGTTGTCGGGCTGGTGCATGGTCAAATGCCTGCGGCGGAAAAAGATGCGGCGATGGCCCGGTTTGTTTCCGGGGAAACCGCTGTTTTGGTAGCAACCACCGTTATCGAGGTCGGAGTAAACGTGCCGAATGCCACAATCATGGTGATCGAACGTGCCGAAACCTTTGGATTGGCCCAGTTGCATCAGCTGCGGGGGCGGGTCGGGCGCGGATCGGACGCGTCAACCTGTTTGCTGATGTATCAGGCACCATTATCGCAAAGTGGAGAGCGGCGGTTAAAAACCCTGCGCGAAACCGAGGACGGGTTTCGGATTGCCGAGGTTGACCTGGAAATGCGTGGAGCCGGTGATTTGATCGGCACTGCACAATCCGGGCTTCCACGGTTTCGTGTTGCGGACATGGAACATCAAACTTCACTGATGGCGGTGGCGCAATCGGACGCACGCAAGCTGTTGCATGACGATCCAAAGTTGGAAAGCCCGCGTGGGCAGGCAGCACGGGTTCTTTTGTGGTTGATGGAGCAAGATCAAGCTATTCGTTTGATTTCAGTGGGTTAGGCCGGGGTTTTTCGGCGGCAATGGTGCTTTGAGTCCTGAAACAATTAAATGTTCCTAAAAAGTTCTTTACATGTGATTAATGATGTGAGAACAAAGGGGCAACAAGGAACACAAGGCGAACGCCGCCAAAGAGGAGAGCCCGACATGATCCAGCAGATCAAAACCGTGACATCCCGATGCGATACTTTGCTGGCCGATGCCGTCGGCGTTGCATCGTTATTTGTAATGATGGCTGTGGCGTTACATTTGCCCGCCATGATCTAAAAGTCGCCACTGCGACGGAACTATTGAAGTATAGGAGAGTTTTCTGCCTGCAATCTCGCACCGGACGCCCGCGCATCCCTGTCCCATTTGATGCGCTTGGACACTGCCTGTCCCTTCCAACGGTTTTAGGGTCACTGCCTCGACCCTGCCTTTTGGCGAACCGGACCCCATGCGAGAAAGCAACACTTGCCGCCGCCTTCCGTCCCCGGAAGTGCGGCGGTTTTTTTATAGGGTGTATGCCAGACGCAATCCGCCCCAATGGCGCCCCTTGATGTTGATTGGTGCAGACAGGTCTTTCATCATTTTGAATTCGCCGCCGCCCATATCGCGACGATAGACCTGCAACAGAAACGGCTGCGTATTGCGGCCGGATTTCAGCCCGACGCGATCGTCAAATACCCGACGATTGCGGCAATTCGCAGCGTTCCATACCGGGTCTGTTGACGGGTCGGCCGAGAATTTATGGTTGTGGGTGGGCAAATATCCGTTCACATCCACTGCGGCACAAAACACAACGCGGCTGTCCATTTCCAGTGCGGGTTCCTGAAACGCGGGCAGTATTTTGTCAGTGAGCGCGGTAAAGGGCGCCATGACCTGTTGCGGATCGGTGCCCGCGATGGGGGAGTATTGACGCGTGAACAACGCGGCCATTGTGATTTGGCCCCATCCACGGCTTTTTCAAACTCTTCAGCGATGCGGCGGGCGGCATTGGTCACATAGTCGATAAAGGGTGCATCACCGCTGGATCCGCCAAGTGCCACGCTGTCCTGCACAATTTTTTCGGAGTTTTCGACCAGACGGGAGACCCGAACATTGGCGGTGTCGATCTGGGTTGTGGTACTGCGCGCTGCCTCGCCGATGCGATTGATGGCGGGGGCAAACTCTTCGACGGCGTGATTAACGTGATTGGCCAGTTTGGCGATTTCAGTCGCGTCTTTATGCGCTTCGCGGGTGCCTTTTTCGATGGCCTGCAAGGAGGTGTCGATATCCGCGGAGTGCGACATGATATTATCGGCATCCCGCGCCGCCGATGCGGCGGATTTGCGCATTTCGGTGATCCAGCGGGTCAGTTCATCAACTGAATCGGAAATGGATTGCGCGGCGCGCTGCGTGTGGCGCGACAGGTCGTTCACCGCATCGGCCACCACGGCAAAACCGCGCCCGGCCTCGCCTGCGCGGGCGGCTTCGATCTTGGCGTTGATGGCAAGGATATTCACTTGTTCGGCAATATCGCTGATTTCTTCGTTGTTGCGACGCACGGTGCCGACAATGCCCTGGGCATTGGATGATGTTTCATTCAGGGTTTGCACCCATTCCGCCAACAGACGTGACTGGCCGCCTGCCTCGCGCACAAAGCTGACGGAACTGGTCACCGTATCAAGGGTTTGCGCGGTGGAGGTTGTGATATGCGCCACAGCTTCGGTGACGCCGGTATTGGCGCGCATCACCTTGCGCGCGCCGGATTCCACTGCCGTGACCGCAGACAGCTGTTCGTGGCTTTGTTCGGCAATCAGGGTCAGGAAACCGTCTATATCGACAATTTCGAAACCCAACTGAGAGGCGTTTTGCGCCAAACGGTTCATGATGACCGGATCCAGCCTGACTGGCGTGGCATCTGCCTTGTCGATTTTCGGAATCATGTGCGCTCCCTTGGTTGTCAAAGGAGGATAGGCAAAATTTACTAAGTGCTGGTTAAGCGCAGTCTGCCTTTTCTGCCTGACAGACGGCTTCCGCTGCGGCATCCAGTGTCAGCAGGATCGAGGCATGACGGTTTTTGTAGTCCTGCGCCGGGCGCAGCACCTCTAGCCCGTCAAAGGGGGCTGCCGGGGCGGGGCCGTCCTGTTTTAACATTGTTTTAAGCTGATCACGCGCATCATCAATCTGGGCGCGAGTCGCGCCAAGGATCGCAGCACCCACCACGGATGCGGCGGCCTGACCCAATGCGCAGGCTTTTACATCCTGCGCATAGTCTGACACTTGCCCGTCTTTCATCACCAGATCGACGGTCACAGTGGACCCACAGAGCGGAGAGCGTTTTTTCACGCTGGCCTGCGGTGCGTCCAACCGCCCGAGATGTGGAATATCGGCGGCCAGCGCCAATATCCGGCCTGAATAAAGTTTGACGAGGTCGCTGTCGCTCATGTCGCGGGTTCCCTTGGCTTGCCTGTTTCCCTAGATAGGGTGCCAAACGGCAGATGCAAAAGGTTTTCCCGATGTCTTTCGATCCTACCAGCCTAAAGTATGACGAAAAGGGGCTAATCCCCGCCATCGCGCAAGAGGCCGGAACCGGCGAAGTGCTGATGATGGCCTGGATGAACGCCGAATCCGTGGCGCGCACATTGACCAGCGGGCGGGTGACCTATTGGTCGCGGTCGCGCGGGGCGTTCTGGGTCAAGGGGGAAAGCTCGGGCCATGTGCAGCGGCTGGTGGAAATGCGGGTGGATTGCGATCGCGATTGCCTGTTGGTGCAGGTGGAACAGCAAGGGCCAGCCTGCCACACCAACCGCCGGTCGTGTTTTTATACCGCTGTGCGCGACGGAGAAGAGGTGGAAATCATGACACCGATGGAAACCTGAACGCCGGTTAATCGTTTAAGGTCACAGGCCAACCCGTTGGCGTATCTCGGATTTTGTTTCACCATCGGCGCGGTATTTCGCAATGGCGCGGGCGTCGTCACGCTTGGCCAGCCGTTTGCCGTTTTCATCGCGGATCAGGCGGTGGTGATGATAGACGGGTGTCGCTAAACCCAACAGGTTTTGTAGCAGAATATGGATTGCGGTGGCATCAAACAGATCGTTACCGCGGGTGATATGGGTGATCCCCTGTGTGGCGTCATCCAGCACCACTGCCAGATGATACGACGTTCCGAAATCACGCCGTGCCAGAACGATATCACCTGCATTCATAAGGGTTTGCGGGTCGATGTTAATGTTTTCTGTTTCACCCTGTGGCCCTGCACCCTGTTCGGTAAATTCCAGGGGGCGGGCCATTGGGCGGCCGGTCACCACAGCCAGCGCAAGGGCCATGTTCAGGCGCAGGGCCTGTTCTGGCATGGGAGCATCGGCTGCGGGAATTTTGCGACAGGTGCCGGGATAGGCGGGGCCATCGGGGCCGATATGAGGCGTGGGGGCAGCGCCCTCTTGTGGGGCATTCAGGGCATCCGAAATGTCGCGACGGGTGCAGGTGCAGGGGTAAATCAACCCACGCGCCCAAAGCTGCGACAAAGCGCGGCGATAGGTTGACAGCCGGTCTGACTGGCGCATGACGGGGCGCGGCCAATCCAGGCCAAGCCAATGTAAATCATCATAAATTTGCCCCTCGTATTCAGGGCGGGCGCGGGTTTGGTCGATGTCCTCGATCCGCAGCAGGAATTCACCACCCGCTGCCTGCGCCATGTCATGCGCCAACATCGCGGAATAGGCATGGCCCAGATGCAGCGGGCCGGTCGGGCTGGGGGCGAAACGGGTGCGCATGGCTGTCCTTTGGGGGCGTTTCCCCAAGGTTTAGGCGGGCAGGGCGGGCGCGTCCAGATTTGTATCGGCCAGCCAACCATCCCATGCCTCTTTGGCGCGGTCGGTATAGGCTTTGTAGCGGTCTTTGCGCCCCTTTCGCCCACCTTTTAGCCCCTCTAGCGGGCGAAACAGGCCGAAATTCACGTTCATCGGCTGGAATGTCCTGGCCTCGGCACCGCCGGTGATATGGTGGATCAGCGCGCCCATCGCTGTGTCCTGTGGCACGACGGGCATGTCGCGGCCAAGGATTTCGGCAGCGGCCAGACGGCCCGCGACCAGCCCCATAGCGGCGCTTTCAACATATCCTTCGACGCCGGTGATCTGCCCCGCAAACCGGATATTCGGCTGCGATTTCAGCCGCATCTGGTGATCCAGCAGGGTGGGGGAATTCAGGAAAGTGTTGCGATGAATGCCGCCCAAGCGCGCAAAGCTGGCATTTTCCAGACCGGGGATCATGCGAAAGACCTCGGTCTGGGCGCCGTATTTCATTTTGGTCTGAAAGCCGACGATATTATACAGTGTTCCCAATGCGTTATCGCGGCGCAACTGCACCACGGCATAGGGTTTGTTTTCGGGATCATGGGCATTGGTCAGGCCGACAGGTTTCATCGGGCCGTGGCGCAGGGTTTCGCGGCCACGTTCGGCCATGACCTCGATCGGCAGGCAACCGTCAAAGTATCCGGCGGTTTCGCCCTCGTGAAATTCGGTCTTATCTGCGGCCAGCAGCGCGTCGATGAATGCCTCGTATTGCGGTTTGGTCATCGGGCAGTTGAGATAGGCCTTTTGCTCGGCTTCGGTTTCGCCCTTGTCATAGCGCGACTGCATCCATGCCACATCCATATTGATGCTATCGGCATAGGCGATGGGGGCGATGGCATCGAAAAACGCCAGCGCATCGGCCCCGGTTTCTGCGGCGATGGATTGACCCAAAGCGCCGGATGTAAGCGGGCCGGTGGCAATGATCCACTGGCCGTCACGGGGCAGTTCGGTGACTTCGCCAGCATCAACCGTTACATTAGGAAGGGACAGTAAGGCGTTGGTAATGCTTTCGGAAAAGGGATCGCGATCAACGGCCAAGGCACCGCCAGCGGGCAGGCGGTGTTTGTCGGCTGTGCCCATGATCAATCCGCCGGCGCGGCGCATTTCCCAATGCAGCAGGCCGACGGCATTTTGCTCACTGTCATCCGAACGGAAGGAATTGGAACATACCATTTCGGCCAGATTGCCGGTGCGATGGGCAAAGGTTTCGACCTTTGGCCGCATTTCGTGGATGACCACGTTGACGCCCATATGGGCCGCCTGCCATGCTGCTTCTGATCCGGCCATGCCGCCGCCGATGATATGCAATGTTTTGTCCATATCGGGCATTTAGGCCAAGAGCGGCAGGTTGAAAAGGGTTCAGTTTTCGACAGGCAGGTTGGATGGCACGGTTTCGGGCACGCCAAGGCGGGTTTTGTCGGATTCCGTATCGGTTAAGGCGTTCAAAAATGACAGTAAATCGGCGATTTCCGCATCCGTCAGGGTGATGGGGGGCAGTTCAATGCCCTCGGCGATGTTCAGCAGCTCTTCTTGGTCTTCTAATGCGCCCCAATCGTCGGCATCAAAGTTAACCGAATGCAGGCGCACCTGCGCACGGTTATAGCGCATCAGGCCTTCCATCGGGTTCAAATGATGGCGCAGCATGGCTTCCAGCGTGGGGTAGGCACCGCTGTGGCCGTATGGCGCGGTAAGGGCGATATTGCGCAATGAAGGCGTGCGAAACCTGTATCTGTCATCCGGATCGCCGCTGACATACTGGCGACCGCGATCGGCATATCCTGCCATATTGGGCTGTTTCCCCGGCCCGATCTGCGGCACGCCAATGGCATGAAACCCGTGGTCGGTTTGAAAGGTGCCGGAATGGCAGGCGGCGCAGCCTGCCTTGTCCTGAAACAGGGCAAGCCCGCGTTTTTGCGCATCAGTCAACGCACCGGAATTCCCCATTAGGAACGCGTCATAAGGGCTTTGTTTGGCTGAGAATTCTACTGAAATGAAATCGGCCAGAACCATGGCGATATCGGTGATATGCAAGGGCTGGTTTCCGTTCAGCGCGTAAAAGCGCGCGCGGTATTCCGGCAGGGATTCAATGCGGCGCGCCAACAGATCCCATGCGCCGCCCGGCCCGCGAATGTGGTCTGCGGCCACGGCATCGGCAACGGGGTTTTCGCCGCTTTGGCCCGACATTTCATCCGGCGATTGCAGTGGCAAAATCGTTTGCGCCGCAAGCGCCGAGGGCAGGGCGCGCTCCAGTTCGCGACCCGCGGGCATTTTGATACCAAAGGGGGCGGTTTCATCAATTTCAACCCGCCCGTCATGGAACATCACGGTGAATTCTTTTTCGCCAAGGTTCCACAATGCGGGGGCGTTGCGCGGGATACGGGCATGGGGTTCTGCGCCGCGCAGGATCACACGATCAGGGCCAAGTCCAATGCCGCCTTCACCCAGCGACAGCGACATGCCATCGCCCGATCCGAAACGGGGGTGATGGCAGGTGGAGCAAGCAATATTGCGGTTGCCCGACAGGATCGGGTCGTAAAACAGATCGCGGCCCAGCAGCACGCTGTCCATATTCACCATATCTGGAGAGGGAGAGTTTGCGCGGGTCACCGCAACCGGATTGTCATTGGCCAGAGAGAGAGTGGCCTGGAGGGACAATGTGACGGCGGTGACCCAAGCTCGCATGATCGAAACCCGAAGCATCATCACTGCTCCGTTGTCATAGGTGATAGCATTTTCAAATGCGGCGGAAAAGCGGCAAATGTGAAAACAATCGGGCGGTGATATGGAAACATTGTCGGGTGCCTCGGTTAACTAACTGATAATATTTACTAATTCTCACTCTTTGGGTGAGCTTTGTCTGGTAAGGGCCTGTTTTCGCGTTTTAAGTGTATTTGATTCTTTGCCGGAGTTCTACTGGTTCCAGTTCGGGCTGCGCTTGTCCAGAAAGGCGCTTATGCCCTCTTTGGTGTCCTGATCCAGCATATTTTCAACCATCACCGCACCCGTATAGGCATAGGCGGCATCCAGCCCCATTTCTGCCTGCGCATAAAACGCCTGTTTGCCGATGCGCAGGGCGGTGCCCAGTTTGGCCGCAACGGTTTGGGCCAGCTTGGCCGTCGTGATTTCCAACTGGTCCAACGGCACGGATTTGTTGATCAGGCCCAGTTCCTCGGCGCGGGGGGCATTGATGAACTGTCCGGTTGTCAGCATTTCGAACGCTTGTTTTTTGGTAATATTGCGCGTCAGGGCCACCATCGGCGTGGAACAGAACAGCCCGATATTGACCCCGTTCACACCAAACCGCGTATCATCGGCTGCCACGGCCATGTCGCAACTGGCGACCAATTGGCAGCCTGCTGCTGTGGCAATGCCATGGACCTGCGCAATCACGGGCTGCGGGATGCGTTGCACGCTGGTCATCATGTTGGCGCAGCGGTCGAACAGATCCTTGAAATAGGCGCGCCCGCCGTCATCAGCCTGCCGTGCGGCGGTCATTTGTTTCAGGTCGTGACCGGCGCAGAATGCCTTGCCCGTGCCGCGAATGATCACGGCGCGAATGCTGTGATCCGATGCCAGCGCATCGAGTTGCGCCTGAAGCGCGGCCAGCATTTCATCGGATAGGGCATTCAGGCGCGCGGGGGCATTCATGGTTAACGTGGCCACCGCATCCGCGTCGTGACGTTCCAGAATTGTCATCTTGTTCTCTCCGGTCTTTGACGACAACCTTGGGCCAAGAGCGAGGAGAGAACAAGAATGACAGACATTAAAATGGATCAACCGGCGCTGATGGCGTTTCTGGAACAGGCATTTCCGCAAGTGTCGCAGGATTTTGTGGTGGAAAACGTGTCGGACATGGCGATCACGGTGCGTCAGGTGGTGAGCGAGCGCCACCTGCGCCCCGGTGGCACGGTGTCGGGGCCGACCATGTTCGCGCTGGCGGATGTGTCGATCTATCTGGCTATTCTGGCGATGATCGGACCAAGGGCACTGGCGGTGACCACGAATTGTTCGATGGATTTCATGCGCAAACCGGCCGCGAACACGGATTTGATTGCACAGTGCAGGTTGTTGAAACTGGGGCGGGTCCTGGCCGTGGGCGATGTGTTGATATATTCCCAAGGGGTGGACGCCCCCGTGGCGCGGGCATCTATGACCTATTCGATTCCGACAAAATGAAAAAAGGCGGGCGTTTATGGCCCGCCTTTCTTGCAATGTCTTGGCTGCCCGTGTCAGGGCTTCAGTGTGACGCCGATCAAGCCGCCTTGGGCGTAGTACCAGCGGTCTATCGCTGCGGTCAGTGCGGCGTTCATAACGATGCCCAACAGCCCGCCAGAGGCCCCGGAATCTTGGGATTTGCGGGGTTCGATGACATTGGTGCCTTTCATGCCGTTACCCGTGCAGGTGACAATAAGGGGCGAAGGGCGGCTTTTGACGATGGGCATGCGCAGGATACTGGGCGTTACGACGCTGGCCTTGAGTTCTACCGATTCCAGCGTGCATTTCGCGCCGGTCACTTCGTTCGTTTGCGTGCCTTCTTGTACGAAACTGCGGACCGTCACATCTTGATACCCCTTGATGCGGGGGGCTATGGAACTTTGCTTGAGTGCAAGATCGACTGGCGGTGTGGTCACTTCGGCATACTGGACACAGCCTGTAAGAAGGGCGGCCAGGCCAAGTGCGGCGATGGATTTGCGAAAAATGGTCATACTTGTCCCCTGAATAAGTGCCGGTTTTATCCCTTTACTCAAACCGATGGGCAACATCCAAAAGCTGCAATCCCCGATGTGTTGCAACTTGGCGTCAGTTTGTGCGCACAAAAAAGCCGGGGCACGAAGCCCCGGCAAGTGCATTCAGGCGCCGACGGGGATGTCAATCACGCCAGAATGGGCGGGCGGCCTCCGTATAAGCCTGCCCGCGTGTCATGCCGATATCATCCAGCTGTTCCGGCGACAGGCGGGCCAGCTGTTTTCGGGTGCGATATCGCGCGTCCCATTTTGTCACGGTCACCGCCACGGCCAGCGCAACGCGGGCCAGCGCCGGCAAGCGGGGGCTGTTTGCGAAGAGGGGGGCATAGGCAGGGTGCAGGGCGTGCTGCGGTGACATGGTGATCATCCTTGTAAATGTATTGACACATTGTGGCGATTGCTACACTTATATTGATACAAAGCGGAAATGCCCGCGTCTATGGAAAGATTGTAATGGATACAATGTTGCGCGACGATCTGATCACGACCCTGACCCGCGCCATCAAGGGTGCGGGGCGGGCCAAGTATCAGGGGCTGGCGCAGGGGCTGCGCACCGCCATTGCCGATGATCTGTTGGAAACGGGTGAAAAACTGCCCGCGGTGCGGGAATTGGCATGGCGTGTCGGGGTGACGCCAAACACGGTTGCGCGGGCCTATACCATTCTGACGGATGAGGGGCGTTTGACCGCTGGCGTGGGGCGTGGGACATTCGTGGCCGATGCCGCCCCGGCGGTGGGTATTGTATCAACACAAATCGCGACAACGCCGCCGCCAAAACCCGATTGGCCCGCCGTGGCCGACCTGCGCAGCCCGAAATTGCCGGATCTGGGGCAGGGGGATTTGCTCCGGGCGGGGTTGGTTCATATCGCCCAAACCGCCCCGATCGAACATTTGCTGCGCTATCCGTCGCGCCTGACGGACGAGGCCGCGCGTCAGGCGTTTCGCCATTGGGTCAGCAATGCGCCGGTAGGGTCGTTCACCGAAGACGACGTGGTGATCGCGCATGGCGGGCAGTCGGCCATCGTGATGATCCTGCAAACCATTCTGGAGGGGGCGGAGCCGGTGATTTTGGTCGATGACCTGACCTATTCCGGGTATCGCCGCGCCGCCGAACTGGTGCGGGCGCGCACGGTTTCTGTGCCGTGGGATGCCCATGGACCAGACCCCAAGGTATTGGAAAGGCTTGCGATAAAACACAAGGCGCAGATATTTTGCACCTCGGCAGAGGTATGTAACCCGATTGCCCTGACCACCCAGCCGCAGCGGCGCGCCGAAATTGCCGAGGTGGCCAAACGGATCGGATTGCATGTGCTGGATGACGATTGTTACCGCACCGGCCCGCATCGCGGCGAAAGTTACCGCGCCTTGCTGCCTGATCTGGGCTGGTATGTGACATCGCCGTCCAAGGCGATCACGCCTGCGCTGCGTATCGGGTTCGCCCTGCCGCCAAATGGCTGGGGCAACAGCCTGTCGCGGGTGGCGGTGCATACATCCTTTGGCGTGGCGCGCACGGTCACCGATCTGTTCGCTGCCGTGGTCAATGATCCGCAGCTGCCGACGATTGCCGCGGCCATTCGCGACCGTATCAATGATGACCTGCGGATTGCGTTGAACCATTTGGGCGGCCATGCGGTGAACTGGTTGCCGGATGTGCCGTTTCTATGGGTGGAATTGCCCCGCGGCTGGCGGGCGCAGACATTCTGCCGCGAGGCCGAGGGGCGGGGCGTGGTGTTGAAATCTGCCGATGAGTTTGCCCCCCGCGAAGGGCGCGCCGTGCATGCGGTGCGGATTGCGGTCAACGGCCAGATCGCACCGGGTCGGTTTGAACAGGCCATGGCGGACCTGCGTCATCTGTTGGACAATCCACCTGAAAGCATATCGGTTTAAGCGGGCGGGAATCTGTGTCAGGGCAGGGTCAGGGCAGGGGTGCTGAGTGGGGTAAATAGATACCTATTTTGTAACCAATTGTTTTTGATTGATAAATTCAGGTTTGTGTTGCTTGACGTGGTTGTTGGCGCGTATATAACCCCCCAATCGAATTCGGCAGTAAGGGTCAGCCCTGATGCCATCACTTGAACAAGGGTAATCCCGCCATGAAAACCTTCTCTGCTACTCCGGCAGACATCGAGAAGAAGTGGATCCTGATCGACGCCGAGGGCGTTGTTCTGGGTCGTCTTGCCTCGATCGTTGCCATGCGCCTGCGCGGCAAACACAAAGCCACCTTCACGCCCCATATGGATATGGGCGATAACGTGATCATCATCAACGCCGACAAGGTGCAGATGACCGGCAAAAAGCGCACGGACAAAAAATACTACTGGCACACCGGCCACCCGGGCGGCATCAAACACCGCACTGCGGAACAGATCCTTGAGGGTGCCCACCCCGAGCGTGTTGTTGTCGCTGCAATCAAACGCATGCTGCCGGGCAACCGCCTGTCGCGTTCGGTGATGACCAACCTGCGCGTCTATGCCGGCGCCGACCATCCGCACGAGGCGCAAGCCCCCGAAGTGCTGGATGTGAAATCCATGAACTCCAAGAATACGCGGGTGTAACGATGGCTGATCAGATCAATTCGCTAGAAGAGCTGCAAGGCGCCGTTGCCGAAAACGGTGGCGTCGAAGCGTCGGTTGAAGAACTGACACCCCGTGAACCCGTCCGTGACGAACTGGGCCGTTCCTATGCCACAGGCAAACGTAAAGATGCGGTTGCCCGCGTCTGGATCAAGCCGGGTTCCGGCAAGGTCACCGTCAACGGTCGTGAGCTGAACAAATATTTCGCCCGTCCGGTGTTGCAGATGATCCTGCGCCAGCCGTTCCAGATTGCAAATGTTGACGGCCAGTTCGACGTTTACGCAACCGTAAAAGGTGGCGGGTTGTCCGGTCAGGCCGGTGCGGTCAAGCACGGCATTTCCAAGGCCCTGCAACTGTATGATCCGTCCCTGCGCGGCGCGTTGAAAGCCGCCGGTTTCCTGACACGCGACAGCCGCGTTGTGGAACGTAAGAAATACGGTAAGGCAAAAGCCCGTAAGAGCTTCCAGTTCTCGAAGCGCTAAGTCGTTTTCCGAACTATGGATATGGAAAGGGCCGCATCGCTGCGGCCCTTTTCGTTTTTATGCATGAATGAAGGGCGGGGCGCGATGCGCCGGGTGGCGCACCGCAAGGGGCGGAATTAACCGCCAAAGCTGGTTTCGAACGCCACGATCAACGACAGGGTTCCGGCGCTGTCGTCGGCATCTTCGTAGATGGCTTCCAATGCGGTGAAATCGTTCAGCGCATAGGAGGCGCCGATTTCGCCGTAACGGTTTGCATCGGCATCGGATTTACCGATCATACCCCAAGCGGTGATTTTGTCGGTCACGGCGAATTCCAGCGCCAGTTCACGATCCCAATCCTTGCTGTCGGGGTCGATTTCAGCAAAAATGCTGCCGGTGATAGTGTCGGTCAGCGCATAGGACACTTCAAAGCCAAGGCCCGCGTGGTCAAAATTACTGCTGTTCAGGTAGTATCCGGTCAGCGTGACATCATAGCCGATTTTGCCGACTTCGCCACCATAGCCCAGCGAGGCTTCGATTTCGGCGTCGTCATTGGGATCCTGGTAGATGGTGCCAACCCACAGGCCTGCGTGAAAGCCGTTGATCGCGCCTTCGACAAAGATTTCGCCGGTGGTTTCGGAATGGTCCAGACCGTCGGATGTGTCAAAGGCCGCAACAACCGCGCCGCCCAATGTCCATTCGATTTGTGCCTGTGCCAGTTGCGGAGTGGCGACCAACAGGCCTGCCGCGATAAGTGGTTTGATGGGGGTCATTTTTCGGTCCCTTAGCGTTGTAAATGAGGGTCAGTTCGAGCGCGGCGGCCCTTTGCTGGCGATGGCTGGCTAAAGTCTGACTTAATCCGTCAGTTACTGGCTGGACAGGGGGCTGTCCAGATGAAACAGGGATTTCAGGGGGCAGACTGCGGTGGCGGTGCCACAGTTGATCAAAGATATAGCGGTCGTTAGCTGTCTGGCGCGATCAGGCCCAGCCCGCGCAGGTATATGCCGATGGCCGATTCCAGCAGATCCTCGGGTGAAAACGGGCTTTGCGTGCCGGGGCTGTTGCGGGCGAACAATTCCACCACCCCATGGCTAAGCGCCCAGATATGGGCGGAAAACATCGCTGCGGGCGGGCGTTTTTCCGGGGGGATGTGCTGGCTCAGCTCGCCCGCCGCCCGTTCCAATACGCCGCGTGCCTTGGCCGAAATCGCCGCCAATTCGGGGGTGCGGTTGACGGAAATGCCGCTTTCGAACATCGCGATATAGTGGCCGGGGTATTTGCGGGCAAAGGCCAGATAGGCGCGCCCCGTTGATTCAAACGCGGCAAGCGCCGAGGGCTGGCCCTTGTCATAGGCATATTGCATGACATCGCGAAAAATTTCGTATCCCTGACGGGCGGCTTCGGCGATCAGATCTTCGCGGCCCTCAAAGTGGCGGTAAACGGCGGCGGGGGTGACGCCGGCCTGTTTCGCGGCCTCGGACAGGGTGAACCCGGTCGGGCCTTTGGCCTCGATCAGCTCCAGCGCCGCCTCGACCAGGGCCTGACGTAGGTTGCCGTGATGGTAGCCGCGTTTACGCATCCCAGATATCAGGTCCGCCGATGATTTTATTGTCGCATTTGCCGATCGCTTTGACATCTTTGCGGTCATAGTTCAGCGCATGAAGAACGTGCCGTATCGCATTGATACGGGCGCGTTTTTTGTCATCCGAGCGGATCACGACCCAGGGCGTGGTATCACTGTGCGACCGTTCCAGTGTTTCCTTGATCGCGCCCGAATAGGCATCCCATTTTTTCAGCCCTTCAACGTCGATCCAGCTTAGCTTCCACTGTTTCAGCGGGTCATTTTCGCGGGCGAGAAAGCGTTTCAACTGTTCGGCGCGCCCGACATTCAGCCAGAACTTGAACAGGTGAATTCCTTCGTCCACCAGCATCTGTTCGAACTGCGGCACCTGTGTGAAAAAATGCCCGCGCTGGTCATCGGTGCAAAAGCCGAACACATGTTCGACCACGCCGCGATTGTACCAGCTGCGGTCATAAAACACGATTTCACCACCGGCGGGCAGGTGGTCGATATAGCGCTGGAAATACCATTGGCTGGATTCGGTTTCGGTGGGTTTGGACAGGGCCACAACCCGCGCCCCCCGAGGGTTAAGGTTTTCGCGGAACCGTTTGATCGCGCCACCTTTTCCCGCAGCGTCGCGGCCTTCGAATACGATGGCGACACGTGCGCCGGTTTCTTTGGCCCAGGCCTGCATTTTGACCAGTTCGATTTGCAGCGCGTCCATGTCCAGATCATAATGTTTGCCCTTCATGCGTTCGTCATGCGGGTAATCCGGGTTCAGGATGTCGTCTTTGTCGGCGCGCCGGATCGCATCGCGGATCGGCTTCGGAGCGTCGTTTTCAAAAAACTTGGTGATGGCGCCGTCGAATGGCAGGTGCATGCGCTTCTCCCTGTTGGGTCAATGACTTGGTTTCAATATGGCTGTGCTGGCAACTTAGTGCAATCCGGCACGTTGGGCGGCGCGCAGGGTCGCCTGCACCACGGCATCGGGGCTGGTGTGGTGCGGCATGTGACCCTGACCATCCAGCGGGGTCAGGGTGGCGTTGGGAATTTGGTTAATCAACTTGGCGGCATGCACATCAAACGGCACCACGGTATCGGCGGTGCCGTGGATGATTTCAACGGGCATCGGCAGGTTGGGATAGTCCGGCACCATGGATTTCAGCGCCGATTTCAGCCCGCGCACCTGTCGCGCATTGGTGCGCATCACGTCGCGGCGCAGGGTCAGGGCGGCACCCAACTGGCGGGCATAGGCGCGGGGCTGAGGTTGCGGATCAAAGATGCCGTGAAGGGTATTTACGATCTGTTCGTCGCTGGCAAAGCTGGTGACGAATGGCACCACGAATGCACCGCCAAGCGCCGAGCCGAACAGCGTATATGTTGTGGCAAGCGACCCCTGCCAAGGATTGGATGCGCCAGACAGAACCACCAGCGCGGCGGTGTTTTCGGGGCGCTCCAGCCCCCATGCCAGCGCGACGGATCCACCAAAGCTATGGCCCATAACCAACGGATTTTTCACATTTAACTGGTCAGCGGCGGCTTGCAGGATACGGGCCTGTTCGCGCGGTGTTTCTGCGCGGGTGCTGAATGCGCTGTCGCCATATCCGGGCGCACGATCCGACCAGCCCAGACCGGGGCGATCAAAGGCGATAACCCGGAAATGTTTGGCCAGTTCGGGCAAAATGCCCAGCGTCCAGTCGCGCAGGTTGCCGCCCGCGCCATGGATCAGCACCAGATCAGGGCCAGCCCCGCGCACAAAGGCGTGGATGCTCCGCCCCTCCACTTCGATGAACTGGCCCAGCGGAGGAAATTCTGCCTCGGCGCGGGCTTCGCGCAGATCGGCGACACGATCCAGCGCAAAGGCGCCGCCGCCCAAAACCGCCAGACTGATCGCTGCGCCCCACATCGCCCTAACCACCAATCGCCGCCAGATCATAGGTCGTGGTCTGGTAAAGTTGGTTAATCCAGTTGCCATAAAGCAGATGCGCATGACTGCGCCAGCGGTTCAAGGGTGCGCGGGCAGGATCGTTGTTCGGGTAGTAATTTACCGGCACCTCGATGGTGCCGCCCTCGGCAACATCACGGTCATATTCCTGTTTCAAGGTGTCGCTGTCATATTCCAGATGGTTGAAAATATAGAGCGCCCGATGCGCTGCATCCTCGACCAGGCAGGGGCCGACCTCGTCGCTGGACAGCAGGGTTTTCAACCCCGTTACCTGATCCAGATCACTCTGGCGCACTTCGGTCCAGCGGCTGACCGGCACCACCAGATCATCGGAAAACCCGTTCAGATAGGGCGAGGATTGCGCCATGTTGCGATGACGGAAACAGCCGAACGCCTTTTTTCCCAGCATATGTTTTGGCACGCCGTTCAGGTGATGGATCATTGCCATGCCACCCCAGCACACCCCGAATGTGGAATGCACATGGGTCTGGGTCCAGTCGAAAACCTGCGTTAGCTCTGGCCAGTAAGTGACTTCATTAAAAGGCAAATGTTCAATCGGCGCGCCGGTTATGATCAGCCCGTCAAATTTTTCGCCGCTGTCTGCCACCTCGGAAAACGGGCGGTAAAAGCTCTCCATATGCTCGGCGGCGGTGTTGCGGGTCTGGTGTTCGCTCATCCGGATCAGGGACAATTCGATCTGCAACGGGGTTGCGCCGATCAGGCGGGCAAACTGGTTTTCCGTCTGGATCTTTTTCGGCATCAGGTTCAGCAACCCGATGCGCAGCGGGCGGATATCCTGCCGCGCGGCCTGATCCTCCGACATGACCATAACACCCTCGCGCGTCAGCACGTCAAAGGCAGGAAGGTCAGCGGGAAGTTTGATCGGCATCGGGGATACTCCGGTGATGGATATTAACAGATAGGGGCGCGGGGTGGTTGGCTCAAGCCTTGGTCTGGATCGCGGTTGCGATCATCTGGTTGAAATCAGCGGCGGTTTTGATCTGGGCCACGTCATCGGCGCTGACGGTCACGCCCCAGTGTTCGGCCATCGCCCCATAGCGCGGTTGACGATGGGCCAGCGCCTGCGCATAGGTCCAGCGGATAAAGGCGTCGGGATCAACTTCGCCCTCTTGCGTGTTGTTTTTGCGCAGATATTCCTGCCATACCCGATCCAGGAATTCGGGCATATAGGACATCGGTTTGGGGGCGCGGTCGAACCGGCGGACCAGCTCGGCGGTATGGGCATCGTCGCCTTTGATCCAGACCATCAAGGCCTGATCCGACAGGTGGCGCAGCACCGGATCATTGGCATTGGTCGGGTCAACCCATTCGCAAATCGACCCGCCCGTATCGCAAATGAAATGCGAATAGCCATACAAGCGATCGGCGCGATCAATGAAATGGCCGGTGTCCAGCAGGGCGTTGATTTCGGCCTGACGGAACTGTTCCTGACGGCGGGTGTATTCGCCGTAGGCCAGACCACCCTTTGCCGCATCGCCCGGTTTGCCCAGATATGATGACACAGGCGTCAGGTTTTCAAAGGTGATATTGGAACCTATGTATATGGAATCGCTAAGTAACAGGTCGCGCAGAAACGGGACTTTCATCGCTTCGGCCTTGGCGTTGTCGGCGATATGTTCGCCCATGTAACGGGTGCCAATGCGATAATCGACCGAGTAATGAAACCAGCCGCCCGTGTCGCGCAGCATCCGCGACACATGGGTTTTGCCCAGACCGGACATCGCAAACAACACTACCCGTTTGTGTGGTGCGTCCAGCCAGTGTTGTGCGCTTTGATAGATCATCACCCGGTTCCTTGCTTGCCCTGAAGGATTGAGTATCGCCGCAAGGCAGCACGGTCAAACCCTTAGGTGTTTCAACAGCCGCCCGTCGATCACAGCCAAGCCCAAGGCAAGCAAGGCAAACCCCGCGCCAGCGCGCCAGCCCAATTGTTCATCCAGTATCAGCGCCCCCAGCACCACGGCGACGGGGGCCACCAATAATGTGACCAGCAACAGGTTGCCGGTGCCCGCCATAGCCAACACGCGGTAATACAGCAAATAGGCAGCGGCCGTGGCGATCACGGCCAGATAAAACAGGCTGAAACCGGCGTTGATCGCAGCGGCACCGGGCAGGCCCTCGGCCCAGATGGCCAGAGGCACGATCATCACGGTCGATGCGGTCAACATGCCCATGGCGGCCACTTGTGGTGTCATACTGGACAGGCGCGCGCGCGCCCAAGTGCCGCTAAGCCCGTAGCAGATGGCGGCCCCGATCAGCGCCAGTTGGCCGATTGATGTCAGGTCTAGCCCGCGCAGTGCGTCCGGCCCGATCACAACAGCCATGCCCGCAAACCCCAGCGCCACGCCTGTTGTTTTGCGCCGGGTAAGTTGTTCATCGGAAAAGACAATCGCGGCTATCAACACGCCGAATATCGCGGTCGATCCGTTCAGAATAGCGGCCAGACCTGATGGCACATGCTGCTGCCCCCATGTGATCAGGGTGAATGGCAGCACATTGTTCACCAGCCCCATAACCGCGAAATCCAGCCAGATACGCGGGCTGCGCGGCACGGCAAATCCACGCCACAGCACAAAGGCCCATAGCACCAAAGCGGCCCCCGCAATGCGAAAGGCGACAATGGTCACGGGGCCGATGTCGCGCAGCGCCAATGCGTTGCACAGGAATGATCCGCCCCAGATCAGCGCCAAAAGGCCCAATTCGGCCCATGCGCGCGGCGACATGGATTTTTGTTCAATACTCATGCTGTGACCTTAGGAATGGTGGCCCGTCGGACAATCCGTTTCATGCGGGTTTGCGGCGTCGGGTTTCGGACCAGATATTCAGGTAGTTGCCCGCGAATATGATAACTGCGCCCAGGTAAACCGCCGTGGCCACAGCCTCGCCATAGATCACCATGGCAACGATGGCGATGACGGGCAGGCGGGTGAAATCAATCGGCACCACGACAGTGGCCGGGGCGATTGCCAGCGCATTGGTCAGGCAAAAATGCGCGAACAACCCCGCCAAACCGATCAGCACCAACCAGGGCGCGGTTGCGGCGGATGGAAGTTGAATATCACCGTCTATCCCTGCGCAAACGATGCCAAAAACCGCTTGGGTGACTGTCAGGTAAACCAGAATACAAGTGATGGTTTCGCTGCGTGTCAGCTTTTTCGTCAACATGATCGTAAAGGCGAAACAGATCGCGCATGACGCCGCGGTCACGATGCCAGCGTTCAATTCGGCCTGATCCGGGCGCGTTACAATCAAGATACCGACAAATCCCAAAGCGGCAGCAATGGCGCGTGTGGGCGTCAGGCGTTCGCCCAGCACGAAGGGGGACAGGATCAGAACCCAGAGGGGGGATGTGAATTCCAACGCGAATACCTGTGCCAGAGGGATCACGGTGACCGCATAGAACCACAGGTTTTGTCCGGAAAAATGTGCAATGTTTCGAATGATTTGCAAGCCGAAGTTGCGGCGTGTGACCTGCGTGAGTGTCCCCGCCAACAGGCCGACCAGAACCACCACGATTACCCCGACAAAAGAGCGATACATCATCACCTCGAATGTATCGAGTTCGAATGACACCTCGCGCCCGGCCACGGCCATGGCCGAAAACGAGGCAATGGCCCCTGTCATCCAAAGCGCCGCACGAAATACCTGCTTGGGTTGTGCATTTTGCTCTGCTGTGGTCATGTTTGCTCTCCTCGCCGGATGGGGATGAGACCGGAAATCAACGGCAGCGTCCAGCCGGATTCGTCGCAAACAGGGCGTAAGGTGACGCAAGAGCCGGACAGCAGCAATGCGGACCTTGTCACCATAGAAGGGCGCGCTAACTGCAAGGGGAGATGTCAAAAACGACACGAAAATTGTCATAAAACGACAAGGAGGGATAAGATGTATCGTAAAATTATGATACCACTGGACCTTGTGCACCACGCCGCACAGGGCAAGGCAATCGCAACCGCCGTGGAATTGGCCCGCATATGGAAGGCCCAGTTGGTTTTCGTGGGGGTGACGGCCAACACCCCCGGCGCTTTGGCGCATTCACCCGAGGAATACAGCGAAAAATTAACCGAATTCGCCGCCAATTATGGCAAAGACATCGCCACCAGCGCCCATGCTGTGGTCAGCCATGACCCCGCTGTTGATCTCGATTCAACTTTGCTCAAGGCGGTTCAGGAAACCGCCGCTGATCTGGTTGTTATGCAAACCCACCACCACCGGGTGACCGATTGGATATGGCCGTCGAACGGTGGAACACTGGCCACCCATGCGGATTGCAGTGTCATGTTGGTGCGCGATTGATGAAAGTCCCTGAAAAATAAGGGGAAAATAACAAGGAGGGACCATCCATGACGGATGACAGCAATCAGGGCATACCCGCGCCCGAGGGCCACGCAGGCCTGATCGACACCGATTATGAAATCGGACAAGACAATCTGGAAACACAGGTCGGGCCATTCGGTGTGGATATCCACAATCCGGTTTTCCTGATTTCGGGGCTGAGCATTGTGGCCTTTGTGTTTTACACTCTGGCCCTGCCGGAACAATCCGGCGAGGTTTTCAAATGGCTGTTTACCAAGGTTACCACCGGATTTGACTGGTTCTTTATCGGGGCGGCCGATTTTTTCGTGCTGTTTTGCCTGTTTTTGATCGTGTCACCCTATGGCAAGGTGCGGCTGGGCGGTGCGGATGCGACGCCGGATTACAGCTATGTCGGATGGTTCGCGATGCTGTTCGCGGCGGGCATGGGCATCGGGTTGATGTTTTATGGCGTGTCCGAACCGATGAGCCATTTTTCATCCTCGTTCGGGGGGACCACCGTTGTTGACGGGGTGCGCACCGATTGGGCACCGCTGGGCGGGGCCGAGGGCAACCAAGCCGAGGCAATCCGGCTGGGCATGGCCGCGACGATTTTCCATTGGGGGCTGCACCCTTGGGCGATCTATGCGATTGTCGCGCTGGCGTTGGCTTTGTTTAGTTATAATAAGGGTTTACCCCTGACTATCCGATCTGCATTCTACCCGATTCTGGGTGAACGCGTCTGGGGCTGGTGGGGCCATGTGATTGATACGCTGGCCGTATTTGCCACCCTGTTCGGGCTGGCGACATCGCTGGGGTTCGGCGCGACACAAGCCAACGCCGGGCTGAACGAATTGTTTGGCGTGCCTGTCGGGCAGACCACAGAGGTGGTTTTGATCACGGTCATCACATCCATTGCGTTGATTTCGGTTTTACGCGGCCTGGATGGCGGGGTGAAAATCCTGTCGGAAATCAACATGGGGTTGGCGTTTGTGCTGCTGTTGTTTGTGCTGATTGCCGGACCGACATTGGCCATTTTGACCGGCTTTGGCGATTATCTGGGCGCCTATCTGCAATATCTGCCTGCGCTGTCCAATCCGATTGGCCGCGAAGACGTTAACTTTAGCCAGGGTTGGACCTCGTTCTATTGGGCGTGGTGGATTTCCTGGTCGCCCTTTGTTGGCATGTTCATCGCCCGTGTCAGCCGCGGCCGTTCGGTGCGTGAATTTGTGATCTGCGTTCTGTTGATCCCCAGCATGGTTTGCGTTCTGTGGATGAGCGTGTTTGGCGGCGTTGCCATCCAACAGGTTGTGCAGGACGGATATACCGCAGCGCAAGAGGCATCTTTGGAGCTTAAGCTGTTCAAAATGCTGGATGTTCTGCCGCTGACGGGGATCACATCCTTGATCGGGATCATTCTGGTGATCGTGTTTTTTGTCACATCATCGGATTCCGGTTCCTTGGTGATTGATACGATCACGGCAGGGGGCAAGGTCGACGCGCCCGCGCCGCAGCGTGTGTTCTGGTGCATTTTCGAGGGCGCCGTGGCCATCGTGCTGTTGCTGTCGGCGGGCGGGTTGCAATCGCTGCAATCCATGGTGATTTCAACCGGCCTGCCATTCACCGTTGTATTGCTGGTGATGTGTTTCGCCATCCTGCGCGGTTTGGCTGCCGAAAAGCGTTAAGGTTTGAAAATTAGAAAAACGCCCCGCAGGCATATGCTTGCGGGGCGTTTATTATGTCTGGTCTGAACATCCCTTAACAGGATCATTCCAATTCGATCGTTCCGGGCGGTTTCGATGTGCAGTCATAAAACACGCGGTTCACGCCTTTGACCTCGTTGATGATACGGGTCGAGGTTTCGCCCAGAAAATCATGGCTGAACGGATAGTAATCCGCGGTCATGCCATCCACCGATGTGACGGCACGCAGGGCCAGCGCGTAATCATAGGTGCGCCCGTCGCCCATCACGCCCACGGTGCGCATTGGCAAAATGGCGGCGAATGCCTGCCAGATGTCATCATACAACCCGTGTTTGCGGATCTGGTCGATGTAAACCGCGTCTGCCTTGCGCAGGATATCCAGTTTTTCACGGGTGATTTCACCGGGGCAGCGGATCGCCAAACCCGGACCAGGAAAGGGGTGGCGGCCAATGAACGAAGCAGGCAGGCCCAGTTCGTGGCCCAATGTGCGCACCTCGTCCTTGAACAATTCGCGCAGCGGCTCGACCAGTTTCAGCCCCATTTTTTCGGGCAGACCGCCGACATTATGGTGCGATTTGATGGTCACAGATGGCCCGCCGCTAAAGGAAACGGATTCGATCACATCGGGATACAATGTGCCCTGTGCCAGAAATTCCGCGCCCTCGATCTGGTCGGCGTATTTCTGGAACACGTCGATAAACAGTTTGCCGATGATTTTGCGCTTGGTTTCAGGGTCGCTGACCCCTTCGAGTTCACCCAGAAACAGATCGGATTCGTCGGCGTGGATCAGGTTCAGGTTATAATTGTCGCGAAACATCGCCACGACCTGTTCTGCTTCGTTCAGGCGCAACAACCCGTGATCAACAAACACACAGGTCAGTTGATCGCCGATTGCCTCGTGCAGCAGGATGCCGGTGACCGATGAATCAACACCGCCGGACAGGGCACAGATCACCTGTTTGTCACCAACCTGTTCGCGGATTTTCGCGATCATTTCCTCGCGGTAGGCGCCCATGGTCCAGTCGCCGCTGAAACCGGCAAGCCGGACAAAGTTTTCATATAGCGTGGCACCGTTCGGGGTGTGGTGGACCTCGGGGTGGAATTGCACCGCGTAAAAGCGTCGCGCAGTATCTGCCGTGATGGCAAATGGCGCACCGGGCGAAGTGCCCAAAACCTGAAAACCGGGTGCGATTTCAGCAACATGGTCGCCGTGGCTCATCCAGACCTGTTCGCGGGCGCTGGCATCCATGAACCAGCCGGTCAGGAAATCATCGCGCGCATCCGCAGGCGTCACATAGGCGCGGCCGAATTCGGCGGTGGCCTGTTCGCCCGCTTCGACCCGGCCACCCAGATCATGCATCATAACCTGCTGGCCATAGCAAATGCCAAGGATCGGCACGCCCAGATCATAGACCGATTGCGGCGGACGGGGGGAGCCGTCGCGCATCACTGAATCCGGCCCGCCGGAGAAGATCACGGCCTTTGGCGCGAACTCTGCCAGAAAGGCATCGCTTACGTTCTGATAGGGGTGGATTTCACAATAGACGCTCAATTCGCGCAGGCGACGCGCAATCAGCTGCGTCACCTGGCTTCCGAAGTCTATGATAAGAAGGCGGTCATGGGATGTCTGGGTCATATCCGCGTCGTAAACCGCGCCCGCGATCCATGCAAGAGGCATGCGCAGTGTAAGGCCGTGGAATTGCCGGAACGAATGGGCCGGATTGGCCGCGCTATCTGATGGGTGCCAATAGGTCGGGATTGGTGACCAGTTCACGCACACCATGGGAATGGGTTTCGTAGAACGGATTGCCGCGGTCGGCCCAACGGTTCAGCGAATTGATGTCAATTTTCATGCAGGCAGGTCGCACGCTCCACGTGACTTGTAGGGGGGAGCAGGTGTCATTGTCATAGCTGGTGCCGGTGGTGGAACCGGCAAATTGCACCGGTGTGCCGGATCTGTCGGGCAGGGTTCGCGGCTGATGGCGGCCGTTTTTCGCAATGCCGCCATAGGTGAAACTGTTAAAATCCAGTGCATTCGGATCATTCACGACCAAAAATACCTGCGATTCCACCCGCAATTGCGGGTTCAGGCAGACATCGGGGATGGAACACGACCCCAGACCGGGGCCGGGAAAGACATCACAAGAGGAGAAGACCCAATGCACCTCGATCGTGTCACCGGGTTTGACCCCGGAAAACCCCGAGCGTTTCTGGTTTTTATGGCCGGTTTCATGGCCGTCTTGCGCGGGGTTTGCATGCGATCCCATCGGGGCGGACAATTCCGATTGGGTCAGGCTGGCGGTTTCGTTGCATTTGTATCCGCCGTGTTCGCCTGCACCGGCATAAACTGAAAACCCCGGCCCCTTGTGTTCGGCATTGGTATGGGTGTGGATATTGCACAAATTCATATCGCTTGCCGGTGGGGCCATGTTGAAGTGACTGTTATTGCGCCCAAACCTATCGGCAATATCACGCGGTGTCTGCGGCCCGAATCCCTCGCATATCGGGGGCGCGGCAAAAGCGGGCAGACCAAGCAACAGAAATGGCAACACGGTCATGGCATTACGGGGCATAGTGCGGGCTTTCATCTGGCAATGCCCGCAGGGTCGCATCTAAGATTTAACACAGGGTTTGGATTGCCGCATTTACATCGGATTTTCTGTATTTTCTGATGATGCGCCGTTGATGTGGCGCGGCAATGTCGTTTTCGCACCGGAAAAGCCGCTAACCGCTTAGGACGCGGGCGCGTAGGGCGTTAATACAAGGATCAAAGCGCCCGGTTTCGGGCCGTTATCAGGGGTTTTGACAATGTCAGATGCGCAAGTTCAATCCAGACGGGCACGTGGCGGCGGCGGATCGGCGCGCCGGGCAGCGCGCAGTGCGGTTTCATTCGAGACAGCGCAATATATCACGCGCCACATCCCGAATTTCGAGATCCTGACCGAAGAAGCCCTGGAGATTATCGAAGCAAACGCCGAAACGATTCTGGAAGAGATCGGCGTAAATTTCGTTAATAACCCCTATGCTTTGGGCCTGTGGAAAGAGGCCGGTGCAGATGTGCAGGGCGAACGTGTGCGCATCCCCTGCGGGTTGGCCCGCCAGCTGTGCCAGACAGCCCCCGCGCAGTTCACGCAACACGCCCGCAACCCTGCGCGCAATGTGGTGATCGGCGGGAATAACCTAGTGTTGGCACCGGTTTACGGGCCACCCTTTGTGCATGACATGAAGGGCGGGCGCCGCTATGCCACGATGGAAGATTTCAATAATTTTGTGAAGCTGGGCTATATGTCGAAATGGTTGCACCATTCCGGCGGGACCGTGTGCGAACCGACCGATGTGCCGGTTAACAAACGCCATCTGGATATGCTGATGGCGCATATGACGCTGTCGGACAAACCCTTTATGGGGTCGGTCACCGAACCCAGCCGCGCACAGGATTCGGTGGATATGTGCGAGGTGCTGTTTGGCAAGGATTTCGTGCAGAAAAACACGGTTATGACCTCGCTGATCAACATCAATTCGCCGCTGACATTTGATGATGTGATGATGGGCAGCCTGGAGGTTTACGCACGCAACAATCAGGCCTCGATCATTTCGCCATTCATTGTCGGCGGGGCGATGGCGCCGGTGTCGGTGGCCGGCACCCTGACACAGGTCATGGCCGAGGTTCTGGCCGGAATTGCCTATTCGCAACTGGTGCGAAAAGGTGCGCCTGTGATCTTCGGCGCCTTTGTGACCTCGATCGACATGAATTCCGGCGCGCCTACCTTTGGCACGCCCGAGGCGGCGCAAATCACCTATGGCGCGGGGCAGTTGGCGCGGCGGATGGGCTTGCCCTATCGCAGTTCCGGGTCATTCAACGGATCGAAACTACCCGATGCGCAGGCCGGTTATGAAACCGCAAATTCGCTGAATATGGGACTTTTGTCGGGGGTCAACTTTATGCTGCACGCCTGCGGCTGGATGGAGGGCGGGCTGGTGTCGTCCTATGAAAAGTTCGTCATGGATGCGGACCAGTTGGGCACATTGCACAAAATGGCCGCGGGAATCGCAATCGACGACAATGCCCAGGCGATGGATGCCATCCGCGAGGTCGGGCCGGGCGGTCACTATCTGGGGTGCGCGCATACACAGGCCAATTTCAAAGAGGCATTCTGGCGCTCGGATGTCCTGGATTACAAACCCTATGAAACCTGGTCGGACGAGGGCGCGCGCGATACAATGGCGCTGGCATCGGCGCGGGTAAGCAAACTGTTGGGCGATTACCAAAAGCCCGAAATGGCCCCCGAAACCGAGGAGTCATTGCGCGCATATGTGGCAGAAAAAAAGGCATCCATGCCGGATGCGTTTGGATAATTTATATTGAAAAACAAAGTGTTGCAGGGCGAAGTTAACACGCTTCGCCCTTTGCATTTTCTGCGGTTATTGCACGCGGGGCATTGTTTGGCGCATTTCGTTCACCTCGCCCAGCATGGCGATAAGAACACCAACATGACGCGCCGGCGGGTAATTGGCGTCGCGGTCCCGGCGGCGCTGGTTTAGTTCGGATTCGATTTCCATCAATATCAAAAGCGCCTGTCCGGGACGGGGCAAAACCGCCATGTCCAATGCCATGCGCAAATGGGTGTCGCGGCGGTAATGCTGTGCGCCGATCTGCGCTGCGCGGGACAGGAGTTTGGGGCGTTTCAGCCCGGCGATCATGCTTGTCAGGTCTTTCATTGGTCATGCTCCATCAGAGTGATGGGCATAGAATGCACAGGTTGCACCGGTGTTGCGTGATGCCTGCGGACAGCGTTCGGACTGTCCCCGAGTTGTTCATATTTTGGAAACAATAGTTGAAAAACCGGAAACTGTTAACCAATGGGTAACCAGTGCGCTCCTAGGTTGTGGATGCTTTTGGGGATAACCCGTGTATAACTCACGACAGAGGGCAAGACCTATGACGGACGGCAGAATGCAGTCTTGGGGAACCGGCGCAAACACAGGCGTTTCACCACCCAGTTGGGTGCCAGACGCGGCGTTGCGCTATTTGGCCCATACCGAGACGGGATTGCCGATCAGGGAATTGGCGCGAAATGCGGGCTGTCATGCCTCGACCATTTTGCGCCAGATCCGCAAGGTCGAATTGCGCCGCGACGACTTGTTGGTTGACCACGCTTTGCGCCGGTTGGGCACTGCCCATTTCAACCATGCCGATCTGACCCGATCGAAGGAGATGCCGTCGATGAATGCCCAAACGCTGCCAGCCAATGCACCGACCGAAGAAATGTTGAAAAAAGAGGGCCGTCGTATCCTGCGACGGCTGGCCGAAAAAGGCGCGGTACTGGCCGTCGCCGAACAAATGGACAAGGCCGTCGTGGTCAAGAACAACGGGCAGGGCGATACATCGCCCGCCGGTGTCGTCGACCGCGCCGTGGCCGAGGCGATGGCGCTAAAGGATTGGATTACATGTGCAAATCCCGGCCGCGTGTCGCGTTACCGGATCACGCAGGCCGGGCGCACCGCATTGGCGCGCCTGCTGGCCGAGGCCGAAAATGCCGCACGCAAGGCCGCCAGCCCGAAAGGGTTTGCCGAGGCGCAATCGCCCTTTACGGCGGCCAAATCCGCCGCGATCCCCAAGGATGAAGAGGATGGGGACCGCCCGCGCCGGATGCGTTACGCCATGGGCGAAAGCCCGCTGACCGCGCTGGCGCGGCGGCGCGACAAGGACGGCGCGCCGTTTCTGACTGACGATCTGGTGCGCGCCGGAGAGCGGTTTCGCGAAGATTTCGAACTGGCCCAGATCGGAGAAAACACCACCCAGCGTTGGGACAGCCTGATGACCGGCGGCGTCACCGGGGGCGCAGGGCAGGGCGATCCGGTCACAGGGGGCGCATCTGCTGCGCGCGCACGGGTCGAGGGGGTATTGCGCGATCTGGGGCCGGGATTGGGCGATGTGGCGCTGCGCTGTTGTTGCTATCTGGAGGGGCTGGAAAGCGCCGAAAAGCGCATGGGCTGGTCGGCACGATCCGGCAAGATCGTGCTGCGCATCGCGTTGCAAAGGTTGAAACGCCATTATGAAACGCTGGGTCCGGGCAGTGACATGATCGGCTAGGGGCGGGTCAGCCCCCGACCAGCCACCCGACAGCATAGGCGACATTGGCGCAGATGAACCCGACCAACAGGGTTTCGCCAAGGGCGCGGACAATATGTTCGCCCGATGTGCGCCAGCGCAAAAGGCCCAGCGCGGTCAATGCCAGATAGGTCGCGCCCGACGACAGGATCATAGTGGCAGTGTCTGCTTCCATCAGCAAATAGGGAATGAGGGGGATGATGCCGAACATGACAAAGGCCAGAAAGGTGATCATGCCCTTTAGGCTGGGCCGGTCCGGGCGCAGATGGCCACCCAGCCCTGATCCCATCAGCAGTCTGGCGCCGGTTTCGGGGTGACGGGCCAAAAGGCTGGCGGCCTGTGCGGCATCTGCGCCATCCATCCCGCCATCGGCCAGAAGCTGCCCCAATTTGATGCGGGTGGCATCGGGAGAAGCCGCGGCCAGCGCCATATTCTGTTTGCGCCTTGTGGTTAACATGCCGGTTTCCGCGCGCCCTGACAGGTATTCGCCCAACCCCATGCTGACCCCATCAGCGAACAGGTTGGCCAGACCGAAAACCAGCACTGCCAACCCGCCGATCGCGGCGGTGCCTTCGGTTTGCGCCCCGGCAAAGCCGGACACAATGGCAAAGGTTGTTACAATCCCGTCATTGCCGCCATAAACGATCTGTTTCAGGTAGGTTTGAATGCTGTTCATCTGGCTCTCCGGCTGGATATCAACAGGTTAGCCATTATATGCGAAAAATGGAATGGCGCGTTGCGCCGGTTTTATACCAGTTTCAAATCGCGCCCGATCATGGCGGCATGGGTGCGATTGCGTGCCCCCAGTTTGCGCGAGAGTGTTTTGACATGCAGTTTGACTGTCACCTCTTGGACATCAAGGTCGCGGGCGATTTCCTTGTTCGCCTTACCGTCGCAAATGCCGCGCAGCACATCCATTTCACGCGGAGTCAGCCGCATGGCGCGCCCCGCATCGCGGTCACCGTTCAAATAGGCGGGGGGGGCATATGTATCGCCAGACAGGATGATATGGATCGCGTTGACCAGCGTTTCGGGGGCCATATCCTTGGATAAAATGCCCTTTGCACCGGCGTTCAACGCCCGTCGGGCAATATCGGGCGGTGCGGTGCCCGACAGCATCGCCACCGGATGCGGCGCATTTTGTTTCACGGCAAGTTCAAGACTGTCGGGCAGGGTCATGCCGGGCATGGTGAAATCCAGCAACACCAGATCAAATGGCCCTTCCTGGCCAATGAACCGCAGGGCCGACGGCATATCGGCGCATTCCGTTACATCCATTGCACCCTTGGCGCCCAACAATGCCGCCACTGTCGCACGGACAAGTTCGTGGTCATCGGCAATCAGCAACCTGGGTGTTTTTGTCATTCCGTTTCCACCAAACTAACATTGATACTGCACAAGCGGGCTATCGCCCCGGTTTCGAAGTTTACTGCATACCCCTGATCAGTTTCTTAACAGCAGTTAGATATTATTTGGCCCGAACATCGAGGAGCCTAGCCCTTTGGATAGGTTACTCCTTAGCATAGGGGCGTAGACGGGATAAGCATTTTCGCATCATAGTTGCGTGAAACATCAACGAACCATCATCGAAAACCCGCTGTTTTCGCTGATTCGAACCCAAATGCACGGAGCAAGCCATTGCCAAAACCCCATATCAAATTTGGATTGTCGTTTTCCGGTCCGGCGCTGGCAGGTATCGGTTTTGCGATCTTTGCCGGGGTGTCGATGGGCGCATATCCGGCCCTGTCTGACAATGTGCAACGCGCTGCGATCACCATTCCCCAGCCGGATACCGCCCCGAAAGGCACCGTTGTTTTGACCGTGACAGTCGCCGATGGCGCGCGCAGTCAACAATATCTGTTTGACCGTGAAAACCTGCAATCATTGCCGCAGGATACGTTCAGCACCACAACGATCTGGACCGAAGGAATGCAAGAGTTTCAGGGGGTCCGCATTCACAAGCTGATGCAGGCCCTGAAGGTGGAACAGGGGATGCTGTCACTGACGGCTATCAATGATTATATGGTGGAAATGCCGGTTGCAGACCTGCGGGCGGACGGGGCGTTGATTGCCTATTTGCGCAATGGTGCCCCGATGACGGCCCGCGACAAGGGGCCGCTGTGGGTTGTTTTCCCATATGACACCGATCCGCAGTGGCGCACAGAAACTGTTTACGCACGTAGTGTATGGCAGTTGGACCGTATCGCCGTTGAACGCTAGGCTGGGGTGGCCATCCGGCCGATCACGACAGGCCCGAAACAGTCAGGCTGACACAAAAGACACTGCGCTGCGGCAAAGGAAACAACGAGCAAAGCCGCCAGATGACGCCTGTGGACCATCGACAAAACCCTGATACGCACCTGCCGGAAAAGGCCGGGCAAATTGATGCGGCAGCGCATGCGCAACAAGGCGAAATGCACATCCGTTGGCCACGTTTGCCTTTGTTCATGCTGGTTGCTGTTTTATCGCTGATGCTGGTGTTTGATACGGCGGTGCGGGTCAGCCGCCAGTTGGAAACCCTGCGCACATCGCGCAACGATAACCTGAACTATGTTGTGACCCAGCTAGAGGTCGAATCGCTGGATTTTAATCTGGCGGTGAAAAATGCCCAGCTCCGGCGGACCGGTCTGGGCCGCGAGGGAGGGACTGACGCGCCTGACGCCCTGCGCAAATCACAAAATGCCCTGCGTCACCTGCGCGTGCGGTTTGATATTTTCTATAGCAGGGTCAATATTTTGCGAAATGGTGTGGCTTATCGCACCATTCTTGCCTCGGGTGGTGACGGGGCATTGGATGTGCTGTTGAACTTTCTGGACAAAACCGTGCCGCTGATGGACGGGCCGGATGCAGATCTGATCGCCTATCTGCCCCGGCTAGAGGTGGAGCTGATTGCGCTGCGCTCCGTCACGCGCCAACTGGCGACACAGGCGATTGCCGCCAATGCCGCCACCGAGGAAAAGGGCCGCCAGGAAATTTCGCGTCTGTTGGGGCGGTTGGCATTGCAGTCCACCGTGTTGATTGCCTCTTTTTTGGCGCTGATGTTGATGCTGTGGCGGCTGTATCGGCAAAACAGGATGCGGGCGGTTGAAAATCGCGCCACCTCGGCGCGGCTGTCGACCATATTGGCGACCTCTCCTGATGCGATCATTGTGACCCGTGGCGAAGGGTTGATTACAGATGTAAATGCCGCCGCACAGGCCATGTTCGGGCTGACAGCAGAGGACGCCAAAGGCAAGTGGATCGGGCGTCTGGTCAAGGAGGGCCAGTTTGAAAGCAGTGAGCAGGATGGCAGCACCCTGTCCGGTTTCACCCCCGAAGTAGAGGCCGGAGCGCGATCAAACCTGCATCTGGTCGGACGCCGTGCGGGGGGTGGTTTTTTTCCGGTCGAACTGTCCACGGGCATTGCACAGCTGCGCAATGCACCGCATTGCGTGCTGTTTTTGCGCGATATTTCCGAACGGGTCACCGCCCGACGCGAGCTGGAGGAATCCCGTGATCAGGCACTGGCCGGGGAGCGTGCAAAATCGCGATTTATGGCGGTGATGAGCCATGAAATGCGCACGCCTCTCAATGGGATACTGGGCGTTCTTGATCTGTTGCACGAAAAGAAGGTCGACGCGGAAACGCGCGAATTTCTGGATGTGATGGAAGGGTCGGGTCAGGCGCTGCTGGGGCATGTGAATGATGTTTTGGACATCGCCCGGTTAGAAGCAGAGGGCGTGACCCTGCGCAAATCCGATTTCGATCTGGACCGCTTGGCGCGCACATTGATCGCCGGGCTTGCTCCGGCTGCCAAAGCACGCGGAAATACTCTGGAAATGGTCTGCTCTCCTGATCCGTTGGGGCGCTGGCGCGGTGATCCGGCGCGGCTGCGGCAGGTGTTGACCAATATTCTGGGCAATGCGGTGAAATTCACCCGTGACGGTCATATTGCTCTGAATTTGTCGCTTGTCACAAATCCTGACGGGTCTGCATGGCTCGAGGTGCAAATCACCGATACGGGGCGGGGGATCGCACCGGAGGCGCTGGAACAGGTTTTCGACGATTTCGTGCGGGTCGAATCCGAAAACGAACCCCAAGAAGAGGGCACCGGGCTGGGGCTGGGCATTGCCCGCCGGTTGGTTGTGGCGATGGGCGGCGAAATCGGCGCACAAAGCGAACATGGCGAGGGCAGCCTGTTCTGGATCAACCTGCCGCTGGATGCCCCAAACGACAGGCCCGCCGTGACCAAAGGGGCGGGCGATGCCGAAAACACCGCGGATCAGATCGCACGCCAAAAGGTGTTGATGGTCGAAGACAATGCCACGAACCGTTTTATTCTGCGTGAAATGCTGCGGCGCGAAGGGCAGGATGTGGTCGAAGCGGTCAATGGAATCGAAGGCGTGAAACAGGCCGAATCCCAATGTTTTGATTTGATTTTGATGGATATTTCCATGCCGTTGATGAACGGGCTGGATGCCACCCGTGCCATTCGCGCCGGTGACGGGCCATCGTCTGATGCACGGATTGTCGCCTTGACCGCGCATGTGATCGGCGATGATCGTGACCGCTATGATCAGGCGGGGATGGATGATGTTGCGACCAAGCCGCTGAACCTGAAAGGGTTGCGGCGGATTTTGGCAGGCAAGGTCACGACGCCGCAACCCGCACCGGAAACCAGGCTGGCGCTGCTGGATCAGGATGTGCTGTCCGGTTTGGCGGCGGCGATGTCGCGGGTGCGGCTGGTCACGCTGTTGCAGGGGTTTCTGGATGAGGGAAACGCCTTTGAACAGGCGCTGCCCGATTTGATCACGCAAGCCGAACACGCGGAAGAAACCGCCGCAAAGGTGCATTACTTTGCCGGGCTGGCCGCCACATTGGGCGCTAGGCGGGTCCATGCGGCGCTGGTCGCGGTGGAAACCGACCTAAAGGCGCAAAACGTCGCGCAGGCACGTAAAGGTCTGGCAGAATTTGCGCCGCTTTGGCAGCTCACTCTGGAAAGAATACACAACTATATGGCGTAATGGGCGGGTATTGCGGCGCTTGCCGCCATTGTCATTAATTATTTACCCAATTGTCACGAACCGGTGACGCTTTGCCGGTCAAACCCCCGTCAGACCTGATGGGGGAAATGATGCTGGTTTTTGACAACCTGACAAAGACGTTTGGCGGTAACACGGCCGTTGATAACGCCAGTTTTACGGTGGATCGCCCGATGATGTTGGGCGTGATTGGTGCATCCGGTGCGGGCAAATCCACCCTGCTGCGTATGATCAACCGTTTGACCGATGCCAGCAGCGGCAGCCTGACCTTTGAGGGGCGCGATGTGCTGTCCCTGACGGGGGCGGGCAAACGTGCATGGCAATCGCAATGCGCCATGATTTTCCAGCAGTTCAATCTGGTGGGGCGCATGGATGTGGTCAGCAATGTGTTGCATGGCACGCTGAACCGGCGTTCCACGCTGGCGAGCATGTTCAACCTGTATCCGCAGGCCGACATTGCCCGCGCCATTGATATTCTGGATCGTCTGGGCATTGCCCAACACGCGCCAAAACGGGCCGAGGCCCTGTCGGGCGGGCAGCAACAGCGCGTCGCCATTGCCCGCGCCCTGATGCAAGACCCGAAAATCATTCTGGCGGATGAACCGATTGCATCGCTGGACCCGATGAATGCGCAAATCGTGATGGATGCCCTGCGCCGCATCCATGACGAGGACGGGCGCACCGTCATCGCCAACCTGCACACGCTGGACACAGCGCGCCGCTATTGCGACCGCGTGATCGGAATGCGCCACGGCCGGATCGTGTTTGACGGCACCCCCGAACAACTGACCACGGGAGTCGCCCGCGATATTTACGGCGCAGATGGCAGTTTTACGGAATCCGCCACCAGCACCTCGATTGATGTGATCGCGCCGCCGCTGGCCGCGCCTGTGCCCGCCTGATCGCACCCCGAAACGACCCGAACATACCACTGAAACGACCATCGCAATCTGGAGAGAACCGATGAAAAATCTGATCGTTGCCCTTTTGACAACCACCGCACTGGCCGCCCCCGCGCTGGCCGAGGACATCAAGGAATTCCGCATTGGTATCCTTGGCGGTGAAAACGCACAGGACCGCCTGAACAGCAATGAATGCCTGCGCAAACGCACCGAGGACCTGCTGGGCGTTGAAACCAAACTGTTTGCCCCTGCCGATTACAACGGTGTGATCCAGGGCCTGCTGGGCGGCACCATCGACATGGCATGGCTGGGCGCATCCGGTTACGCCAAAACCTATCTGTCGGACCCCGAAGCGGTTGAACCCGTGCTGGTCAAGGTCAACAACGATGGCGGTTACGGTTATTATTCCATCGGTTTCGCCCGCAAGGACAGCGGCATCACCAAACTGGAAGACCTGAAAGGCAAGACCTTTGGCTTTGGCGATCCCAACTCTACCTCGGGTTTCCTGATCCCTTCGATCGAAATTCCGCAGGTCACCGGTTCGACCATGACCTCGGGGGATTATTTCGGAGAGGTCAAGTTTTCCGGTGGTCACGAGCAGACCATCGTGGGTGTGAACAACGGTGATTTCGACGGCGGCGTGACATGGGCCGATGGTCTGGGCGCATGGGAAGACGGGTTTAACTCCGGCGCGCTGCGCAAGGCCGTGGATGCGGGTCTGGTCGACATGAACGAGCTGGTGCAAATCTGGCAATCCAAGCCGATCCCCGAAGGCCCCGTTGTGCTGCGCAAGGCGCTGCCCTCGGATGTTAAGGTCAAAATGACAGGGCTGATGGCATCGCTGAAATCCATGGACGAAGAATGCGCCTATGGCGTGTTGCAGGGCGAGGCCAAAGGGTTCATGCCGATCACGCATGACGCCTATGAGGTGATCATTGAGGCCCGCAAGTTGAAATCCAACTGATTGCGAAACGGCTGATCTGGCGGGCTGCGACAGGATCGTGGCCCGCCTTTACTTATGACCCAACCGCCCAAGGAACACCGGATGAGCGAGCAAGCCGCCGCAGAGATCCGCAAGGAATACCTTGCGATCCGCAGTAAGAAACGCAGCTACAACACTATTTTCATTGTGCTTTTTGTGGCGCTGATGGTGGCCGGATTTATCACCGCTGATGACCGCAACGCGGGCGGGTTCTGGGATGGATTGCACCGCCTGTTTGATTTCCCGGCCGAAGTGCTGGGCGAGGCGACGCAAAAGCTGGCCGAGCTTCCGGCGCATTTTATCCGGTTTTTGCCCGCGCTGATTGAAACATTGAATATTGCGGCTGCGGCCACCCTGTTGGGCGCGATGCTGGCGATTGTTGTATCGCTGTTATCGACCCGCGGATTGGCGATCTGGCCCCGCGCCATTCCGCTGTTTCGCCGCATGATGGATATCATGCGTGCGGTGCCGGAAATCGTGATCGCGCTGGTGTTGATATTCGTGCTGGGGGCGGGTCCGGTGCCCGCAATGATCGCCATCGCGTTTCACACCACCGGCGCATTGGGAAAACTGTTTTCCGAGGTGAATGAAAACGCATCCCTGAAACCGGTCGAGGGGTTGGAATCTGTTGGCGCGGGCTGGTTGCAACGGATGTTTCTGGGCGTGGTGCCGCAGGTCGCGCCCAATTATCTGTCCTATGCGCTGCTGCGGTTTGAAATCAACATTCGCGCCTCGGCGATCCTGGGCTTCGTGGGGGCGGGTGGCATCGGATACGAGCTGAAAAACGCGATGTCATGGGGCACGGGCAAATACGACGAGGCCGCCGCCGTGTTCATTCTGTTGTTCGCCACCATCGTCGTCGTCGATCAGATGTCGTCGGTCATGCGCGCGCGCCTGACCCATGGTCGCAAGATCCAAAACCGCACGTTGGAGGCCACGCTATGAGCGACGCAACCCTGAACCCGATGCATCATCTGCGTGCGGATGTGGCGCAGGTTCTGAAACGCAAGCGCCTGACAGCATTGGCCATTCCGGCGCTGATCATGGCCTATTTCATCTATGTTTTCCTTGCTTTCGATGTGGCGGGGCTGCGCGATCGCGCCAGCCTGAACAATGCGCGCACGCTGGTGGCCGACAGTTACAGTTACAAAACCCATGTGACCCGCGACATGCGGTCCGGTGATATGACCATCGCAATCGAGGGCGAGCGCAAGGGCACATACCCCGATGGCAAAGCCCCTGATTGGGTGGCATTGGGCGATGAAACGGTTGTGGATCTGGGGCAGGGGCATCTGGTGACGCTGGGGCCGCAGATCACCTATGTCATGCCTGATTACGGCACCATCCACATCACCTCCGGCCGGGCCAACGGGGTGCAGGCCGAATTTCCCGGTGGTGTGGTGCCGGACTGGGCCAGCTATTCCAAATCGCGGCTGGCGATCACCACCGATGCAGGCCGTGTGAACGTGACCCGCACCAAGGCCGAGGTGTTCAAATACCAGCGCGGTTGGGAGCTGTTCTTTTTCACGCTGGACAGCCCCTATTACGGCCTGTCGGTGGCGCAGGTGTTTGCCCGTGCCACAGGGGGCGAGGCCGGCGCGATCTGGAATGATTTCTGGCACAACCAGATGTGGCATCACGATATGGTGGCGGGCGCGATTTTCGAAACCATTCTAATGGCGTTTCTGGGCACATTTGGTGCGGCGCTGGTGGCCTTGCCGCTGGCCTTTTTGGCGGCGCGCAATTTTGCACCGCTGATGGTGGTGCGCATGGCGGCGCGGCGGCTGTTTGATTTCTTTCGCGGGGTGGACGCGCTGATCTGGACCATCGTTCTGGCCCGTGCCTTTGGCCCTGGCCCCTTGACCGGCGCATTGGCCATTCTGATCACGGATACCGGCAGTTTTGGTAAAATGTTTTCGGAATCTTTGGAAAATGTCGATGACAAACCGATCGAGGGCATCGCATCGACCGGGGCGAAACCGATGCAACGCTATCGGTTCGGGGTGATCCCGCAGATCATGCCGGTGCTGCTGTCGCAGGTGCTGTATTTTCTGGAATCCAACACCCGCAGCGCCACCATCATCGGCGCGATCACCGGCGGCGGCATCGGGTTGTTGTTGACGCAGGCGATGATCACCCAAAAGGATTGGGAGGAGGTCAGCTATTACATCATCCTTGTGATCCTGATGGTGATGCTGATGGATTGGCTGTCGGGGTTGCTGCGCACGCGGCTGATCAAGGGCGACGGGGGCGGGCATTGATGGCGCGCCTGTCCGAAACCCCGTTCATTCATTCCGAATGTGACATTGTCGCCAGTGATTTGGGGCGTTTTGTTGAAATCGGGCGGGGCAGCCGTATCGCCCATTCGCAGATTGGCGATTACAGTTATTGCGACCGCTACGCCGATATCGCCAATACGCAGGTCGGCAAGTTTGCCAATATCGCCAGCTTCACCCGCATTGGCCCCACCGATCACCCGATGCAACAGGCCAGCCTGCATCATTTCCTGTATCGGTCGGGTGATTACTGGGATGACACCGCGCGCGACGATGCGTTTTTCGAACAGCGCCACGCGCGTATTGCCCGTATCGGCCATGACACATGGATCGGCCATGGTGCCGTGGTGCGGCCCGAGGTCACCATTGGCCATGGCGCGGTGGTGGCTGCGGGGGCCGTGGTTACCCGCGATGTCGCGCCCTATATGATTGTTGCGGGGGTGCCTGCGGTGCCGCTGCGGGCGCGGTTTTCAGGCGCGATTGCCGACAGGTTGCTGGCGCTGGCATGGTGGGATTGGTCGCATGACCATTTGCGCGCCGCATTGGATGATTTCCGCTATATGCCGATTGAGGGCTTTCTGGAAAAATATCAGGGGTAGGGCGGTTTTGCGCTCTTACTCTGCTGCGATCTGTCCGGGTGATTGCATCGCGGCACCAATGAAACGCGCCCCTGCCTCGCCCGACAGATAGGCCAGCCGCCCGTTGCTGATTGTGGCCTCGATCACGCGGGTGCGGGCGTTGATCACCACCAGATCGGCGCGTTTTCCGGGGTTCAGCTGACCACGATCCGGCAGGCGCATGATTTCGGCGGGGGTCGATGAAATCATCGCCCAAGCCCGGGGCAGATCGCACAGCCCCCTGTCAATCAGCGCCCATGCGGCATTGGCCAGCGACGGGTAATGATAATCAGACACCAGCGCATCACACAGCCCGCGCTGTATCAGCACCGTGGCCGAAACATTGCCCGCCTGCGATCCGCCGCGCACCACATTGGGTGCCCCCATCACCACAGGATCGTTACAGCATTTTGCCAGCGAAGCGGCTGAACTGTGGGTGGGGAATTCGGCAATCCGTGCGCCCATCAGGCGGTATTGTTCGCGGGTTTCGCCATCGGGATCGTCGTGAGATCCGTAAATCACGCCCATCCGGTCGAATGCTTCGGCCATGGCGCACAGATGGCGGGGGATTTCGTCGCGCCGTGCCTGGGCGGCGTGCAGGCGGGCCATGAACACCTCGATGCTGGTGCCTTCGCGCATGGCCCAATCGGCCAGACGGTGCGGGGCGGTTTCGCCCATCTGGATCGCTTCGGGCAGGTGGTTGTTGAACACCACGTAATCCACGCCGTGCCGCGCCACAGCGGCCAGCAACTGGTCGCGGGTGTCGGGCAGGTGGGTTTCACAACGGATCTGCACCCGCAAATCAATCAGCGCATCATTGCGATAGGCATCCAGTTCCTGCAACACCAGTTGACAGAAATCGGGGCCGCGCAGCCCGCCTTCCCAGCTCCAGCTTTGGGCCAGCCATGCGGTGGTGATGCCATTGGCGGCCGCGTCGCGATCGGTCGCGTGCAGACCCGAGCGCACCGGAAACGGTGCCGAAGGGCGCGGCGCGATGTGGCGTTCGAACGCATCGCCGTGCATGTCGATGATACCGGGCAGCACCAGATAGCCGCGCAGGTCGACCTCGGGGAGGGGGCCACGCGTGATCCGGCCATTGGCCAGCGCGACCGACCGGCGTTGCATTTCGCCATCACGAAGGATGTCAGCGCCGGTCAGGCGCATGGGGGGCAGCGGAAAGGGCATATCAGTAACCTGCTCGTGGCTTTTGCTGCTGGATAGCCTGCGAATGTATCGGGGACATGACGCAGGGGCAGTTTTTTGCTTTTATTCCGGTGCCATGGTCAGGGTCACGCGGTCCCCCGCAAACCATGTGGTGCCCTGCTCGATCGGCTGGCCGTCAGGGTCGATATTGATGCCAAAGGTGCGCAGCAGCGGCGCGCCCTCGGCCAGGCCCAGATGCAGGGCCTGTGTGGCACTGGCGCGTTCGGCGGTGATGCGGGTTTGCGCGCGGGTGTAATCGGCGATGCCGCATTGGCGCAGCGATTGCGTGACCGATGTGACCTGTTGCAGGGTCGCGGCCAGATCGGGCAGGCGGGCGGCGGGGAACAGGCTGATGAAATGCGCCAGTGGCGATCCCCCGGACAGGGACAGCCCTTCGTATACCACAACCGGATCGCCGGTTTGCAGGGCAAGGTTTGCGGCCTCTTGCGCATCACATGGGCGGGTTTCGATGCGCAGCACCTGTTTTTGCGGCGTGCGGCCGGTGGCCATGATGTTCTGGTGAAACCGCACCCGCCGCCCCAGCGGGTAATCCGTGGGGCTGGCCGCGATAAACACCCCGGCGCCACGGCGCGACCTGACCAAACCGCGATCAGACATATCAGACAGGGCGCGGCGCACCGTGTGGCGGTTGACCCCGAACCGGCTGGCCAGTTCGGATTCAGTCGGCAGTTTGTCGCCCGCCTGATAATGCCCCTGCGCGATTTCGGTTTCCAGCGTGGCGGTGATGTCTTTCCAGATCGGGGTGCGGGGCATGTGTCACCTAAAATTCACAATTCTGGGGCTTGTGGCATTGCGCGCATCAGCCCTATGATTTGTCTAGTTGTATAGTAAGCTAGACAAATCGGCAAGGTGTCTAATGACCATGATGAATACGGAAAATTCGGCGCGACAGGCATGGATGGGGCTATTGGCCCGTGCGCCCGCTGCGCGTCTTGCGGCGCTGATTGACGGGGCTGGCGCGATGCCTGCGTTCGACTGGCTGCGGGTGCCCGAAATCGGCGGCGTCATGGTGCGGGGCCGGGCGGGGGGCACCGGCGCGCCGTTCAATCTGGGCGAAATGACGGTGACGCGCTGTGCCCTGCGCCTGTCTGGCGGGCAGGTCGGGCACGGCTATGTGCAGGGCCGCGACAAGACCCACGCAGAGCAGGCCGCGCTGGTTGATGCCCTGATGCAAACCGACCGTGCCGCTGATCTGCGCGCCAAAGTGTTGACCCCGCTGCAAAATACCCGTGACAGCGCCGCAACCACCCGCGCGGCCAAGGCCGCCGCCACCAGGGTGGAATTTTTCACCATGGTCAGAGGAGAGGATTGATGGATCAACAGGCCCTGACAGGCGGGTTTACCGCACCGCCGCAACAATCGGCCCATGCGTTTCGCGCCGCGTTGAACGCGATGGCGCGCCCCGGAACCATCGAACATATCAGCGGTGGCAGCGCCCCCGCGCCGGTGTCACCCGCCGCCGCAACCCTGTTGCTGTCGCTGGCAGATGGCGAAACGCCGATCTATCTGGCCCCCGGCCATAACAATGCCGCGATGCGTGATTGGGTGGCGTTTCATCTGGGCGCGCCCCTGTGTGATCGGGCGCAGGCGGTGTTTGCGCTTGGCGATTGGGATGCGCTGTTGCCGCTGTCGGACTACCCGATTGGCACCGCCGAATACCCTGATCGCAACACGACGCTGATCGTGGAAATGCCTGCGCTGGCGGCGCGTGGGGCCATGCTGTCCGGCCCCGGAATTCAGGATAAGGCGCTGATATCCCTTCCGGAAATTGCGGCATTTCAGGCCAATCATGCCCTGTTTCCGCAGGGGTTGGATTTCTATTTCACGGCGGGCACTCAGGTCGCGGCGCTGCCGCGTTCCACCCGTGTTTCGGAGGGCAAATAGATGTATGTTGCCGTAAAGGGTGGCGAGCGCGCCATCGACAATGCCCATGCTTGGCTGGCCGAAGAACGGCGCGGTGACCCCGATGTGGCCGAGCTGTCACTGGGTCAGATCCGCGAACAACTGGCGCTGGCCGTCAACCGTGTGATGGCCGAAGGCTCGCTCTATGATCCTGATCTGGCGGCGCTGGCGATCAAGCAATCACGCGGTGATCTGATCGAGGCGATTTTCCTGATCCGCGCCTATCGCACAACCCTGCCGCGCATCGGCCATTCAACACCTGTGGATACCGGCAAAATGACCTGTGATCGCCGGGTGTCGGCCACCTTCAAGGATGCGCCGGGCGGGCAGGTGTTGGGACCGACCTTTGATTACACCCACCGCCTGCTGGATTTCGCATTGGCCGCCGAAGGGCTGGTGCCGGATGCGCCGCAGGGCGAACCCGATCAAACCCCGATGCCGCGCATCACCGAATTCCTGAACCGCGACGGGTTGATCCAACCCGAAACCACCAGCGATACGGTGCCGCCCGATATGACCCGCCAGCCGATGGAATACCCCGCATCCCGTGCGCTGCGCCTGCAATCGCTGGCGCGGGGTGACGAGGGGTTCGTGCTGGGCATGGCATATTCCACCCAACGCGGATACGGGCGCAACCATCCGTTTGTGGGTGAGCTTCGCATTGGAACCTGTTCTGTTGAAATGGAAATTCCGGAATTGGGTTTCGCCGTGGATATCGGTGAAATCACCCTGACCGAATGCGAAACCGTGAACCAGTTCACCGGATCGAAAACCGAACCGGCGCAGTTCACCCGCGGTTACGGACTGGTGTTCGGCCAGACCGAGCGCAAGGCGATTTCCATGGCGCTGGTCGATCGCGCCCTGCGATGGGAAGAACTGGGCGAAGACAACCTTGGCGCCCCGGCGCAGGACGAGGAATTCGTGCTGGCCCACGCCGATAACATTCAGGCGACCGGATTCCTGGAACATATCAAACTGCCGCATTACGTCGATTTTCAATCGGAATTGGAACTGGTCCGCAAATTGCGCGCCGAGGTGCAGATGACCACAAAGGAGGCCGCAGAATGAGTATGCCATCGCAGGATCAGGCCTATAATTTCGCCTATCTGGACGAACAGACCAAACGTATGATCCGCCGTGCGATTTTGAAAGGCGTGGCAATTCCCGGCTATCAGGTGCCCTTTGCCAGCCGCGAAATGCCCATGCCCTATGGCTGGGGCACGGGCGGGGTGCAGGTGACGGCGGCCTGCCTGACGCCGGATGACAGGCTGAAAGTGATCGACCAAGGCGCGGATGACACCACCAACGCCGTGTCGATCCGCAAGTTTTTCCAACGCACGGCGGGGGTTGCGGTGACCGAGGCCACCATTGATGCCACCGTCATTCAAACCCGCCACCGCATCCCCGAGGCGCCGCTAAACAGGGATCAGATCCTTGTCTATCAGGTGCCGATCCCCGAACCGCTGCGGTTTCTGGAACCACGCGAAACGGAAACCCGTAAAATGCACGCGCTAGAGGAATACGGGCTGATGCATGTAAAACTGTATGAGGATATCGCCCGCCACGGCCATATCGCCACCGCCTATGCCTATCCGGTCAAGGTGGAGGGGCGTTACGTGATGGACCCGTCGCCGATCCCGAAATTTGACAACCCGAAACTGGAAATGGCCGCGCTGCAACTGTTTGGCGCGGGGCGCGAACAACGGATTTATGCGATCCCGCCCTATACAAAAGTGGTCAGTCTGGATTTTGCGGATCACCCCTTTGATCCGTCAAAGGCCGATCATCCCTGCGATCTGTGCGGGGCCGATCACAGCTATCTGGACGAGGTGATCACCAATGATCAGGGGGTGCGCATGTTCGTTTGCTCTGACACCGATTATTGCGCGGGGCGTCAGGCGGCAGGCCACCATGGCCGTCTTTCCCCGCAGGAGGATGCCGCATGACCCCGCTGTTTTCTGTGCGCGACCTTAGTAAATATTACGGGGCGCGGATTGGTTGCGCCAACGTGAGCTTTGACCTCTATCCCGGTGAAGTTATGGGGATTGTTGGTGAATCCGGCTCCGGTAAATCGACCTTGTTGAACGCGATGGCGGGGCATTTTGCACCCGATCAGGGGCAGGTGATGTTTGACACCCGTTTGGACGGGATGCGCGATACGGTGACCATGTCGGAACCCGAACGCCGCATGTTGTCGCGCACCGACTGGGCCTTTGTGCATCAACATGCACGTGACGGTTTGCGCATGAATGTCAGCGCGGGCGGCAACGTGGGTGAACGGCTGATGGCGGTGGGTGCGCGCCATTATGGCGACATCCGTGCGCAGGCCACCGATTGGCTGGACCGTGTGGAAATAGCCCAAGACCGGATGGACGACCGCCCCACGGCGTTTTCCGGCGGCATGCAGCAACGGTTGCAGATCGCGCGCAATCTGGTGACGGCACCGCGTTTGGTGTTCATGGATGAACCCACAGGCGGGTTGGATGTGTCCGTGCAGGCGCGATTGCTGGATCTGTTGCGCGGTTTGGTGCGCGAAATGGGTCTGTCGGCGATCATCGTGACCCATGATCTGGCGGTGGTGCGGCTGTTGGCGGATCGGCTGATGGTGATGAAATCGGGCCATGTGGTCGAACAGGGGCTGACCGATCAGGTCTTGGACGATCCGCAACACGGCTATACGCAATTGCTCGTTTCCTCGGTCTTGCAGGTATAAGATGATGATAGAACTGAACGATGTTTCGAAAACGTTTACCCTGCACAATCAGGGGGGCGCGGTCATTCCGGTGATTTCGGGGGCGCATCTGCGGGTGATGCCCGGTGAATGCGTGGCGCTGACCGGCAATTCCGGCGCGGGGAAATCCACGCTGATGCGGATGATTTACGGCAACTATCTGGCCAGCGGGTCGATCATGGTGGGGGATACGGATGTCGCCAGCGCCACCCCGCGCGAGGTGCTGCAACTGCGCCGCGAGGTGCTGGGCTATGTCAGCCAGTTTTTGCGCGTGGTGCCGCGTGTGCCCACCATCGAGGTGGTGGCCGAACCGCTGCTGGCGCTTGGCACGGATCGTGAGGTTGCATTAAGTCATGCCCGCAACCTGTTGTCAAGGTTGAATATTCCCGAAAGGTTATGGGCATTGTCGCCGACCACGTTTTCGGGGGGCGAACAGCAGCGGGTCAATATCGCACGCGGCTTTGCCCATGATTTTCCCGCGCTTTTGCTGGATGAACCCACCGCCAGTCTGGATGCGCAAAACCGCGATGTGGTTTTAACCCTGATCGAGGAAGCCAAGGCGCGCGGCGCGGCGATCATCGGGATTTTCCACGATCTGCCTGCCCGCGAACGGGTGGCGGACCGGGTGGTGGATGTGTCGAAATTTACCCCCGAGAGGGTGGCGTGATGGCGGGTATTTTCGCCATTGTCGGCCCATCGGGCGTGGGCAAGGACACAGTGATTGACGCGGTTTGCGCCGCTGCGCCCGATGTGGTCCGCATCCGCCGCAGCATCACCCGGGCCAGCAACGCGGGCGGCGAGGATTTTGCGGGTGTCAGCGAGGCAGAGTTCGCCGCCGCTGTCAGCCGCGGCGATTTTATCCTGCATTGGCAGGCACATGGTATGCGATACGGGGTGCCGCGCAGGATGCTGGATCTGGCCGGTCAGGGCAAGGCGGTGCTGTTCAATGGCTCGCGTGCGATGCTGGCCGATGCGGTGCGGGTGCTGCCGCAGCTGCGGGTGATCCATCTGACAGCACGGCCAGACATACTGGCGCAAAGGTTGGCGGATCGTGGCCGTGAAACCCCTGACGAAATCGCCAAACGGCTGGCGCGGGCCGATCTGGCGCTGCCCGATGGGTTGGATGTGGTCGAAATCGACAACTCAGGCCCGCTGGAAACAGCGGTGCGGGCATTTCTGAACGCGGTTCAGCCGGTCAGGGCATAGCGATGCAACAGGTGAAACATGCCATCCGCGGCCTCGCCGAACAGGCACAGGCTGTTGACCCGAAACGGGCAGGGCAACAGCGGGGAGAGGGCAGGGCGCAGAGCATCCGCGACCCGCTGCACATCGGTTTTGGGCAGCTTGCCGGTCAGGGTCAGGTGAAACCGGAATTCACCCATCACATAGGGGTAACCCCATTTGGTCAGGTTTTGATCCTGCGCGGGGGTCAGGCCAGCGGCGCGCCGGCGTGCCAGTTCATCGGGCAGGGCAGGGGCGCGGTGATGATCCAGAGCTTGCACCACGTGGCCCGCCATCGCCGCCAGTGCGGCAGTGTCGCCCGATGGTGTCAGCGCCAGAAAACGGCCCAAGCGGTGCAGCGTCAGGCCGTCCATTGTCGCGGGGCGCAACCGGCCCGCCAGATCAGCCAGATCTTGCGCCAATGCGGCGCGGCTGCTGCCGTTTGCCAGCCGGAACGGTGGTTTGATGGTGCCGTGAAACCCGTATTTGCGCGGGGTTGCGGTGATATCGGCCACGGGCAACGGCAGGCCCGCCAGTTCGGGATGCGCCCGCGCCACGCCCGCCGCCGCATCCCATCCCAGCCAGGCCGCCGCAAAATAGGCCAGATCGCCGGGTTCCGGCGCGTAATACACTGCGTAACGGTTGAATTCTGTCATGCTGCCATCTGTGCAATACCAAGATCACAGAGAGGTGACAGCCTGACCGCCGCAATGCAAGCCCTGCCCGAAATGATCCACATGATCCACGACCGGAGAGAGAGATGACCGCCACAACCCTAACCAACGCCACCCTAGTTCTGGCAAATGAAACCCTGCGCGGCAGCATTCGCATTGAAAACGGCATGATCGCGGCGATTGATCCGGGCAACAGCGCCGTGGCAGGGGCGCAGGATATGCAGGGTGATCTGCTGATCCCCGGTCTGATTGAATTGCACACCGACAATCTGGAACGTCATATCCAGCCACGGCCCAAGGTCGACTGGCCCCATGGTGCTGCCATTCTGGCCCATGATGGTGAACTGGCCAGCACCGGGATCACCACGGTGTTTGATGCGATGCGGGTGGGGTCTATCCCGTCAGGCGCGGGGAAATATGCGCCCTATGCACGCGCTTTGGCATCGGAATTATGGCAGTTGCGGGCGGCGGGCGCCCTGCGCATCAGCCACTTCCTGCACCTGCGCGCCGAGGTATGTTCAGAAACGCTGGAACCCGAGATGGCCGAGTTCGGCCCCGATGACCGCGTCGGGATCGTCAGCCTGATGGACCATACACCGGGGCAACGTCAGTTTCGCGATCTGTCGAAACTTAAATCATATGTGCAGGGCAAACATGCGATGTCGGACCCTGAATTCGATGCCCATGTGGCGCAATTGCATGATCTGCGCGAACGCAATGGCACCCGCCACGAAGCCGCCGCCGTCGCCGAGGCCCGCCGTTTCGGTGCGGTGCTGGCCAGCCATGATGACACCACCGCAGATCATGTCGCCCAAAGTGCTGCCCATGGCATCACATTTGCCGAATTCCCGACAACAGTCGCGGCGGCGCAGGCCTGCCGTGACCATGGCATTGCGGTGATGATGGGCGCGCCAAACCTGATCCGTGGTGGCAGCCATTCCGGCAATGTGGCGGCGCATGAGCTGGCCGCACTGGGGCTGCTGGATATTATCTCGTCCGACTATGTGCCCTCGGCGCTGCTGACATCGGCGTTTTTGCTGGCGGATATGTGGGACGATCTGCCCCGCGCCATGGCCACCGTAACATCCGCCCCCGCGCAGGCCGCAGGGCTGGTTGATCGCGGGCGGATTGCCACGGGCCTGCATGCCGATCTGGTGCGGGTGTCCCGCATCAACGGCACGCCCGTGGTGCGCGGGGTTTGGTCGCACGGGCGGCAGGTGGGATAGGAAAAACAGCACAAGGATCACCATCGCACAGCACAACAGCCGGCCCCCAAAGGGTAAAACCTGACGCACAATGCATGGACGAAAATGGCGGACAGGCTGGCCGCCATTATGAATTCCAAAGGATTCCCCGATATCCCCCTAAGAAGCTCCATAATATAAGATTATTTCACATTCAATTCCCGTGACTTCCCACCAAATACAGTGTGTTCATACATTTAGTGGGGGGCAATCAATGACAACAGCAGGGATTTGAACCTCAAAGAAGGCGCTGAAAGAAGCCTTTGTCCGCGCGATCACCGAACGTAGGGACATTATGTAAATTAACGGGGATCTCGCTTTAACCAATGCCAACTATAAACCGTTACCTATTGCATCTGCGATTTCAAAATCCTTCCAATCAGCATAGGTAAGGCTTTTCCCCTCAACAAGCCAATCAGTTCGACCATTCCGTGATGTGCCATAGAGAAATACTGCCGCGCCGCTCGGGCTTTTGAACTCCACGTCTTTTCTTAAAACGAAGTTGTCTTGCCCTACGGCCTCAACAACGCCACTCACGAGCAGGCGATCTCTTACAGCCTTGCTCGCAGATGCCAAAAATGATGACTTCTCTTTTAGGCTACCCAAACTGCCTTCAAGCACAACAAACTGGCCGTCTATCTCGGTCGCTCGGGCGTTAATTCCGACTTTGGCATTCATAAGCGTGAAAAAGACATCCTCGTCAGTGTTGTCATTAAATTTTGCGGTCACGCCTGACTTTTTATGCGCAACCTTTCTGGTCGGAAAAAAGTCGATGCCGAGAACAGGCAACGCAAGTCTAATTTCTTCAAGGAAACTTTCCATGTCGGAAATGTCAGCCTCAGGTAACTTGTCAAAACTTGGGTTTGTCTTGTTGTCGACGGTAGCTTTTCCAGATTCGTGAGCAAAATCGAGTAATCGCCCCTCCAGATACTTAACATGCGCTTTAGTCAAATTCATGTCTTTGCTACTAACAGACACGAAACGATCCCAAAAATCTTTCTCTTTGTTGTGGCTTACTATGCGGCTTTTTAATTCATCGGCTTCGCCCACATAAATCTTTTGAACACCTTGATCATCCTCATCAGGTCCAATCAAAATATAGACACCAGTCCGAGAAACTTCGGCACGCGCGAGGGCCGTTTCGATCCGTGTCCGAGGTGAAAAGAGGATATGACCACTCCAGTTGCCAATCTCGACTGTCACAATCCCCGAAGCAGATCCGTCAACTAGATATAGCTTTAGCGAGCGACCTGTTCCCATCTCTGAAACTCCACAACAAATTTCTGATTATAAATTCTCTTAAAGCAGAGCATAGTATTTGAAAACCCGACGAACGACGAAGCACGAAGCAGATTGGCGACACCTCAGAACAAAATGGACTTATCGAAAATGACCAGAAAATTCGCATACGTCGTCTACAAGATCACCTTCCCCAACGGCAAAATCTACATCGGTAAGGATATTGGAAGAGATGGCCACACGATCCGATATTTTGGTAGTTGGAACTACAGGCGAGTTGAGGCCGACTTCACAAAAAAAGAGCTTCAGGATTTCACTATCCGCAGAGAAATCATATTCGAAGGCACTGACAAGACTGAGGTTGGGCTGAGAGAAATGGCACTGATAGTTGAACAAGGGGCCAACGATCCAGAACGTGGCTACAATACAGTGCCTAAATTCAGATCCACCAAAGCAACTACTTGACTACCGACATTGGATGAAGAGATCCGAGCTGTTCCAGAACATGTTGGGGGATCGGCTACCATCAGGCCGCTAATTTTTAAGCGAATACAATGGGTAAATAAGAATAGTGGCGGAGAGACAGGGATTCGAACCCTGGGATCCCTTGCAGGATCAACGGTTTTCGAGACCGCCCCGTTCGACCACTCCGGCACCTCTCCGCGGGGATCTTGGTGGAGCGGCGTTTAGACCGTCTGGCAGGCAAGGGCAAGGGGGCAATTGCATGTTTTCCGCCGAGTTTTCGCAAGGGGCGTTGCAAGGGCGCGCAAAAGGCATAGTTTGTTGGCAATGCACCGCAAAAGGAGAGTGCCATGCGCGCGCCGATACGAAAGATCCTGACCATTTTTGCATTTGCCATTATGGCGATGGGCCTGGGGCGGGGTGCCGATGCGGCGGCGGATCGCGATAAGGTAGACGCCTTTCTGGAAATCACCGGGTTCGACGTGGCGATTGAATCGCTGACATTGGCGGCGGGGGATGCGCCTGCGATGCTGGGCATGGAGGCGTCTGACTTTGGCGCGGATTGGTCGCGTGTGGCGGGGCAGGTGTTTGATGTGGCGGTGATGCATGACATGGCGGCCTCTATTCTGGAGCAGGCGCTGGAGCCTGATCTGCTGGACCATGCGGCGGGGTTTTATGCCTCGGATCTGGGGCGGCGGTTGGTGCAGGTCGAAAACGAAAGCCACATGCGCAGCGACAAGGATGTGCGGCGGGTGGATGGTTCGGAACTCGTCGCCGATATGCTGCGCGACAGCGACCCGCGGTTGGAAATCCTGAAACGGATGAACAAGGCCGTGGATGCGGGCGGGGCATCGGTGCGCGCGATCGAGGAAATCCAGGTCCGGTTCCTGATGGCCGCAGCGGCGGCGGACGTGATCCGCCTGAAGGTGGACGAGGGCGCGTTGCGGGCCCGCATGGCCGAGGGGCGCGATGCGATGCGGCGGCAGATGATGGCGTCATCGCTGGCCAGTTCAGCCGAGGTTTACGCGGGCTTTACCAATGACGAGCTAGAAGAATATACATCCGCATTGGAAGACGAGCGGATGCAAACGGTGTATGAATTGATGAATGCGGTGCAATACGAAATTATGGCCAACAGGTATGAACGGCTGGCGGTGAAAATGGCCGATCTGCATCCGGGGCAGGAGCTGTGATCCTGCGCCGTTTTGCCGGTTTTGTTGCTGCGCTCTGCCTCTTGGCTGGATTGGCGCGGGCAGGTGATGCGGAACTGACGGAACTGGAAACTGCGCTTGGCCTGCCACAGATTATTGCGGTGATGCAGGACGAAGGGCGCGCATATGGTGCGGATATTGCGCAAACGATGTTGCCGGGCGGGGCATCGCCGCGCTGGACCGCGCTGGTCAACCGCATCTATGACGCCGACAAAATGACAGCGGTGGTCAGCGACGGGTTCCGCACGGCCATGGGGGACACCGATACCGCGCCCTTGCTGGCGTTTTTCCACAGCGACACGGGCAAGGAAATCGTGCGGCTGGAAGTGGCAGCGCGGCGTGCCTTTATCGACGAATCCACCGAGGCCGCAGCCCGTGTGGCATTTTTGGACATGCCCGAAAACGACCGGTTCCTGAAAGCCGTCAGCGAATATATAGACGTGAACGAACTGGTCGAATTCAATGTCGTGGGCGGGATGAATTCGAATTACATGTTCTATCGCGGCCTGATCGAAGGCGGCGCGGTCGATATGGACGAGGCGGAAATTCTGGCCGATGTCTGGTCTGAAGAGGAAGCCACCCGCAGCGACACCCGCGAATGGATGTTCGCGTTTTTGCTGATGGCCTATCGCCCGCTGGACGTGCAACAGATCGAGGCCTATACCGCGCTGTCACGCACCCCCGAAGGTGCGGCGCTGAACCGTGCGCTGTTTGCCGGATTTGACCGGATGTATTCGGAAATATCGCTGTCACTGGGGCTGGCCACGGCACAGATGATGGGCGGCGAGGACCTGTAGCAAGGGCACACTGCACCGGCAGTCACGGCTGCGCAGCGGCGGCGAACCGGCGACGACACAGTGGGGGAAACCCCCTTGACTTGCCCCGCGGATCAATGGATAAGCCCGCATCCTGACCGGGCAACCGGTGCGGGAATGGAATCAATTATGTAAATGACGCTCCGATCGGGGCGCGCTGTTCGAGGCGGGCAAGATGTGGCGAAGGCTGCAAATGTCCATGAACTCCCGACCGGGGGCCACAGAACGCGGCAAACAAAGGAAGATCAAGATGTTCGCAGTCCTCAAGACTGGCGGCAAGCAGTATAAAGTTCAATCCGGTGACGTTCTCCGTGTTGAAAAACTGGCCGCAAACGCAGGTGAAACCGTTCAATTCAACGACATTCTGATGCTGGGTGGCGATGCCCCCGTTGTTGGCGTGCCTTTCGTTGCCGGTGCCGGTGTGCAAGCCGAAGTGATCGACCAGATCAAGGGCGAAAAGACCATCAATTTCGTCAAGCGTCGTCGTAAACATTCGTCCAAACGCACCAAGGGCCACCGTCAACAGCTGACCCTGCTGCGTGTGACCGACATTCTGGCCAATGGCGCAGATAAATCCGGCGTTCAGGCAGCTGTCGGTGCCGGTTCGGTTGCCGGTGTGGCTGTTGCCGCTGCCGCTGCTTCGGAAAAGCCCGCCAAGGCAGAAAAAGCAGCCAAACCCGCCAAAGCAAAGGCCGCCAAGGCCGATGCACCTGCTGGCGCGGACGACCTGAAAAAGCTGTCGGGCGTCGGCCCCGCACTTGAGAAAAAACTGCACGAGAACGGCGTGACCACTTTCGCCCAGATCGCCGCATGGACAGATGCAGACATCGCCGAGATGGACGAAAAACTGTCCTTTAAGGGTCGCATCGAGCGCGAAGGCTGGGTTGCCCAAGCCAAAGATCTGGCTTGATCGCCGCAGCAGCATAGGAGAGATACACAATGGCACATAAAAAAGCTGGCGGTTCATCCCGCAACGGTCGCGACTCTGCTGGTCGCCGTTTGGGCGTAAAGCTCTACGGTGGTCAAAAGGCGATCCCCGGTAACATCATCGTGCGTCAGCGCGGCACCAAGTGGTGGCCGGGCGAGGGCGTTGGCCTGGGCAAGGATCACACCATCTTTGCAACGGTCGAAGGCCACGTGACCTTTCACAAAGGCCTGAAAAACCGCACCTTTATTTCGGTTCTCCCCGCGGCGGAGGCCGCAGAGTAAGCCGACCTTAAAGTTTTGCGCATAAGGGGATCGGCATAACCGCCGGTCCCTTTTTCTGTTTCGCTGATGTCGATTGACAGCACCGGCCGGAGGAGCGGCCCGCCATCATTTCGCCAGATGCCTGTTCAAGAGTATCATCTGCCACAAAGGAGATGCGGCATGAAGTTAGATACCATCACCGACCAACCCGTGATCGAAGCCGAACGCTGCGATCTGCGCCCGTTGCGCCTGTCCGACATTGGCATGATCGAACTATATGCCAGTGACGAGCGGGTGGCGCGCATGACCACGTCGATTCCGCACCCCCTGCCGCCCGGTTCCACCGAGGCGTTCATCAAACGCAGTCTGGCACCAGGCCATGAGGAATGCGTTTGGGTGATGGATGCCAAAAAATCCGGCGGGGCTGAACTCAAGGGTTTGATTTCGCTTACGCTTTTGGATGATGATCAATGCGAGGTCGGCTATTGGGTCGCGCCTGCATTCTGGAATACCGGCGTTGCCAGCCGCGCAGTTGATGCGCTTTTGGTGGCCAACCCGCTGAAATGCCGCACGGCTTTTGCCACGGTGTTTCAGGAAAATACCGCATCGGCCCGTGTGCTGACCAATTGCGGTTTCGAATATCTGGGCGATGCCGAAAAATTCTCGGTTGCCCGCAATGCATCGGTCCCGACTTGGACCTATATGCGAAAATTGGGTTAACCGCGGGCCTGCCTCAACGGGGCCTTTGCGGATAGGAGTACGAACATGAAATTCCTCGATCTCGCAAAGGTCTATATCCGGTCCGGTTCGGGCGGCAGTGGCTGCGTCAGCTTTCGCCGCGAGAAATATATCGAATACGGCGGGCCGGATGGCGGCGATGGCGGCAATGGCGGCTATGTCTGGGCCGAGGCCGTGGACGGGCTGAACACGCTGATTGATTTCCGCTATCAGCAACATTTTTTCGCCGACAACGGGCGGCCCGGCATGGGCCAGCAACGCAGCGGCAAATTTGGCGAAGATATCGTGCTGAAAGTGCCGGTTGGCACCGAAATTCTGGACGAAGACGAAGATACGGTGATTGCCGATATGACCGAGGTCGGGCAGCGCGTGTTGCTGGCCAAGGGCGGCAATGGCGGCTGGGGCAACCTGCATTTCAAAACCTCGACCAACCAGGCGCCGCGCAAATCCAACCCCGGACAAGAGGGCGTAGAGCGCACCATATGGTTGCGCCTGAAACTGATCGCTGATGCGGGGCTGTTGGGCATGCCGAACGCGGGAAAATCCACGTTTCTGGCGGCCACATCCAATGCACGGCCGAAAATCGCCGATTATCCGTTCACCACCTTGCACCCCAATCTGGGCGTGGTCGGGATTGATGGTGCGGAATTCGTGATGGCCGACATCCCCGGTTTGATCGAAGGCGCATCCGAGGGGCGCGGGCTGGGCGATCTGTTTTTGGGCCATGTCGAACGCTGCGCGGTGTTGTTGCACCTGATCGACGGCACATCCGAAGATGTGGTTCTGGACTATGAAACCATCATCGGCGAGCTGGAGGCATACGGCGGGGCCTTGGCCGACAAACCCCGCGTGACCGCATTGAACAAGATCGACGCATTGGACGAGGAAGAGCGCGCCGAAAAACTGTCCGCGCTGGAAAAAGCCAGCGGAGGCAAGGTGTTGCCCATGTCCGGCGTGTCCCGCGAAGGGTTGGATACGGTGCTGCGCGCCGTGCGTTCCCAAATCACCGAAGACCGGCTGCGCATGGCCAAAAACGAAGAAGAGCAGGAAACGTGGCACCCCTAAGCAGCGCCAAACGCATTGTAATCAAGATCGGTTCGGCCCTGTTGGTGGACCGGGCCAAGGGCATGTTGCGTGACGATTGGTTGGTCGCCTTGGCGCAGGATGTCGCGATGTTCAAGGCGCGCGGCGCGGATGTGATTTTGGTATCCTCTGGATCAATCGCATTGGGGCGCGGGGTGTTGCACCTGCCCAAGGGCGCACTGGCGTTGGAACAGTCACAGGCCGCCGCAGCCGTAGGGCAGATCCGATTGGCCCGCGCCTATGAAGAGGTGCTGCAACCTCATGGCATCATCACCGCGCAAGTGCTTGTTACACTAGAAGATTCCGCAGATCGCCGCCGTTATTTGAACTCGCGTGCGACCCTGGAACAATTGCTGGATCTGGGCGTGGTGCCGATCATCAATGAAAATGATACCGTCGCCACAGATGAAATCCGCTATGGTGACAATGACCGTTTGGCGGCGCAAATGGCGGTGACTGTTGGCGCGGATATATTGGTATTGCTGTCTGATGTTGACGGATTTTATGACAGCAATCCACAGGTGAACTATGCTGCGCAACGGTTTGATTTTATAGAAGAAATCACTCCCGAGATAGAAGAGATGGCGGGTGAGGGCACATCAGGGTTGTCCAAGGGGGGTATGATCACCAAGCTGCTGGCGGCAAAAACCGCTACGGCGGGCGGCTGCGCTATGGCGATCACCGAAGGATCGGCGATGCGGCCCTTGCTGGCGCTGGAAAACGGTGCGAATGCCACATGGTTCACCGCACAGGACACGCCGCAACTGGCCTATAAGCGCTGGATCGCGTCGATGAAACCGCAGGGCGAACTCCGGCTGGATGCAGGTGCGGCGCAGGCGTTGAAAGCCGGCAAAAGCCTGTTGCCAGCGGGGGTCAGCGGTGTTGATGGCGCATTTGGCCGGGGTGATCCGGTCGCCATTCTGGACCAGAACGGGCATAAGTTGGGGCAGGGGTTGTGCCGCTATACCGCCGCCGAGGCCCGCGCTATCAAGGGCCATCAAAGTGCTGAAATTGAACAGATTTTAGGATATCCGGGGCGATCTGCCCTGATCCACCGTGATGAAATGGCGCTATAGGGGGACCATTATGAGCGATGTATCCGCAGTGATGAGAGAGATGGGGCGCAAGGCGCGTGCGGCGTCCGCCGAGCTGGGCTATGCCACGGGCGCGCTGAAACAGGCCGCACTGGTCGCCGCCGCCGATGCGGTTTGGCAGGACCGCGCCGCGATCATTGCCGCCAATGCCAAGGACATGGCATATGGCACCGAAAAGGGCCTGTCGCCCGCGATGATGGACCGCCTGATGCTGGACGAATCCCGCATTCAGGGCATTGTCGACGGATTGCGCGCTGTGGCCGAACAGCCCGATCCCGTGGGCGAGGTTCTGGCCGATTGGGATATGCCATCGGGGTTGAATATCCGGCGCGTGCGCACGCCATTGGGGGTGATCGGGGTGATCTATGAATCCCGCCCCAATGTCACAGCGGATGCGGGCGCATTGTGCCTAAAGGCGGGCAATGCGGTGATTCTGCGTGGCGGATCAGAGAGCTTTCACAGCTCGGGTGCGATTCATGCCTGTCTGGTCAAGGGGTTACGTGCCGCTGGCCTGCCCGAGGATGCGATCCAGTTGGTGCCGACCCGTGACCGCACTGCGGTGCAGGAAATGTTGACCATGACCGATTTCATCGACGTGATCGTGCCCCGTGGAGGCAAGGGGTTGGTCGGGCTGG
>JBOEGO010000010.1:0-81203 GCA_050633465.1 Paracoccaceae bacterium | reverse complement strand
CAAACTGGAGATACAGAAGGCTCAGGACCCATTAATTTGGTTGATGCTGTCATGGGAGCATGATTCAAGCCTTCAAAATGTGGGGGTGAAATGTGAGCAATCTATATTGGCTGAACGAAGAACAGATGGTGCGACTTCGACCGTGTTTTCCAAAAAATCGTTGGGGTGCCCAGAGTTGACGACCGACGTGTTCTGAGCGGTATAATTTTTGTCAACCGCAATGGGTTACGCTGGTGTGATGCACCCTAAGGAATACGGTCCACACAAGACGCTCTACAACCGTTGGAAGCGGTGGAGTGACATGGGTATATTCGGGCGGATCATGCTCGGGTTGGCTGAAAAAGCCCCGGATAACAAAACGATATCTATCGATGCAACGTATCTCAAAGCACACCGCACAGCGTCCAGCTTGCGGGTCAAAAAGGGGGGGCGTGCACGCCTGATAGGTCGAACCAAGGGCGGTATGAATACGAAACTGCATGCCGTGACTGACGCGGTTGGGCGGCCTATTCGGTTTGCTGGGCAGGTCAGTGACTATCCTATTGCAAGCCCGCCGTGGACGGTCAGGCGACAAGCCCGTGGCATATCTTTCAATCTGGCCCGGTTCGCAAGCCGTCGTCGCGCGCACGGGGGGCGCTTTGTCAGCACTAAGTCATCCCATGGTTTGGCTTCAACGCGGTAGAGTCGGGGGATCAACTCACCGTTCATATCGAGGAATGGGAATGGAAACGCGGACGGGAACCGCGCAGCGCAGCTTGAGATAGCGCTGGCGGAGCTGGGTGTTGCCCACGAGTCGCGAGATAAAATGAGCGCCCACCCCCTGCAGCATAACCACACCGTTTGAAGTGATGGGTGGCCTGCTGCCGGTTTCGTGGGCACCGAGATAAGGTGTTTAGGAAACTGGCAGCAGGCCAGATCGCCTGGTATGGTTCCCGGTTTCTTAATCCATTTTCCGTTTCACCTTTGGCTCTGCTATGTGGCGTTCGGCGTACTTCTTTCCAGTGTTAGGCGAACTGATGTTATGGGGGGAGGCTACACTCCTTTCGGAGCATTTTTCGGATACATACTGACAACAAAGTATGGCTTGTTTTGTCTTTCGTGGTACTTCGCGATGTCGCTCTTCACCGCGTCAATCATCGGCATTTAGCGCCATCAAGACTCAATTCCCGCTTTCAATATTTTCATAAGCGGCCATTCGCTCCGGGTGCAGCATCGGTCAAAGCGGGTTCAAAGTGTGAATTCGCTGCGTTTTGCGCCAAGGTCCGCTGCGCGGAACAGAGCGGACCTTCGTTGGTTGATCTTCGCTGACGCGGCACCGCTTTGCACGTGCGCCGAGATTATTGCTGCGTACCGGCACAGGTCGTTGAAGCGGACATTGCTGAACGGTTCTGTAGGCCTCATCCAAAACTACTCTTACGTCGCATAGCGCCTGAGAACGATAGGCGAACGGCAGAAAGCCGTTCGTCTATTTTTAAGTGTCGGCCTCTTCTACGCGTTACTCGGCTGGCGCGGCTGCACCGCTTTTGATGTCCTTCTGTGGTCGGAACCGTTGTGCGGCTGGCAGGTATTGCATCAGCAGATAGTAGCTCAGGCCAGCAGGGATGAGGCTGGCATACCAAGAGATACCCGAGAGCATCAGCGCGAACACGACCCCGATAGCTGAGGCGATGAATCCAGCCCAGTTCACACCAGCGTACGGCCCGGTCGCGTCGTAATGAGTAGCGATGTCGAGCTTTTGTTTGCGGATCACGTAATAATCCACCGCCATGACCGCAAAGATCGGACCAAGGAAGGCCGAATAGGTCTGGATGAACAGGTTCAACCCGTCCGCACTTTGGTCCTGCACCAGCTTCCAGGGGAAGGTGCAAAAGGCGAGGAGCCCGACGAGGATCGCCGACTTTTTGAACGAGAGCCCGAAGGTGTCCATTAATGCATAGGCAGGAGGGACGACGTTGTTGAGGATGTTGGTCGTAAGCTGTGCGAAGGCGATGAACAGGAGGGTGACCACCAGTAGAACAGGGTTGTCCACGGCGGATGCAAAGACCTCGATCGGGTCGACCACGCCGGTCGCCGAGGACACCATGATGCCGATCATTCCCATGAACAGGGTCGCGGGGAGGATAGAGTTGGCGTAGATGGCCACTTGCTTGATTGGTCCGACGGTTTTGCGCAGTTCACGTGAATAGTCTGACACGTTCAGCATCATAGTCGCGTAGATTCCCATGAAGAGCATCGTCGCACCCCAAAACGGCGTGCCCCAGGTGCCTTCGGCGTCGATGAGATTGGTCCCGATCGCGTCGCCATAGCGGTTGAGAACCGAGATGAACATGTAGATCAATGCGCCGATGATGAAGACCGACCCAACATTTTCGACCCATTTGATGCCGTGGAATCCGAAAATCGACAGGCCGATCTGTAGGAATTGAAACGTGACGAAGTAAAACACGATGTTATCGAAACCGAACATCTGGGCGGAAACGAGATTTAGAGCGCCGGCGCCGACCCAGCTCTGGAAACCGAACCAGACGATGGCTGGGACCGACCGGACCAGTGCCGGCAGTTTGTTGCCTGTGAACCCGAAGGATGAACGGGCCTGCACCATCATTGGGATGCCGTATTTATGCCCCGCCTGACCGTTTATCGCGAGAGCGACGCCGATCACGGTGCAGCCGATCGCAATGGCCACGATAACTTGGGCAAGGTTCAGTGTTCCGACAAGACCCGAGCCTACAGTGAAGGTGCCGATGGACACGCAGCCGCCCAGCCAAGCGAATAAATAGGACACGGGGTCCATGATCCGCTCCTTTGACGGAGCGAGCGTATCACCGGGATTTTCCTCTGGCATGTTTTAGTCTCCTGTTGGGGTATGGTGGGGTTTGTTTTAATTATTTGCTGCGCGGCGCCGCGTAGGCTCCGATCTTGCTTGTGCGGATCCCTGCGCCGACCAGCGCCTCAGCGAACTTGGTTGCGGCGGCGACACCGTCGATCACCGGTATGCCGGTCTCGACGCTCAGCTCACGGGCGAGGTCCGCCATGCCAGCGCATCCGAGAACAACCGCTTCGGCGCCGTCTTCTTCGGCGGCTTTCAGGATCTCGTCCCGGACGAGATTGCGGGCATTGCTGCCCGGTTCTTCGAGGGCCAACACCGGAATCGAAGCGCAGCGAACTCTGCGGCATTGGTGCGAAAGCCCGTAACCGCGCACGAGATGTTCGATTAATGGAACCGACCGGGGCAGCGTCGTGACGATCGAAAACGATGTGGAGATCATGCTGGCGGCTTTGATACCCGCCTCACAGAGGCCGATGACCGGACCGGAGGCGATTTCGCGACAGGCACCGATCGCGGGATCATCGAAACAAGCGACGATAATGGCGTCGGCTCCGCCTGCCTCGGCGTCCGCGACCTCCCTAAGAAGATGCGTCGCACACATGATTTCGTCGTAGTGGCCTTCGATGCTGGCGGGCGCGCCACTGGCGGTCCTGCTCTCAATCTCGGTTCCAACCGCAACGACGGCGCGGGCTGCAGCGTCGATTTTCACGGTCATGGCGGTTGTCGAGTTCGGATTAATAATAGTTAACTTCACGGGGTCCCCCAAGTTGCTGAGTCACCATACCGAGATTGTTAACAATCTTTGAGTATTAAATTTGTTTACAATGTTTTGAGACAGTTTTACGTGCAATTTGGTTGCGCAAGCCGTTGGTGACGATTAAATTCTGCGCAATGACAAATCCTATCGAACAGAAAATTATTCACCACGTGCTGGACGCGATAGCGGATCAGAAATTGCCGGCTGGCACGAAGCTCGGGGAGCAAGAGCTTGTCGGCGTTTTCTCGTGTTCTCGTGCGCAAATTCGACGCGCGCTCGCGATGCTGACAAGTTATGGTGTCATTGATCTTATTCCCAACAAGGGGGCTTTTGTCTCCACACCCAGCGAACAGGAATCGCGCCAGGTTTTTGAAGCCAGACGCGCAATTGAAGCGACTATTTGCAAAAATATTGTGCAAAATGCGAAAAGTGCCGAAATTGCGCGCCTGCGGGCCCATTTAGAGATTGAAAACGCTGTCACCGCACAGACCAGCCGCGCGGAGGTGCTCCGCCTGTCGCGGCGTTTCCACATCATTCTTGCCGAAATCGGTCAGAACGACATTCTCGGGCAGTATCTCGATGAACTGACGCTGCGCAGCTCGCTCATTCTTGGCTGCTACGGCACTCAGCGCGCAAGTCTTTGTGCGACGGGCGAGCATGAGAAAATTGTTGATGCCATCGAGGCGCGCGATGCGGATCTTGCAGCCGCGCTTCTCGACCATCACCTCAGTCATCTTGAGAACGATGTAGACTTCAGCGCTTGTCGCGGATCGGCGAATGCCCTCGCCAACATTTTGGAAGTCGCTACGTAAAAAGCTACGAGTGGAATTAGGGGCGCGAGCGGCTTCACCATCAACGGCTGGACGGCGAGGTAGACGGAGAAGGGCTTCTTGCGGATCGTGCGGAAATCAAAATCCGACACCGCCGTCGCCCCGTCTATGGCCGGGTTCTGCCATTGATNNAGGTCAGCGTATCGTTGTTGGTTGGGGCCAGCCGCGTGAAGATCAGCTTGGCGGCTCTGTTATCCACCTCGTGGCCGCGCGCGAAATACTCCTTCTGCTTGTTCACGCCCGAGGCCGCGATCCGGTAGGTCTCGCCCAAGGTCGGGCGCTTGCGCTGGGAGGCCAAGAGCCCTGCCGCCACGAAGAGATCGATCCCGCCTTTGAGCAGGCCCTGCACCCGGTCGTTGTCGCTCTGCAGGAAGAGCGTCACCAGGAACTGCAATTCTATCTGCCAGACTGCCTCCGATGACGTAATGCAAGCGCGTCTCAGCCATCATTATGGATTGGGCTACCTTCATGATGCGCAATACCCGCAGCTTGTACAATTACGGCAGCGTATGCCGTTCGCGAGCTTTCGGAACGGTTGGGCGTCAGTACATATTCGCTCTCCAAATGGATGAAGCTCTGGGCGACACAATCACGGCAGCCCACAGACCTCGTGTTGCAAGCCCTGCTCATGGCCGTTTGGCGAGGCAAGCCCAAGCAACCGATCCTGATCCACACAGACCAAGGTTCGCAATACACCAGCCGAGATTGGGCGGCGTTTCCAAGGGCCCATAACATTGAGCATTCCATGAGCAGGCGCGGCAATTGCCATGACAACGCCGTCGCCGAAAGCTTCTTCAACCTACTCAAACGTGAGCGCGTTCACCGTCGGACCTACAAAAATCGTGAGGATGCTAGACGCGACATCTTCGACTACATCGAAATGTTCTATAACCCGAAACGCAAACATGCAAGAAACGGGATGCTGTCGCCCGTCGACTCCGAAAACAGACAGCACAGTATCAACCAAGAAGGTGTCTAGGGAACTAGGGGCTATTCATTGTGCGGGTGTTAGCGCAGGAGGTCGGCCAAGCCGTTTGCCGCGCTTCCTGGCGGCTGCAAGTCCCGCCTTGGTGCGTTCCTGGATCAGGTCCCGTTCAAACTCAGCCAAGGCCCCCATAATGTGAAACACCAGTCGGCCCCCTGCTGTCGTCGTGTCAATCCCGTCCGTAAGGCTGCGGAATTCAACGCCGCGATCCCCGAAGAGCTTCAGCAGGTGTATGAGGTCAGCGATGGACCGCCCTACCCTGTCCAGCTTCCAGACGACCAGGAGATCACCGTCGCCTAGGAGTTCCATTGCTTCTGAAAAACCCGCGCGCGTCTCAGCCGCTTTCGTGCCACTTTGCGCTTGGTCGGTGATGATACGGTCGCACCCCGCCTCCGTCAACGCCTCAATCTGTAGATCAAGGTTCTGTTCCTCCGTGGACACTCGTGCGTAACCGATTTTCATAGAATCCTTTTGCACGAGGTTTTTGCGGCAGTCCAGCGCAATCGAAATCAATGACTTAGCAGCAGTCGGAAAAGTGCCGCAAAAAGGGTCGTTATTGCAGCACTGAAACGATAGCTGCCGTTCGACTAGAGAGCAGCGAAACCCGAAAAGAGCCCTACGTGACCAATGCTGCACATTGCATGAACGACCGCATACATACTACGATCAGGATGTTAGAAAGTTTACCCCTCTACCAAACAACCGACTACAATAGCGGTAACATTATCTCTAGCACCAGCAATGGTCGCTGCTGCAACCAAAGCTTGCGCGGGATGCGCAGAGTTTGAAAAGAGCAGTTCCATTATCTCTCCATCGCCAATCATATCTGTGAGGCCATCGGAGCACAGGAGTATTTGGTCATTCGGTGAAAGCTTTACCTTCTGAACGCTGGGATGAAGCGTTGTACGGCGGGTAGTGCCGCCAAGTGACTGGGTTAGTCGATGGCTGCGCGCACTATGAGAAGAGCTAAGTCCGAGCGTATGGTCAACGCTAACTTGAACAAGTCCCGTTTCCCTTACAATGTAGGCACGGCTGTCACCAACGTTGAATATTATCGCGTCACCATCAAGAAAACTAACACCGACGACCGTACTTCCCATACCGACAACGCCGCGGGGGGCATACATTGCTTGGAAGACCATTTGGTTTACGTAGTCCAAAGCAGCAGAAGCGGATGATTCACTGCAAATTTCATCCGCCATAGCGATTAGTTCAGCGATGACAGTTTCGCTCGCGAACTCACCAGCTTGATGACCACCCATACCGTCTGCAACGGCCGCTGCCCATCGATCGCCATCTAGTTCCACAGTCCACGCACCGTCGGTTCCCTCGGCAACCCAAGGTCCGGCAAAACAACGGTCTTCATTTCTTGGGCGCACAACACCTACATCGGTGGCGATCCAAGCTGTTCTCAATTCAGACACGACGCTTCACCTTGGTTCTGGAAGCAACCCATGCATCCCTAATTTGATGAACATATTCTGAACGCCTAGTCACAAGACCACTTACTTTGATGAATCCAGAGCGACGACTGAACTCGCCAAGGAAGGGTCGATTGGAGATAACCGCCAAGTCTTCATCTTGTATGAGGAAATAGAGCCGCCGCTTTGGAGCTTTCTCAATTGACAATTTCTTCGTGATACTACGTTGGGTCAATTCAACTAGAGGATCGTAGTCACCTTTGCCTCGTGGAGTGGTGGACGGCGCAAGATCTGTTTCCATACTAATATCCACACCAACATCGAGTAGCCTGTCTATTTCGCGCAACCTGAAGCCGTTTAAAATCAACGGTTGAAGACCTTCACTCGTGATAACTAAAGAGCGTGACGCATTCGAAAAAGCTTCATCTAGCAATTGATCCTGCTCATAGCACGCGAGCGGCCTCGCGGGCATAGACAGCAAATCATGCTCCACGATACTCAGTCGTTCTCGCGCGGCGCTAAGTTCGATGGAGGTGGCCGAACCTTTTTTTGAAACTTGGGCGGCCGGTTCAACAGCTCGAATGTTAACTTCAGCTTCGAGCTGTTCTCGACGAGCCTTTTCTAAGCATTCAGTTTTTGGGAATGATTGGATCATGCTCTTGCCAACGATACGCTGGACACCTCGACGGGTGTTACCGTCTGCTACTGCTTTCACAAAACCCATTTTTTTGGGACCACCGTGTTCAGCGAAGGCCCTTTCATGTTGCTGTGACAACTTACCATCAATCGCGAATGCAATCTGGATTTCTGGCCCCTTGTTGGCAGCGAAGACCAGGGCGATCGCATCTTGAAAAACATTGTTCCTACGAACGACACGCTTGAGGGCAAGCACGGTCCTGTGGAAGTCCTCTCCGCTGCGCCGCCGAATTACTCGGGTAACTTCTGGGATGCTTAGTTCTGACAGGAGAGGAGGAACTGCAGGATATGGTCTAATCTCGATCGCGCCCATCCCCTTGAGATCGGCGGCGCGCAGTACGTTAGAACTGGCGAGTCGGATAGGGTGTCGACGAATGCCATCATAATCGATGACAAGCATCTCCTCCTTGATCTCTTCAAGCCGCTCGGCGGCAAGGCGACTTTCCCCGTTTTCGGTAAGCCTAAAACTCTCAGATCCCGGAGGACCGGCTTGTCTTGCCACCAAAGCTTCAGTGACGAGAACATCGATGGTACCCTGTACAACGTCAAGGCTGAGGCCGAGCATGCGTCCAATTTCACTTTCATTTTTGACGCCTAAAGCTAATGCTCGCATCACAAACTCTTGGATTGCTGGTATTACGCGATGCGAAGTTGTGATCGCCTCGATGGTCAGCCTAAAGACGGGCAAACCAACTTCGGCGTAGTCAACTAGCGTGAAACCATCTCGAAACTGGTGCAGACGTGCAATCTCCTCGGGACTCATGTCAAAGCCTCCATCGTGCAGTCTTCTAGGTTCATATCCATGTAATCGATCACTGCCCTAAATGGGTTTTCCCCTTGCACCGAACGGCAAAAGCCTTGATCTCCAACTATTAGAAGTGCGCTTTTTCCGCGTGAAAGTGCAACATTGAGGCGCGGATGCTCCTTAAGGAAGCCAAGCTTTCCGTTCGGGTTAGAACGGACAACTGAGTAAATGCAGACGTCGGCTTGCCGTCCTTGAAAGGCGTCGACGCTGTTGCAAGAGAGATCTAGATTTGGCCATTCTGCTGCGCTCTGGGAGTCCATCTTTGCCAATAGCTCCACTTGAGCAGTGTAACCAGAAATAACCGCGACAGAAATCATCTTCTTCTGAGCTTTTGCAACGAACTGCAACTTATGCAAAAGCTTCCGCACGGCCTCCACTTCAGTGGGGTTGCAGAACGTTTGGCCACGTTTTTGTTCTGACGGTTTCTCGAGACCGTGGGTTGAATACCACATGACTGGCTTGGGGAAAGCGAGCTCGAGCTTCAAGCCATGTGACTTAATGGGGCTATTGAGCATACTGTTGTAGAAACAGGCGCTCACCAAGCTCCCAATAGGCTCGATCATGCGGTATTGATTGCGGAGGGCAGCTCGACAAGCGACGGGCAATCCATTGGGTGTATCTAGCATGCGATCCAGTAAAGTTGCTTTTATTTCCCGGTCGTCAAACTCAGCACGCAAATCCGCGCCTAAATCCTCGAAGAAGGGGGGCAATTGCTTCGGGTCACCAACAATTATCCACCGCTTGCTTCTGGCCATTGGTATCAAGATTTCAGTCGCTGTCGCCTTTGACGCCTCATCGACGATGCAGAGATCGTAAGATACCTCCTCCATTCCTTTCACTCCAGCAACACCTACGCAGGTGCCAGCAATAACTTTGGCAGAGGACAAAAGTGCGGCGTTGAAGTCGGGTGAACGGCCCACACGCAGGTTCCATTCCTCGAGCAAAGACAACCGCTCGCGACATTCTTGAACTACTGGATCGGAGTTAATGAAATGCCGCCCCCAATCGGCAAGATCGTCAAGATCAGTAGAGACGGCAAGCTCCCGCGCATAGACATCCATCTCGCTCATCTCTCGCCTAACTTTGCCTTCAGCCTCTTCTAAGGCACCAAGCTCTCGTTGGATTGCACCTATTTCGCTGTCGAGCTGCGTCGTCTCTTCGGTATCCTCATCATTTTCTGCTGCTTGCGTTTCATAATCGCCATGTGTTGCTTTGGCTTCGTCGCGCTCGGACCTTAGCTCCTTCAGTGTACCTGTCAGTTTTGTCTTAGTTTTTAAGATGTGGATTAAGTGTTCGACCAACATCCCCGTTTCCACCGTTGCGCGATCCACGCCATTTTCTTCAGCCCAACGGGCCATTTCCTTTTCCGCCAAATGACGAACTTCAGAGATCCAGGCCTCAACACGCTTCTCGAGAAGGAGTTTCTTACTCTCTTCAGAAATTCTGGTGTTCTCAACGTGTCCAATTCGGATCAACTCCATCTCGGGGTCGAGCGCCGAAATTCGTTCTAGCACGTTATCGAGTGCAATATGTGTTTGTGACGAAAGAAGGATGCGATGACCCGGATTTTTCAAGAGCCACTGAACCACGATTTCGCTGATGAGCTTGGTCTTGCCAGTTCCAGGCGGACCTTCAATCGCCAATACGTCCTCCACACCGAGTGCCCTTGATAGGATTTCATGCTTTTCTTTATCGAGGTCGCCATCTGTTGACACGATGTCAGTCACTAGCTGCGGAGGTTTTGCAATGCACGGTTCAAGAATGATGGACTTGAGTCGTTTGGAAACAGTACGATCGAACACCACTGCATCAAGCGCTTGTGTCTGGTGGGTCAGGGCGCGCTGCGCCAAAAGCGTGTTGATCGAAATCTCGCCGCGTCGCGGGAGCAGGTTCGGATTACCAGATGTAAGAACCATTGTAACCTTATTGAACGAAACCGCATTGACCACACCGGTCACTCGACCGTTCTTCAATTGAACTAACCGTTCCTGACCGACAAGTTCCTCTTTCTGTGCCAGCTCAGTCGTAAAAACTACTTTTTCCCCCACAATATGCCGATCGAGGTAGGTAATCGCGTTCGATCGTTTAGCCTCAAGATCAGCACGGTCGCGGAGATAGCTGCGCCAGGCGCGAAAAATCTGTTGGGAGGCGTGGGCCTTCTGCTCAGCACGGTAGGTGCTCTGAGCATTTTTAGCTTCAATTAGTAGCGTTTCTAGAGAATAGCCGGCCTGAACGGGATTTGCCGGTTGGCTGAACTTGACAGTCTGGGGTTGCTGAGTTCCCCGATCTCTCAAATAGGATGCGTGTCCTGCTCCGATCTCGTAAGCCTTTGTCACATGAAGGAATTCCCTATGCTTGCCCGAAACTTGCGCATCAAAGCGCCATGAGGCTCCTACAATCTCCACATCGTGAGCCTCGTCTTCTTTAATTAGAAGCGAACAGACTTCGTCCAATTCCTGATGCATGAAGCGTTCAAAAGCAGGTTGACCATCAATATCTAACCTATTTTTTAGGAGCGATTTGACTTGGCCGCTCACGATTAGATGAATTGGGACGGTAGGGGCTTCGGCCTTTGCGCCGAAAGCTGCTTCAATCTCTGCCAAAAGTACTGAAGCAAGCCGAGGCCGAGTTGATGCATCTACGCTAAGGCATCGCTCTAAAATTGACTTGATCTCCGCAGGTAGTGTCGCTTCCTCCAAGGCAGTTCGAATGTCTTCATTATCAGTGATGATGCGCCCAGCTACGCAGGAAATGGCAACTGCAGCGAAAGCAAAGCAATCACGGCTGTAGATGAAGCTTTCGTCTTCAGGTTTGCTTGGGGTGTAACCGGGGGTATGATCGAACCGGAACGTCAGTCCTTGAACTGCCCAACTACCGCCGTCGTCGAGGAGTTTTGCGATACCATAATCAGCCAGTTTGGGTGTTTTTTCGGGTGTAACCAAAATGTTCTTCGGCTTAATGTCGCGGTGGGCGATACATTGCTTTTGCCCGTAAACAACTGCGTCAAGCACGGTCGCACCATACCTGTCCCAGAACATCGGCCAGGGCATCGGCCCTTCGCGTAGAATTATGTCTTCTAGATTGTCATCAATCCATTCGAGGACCAGAAACCAATTGCCGTCCAAATCCCGATCTATTTCGACTAGGTTCACAATGTTGGGGTGATTAAGATCCTGTAGCATTTTTGCCTCACGCCGGAAGCCTTCATGGGCGCGGGCATCGTCGGGACCAAATTTAACTCGCTTGATAGCGACTAGGGTTCCAGAAGTCTGATCCAAAGCCTTGACCACTGTGGCCTGGGCACCAGCGCGCTTGATGTTTGTCAACACATATCGATCTGCTAGCAAGGCAGGAACAACAGCCTCTTCTTCGTTCATACTACGCTGTCTCCTCAAAACCTATCATCAAGAAGCCTCTGGTTCGATCTTCTCATCCATAACCAATCAAACACTTTTTGCGTTGCCCAGCGAGCCAATAGTTTTGAGAACTGAAATCTGGAGCTCAACTTCCTTGATAAAAAAATTGAAAAATTGATGGGTTCGTCTCGAAGTCTTTATTCTCCACTGTGCTTGCTGTAAATCGACAGCAGTCGTTAGGGGTCCACCGGCGTTTTCCCAGGCAGCTGATCTGGCAGTGGAGTGATGCACCAGATCTCTGTTATCCCGTATATGGGGTTATCAATTGAGGAGTCTAAATTTGCCTGATTTAACGGTCCCCAACATTCCTGACCAAGTTTTCACGGCGCTGCAATCAATTGCTGCCAAGCACCGCCTTTCGATCGAGGAGTATGCAAAGCACCTCCTGTGCGATGCCGTTGCACTTGCCAGCCTTGAAGCCAACGTAGATATCTCGATCGGAAAGCTACTGGATAACTTCGATGCATATTTGCGGATTGCAGAGAGCCAGAATGTCCTCTTTGCCGACGAAAGAGGACGACGATTTGCGCTGGTGCCCATTGCGAAGATTGAGCGGATGAGCGCCCCCTTAGCAAGTGATGCTTCACAGCCGCTGCCAGACTAGCCGCTCTCGAGATGCCAGCTGTTGGCGAGATCCGTGAGAGCGTAATCGTCAGCCAACTGTTCAGCTAGGCGTTTGGTGACGTTGGCAATGCTCTTTTCGGTGACTTTTGCGGTGTTCGACCAAGAAACTGCAGCGTCCGCGGCAAGGCGTTGCATGTCAGTATCGTCGGCAGAAATATGCGAGACTTGGGAATCGCTGGCTTCAGAAATTTCATACTTCAGGTTTAAGTAGATCCGAATAGCAAGAGTTGCATCTGACTTGCGTCGCTCGGTAGGTGGGTTTTCAAATTTGGTTCCGAGAATTTCGTGGAGTTCTAAGTCACCGTTTTTCGCTATTTTTTCAATCAGCTCGCCCGGAACACTACGTAACCCAGCCTCATAATTGTACAATGCGCGCCTGGTAATGCCCATTGCCTGCGCGAATTCGTCACGTGACATGCCTCGCAGTTCGCGACATTTTCTTAGGCCTTGAGCTATACTCAAGTTTTTTCTGTTGGCTCGCAGCTGTCGAGTGCGTTTGAGACGTATCGTTTCCGTGACAGCTTGTTTTGCGCTTGCATTGTCCCGTTTGATTCGGGCTGCGCGGTGTTGGGGACTGCGCTCGCGTCTCGCTTCTCTGTTAAATTGATCTAAAAATTGGCTTCGATCCATGAAGTATACTCTGTTTGTTGGAACTATCTAGGAACATATGTTCCCACAAATAGACTAACACCAAAAAACCAAAATTAAAGCTAGATGGCTAACAAAAACATGCAATAACTTGTAGTTATCCGCAGTTGGGAGTGCTAGCTTGTGCAAGATTTTGAAGACGCGCTGACGCCAGAAGAATGGTGCAAAAAATTAAGCAAGACTGGAGCAACAATCTCGGCCAGAGCGTTGCGTACAAAAGCTAGAGAACATGGGCAGTTCTACTCTCTGGGACGCGCCATGTTGCTCAGCGCAGCTCATATCGACGCGTTGCTGAGAATTGATGCATCATCGAACCAGCGGACCGCACAACAATGAGAACAAATTTGAACAACGATGGTTTGCCAGAGCCCAATGGGTCCGACTTTTGGCGAATTGTTAAAATGTGGATTTAACTACAGATGCCGAGCCCTCGATCCCCCTCCATGCCCACCGAGCGCCAGATCAAAGAAGCCTACAAGGTTGCTCGTGAACTGTGCCCTGGTGCACGCATCAAGGGCGTGGGGCCTGAGGGCGTAATTTTTGACTATCCTGATCGTGACGGAGCAAGCCACGAATGGAAAGGCCAGCCCTTCTCAGGGGATGCGGCATGAAGAAATTACCTTATCTACGTTCCAAATTGCGCCGTGGGCGTTGGTTCCACACATATCGGCGCAACGATGTTGAGCGGTCTCTGGGAGTCCATGGACTGCACCCGACAGATCCCAAGGTCTTGGCCGCATGGGCGGCCGAACACGCGCGTTGGCAGGAAATGCCACCGGATACCGAGACCCCTGAGGCGGGAACATTTGCATGGGCGCTGGACCTCTACACCTCAGGCAATGAGAAATGGGCAAAGTATGCAGACGGTACACGCGCAGCCCGCTCCGCGATCTTTGCACGTTACCGCAAAACGCAGGGTGCGCGCCCGATCAAGACGATCACGGGCGAAGTTGTAGAACGTGCCCTGTATGCCAAGGGCGGGCACGGCGCGGTCAACGAGTATAAGGCGCTCAAGCCGGTCTTTGAACATCTCCGTCGCTTGGGTTTCATCCGTAAAAACCCACTGGTCGGGATCGAGTTGGATAAGCCTAAGATTAAAGGCTTTCCTGTCGCTGACGCCGAAGACATCGCAGCCTTCCAGAAGCGCTGGCCAGTGGGTACTCGTGAACGCTTAATTTTTGATTTGGGCTTGTACACAGGGGCGGCCCGCACCGACCTAGCAAAACTTGGCCGAAGGAACATCAAGGGCGACCTATTAGTTTATCAGCGCCAGAAAAGCGGGATCATCGCGCGTGTGCCGCTTACGGCTGAACTCCGAGCCGCTATCAATCGCACGCCAGATATTGCTCCTACCTTTATCCTTACCAGTGCCGGTAAGCCCTTCAAGGCCACAAGCCTGGGCAATGAGTTTGGCGACGCAGCACGAGAGGCTGGGATGGCTTCTCGCCTTCATGGCCTACGCAAAGCTTTCTGCATTTATTGGGCTGAAAATGACGCGACCACTCACCAGATCGCGGCGATGGCTGGGCATATGAGCCTTTCTGAAGTAGAGCGCTACACGCGCGCTGCTGACCGTGAACGAATGGTTAAGTTGCTGGTAGGGGTTGCCTAAATTGGGACACGCTTACTCAGAAATGGGACACACCATCACAACCTGCTGTAAAATAGGAGAAATAAACGTGCAATTTATGAAATGGCGACCCCGGCAGGATTCGAACCTGCAACCTGCCCCTTAGGAGGGGGCTGCTCTATCCAATTGAGCCACGGGGCCACGCGGCATGTTCCTACCCAGATGCGTGGCTTTTGTCATCCTTCAATAACCATGTTCTGGAAACATGACGGGCTTTAAGAGGTCTTTAAATAGGCTGTGTCACTAATCGCTCTGATATGTGTCTTCAGGTGGCTGTTGGCACTGCATGACCTGTAGTCAGGTAATGAGGAGCGGCAGATGAGTACAGTGAAACAGACCGGCACTGCGACAAAGGCGGGCCAACCCAAAAAAAGGCGGCGCTTCGGCGTGGGGGCCTGGCTTGCGAACAGAAAGCTGACCCATAAGCTGCCGGTTGTGATCGTTGGCATGGCGCTTTTGGTGGCCTCTACCGTCGGTTTGATCTCCTTTAATGCGGCCGAGCGGATATTGGTGCAGCGCCTGTCGGAAAACTTCGAAGCAACGCTCGAAGCGCGCGAATCTGCGGTCATGGCTTGGTTCAACGCGGTCGACAATGATATGAGCACGCAGATCCAGAACCCGACGGTAAAGGGCGCATTGACTTTGTTTACACTGGCCTACCGGCAATTGGGCGACTCCGCGCAACAACAATTGCAAGATGCCTATATCAACAACAATCCACACCCTCTGGGCCAGCGGCAAAACCTCGAAGAATCAACGGCCGAGCTGCAATACGACCGCAACCATGGGAAATTTCACTCCTATTTCCGGCAGGTTCAGCAAAACGCAGGCTACTATGATGTGTTTCTTGTGAACGCCGATGGTGATGTTGTCTATTCGGTGTTCAAGGAATTGGATTTTGCCACCAACCTGAATAAGGGAGAGTGGAAAGATACCGGATTGGCGCGGGTGTTCAAAAAGGCCATGGAGGCCGACGAAGACATAGTCGCCTATGATGATTTTGCCCCCTATGCGCCCAGTCATGGCGCCGCGGCAGCCTTTTTTGCTCAACGTATTCTGGATGGAACGGGAAAACCCGCTGGCGCGCTTATCTATCAGGCACCTGTCGAGGTCTTGAATAATGTTATGAACAATTCCAATGGCCTGGGGCAAACTGGCGAAACGTTTTTGCTGGGCTCGGATGCCACACACCGAAGCGATTCCCGGTTTCAGGGTGGCCACAAAATCCTGGAGATGACAGGCACAATGGCCTTGTTTGAGGCTGCGCAAAATGGCCATGTCTCGATGGTTCATTTCATTGACGAACTGGGCCTGCACGAAGTGGGGTCGGCGCGCTGGATCAATGAACACGGGATCGACTGGCTGTTGGTGGTGACGCAGAAACAATCCGAAGTTTACGCGCAAATCAATGCTTTGAAACATGCCTTGCTCATTACTATGGCTGTTGCCGGCCTTGTTGTTTCGGGCCTCGGGATTTTGATCAGCCGTGCGATTACCCGCCCGTTCGAACGTATCGGAACCAGCGTGACCGCGCTGGCTGACAGCAAGCTGGATGTCGAAATTCCCTATACCGAACGCACCGAAGAATTCGGCATGCTCTCGCGCAATCTTGCCAACCTGCGCGAAAAACTGGCCGATGCCGAAGAACAACAAGCGCGCCGCCTGCTACATGCCGCAGAGCAACGCAAAGTTGTCGAAAGCCTCAGCACGGCAGTCGCACACTTGAACGAGGGCAATCTCACCCGCACGATTGACGAAGAATTCCCCGAAGACTACGAAAAATTACGCCAGTCCTTTAACAATGCGGTCAGTCGTCTTGATGATGCGATCGCCTCTTTGCTGCGCAGTTCCGAAGAGATCGACACCACGTCGCGCGGCATTGAAACATCCACCAATGCGCTTAGCGATCGCACCGCAGAACAGGCCGCAAACCTGGAAGAAACCGCAGCCGCAATCACTGAACTCAGCGCAAGTGTGAAATCCACAGCCGATTCCGCCGGAGAAGCAGATCATGTGATGACCCGCGCGCGTGCAGATGCAACCAACAGCCGCGAAGTGGTGCGTACAGCGATGGAAGCGATGGAGCGCATATCCGCATCCTCGCAGAAAATCACCCAGGTCACAGAGGTGATCGAAACGCTGGCGTTCCAGACCAATCTTTTGGCGCTGAATGCGGGTGTCGAAGCTGCCCGTGCGGGTGACGCCGGGCGCGGCTTTGCTGTTGTCGCATCCGAGGTCAGGGCATTGGCACTGCGCAGTTCCGAGGCGGCAAAGGAAATCAATGGTCTCATCCGTGAAAGTGCAGATAACGTCAGCAGCGGGGTCGAGGTCGTAGAAAAAGTCGGATCATCCTTTGACGGATTGCAGGGCGATATGGAAAAGGTCTCGGTCTCTGTGACGCAAATTGCCACAGCGGCCCGCGAACAGTCCATCGGGTTGGAATCCATAAACGAAGCCGTCAACCATCTGGATGAAGTGACCCAAAAGAACGCCAGCATGGCCACAGAAGTTCACGGCGCTGGCAGCAGTCTGGCCAAGGAGGCGGGCAAACTGATCCAGATGTCGGCCGCGTTCACCGTGACCGGCGGACCTGAAAAAATCAAAACCAAATCAACGAAACCGCAGGCCGCGCCCGCAATGCACACAGGCAGCGTCAAACACGCAGACACTGTCAAAAAGGTTGTAAATGGCCCGCCTGTTCAGGTTCCACCGCAAGGGAATATCGACCCTGGTTGGGCTGATTTCTGAATCCGATCAACGCCCGGTCTCTTGCAAATGGCTGCCCCAAAGGGGTGGCCATTTGTGTAGCAAACCATGATAAAGCCCCGTCAACGCACAATGATTTTCACCTACATGGGCCGCGCTGCTTGAATACCGCGTGGATTTGGCGCTAACCTGATCAGGAACCATTTCAGGACGTATTCCCAGTGACACCAAAAACTGCCCGCCCCCTGACCCTGCGCGATGTATCCGAAGCATCAGGCGTTTCAGAAATGACGGTCAGTCGCGTGTTGCGCAACCGTGGCGATGTGTCTGACACCACACGCGAAAAGGTGCTGCAAGCGGCAAAATCTCTTGGCTATGTGCCCAATAAAATCGCGGGTGCGCTGGCCAGCCAGCGGGTCAATCTGGTGGCGGTCATCATTCCTTCGCTGTCCAACATGGTGTTCCCCGAGGTGATGACCGGCATTTCCCGCGTGTTAGAGGAAACAGACCTGCAACCGGTCGTGGGCGTCACCGACTATCTTCCTGAAAAGGAAGAAAAAGTTTTGTATGAAATGCTGTCCTGGCGTCCTTCCGGTGTGATCATCGCAGGGCTGGAACATTCCGACGCCTCCCGCGCCATGCTGCGCGCCAGCGGCATTCCGGTGGTTGAAATCATGGATACCGACGGTATTCCCGTCGATGCCATGGTGGGTATCTCGCATCGCCGCGCTGGCCGTGAAATGGCCGCCGCGATCATCGAGGCCGGATACCGCCGCATCGGGTTTCTGGGCACTAAAATGCCGTTGGACCATCGCGCCCGCAAACGCTTCGAAGGCTTCACTCAGGCGCTGGCCAAGGCGGGCATCGAAATGGCCGATCAGGAATTTTATTCCGGCGGCTCCGCCCTCGCCAAAGGGCGCGAAATGACCCAAACCATGCTGGAACGCACCCCTGATCTGGATTTTCTCTATTATTCCAATGATATGATCGGGGCGGGGGGGCTGCTTTACCTGATCGAAAAGGGCTATGATATTCCCGGCGATATCGGCCTTGCCGGTTTCAACGGGGTGGAATTATTGCAGGGTCTGCCCCGCCAATTGGCCACCATGGATGCCTGCCGCGCCGAGGTGGGCCGCCGTGCCGCCGAAATTCTGGTCGAACGCACGCAAAACCCCGATGCCCCGATGGATGATCAGGTCATTCTGACCCCGAAAATCAGCTACGGCGACACGTTGCGCCGCGACTAGATGCAGCTGAACAACCTATCCGCACGTAAACTTTTCCTGCACCGTCATGCCCTGTCCGGCCTGCCCCCCGCGCAGGCCAAGGGCGCGGATCTGGCCGCGCTGATCACCCAATTGGGGTTTGTCCAACTGGACAGCATCGCCACGGTCGAACGCGCCCACCACATGATCCTGTTCGCCCGCCGCCCCGCCTATCGCCCGCCTGCGCTGGATCGTCTGCTAAAACACGACCGCGCGATTTTTGAACATTGGACCCATGACGCCAGCGTCATTCCGGTGCAATTTTTCCCGCATTGGCGGCTGAAAATGGCACGCGATGCGGACCGTCTGGCCAAGCAATGGAAGCTGTGGCAACGCCACGGCGTTGATGAAAAATCCGATGCCGTGCTGGCGCAAATCACCAATCACGGGCCGGTTTGTTCCAGCGATGTGCGCGATGATCCGGCCCGCAAGGGCGACGGCTGGTGGGATTGGCACCCCGCCAAAACCGCGCTGGAATATCAGTGGCGTTGCGGCATCTTGTCGGTCACGCACCGCCATAATTTCCAGAAACACTATGACCTGACCGAACGCGTGATCCCGCCGCAATACCGCGACCATACTCCCGATCCTGACCAGACAATCGACTGGGCCTGCAACGCCGCGCTTGACAGGCTGGGCTTTGCCACCACGGGCGAACTGGCCGCATTCTGGGATATCATCACCCCTGCCGAGGCGCGGAAATGGGCCGCGGCCCAGCAAAAAACCGGCGCGCTTGCCGCCGTTGAAATCGAAAACGCCGATGGCAGCACCCGCACCCATCTGGCCCGCCCCGATATCATCGAATCCGCCCGAAATGCGCCCGACCCCACGGGTCGCATCCGCGTGTTGTCACCCTTTGATCCGGCCCTGCGCGACCGAAAACGCGCCGAACGCCTGTTCAATTTCCAATACCGGATCGAGGTATTCACCCCCGCGCCCAAACGCAAATACGGCTATTACGTTTTCCCCCTGATCGAGGGGGCCAACCTGATCGGCCGCATAGATATGAAGGCCCACCGCGATCAATCCACCCTGCGCATCACCGCTGTCTGGCCCGAACAGGGCGTGAAATTCGGCAAACTACGGCAAAAACGGCTGGACTCCGAACTGGCCCGCATGGCGCGTTTTGCCGGATGTGACCGTGTGGAATATCTGGATGGCTGGCTGCGTGACCCCGCGCTATAGCATCTTGATCACGCCCTTATCGACCGACAGCATATAGCCTCGCCGTGCGATATTTTTCACCAGCAGCTCTGAAACCAACTGATTGCCCAGCGTGTCGCGCAGCCGTTTGATGCGTGTCGCGCCAGCGGCCTCTTCGCAATCGACCGCTTGGCGGCCCGATACCACGGCCTCGATCTCGGCACCTGACAGCACATCATCGTCCAAACGGGCCTCGGCCAGCACGCTTAGGGTTTCCATCGCCGCGTCGGTCAATTTGAACCCCATATTGTTCAGATACACGGTCTTTTCCTCGCGCGAGATCAGCAGCGAATTCACCTGTATCCCTGCGCGTTCGATCTGTGCCATGCGCCGGTTCATCGCCACCAACATGACCAGAAACACCAGCGCCGCCACCAACAACGCGGTGGCGAAAATCAACAGCACGAAAATCACCATGCGATAGCTGGCCAATGTGTCGGAAAACGCGGTGCCCGATCCGGCCAGAATTTCCAGCAGTTTGATTTCCGCGCCGCTGGTCAATGTGTCGTTTTCCACGAACAACCGTTCGACCCGCGCATTAAATGCATTGCCATCGGGCAGGGTGAAATACAGCCAGATAGCAGCGCCCAGCAGGATCAGCACGATCCCGGCGATGCCAATGGCGACCAAACGGCTGCCCGAACGGCGCACCTCAGAAGCGAAGGAAATATTGTCCGGCATTCGCCTGCTTCCCCTGCAACACCGACCCGTCAAACACCGAAAGGACATTCAGCAACGTCCACCCGTTCTGTTTCAACCGCGCCGACAATTCGGCACGCGCATTCTGTTTTGTGCAGGCCCCGCGCAGCTGCATCACACCGTAATGCAGGCGCAGCGGGCTGTCCTGTTTGGCCTTGTAATCGGCATAGCAATCAGCGGCCTGCGCGGGCTGTGCCAGCGTCAGGGCCATGATGGCAGCAAGGGAAAGGATGATCTGTTTCATGGGCCCGACAATGCGCAACCCCCCGCCGATATTCAATAACCAAGGGGGCAAACCCCCGCTGTTATCCGATAACCACGCGCCGATATTGCCTGACTTTGCCCGCCGCCCCCAATCTTGACCCACCACGTTCGGCCCACTGGTCGGGCCACCCACAACACGCAACCCAAAAGGATCAACACCATGTCCCGCAAATTTATCAGCCTCGTTCTGGCCGCTTCGCTTTCGCTGACCGCATTCGGCGCCACCACCGCACAGGCGGGCGACAAAGAGGTGTTCCGCTTTATCGCGGGTGCCGCCACCGTGGCCATCATCGCCAATGCCCTGAACGACAACAACCGTGGCCGCCACCAGCCGCAGGTCGTGACCCGCAACGGGCATCACGGCAGCAATTACGGCGGGTATCAGCCCCATAACAACCCGCGCCCGCAGGTGATCGTGCCCAACCGTGGTCAGGTCACGCCGCGCCCGCTGCCCAACCGGGTGCGCAATCAGGTGTTGCCCTCGCAATGCACGCTGACTGCGCGCACCCGCCACGGCACCCGTGCCTATATGGGTGACAAATGCCTGAACAAAAACAACATCCGCCTTAGCGCCCTGCCGGGGCAGTGCCGCACCAATCTGGCCGGTCCGCGTGGCGGCACCTGGGGCGCATGGGATGTGAAATGCATGACCAATCTGGGCTACCGCACCGCCCGCCGCTAAATTGCGCGGTGCCGTGATCAATCGGCCCAAACCAGCCAAGGGGCGCGGGGCAACCTGCGCCCCTTTTGCTATGCCTGCGCCCCGCGTATACCCCACCCCATGACAGGACCTGATTTCACATTCGAACGGGACGCGATGCAGCGCGGCCTATCCCCCGTCGCTGGCGTGGATGAGGTGGGGCGCGGCCCGCTGGCTGGCCCCGTCACCGCCGCCGCCGTGATCCTTGACCCCGACAACATTCCCGACGGGCTGAACGATTCCAAAAAATTGACGGCGAAACGGCGGCAGGTGCTGAACGATCTGATCCTTGCCAGCGCCGAGGTGTCAATCGCCAGCGCCACGGTCGCGGAAATCGACGAAATCAACATCCTGCGTGCCTCGCATCTGGCGATGGAACGTGCGGTCGCTGGCCTGCCCCGTGCGGCGCGTCATTTGCTGATCGACGGCAATATGATTCCGCGCGGGCTGACCATTCCGGCGCAGGCGATCGTCAAGGGCGACGGGCGTTCCCTGTCCATTGCGGCGGCTTCAATTGTGGCCAAAATACGGCGGGATTATGTCATGTGGGATTTGGCGCAACAGTGGCCCGGCTATGGTTGGGAAACCAACGCGGGATACGGGTCGAAAAGCCACATGAGCGCGCTTCAAAATCTTGGCGCAACCCCACACCATAGACGTTCGTTCAAACCGGTCCACAACATCTTGTATCAAGATAAAAACTTAAGTGATTGATTCAAAAAACAAATTGACCGCGAATCGGCTTTGACTCATCCTTTTACTCAACAACGAGCACCGAAAACTGGTGCCGCGAGTGAGGCAGAGAATGAAAACAATGACCAAAGCAAAGAGCGCGCCTGCGCTCCCTCTCAACACGATTCTGGATGGCGACTGCATCGAAATGATGAACAGCCTGCCAGAGGAATCCGTGGATCTGATCTTTGCCGACCCGCCCTATAATCTTCAGCTTAGGGGCGATCTGCACCGGCCGGACAATTCCAAGGTGGACGCGGTCGATGATCACTGGGATCAGTTCGACAGCTTCAAGGCATATGACAAATTCACCCGTGAATGGCTGGCCGCCGCACGTCGCATTCTGAAACCGAATGGCGCGATCTGGGTGATCGGATCCTATCACAACATTTTCCGCATGGGCGCCGAGTTGCAGAATCAGGGGTTCTGGATTCTCAATGATGTGGTCTGGCGCAAATCCAACCCGATGCCGAATTTCCGCGGCAAACGCTTTACCAATGCCCATGAAACCATGATCTGGGCCTCTAAATCCGAAGGCGGCAAATACACCTTTAACTACGAGGCGCTAAAGGCTCTGAACGAAGGTATCCAGATGCGCTCTGACTGGGTGCTGCCGATCTGCACCGGTCATGAACGGCTCAAGGATGACAACGGCGACAAGGCCCATCCGACCCAAAAACCCGAATCCTTGCTGCACCGTGTGCTGGTTGGCTCCACCAACCCCGGCGATGTCGTGCTGGACCCGTTCTTTGGCACCGGCACCACCGGCGCTGTGGCCAAAATGCTGGGCCGCGAATTCATCGGCATCGAACGCGAGGAAGCATACCGCAAGGTGGCCACCAAACGCATCGCCAGCGTGCGCAAATTCGACCGTGACGCGCTTCAGGTCAGCACCTCCAAACGGGCCGAGCCACGCGTGCCATTCGGTCAGCTGGTCGAACGCGGCATGCTGCGCCCCGGTGAAAATCTCTATTCCATGAACGGGCGATACAAGGCCAAGGTGCGCGCCGATGGCACCCTGATCGGCGATGATGTCAAGGGCTCGATCCATCAGGTCGGCGCCGCGCTCGAGGGCGCGCCATCCTGCAACGGCTGGACCTATTGGGCGATCAAACGCGATGGCAAAACCGTCCCGATTGATCTGTTCCGCCAGCAAATTCGCGCCGAAATGGCCGATCGACCGAACTAACCGCATAACCAGTGTCCACGCGTTCGTCGCAACGCAACAGGCTTAACCTCCCTTAGGACAAATCTGACACCGCTGGTGCCTGCGACCTGACGCAAGGCATCCACTTGCCCCGCCCTTCATTGGGCGGGGTCTTTTTGTGTTGAATTGAAACGAAATGGTCAGGGCGGATTAACCCGCAGGCAATTGTTTTGCTGCTTCATCCCGCGTGAAATCGCGCAACGCAGGAGACCGGCAATGCATAACGAACGGGACATTCAGGCCACGCTCGACGCCTTTGGCATAGGCGACGATGAACGCGCCAGCCTTGCGCAGATGTGGAAATATATCGGCCCCAATATCGGTCCGGTGTTTGATGATTTCTATGCCGGTATCATGGCCGCACCGCAAACCGCCGCCTATTTTGAAAATCCCGATCTGGTCACCCATGCCCGCGCCCGACAATTCGACCATTGGGAACGCCTGTTCAGTGGCCGTTTCGATGATGATTACGTCGCCTCGACCGCGCGCATCGGCAAGGTGCATTTCCGGATTTCATTGCCCTTTGTCGATTATATGTCGGCCTATTCCAAGGTAAGCGCCGCCATTCAGGCCATGATGGTGCGGCGCATGACAGGCCGTTTGGGGTTCTCGCGGGCGAACTCCATGATCAAGGTGATGAACGTGATCCAGTCGGCCATTTCACTGGATACAGAACTGGTGATGAGCGCATTTTTCCACGAACAAGAATTAGAGCGCATTCAGGCATTTTCCGAAATGTCCAAAGGCATCGACAAAATGTCGCGTGATGACCTGACCTATGTTCTGGGCGGCGGCGCGCCGATGCCCCCCTGGTTCGACCGCCTGGAAAGCAGCTATGACGGGCTGCGCGCGCGGCTGTCACAGGTGATTGGTGACATGGGCAACAGCGCCAAACAGGCCGGTGCCACCGCAGCCGAGGTAAACGCCCGCGCCGATGAACTGGCCGAACGCAGCGAACGCCAGACCGCCACATTAGAAGAGTCCGTCGCCGCCCTGCACGAACTGGAGCGCACGGTGCGCGGCTCTGCCGAACTGGCGCAAAGCGCACAGGACGCATCCGAATCCAACCGCCGCGAGGCTGAAATGGGCGCCGATGTGGTGCGCGAAACCCAAGAGGCGATGCAACGCATCGAATCCTCCTCGACCCAGATCGGGCAAATTGTCGATGTGATCGACGATATATCATTTCAAACCAACCTTTTGGCGCTGAATGCCGGGGTCGAAGCCGCCCGCGCAGGCGAAGCAGGGCGCGGTTTCGCCGTGGTCGCAACCGAGGTGCGCGAACTCGCCGCCCGCGCCTCCTCCTCGGCCAAGGAAATCCGCTCCCTGATCGAAGAAAGCAGCGGCCATGTCGAACAGGGTTCCGTTCTGGTCGGGCGCACGGGCGTCACCCTGACCGAAATCCTGACCCATGTCGGGCAGGTGTCCAACCTCGTCTCGGACATCGCCGGTGTGACCAAGGATCAGGCGATGACCATGCAATCGGTGAACAAAGGCATGGCCGATCTGGAAACCGAAACGCAGGCCAACGCCGGCATCGCAGCAGAGGTGAACACCTCCTCGCACCTGATGCGCAGCCGCTCTGACGCCATTGCCGACAGGTTAGGCCAGTTTTACCTCTCTGGCACCGATGGTCCGCAGGATGGCGATCATGGCAGCGATCAGGAATTTGATCAGCAACCGCCCATTGCCGCCGAGTAGGGCCGGGCAGCCAATCCGGCCCCGGGCCTGGCCGGAGCGCTGCGGCGGTTACAACCGTGGCAGGGGCAAATCGCCGTTCTTATAGGGCGTCCAATCGGTGATTTCGGGGTAATACTGCCGCCGCCATGCCCGCACCTTGGGGTTCATCCAGCGCCGCCAAAGCGGGGGCAGCATTGCCGCCGCCGCCATCAACGGGTAACCGAACGGCAATTGTGGTGCCTCGTCCGCCTGATAATTCTGCAACAACGGGAACCGCCGGTCGGGTTTGTAATGATGGTCCGAATGGCGTTGCAGGTTGATCAGCAACCAATTGGTCGCACGATGCGCCGCGTTCCAGCTGTGATGCGGTTTGACGTGTTCATATCTGCCATCGCCCAGATGTTCGCGCGTCAGCCCGTAATGTTCCACATAATTGGTCAGCTCCAGTTGCCATATCGCTGACAGCGCCTGCACCAAAAACAGCACCAGCCCCAAAAATCCGCCAATCCAGATCGCCAATACAACCGCCGCCAGTTGCAGCGCGGCATAACGCCAGAACGGATTGCGCAGGGCAAACGCCCCCGATCCGCGTCGCGCCAGCATCGCCGCCTCTGCCTCCCATGCCGAAACGGGGCATTCGCGCATCACCCTGATGAAAAAGCGGTGAAACCCTTCGTTATAGCGCGCAGTCACCGCATCGCGGGGGGTTGCGACATGGCGGTGATGCACCAGCAAATGTTCCGACCTGAAATGCGAATACAGCACGCTGGCCAGCAATAAATCCCCCAGCCATCGTTCCAACTTGTTCTTTTGATGCAATAATTCGTGGCTATAGACGATGCCAACAGTGCCCGAAATCACCCCGACCCCGAAAAACAGCACCAGCATTTCAAACCCTGACAGGTGGTCGCTGCGCGTCACATACCAGATCAACCCATAGATGGTGGCAAACTGCACCGGAAACCACAGCATGGTGATGGCGCGATACCAGAACAGGTCATCGTCGCCGGTTTCGGGATCGCCATTTTCCAAATTCAGCCCGGTCAGCGCATCCAGCAGGGTAAACAACCACCATGCTGATAGCGGCAGCAGCGCCAGCCACCAACCGCCATAAATCGCCCCCACCCATGCCATCGGAATCAACGACAGCGACAACCAGAACGGCGCGGCATTGCGAAAACGGGCCAAATGTTTCGCTGGGATCATGGGCGTTTACTCCTGCGCGAAATGACCCCGTGCCAGATCATAGGCCTTTCGCATCACCGTGGGCAGGTCCGATGGCCGGAACTGCGACTGGGGCAGAAAATGCCCCCTTTCGGGCGCGGCGTCCATGGGCAGAATTGCCGCGTATATGGTCAGACGCAAATGGAAATGGGTAAAGGTGTGGCGCGCCTCGGCCCCTGCATCCACCCAATTGGCCGCAACGGGCGGGCAGGGGGCCGTATCATCCGTGTTGGAATTCCATGCGCTGCCGGGCCAGCCCAACATGCCACCCAATAGCCCGCTATCAATGCGCCGTTCCAGCAGCATCGCTCCGTCCTTGCGCATGGCGACATAGGCAATGCCCGCCCGCACGGGTTTGGGCTTTTTCGGGGTCTTTTTCGGCAATTCCGCCGCCGTGCCACGCACCCGCGCCATGCAATCACCCATCCAAGGGCAAATCCCGCAGGCCGGTGATTTCGGGGTGCAGATCGTCGCGCCCAGATCCATCACCGCCTGCGCGTAATCGCCCGGTCGCGCATCGGGCGTCAGCGCCCGCGCCAGTTCGGTCAACTCTCCCTTGGCGGCGGGCAGGGGGGTTTGCACATCAAACAGCCGCGCCATCACCCGTTCGACATTGCCATCCACCACCACCTCGGGGCGGTCAAACGCAATCGCCGCGACCGCCCCGGCCGTATAGGGGCCGATGCCGGGCAGGGCCATCAACCCCTCGCGCGTTTCGGGAAATACCCCGCCATGATCTGCCACCACGGCGCGGGCGCATTTCAACAGGTTGCGGGCGCGGGCATAATACCCCAGCCCCGCCCATTCGCCCATCACATCGCCATCATCGGCGGCGGCCAGATCGTTCACCGTGGGCCAACGTGCGGTAAACCGGTGAAAATAATCGCGCACGGCGGCGACGGTGGTTTGCTGCAACATCACCTCGGACAGCCAGATGCGGTAGGGATCGGGCCGCAAACCCGCACGCCGGTCATCCGGCCCCACCCGCCAGGGCATCACCCGCGCATGGGCATCGTACCAATCCAGCAGCACGCCTGCCTCGGGCCGTTCACCGTCACGCAATGTTTATCCTCCGTCAGCGGGCAATTTGCTGGTATCAGCGCCACGCGCCATTACAATAGCGCGAAACAAAAGGAAGCAACCCATGGCCACGCGGCAGGGCAAATTTCGCGGGTTCAAACGCACCTCGCAACTGCTCGAAGGGCAAATTCGTCAGGTCGGCGAATCGCGTGGCTTTGCCGTGTCGCGCCTGCTGACCCACTGGCCCGAAATCGCGGGCGAAACCACCGCCGCCATCGCCCGCCCTGTGGATGTGAAATATAACAGACAGGGGTTTGGCGCCACGCTGACCCTGCTGACCACAGGCGCAAACGCCCCGATGCTGGAAATGCAAAAGGAACAGCTGCGCGAAAAGGTGAACGCGGTTTACGGCTATAACGCCATCGCCCGCATCCGCATCACCCAAACCGCCGCCACCGGATTTGCCGAGGGGCAGGTGGCATTTGCCCATCGCCCGAAACCGGCGCAACCCGCACACGATCCCGTGATCGACGGGGCGGCGCGTGATGCTGCACAGGGCGCACAGGATGAATCGCTCAGGGCGGCGCTTGAAAGGCTGGGCAAGAACGTATTATCCAAGGCGAAACGATAGAAAAGGACATCACCCGATGAACCGCAGAGATTTCATGGTCGCAGGCGCGGCTGGTCTGGCCGCCTTTGGTGGATTTTGGTTGACCCAACGCGGCGGCGATGACCTGCCCGCGCTGGCCCTGAATGCCGAGGAAGCCGCAGCGACAGACACCTCCGGCATCATGGAAATGCAGATCGGCGCGGCGGATGCCCCGATTATGATGACGGAATACGCCTCCTTCACCTGCCCGCATTGCGCGACCTTCCACCAGAATGTGTTCAAACAGCTCAAGGCCGAATATATCGACACGGGCAAGGTGCTGTTCACCTACCGCGATGTCTATTTCGACCGTCCGGGCCTATGGGCGTCGCTGGTGGCGCGCTGCGATCCCAACCGTTTCTTTGGCATCGCGGGAATGTTGTTTGACGGGCAAAAGGATTGGGTCGGCGGCGGTGACGGTGCCGCGATTGCCGAAAACCTGCGCAAACTGGGCCGCGTTGCGGGGCTGGACAATGACAAACTGGAATCCTGCCTGACCGACAGCGACAAGGCGCAGGAACTATATGCATGGTTCCAGAAAAACGCCGATGCCGATCAGATCGACAGCACCCCCTCGCTGCTGATTGACGGCGAAAAGTTTTCGAACATGAGCTACCCCGACCTGAAAGCGATCCTTGATAAAAAGCTGGAAGGCTGAATATGACGCCGCTGTCTGGCCTAAAGGTCGTTGAACTGGCCCGCATTCTGGCTGGCCCCTTTGCCGGTCAAACCCTGTCCGATCTGGGCGCCGAGGTGATCAAGATCGAAAGCCCCGATGGCGATGACACCCGCCAATGGGGGCCACCGTTCATTGATCGTGGCGATGACCATACGGCGGCGTATTTTCATTCCTGCAACCGTGGCAAAAAATCGGTGACAATTGATTTGCGCACGGCCGAGGGTCAGGAACAGGTGCGCGATCTGGTGCGCGACGCCGATATCCTGATCGAAAATTTCAAGGTCGGAGGACTGGCGAAATACGGGTTGGATTACGCCAGCCTCTCTGCCGTCAATCCGCGCCTGATTTACTGTTCGGTCACGGGGTTCGGGCAGGATGGCCCCTATGCCAAACGCGCCGGATACGATTACATCATTCAGGGCATGTCGGGCCTGATGTCGATCACGGGCGAACCCGACGGCCAGCCGCAGCGCGCAGGCGTTGCGGTGACGGACCTGTTCACGGGGCTATATTCCGCCACCGCCATTCTGGCCGCCGTCAACCAGCGCCACAGCACAGGGCGCGGGCAGCACATTGATATGGCGCTGCTGGATTGCGCCGTGGCTGTCACCGTGAACCAGTCGATGAACTATCTGTCCACCGGCACCCCGCCGGGGCGCACGGGCAATTACCACCCCAATCTGGCCCCCTATCAGGTGTTCGATTGCGCCGATGGCCATATCATCATCGCAACCGGAAATGACGGGCAATATCAACGGCTTTGCACTCTGCTGGGGCTGGATCACATGATCACCGATGCGCGTTTTGTGAAAAATGCCGACCGTGTCGCCAACCGTGTTGTGATGATCGACCTGTTGTCGGCCAAGACGCGCCAGATGCCCAAATCCGACCTGTTGCAGGGCTGCGAGGATCACGGCATTCCCGCCGGTCCCATCAATGACCTGTCCGAGGTATACGCAGACCCGCAGGTGATCGCGCGCGGGATGCGCATTGATCTGGATGGCGTGCCGGGCGTGCGCTCGCCGTTCAAATTTTCCGATGCAGATCTGAACCTGACCTCCCCGTCACCGAAACTGGGCGCGGATAACTAGGTCAGAACCCGCGCCAATGCCGCGCGCAGCGGCCCTGCATCCGTGATCTCCAACCGCACGGGCAGGGTCAGCACCTTCATGCGAAAATCATCGGGCAGGCGCACGGCGTCCTTTTCGGTAGTGACCAGTTGCGCATGGCGCAGCTTCGCCTCGGCCTCCAGCCGTTTCATCAGGGCGGGGGTCAGCGGCTGGTGATCGTCCAGCGCCTCGGCCCGCACCAGATCGGCCCCCAACCCGCGCAGCGTGGCAAAGAATTTTTCAGGGTGGCCAATGCCCGCAAAAGCCAGAAACCGCGTGCCCGTCCATTCCATTCCGGTTTGCAGCGGTTCCAACCGCGCAGTGATATGGGGCAGGGTTATTTCCCCATTCCATACGGTGGCGAATTGTTCCTGCGCCGCCGTCCCGCCGATGGATAACAACAAATCGCCCCGCGCCAGCCCCGCAACCACGGGTTCGCGCAGCGGACCCGCTGGCATACAGCGCCCGTTGCCAAACCCCTTGGCCGCATCCACCACAATCACCGACAGGTCGCGGTGCAGCGCGGGGTTCTGAAACCCGTCATCCATGACAATCGCCTGCGCCCCCGCAGCCACCGCCGCCCGCGCCCCTGCGGCGCGGTCCCGCGCCACCCAGACCGGCGCGAATGCCGCCAGCAACAGGGGTTCGTCACCCACATCTGCTGCGCTATGGTTGGCGGGGTCCACCTGCACCGGTCCGTCCAATCGCCCGCCATAGCCGCGTGATACCACATGCGCCGCCACGCCCATGTCCTGCAACATGGCGATCACCGCGATGGCGGTTGGCGTCTTGCCCGTGCCGCCCGCGTTCAGGTTGCCGATGCAGATCACCGGCACGCCCACATGCGCCCCCTCGGCCGCCACCCGCCGCGCTGTGGCGCGGGCGTATAACAGGCCCAAGGGCGCCAGCAACCGCGCCGCCAATGCAGGCCGCGCGGGATGGGTGAACCAAAACGCAGGTGGGCGCATTATCCGGCCTCCCTCATGTCCAGCTTGTCCTGAACCATGTCCAACACCTGATCCGTGACCTCGGCGCCCGCGCTGGCGACCTCCCATGCGGCATGGGCCATTGTGGCGGCCTGATCGGGGGCCGACAGGCGGGTGATGGCCCCGGCTAATGTATTGGCATCCTTGACAATCCGCGCCGCCCCCGCGCTGGCAAGGCGGGAATATTCCGGCAAATACCGCCCCACATTCGGGCCGTATAAAATGGCCGACCCCAGTGCCGCAGGTTCAAACGGGTCGCGCCCGCCATGGCCCTGCACCAGCGACGACCCCATGAATGTGATCGGCGCAATGCGATACCACAGCCCCATTTCGCCCCGCGTATCCGCCAGCAACACCTGCGTTGCCTCGACAGGCCAGTCGCCGTTCGACCATTGCGCAACCCGCAATCCGACAGCGGCCATCTGCGCCGCGATCCCGTCACCTGCGGTTTCATCATCCGGCACCAAAATCAACAACTGGCGATGCGCGCCACGGGTGGATACGCGATGCGCCTCTAGAATGGTATCCAATTCGCCCGGCTGCACCATCGCGGCCAGCCACACGGGGCGTCCGGTCAGGGATTGCGCCAGTTCCTCGCGCTCGGGTTCATTGCAGGGCAGGGCGGGCGTGCCCTCGCGCAAGGGGCCGGTCACAGTGACCCGTTCCGGCGCAACGCCCAGCTTCAAAACCCGCTGCGCCGCATTGGCCGACGCGGCCAGCACGGTTTCAAACCGCGCCATGCTGCGCCGCCCGACATCGGGCAGCCAGCGCATGCGCGGCGCATCAAATGCCGTCTCCTCGGCGTCGATCAGCAGCATGGCAATGCCCCGCTCCCCCGCCGCATCAATCAGCAAAGGGCGCAAATGCCCCCCCGTCCACAGGCACAGATCGGGCCGCCAATGATCCAGAAAGGCAGCAATCGCGCCCTCGTGTTCGGCAGGCACGGGGCGCAAAATCGTGGTGTCGGGTTTTATGTGGTCGGGTTTGCCCACCCCGTCGCCCAGCGTCAGCAACATATGGGTGCGCGACCGCAACGCCGACAGCCGCGCCATCAGCTGCACCAGCGCCGATGCTTCGGCCCCGCTGGTGGCATGGCCCCAGATCAACGCACCATCAGGGCGCGGCGTGGTCAGATCAGGCGGATCATGGGGCGTGCGCCGCGCAAGGGCCCGATATGCGGCATAGCTTAGCGAACGCGCCATGGGTCAGGGATCAATCCAGTTCTTCGGTCGATGAGGCGGCGGTTTCTTCGTCGCGCAAACGGTGCAGATGGGCGATGAAATACCGCATATGGGCGTTGTCGACGGTGCGCTGCGCCGCCGCTTTCCAGGCGTCGAATGCCTTTTGATAATTCGGGTAAATCCCCAGAATATCCAGATTGTCAGGATCTTTGAACTTGGTCCCCTGCGGGTCTACCAGCTCGCCGCCGAATACAAGGTGAAGTCGCTGCGTCATCGTCAATGGCTCCTTGGGATACCGGAAAATGTCAGGGCGAACCTACGGTGTGTGCGGTGCAGCATCAAGCAGGGGTTGCAGCAATGGTGGATAATGCGTTGCGCTGTGCTGTCACACTGGCCTTAATCGGGCCAAAACGCCAGACTGCGTGACAGCCCGCCATGCAGGCCCGGCGCGGCGGCAATCACCCCGTCCACCTGCGGATGCGGGTTGTTGAACCGCAATGGCGCGCCCTTGCGATCCGATGTTATCGCCCCCGCCTCGCGCAGGATCAGATCGCCCGCCGCGATGTCCCATTCCCAGCTTTTGCGCAGGGTCAGCATGGCGTCATACCGCCCCTCTGCGACCAGTGACAAACGATAGGCCAGCGATGGCCGGTATGACCTGCGCACCGCAGGCACCACGCCGTCACGCCAGTTGCGTGCCTCGTAAACGGGTTTCGCCGCCAGCATCCGCGCACCGTCCAGATCCGACTGGCGCGATGCGCGTATCACCGCGCCGTTTTTGGTCGCGCCCAGACCTGCACCCGCCGCATATAACCTGTCCTTCATCGGCAGGAAAATCGCCGCCGCCGTGATCACCCCGCCGGTGGCAATGGCCAGCGAATGCGCCCATGTGGATTCCCCCGCCATGAAACTGCGGGTGCCGTCAATCGGGTCGATGATAAACAGGCGTTCACTGCCCAATCGGTCGTCAGAGTCTGTGGTCTCCTCGGATAACCAGCCATAATCGGGCCGCGCCCCGCGCAACATATCCATCAACATGTCGTTCACGGCCAGATCGGCCTCGGTCACGGGGCCAAGGCCCGGTTTGTCCCAGCTTTTGGCGGTTTCGCCACTGTATTGCATGGCAATTTCACCCGCTGCGCGGGCGGCGCGGGTCAGCAACTCCATATCACTGCGGGCGTCATTCACCGGCAAGCGTCATCCCCTCGACCAGCAGCGACGGCACCACACGGCTTAGCCAGCCGCGGGCGTCATTGGCGGGGGTGATCCGCATCAGCATCTCGCGCAGATTGCCCGCGATGGTGCATTGATTGACCGGATGCACAGCCACGCCGTTTTCCACCCAAAACCCCGCCGCGCCGCGTGAATAATCGCCGGTGTTGGGGTTGATCGTCGCGCCGATCATGGATGTCACCAACAGCCCCGTGCCCATATCCGCCAGCAGTTGATCGCGGGTTTTGTCGCCCGCGCTGAGCGATACGTTCCAGTTGGACGGCGCGGGCGGGGCCGATGTGCCACGCGCCGCGTTGGCTGTGCTGTCCAGCCCCAGCTTGCGGGCGGATGACAGGTCCATGGTCCAGCCCGTCAAAACGCCATTATCCACGATGGCGCGGCGGCGCGTGGCCAGCCCTTCGGCGTCAAACGGGCGCGATCCGCCTACGCGGGGGCGGTGCGGGTCTTCGATCAATGACATGCCATCGGGCAACACCTGATCGCCCTCATGGCCCAGCAACCACGACGAGCCCCGCGCAATCGACGCCCCATTGGCCGCCGCCAGCAAATGCCCGATCAATGACGCCGCAATACGTTCGTCAAACAGCACCGGATAGGCGCCTGTTTTGGGCTTTTTCGCGCCGATCCGTTCAATGGTGCGGGCGGCTGCGTTGCGGCCGATTTCTTCGGGGCTGCGCAAATCGGCCTGAAAAATGCGGGTGTCGCCGTCGTAATCGCGCTCCATCCCCGTGCCGGTGCCCGCAATCGCCACGCAGGATGTGGAACGGTCCGTGCGCGCATACCCCCCCGCAAACCCGTTGGTCGCGGCCAGAAATACCTCGCTCTGGCCATAGCCTGCGCTGGCGGATTGCACCTGTGTCACGCCCGCCACTTCCAATGCGGCGGCTTCGGCGCGGCGTGCGTCCTCCTCCAGATCGGCGGGGGCGGGTGCCTCCGTAGGGTCGCACAGTTCCAGCCCGCCGGCATCGGTGGTGCGGGTGATCTGTGACGGATCCGCCAATCCGGCATGGGGGTCCTCGGGGGCTTCGCGGGCCATGGTCACCGCACGTTCCGCCATGATACGCAGGGTTTCGGGCCGCGTGTCGGATGACGAAACATTCGCCTGCCGCTGCCCCAGGAACACCCGCAAACCAATGTCGATCCCCTCGGATCGTTCGGCATTTTCCAATACCCCGCCGCGCACGTCGATCATGGTGGATGTGCCGCGCACCGCCATCGCATCGCCAGCATCCGCGCCCGCTGCTTTGGCCGCATCCAGCAGGGCCATGGCCAGTGATTCCAGATTTTGCGACATGCCCGCTCTCCCTTTTTCCAGAAACCGGAGGTAGAGCCTCCCAAACCAAGTGGCAAGGCCCGCCCGCCAAATGAAAACGCCGCGCAAGGGTGAAGCCCCTGCGCGGCGTGGTATCACATGACCGGTTAAAGGATCACTTCAGGCGTTGACCATTGGCCAGCACTTGCCCGTCCCCTGTTACCTCGATTTTCGAGGTCAGCGTATCAGGCTCCTCACCCGCAACCGCGAACAGGCCCATCATCATGCGCACGCTCATCGCCTGCTGTTCGGGCAAAATGCCAATCGCGACCAGCTTGTCCATCAACCCGTTGGCACCGGCCAGTTTCAGGTCCAGCGCGCCCTCGGGCGCGGGCATACCGGGGAAAGTGGTCTTGTCCGAATTATCAAAGGTGAAATCGCCCGATCCGTTCAGCTCGGCACCGGCAACCTTCAGGTTCAGGGTGTTGATGGTGGCGGCGTGAACCTCACCGGGTGCATCGCCGGAGGCCATGGCTTTCTGATCCATCAGGCTGGCAAACATCTTGGCCTTGCCCGACAGGTCGATGTCGATGGTGACAGGGTCACGCGGCAACTGGCCCATGGGGTCGATCATCGCATAGGCAATATCGGGGACGGAGAAATCAATCATCCGGATGCCCAGACCGAAATCTTTCAGTTCCTCGCCGGCGGTGATCGGCATGGCCAGTTTGAAACCGCTTTCGGCCATGGTGAAATCAATCGGCATCGGCAGTTGCGGCACCGTCACGTTGGCCTTCAGGCCGTTGGATGTGCCGCCGTAAACCAAACCCTCGGCGGCGGACATGGCCACATCCAGCGTGCCACCTTCAGAACTGGACGTTCCGTCAATCACGCCCTCATCAGCGGCAAAGTTGAACGTGCTTTGACCCGCGCCAAAGGTGTATCCGCCTTTCATGGCGAAACCGGCCTCGATTGCGGCGGACATATTGGTGGCGAACTGCCCCTTGATCCCGTCGGGCATCGAAACCACGCCATTGGCGACGATATCGGCAATGGTGCCCTTCATCTTCAATACGCCGGGGTCCGATTCCGGGCCCGCGACATCAATGTTAAACACCATGCCCGATGATTTCGTGGCCTGGTCGTATGACCGCATCCCGTCTTTCATCGTGGCATGTGTGCTGCCGGATACATCGTTCATGGCGAATGACACATTGTTGACCGTGGGCGCATCGCCCTTGACGCCGGTCACTTCGAATTTGCTGATGTTCATGCCGATGCTGGCCGCACCATAGATGTAATTCATATCGCCGGATTCGCCCGATACGATCATGTTGAAACCGCTTTGCGTGATTGCGGCCTCCAATGAAATGTTCTCTCCGGGGGCGGCTTCGAAATCCATGTTCATCGGCATGGATTCCGGCAGGGTCACGCTGACTGATCCATCGCCGGTTTCTGTAAATGTCACCGTGCCCATGTTGAACCCGATGTCCTGATCCGTGTCGGGAATTTCAACGGTCATCACAATGTCCGAAACGGTCAGGGTCTTGCCCGACATATTCTCGGTTGCGCTGATTTCATAACCGAAATTGGTCATGTATTCCTTCCAGTCACCCCAGACTTCGGCGGCGGTCACATCGGCAAACGCGGTGGTGGCGGACAGGGCAGTTACGATTGCGGTGGTCCCGCAAAGCGTCTTGAAATGGGTCATAATGGGCCTTTCTAGGAAATCGTATTAACTCAATGTCGGTCTTGGGGCGGCTAGGGTCAAGGGGCGAACCGCTGGACCAGCCGTTATCGGCAGTTTACCACAGGCACAACGACAGGAGGAAGACATGACAGATATCAAAGGCAAAACAGTGCTGATCACCGGCGCAAGTCGCGGCATTGGCGAAGCAACCGCGCGGCTTTTCGCCGATGCGGGGGCAAATGTGGTGCTTTTGGCGCGCTCTGCCGACCGGATCACCGCCATTGCCGATGAAATCGGCGGGCTGGCGATTGCGGCGGATGTGTCGCGCTGGTCCGATGTCAGCGATGCGGTGGATGCCACCGTCGCCCGTTTCGGCGGCTTGGATGTGCTGATCGGCAACGCGGGGGTGATTGACCCGATATCGCGCATCGAAACCGCCGATCCCGATGCATGGGGCACGGCGATTGATGTCAACCTCAAGGGCGTGTTCCACGGTATGCGCGCCGCCATTCCGGTGATGAAACGTCAGGGCGGCGGCACCATCATCACCACGTCATCCGGCGCGGCCTATGGCCCGCTAGAGGGCTGGAGCAGCTATTGCTCCTCCAAGGCGGGGGCGCTGATGATGACTCGCGCCGCCCAGGCCGAGGTTGGCAATGATGGCATTCGCGTGCTGGGCCTGTCGCCGGGCACCGTGGCCACCCAGATGCAGCGCGATATCAAATCCAGCGGCATCAACCCCGTGTCCGATCTGGAATGGGAAGACCACATTCCCCCCGAATGGCCCGCCCGCACCCTGCTGTGGATGTGCAGCGCACAGGCCGACGCGCATCTGGGGGCCGATGTGTCCCTGCGCGATGAAAATATCCGCAAACAGGTGGGGCTGATATGATTGATCTGGAAAAAGATGGCGGGCTATGGATCGTCACCATCAACCGGCCGGACAAGGCGAACTCCCTGACCGCCGTCATGCTGGAACGCCTGTGCGACATCATGGAATCCGCCCATGACGCCCGCGCCCTGATCCTGACCGGCACGGGCAAGGTGTTCTCGGCCGGTGCCGATCTGGACGAAGCCCGCGCAGGGCTGGCCACCTCACCCCTGTGGGAACGCCTGTCATCCGCCATCGCCGCGCTGCCCGCGCTGACCATCTGTGCGCTGAATGGCACGCTGGCTGGCGGGGCCATGGGCATGGCGCTGGCCTGTGACATCCGGCTGGCGGTGGACGGGGCAAAATTCTTTTATCCGGTGATGAAACTGGGCTACCTGCCGCAACCCTCTGATCCGGGGCGCATGGCCGCGCTGATCGGTCCGGCCCGTGCCAAACTGATCCTGATGGGCGGGCAAAAGGTCGAAACGCCCGAGGCATTGTCATTCGGCCTGATCGACAGGGTGATAGATCGCGACAGCCTGCTGGATGCGGCCCGCAGCATCTGCACCGATACGCTGGCGGCAAAACCCGACATCGCGGCTGGCATCAAAATGATGTGCAAATAGTCCGGCAAGGAAAGGTAATCTGGCAAGGAAAGGCACTCTGGCAAGGAAAGGCATGATGACACCCCCCGATTTCCCCGATGACAGCCTGCGCAGCGCCTTTGCCGCCTATCCGCCAGATACTGCGCTGGCGCTGCTGCACCTGCGCGCCCTGATCTATGCCACCGCCGCCGAAACCACAGCGGCGGGGCAGATCAATGAAACCCTGAAATGGGGCCAACCCGCCTATCTGACAACACCCCGAACCGGATCAACCATCCGCCTTGGCAGCCCTAAAAAATCGCTGGCACATCTGGGGGATGTCGCCATTTTCACCCATTGCCAAACCACGATCATGTCGGAGTTTCAGGCGCTCTGCCCGCCCTCGTTCACCTTTGATGGCAACCGCGCCCTGATCCTGCAATCGGGGAACCTGCCGCTTGACGCCCAAATCCGCCCCCTGATCACCATGGCCCTGACCTATCACAGGGCATAAACACGCGGTTTCCCTTGAAACCGAACCGCGCCAAGGGCATCAACAAGCCAATCAACCATGCGCAAGGCGAACCAGATGGATGGACAACCCGAAATCGTGACCAAGGCGCTGGGCTATGCCACCCAGGGCTGGGAAGTCGCTCGCGAATGGCTGCTTAGCCCCGCAGCATGGTCGCAATTCGCCCTTCTGGTGGTGGCATGGCTGGTCGCCGTGCTGGTTGCGCGCCGGCTTCGCCCGCTGCTGTCACGGGTGCTGACCCCCAAGGATGGCAACAACGGCATCTTCGCCACCGCGATGCGGTTCGTGCTGCGGTTCCTGCCGCTGGTGCTGCCGCTGCTGGCCTATGTGCTGACCGGCATCGGCGAAGGCGTAACCCGCTCGTTGTTCGGCTCTGGCGCGGTCATCGCCTTTGGCAAACGCCTGTTCCTGTTCATCGCGGCGCGGATTTTCGTGCGCGAAGTGGTGCAGGACCCGTTCCTGCGCCTGCTGGGCCGCTATGTGCTGATCCCCACCATGGCGCTGTATCTGTTCGGCCTGCTGGACCCGATCACCGCCAAACTGTCGGAAATCCAGATCGCGCTGGGCAATATCACGTTTTCGGTCATGTCCCTGATCCGCGGTCTGATCTCGGGCGCGCTGCTGTTCTGGGTCGGGCGCTGGTCAAATTCCCAATCCGAAGGCTATATCAAACAACAGGACGAACTGCGCCCCGCCACCCGCGAACTGGCGATCAAGGCCGCACAGGTGGTGATTTTCGGCACCGCATTCGTGCTGCTGATGTCGATCATGGGTATTGATCTGACAGCCATCGCCGTGCTGGGTGGTGCGCTGGGCGTTGGCATCGGGCTGGGCCTGCAACAAATCGCGGCCAACTTTATCTCCGGCATCATCCTGCTTCTCGAAGGGCAAACAACCGTCGGCGATTACGTCGAACTTGACGGCGGAGAGGCAGGCACAATCGTCAAAATGACCTCTCGCGCTGCGATACTGGAAACATTCGATGGCCGCTGGATCGTGGTCCCGAACGAACATTTCATCACCACCCGCGTGGTGAACTACTCCGACCAAGGCTCGGCCAACCGCTACGAGGCACCGTTTTCCGTGTCCTACGACACCGATATTAACCGCGTCCCAGACATCATCGAAACCGCCGTGGCGAAACTCGATTTCGTGCTGACAGCCCCCGACGGGCCGGATTGCGAATTGCGCGCATTCGGCGACAGCGGCGTCGATTTCGCGGTCGAATTCTGGGTCAACGGGCTGGATGACGGGCGCAACAAATATACGCCCAAGGTGATGATGGTGATCTGGAACGCGCTCAAGGATAACGGGATCGAAATCCCGTACCCCCATCGCGTCATCGAAATCAAAGGCGACACCCGCCCGTGACAGATACCCCCGACCTTGACGCAGTGGTGATCGGCGCTGGCCCCGCTGGCCTTATGGCAGCCGAGGCACTGGCAGATGCAGGCCGCAGCGTGCTGGTGGTTGATGCCAAACCCTCCCCCGCGCGCAAACTGTTGATGGCAGGCAAATCCGGCCTGAACCTCACGAAATCCGAACCTCTCAATGCCTTTCTGGCCCACTACGGCAATGCCGCCCTGCCGCTTACCCCCATGCTCACCGCCTTTGGCCCCGCTGAAATTCAGGCATGGGCACAGGGGCTGGGGCAAGAGCTGTTCACCGGATCAACGGGGCGCGTGTTTCCCAAATCCATGAAGGCCTCGCCGCTGCTGCGCGCATGGCTGGCGCGACTGGCGGCTAAGGGTGTGACCCTGCAAACCCGCAGCCGCTGGACCGGCTGGGCACAAGGCGGGTGCCAGATGGCAACACCCGATGGCACCGTCATTCTGCACCCGCGCGTCACCGTTCTGGCCTGTGGCGGGGCCAGTTGGGCGCGCCTTGGATCAGACGGCGCATGGGCCAGCTGGATCAACGCCGAAACAACACCTTTTGAACCATCAAACGCGGCACTGTCCGTCACATGGTCCACCCATATGACCCGCCACATGGGCCAACCGCTGAAAAACATCGCCCTCACTGCGGGCGATATGACCTCACGCGGGGAAATCACCCTGTCATCCAACGGGATCGAAGGCGGCGGCATCTACCCCCTGACCCCGGCCCTGCGCCGCGGCGCACCATTGCACATCGACCTGCTGCCCGATCAACCGCTTGATAGCATCCGCCAACGGCTGTCGCGCCCAAAGGGCAAAACCACCATCGCCAACCACCTGCGCAAAACCCTGCGCCTTGATCCGGTGAAACTGGCCCTGCTGATGGAATGCGCCCGCCCGCTGCCCGATGATCTGGCCCCCGTGATCAAACACCTGCCCGTTCCCCACAACGGCCCCCGCCCGATGGACGAATCCATATCCACCGCCGGTGGCCTGTCCCTTGACGCGCTTGATCAAAACCTGATGCTGAAATCCCGCCCCGGCACATTTGCCGCCGGTGAAATGCTGGATTGGGACGCGCCCACCGGCGGTTACCTGCTGACCGCCTGCATGGCCACAGGGCTATGGGCCGGACAACATGCCGCCCGCTGGCAACCGAAATAGGCCCGGCCTGACTTTTTCTTGGTAAAAATACTCTCGCCGAAGGCACCTGTGCCAACAAAACAAACCTCCGGCCCGAGCTTTTATCAGAACAAAGAAGGTCTACCGCGCCGCCGCACGCTTGAACGCATCACGCCCGCGCATCCTTTTGGCGTAATCCAGCAGGCGGGTATCCTCGATCGGGAATTTCGCAGCGCCCGCCCAGTTCAAACAATGGGTGGCCAGAATATCGGGCACCGTCATGCGGTCTCCCATCAGGAACTCACCCTTGATACAATCACCGAACCGCGCCGCGTGATTGCCGAATTCCCATTTCAGGCTGTCGGCCACCTCTGGCACGCGGCGTTGCTCCGGCAGGATGAATTTGTGGCGGGCGGCGGCCCATAATATACTATCCATCTCATCCAGAATGGTATGGGTCAATGCATCCTGGCGCGCGCGTTCAATCGTGCCTGCGGGATAAGTCAGCGCCCCGTGTTTATCCGCCAGATAGGTGAGAATGGCCGCCGAATCCACGATCACATCATCGCCTTCACGCAGCGCCGGAATTTTGCCCGACGGGTTGGCGGCACGCGCCTGCTCTGAATGGGGTTTGACGGCTGTCAGGGTGTATTCCTGCCCCAACTCCTCCAGCATCCACATCACACGGAACGCGCGGCTCTGGGTGTTTCCGATCACTTCATACATGTTGGTGTCCTCTCCCTTTTGGGCATTGATGCCACGGGCAGAGGCAAAAAGGACCGTGCCGTTGCGTCAGCGCCGTTTGCCCATCATCGACAGGCGGATCAGGGTGCGTTCGACCAATGCCATATCCGGCACCGTCCGCCCCGCCGACCGCAGCTTCAAATCCGTATCGGTCAGCAATGTCAGCGCGATTTCCAGTTTGGCCGCGCCCCATGCCTGCGCCTGACGTTGCATCCGGTCGCGGCGCGCCCCGAATATGGGCGGGCGCATTGCGGCAATGCCCTGCGACGCCCCACCGGGATGCGAGGCCGCCGCATATAGCGTGCGAAAATGCCGTGTCGCGCCGATGCACAGACTAACGGCATTGGTGCCCTGCGATTTCAAACGCCCCATCACGGGGCCGATTTCGCCGTCTTTGCCTTCGGCGACAATGTTCAACACATCGTCCAGATCCGCCTCGGTTGATGTCGGCGCGCAGGCCAGAATATCGGCCGAGGACAGCGGCGCATCATCCTCCAGCTTATACAGCGACAGCTTTTCCAGCGTCTGGCGGAAATCGCCGGGGTCCAACTCGCGCGACAGCGCAGTCAGGTCGTCCATCTGCTGGCGCCCCACATCGCGCAGCCCGGCGCGGGCCAGCTCTGCCTCGATCTCTTCGCGGGTGGGCGGATCGTCATACAGGCCCGCACAATAGGCATTGGGGTGCTTTTCAAACAGCATTTTCAGCCGCGATTTGCCCGACAAACCGCCCGCTGTCACAATGATCTGCGCATCGCCCGCCTGCCAGTCGGCCAGCGCGATTTTCATCGTATCGGTCAAGGCATCGGTGGCACCCTCTACAAACACGGCGCGCGGGCCGGGGAAAAACGAAATCGCCTTGACCGCGTCCAGCAATGCCGCCGCATCCTTGCGCAGATCGGCGGCGGGAATGCGGGTCAGGCGCATTTCTTCCTCGCCTGCGGGGCCGATAAGGGCGGCGATCACCTCTTGGCGTTTCAACGCCACGCGCATCGCATCCGCCCCGAAAATCAACAACCCTGTGCGGTTCGGGTCCGGCTTGGCAAAATACCGCCCCGCATCGCGCCCCGTCAGTTTCATGCGGGCAATTTGGGGCTGAACGCGATCAACCGCGTGGTCACCTGATCGGCCAGAATGACGGCCAGCCGTTCACGCGCATCGCGTTCGGCGGCCAGCGTCGCGACGGTGGACCCCGTGGTCGAATATCCGGTGAACGAATTGACCACGCCGCTGGTCAACACCTGTTCGGTTTCCAGATCGACCAAGGCATAGGTCGCCTTGCCCACCACATTGAACCGCGTGGTGATATTGGTCGATGAAATGGCCATGCCCTCCTCGACGAAATCCAATGCATAGGTCAGCCCGTATTTCGGCGCGCTGCTGCGGCCCAAACGGTCCTCTAACTGGCGGGTCATCAGATAGCTGTCGGAACTGTCGGGCGATTGCACCAACACCTGCCCTTGCAATGCCCGCGCCGATCCGTTCGGGCCATAGGCGGGCGTAAACCCGCAGCCCGCAACCGCCGCCGCGCCCAGCAAAAACACCCGTCTGTTACATGACAACATTAACGATCCGCCCGGGGACGACGATGATTTTCTTGGGCTGTGCCCCGTCCAGCGCCCTGATCACACCTTCTTGTGCCAGCGCCAGTTTTTCAACCTCTGCCTTGTCCATATCGGCAGGCACGCTGATTTCCGCGCGGCGTTTGCCGTTGACCTGAATGGGCAGGGTCACGGTATCATCTTTCAGCATGGCCTCGTCCGGCTGTGGCCAGGGCGCATTGGCAATCAGACCCTCACCGCCCAGCATGGCCCAGATTTCCTCGGCCAGATGCGGGGTCATGGGCGACATCAATTGCGCCAGCACCAGCATCGCCTGACGTTTGGCCGCATTCGATGCCTTGGATTTCGACAGCGTATTGGTGAACCCGTATAGTTTCGCAATGGATGCGTTGAACCCGAAACTTTCAACACCACCCGTCACATCATGCATGGCCTTATGAGTGGCGCGCAGCAAATCCTCGTCCTGCTTGGCATCACCATCCGCGCCCGCAGCAATTTCCGCCGCAATACGATAGACGCGGGTCAGGTGCTTATGCGCGGCCTCGGCGCCCGCGGCTGTCCATTCCACATCGCGTTCGGGCGGGCTGTCCGACAGCACAAACCAACGCGCCGTATCCGCGCCGTAGGTTTCGATGATCTGCACCGGATCAACCACATTGTTCTTTGATTTCGACATCTTGGCCGAGGGGATGATTTCCACCTCGCTCCCGTCTGCCAGATACCCCTTGCCATCGCGCAAATCGACGGTTTCGGGGTAATGATAAACGGGGCGGCCATCCGCGCCTCTGGTCTGGTAAATCGCATGGGTCACCATGCCTTGGGTGAACAAGGCGTTGAACGGCTCCTTGGATTTTTCCGGCAGGTGGCCGGTGATATGCATCGCACGCGCGAAAAAGCGCGAATACAGCAGATGCAAAATCGCATGTTCAATGCCGCCGATATATTGGTCAACATTCATCCAGTATTCGGCCTCGGCCATATCGGTGGGGGTGTCGGCACGCGGCGCGGTGAAACGTGCGAAATACCAACTGGAATCCACAAAGGTATCCATCGTGTCGGTTTCACGCTTGGCGGGTTTGCCACAGGACGGGCAGGCGCAATCACGCCACGTCGGGTGACGGTCCAACGGGTTGCCGGGGATGTCGAATGTCACATCATCGGGCAGCACAACGGGCAGGTTCTCTTTCTTTTCGGGCACCACGCCGCAGGCCTCGCAATGCACCACAGGGATCGGGCAACCCCAATACCGCTGGCGCGACAGCCCCCAATCGCGCAGGCGAAACTTGGTCACGCCCTGACCCACGCCATTGGCTTCGCAGAAATCAACGGCGGTATCGACACCCTGTTCGCCGGTCTGTTCCTCGGCTCCGGCGAACCCGCGCACATAACGCACGGGTTCGGTTCTGGCGGGCACAAATGCTTTGCCCTCGGGGTAATCCCCTTGAACAGGCTCGAAAACCGGAATGATCGGCAACCCGTATTTGCTGGCAAATTCATGGTCACGCTCGTCATGCGCGGGGCAGCCGAAAATCGCACCGGTGCCGTAATCCATCAGGATGAAATTGGCGATGTAAACCGGCAGTTCCTGCGCCGTATCAAACGGATGGCGACAGGTCAGCCCGGTGTCAAAGCCCAGCTTCTCGGCCTTTTCGATCGCTTCGGCGGTGGTGCCGCCCTTGCGGGCCTCGGCGCAAAATGCGGCCACATCCTCGCGCTCGCGCTCCATCTGCTTGGCCAGCGGATGATCGGGCGAAATCCCCACAAACGACGCGCCCATAAGCGTGTCGGGGCGGGTGGTATATACCTCGATCCGGTCGGTGCCATGCGGCCCGTCAATCAGGCTGAACGAAAACTGCAAACCGCGCGATTTCCCGATCCAGTTTTCCTGCATCAGCCGCACCTTGGCGGGCCAGTTCTCCAACCCGTCCAATGCCTCCAGCAACTCTTCGGAATAATCCGAGATCTTGAAAAACCACTGCGTCAGCTCGCGGCGCTCTACCTCGGCACCCGAACGCCAGCCCTTGCCATCCTCGACCTGTTCATTGGCCAGCACGGTCATATCCACAGGGTCCCAGTTCACCACCGCGTTCTTGCGATAGACCAGCCCCTTTTCCATGAAATCCAGAAACAAGGCCTGCTGCTGGCCGTAATACTCAGGGTCACAGGTGGCGAACATGCGCGACCAGTCCAACCCGAACCCCAGCGGCTTCATCTGCGCGACCATGGTGTCGATGTTGGAATAGGTCCATTCCTTGGGGTGGCCGCCAATCGCCATGGCCGCGTTTTCGGCGGGCATCCCGAATGCGTCAAACCCCATGGGGTGCAACACATTATGCCCCGTCGCCAGCTTATAGCGCGCGATCACATCGCCCATGGTATAGTTGCGCACATGCCCGATATGGATGCGCCCCGATGGATAGGGGAACATTTCCAGCACGTAATATTTCGGCTTGTCGCCCTCTCGCGTGGCGGTGAATGTGCCCGCCTTATCCCATGCGGCTTGCCAGCGTGCTTCGATCTCGGACGGGGTATAAGAGGAGGACATTTACGGCTCTTTCGGTGTGGTTTCGGGCGTGCCTCTCGGGGCTTTGCCTTGGGGTGATAGGCAATGACCTGCACTTGGTCCAGTGGATTGCAGGCAAAAACCCTGCTGGGCAGGGGGAAATCCGGCGCTATAAAGGGCAAAACACGGGCGCAGGCAGCAGGCAGCAGATGAAAATCCTCTTTATTCACCAGAATTTCCCCGGCCAGTTCAAACATCTGGCCCCCGCATTGGCCAAGGCGGGGCATGAATGCGTGGCGCTGACCCTGCGGGTCAAGGAACCGCAGAATTGGCAGGGCGTGCGTATTCTGCCCTATGGGTTAAAGGCGCCCCAACAACGCGGCGTGCATCCGTGGTTGCTGGATACCGACACCAAGGTGATCCGCGCAGAGGCATGTTACCGTGCCGCCCGCGTCCTGCGCGACAAGGGGTTCACCCCCGATATCATCGTTGCGCACCCCGGTTGGGGTGAATCCATGTTCCTGCGCGATGTCTGGCCCACCGCACGGATCGGGCTCTATTACGAACTTTATCACCGCTCCGATCCCAATCACCTTGGCTTTGATCCCGAATTCCAGCCGCGCGTGGACGAGGATCAGCACCTGCGCATCCGCATGAAGAATCTGAACAACCTGATCCATTTCCCGATTGGCGATATGGGCATTTCCCCCACCGAATTTCAGGCTGGCACCTTCCCGCCCGAATTCCGCGAAAAGATTTCCGTGATCCACGACGGGATCGACACAAAGGCCGTCGTGCCAGACCCGGATGTGACCCTAACACTGCCCGATGGCCCCACATTCACCCGCAACGACGAGGTCATAACCTTCGTCAATCGCAACCTTGAACCGTATCGCGGTTACCATGTGTTCATGCGTGCCCTGCCGCAACTGCTCAAGGAACGGCCAAACGCCCGCGTGCTGATCGTGGGCGGTGATGATGTCAGCTATGGTGCCCGCCCGCCCAAGGGCCAGACATGGAAACAGAAATTCATAGACGAGGTGCGGGGCCGCATTTCCACCCCGGATTGGAACCGCGTGCATTTTCTGGGCAAAATCCCCTATCCGCAGTTTTTGAAACTGCTTCAGGTGTCCACCTGCCATGTTTATCTGACCTATCCCTTTGTCCTGTCATGGTCCCTGTTCGAGGCAATGGCATCCGAATGCGCCATCGTGGCCAGCGATACCGCCCCCCTGCACGAGGCAATCCGCCACGACGAAACAGGGCGTTTGGTCGATTTCTTTGATGGCGATAGATTGGTGGAACAAGTCTCGGCGCTGCTGGACGATCCTGCCGCCCGCGCCCGCATGGGGGCCGCTGCGCGCAAACATGTGGTCGAAAACTATGACCTGCAAACCATCTGCCTTCCGCGCCAGATCGAATGGATCAACACACTGGCCGCGATGCAGCCGGGCCAATTGTCGGATTGAGTCATGCCAAAATTAGACCCTAACTCGCATATTAGTGTCACATTCCGCCATGACTGACGCCAATGTTCTGGACAGCAAATATGCATGGTCCCGTCTGGGCCTGTCGCTGCTGATCGCCATGGTCGGCAATGTCGGCATGTGGTCGATCATCGTGGTGATGCCGTCCATGCAATCCGAATTCGCCGTGGCGCGGGCCGATGCTTCCATTCCTTATGTGTTGACCATGGTCGGTTTTGCGCTTGGCAATATGATCACGGGGCGCATCGTGGATCGGTTCGGTATCACACTGGCCCTGATCGGCTCTGCTATGGTGATCGCGCTGTCCTCGGCGCTTGCGGCCATATCCCCGTCGATCTGGGTGGTGGCCGCGTTGCAATTCATCGTGGGGTTGGGAACAGCGGCCAGTTTCGGGCCGCTGATCGCCGATATATCGCTGTGGTTTCTGCGCCGTCGCGGTATTGCCGTGGCCATCGCCGCATCGGGCAATTACCTGTCCGGCGCGATCTGGCCCATCGTTTTGTCGGGGGTTCTGGCCACGGGCGGCTGGCGCGCGGTATACCTGAGTTTGGCCGTAATAGTGCCTGTTCTGGTGATCCCGCTGTCGCTGTTCCTGCGCCGCCGCGTGCCGCTTGCGGCCTCGGTCCATTCCGATGCCATATCCGCATCCCGCGCCCGCGCATCGGGGTTTTCACCGGCTGCGTTGATGTGGGTGCTGGGGCTGGCGGGCATCGGATGCTGCGTGGCGATGTCGATGCCGCAGGTCCATATCGTCAGCTACTGCGTCGATCTGGGATACGGGCCTGCCGTGGGCGCGGAAATGCTGTCGCTGATGTTGCTGGGCGGGGTGGTGTCGCGGCTGTTGTCGGGCCTCTTGGCCGATTATCTGGGCGGGGTGTTGACCGTGCTGATCGGCTCGGCGCTTCAGGGGCTGGCGCTGGTGCTGTATCTGCCGTTCGACGGGCTGGTGCCGCTCTATATCGTGTCCGCCGTGTTCGGGCTGGCGCAGGGCGGCATCGTGCCGGGCTATGCCGTGATCGTGCGTGAATACATGCCCTCGGCCGAGGCAGGCGCGCGCGTCGGTTTCGTGATGATGGCCACCATCATGGGCATGGCATTGGGGGGCTGGATGTCGGGCTGGATCTACGATGTCACCGGCAGCTATTTCGCCGCTTTCGTCAATGGAATCGGCTGGAATGTGCTGAATGCGGCGATCCTGATCATGATCCTGATGCGCAGCGGTCGGGCGACAAGGGCCGCAACGGTGTGATGCGCTGCGCTGCGGTGGTTTGAGGTATTTTTAGAACAATGAAAGGGCGGGGTCGGTTAAACCCCGCGCCCGTCGCCCAAATGCACCTCGCCACGTTGGCGGGCCAGTTCGATCTGTTTCTGACGTTCGCGAAACCGCGCCTTGTCATCATCGCTGGTGTCATCCACGCAGTGGTGGCAACTGACGCCCGCCTCGTATTCGGGGCGTTTCCTGTCGTCGGGCATGATCGGGCGGCGGCAGGCATGGCACAGGATATGCGGCCCCTCGACCAGCCCGTGACCCACGGAAACCCGCCCGTCAAACACGAAACATTCACCGTCCCATGTGCTTTGCTCGGCGGGCACGTCCTCCAGGTATTTCAGGATGCCGCCTTTCAGGTGGTAAACGTCTTCGACGCCCTGCGACATCAGGAAATTCGTGGATTTTTCACAGCGAATGCCGCCTGTGCAAAACATGGCGATGCGTTTGTTGTGGAACCGGTCCTTATTGGCATCCCACCACGCGGGAAAATCGCGGAAACTGTCGGTTGCAGGGTCTATTGCACCCTGAAACGTGCCAATCGCCACCTCGTAATCGTTGCGCGTGTCGATCACGGCCACGTCGGGCGCCCGGATCAATTCGTTCCAGTCCTGCGCATCCACGTAATGGCCGACTTTTGCCACCGGGTCCACATCCGGCTGCCCCATGGTCACGATTTCACGCTTCAGTTTCACCTTCATGCGAGGGAAGGGGCGCTCGCTCGCTGTGCTTTCCTTGCACTCCAGATCGCCACATCCGGGCAGGGCGCGAATATGCGCCAGCACCGCATCAATCCCGCTGCGCGTTCCCGCGATGGTGCCGTTGATCCCCTCTTGTGCCAGCAACAGCGTGCCGCAGACCCCCTGCGCAATGCACAGGTCCAGCAGCGCGGGTTTGATCGCGGCGGGGTCGGGGAATCGGGTGAAGTGATATAGGGCGCAAACTGTATACATGCCCCGCGATTTACGCCCAGAACCCGCTCCATTCAAGCGCCACAGTTGACGCAGGGCGCATCGGGTTTTACCGCTTGGGGTAGAAAAAGGACAAAACACATGACCCGAGCCCTGATCGTGATCGACATCCAGAATGATTTCTGCCCCGGCGGGGCATTGGCCGTGTCGGGTGGCGACCAGATCATTGGCGGCGTCAATGCCCTGATGCAGCACATCCCCTGCGTGGTGCTGACCCAGGACTGGCACCCCGCTGATCACTCGTCCTTTGCCAGCCAGCACGCGGGCAAATCGCCGTTTGACACCACTGAAATGCCCTATGGCACGCAGGTGTTATGGCCCGATCACTGCGTCTGGGGCAGTGACGGCGCGGCCTTTCACCCCGGTCTGCATGTTGATCCCGCCGACCTGATCATCCGCAAGGGGTTCCGCCGTGCCATCGACAGCTATTCCGCGTTTTTCGAGAATGATCAAACCACCCCGACCGGCCTGCACGGATACCTGAATGAACGCGGCATCACCGACCTGACCATGGTCGGGCTGGCGCTGGATTTCTGCGTCAACTTCTCGGCGCTGGATGCGGCGCGGCTTGGCTATAACGTCACTGTCAAAACCGATCTGTGCCGCGCGATTGATATGGATGGATCATTGAACGCCGCGACACAGGCCATGCAATCCGCAGGCGTTACCCTGACCAATTAGGTCAACCCCCTTGCCTTTCCCGCCTTGCATTTGCTTTAAGCCATCGCAACCAACGCACCGGAGCAAGAAATGGTAGATATCGCCACCCGTGTCCACAATCACAAGTGGAAGATAGACCCGATTGTCCGGTCCCTGATCGACACCGATTTTTACAAACTGCTGATGTGCCAATCGGTGTTTCGCAACAGCCCCGACACGCAGGTCACATTCTCCCTGATCAACCGGACCAAAACCATCCGGCTGGCCGATATCATAGACGAGGGCGAGCTGCGCGAGCAGTTGGACCATGTGCGCTCCCTTTCCCTGACCCGTGGTGAATCGACCTGGCTGCGCGGCAATACGTTTTATGGCAAACGCCAGATGTTCCGCCCCGATTTCATGGAATGGTTCGAAAACCTGCGCCTGCCGCCCTATCACCTTGAAAAACGCGACGGCCAGTATGAACTGACATTCGAAGGGTCATGGCCCGAGGTCATGATGTGGGAAATTCCCGCCCTTGCCATCCTGATGGAACTGCGCGGGCGGTCTGTCCTGCACCAGATGGGCAAATTCGAACTGCAAATCCTGTATGCCCGCGCCATGGCCAAGCTGTGGGAAAAGGTCAAAAGCCTGCGCAGCCTCGATGGCGTGCGCATCGCCGATTTCGGCACGCGGCGGCGGCATTCGTTCCTATGGCAGGATTGGTGCGTGCAGGCCATGACCGAAGGCCTGGGTGAAAAATTCGTTGGCACATCGAACTGCCTGATCGCGAAAAACCGCGACCTAGAGGCAATCGGCACCAACGCCCATGAATTGCCCATGGTCTATGCCGCCCTTGCGGGCGACGATGCGGCGCTGAAACAGGCCCCCTATCAGGTTCTGGCCGACTGGCACGAAGAACACGACGGCAACCTGCGTATCATGCTGCCCGACACCTATGGCACCCGTGGTTTTCTGGAAAACGCGCCCGATTGGCTGGCCGGTTGGACAGGCATCCGCATTGATTCCGGCGATCCCGCAACCGGCGCCGAGGTGGCGATTGACTGGTGGAAATCCCGTGGCGAGGATCCGACCAAAAAAATGGTGATCTTTTCCGACGGTCTGGATGTCGATAAAATCCGCGAATTGCAAACCCGGTTCGCGGGCCGCATTCGCCCCTCCTTTGGCTGGGGCACCCTGCTGACCAATGATTTTCGCGGGCTGACGGTGGATGATGCGCTCGCGCCGTTTTCCCTTGTATGCAAGGCGGTATCGGCCAATGGCAAACCCACGGTCAAACTGTCCGACAACCCGAACAAGGCCATGGGACCAGCCGATGAAATCGCACGCTACAAACGTGTGTTCGGCGTGGGCGATCAAACCGCAATCAAGGTCGAGGTCTAGCATTTTCATTCTGCGGAAATCTGTTCCGCAACCCCTTGACCCTAGGGCGTTCCTCCCCGAAACTCCGCCAGAATTTCAGGGAGGGGAGCCCCATGTCGCAAATTTTCACACCCGCAAATCCGGAAACCAAGCCCGAAACAAACATCGTGCAAAAGGTCCGTGAAAACGCCGCCGCCCATCCGCAGGCCGCGGCAATCGTCTGCGGTGACACCCGCCTGACCTGGGGCGAATTCGATACCCGTATCAACCGCGTGGCCAATCTTTTGCTGTCCAAGGGGCTGAAAAAAGGCGATAATATCGCGGTGCTGTCGCCCAACTCTGCCGCCTATGCGGAAATATTCATGGGGGTGCTGCGCGGCGGTGGTTGCGTCACGCCGCTCTCCACCATGGCCTCGGCGGATGCGCTGCAAAAAATGCTGACCGATTGCGGCGCGACCACCATTTTTCTGGCTGGCCAATACCGCGATCTGATCCCCTTTATTGATGCCATGAATATCCGCCGCATCGCGCTGGATTTCACCGCTGACGGGTTCGAAAATTACGAAACCGTCATGGCCGCGGCCGATGATACAGACCCGCAAATTGCCATCGAATGGGATGATCATTTCAACCTGATCTATTCCTCTGGCACCACCGGCACGCCCAAGGGCATCCTGCACAATCACTGGATGCGCGCCGTGCAGATGGACCGCGTTGAACCCAACGGTTACGCCGACAATGCCCGCACTATGCTGTCCACGCCGCTCTACTCCAACACCACGATCGTGGCCTTTCTGCCCACGCTTTATGGCGGGTCCACCGTGCATCTGATGGGCAAATTCGATGCGCGTCATTTCCTGCAGCTGGTTGAAAAAGAACGCATAACCCACGCCATGCTGGTGCCGGTGCAATACAAACGCATCATGGATGTGCCCGATTTCGATACCTTTGATCTCACCTCGATGAAGATGAAACTCTCCACCTCCGCGCCCCTGCGCGCCGATGTAAAGGCAGACGTGCTGGCGCGTTTCCCCGGCACGCTGAATGAATACTACGGCCTGACCGAGGGCGGTGGCGTCACCGTCCTGCTGGCCCACGAATACCCCGACAAATTGCACACAGTCGGCCAACCCGCACCCGGTGCGCAGATCAAACTGATCGGCACCGACGGGGCCGAGGTGCCGCAGGGCGAGGTTGGCGAAATCGTCGGCCGCTCTGCCACCATGATGGCCGGATATTTCGGGCGCGATGATCTGACAGCCGACTATATCTGGCGCGACAGCAATGGTGATGCCTACTTCCGCTCCGGCGATATGGGGTCATTCGACGCGGATGGCTTCCTTGTGCTGTCGGATCGCAAAAAGGACATGATCATTTCCGGCGGGCTGAACATCTATGCCAACGACCTTGAATTGATCCTGCTGGCCGATCCGGACGTGACCGATGCCGCCGTGATCGGCGTGCCCTCTGATGCATGGGGCGAAACCCCGCTGGGTCTGGTGGTTTTGCGCAACGGTGCCACCCGCACCGGTGCCGACATCTGCGCCGATGCCAACACCAAACTCGGCAAAAGCCACCGGCTCAGTGCGGTGGAAATCCGCGATGACCTGCCACGTTCCTCCATCGGTAAAATCCTGAAAAAGGAGTTGCGGGTGAAGTATTGGGAGGGGGCTTAGCACTCCGTCAAAACGCAGGAAGCGCGCTTGCAGGTCGCTATAGGCAAAGGTGAAAATCAAATACGGACCGGCCAGGAAGGTCAGCACAACCTCCACATAGGCCAGCAGGAAAAAGACAACACCTCAAACGTCCTTCTCTGCCGGGGCATCCGCAGAAATGGCGGCCTCAATCCCCGTCAACCTTGCCCCTCAGCGCCTTGACCTCTCCGCGTTCCTTTTTCGCCTGTAACCGCCGCCGCTGACTGCCCTTGGTCGGCTTGGTCGGGATGCGGCGTTTGGGGCGTTCGGTTGCGCGGCGGATCATTTCGGCCAGACGCGCGCGGGCGATGTCGCGGTTGCGGGCCTGGCTGCGGGTCTCTTCGACCTGAATCACCACCGCGCCTTCCTTGGTCCATTTACGCCCTGCGATCCGGCGCAACCGCGATTTCACCGGATCGGGCAGGTTGGGCGAACGCGCCGCTTCGAACCGCAGCTCGACCGCCGTTGACACCTTATTCACATTTTGCCCGCCGGGGCCGGACGACCGCACAAATTGTTCGGTCAGTTCCCAGTCCTCGATCGAGATTTGGTCGGTGATTTTCAGCATGGTGTTTCATATGGGGCGTTTTCATGGATTTTCCCCCTTGTTTCCTACGATTCATATGATTCTAGCACTGCTTCCTATGATCTGCACCCGTGCAAACAGCGCATCAAAAAGGGCCGCCCGATTTGGGCGACCCTTAGAGAATTACGGAGGTGGGGCCGGTTAGGCGCTCACCAATTTCGGTAGTTTCGCTCCCAAGGGCTGCCTCAGTTGCGCGCTCCCCAAACTGTTCCGACACCTCTCTCCAACATCCCATTAGACACTGAAGCACCTCCTTTCAATCTGTTGAACCGTGCAGCCAGCTTAGCCGCTGACCGTAAACAAATCGTGGCACAGATTTTTCAAAACGCAAAACAAAATCATGTGTGTTTTGCAGTAAGCGACCCCACGATGATGCGAAAAGGCACAAGAGCAACCATGGCAATCGCCAGTTTCACAACCCAATCGGCAAAGGCCAATGAGGTCCACAACGGGGCCATCGGACCGACGTTCAGGAAGGGCACAGATTCCCACGACCAGTTGATCGCGGCATTCGCCGCCTCGGGGAATGGCAGGCTGGCGGAAAAGGCGATACCAAAGAACAAAAAGGTATCAACAGCCGATCCCACCACCGATGACGCCAGCGGCGCACGCCACCACGCGCCTTCACGCAGGCGGTTAAATACCTTGATATCAAGGGTTTGCGCGATCAGAAATGCCACGCCCGATCCGATTGCAATGCGCAGCGGCACGGCGGGGCCGAACTCCAGCATGATCTGGCTGCCGATCAGCGAACAGACAATTCCGGTGAAAAATCCGGCGAAAACCACCTTGCGTGCGGCCTCGGCCCCGTAAACGCGGTTCATGACATCGGTGACCAAAAAGGCCAGCGGATAGGTGAATGCACCCCAGGTCAGCAGACCGTCCAGGATGATGAATTGAACAAGAATGTTCGCGGCCACCACAATAATGGCCATGGCAATAATGCCTAAAAGATGTGCGCGGTTCATGTATAAGCCCGTTTTTACAAGGTTGCGGCGACTTGGCCCCCGACCATCGGGAACGGGCGGCGTTTAGCTGCTTGGGTGGATTGTGGCAAGTGGTTTAGTCGGGGACCGCGTATTCCACCAGTTCCGTATTCTGGAAGAAATTAAAATTATCGTCTGAAATCAGTGTGATACGAGTTTCTCCATTGGTGTCACGCCAAACACTGATCCCTTCCAGATTGTCATGCCGCCCGCCCGTGGTCAGCAGCAATTCCTGTTCATCCAGCAGGCGATTGCCGGCCAATGTGAATCGCCGGATCCGGCTGGCAAAGGCATATCCGGTGAAGTGCCGCTCCAGCAAATACAGCCTGCCATCGGGTCCGAAATCCATGCCGACGGGCAAGAATTTTCCACGTCGCGGCAGGGTAAAGGGCACGGCCCAACTGCCGTTGTAGCGATAAACAGGAAAGGGCTTTCCCTCGATTCCCGACCGTTCAGGCAGGGTATACAGCCAACCCCGCGCATCAATCGCCAGTGCCTCCAGCGACGAATTGTTCTGCATGAATTTGAAATCCGGATGGCGCGGCAGCCATGCGCCTGCGCCCTCGGGGTTCAGATAGGCCCAAACCCGATGAAACCCCTCGAACGAGATATAGATGCGCCCGTCACCCCGCACCGCCAGCCCCTCGGCATCGGCTCGCGCGCCCTCTAGGGGGGTGCCCTCTGTGTCGCGCAGCGGTGTGATGCGGGTAGAATTTACCCCTGTAATCAACCCCTTATCCCGCGTCACCTGTGCGCGGATCAAACTCCCACGGTCGGAAATCGCAATCAGGCTGGCCCCGTCATCGGCCATTTCCAACCCCGAAATCCCGCCAAAGCCGGGGTTGGGATCGGTCCAGATATAGCGCCCGACAAACCGTAACCCGCCCACTGCTTCGGCAGAGGGCAGGGCATGAGCAAGCAGTAATCCAGCCGTCAGCGCGACTGCAAAACGGCGGAGCATTGTCCGGGCAGATCGGCCAGCGTCAATTCGCGGCGCGGTTTGGGTTTGACCTTGGGCGGGTCTTTGGGCGGGGGCGGCGGGTTCAGGATGTTGTTCACCCATTGCTGTGCATCGGCGCAACCGTCACCTGCGGGTGGCGGGTTCTGATCGACGCAACCCCTTGCGCCCTTTGGACATTTCAGGCGCACGTGGAAATGATAGTGGTGTCCGTACCATGGCCGGATTTTGCGCAGCCATGCGCGATCACCCTTTTCATCCTTGCACATTTGCACCTTGGCGCCGGGAAATACGAAAATACGGGCGGTGCGCGGGTCTTTGGCTGCGGCCTTGATCACCTCGTGGTGTTGGCGCGTCCAACTGTCATTGGTGAATGCGCCCTTGGAACGGCGTAGTGAGATGGACGAGATATTCTCGCGCTCGCTGCGTGACAGGTTCAACCGTTTCGGTGGCAGCATCCAGATATCGGCGTCCAGCCCCATCTGGTGGCTGGCGTGACCTGTCAGCATCGGCCCGCCACGGGGCTGGCTGATATCGCCGATATACAGCCCGCTCCACCCCGGTTGCTGTGCGGCCTTGGCGCTAAGTTTAACAAGCATATCAATGGTTTCGGGGTGGCCCCAGTTGCGGTTGCGCGACAGGCGCATGGCCTGCCATGTCGGGCCGGTTTCGGGCAATTGCACCGCGCCTGCAACGCAACCCTTGGCGTATGATCCAAAGGCGGCGGCGGGTTGTTTAGACCCTGCGCCTGCCTTACCGAACAACTGCTTGGCGGGGACGCCCTTCATCGCGGCGGGAATTTCCGCCTGACTTGAAATGCTCTCGGCTCCGCCCGAAGATTTGGTCGGTTTCGATTTCGATCCACCGCAACCGGCAACAACAAGGCAAAGGGCAATCAGTGCGGCAAAGCGGACCATTTGTCGGAATCTCCTTCGGGTTTCACCCAGGTTAACAGCACCAACCCCAGAAGGAAAAGGAACATCAGCGGGGAAATGCCCAATTGTTGGCTGCCGGTGATCTGTGTCACCAGCCCGATCAGCGCGGGCGCAATGAATGATGTGGCCTTACCCGCAAGCGCATAAAGCCCGAAAGATTCCGTCATCCGTGCCGGGTTGGCCTGACGCACCATCATCGTGCGACTGGCCGATTGCAGCACACCACCGGCAGCGCCAATCAAGACCCCCATCACGAAAAACGCGATGTCCGGCAGGTTGGATTCTTCGCCCACCGAAATGCCCATCACGCTGTCAGGTGCGATAAATACAATGGAAATGGCCACGAATGTCAGCAGCAGAATGCACCAGCGGATCACCCGTTTCGGGCCGAACCTCTGGTCGGCATGGCCACCCAGCCATGCAAATATCGCGCCTGAAATGATCGTGACGATCCCGAAAATGCCGATGTTCGTCGTGGTCCATCCCAGCACGCCGCTGGCATAGATGCCGCCAAAAACATACATGCCGTTCAGCGCATCGCGGTAAAACATAGATGACGCCAAATAGGCCATCAGCGACGGGGTTTGCGGTAGGTTGCGCAGGTTGATGCGCACGTCCTTTAGCGCCGATTTCAACGCGCCCTTGGGCGGTTTGGCCGATTTCGGGTCACGCACCCACAGGAAAAACGGCACCATGAACACCGCAAACCAGATCGCGGTCAACGGACCCACGGCGCGGGTGCCTTCGCGGTTGCTCGCGTCCAGCCCCAATATCGGGTCAATGCCGATCAGGGTTTTTCCCGTGCTGGCATTGTCCGCCAGCAGGGTCAGCATGATCACCAATGCGATCAACCCGCCGACATAGCCAAAGGCCCAGCCATTGCCGGACAGGCGGCCGATTTCCTCTTTTGGGGCAAGGTCGGGCAGCATGGCATTGGTGAAAATCGTGGCAAATTCCATGCCGATCAGCCCGATGGCGAACAACAATAGCGTGGCATACAGGTTGAAACTGTCCGGCGCGGCCCACCACAGCCCGAAAGAGCCGACAAAATACATGGCCGAAAACAGCCAAATCCAGCGGATACGTTTGCCCGAAATATCCGCCATCGCGCCCAGGATCGGCGCAAGGATCGCAATGACCAATCCAGCCGCGCCAACACCATATCCCCAGACCGACTGCGCCTTTGACCCGTCTCCGACCAGTTCAACCACATAGGGGCCAAAAATAAAGGTCAGTAGCAGGGTGTTATAGGGCTGGCTGGCCCAATCGAAAAAGAACCATCCCCATATGCGTTTGCGATTGGGCAGTGCGATTTTCGCCTCTGCTATGATATTGGTCATCCCCGATCCCCCCGGAATTTTTGTTAATTCAATGCAGGGGTTGTGCGACACAAGCAAGACAATCCTTGCTTGTAATCATCAGTTCAGGCGGTTTTTTCGGGCATAGGCGGCCATGGGCGTGCATCCTCGGCGGTGATCCAATGTGCAATCCAGTCAGGGACTGGCGGGCTTTCGACAGCGGTGCCAAGCGCCAGAGACAAACGCCCGGTGTCGACAATGCCAGCGGTGTCGGTGACGGCCACGCGGTAAACGATATGCCCTGCGCATTCGCCGTTTTTCTTCCACATGGATTGTTCCAGATAGACAAACCGCGCGTCCCAACAGGTGACGCGTGATCGCATGGTGATCACCTCGAACATGCGAATGCGTCGGCGATAGCGCACCGATGCGCCTGCCATGGTCAGGCCCCAACGGTTGTCACGGATTGCGTGCAGCAGCCCCATGCGTTTTGCTAAAACCAGCCGCCCCAGATCATACAGGGTCAGGGTGCGCCCGTTGTTCAGCTCCATCATGAAATCCAGATCCCAGGGCAGGCACATGTGGCGCGACACATGTTCTTGGGTCACGTCCAGTTCGGGCGCATTGCGGAATTTGATAAACTCTTTGGTCAGACGGATGAAGGGATACATGCAGGCTCTCCTTGGTCCTGTTTTGATTCCCGCTATGGGGGTGCGCGTCAACCAACTACCTCGCGGCACCCTTGCCCTTTTGATGTGACGTGCTTAGGTATTCAGCGCGCAATCGAAAGGACGCCCATGCAATCCCTGTTTATGATCCTGATGCTGATCCTTGATATCGTCTGGTTCTTTATCATCGCCCATATCATCATGAGCTGGCTGATCAATTTTCAGGTGCTGAACCTGCATCAACAGTTCGTTGCGCAAATCTGGTATGGTTTGAACCGGCTGGTTGAACCCATTTATGGCCCGATCCGGCGCATGTTGCCGCCGATGTCGGGCATCGACCTTGCGCCGCTGATCGTGCTGATCGGGATTTACGCGCTGCGCATCATTCTGTCGAACAATGCGGCGATGTTTTATTAGGGCTAAACCGCCCTTGTTCACCGAATCTTAGTGTGAAATGATTCCAGTAAGAGCAGTTGAATAAAATCTTACAGGTATCTCATGGACGGCGCTGCCACGCTTCTTAGGGACGTATTCGGATATGATGCGTTCCGCCCCGGTCAGGCGGATATCGTTACCGCCGTGGCGGGCGGTGAAAACGTGCTGGCGATCATGCCGACGGGCGGCGGTAAATCCCTGTGTTTTCAATTGCCTGCGCTGATGCGCGACGGTGTGACGGTGGTGATTTCACCGCTGATTGCCCTGATGCGCGATCAGGTGCGCGGCCTGCGCGAGGCAGGGGTCGAAGCGGGCGCGCTGACATCCGGCAATACCGAAGAAGAAACAGATGCGGTCTGGCGTGCCTTGGACGACGGGCGGTTAAAGCTGCTGTATATCGCGCCCGAACGGTTGGCGGCGGGGTCTGCCATGGGGATGTTGCGGCGTATCAACGTCAACCTGATCGCCGTGGACGAGGCGCATTGCGTGTCGCAATGGGGCCATGATTTTCGCCCTGATTACCTGCGCATTGGTGAATTGCGCCGTGCGCTTGGCGTGCCATTGGCCGCCTTTACCGCCACCGCAGATGCCGAAACCCAGCAGGAAATTGTCAAACGCCTGTTTGATGGTGCTGCGCCACAGGTGTTTCTACACGGGTTTGACCGCCCCAATATCCACCTTGCTTTTGCCGCCAAGGACAGCCCGCGCCGCCAGATCCTGTCGTTTGCGGCGGCGCGCAAGGGGCAATCGGGCATTGTGTATTGCGGCACCCGCGCCAAAACCGAAACACTGGCCAAGGCGCTGCGCGACGACGGGCATTCGGCCTGTCACTACCACGGCGGCATGGACCCGGATGACCGCCGCCATGTCGAAACCCGTTTCAGCCAGGAGGACGGGCTGATCGTGGTCGCCACCGTGGCCTTTGGCATGGGGGTGGATAAACCCGATATCCGCTGGGTCGCCCACGCCGATCTGCCCAAATCCATAGAATCCTATTATCAGGAAATCGGCCGCGCAGGCCGTGATGGTGCGCCCGCCGAAACCCTGACCCTGTTTGGCACCGATGACATTCGCCTGCGCCGCACCCAGATCGACGAAGGGCTGGCCCCGCCCGAACGTCGCATCGCGGATCATGGCCGCCTGAATGCCCTGCTGGGTCTGGCCGAGGCAATGAAATGCCGCCGCCAGAACCTGCTGACCTATTTTGGCGAAACATCCGAACCCTGCGGCAACTGCGACCTGTGCGACAAACCGGCGGAAACCTTTGACGCGACCCTTGCCGTGCGCAAGGCATTGTCGGCGGCCCTGCGCACCGAGGAATGGTTTGGCGCGGGCCATCTGATCGACATCCTGATGGGGAACAATACGGATAAGGTGCAGCAACGCGGCCATGATGCCCTGCCGACGTTCGGCGTGGGGCGCGAATATTCCAAACCGCAGTGGCAGGCGATTTTCCGGCAAATGATGGGCCATGACCTGATGCGCCCCAACCCTGACCGCCACGGCGCGCTGACCATGACCGATGGCGCAATCCCTATTCTAAAGGGTGAATCCGGCATCACCTTGCGATCGGACAGCGTGCAACGCCCCGATCGTCGCCCCGCCGTGAAAGCATTGGTGGGCGAGGAAGACGCGCCGCTGCTGTCCGCGCTAAAGGCGAAACGCCGCGGGTTGGCCGAATCCGCCAATGTGCCCGCCTATGTGATTTTCACGGATAAAACCCTGATCGAAATGGCCGAAACCCGCCCGCAAACTCTGGACCAGATGGCGCGCATTTCCGGTGTGGGTGCGAAAAAGCTGGAACGCTACGGGCGCGAATTCCTGACCGTGATCAATTCGGGCGCCGCGCAGATGCATCCGATGCGCCGCAAAATGGCAGGCAAACCGCAGGGCGCATTGTTTGACCGCCTGCTGGATATACAAAACACCCTGCAACGCGGCGTGGATGGCACGCAAAAACCGCTCAGCTGCGCCCATTCCACACTGCGCCATATTGCAGAACGCCGCCCGTCTACCCTGTCTGATCTGGAACGCCTGCCCGGCATGGGGGCGCGGGAGGTTGAACGCTTTGGCACCGCGTTTCTGGACGTGCTGGCCGATGCGGGCTAGGTTCATCGCCTGAATTACAAAGGGAATAACATGCTGATCACCGTTTCACCCGCCAAGAAGATGGACATGACCCCGGTGCAGGGCATCACCCCCACCACGCCCGTGTTCAAACCCAGGGCCGCCAAACTGGCAACGGTGGCGCGGGATCTGTCGGTGGGTGATCTGATGAAGCTGATGCATATTTCCGAAAATCTGGCGAAACTGAACGCCGATCGTTTTCGTGACTATGGCAAGATGGATGAAAAACCCGCCGCGCTTGCCTTTGCCGGGGACACCTATCAGGGGCTGGAATTTGCCTCGCTTGACGGCGATGAAATGGCATTTGCACAGGATCATCTGCAAATCCTGTCCGGCCTTTATGGTGTGCTGCGCCCGTTGGATGCGATCCAACCCTACCGTCTGGAAATGGGCAGCCGTTTGAAAACCCCGCAGGGCAAGAACCTGTATGAATACTGGGGCAGCGCCATCAGCAAAGAGCTGAACAAACGCGCCGATGCGGCGGGCACCGACATTTTGGTCAATTGCGCCAGTCAGGAATATTTCGGCGCGGTGGATCAGGCCGCGTTGAAACCGCGCATCATCACGCCCGTCTTCATGGAGGAAAAACCCCAAGGGCCAAAGGTGGTATCGTTTTTCGCCAAACGCGCCCGTGGTGCCATGGCGCGGTTTATCATCCAGAACCGTCTGAGCGACCCCGCCCAGTTGTGCGATTTCGATACGGGCGGTTATCAGTTCCAGCCCGATCAAAGCGACGCCGGTCAATTGCTGTTCATCCGGCCCGCAGATGCGGCGCAAGCGGCCTAATCCAAGGGAATAACCATGCACGCAGAGGCAACAGAATGGCCGATCCTGACGCCGGACACCCCCGCGCCAGAGGCATTTGACGACCCCGTCAAAGCGGTGGAGCGGCTGGAGCAGCTGTATGAAACCGCCACCCGTTTCCTGTGCGATCATTTTGCCCAAACCCTGCAAAACGGCGCACCGGAGCAGCGGTATCGCGCCTTCTACCCCGAGGTCCGCATCACCACGACCAGCTTTGCCAAGATCGACAGTCGGCTAAGTTTCGGCCATGTTGCCGCGCCGGGCACCTATGCCGCCACCATCACGCGCCCCGATCTGTTTCGCCAATACCTACGCCAGCAAATCGGGATATTGCTGCAAAACTATGGCACGCCCGTTGTGATCAGCCTGTCGGATACGCCGATGCCGGTGCATTTTGCCGTGGCCCATGACGCAGCGCTGTCCGTCCCACAAGAGGGCGCGGCGCAGTTTACCCTGCGCGATGTGTTTGATGTGCCCGATCTGACCACCACCCATGATGACATTGTGAACGGCACCTATGTAACGCCGCCCGATGGCACGGGGCCGCTTGCGCCCTTTACTGCGCAGCGGGTGGATTATTCGCTGGCCCGTCTGGCGCATTACACCGCGACCGACCCCGAACATTTTCAAAACCATGTGCTGTTCACCAACTACCAGTTCTATGTCGCCGAATTCGAAGGCTACGCCCGCAAAATGCTGGCTGATCCCGACAGTGGCTATACTGCCTTTGTCAGCACCGGAAATGTTGAAATCACGCGGGATGACGAACCGCTGCACCCCCCCGCTAAGATGCCGCAAATGCCGACCTATCATTTGAAACGTGCTGACGGGTCGGGGATCACGCTGGTCAACATCGGGGTTGGGCCGTCGAATGCCAAAACCGCCACCGACCATATTGCGGTGCTGCGCCCGCATGCATGGCTGATGGTCGGCCATTGTGCTGGCCTGCGCAATTCACAGTCCTTGGGTGATTTCGTGCTGGCTCATGCCTATCTGCGCGAAGACAAGGTGCTGGATGATGACCTGCCCGTCTGGGTGCCGGTGCCTGCTTTGGCCGAAATCCAGACCTCGCTGGAAACCGCCGTGGCCGAGGTGACCGAGCTGACCGGATACGAGCTGAAACGCATCATGCGCACCGGCACCGTGGCCAGCGTCGACAACCGCAATTGGGAATTGCGCGATCAAACCGGCCCCGTGCAGCGGCTTAGCCAGTCGCGCGCCATTGCGCTGGATATGGAAAGCGCGACCATCGCCGCCAATGGTTTCCGGTTTCGGGTGCCCTATGGCACGCTGCTGTGTGTATCCGATAAACCCCTGCACGGCGAATTGAAACTGCCGGGAATGGCGTCGGATTTCTATAAAACACAGGTCGCGCGGCATTTGATGATCGGGATTCGTGCCATGGAACATCTCCGCAATATGCCGCTGGAACGGCTCCACAGCCGCAAATTGCGCAGTTTTGACGAGACAGCCTTCCTTTGACCTTGGGTAAACATAGGTAAAAGGTGCGTTTTCCCCTTGTTTTACGACACTAATCGTTGTGTTAAGCCACAAGATACAGTTAAATCACCGCCCATGAGGCCCTAATAGTCGGGCAAGACGAGGAGACAAATATGTCCAAACCAATGACCAAAACCCAACTAGTGGCCGCACTGGCCGAAGAAATGGGCAGCGATAAGAAAACTGCAACCGGCGCACTGGATGCCGTGATTGCAATCATCACCCGCGAAGTATCGGGTGGCGGCGCAGTGACCCTGCCCGGCGTTGGCAAAATCTATTGCCGCGAGCGCCCCGAGCGCATGGTGCGCAACCCCGCCACCGGCGAAACCATGAAAAAAGAAGCCGACAAGGTTGTGAAAATGACCATCGCGAAGGCTTTGAAAGACAGCGTTAACGGCTGATCTTGCATTCATCGCAAAGTTTCTAAAGGGTCGCCCGCAACGGCGGCCCTTTTTCGTTGGAGTACAAATGAACCTGCGCGCAATTCTGATGGGGCTGGCCTTTGCCCTGATGTGGTCCTCGGCATTTACTTCGGCGCGGGTGATCGTGGCCTATGCGCCGCCGCTTGCATCCTTGTCGCTGCGGTTTCTGGTGTCCGGGATTCTGGGCGTGGCGATTGCGCTTGCGCTTGGCCAGACCTTCAAATTGACCCGCGCCCAGTGGCGGGCGACCATCATTTTCGGCATTTGCCAGAATGCGCTGTATCTGGGTCTGAATTTCGTTGCCATGCAATGGGTCGAAGCATCGCTGGCGTCGATCATCGCCTCGACCATGCCGCTGATGGTGGCCTTTGCCGGATGGATCGTGTTTCGCGACCGCCTGCCCCGTTTGGGCGTGGCGGGGTTGGTGTTGGGCGTTCTGGGTGTCGGCGTGATCATGGGCGCACGGCTGGAGGCGGGCGTCGATCCCGTTGGGCTGACCCTGTGTTTGCTGGGTTCTGTGGCGCTGACCGTGGCCACGCTTTCGGTGCGGGGCGCGGCATCGGGTGGCAATGTGATGATGATCGTGGGGCTGCAAATGCTGGTCGGTTCGGCCTGTCTGGCCGTGGTCGCCGTGGCGATTGAACCGTTCCATGTGATCTGGAGCTGGCAGTTGATCGCGGCCTTTTTATATACCACGCTGATCCCCGGATTGGCCGCCACATGGGTCTGGTTCACGCTGGTTGGCATGATCGGCCCGGTCAAGGCCGCGACCTTTCATTTCCTGAACCCGTTTTTTGGTGTGGCGATTGCGGCGGCTTTGCTGGGGGAAAAACTGGGCGCATTGGATGTGATCGGAGTGGTGGTGATCGCTGCGGGTATTCTGGCCGTGCAACTGTCAAAGCAAAAGCCCTGACCAACCGGCCAACCGGCTGGTCAGACCAGCCAGCCAATCATAATGGTCAGGGTGACAAAGGCCCCCGTGGTGGCCCCCAGCAGGGCCAGCGAGGCCAGCCCCTCGTATCCGTATTCCTGCGCCAGCAGGGTGTAGATGCCAAACATCGGCATCGCCGTGGACAGGATCAACGCGACGGCCAGATCGCCCATGGGCACACCCACCCCAATCGCGGCCAGCAGGGCCATCGCGCCAAAGGTCAGCGCTGGATGCAACAGCAGTTTGCCCACCACGATTTCCGCCGCCAAGGCGCGGTTGCCCTTGGTTGGCAGCCCGACCAGCGACCCGCCGATCACGAACAGGGCCAAAGCCGAGGCAGAGGCCGCAAGCACATCCAGCAGGCGCACCGCAGCGGCAGGCAGGGCCAGCCCGGTGATCGACACAGCCAACCCCAGAAACAGCCCGATCACCAGCGGGCGGCGCACCACACTGAACAGGATTTCACCCAGCAACCGCAGGATCGAACGCCCCGCACGCGGGCGCGAAAATTCCAACAGGATCAGGCAGGTCGGGATCAGGATGAAATTTTCCACCAGCATATTCATGGCCAGAACCACACCCGCCAAATCGGGAAAAATCAGCAATATCATCGGGAAACCGACATAGCCGGAATTGGGGCAGGCCGATCCCATTGCGGCAATGGCCCGCCTTGCAGGGCCAACCCCCTGCACCCCTGTCAGGGCATAAACCACGAAAATGGTTGCCAACCCGCCCAGCAAGAACACCGACAAGTATTCAACATTCAGCACCTCGGAAAAACTGCGTTTGGCCACAGCATTGAACAGCAGCGCGGGCAGCGCGATGTTCAACACATAGGTGCCAAGCACGCGCATATCCTGGACCTTGAACATGCCCAACCGCACCGACCCATAGCCAAGCCCGATCAGCGCGAAAATCGGCAGGGTGATTGTAAGGATACCGCCCAATGCTCAGCCGATCTTGCCCAATGTGTCACCAACCGCACCGCCGACCTGCGCACGGTTCAACAGCATATGATCCAGGATCACGCAGGCCATCATTGCCTCGCCTACGGGCACGGCGCGGATGCCCACACATGGGTCGTGGCGGCCTTTGGTAATAATTTCCGCCGCCTGACCGGATTTGGTGATGGTCTGGCGCGGTTTCAGAATGGAGGACGTGGGTTTAACCGCGAAACGCACGACCAGATCCTGACCTGTGGAAATGCCGCCCAGAATGCCGCCCGCATGGTTGGACGAATAGACCGGCTGCCCATCATTCCCCAGGAAAATTTCATCGGCGTTTTCCTCGCCTGTTAGGGTCGCCGCGGCCATGCCCTCGCCGATTTCCACGCCTTTTACGGCGTTGATCGACATCATCGCAGCGGCCAGATCGGTGTCGATTTTACCGTATACCGGCGCACCCAAACCGGCAGGAACGCCGCGCGCGATCACTTCGACCACGGCGCCAACCGAATTGCCGGATTTGCGCAGGGCGTCCATGTAATTGGCCCATTCCCCCGCGGCGACAGCATCGGGCACCCAAAACGGATTTTCGTCGATCTGGTCCCAGTCAAAGCGTGCGCGGTCAATGCCATGCGGGCCGATCTGCGTCATATAGCCCTTGATTTCTACCTTTGGGGCCAGCATCCGAATTGCCTCGCGCGCCAATCCGCCCGCAGCCACACGCGCCGCTGTTTCACGCGCAGAGGAGCGCCCGCCGCCGCGATAATCACGCACCCCGTATTTTTGCCAATAGGTGATATCGGCATGGCCGGGGCGGAACTTTTCGGAGATATCGCCGTAATCCTTGGACCGCTGGTCGGTGTTTTCGATCATCAACTGAACGGGTGTGCCTGTGGTCACGCCTTGGAACACGCCGGACAGAATGCGCACCTGATCGGGTTCGCGCCGCTGCGTGGTGTATTTGTTCTGGCCCGGTTTGCGTTTGTCCAGCCAGTGCTGGATCATGTCCTCGGTGATCGGAACACCGGGGGGGCAGCCGTCGACCGTCGCGCCAAGGGCAGGTCCGTGGCTTTCACCCCATGTCGTGACGCGAAATAAATGCCCGAATGAATTTAGCGACATGGCGACCCCCGTTTGCTTTTCCCTGCTCTATCAATTGCTCAAGTCAGAGGCAATCACACCTGTGTTTTCGCGTAGGCCGTGCATAAATTTTGCGTTTCACGAAAAGCGTGTAACACTCTTGTCATAAAGCAACAGGAAGGAAACGAAATGACAAGCGCGACAGAAAGCCGGGACACCGGCGGGGCCACGGGCGGAAAGCCGTCGAAAATGTCCCTGACGACGCAGATCATGCTGGCCATGCTGGGCGGTTTGGTTCTGGGTGTGATCTTTAACAAAATCGGGTCGGACTTCATCAACACGCATATCGTTGGCGGGCTGTTTGCCATGATCGGCAAGATGTTCGTGAATGCCCTGAAAATGCTGGTCGTTCCGCTGGTGTTCTTTTCGCTGATCTGCGGCGTGACGGGGATTGGCGACATTCGTATCCTTGGCCGTGTCGGCGGCAAAAGTTTCGTTCTGTATCTGACCACCACGGCCATTGCGATTGCGGTTGCGATCTTTTTGGCCACCATCATCGGCCCCGGCAAAGGGTTCGTGATGGATGGCATCGACACATCCGGCGTCACGGGGCGCGAGGCGCCAACCGTCTGGAACGTCTTTGCCTCGATCGTGCCGACCAATCCGGTGGCCGCATTCGCCAATGGTGAAATGCTGCAAATCATTTTCTACACGGTGATTTTGGGCGTGGCCGTATTGATGCTGGGCGCGAAATCCAAAGGATTTGTCGAGGCAAGCGAATACATGAACGAGGTGATGATGAAGGTCGTCGGCATCGTCATGGCCTTTGCCCCTATTGGCGTGTTCTGCCTGATCGCGAAAACATTCACCGAACAGGGGATCGAACTGTTCATCCCTGTGCTGGCCTATGTTGTGACGCTGGTGCTGGCCCTGTTCGTGCATTTGTTCGTGACGCTGATGGTGATGCTGAAACTGCTGTCCGGCCTTAACCCGATCACATTCATGAAGAAAATCCGCCCCGCGCAGATATTTGCGTTTTCCACCGCATCCAGCAACGCCACCATTCCGGTGACCCTGCGCTGCGTGACGGAACGGGTTGGCGTGAACAATTCGGTCGGGTCGTTCTGTGTGCCGTTCGGCGCGACGATCAACATGGACGGCACCGCGATCATGCAGGGCGTGGCCACGGTGTTTCTGGCCAATGTTTACGGCATTGATCTGGGGCTGGGTGGCTACCTGATGGTGATTGCCATGGCGGTTCTGGCGTCCATCGGCACCGCTGGCGTGCCGGGTGTGGGGCTGGTGATGCTGACCATGGTTCTGGGTCAGGTTGGCCTGCCAATCGAAGGCATCGCGCTGATTCTGGGCGTTGACCGTTTGATGGATATGATCCGCACGGCTGTGAATATTACAGGCGATGCGGTCGTCACATCTATCGTCGCCAAAGGCGAAGACAAGATCGACATGGCCATATTCAACGACCCGGATGCAGGCATTTTTACCGATGCCGATCTGGATATCGACGAGGCAGCAGAGGCCGAACTGGCCCAATACGCCAAGCCGCATTGACCCTGTGGCGGGGTGTGGTTGGCAGGGGTGAAATCTCCCTTGTCACCGCGCCCCGCCCACCCTACGTTCCGCGATACCTCGGGGTGCCAAGTGTTGCTTGGCTGAGATGCGCAAGCGAACCCGTAGAACCTGAACCGGTTAGAACCGGCGGAGGGAAGGTATGGATATCACTCCTGCTTTTGCCCCGCCCGCAACATATGGAATGATGTCATGTTGAAACATCTCACCCTCGTTACGGGACTTGTCGCAGCCACCAATGCCCTGGCCGAGACACCCGTTTTGAACGTCTATACCTATGACAGCTTTGTATCCGATTGGGGCCCCGGCCCTTCGGTGGAAAAAGCATTCGAACAGGTCTGCGCCTGCGATTTGCAATTCGTCAGCGCGGGCGATGGTGCGGCCCTGTTGGCGCGTCTGAAACTCGAGGGCACCCGCAGCGAGGCTGATGTGGTGTTGGGGCTTGATACATCATTGATCGGGGCGGCGCGTGCATCGGGGCTGTTCGCGCCCGTTGCGGTGAGCGCCGAATACACCCTGCCCGTGGCATGGTCCGACGATACATTCGTGCCGTTCGATTGGGGCTATTTCGCCTTTGTCGGCAATAAGGATGGCGTGACCCCGACCAGCATCAGGGAATTGGCCGCATCGGATGCGAAAATTGTGATTCAGGACCCGCGTTCATCGACGCCCGGATTGGGCCTGCTGATGTGGGTCAAGGCGGCGTATGGCGATGATGCGCCGCAGGTCTGGGCCGATCTGTCGGATAATATCGTAACAGTTACAAAGGGTTGGAGCGAGGCATACGGGCTGTTCCTGGAAGGGGAGGCCGATCTGGTGCTGTCCTATACCACCTCTCCTGCCTATCATCTGATCGCCGAGGAAGACGACAGCAAGCAAGCCCTGCCATTCACCGAGGGGCACTATTTGCAGATCGAAGTCGCGGCCAAAACCGCATCGACCAAGCAGCCGGAACTGGCGGATCAGTTCCTGCAATTCATGGTGTCGGATGCGTTTCAGGCGATCATCCCCACGACCAATTGGATGTATCCGGCTGTGACCCCGGCGGCGGGCCTGCCCGAAGGGTTCAACACCCTGATAACGCCGGAAAAATCGCTGTTGGTCGCGGCGGACCAGGCCGATGCATTGCGCGATGTGGCGTTGGATGAATGGTTGGCGGCCCTGGCCAAGTGAGGCAAGTCGCGCCCGGAATTGCGGTTGCTGCGCTGATTGCGATTGTGGTTCTGGGCGCATTATGCGCTGTTTTGTGGCGTGCGGGCGGGGGTTCCGGCCTTGGCCCTGCGGATTATGCGGCATTGCGGTTTACTGTGGTGCAGGCGATTTTATCAAGTATTATCAGTGGATTGCTGGCGGTTCCGGTGGCGCGGGCGCTTGCGCGGCGGGCGTTTTTCGGGCGCTCAATCCTGATCACATTGCTGGGCGCGCCGTTTATATTGCCGGTCATCGTGGCGGTGCTGGGGCTGACGGCGGTGTTCGGGCGCGCGGGGGCGATCAGCACGGCGCTTGGATGGGTCGGGCTGCCGCCGGTGCAGATATACGGATTGCACGGGGTGGTGCTGGCGCATGTGTTTTTCAACCTGCCCTTGGCGACACGGATTTTATTGCAGGGGTGGCAGGCGATTCCGGCAGAGCGGTTCCGTCTGGCGGCGTCATTGGGCATGGGCGCGGGGCAGGTGGCGCGGGTGTTGGAATACCCCATGTTGCGCTCCACATTGCCCGGTGCGCTATTGATTGTGTTCACCCTGTGCTTGTCCAGCTTTGCCGTGGCGCTGTCACTGGGCGGCGGACCACGGGCGACCACGGTTGAACTGGCAATATACGAGGCCTTCCTGTTCGACTTTGATCTGGGGCGTGCGGCGGTGCTGGCCAGCGTGCAGATGGGCATGGTGGCCGTGGCTGCGGTGGTGTCATTGGCATGGGCACGCCAAGAAGGGTTCGGCGCGGGGATGGACCGCGCCATACGGCGGCAGGATGCGCAAACACCACTGCTGATCACGCAGGATATCGTTGTATTACTGGGGGTTAGCCTGTTTTTGGTGCTGCCCCTGTTGATGATCCTGCTGCGCGGATTGCCCGGTATATGGCACCTGCCGCTGGCGGTTTGGCTGTCGGTGAAAACTTCCCTAACTGTGGTTTTATTTAGCGTTATCATAGGGATGGCAGCCAGTTTCGCGCTGTCAATGGCGGCGGTGCGGATCAGATGGCTGGAAGGTATCGCGCTATTGGGCATCGCCACATCGCCCATGGTGATCGGCACGGGGCTGTTTTTGATGATCCACCCGTTCGACGCGCCAAGCCGCTATGCGATGGCGGTGACGGTGCTGGCGAATGCGCTGATGGCGCTGCCCTTTGCCCTGCGGGTGATGGTGCCGGAAATGCGGGAAATATATAGCAATTACAACAGATTAAGCGCGTCACTGGGCATGTCGCAGGGGGCGTGGATCAAGCTGGTTTTGTGGCCCCGGATGCGGCGGGTTTCGGGCTTTGCTGCGGGGTTGACGGGGGCGCTTTCGATGGGGGATTTGGGGGTTGTGGCGCTGTTCGCCAGCCCCGAACAGGCGACGCTGCCGTTGCAGGTGTGGCGGTTGATGGGCGCCTACCGGATGGAGGATGCGGCGGCGGCGGCATTGCTGCTGATGGCGGCATCATTGGCGATATTCTGGCTGTTTGATCGCGGGGGGCGAATGGATGCTGATAATGGATAAGGTGCTGATAACGCAGGGGGATTTCACGCTGCGGGCCGACATGAATATCGGCGCGGGCAGCCATGCGGTGATCGGGCCATCGGGCGCGGGGAAATCGACATTGCTGGGCGCGATTGCGGGATTCACCGACCTGACCAGCGGGTCGATAGCATGGAATGGAAATCACATTTCCGACCTGCCACCACATCAGCGACCTATGGCTATCCTATTCCAGGATAACAACTTTTTCCCACATCTGACGGTAGCACAGAACGTCGGCTTGGGGTTGGACCCCAACCTGAAACTGAACGCGGAGCAACGCCAGCAGGTCAGCAGCGCGCTGAGCAAAACGGGGTTGCAAGGGTATGAGGATCGCAAGCCCGCGAGCCTGTCGGGCGGGCAGCAGGGGCGGGTCGCATTGGCGCGGATCATGGTGCAGAAACGCGAAATTATCCTTTTGGATGAACCATTTGCGGCACTTGGCCCCGCATTGAAAATTGAAATGCTGGAGCTGGTGAAACAGCTGGCCCGTGACAGTGGCGCGACCCTGTTGATGGTCAGCCACGACCCCGATGACGCCAGACGGATTTGCGAACAGAGCATTCTGGTGGCCGAGGGCGCAGCAACGGGGCCATTTGACACCAAGGCGCTGCTGGATGATCCGCCGCCGCCGCTTCGTATGTATTTGGGGGCGAATCATTAGGTTCGTATGATTCAAGGGGTCTGATCCATGAAAGCGCAGGTTTGCCGCAGGGCGGGGTCAGGTTTTGATAACGAACAGGGGAACAGGCAAAGAAAAACCCCGCCCATGACAGGCGGGGTTTTGTCGGTTCAGCGGTTGGGGTTGTTTAACCCTCTTTCGCCTTTTTCTTGACCGGCGCCCAGATCTTCTTGTTGGTCAGATAGAGCAGCGAGGACAGCACAACGAGGAACAACACGGCGACAAAGCCGGTTTGTTTGCGTGCCATCATTTTCGGTTCTGCGGTCCACATCAGGAAGGCGGACACATCTTCGGCCATGTGATGCACCGAGTTGTCGTGACCATCGGCATATTCCACCAGTTCATCCGACAGGGGCGGGGGCATCGAAATCCAGCCGCCGGGAAAGGCGGTGTTTTCATAGAAGGTGGTGCCTGCCTCTTCCTTCTCTTCGCCGGTGTAACCGGCCAGCAGAGAGGTGATGTATTCCGGCCCGCCGATGCCGTTGAACAGCTGGCTGAGGCCAGTGCCGTAGGGACCGTGGAAACCGGCGCGTGCCTTGGCCATCAGCGACAGGTCAGGGCCCATTCCGTCGCCGGACACGGCGGGGAACATATCGGCCGGAGTACGCGGGCGGTCATCGTCCAGTTCGGCATCAAAGATGTCGAAACCGGCTGCATAGGCGCGCACCTGATCCTCGGGGATGCCGGGGCCGGATGCGTCGTGCAGGTTGCGGATTGGCACGAATTTCAGCCCGTGGCAGCCTGCGCATACCTCGGTATAGACCTGAAGCCCGCGTTGCAGCTGGTGCTGGTCGAATTTGCCAAACGGCCCTTCGAAGGAGAAGTCCACATCGTGAACGTGGCCTTCGCTGCCAGCGGCCATGGCCCCGCCCGTGAGGGCAAGGGAGAGGGCTGTGGAGATCGCGATCTTTTTCAGCATGTCCATTGTCCTTTCTTATTCGGCGGAGCCGGATTTACCGTAATGGGCGTTAAAGTCTTCTTCGATCGTGGCGGGTGCTGCGGTGGGTTTTTCAATCACACCCAGCAGCGGCAGGATCACGAGGAAGTAACCGAACCAATAGGCGGCACCGATCAGCGAGATATAGGGGTAGATGCCATCGGTCGGCATTGCGCCCACCCATGTCAGCACCACAAAGTCGATGGCCAGAAGCCAGAACCACCATTTGAACTGCGGGCGATAACGGCCCGAGCGCACGCGCGATGTATCAAGCCAGGGCGCAAGCGCCATAACCGCAATCGCGCCGAACATGGCCAGCACGCCAAAGAACTTGGCGTCGACGATGCCGCCGGTGATCCAGCTGGTGGCAGCCACAACCCAGACATCGGCGGTAAAGGCGCGCAGGATCGCGTAGAACGGCAGGAAATACCATTCGGGTACGATATGTGCGGGCGTCGCCAGCGGGTTTGCTTCGATGTAGTTATCGGGGTGGCCCAGATAGTTGGGCATAAAGCCGACGATGGCAAAGAACACCAGCAGAACAACGGCCAGTGCGAACACGTCTTTGATCACAAAGTAGGGCCAGAAGGGCAGGGTGTCTTTTTCTGCGTCTGCTTTCGAGGTGCGGCGCACTTCGACACCTGTGGGGTTGTTGTTGCCCGTGGTGTGGAAGGCCCAGATGTGGACGGCCACAAGCGCGGCAATCACGAACGGCAGCAGGTAGTGCAGCGAGAAGAAGCGGTTCAGCGTGGCGTTATCCACCGCCGGTCCGCCCAGAAGCCATGTCTGGATCGGTTCGCCGATAAAGGGAATCGCGCCGAACAGGCCGGTGATCACGGTCGCACCCCAGAAGGACATTTGCCCCCATGGCAGCACATAGCCCATGAACGCGGTGCCCATCATGCACAGATAGATCAGCATACCGATGATCCATGTGATTTCGCGGGGCGATTTATACGACCCGTAGTAGAAACCGCGGAAGATGTGCAGATACACAGCCACAAAGAACAGCGAGGCGCCGTTTGCGTGCAGGTAGCGCAGCATATAGCCGCCATTCACGTCGCGCATGATGTGTTCGACCGAAGCAAAGGCCAGATCGACATGCGGTGTATAGTGCATGACCAGCACGATGCCGGTGACGATTTGCAATGCAAGGCAGAAGGTGAGGATGATGCCCCAGATCCACATCCAGTTCAGGTTTTTGGGTGTGGGGATCATGATGGTGTCATAGAGAAGACCCACGATGGGGAGCCGCGAGTGCAGCCACTTCTCGGCGCCCGTTTTGGGCTCGTAATGATCGTGCGGAATACCGGCCATGTGCGCGTTTCCTTATCCGAGTTTAATAGTGGAATCGTCGACGAATGCGGCGACCGGGACATCGAGGTTGCGAGGCGCGGGACCCTTGCGGATACGGCCTGCGGTGTCGTAGTGCGACCCGTGGCAGGGGCAGAACCAGCCGCCAAAGTCGCCGGCACCGTTGCCGATGGGCACGCAACCCAGGTGGGTGCAAACGCCGATCATCACCAGCCATTCGCCGGTGTCGGTGCCATCGGGCAGCGGCAGGGTGCGGTTGGCATCCAGCGCGTTGGCATCGGGTTTGTTTTCGTTTTGCGAGTCTTTGTCGATGGTCAGGTCATCGAGCGTGACGGCGCGCGCCTCTTCGATTTCTGATTCGACGCGGCGGCGGATAAACACGGGTTTACCCAGCCATTTCACGGTCAGCTGTGTGCCGGGTTCAACACCGGACACGTCCACGCGGATCGAGGATAGGGCCTGCACATCGGCCGAGGGGTTCATCTGGTTGACGAGCGGCCAGACGGCCGCACCGGTTGCAACCGCGCCTGCGCCAGCCGTGGCGTAGTAGAGGAAGTCTCTGCGGGTGCCTTCGTGATCTTCTGCGTGGGACACGAGGTTCTCTCCATTCTTTCGACCGCGACGCGGCCAATGCGGGTTTGGGCCGCGCAATTGGCAGCCTCTCCGAGGCGGTATTTAACGAGGGTTTTCCCTTGCGTCCAGAACACATTGCCCTGCCTTTGAGCAAAGCGCGGTTGTGTCGCGCTTGAGGGACGCCCTGTGGCGGTATATCAGGGCGGCAGGACCCGCGTTCACCTGCGAAGGATAAACAGATGATTAAGAAATATATCGCCACCGCCGCAATCGCGTCGCTTGGCGCTGTGGCGATGGTTGCGCCTGCCGCTGCCGAAATGGAACTGAGCTTTTACGGCGGGTATCAGACCGCGCCGCACAGCCGCGTCAAGGGCACGCGCGCCAATGGCACCGCCTATTCCAATCTGATCGGGTGGGATGGCAAAAGTTTTGAAGCGCCGCCCTATTACGGGATGCGTGCCATGTGGTGGCGCGACAGCGGGCTGGGGTTTGGTATGGAGTTCACCCATAGCAAATTCTATGCCCCCGGTGCGGAAATGCCTGCCGGTTTTTCGCGGTTGGAATTCACTGACGGGCATAACATCATCACCGCCAACGTGATCAAGCGCTGGGACAACAAATGGGGCAAGTTCACGCCCTATGTCGGCGCGGGCATCGGGTTTGCCATGCCGCATGTGGATGTGACGGAAAACGGCAATAGAACCTTTGGTTATCAGGTCACCGGCCCCGCAGCCAAGGCGATTGCCGGTGTAAAATATGACCTGAACGACCGTTGGGGCCTGTTCAGCGAATACCAGTTCACCATTTCGCAAAACGAGGCCGATCTGGAAAATGGCGGCACGATGAAGACCCGCCTGATTTCCAACGCGCTGAATTTCGGCGTGTCCTATAGTTTCTGATCTGATCGGATTCCAAGCGGTTTGCGCCCCTGTTTCAGGCGGGGGCGCAGCCGAATCGGGCGGCCTCGAATTCGGCGGGTGCCTCGCTGGTGCCGGAGGTGAACACCGCCACGCTGCGGCCCGTCGCGGGGAAGTGATAGACCGCATTGGCGCAGACCGTGCCCAGCCCCGAATGGCCAAAGGCGGGTGTTTCGCCACCACATGGCCGCGCCACGCTGCCCGTCATTAACCCTGTTCCATAGCCGCAGGTTTGCCATGGTCGCCCATGCAGGGGGCCGCCCAGAACATGGGCTTTTTTCATTTCATCCAGATCGGCAAGCGGCAGGATTTGCCCCTGCACCAGCGCCTGCATCAGTTTTGCGGCCTCGGGCGCGGTGCCTAATAAAGTGCCATGGGCCACCCAATCGGGGTGGTAAGAGCGCACGGCGGGCCAATGCAGCGCAGAAAAATCCGCCGGGTTTGCGGCAAATTTACTGCGTTCCAGCCCGAGGGGTGCGGCGATTCGCGCCTGAAACAGCGCGGCAAAGGGCATTTGCGCCGCCTGTTCCACCTGTTCGCGGGCGATCATGTAGCCGATATTGGAATAGGCCCAGCCCTGTCCCGGCGCAAACAGCGGGCTATGGGCCTGTGATTTCGCCAGAAAGGTGGTCCGATCCCATGGCGGCCTGCCGCGCGCGACATCGGCGTGATATTCCGACAGGCCCGCATAATCGCGCAGGCCCGATTGATGCATCAACAACTGGCGCGTTGTATAGGGCTGGCCGTTCAACCCGTCGAGTGGCCGATCCAGATCCAGTGCCCCGTCACGGCGCAGCAACATCGCCAGTGTGGCGATCACGGTTTTGGTAAAGCTGAACCATGGAAACAACGCCGTGGCGTCGCCCTGCGCCATGGTAACGGCGTCGGGCGTGGCCACGGCGGTGTGAAATTCGGGCATGTCAGGCGCGTTGTGCTGGATGCGTGGTCATGCCACCGGAATCGTGGCCTGCATCGACGGGCGCGCATTAAAGGTGGCGAACCAGTCATCCAGCGCATCGTTGCCCTTGCGCCAGCCCCGCGCATCATGGCGCAGGTCCAGATAGCCAAGGGCGCAGCCGACGGCGATATGGCTGATGTCGATGGGGCCGTTCAGGTGGCTCATCCAGCGGGTATTGATGGCATTGATCGCGCCGGAGACCTTGCCCCATTGCGCATCAAGCCAGCCATCGAACACCTTTTCCGGTGGGCGGACCTTGGTTTCATATGCCATGGAAACGGCGCTGTCCAAGATGCCTTCGGCTGTGGCTTCGAGTGTCAGGACCTCCCAGATGCGTTGTTCGGGGTAGAATTTGCCGCCGGATTTCGCATCGAGGTAGCGGGTGATGACGCGGCTGTCATAGAGCGCGGGGCCGTCATTGCGGATCAGGGCGGGGATGCGGCCAAGGGGGTTGGCGGCGGCGACCTGTGGATCGGTCGCGGTGGGGGAGGTTTGCACCGGAATCAGTTCAACCGAATCAAGCGTACCGGTTTCGCGCAGCAGCACGGATACTTTGCGCACAAAGGGCGATGTGGGTGAAAAGATCAGTTGCATTTGCGTTCCCCTTTTAGGATTCGTGGGGAAGGTAGGGCGGCTGTGCGCCCATGTCTATTGCTGTTGACCGTCGGGTTCGGGCGGGCGGTGCATCAGCGCGGCCAGCAGGCGGGCATCCTGCCCGATATTGGCCGCATCCATGGCGCGGGCGGCGTTCAGGCGGGCGTATTCCGGTTTGTTTTGTGCCAGTTTCCATGTGCCATCAACGGCGGTGACCGTCATGCGGCAGGGAATGATCTGGCGCATCATTCTATCGACCAGATCATCGGGCATTTTATCCAGCAGCCATTCGGGTTTGGGCAGCAGCCGCGATTCGTGAAAGGCGCTGATGCGTTCCAGCAGGGGGCGCATTTCGGTATCGGGCAGGGTTTCGATGGTGCCCGTCAGATGCACGGCAACGTAATTCCAAGTCGGCACCTGATCATCCAGTTCATACCAGTCGGGCGACAGGTAGGCATGTGGCCCCTGCACGGCGATTTTCGCGGGCAGCGGGCCATTGCGCAGGGCGCGGGCAATGGGGTTGGAGCGCACGAGGTGGAATTCGGCGCTGTTTCCCGTTTCATCAAGCAAAAAGGGAATATGCGAGAGAACCGGCGCATCGGGGGTCGAGACTGCCAGCATCCCGAATCCCTGATCGCGGGCGAAATCCAGATTGTTGGCCGGGGTGGCCTGCCGGTAGACCGGATTTGGGTGCATGGCGGGTCTCTTAGGTATTTCGGGAACAGTGAAAGGTCAGGCGGTCAGTTGCTGGCCATTGATACCCGTTATGCGGGCGGTGACAATGCTGCCCTCGGGCCGGGGTGTTTTGAATGTCACCTCGGTAAATTGTTCGGTGCGCCCCATATGCGGGTTTTCCATCAGGATGTGGTGGGTTTTGCCGATCTGGTTGGACAGGTGGCGTTGCACGGCGTCGTCACCCGCAGCGCGCAGGCGGGCGGCGCGTTGTTTGATGGTGCGGCCATCCACCGCTGGCATCCGTGCGGCGGGGGTGCCGGGGCGGGCGGAATAGGGGAATACGTGCAGCCAGGTCAGGTCGCATTCGGTCACAAGGCGCATGGAGTTTTCGAACATTTCGGCGGTTTCGGTGGGGAAACCGGCGATGATATCGGCGCCAAAGGTCATATCGGGGCGCAGTTTGCGTGCGGTTTGCGCGAACTGGATGGCATCGTCGCGCAGGTGGCGGCGTTTCATCCGTTTCAGGATCATATCGTCGCCGTGTTGCAGGGACAGGTGCAGGTGCGGCATCAGGCGGGGTTCGGTGGCGATGGCGGCCATGAGGTTTTCATCGACCTCGATCGAATCAATGCTGCTGATGCGCAGGCGGGGCAGGTCGGGGACCAGTTTCAGGATGCGCATCACCAGATCGCCGAGTTTCGGCTGTGCGGGCAGGTCGCCGCCCCAACTGGTCAGGTCAACGCCTGTCAGCACCACCTCGTTATAGCCTTTGTCGACAAGGCGTTTGATCTGGTCGACCACCACGCCCGCCGGAACGCTGCGCGAATTGCCGCGCCCGTAGGGGATGATGCAAAAGGTGCATCGGTGATCGCAGCCGTTTTGCACCTGCACATAGGCGCGGGACCGTGTGCCGAAGCCGTCGATCAAATGGCCGGCGGTTTCGGTGACCGACATGATGTCATCGACCTGCACCCGTTCGGTTTGGCCGATGAAATCCGGCCCCATGCGCGCCCATGTGTCGGGCTGCATTTTTTCCGAATTGCCGATGACCATGTCGACCTCTGCCATGGCGGTGAATGTTTCGGGTTCGGTTTGCGCGGCGCATCCGGTGACGATGATGCGGGCGTCGGGGTTGTCGCGGCGGTGTTTGCGGATTTCCTGACGGGCCTTGCGCACGGCCTCGGATGTGACGGCGCAGGTGTTGATGACAATGGCGTTTTCCACGCCCGCCTGTGTGGCGAGGTCCTTCATTGCCTCGGTTTCATAGGCGTTGAGACGGCAGCCAAGGGTGGTGAAAACGGGGGCGGTCATGGGGCGGCCAGAAATGCGGGGGTGAAGTGGCCGGATGCCACATGCATGGTCGGGCCGGTCATCCAGACGCCATCATCGGCCCATTCCACATGCAGGGTGCCGCCGTCCAGATCAATGCGCACTTTGCGCCCCGTGATACCGCGCCGCGCCGCCGCCACAGCCGTTGCACAGGACGACGACCCCGATGCCATGGTCACCCCCACGCCGCGTTCCCAGACCCGCATCCGCAGGTGGTCGGGCGCAAGGAGAGAGGCGAACTGCACATTGGTGCGTTGTGGATAGAGCGGGTCGTGTTCGAACCGCGCGCCAAGGGTTTCCAGATCGATCGCATCGGCGTCATCAACGAAAAACGTGCAATGCGGGTTGCCCATACCTGTGGCGGTGGGTGTGCCATCCAGCGGCAGTTCCAGCGTGTCGATGTCGCGGGCCAGCGGGATGTCGGCCCAGTTTAGCTGCGGCTGGCCCATGTTGACCGAGGTCAGGCCATTGCCGGCATCACGGGCGTATAGGTCGCCGCGTTCGGTGGTCAGGTGCAGGGCGGTCTGGCCGGATTCGTCCATGATATGGCGGGCAATACAGCGGGTGGCATTGCCACAGGCGGCCGAGGTTGATCCGTCGGCATTCCAGAAAATCAGATGCGCATCGGCATTGGCACTGCTGCGAATCTCGGCCAGTTGGTCGAATCCCAGGCCCATGTGACGGTGCGCGATGCGCGTAACCAACGCCGGGGTAAGGGGAATCGGGCGCGCACGCGCATCCAGCACAACAAAATCGTTGCCCAGCCCGTGCATCTTCATAAAGGGCAAACCTGTGTCATGTGCCTGTTCCATGGCGCGCATATAGACCCGCCGCGAAGGGGAATCCAGCAAAGCCGCAGATTCTTTCGTTTTTCGGGGTTGACCCTGCCCGCACAGCTTTCTAGAAGCGCCCTCACAGTGGGCCTGTAGCTCAGTTGGTAGAGCAACTGACTTTTAATCAGTAGGTCTCCGGTTCGAACCCGGACGGGCTCACCACTTTCCTTTTTGAAAGATGACACGAAGTTTGTCTCTTTCGACAGGAGTCTGTCGCTTTTTAGCGCAGATCAGTGGATTTTGCACATCGCGAATTTTGTGAGTACCGCAGATTTAGGCACTCTCGATAGAATTCAGACAAAAACTGCGTTCATAGTTGCCCATTTGCGAGATGCTACAAAATCCCAACATACCGAGCACCTGAATCCCATTTGGCTGTGCGCACAATCCTGTTGAGATTGTGCACAGGATCGATGCAGCCGCACGCCCAGACTATCAGTTTGAGCTCTTACCAGACCTTCATCTGCGGCCTGGGCATCGCACGTGCGGCACGTCGCGAACGGCGTAGTCCAGCATTCAGTTCCGCTAAGTGAAGAGTGATGGGCGCGACGTTGAACAGGCGGGATGACGCAGAACTCCGCCGTTCAATTAGGTGTCGAGCGTATCCCATTCGTCTCCCAATACCCAACGCAGAGCGGAGAGCTTGCCATTCAACATACCCCATTCGAAATCATCCCACGGCCCGAGATTTTCTATCCCGACCTCTCGACGAGTTCGTTCGCCAGCAGAAAGTGCCTCTTCCCAGACGGAATCAAGTATCTGGTCCGATCTGTACGGGCTTCGAGAATAGTCAACCTCTGGTACCACCTTCGTAGTCCCCTGCTCCACACAGTAGCGAAGGTTCATATGTCGGTTATACCAGAAAATTCCGGAACTGCGGAGCAGAATTGAACGCGTGTTCGGTACGATGGCACGCAAAATAATGCCACTTTTGCCGGGTCGCACGTTTAGCAATCCTATGTCTCGTGGAGACTACCCTTCGGAAGAGCGAACAGTTTTAACCGATGATGACCTGACACGAATTCTGACGATCTGGGTGGTTGATCACTACCATCACCATCCACATCGAGGTCTTCCTGGGCGCCAATCTCCTGCAAGCAGGTGGAGGCAACTAGTCGCTACATATGATGTGAGCGAACCCCCAGATCTGAATACGCGCAGAGCTGCTCTGGGATATGAATTCACTCGAACCCCATCCAAGCAAGGCGTGGTCCTGTTTTCCAACCATTACGACTGCAAAGAGCTCATAAAGCTTCGGCGCGACAACAAAGGCAAGCCTGTTCGGGTGCGTATTGACCCTGACAACATTGGTGCAGTTTCCGTCGAAATTGATCGAACTTGGTATGAAGCACGTGCGCTGAATGGTGAGGAATTAGAGGGGCTTTCTATGGCCCATTGAACGCGTGTCATGCGTGAACTGCGACAACGGCACGAAGCCGAAGCTGAACTCACGTTGCCGCAGCGCAATCGGGCCATCCAGAAAATTCGCAAGATTGTGGATGACGCGCGTGAGCTCGGCGGGCTCGTTGACTGAGGTGCCCCTAGATTTGT
>JBOEGO010000009.1:0-111345 GCA_050633465.1 Paracoccaceae bacterium | reverse complement strand
AGGAAACTAGGGGCACCTCAGTAGTGTTGTTTGACTGTTTCCCAGGCTTCAATCTGCCGCGCGTGATCATCAGTCAGGGTAAAGGCCATCACGCAATCAAGCGACATCTCACCGGCGCGGAAGAGCTCCATCAACTCCGGTGACACTGAAGCGAGTTTGAGACGCCGGCGCACGAGATCGGTGGTGATACCGAATTGGGAGGCGATCTGGTCTTCGGTACGGCCTTTCTTGCGCAGAGCCGCGAAGGCTTCGAACTGATCGGCTGCGTGCATCGCAGCGCGGATCATGTTTTCTGCAGCCGACGTGTCTTCGGCTTGATCGGGATCCTCGACTGAACACGCGACCTGATGCGACGACTTTATGACTTTGTCATCTGCCAGCTTGTGCAGCGCTGCCAGACGTCGTCCACCCGCATGCACATGATACTTTGCATCCACCTTGTGAACGAGCAGGTTCTGCTTGAGGCCAGTCTCTTTGATACTGGCATAGAGTTCGGCGTCCTGTGCTTCAGTAGCCGGGGTCTTGCGCACGTTTTTGGGGCTGATCACCAGTTTGTTGAGAGGGATCATCTGCAGCTCGGCCTGCGGCAGGCTGGCAGCGCCAGCCGCCTTGGTCTTGGCAACGGAGTTGGGTTTGGGGTTGGTCATCGGAAAGCTCCTTTGGGAGCCGGACCGGGAGAGCCTCTCTCTCCCTTAAAAGCCCGGCAACCCGGGCTTTCCTTCCTCTTCCTCTCAGCACGGTCGGCCGCCGCGCGCCGCGGCCGGATCATGAACCTCAGCCACCGCCTCATTTTGTTTGTGGCCAGTTAGGCGTTCAGAATGCGCTACACCCAAGAGATCGGTTTAAGCGCGATATCATTGAGCGTGCTCTGAAGACTGGCGGTAAGGTGGGGACAGAGCGGGGTGTCCAGGCCGCGTGCATCGGGCGAGGCGAGGAGACCGCGCAGATGGGCCGCTTGGCGACAGAGCATCTCCCGGGTATCGACATCATGACCGTTTATGATCCCGATCAACGGTGAAAGCTGATTGTGGATGGCTTGCGCCTCATGGAACCGACCATTGCGGGAGGCACTGTAGAGCGCTGCGACTTCATGCGGGGCGATATAAGCCAGTGATGACAAGACACCGTCGCCACCGGTGTTGAGATTGTGGAACAGGGCGCCTTCCGAGGATGGGAGCAAGGCCATTGGCTTGTCGGTCGCTTTGAGCGTGTAGTAATCCTGATCGTAGCGCAGCACATTGTCGTCATGGCCCATGTCGAAGCCGAGGATCTGACGACCTGCGGTAGCTAGGAGCGCAAGGTCTTCGGGCGCGTCTGCCCATCTGTTCTCGCCATTGCCCAAGGCGAGGATGACGGGCAGGGCAAGGCAGTCGGTCAGCGCCGCCAGATGCGTAATCCGCTCGCCGAGCGTCTGTCCCTCAAACCCCTTCTGCCATCTGGACGGGAAGGTGATGATGGCATTAGCGCCTGCGTTCTTGCAGGCGATCACATCATCGAACACCGCCTCTGACAGCTCGCCGACGCAAGAGACAAGCATCTGACCGTTCTCCAGACCGGCCTTGGTGCAGCGGATGACTTCGAGCCGCTCTTCCGGCGTCAATGATAACCGTTCCCGCACGGTCGTGTTGACCGCAATGCCGATGACGCCATCGATACGCATCAGCCTGCGGGCCTGGTCGGTAATGGCGCGGCACAGCACACCACCCGCCTCATCGAAGGGGGTCAGCGTGGAGGCAATGGTCCCGCCGGCGAGGGCTTCGAAGGTGATATCCTGTTGTTCAAAGCACATATCACTTGTCTCCCTCTGCCATACGTCCCAACAGTTTGGTTGAAGGTTTGAAGGTGATCGTCTCAAAGTGGGCTGTGTAGGTCACTTTGAGACGACCAGCTTCATCCATTTGCTTTGTATAGCTCTATTGTCTCGGCCTGCATGCGATAGCCGACCTGCGCCAATGGCGTGTCGTTGCTTTCTATTTGAAGCACACCAGAAACCCAAACGGGCCTAACCATTCTTGCGCTAGGGTACGGCATGTCGGTTTGAACATGCACGAGTTGATTGGGTGGTGGTGCCGGCACGTGGATACATGCCCCTTTGTAGGGGGCCAGAATGAACTCAACCACATCAAGCTGTTCAAACGAAAGCGGAATGATGAAGCCTGGGATCCTGACCAGTTTGCCATGAAGTGACTGTACTGATTCTGCGTTATGAGTGTCCTGTGGTGCAGAAGCGCCAGCATGTGTGACGGGAGGCAACAATACTGCCTTTCCCGTGGGTGTAAGATCAGCCCAGCTAAGCTCTTCGACGTTAGGTGTTCCGGTGTAACCAACAGAGCTTAGGCAAACGCAGCCAAACCCAACGGTTCCGGCTTTTAAGATATCTCTTCGCGACTTGTTTTTCATTGATACACCTTCGTCTAAAATTTGCGGGCCAATTGTGAAGTGATCGTTTTTCGGTAGGCCTCATAAGCGGGGACCAAAGCCGCGAGCGGCGCGACGACGACAAAAAAGAGCAGAGTGCGCCATTGCTCTGATATGCCTGTAATTGGTGGCAACGAGACCCCGAACCCGTCTTGCAAGAATGGGTTAGCCCCAACGAGGATCAATCCGACTAAAATGATCGAAACGATGAGAGCAATAAATACGAGGAAGAAGACTTCAACCAGTATCAGTATAACGACATGCTGCGGCGCGGCACCAATCGTGCGAAGGATCGCAAATTCTCGTTCTCGTGCCGTCAGGCCCGCGACAAATGTTGCGATCATTCCCAAGAGGGCCGCCAACAGTACCGCCCATGCCACCAATCGCAACGCCTGCTCTGCAAGGCCGGTAACACGCCATAATTCAGATAGGGTTACACCGGGTATGATCGCTGTCAGTGGCTCCGGACGATACTCGTTTATGTCTCTCTGAAGTCCAAAAATCTGAATTTTGTCTTTAACACCCACAAGCGCCGCCGTTATAGCTTTGGGTGTTAGATCGACTTTACGGAAAAGATGTTGGGCAGGGACGACGTCGCCAAGGGACTCGCGCAGTGCTGATACGTCGCGGTGGACAGCCTCGAGCGCCTGCAGACTTACGTAAACGGAGCGATCGACCGGTGTGTGCGTTTTTTGCAGAATACCCGATACCCGAAAAGGCAGATCATCATGAGCGACGAAAGACTCAAGCCCATGAGCGATTACGAGACTAGTACCTATTTCATAGTTCAGTGTTTGGGCGACATCTGCACCAATTACGACATCAAACAACTCTTCGAACGATTTACCCGATGCAAATGACAAATGACTGTCCTGCGCGAAACGATAACGGCTGAAGAATTCATCCGTTGTGCCAATGACTCTGTACTGCTTGTGGCTGTCTCCGAGCGAAAGTGGGACAATCCACTCAACTGCGTCATGTTCTGACAATGCTTGATATGATTGCCAGCTGATATTATTGGCTGCGTTTCCCAAATGGAAAACGCTGTACAACAGCAGTTGAACATTGCCCGTTCTGGCTCCCACGATTAGATCAGTTTGCGAAATGGTATTGGTGAAGCTCGACCGAGCTCCGCTACGGACGATATCGACGACCTGAACCAGTGCAAAGGATAAGGCAATCGCCAAGACAGTGAGGCTGGTCGTTAGGCGCCTGGAAAGGACCGACCGCATGGCCACGGAGAAGAGGGTCAAACCATGCCCTCCAAACCTGTCTGTATCCGGTTTAGATCCAGGGTTTGAGAAAAGCGCTCCGCGACTGCTGGATCATGACTGGACATAACCAAGATCGCGCCTTCGCCTTCAGCAGTTTCGAACAGGAGGTCTAGAAATGCGTCGCGATTCAGATCATCCAGAGCCGCTGTTGGTTCGTCTGCAAGGACAATTGCTGGTCGAGTAATGACAGCCCGAGCAATAGCAATTCTCTGCTGTTGTCCGACGCTCAGGTCTGACGAGCTTTGCTTCAGCATCTCTGATCTGTTCACACCCAATCGACTGGTCACATCAAAGGCGCGCTTTTCCAAATCCTGATCGGAGAAACCCGCTGTCCTTTGAAAAGTAAACGGTAATAGTACATTTGCGATCGGTGTCAGGTACGGGATGAGGTTTAGTTGTTGAAACACAACGCCAATCAAATTGGCCCTGTATGCATCTCTCTTAGGTCCAGACAACGCATAAAGGTCAGTTCCATTGACCGCGATCTTGCCCTCGATTTTACCCATGAGCCCTGCGAGCGCTGTCAGGATTGTGGTTTTACCTGAACCACTGCTGCCCTTTAAAAGGAGAGTGTCGCCGGCAGACAATTCAATATCTGGAATTGTGAGTTTGAAGTTGTTGGTTGTATCAGTGGATCGCGTCGACCACGACAAGGACACTTTACGTGTCCGCAAGCTTGGCGTGGTCGCGTGGTCCATCCGGATCATGGACGCAATCTACCCAACTGAAATCGAGGTATGTTTCGACCAACCTTCTGCTGACCCTGCACAGTGTCACCGACAAAGTTCACCGTTAACGCTGTCAGCGTTCCGAAGGCATTAAACACGGGAAGTTGGACGTCACCAGAAAGATCAAATGACCGGCATTCCCACTCATAGAGCGCCACGAACTCTGAGTGTTCACGCTCTTCTTCATGTTGGTCGCCATGATCATCATGGTGGTCTTCATTAGTATGACCGTCCTTCTCTTCGTGATCATCGGGCTCTTGCGATACTAGGTCAGTCTTACTTTCTTTCGTGGAGCAATTGAACTCAATCGGCCAGACGATAGCATTTGCTGATTGCTGCAGAAGCTCTAGGGCATCGGAGACTTTCTTTTTACTCGCCTCCGATGTCGCCTGGTGTTCAAAGCCGACGATATCTGCGCCAGCCGCAGTTAGTTCAGCGCGGACTATCGTACCGTTTTGAACGATATTGAGCGTGGCAAGGCCGTGTTGGTGGGCGGCATGCTGGCTGCCCTCGGCCAAAACAGATGATGGCGAGACTGCAAGCAATACCGCCGTCCCGAAAACTGACAGCCCTGTCCGAACTGTGAAACGAGGCACAAACACTACACGCCTCCCATGCACAGATATTTGATTTCCAAATAATCTTCTAAGCCGTATTTCGACCCTTCCCGGCCTTGTCCCGACTGTTTGATGCCTCCAAATGGTGCAACCTCCGTTGAGATGAGACCGGTGTTTATACCCACCATTCCGTATTCGAGCGCCTCGGCTACGCGCCACACCTGCGCCATGTCTCTTGCATAGAAATAAGATGCAAGACCGAAGATCGTATCATTGGCCTGCTCGATGACGTCTTCGACTGTTTCAAAACTAAACAACGGCGCTACAGGTCCAAAGGTTTCTTCTTTTGCGATCTTCATCGCTTTTGTCACGCCGGTCAGAATGGTTGGTTCAAAGAACGTGCCCCCCAATTGGTGACGCTTGCCGCCAGTAACGATGTGCGCACCTTTGGACGCCGCATCTGCGATATGGTCTTCGACTTTTGCTAGTGCTTCGCTTGATATCAGCGGCCCGGCGTTGATGGCTTCATCAAACCCATTGCCGACCCTCATTTTTTGAACCGCGGCCGTGAGTTTTTCGCTAAATGCGTCATACACTCCGGATTGCACATAAATACGGTTTGCACAGACACAGGTTTGGCCGTTGTTTCGATACTTGGAAATCATGGCTCCTTCTACTGCTGCATCAAGGTCAGCATCATTGAACACGATGAAGGGTGCATTGCCGCCCAATTCCATCGACGTTCGCAGTACTTTGTCAGCAGACTGTTTCATCAATATCCGACCAACTTCAGTCGACCCCGTAAATGACAATTTGCGCACTTTGTCATTGGAACAGAACTCTTCACCGATTGCCTTGGCATCTGCTGACGGGATAACGGAGAACAGCCCTGCAGGTACGCCTGCCTCCTCGGCAAGTCTTGCCATAGCAAGAGCCGACAAGGGTGTCTCTGCTGCGGGTTTAGCAACAAAGGCGCAGCCCGCAGCAAGTGCAGGTGCGAGCTTTCTGGTCATCATCGCATTGGGGAAGTTCCATGGTGTGATCGACGCGACAACACCGACAGGCTGTTTGATGACGACAATTCGTTTGTCGGCTTGGTGGCCCGGAATGACATCGCCGTAGATGCGTTTGGCTTCTTCTGCAAACCATTCCACATATGAAGCACCATACAGAATTTCGCCCTTGGCTTCTGCAAACGGTTTGCCCATTTCAGCGGTCAAAATTGCTGCTAGATCATCGGCATGTTCGATCATGAGATCATGCAACTTGCGCAGCACCGAGGCGCGCTCCTTGCCAGTTCTGGTCTTCCATTCTTGTTGGGCGATAAAAGCGCTTTCAATGGCAGCCTTTGCGCCCCCAACGCCTAGATCAGGAAGCGTTGCTATCACATCGCCTGTTGCCGGATCCTTGACACTAAAGGTTTTGCGGTCTTCTTCTTCTGCCTGCCTGACGTCGACCCATTGGCCACCGATATAGCCGGCCGAAACGAGCAGGTCTTTTCGGCTCAGTCTCTTCTCAAGTGTGTCGAACATGAATGGCATCTCTTGTTGATTCCTTCGAAATTATGGACTTCCGCACCGCGGTACGGTGCGGAAGTCGAGTTTTGTTTCGTTATCGAATTGCTGTTGGGTTGATCATCATTTGGACGGCACCCTTCATACGGGTTACACCGAGCACGAACATGAACTCCCAAGCCTCGTCTTTGACGAGCTCCCGCGTATCCATGTTCTCAAGAATATAGATGCCGTTTTTGGGGATCAGTATCTGGTGAACCGCAAAGACCCCGTCGGTGCCGTTTTCAAATGGAAGTGCTTCCAGTCCCCAGGTGTCGGCTCCAACAGCCACAACGCCGATTTCAGCGAGATATTCTGCACCTGTAATGCCAAGGCCCGGCTCAACAGAGACATAACGGTCATGATCCTGATTTTCTCCGTCAAGCAGGTTGAGCCAACCGGAATGGAAAAAGACGGTGTCGCCCTTTTTCAACTCAACGCCCTGTGCCTTAGCAACGGCGATAATGTCTTCCTTGGTATAGGCTGTACCCTCCGTGATGATCTCTTGACCGTAGTGTTTGGTCATATCGAGAACGACGCCGCGGGTGACCATTGGAGGCAGTTTTTCGAGACCCAATTTGGCCAATCCATCGGCCTTGGCGACTTCAGCCCCTTGGAGACCATTGTAGTATTCGTGTTTGATGCCGATGTGGCCTAGCCCATCAATTTGAGGGCCGATTCCAAGCCATCCCATGAAGATATCATCATTGTAGGTCATACCGTTTGTGCCCAGACCTTGTGTTGTGATCTGGTTTGGCTGAAGGACGGTGATGCTCATCGACCGGGGACTAAAGGCCGGTGTTTTCGAATCAACAACGATGCCAAGATTGTAGGTTTTCCCAGTCTTGATGAGCTTGGACGCTTCCAGCACACTTTCAGGTGTGATGTGATTGGCAGCTCCCAGTTCATCTTCAGGCCCCCAAGGCGACTCACGCCAGTCTTGGGCTCCAGCCGAGCTCGCAATACCGCAGACAATAGCTGCAGCGAGTGCAAAGGTTTTCATAGTGTCTCCTCCCTTAGAGGTTGGCGGTTTATTGGGTTTTCAGCCCATCCGATGACCGCGAGCACGGCTGGGCAGGTTCGCTCAGAGCGACGCTTCGTAAATCCGCGTTGCATCCTCCTCCAGGACTTCGCGTGGATTGTTGATGAGGAGACGCGTTTGGTTCATTGCGTCTGAAGCAAGTTTGGGAAGGTCGGTTTTGGCAATGCCTACCTGTTGAAGACCGGCTTCAAGGCCAAGTTCGATATTGAGCTGCCCAAGTTTTTCGATGAATTCTGCTGTTACCGCCTCGCTTACCTGATCGGTGTCGATGTCTGGAAAAACATGCGGAGCAAGTTCTGCGTATTCCGCACCACAGACAGGGGCATTGAACCGCATGACTTCTACGAGGACCAAGGCATTGGAAAGTCCATGCGGTACATGGAAAAGGCTGCCGATCGGATAGGCAAGAGCGTGAACCGCCGCGACAGGCGAATTGGCAAACGCTTGACCTGCAAGCATCGACCCAAGCAACATATTAGAGCGGGCTTGTTTGTTCGATCCGTTGAACACGGCTTCACGAATGTTCGCCCCCAAAAGATTGAGTGCTTGCTTGGCGAGTATTTTGGAAATCGGATTGTTGTTCACACTTCTTGATGTGAACGCTTCTATGGCATGCACCATCGCATCAACGCCTGTCGCGGCTGTGATGTGAGGTGGTAACCCAAGTGTCAATTCAGCATCCAGTAAAGCGATATCCGGAAGGATGATCGGCGAAACGACGCCTTTCTTTTCTTCAGAACCAGTGGTCAGGATCGAGACGGCAGTGACTTCAGAGCCAGTGCCTGCCGTTGTTGGAACCAACACCAGTGGCAATCGTGTGCCGGTCGCCTGATTGACGCCGTACATGTCATCAAGCGACTGCGCAGAGTTTGCGAGGAGTGCGATCATCTTCGCCACATCCATCGAACTGCCGCCGCCAAAACCTATGACGCAGGCGCATTCATGCAGCTTCGCAACCTGAACCGCTTCCATCACCGTGGACGCCTTCGGATCGGGTTCGATCTTGTCGAATACGGTGACGAGAAACCCGCATTTTTTCAAATTGGCAATCGCGGGTTCTGCAAGCCCCAGATTGATAATGCCGGGATCGGTGACAAACAGAACCTCCGACCGGTCTGAAGAAAACGGCATGCTGTCGACGATTTCTCCAAGCTTGGCGGCTCCACCATTGATTTGTCGAACGGACGGCGTTGTGTTGAAAACAAAGTCAGACATGACTCACGCCGCCTCCACTTCATTCATCAGACTGATCTGACCGCGCTCGATCGAATAGACTTTGTCGACCACTTTTTCAGAATGCGTGTAGTCTGATTCAGAGACTAACACTGTCAAGTTTTCAGACTTCAGATCGCCGATAACTTCCATAAGACGTTGGGCCAATGCAGGTGCCACGCCCTCAAAGGGCTCATCCAGAAGAAGCAGGTTCGACCCGGCAACAAGAGCACGTGCCAAGGCGACAAGTTTCTGTTGCCCGCCACTTAAAGTCATCGCCTTGCGCTCTGCAAAGCGGCCGATCTCAGGCATGAGCTCGTACACCCATTTCAGGCGACTATGGTCGTCATTGTTGGTCGCCCAAAGGGAAACCATGATGTTCTCTTCGACGGTGAAATGTGGCACCAAGCGTCGGTCTTCAGGCAAATATCCTATACCGAGTGTCGCGCGTTCGTGCGGTTTGGCCGTGTGAAGATCGACCTGGTTGAATCGGATGGCACCTTTTTCAACGGCCAAAGCGCCCATTATCGACCGCATCAAAGTCGTCTTGCCAGCACCGTTGCGACCGATGAGACCACATGTTGTCCCGGTTTCAATCTCTAGGCTTACATCCCGTAGGATCGGCACGCGCTGAATGGAAAGGCTGATATTGTCGATGGTCAGCATTATGCAGCCCCTTTCTTGGAGGTTTTCTTTTCTGGTGCCGGTTTGGATGTCTCAGGCTCTGCAGCGCTGCGGTGGAATTCACTGCCAATCACAAACTCTCTGACTTTCTGATTTTCCAGAACGTCAGCAGTGGGCCCGTCTGCGAGAATGGTTCCCTCGTAGAACGCAACACAGCGTGGAGAGAAGGCTTCGACGATTTCCATGTCATGTTCGATGAACAGAACGGCAGTTTTTGTGGATTTAAGCGCGTCAATCAGAACCTTCATAAGGTCCATCTTTTCGTCAGCACTCACGCCACTGGTTGGTTCGTCGAGGAACAAGAGATCTGGTTCAGCGACCGTCGCCATTGCTATGTCGACCAGCTTGCGAACGCCCTGCGGCAGTGTGGCGATATCCTGATCGGCATACTGGTCGATCTTGAACCGTGCCAGAAGCGTCATCGCCTCATCTTCGAGAGCTTGATTGATTGCCGGTTTGAACAGGACCGTGCTGTTCTGCTTGGCAATCGTCAAAGCGATGAGCATGTTTTCAATCACCGGCAGTTCCGGGAAGAGCTGCGGAATTTGAAACGAGCGACAAATACCTAGCTTGGTGATGTCCCGCGTTGGCAATCCGGTGATTTCTTTGCCGCGATACAGGATCTCTCCCGAACTTGGCGTCAGATATCCGGTGACCATATTGACGAAGGTTGTTTTGCCCGCGCCATTTGAACCGATGACGCCCAGGATTTCGCCAGCATCGATTTTGATGTTGACGTCTTTGGCGGCATAGACGGCGCCAAAGGTTCTTTCCAATTTGCGGGTTTCAAGAAGCGTGGTCATATCATTCACCTGCTGCTGGAGCAGATGCCGCCAGCTTTTCTTTTTTGGATTTTTTCTTGGATGCAACCAGCGACCAAAGACCTTTTGGCAGGAAAATAATCGTCAAAAGCATCACGGTGCCCAAGATCATCTGCCAAGTGTTTGGCGACAGTTCCACGGCATAGATCCGAACAACTTCAAGAATGAACGTACCTATGAGTGGTGCGGCGATATTGCCGATACCGGAAAGGATAGAGACAAATACAAACTGTCCAGAGGTCGTCCAATTGGTCATTTCAGGATCAACGTGTCCGAGCGCCAGGGCCCAAAGCACACCACCAATTGATGAGACGACTGCGGCCAGAACATAAGTGATGTGGACCGCTTTGTGCGCTGATGTGCCAAGGTATTCGACTCGGAGTTCGTTCTCTCGGATTGCCTCATTGATGTAGCCGATTGGCCCTTTCAGAAATCGGTTTAGTGCGATCGCACATCCGATGACGACGACACAAGTGATCGTATAGAGCGTCAGTCGCGCAGTTTCGCCCGTTGGTGCCCAGCCCAGGAAAGTAGCAGTCGGTAAGTTGAAGCCGTCGGTGCTGCCCAGTTCTTCAGTGCTTGAAAGGAGTCCGAATAGGATCATTGACACTGCCAAGCTGAGCATGGCGAAGAAGATTTCCCGGTATCTGCGCAGCAGGAAACCGAGGATGGTCGAAAGAACAAGAGCTGCGATTATTCCAAATGCCAAAAGCACGAAGAGATCGGAAATACCCATGAACTTGGCTGCCATGCCAGCAGCGTAGCCCCCAACGCAAAAGTAGAGCCCTTGCCCAAATGAGACGAGACCGGCGCGCATTTGAATCATCACGCCGAGGGCCACAAGACCAGTGCCCATCGAGACTTGGACGTAGTTGACGATCCATTTCGGTAGGATGAAGGCGAGGCAGATCAGGATTGGAAGGGCAATGATAAGCCCGAGTTCAGTGCGGTCGAGTGATTTGGTCATATCTTCCTGCTTTCTGCCAAAGCAAAGAGGCCATAAGGTTTAACGGCCAGGACTGCGGCCATGACGAGATAGATCGAGAAAAGTTCAGCTGGCGGATACAGGTGCACGGAGGCTGCGCGTGCAAAGCCAACAATCACCGCGCCAAGCATGGCACCACCTATCGATCCCATGCCGCCAATCACGATCACCGCGAATGACAAGACGATGATCTCTGCGCCAATGCCGGGGGATACCGAAATTTCAGGAGCCGTGATGGCGCCGCCGAGTGCTCCGAGAGTGGCACCAATAACAAATGTGACTGTGAAAAAACGTCTTACATTGATGCCGAGCGCACCACTGATCTCACGATCCTCAATAACCACAAGCAACAGCTTACCGATGCGTGTGCGATTAAGACCGATGAAAAGGGCAAGGCCAACAGTGATGGCGACGCCAATGATGATGAATTTATAAACCGTGTAAGGGATGTCGAAGATATCGATCGTCCCGAAGTAAAAGGCAGGCTGCCATGCTACGTAAGACTCGGTGCCCCAAATCAGCTTCGTGACATCTTCAAGTATGAGAAAGATCGCATAGGTGACGAGCACCATCAGGACTTCGTCACGACCATACATAAACCTTAAGATACCGCGCTCGACCAATAAGCCCGACACGACACCTGCCAAAAGAGCGGCAAGCGGGATGATGAGAAAGGTAAGTGCGACTGTGTTGCCGGTTTGAGTGTACAAACCAATGGCCCATGCAGAGGAATAAGCGCCGAGCGCATAAAACCCGCCATGGGCAATGTTGAGGATCCGCATCACGCCGTAGATCAACGTGAGCCCCACCGATGATAGAAATAGCCATGCGGCAAAGCCAAGACCATCCACTGCTATCGCGATTGCGGTCAGCATCATTAACTCCAGATAATTGTTTGAGTGTTTCCTCCTCGCCGCAAAATCAGCTGTTGGAGAAAAACCGGGCTCAAGCTCGTCAATTTGATAGCCTGAAGCCCGGCCAGTTGCTTCAGGCGATGTACCGATCATGTGACCGGCACACCGCCCAACTTGGGAGGTTTACGTCTCTATTCGCACTTCGCGCCTTCAAAACCGCCATTGATCCAGTCGATAGAGTTAATACCGGCTGGTGGGTTCACGCATTCGGCTGGGAAACGAACAACATCAACCAGTGTCGCCTTGCCGGCGTCTTTGTCATATTTGTAAGTGCCATAAGCCGTGTCCTGGATCGCCTGGTGACCATTGGCAAGAGCCATGGAAACGGTTCCGCTCGGGCCTTCCCATTCAAGGCCTTTCAAAGCGCCGATGACAGCATCTTGATCAGCGCTGCCCGCTTTATCCGCGGCGGCTTTCACGCCGAGAAGCGCCTGTGCCATCTTGTAAGATGGATAGGTTGGCAATGTACCGAAGCGATCAAAATAAGCTTTGCGGAACCAGTCGTTCAGCTCAGACTGAGGCGCAAGATCGCCATGCGGACCACGCGCACCGATGATTGTGCCATCGGGCATTTGAGCGCCAAGACGATGCATCGCTGTTTCTCCGGTTGTCAGTACAACTTTGGAACGTTCGAAAATGCCGCGTGCTGAGCCTTGGATAATAAAGGCCTCCATATCGCCGCCCCAGAAACTGGAATGAATGACGTCTGGTTTGGAAGTCAGCAGCGCTGAAATTTCAGACCCGTACTGGCCCGCATAGATTTTCGGAAACTGTTCGGTGGCAACCTTTGAGTCTGCGTTCAACTGTGCAATCGAAGCTGAAAAGTCACGCCATGAGTCTTGTCCCCAAGCGTAGTTCTGGTTGATACCCGCAACGTTTGCCGCACTTGCGCCTGTTTGCGCAAGATAACGTGCTGCCGCGACATTATCCATTGTGGCATGGCCACCTGTGCGGAATGTGTATTGCGGATCGGTGACGATCTCTTCGAAGATTTGCGGTGTGCCGCAATCAAACAAAATCGTCAACTTCTGCGCTTTCTCCGCCTCCGGTGCGATTGCTTTACAGCTGCCCGATGAGATGTAACCGACAACCATATCAACCGCGTCTTTTTCGACAAGCTTGAGGTAGTCGGCATTTTTCTGCTTTGAATTTTCATCAACAAAGATCGGTTCGATCATCGCACCACCAACACCGGCAGTGTTGTATTGACCAGGGATCGTGCCCGCATTGATGGACTGGATCATCAGCTCTGCGGCATTGCGCGCCGGGACACCGAATGGGCCAGCTGCACCGCCTGACAAGAAGGTGACGAAACCGATCTTGACAGTCTCGTCTTGAGCCTGCGCGGCATTCGGCGAAGCGAAGCTGCCCAAAAGTCCGATTGTTGCGGCTGCAATGAGTGATGTTGAATTTTTGAAAACAGCACCAAATTTTGTGCCGATGCGAGGTGAATGCCTCATGTTATTCCTCCAAGTTCTATCCGAATTTGAGATAGAAATTCACGCAGCAGCACGCGGCAGAGCCTCCCCCGACCGGTAGGTGTAACTGTGCGAAATCCTCCCTGCGCACCCGGTGAGCACGCTGCCGTCATTTTCATCGGATTAGGGAACTCTTCAATTTTTGAGCGGTAGTTTTGCGAGCGCAATGCGCTCAAACCTCGCTTTGGGTGAGCGGTAACCGCTCACTGTGGAACTTATTCACAGTTCGATTAGTTGGGATCGGTAAGCTGCGGCCATTGCGCAGGCGGATAGTAAATCGACCACTCGCCCAATTGCACCGTTGCGGGCGGATAACGGTTATCGAAAACAGTCTTACCAATAGCCTGCACTTGCAGCATCTGATGCGTTTGAGGGTCCATGTGCGACCGAAAACCTTCGGGATCTTCCGGCAGAGACAACGATAAAGTCTCAAGAGAGCGCCTGACTTTTTCTGGATCATCTGCACCACCGGATTGCCGAACGGTTTCAGCAATTGCCAAGATGCCTGCGTAAGCGCCTTGGGCCGCATAACTGGGATAACGACCGGCCTCTTCATGAAACTTTTCTACGAAACTTTCGTTGTGTGAAGTTGGAGGCCAATTGACATGATGCCGGGCAGAAAGGACAAGGCCGAGCGGCATGTCATTGCCAAGCTCCGCGAGAATTTCGTAGTTTCCGCCGGCATCGAAGTTCATAAACTGTGTTTGCTCGAACAGACCCAGCTGTTTTGCCTGTTTCACGAAAGTGACGAGGTCCAAGCCCCAGTGGCCACTGACGACGATGTCCACTTCGTCCTTCAGCAGCTGTTGAATGTAGGGCGTGTAATCAGTCTCAAAGAGCTTGGGCCAGTATTCTCCACGGATGTCTGTCGCCATGCTATGCGCGTCAAGAAAACCTTTGAGATCGTCCCATGCCTGATATCCGTATTCATAATCAGGCCCAACAAATGCGATCCTTATAGGGTCGGCGCTTTGACCATAGTTTTCCTCGATATATTGCGCGCCTGCCAGCATCGAAAGGCGTGTGCCATTATTGACCCGGAAGTAGTAGGGATGGAGTGCTTCTTTCACCAAAGTGGGTGAGGCATGGTCAGTACCAATAAAGAATGTCTCATGTTTTTCGGCGATCGGAGAGACTGCACGCGCTATACTGGAGCTGACGACACCACACAGAAAATCGACGTTTTCTTCTTCGATGAATTTTCGAGCAATCTGCACCGATCTAAGTGATTTCGAGCGCGTGTCTTCGATCAGAACTTCCAGCTGCGGATAGTCGGCTGGCTCAAGTGCATTCAGATGATCCTGTGCAAGCTTGATCGCTACGGCACTATCGCGCCCATAGAGCCCACCTGGACCGGTCAGCGGATAGAGGCACCCGATCCTGACTGGATCTGATTGGGCGTACGAGGGGAATGCAAACAGAAGTGTTGCCAGAACGGTGGTAGCGCATATCGATATTATGTATTTCATGACATATCCAGTCGCTGCATTTTGCGCTTCAAAGCATGCCTGGAGATGCCGAGACGCTCAGCTGCGAGTCCTTTTTTACCGCGGCACTTGATCAGGGTGTCCTGAATCATGTTGCGTTCGACGTTGTCCATCTGTTCTTCTATTGAAACGGGTTTGCGTGGCTCAACGTTTCGGATTTCAGGCGGCAATTGATCAACCGAGATGACTTGGCCTGGATGAAGGATCGTTAGACGTTCAACAAGATTTTTCAGTTCCCGTACGTTTCCAGGCCATGGGTATGAATCGAAGAATGTCAGGGTTGATCTGGAAAAACCAATCGACTTAGACGCTGATTCCTCTGCAAAAAAACGCGCAAAGTGCTTCGCCAGCAGCGCGATATCCTGATCTCTTTCGCGCAGTGGGAGAATTTCTAATGGAACGACGTTCAGTCGATAGAACAGATCCTGACGGAAATTTCCTGCAGCAACCGCTTGCTCGAGGCTCTTATTGGTCGCGGCAATAACCAAAGCTTTTGAATGATGCTCTCTTGTGATCCCGACAGGACGATACGTTCTTGTCTCTAGATATGTCAGCAACTTTGCCTGAACGGAAAGGGGCATTTCGCCGATTTCATCGAGAAACAAAGTACCGTTGTCTGCTATCTCAACAAGTCCACGGCGCCTTGAGACGAGACCGGGCAGGGTGCCGCGCTCCGCACCAAATAGTTCAGCTTCAATCTTGTTTTCCGGCAATGTCGCACAGTTGATCTCAACGAATGGGCTTTCGCCACCATTGCTCTTGATATGCATCTGACGCGCAACCACTGCTTTGCCAACGCCCGTCTCTCCGGCTAAAAGCAATGTCCCCAGATTGCTCTGTGAAATGCGATCAATGTGTTCTCTCAAGTCCCGCATTACAGTACTATTGCCAATGAGTGCGGTGTCGTTTGTGTTGCGCTCTCTTAAGTATTGAACTTCTGATTTGAGCTGACGATGCGTGTTGGTTTCATCCAACAGATGAATTAGTTCATCGACATCGAACGGCTTCGATAAATAGTCAACAGCTCCCATCTTGATAGCGGTGACGGCATCTTTGGTGTCGTCGAACGCTGACATCATGATGACGGGAACTTCGGGCATTTCTGCATTAAACCACTCAAGGACTTCGAGGCCGTTTTTACCAGGCATCCTGACGTCTAGCAGAACGACATCAGGGCTCTCCTTTTGAGCCAGATTGCAACCGACATGACCATTATGGGCTTCAAGACATTCCATTCCGGCTTGCCGAAGTGTAAAGGCGAGTGACTGGGTAAGCTTGATTTCGTCATCGATGATCAGGACCGTTGTCTTGCTCATAACCCAACCTTTTTTTGCTCGGCATTCATCGGGAAGGTGATGGTGATTGTTGTTCCGACGCCTTCTTCGCTTTCGACATCCATCGTGCCGTGATTGGCCTCAACGAGTTGGTTCGTGATGGAGAGGCCAAGACCAGAACCACCTGACTTCGTGGTAAAAAAGGGCCGGAGAATTCGCGATCTGGTCTCGTCGTCCATGCCAGCGCCATCATCAGATGCAATCAGAACAGCCGCACCATTTTCCTTGTAGGCTTGAAGCGTGAGATGCCCGCCTTCGGGCATCGCATCGATGGCATTGAGTACGAGGTTCAAAAGGATTTGTCTCAGATGTGCTTGGTCAACTTCAATGGTGAGACTGGAATCGCCTGAAAGGTTGATGATGATATTTTTTTCATGCGCCGTTGTCGCAATGAGTGTTCTGATGGAGCGGAAGACGTCTCGCACCGACACGTTCTCCCTGACAGGATCGCTCGGCCGTGCGTAATTGAGAAACTCGGCAATGGTATGGTCGACACGGGTGATTTCAGAGGAGATGACATCAAACATTTGGCGCCGCTCCGGGTCTGCCTCATTGCGATTGAGACCATGCACCGTGGCCGCGACAGTGGTGAGTGGGTTTCTGATTTCGTGTGCAATACTCGCTGCCATATTCCCGAGTGCGGCTCGCCGTTCAACATCTACACGCGACTTGATGAGTTTTTCTAATTGTTCCCGCATGCGATTGAATGATCTCGCAAGGGTGCCCAATTCGCCGGGGGCATCTTCGGATACCGGCGTTGAAAAATCGCCATTGGCAATGGCCTTCGCACCGTTGTTCAACGGCAAGAGATAGCGCGAAACCCGCTCAGACATTTTGAAAAACAGATAGATCATCACCAGCGCGGAAATTGCTGCTGCAACCAAGAGGAGGTAACGAATTTGGGTTCGCGGTTCCTGAAGACTGCCTTTTCCTTCGACCAGATGAATTCGCCAACCCGGAAAAAACTGCCGAGAACGGGCAAAGGCATTCCCTACTTCTGCGTGTGTGCCAACTGACGTGAGATGCACGCGATCAAAGACGACGATCTGCGGCTCGTACACGTCGGGTTCTATGAGCGGAGCAACCTGCTCTGTCAGGGAGGCGAGCCGGGTTCGCAAGGATACGAGGCCAATCGTTTCCTGATTGACCATAACCGGCATGCGAATAAGGAACCAGCCGGGCCGTCCATTTTTGGGAAGGACCGGGCCAAGCACTTCGACGGTCCCATGTTGAACAAGTGGCAAGGTGTTGTAATTTTCTGGCTTTAGGCGTGTTCGGATTGAAGGGATAGTCTGCAGGATATTGCCTTCTATGTCGGCAAGCTCAATGGCATAAATATCCGGACTTTCAGCTTCGAGTAGAAGAATGTCCTCCAACAATCCTGACATATTGTCATGTCGTTCACTTCGGAAAAAGTCACTGGTGTCTGCAAGATCGACGATGTTTTCCAACCGATTCACCTGAACGGACATAAAGTTGCTCATCTTGGCGGCCGTTGCTTCCAGATTAGCATTCACTCGATTGGTGATTAGATTGTTCAGGAGATTGGCGCTATATTGATCATATAGAGCCGCGATAAGGATGAGTGGTATAAGGGCAGCGACAAGGGCTCCCCACAAATATCGTCGGGCAAGATTTAGTTTTCTGAACGAAAAGCTTTTTGTCACGCAAATTGATCCCCCATACCAAAGACTATCAAATTGTGGAGTGAGCGAAAAGCGCTCGCGTTCTAGTTTTTGAGCGAAAAGCGCTCATACTGCACTTCCGTCGCCATTGCGATCGAATACCGCATAATATTTCTTATGGAACTTTGTTGATAATTATATCAATAACTTAACATAAGTCTGATTATGCGATCTGTGTAAATGCAAGCGAAGAAAGCCTCGCGTACTGTATCGACGCCGCCCCAACGTTGTTACTCACGCTCGGCATTCAAACGGTCGAGAGTATGCTTCCATTCAGCTTCAACATCTTTAGAAAACTGGTTCACACCAGCGCGTTGGAACCAATACGCTGCATTGGACAAGTCACCTTCGATAAGATGAACTAGCCCATGAACCAAGTCATAGGTCTGCTGACCCTCATTCATTTGATAGAGGTCATGGCAGACCTGCCAATTCTTTCCTGTCATGAAGTCGTCGTCTGCGAGAGACATTGTAGCTGAGATCAATGTACGTTTGTCGGAGGTCATAGTCCTGGTCCAAGTTTCAGCAAGCTGCCATCCGTAAATCGCGCAAATCTGAACCTTGCCAGATCATGTCCGGTGGGGTTTCCAACTACCAAGTTCGCCACTGCTTTCCCAATGCCTGGTCCAATTCCAAACCCGTGCCCACTCATTCCTGTCGCGATGACAAAGCCTTCAAACTGGGGGTGTTTGTCAACGATTGGCACAACGTCAGGCATCGCATCAACCATGCCAGCACAAGAGTCGAGAATCTTCGGCCTTCCGACGTCAGGAAAGCGTTTTGCAAACAGATCTTGTGCTCTAGCAATGGATTTCATGTTAGGTTCAGGGTCAAGAACGCGTGTGGTTTCAAAAGGCGACTTTTCATCTCTTCCCCAACTTCGACTCACTCTCCATTGATCTGGAAAACCGGTTGGCGCTACCCATCTCAACGTTGTTGCTTTAAAGCTGCGCTTTGCAACCGGTAGGTAGTGCTTTGAATGACGCAGCGCATCGGGCCCGAGATAGAATTCTTGATTGTCTGCCACTGCAATAGTGTACCCTCCATCTTCCCGTCGACGAAAGGCAAACTGTTCATCGACTGCACAGCCTGAATGAAAATCAGGCAGTTGCGCAGTCCGTGCCACAGTCGCCTTTATCGACAATTGAGGGATCGATATGCCGTGTCGTTGACAGAATAGCGACGACCAAGCACCGCCTGCAAGAACCACATGATTGGTACTGATCTTTCCGCTTTCAGTGTAAACCGCCCTCACCTGGCCGTCGTGAGAGGCCAGCGTACGCACAGCGCAATTCTCTCGTATGCGGGCACCTTCTTTCTGAGCTAGCCTAGCTACAGCAGGAACAGCCTTCCATGGTTCAGCGCGAGCATCGCTGGCTGTGTGGATACCACCCGCCCATTTGTGCTTCTGATATCCAGAAGGACGATCAACGAGTGTATCGATCTGTGAACTTGACAGATTAGATGACTTTAGGCCGTTGGCCTTCGCGATCGACAGCCAATCGGACATGTCCGAAAGCTCTTGCTCGCTGCTGGCAAGATAGGTTGTTCCGGTCCTGACAAAGCCTGTTGATCCACCCAATTCGGTATCAATATCTTCCCATAGTCTAATGGCTTCCATCATTATCGGGAGTTCAGCCGCGTCTCTGCCCTGCTGGCGTTCCAGCCCCAGTTTCGAGAAGACTGCTCACCAGCAACCCTGCCCTTTTCGCAAACAATCACTTTCTGGCCAAGACGTGTAAGATAGAGGGCGGCAAAAACTCCAACGACGCCACCACCAATAATGACGACATCGGCAGATTCTGGAAGGTCATCCTGAAACTGAACAAGCGTCCTCTCGTTGATTGGACCGGTATGGGGTTTCGAATTCGCCAACACGTTGTTCCTGTTTGTTGATTGACCCGCCAAGTTCAAAACATCTCAGTGCTGATCTTCCCTAAAACGATCTGGACCGAAAGGTTTGAGTAAATCGGCTCTATTTCCGTTCGCTATCTCGTCAGCAACCAACTTGCCGATTATGGGTGCCAATGTAATCCCGCTATGGGTCGTTGCGACGTAGAGATCTTCACATTCTGTCACGTAACCTACAGCTGGAAAGCCATCAGCTGGCATCGGTCTTGTTCCGGTCATGATTTGCCGAATAGAAATACCCTCAATTGATGGCAACAACGTGCGAAGTCGTTCCTCTATGACCGCTGCAAGTCTCGTTGGATTCTTCGGATCCAAGCCACCACTGAACTTTTCACCCGCGATCAATCGACCATCCAACTCTTGGCGTACGTGCACACCGTGGGCCATTATGAGGTGCTCAATACAACGTTTGACCGGCTCCGTGTGGACGATAACGCCCTGCCCATTGTCCATCGGCAAATGGACATTTGCGCCCGATAGTATAGCCCCTGAGTTCACACCAGCTGCAACGACGACCACGTCTGCCGATAGGGTGCCAAAAGTTGTATTGATGCCAGAAATCTTTTTGCCATCGCGTAGAAAGTCGAGAAATTCGCAACCTAGAAGCAGCTTAGAGCCCGACTTGACCGCTCTTTTGAGAAAAGCATTTGTTGCCGGAACGGGATCCAAAGCTCCTTCGATAGGACTATAAACGCATATGTCCGGCGCTTCAGCTACCAATGGTTCCAGCTGCATGAAACGAGACTTACCGATCAACTCAACAGGATAGTTCTGCCGCCTCAGCTGTTGGTACATCTTTGTGAGCTCAGCTTCGGTTGCGCCGTAATACAGAGAACCGCACTTTCGAAAACCAAACTCGGCACCAAGATCGGCGGACAGTTCGTCGTAGGCGGCAAGACCTTGCATCCGCAATGCGAAGTATTCTGGGGTCGCCGCATAGTTTGCATTGATCCAAGAAAAGCTTTGCCCCGTCGCACCAGCTCCAGGTGCAGCTGCGTCAATCAGCGTTGTCTCGATACCAAACTTTGAGAGGTGATAGCCTAGTGATGCCCCCACAATACCCGCACCGATAATTATTGCGCTTTTTGGAGGGGTCATTGTTGTGATCACCTAACCCTATAAGAGGAAACCTGCATATCGCTTTTCCAAGAACCGGAAGACGACAGTGATTGCCATAATCACAACAACATAGAACGCCGCTGCGGCAACAAATCCTTCTAAAGAAACATAATAGGTTGCGTTCAATTCTCTACCCACTCCAAGGATGTCGATAACCGTGATAGCACTTGCGATAGCACTTGAGTGAACCAAAAAAATCACTTGGTTTGAAAGCGGAGGGATCGTACGTCGCAGCGCACCGGGCAAAGTCACATGACGGATAACTTTCAACTCAGACATGCCATAAGCACGGGCAGCTTCGATTTCACCTCTGGGTATGGACATGAGTGCACCGCGAACGATTTCGCTAACATATGCAGCGAGATTCAGAGTGAACCCTACAAGCAGGCAGACCCCAGCATCCTTAAGGAAAAACCAGACCCAGCTTTCTCTAACCGCTTCAAATTGAGAGAGGCCATAATAGAGTAGATAGATTTGAACCAGCAGTGGCGTGCCTCTCAAGACATAGGAATAGATGCGAGAGAAAGTGCCAAGGATGGGAACGTTATAGACACGAACCAGTGCCAACGGGAGTGATAACGCGCTACCGGTAATAAGTGATATGCACACGATCCAGAGTGTGACGTAGAGCCCGTCGAAAAATTTCGGTAAGAACTCTATGATGATATCGAAGTTCATGCTGCCTGCCCCCGCTGATAGTGGCGGTCAAGTGCGCGGAGAGCGAGGTCTGACATGAATGTCAGCGTGAGATAGATGAAGAATGCGACCAACAGAAAGATGAATGGCTCGGATGTCGATTTACCAGCCTGCTGCGCCGTGTAGGTCAAGTCCTGCAAGCCGATTATCGATACAAGCGCAGTGGTCTTCATCAAGATCAGCCAGTTATTGGTAAAGTTCGGCAGGACAAGTGGGATAAACTGCGGCCAGACTATTTCTTTTAGCCATACGCGCGGACGCATACCGAAGGCCTTAGCCGCTTCGATCTGTCCCTTTGGAATAGCAAGGTAGGCACCGCGAAATGCCTCGGTCATGTACGAGCCAAAGATAAACCCAATTGCCACAGAACCAGCAAAGAACTGGTTGATCTCAAACCGCTCGAATATGCCGGTGCTGGCAACGATATGATTGATCAAAATTTGCCCACCGAAAAAGATGATCAACATGAGCACGAGCTCGGGAACGGCTCGGATTAGTGTCGTGTAGAAAGAACCGATCGCGCGGAGTATTGGACTGTCGCTCAATTTCATCGTAGCGCCCAGAAATCCAAACACGATGGAGATGGCAAGCGAAGTCAGGCTGAGCGTTATCGTAATCCACGTGCCCTTCAGAACATAAGGCAGAAAATTTTGAAGGTTTTCGATCATACGGTACTTTCTAGAAGTTAAGAGCGGCGCCTCATAACAGAGGCGCCGCAACTTGCATTAGTTTGTCGCCGGATAGATGTTAGTCTCGAAGTAACGGTCGTTGATCTTTTTGTACTCACCGTTTGCTTCGATCGCGCGAATGGCTGCGCTCAACTTATCACGCAATTCAGTTTCGCCTTGACGCACACCGATGCCCGCACCCACGCCAAAGAATTCCTGGCTTTCGTGCTCAGTACCGGCAAGCGCGAAACCTGCTCCGTCATCGCTTTTGAGCCACGACTCTGCTTGTGGCGCACCGACGAATGTCGCGTCAACGCGACCCGATTTCATGTCCAGCCAAACCTCGTCCTGTGAAGGGTAAGTTTTGATGGTTGCCTTTGGAAACTTGGCTTCCAAAAACTTCTGCTGAACCGTACCTGCTTGGGTGCCGATGGTCACGCCTTCCAAACCAGTTTCATAGGCATCATTCAGTTCGACACCGCTCTTGGCGATGAACACTGTTGGCGACGCCTGATAGGGGATCGTGAAGTCAATGACTTTCGAGCGTTCGGCCGTGATCGACATGGACGCAAGGATAGCATCGTAGTTGTTGGCTTGAAGGCCAGGGATGATGCCATCCCACGCCTGCTCAACCCAGGTACATTCTGCCTTCAGCTCAGCGCAAAGCGCTGCACCAACTTCAAAATCGAAGCCAGTCAGTGTTCCGTCCTCGTTTTTGAAAATGAATGGCTTGTAACCTGGGCTCGTACCCCAGCGGATTGTAAGCTTGTCTTCGGCGATCGCTGTCGTTGCTGTGAACGACACTGCGCTCATCATGGCGGCGACACCGAGTGTTGCTGCGATTAGTTTTTTCATTGGATAGTCCTCCTTGTTGATTCAGTAGTTTGGTTGAACATTTCGCTGCTACTCAATTCCTGGCATGGGCCAGAAACTCACCCCAACGCTCACCCTTCGGCCGCTTGGAAAACATCTCCTTCGGCGATCCAGATTGCGAAATCTCGCCGTTATGAAGGAAAATCACTTGGTCACTCACATCGCGGGCAAATGCCATCTCGTGAGTAACGACCAACATGGTTCGACCTTCCTCAGCCAGCTCCCGCATGACTTTGAGCACTTCGCCGACCAGTTCAGGGTCCAGCGATGATGTTGGCTCATCGAAAAGCAGAGCTTGGGGTTCCATAGCCAACGCGCGCGCGATCGCAGCGCGTTGCTGCTGGCCGCCTGATATGTGCGTTGGATAAGCGTCTTTGCGTGCGTACACGCCAACACGTTCCATTAAATTGTCAGCAAGCTCACCGGCTTCAGCCTTCGACTTGCCCAGCACCTTCATAGGCGCCAGCATGATGTTCTCGCGGATCGTAAGATGTGCCCAAAGGTTGAACGATTGAAACACCATCGACAATTGCGAGCGCAGTCTTTCAACCTGACGCTTGTCTTCGACGACACCCTTGCCGTGACGGTCTCTCGATATCTTGATCTTTTCGCCTGAAACATTGATCTCGCCGGCTTCGGGCATCTCAAGCAGATTGATACAGCGCAAAAAGGTACTTTTCCCGGACCCGGACGCACCCAGGATCGAAACCACATCGCCAGCCTGAGCCTCAACGCTGATGCCCTTGAGTACTTTTACGCTCCCAAATGACTTCTCAATGTCGCGTACGTCTAAGATCGGTGTCTTCACATCTTTACCTTCTGACTGGTATAGTATACCAATGTTAGAGAGAAGCGCGAACCAGAGTCAAGCGCCCTGCCCAAAAAAGATGAGCAGAGAGACTAGCTAACTGCGCATGAACAGCCCGACACGGGACTTTTGACGAGGAGAATTCTATGTCGACACAACAGGCACCTGCCGCAGTGGTGATGATCAGACCCCACAAATTTACCGCAAATCCGCAAACCGCTGAGGACAACTCATTTCAAACCTGTAGTGGTTCTGTAACCGGCCAAGAGGCAATTTCAGCACTCGCCGAATTCGATGCCGCAGTTAACAAGCTGGAGGCAGCCGGGATCGTTGTGCACACCTTTGAAGATCATGGTGAACGTCAAACGCCGGACTCTGTTTTCCCCAATAACTGGTTCTCCACACACACTGGCGGGCACATCGCCGTGTATCCGATGTTCACTGAAAACCGCCGACTTGAACGTCGCTGGGATGTGATCGAATTCCTTAAGCGAAATTACCGTGTCCAGGATGTGATCGATTATTCCGGCTTGGAACAGGACGATTTAGCTTTGGAAGGCACTGGCGCGATGGTGCTCGATCACATTGAGCGTGTGGCCTACACGGCAGAGTCCAACCGCGCTGATCCAATCATTCTTGAGCGGTTTTGCACCAACTTCAATTTTGAACCCATGGCGTTCAAAGCGGCCAACAGAGATGGCAAGGCGGTTTACCATACCAATGTCATCATGGCGGTTGGCACCAGCTTTGCTCTCGTCTCTACCGAAATGATGGTCGATGCGGAACGGCGTACAGCCGTTGTCGACCGTCTCAAGGAATCCGGCCGCGACGTGATCGAGCTTAGTGAAGCTCAGATCGACGAGTTCGCGGGCAACGCCATGGAACTCTCAGCAGGCTCACAGAGATATCTCGCGATCTCGTCACGCGGTGTCGACAGTCTCACCGACAATCAGAAGTCGCGCATCGAAAAGAGCGCTACGCTTCTCCCTATTTCTATCCCAACCATCGAAACCGCCGGCGGCTCTGTCCGCTGCATGATGGCGGGTATTCATCTTTCAAAACGCTAATTGAACAGACTTATCGGACAAAACACATGAACAATCTTGCAGCAAAACCGGTCACAAACCTTGAACCTTCTAAACTCGCAATGGTCCCCTTCGTCAGCGTCGACAATATGATGAAGATCGTGAACACCATCGGTGCTTCGAAAATGATCGCCGAGATCGCGAGCTATATCGAGTCTGATTTCTTGAGATGGGAATCTTTTGACAAAACACCCCGCGTTGCCTCTCACTCCAAAGAGGGTGTCATCGAACTGATGCCGACGAGCGACGGCGAGACCTATGGGTTCAAATATGTCAATGGTCATCCGGCCAATATGGCGAGGGGGTTTCAGACGGTCACAGCATTTGGCGTTTTAGCCCGCGTAGACAATGGCTATCCTGTGCTTCTGTCAGAAATGACAATCCTGACAGCGTTGCGGACGGCGGCGACATCTTCACTGGTTGCGAAATATCTTGCGCCCGAGGGCTCAAAAATCATGGCAATGATCGGGAATGGCGCGCAATGCGAGTTCCAGGCGCTCGCGTTTCAAGAAGTTGTCGGGATCGATACGGTCCGACTGTATGATGTGGATCCTGAAGCAACCGTCAAAGCAGCCGCAAATCTTGCCAACAGCGGCCTGAAAGTGATTGCGTGCAAATCCTCGCAAGAGGCCGTCAGCGGAGCAGACATTATCACAACCTGCACCGCCGACAAATTGTGTGCCACGATCCTGACCGACAATATGGTTGGATCCGGGGTCCATATCAATGCGATTGGCGGCGATTGCCCAGGCAAGACCGAACTTCACAAGGACATCCTTCTGCGCTCCGATATCTTTGTCGAGTATCCGCCGCAAACGCGGATCGAAGGCGAAATCCAACAGTTGGGCGATGACCACGCTGTAACTGAAATTTGGGAAGTGATGTCAGGCAAGGCGAAAGGCCGCACGTCTCCCGAACAGATCACGCTCTTCGACAGTGTGGGCTTCGCGACCGAGGACTTTTCAGCACTTCGCTATGTCCGCGATCAGCTCGAGCGAACAGGCCATTTTGTGGAACTGGATATGCTGGCCGATCCTGACGATCCTCGCGATCTTTTCGGAATGGTGCGTCGTGCCGATACTGCTGCGGACTGAACGATGCAAAACAACTTAGATGAAGAGCGGAGCGCGATCCGCCATGCCTTACATGCTTCAGATGCGGAAGCTCTCACTCAACTGACAAATACATGCAGTCTCTCAGGGTTTACGCGAAGAGCTGTTACAGCCCGCGCGGTCGAACTAGTCAAACACATTCGCTCTGAAAGCCGTCCTGGCATGATGGAGCTGTTTTTGGCGGAATACGGTCTCTCGACAGAGGAAGGCGTCGCGCTGATGTGCCTCGCGGAGGCATTGTTGCGCGTACCCGATAGCGGCACGATAGATGCGCTGATCGAAGACAAAATCGCGCCGAGTGATTGGGGCGAGCATCTCGGCAAGTCATCGTCGTCCTTGGTCAATGCGTCCACTTGGGCTTTGTTTGTGACCGGGAAAGTCTTGAATGAGACAGCTTCACGGCCAGTTGCTCAAACTTTGCATGGAGTAGTGAAGCGGCTGGGCGAACCCGTCATCCGTCAAGCTGTTTTGCGTGTCATGAAGGAATTGGGCGGTCAGTTCGTTTTAGGCGAGACAATTCAATCTGCCATGAAACGTGCGGCCAAGAAGGAAAACGACGGCTTCACCTATTCATATGACATGCTTGGCGAAGCCGCACGCACGGCCGCCGACGCTCAGCGATATTACGATTCATACGCAGACGCGATCCGGGAACTAGAGCAAGCAAGTCACTCACACGATATCCGCGCGAACCCTGGGATTTCGATCAAGCTCTCAGCCCTTCATCCGCGATATGAACTACTGAAACATGCTCGTGTGATTGACGAGCTTGTTCCGCGTGCCCGTGATCTTGCCGCCCTGGCGAAAACGGCCGGCATCGGTCTGAACATTGATGCCGAAGAAGCCGGTCGCCTTGATTTGTCTTTGGATGTCATCGAGCGGGTTCTTTCAGATCCTCAACTCGAAGATTGGGACGGGTTTGGCGTTGTCGTGCAAGCCTACTCAAAGCGCGCACCATTCGTTCTAAATTGGCTTTACGGGCTGGCAAAGCGACTGGACCGAAAGATCATGGTGCGTTTGGTCAAGGGTGCCTATTGGGACACAGAGATTAAGCACGCTCAGGTGGAGGGGCTGCCAGACTATCCCGTGTTTCAGAGCAAGCCGGCCACCGATATCAGCTACATTTGCTGTGCCAAAATGCTCTTGGGTATGACCGATCGCATCTATCCTCAGTTCGCTACACACAATGCGCATACCGTAGCTGCAATCCTGGAGTTGGCGGACGACCCTAACGCCTACGAGTTCCAGAGATTGCACGGTATGGGCGAGGCCTTGCATGATGCAGTGCATAGTCAAGAAAAGACGCGCTGCCGAATTTACGCACCGGTCGGTGCACACCGCGATCTACTTGCGTACTTGGTGAGACGACTGCTGGAGAATGGTGCCAACAGCTCCTTCGTCAATCAAATTGTCGACGAGAGCGTGCCGGTAGCGCGAGTGGCGGCAGATCCTTTCGAGCAACTGGAAAGCATCACGGCGCATTCAGGATCAAATGTTATTGCGTTACCTGAAGCGCTTTTTGCGCCGTCTCGACGTAATTCAAAAGGCTATGATCTTGAGGACCCGTTTGTGATTGAAACGCTTCGAACGGAACTCGATGAGCTTTCAGCGAAGGATTGGAACCTTGGGTCAGGAACAGGAAGTGTCGTTCCCGTGATCTCTCCCCAAGATGGAAAAGTAATCGGTAGCATTGGGTTTCTAACGAGCAAAGAAACAACGGCAGCTATCGATCAGACGAAAGCCTGGGCAGAGGTCGACGCTAAGAAACGTGCGGATATCTTGAACAAGGCAGCCGATCTTTACGAGGAAAACGCGTTTTCCCTATTTTCTTTGCTGATCCGTGAAGCCGGAAAAACGATCAATGACTGCGTTGGTGAGCTTCGTGAAGCTGTTGATTTTCTGCGGTACTATGCGTCCGAAGCGAAGAAAATCGATGGTCAGCCTGCTGGCATTTTTGCCTGTATCTCACCGTGGAACTTTCCCCTCGCGATCTTCACCGGACAGATATCAGCGGCCCTTGCCGTCGGAAACGGTGTGGTCGCCAAGCCAGCTGAAAGCACGTCGCTCATCGCCGAATTCGCGGTCGGATTACTCAAGGAGGCAGGCGTCCCAGACAACGTCCTGACCTTGGTGCCTGGAACTGGTGAGGTGGTGGGAAGCACCATCACGTCTCACGCCAAGATCGACGGAATTTGTTTCACCGGTTCCACGGCGACCGCGAAACGCATTGATCAATCTATGGCCCAGCACTTGAGTCCTTCAGCTGCTCTGATCGCGGAGACTGGCGGCCTCAATGCCATGGTCGTTGATAGTACCGCACTGCCGGAACAAGCTGTTGGGGACATTATCGCATCCGCTTTTCAGTCAGCAGGGCAACGCTGCTCAGCACTAAGAGTGCTCTACCTACAGGAAGACATCGCAGAAAACTTTAAGACTATGCTGTTTGGCGCGATGGACGAACTCGAGGTCGGAGATCCAAATGGTTTTTCGACTGATGTCGGACCGGTCATTGATGAAACAGCAAAGATGCGCATCATGGCCCATGTCCAAAAGGCTGAGACAGAAGGCAGGTTGCTTAAGCAAATCCAAACACCCGACCAAGGAACGTTTATTGGTCCAACCGCGATAGCCGTGTCTGGCATCGATCATCTGAAAGAGGAAATCTTTGGTCCTGTCCTTCATATCGCAACGTTCAAAGCGGAAAAACTGGACTCGGTTGTCGACGCTGTCAATGCGACAGGCTATGGCCTGACCTTTGGCATCCATAGCCGGATCGATGATCGGGTTCAGCATATCGTCAGCCGTGTCAAAGCGGGCAACATCTATGTCAATCGTAACCAGATCGGGGCAGTCGTAGGCTCACAGCCGTTTGGTGGTGAAGGATTGAGTGGGACTGGGCCGAAAGCAGGCGGGCCACATTATCTTTATCGCTTTTTCAAACCGGAAAACGTTTGTTACCAGGCCGACCAGGGTTCGAAGTCGCTTTCCACAACCGATATTGAGCGCGCATTTGATCGGCTCGAGCAACAGACGTCTACATCGCCTTTGACTCAATCTAGCTTACCTGGTCCGACAGGTGAGTCTAATCGTCTCAATACCTATGCCCGAGGCCGCGTTTTGTGCCTGGGACCGACAAAAGAACAGGCTGAAAAGCAATCTGCAATCGCGAAGAAACTAGGCTGTAAAGCTCTCGCGGTTGCAACCGGCGTTGAGGACGGGCTTGACGGGACAATTGATCCGGACACGCTGCGCAAAGTGTCCAATCTTGCTGCTGTGGTCGACTGGTCCGGTGACGCCCAAGCAGTACGTCAGGCGCTCGCAGAGCGACCAGGTCCTATCGTCCCCCTGCTCACAATGAAGCAGTTTGAGCGTTGGCTTATCCTCGAAAGACAAATTTGCGTGGACACAACCGCCGCTGGCGGCAATACGGAGTTGATGGCATGACACAACCGGTGGACCAAGCGGCTGAAGCCTCGCACACAACCGGTGTCGCCTTTGTTGTAGCTGCAGCCTTGTCTGCTGCAGTCATGGTCGCAATGGCTAAGGAGTTGGTTGATGGCTTGCCGGCAGGCATTGTCACCTTTGCTCGGTTTTTTGTGCAGGCTGTCCTGCTTTCACTATTGTTTGTCGTCTGGCGTCCAAAGGGAGACATAAGGCCTCGTTTGTCCTACTTTATTCGAGGGGCACTCTTAGGCGTGTCAGCTTTAGCCCTCTTCAGCTCATTGCTGTTCATGCCGCTTGTGGACGCCATTGCAATCTCTTTTGCAGAGCCCCTCATTCTCACAATTCTTGGTGCTGCCTTCTTGAAAGAGAGCATTAGTCTACGCCGTTCGGTTGCACTCATCATTGGGTTCATCGGCGCGCTGATCGTGATCAGGCCCAGTTTTGTTACAGTCGGCGCACCAGCTCTGTTGCCGCTTGCAGCGGCTGTTTGCACAGCAATTTGTGTCGTGATCACGCGCGCTCAAAATGGGAAAGAGGAGCCTCGCCCGATGCAGTTTTGGATCTGTATCGCAGGTGCCGTTGTGATTGGGTGCGGCTTACTACTCGGGAGTTCGGGGCCAATCGAAGCGCTTCAGTTCGTCATGCCATCCTCCAATCAGGCGCTTGGGCTGCTGGCGATTGGCGCACTCGCGACAGGTGTCCAGATGCTCACGATCGCAGCGATACAACGCGCGCCGGTAGGGATTTTGGCGCCCTTCTGGTATTTCGAGATCATTGGCGTGACGCTCATTGGTATCGGCTACTTCTCTGAATGGCCGGACACACAAACTGTGTTTGGAATTTGTACCATCGTGAGTGCGGGGCTTTATGTCTGGTTCAGAGAGTACCGACTGAGAAACCAAAAACAGAATTGATTACAACCCGTCACCAACACTGCGAATGGGCGGTCTATTCGTATTAGCATGCCCTTACTCTGCAGTAAGTTGAACACGATTGGGATGGTTCAGGGACGCCAGAAACTCGATAGGTTTTCCGTCGGTATCCTTGATCACCGAATGTATGATCAGTGCAAATTCACCGCCATACAGTCCCAAGAGTTCGGAATCCTTTTTCGAGATATTGGCGGCGCTTACGGTTGCCGTGCCGGTGCCGGTCTTGATCCCATAGCGACTGTTGAGAATGCTGTAGAGGGACTCGTCGCCCAACAAGTCACCCGCCGCCAACCCCGGCACGCGCTCGCCGGGTAACCAGGTGGTCTCGATGCAAAAGGTAAGCCCGTTCACGCTGCGAACCCGTTTGATCATGATCACGGGGTCACCGCTTTTGATCATCAGTTTCTCGGCCAGTCGAGCGCTTGCCTCTGCCTCTTCAAAGAACAAAAGCTTGTTGCCTGGCTGTCCACCGCAATCACGGACAATCTGCGAAATTGAATGGGTGCTTGAATGTGCAGATATCGGTCTGAGGACTGTTGGGGCCGGAACGTAGGTTCCACTGGTGCCTCTTTTTTCCAACCGGCCTTCTTTGACCAGATTAGCTATCGCCTTGCGCAAAGTCAGACGATTGATCTCAAAACGCTCAGACAGATCTCTTTCTGACGGGATCTTGTCCCCTGCGTTGTAACTGCGGTCCTCTATCATCTTGAGGATTGCGCTCTGTGCCTGTTCGTAGACCAGAGACCCGTCTGCTTCACGTGCCAGTTTCGTCAATTCGTCCCCTCCAAAACAGATGCGCTCATTGGTCTATCCCTAATCACTTGTCGGGACTACGATTATCTTCACCTTTTGCCCTCCCAGATACATTCCATTTTCATAGACCAATGGTCAATGCCCGTAAAAATTCTGTCGCGAAGTCCCTGTAATTCCGGCACTCCCAACTTTTTCACGCCGAATTCTGCGCAGCCGGTTGACTCCCGCAACGCTCCGGGACTATTGTCTGGTATACTATACCAGTTTATGAAGGATGTCATGGCAGTAGATGTTAACGCAGGTCAAATCGCCTCTTATTTGCGGCACTCAGCTGACCAGGTCGATCAAGTCGCGGAGTTTGGAAAGTCACTCGCTGACAAGGTAGATCGCATCTACTTCATTGGCTGCGGCGCTCCTAACAGGACAATGCTGACGCTTGAGTACTGGCTCAAGCACGAAAGCAAATCTCTAGAAGTCGACCGGTTCTTCCCGGCCGAATTTATGACGCAAGTTCCTGCGCGTCTCGACGACCGAACACTTATCATTTTGGGATCAAAATCCGGCACCACAGCCGAGACCGTTGCGGCTGCGGAGTTCTTGAAAGATAAGCCAGGCATCACCGTTGGCTTCACACAGGACGAAACCAAGCCATTGGCCAAAGCGGTCAAACACCCGTTCTTTACCGGCGAGACGCCGCAGGCGCATATCAGCATGTATATCCTGATGCAGGCATTTGTGAGCGGCCTTGTGACAGAAAAAGACAATTGGCCGTTGCTTGACAAGATGCTGACGTCGCTCAAGGCAATGCCCGAAGCCTGTGGCCAAGCACAGGTCGATGTCGATCCGCGTGCCAAGGAAGAGGCTCGGCTCTACAAAGATGACCGTGTCCTTTATCATGTCGGTTCCGGCCCGGTGTTTAACACGGCTTATGTTTTCGGCGTTTGCATGCTTCAGGAAATGCAATGGATGCACTCCAATGCCATCGAAGCCGCCGAATTCTTCCATGGTCCATTCGAAGTTGTCGATGAGAACCTTCCCTTGATGCTTTATCTTGGTGAGGATCCAAGCCGACCGCTCATGGAGCGCGTCGTTCGCTTCTGCAACAAGTATACTGAGCGTGTGATGGTTTACGACTCGAAGGATTTCGAGATGAAAGGCATTGATCCGGATATACGGAAATATGTTGCCCCGTTTGTGATGCAGTGTGGATTGGATCGCCTCGCAGAACGACTGGCAGTATGGCACAATCAGCCACTGACCACACGCCGCTACATGTGGAAGACGGAATACTGAGTGATGGCGCGCATTTTAGGCATTGGTGACAATACGATCGATATGTATGTCGATCACGGCGTCCAGTATCCCGGCGGGAACGGGATCAACGTTGCGGTGATGAGCAGACGATTAGGCGCACAAGCATCTTACCTGGGCTGCATTGGAAACGACGATCTCGGCGACATCATCCGTGACATGTTGAAGTCCGAAAAGATTGATACTTCGCAAATGCGGCGGATCGACTATCCAAATGCGTGGACGCGTATCAAACACAACGGTAACGATCGCATGTTTGATGGCAGCAATCCGACGATGGAAGGGATGTATAATCTTACGGCGCGCGATTTTGATTATATCGCAGCCCACGATCTGACGCATGGTTGCCTCTATGGCAAGCTGGACAATGATCTCGCTGACATCTCACGTGCCGCGCCAATTCTGTCGTTCGACTATGCAGATGAGTTCAGTTCGGATTATCTCGATAAAACCGCCCAACATGTCGACATCGCATTTCTATCTAACCCCGGCGCGAGCGAAGAGGCCTGTGAGCAGCTTTGCCGTGAAGTCGCAACCCGCGGACCAAGCACTGTGGTGGTTACCCGTGGTGATCAGGGGTCTATGGCTTACGACCGAAACAAATTCTACAAACAGGGCATCGTTTCTGGGCACATCGTCGATACGCTCGGTGCAGGAGATGGCCTCATTGCGGGATTTCTGGTCGCCCACTTGAATGGTGCAACCCTGTCTGAAGCGCTTCAGAAGGGTGCTGAGAATGCGACTTTCGTTTGCGGTTATCGCGGTGGTTTAGGGTACGAATCTAAAATCAAGCCGGACCAAGCAGGGCTTTCCAAAAATTAGGAATTACGCGTGATTTCTTCAACCAATCTCCCTGAACCTGGCCATCAGTCGAGCAATCGTCTGGTGGCCTTTTTTGTTCAGACACTGGGGTTGATGCTCGCGTTTCGATCACAAGCGTCACAGCCTACCTCCCAAGGCTGAAAGGGCCCGGCGTGGGCGCAGTGCTGCGAACCGCCGGGCTACCAGATAGAAGAATGACAAGCTGAACAGGTGCCCCCATGTCCAAGACACGCCGACAGATCGCCGAACGCGTTTCCATCGAGTGTTCAATCGACATGCGGGACTCCAAAGAGATATTGGATGCGATACTGCAGCAGATGTCAGACGCTTTAGCGCGCGGTGAAGACGTCAAACTCTCGGGCTTTGGCAGCTTTCGAACCCATGTGTCGCCTGAGCGTATGGGCCGAAACCCCAGAACGGGTGAGCCAGCACTGATCTGCGAGTGTCAGCGGATCACCTTCAAACCCTCTTCAGCACTGCTGGATCGTATGGCGCAGGGGGACAAGTGATATGTGCTTTGAACAACAGCCGATCACCTTTCAAGCCCTCGCTGGCGGGATCATTGCATCCACGCTGACACCCTTTGATGAGCAGGATCGTGTTCTGTGCCGCGCCATCACCGACCAGGCCAGCAGGTTAACGCGTATCGATGGCGTCATCGGCATTGCCGTCAACACGACCGTGCGGGAGCGCCTGTCATTGACGCCCGAAGAGAGGCTCGACGTCATCCGCTGCACCCGTGCCGGTTTGGAGAACGGTCAGATCCTCGTCTCCTGTGTTGGGGAGCTATCTGAGGCCGTGTTTGATGATGTGATCGCCTGCAAGGCGGCTGGCGCTAATGCCATCATTACGTTCCCATCCAGATGGACGACTGGGTTCGACGGAAAGACAATCGGTGAGCGAATCACGCACCTTGCGGCCCTGACCGACCGCCTTGCCCTGCCCGTTATCTTGGCCCTCGGTAACGGGGAGAACAGATGGGCCGAAGCACCCGAAGACCTCGCCCTCTTGGCCACCGCAGGTCGTCAGATCCTCGGCTTCGACATGGGCCATGACGACAATGTGCTGCGCTACGATCAGGATTACTACACGCTCAAAGCAACCGACAAGCCAATGGCCTTGCTGCCGTCCTCGGAAGGTGCCCTCTTCCACAATCTCAATACCGGTGGTGATGGTGTCTTGTCATTACTGGCCTACATCGCACCGCATGAAGTCGCAGCGCTCTACATTGCCTCCCGCGATGGTCGCTTCCATGAGGCCCAAGCCATCCACAATCAGCTCTCACCCTTGATCGCAATCATGAATGGTCATGACATCAACACCCGCGAGATGCTCTGCCGACAGGCGGCCCATCTGCGTGGTCTGCTCGCCTCTCCAGATGCACGCGGACTGGACACACCGCTCTGCCCGCATCTCACCGCCAGACTTCAGAGCACACTCGATGACATCGCTCTCAAGCCGATCAGCTGGGTTTGAGGGAAGTCTAGTTTGAACACATGCTCACCTGTTGGCGAACGACGGGTTCGAGTGGACCAAACAGTGATTGTCAAAGACTTGTTCGGGCCCATTTCGCGCAGCTTGAAAGCCCCCCAACAGTATGGGTGCAACCCGCCAGGTTTGGTTCAATATTCTAACAGTGAAAGCACAGATAAACCTCAGCCCGATGTCACGTGATGATGTCTGATTGTCCCATTGCGACAAGATTGTGTCGATCGCTATTGATTAATACAAACGATTTGCGTAAATAGAAGTGCAGCGGCAGATTTCTGCTGGTCTCCCATGCCGGATGACGCCGTGAAATGAAGGCCGTTGGCGAGGGAGGACCGTCGCATGCGGCGATATTGCGCACAGACGCAGCAACATAACACGGAGGAAGACCGATGGGTCTCAAGACAACCACACTTTGCGTATCAGCCGCTATGCTGATGACTGCGGCGTCGAGCGTATCCGCGCAAGACGTAGAACTCGACTACTGGGTGTATGCCGACTTCGCGACCGGAGCCGCAGGCGACTTACAAGAAACGTTCATCAAAGAGTTTCAGGACGCCAACCCTGGCGTGACGATCAATATGACCGGACGTGGCGGCGGTGATCTGACCGCAGGAACCATTGCAGGTGCGGCCAGCGGTGACATCCCAGACATCTTCATGAATACAACTGCCGTCGGCGCTCAATTGGATCAAGCCGGTGCTTTGGCGAACATCTATCCTTATTGGAAAGCTTTACCTGAAGATGTGAAAGCGCAGTTCAACAAAGATCTGATCGACCTTTGCACTCCGGCACCAGAAAAAATGTTGTGCATTCCATACACCGGCTATGGGTCATTCATGTACCGCAATCTTGGTGTGCTGGAAGCCGCTGGCATAGATCCAAATGCTCCGATTGAAACCTGGGACCAATGGCTGGCTCAGATGGAGAAAATCAAAGGTGCTGGGAAAACCGCCGTACCGGACATGTCTCTTATCTGGTTTTCGATTCTCGACATTTATGCCGGCCTAGTCGATGAGAGCAAATGGGGAATCGATTGGGATGCGAAGAAGACGTTAATCGACCCTGTCCCTTATGCAAAAGCTCTCGAAGTGATCGCTAAGATGGAACCGTATTCGAGCGGAACGTCGCTTTGGGATCAGGCGACAAATGACCTCTTTACCAGCGGTGAACTAGCGTTCTCACTGAACGGTCCATGGGCTGCTCCAGGTTATGCGAAAGCTGCCGAAGCCAACGCAGACTTCAAGTACGACTATGTCCTCGTTCCAGGCCCCGTGGCCGGATCACCGGGCGGTGTTCAAGGTTATGAGATGATTGGAATCGCACCAAACGACAATGCGGAGACTGCGTTCAAGTTCGCCATGCACGTGGTGGAGAAGAAGCAAATGGTCCGTTGGGCACGTGAGCTTGGCCGCTACAACTCCAACGAAGCGGCTTTGAATGATCCGTCCGTGGCTGATGATCCATTGATCAAGATCACAGGTGAAGCGATCCCTGGGTCCCTCTACAACCGTCCGCCATTCTTCTCAGGTATCTATCCGGCTGACTACTATCAAACGATGGTCGATTTTGCCCAAGAGGTCGTTGAAGGTGATATGACACCTGAAGAGGCCGCGAAGGCGACTGTCGAAGCCCTCAACAAGCTTCTCGCAGACAGCTAGAATAGACTCCTCCCAGAAGGTGGCGGCCACCGGTCGCCACCTTTCTTTTCTCTAGGGAATTATGATGAACCGCTCCGCCCGTACAATCGCACCGCATTACGTGATGCTCATGCCCTTCTTCGCGATTTTCGTGGTATTCTTTCTCTACCCAATCGCAAGTGGCTTTTACTACAGCTTTTTCGAATGGAACGCGATCAACACACCGACCTATGTCGGCGTTGAAAACTACAGCGATATTATCGGGTCGCGTAAGTTTGAAAAAGGCATCACAAACATTCTGACCTACGTGGCGATTACAGTGCCGCTCGGGATCACTGTGGCATTCTTGTTGGCGGTGTTGGTCGACAGTTTCGATGGAATCTGGGCCAAAATTTTCCGCTCTGCTTATTTCGTCCCTGTCATGATGCCGCTTTTCCTAGCCGCCACACTATGGCGTTGGATCTATGCGCCCAACTTTGGAATCTTGAACACGATCCTGGGCTGGTTCGGCATTGGTTCTGTCAATTTCCTCAATGATACCGGCACAATGCTCTACGCCATGATTGCAGTCGACGTTTGGGTGTCGGCCGGTTTCAACATGGTCATCATTCTCGCGGGGCTGAAAAACGTGCCTCAGCATCTCTATGAGGCTGCACGTCTTGATGGAGCAAACAAGTTTCAGGAAATCCGCTACGTGACGATCCCGATGATCGCACCGGTCCTGTTCTTCGTCATCACCTACGGCTTCATCTCTGCTCTGCAAGTATTTGACGTCCCGTGGCTCCTGACAACATCAGCCTTCGACAGCTACGGCGGTCGTCGCCAAGCCCTTCTCTTCCCGGTCATGGACATGATTGGACGTGGTTTTGGCGCACTCAAATTCGGTGAAGCTGCAGCCTATGGCTTCATTCTGACGGTGATCATTATGTCGGTGACTGCCGCACTCTTCTTCATCCGTGGGAGGCTCAAATGACGGACACTACCGCAAGCCAAATTTTCGTTGGTTCTACCGCAAGTCGGATAAAGGCACCGTCTCTTTGGACTGTTCTGAAATGGATTGCAGCCCTTTGCGTTGCCGTCGTTGCGCTCTTTCCTTTGTGGTGGATGTTCAGTGTCGTCTTTGCGGAAGCGGGCGTTCCCGTCGCGGTGAACCCACGCCTTTATCCAACATCCTTTGCTGATGGATTTACCAAGATCTGGGAAGTCTTTGAAGAGACCGGCTATCTACAGGCCTATTATGTCTCGATCATGTATACGATCCTGACGATCGTAGGCGTCCTGCTGATCAGCTCTATGGCCGCTTTTGAGTTCGCCCTCTTTGAATTTCCCGGCAAGAAGATTCTGTTTAGCATTGTCATGCTGTCCTTGATGGTGCCCCTCGCCGTGACACTGATCCCCACCTACTTGCTCGTTGCGCAATTGGGCTGGCTTAACACCATGCAGGGTCTTGTGGTGCCCGGTCTGGCCTCTGCCTTTGGTCTCTTTATGCTCACTCAGTTTATGCAGAGTATTCCCAAAGAAACGCTCGAAGCGGGGCGTCTGGAAGGGGCAAACCACTACCAGCTCTATTGGTACATCGCGCTGCCACTTTCCAAGAACGCGATGATAACCCTCGCAATCCTGACCTTCATGAAAACCTGGGGCAACTTCATCTGGCCATTGGTCGTGTCCAGCAAGCAGAATGTTTACACCGTCAGTCAGGTCATCAATCAATTCAACTCGCCGTTCTCACACACAACGGTCGATGTCGTCATGACGGCCAACTTTCTGGCTGCAATCCCACCAATCATATTCTTCATCATCTTCCAGCGCAAAATCATTGAAGGTGTTCAGATGTCCGGCTCCAAAGGCTGACCTGAGGAGAAGACCTGCATGAAATACTAAGAAAGCTAACCAATGTCTGACCTTCAAATCAACGATGCCTTCAAGAGCTACGGAAATGTCGATGTTCTGCGTAACATCAATCTCGACATTGAGTCGGGTGAGTTCGTCGTGCTTGTCGGACCATCCGGCTGCGGAAAATCGACCTTACTGCGTATGATCTCAGGTCTAGAGAGCATTACGGGTGGGGAGATGATTATCGATGGCCAAGTCGTCAACGACATCGACGCCGCCAAGCGCGGTATTGCAATGGTGTTTCAGTCTTACGCGTTGTTCCCACATATGACGGTCGCGGAGAACATGGGCTTCAGTTTGAAACTTGCAAAGGCACCAAAGACGGAAATCAAAGAAAAGGTTCAACGCGCTGCCGCAATCCTGCAGCTTGAGAAATTACTGGATCGCAAACCCAGCCAATTGTCCGGCGGCCAAAAACAGCGCGTTGCAATTGGACGTGCCATCGTACGCAATCCGAAAGTATTCCTTTTTGATGAGCCGCTGTCGAATCTCGATGCCGAGCTACGAATTGAAATGAGGGCAGAATTGATTCAACTCCACAAGAAGCTAGGCACAACGATGATTTATGTGACGCACGATCAAGTCGAAGCCATGACGCTGGCCGACAAGATGGTGGTCCTCGAAGGCGGCAACATCCAGCAAGTTGGCAAACCGCTCGAACTCTATGATGATCCGTCCAACATGTTTGTGGCAGGTTTTGTCGGCACTCCTCGCATGAACTTCCTGCCCGCTGAAGTGATTGACGTTTCCAACAAAACGACGACCCTGCGGTTTCACAACGAGAAAAATGCTCCTGAAATTGTGTTGCCTCTCAGTGCAGGAACACTGGCGGTAGGTGCTAAGGTAAGCATCGGTATTCGCCCCGATCACCTCCATTTCAGCGCGGAGCGGACGGGCGATCTGGCTGTTCCCGTGACTGTGGCTTTTGTCGAGGAACTTGGCGATCTCACCTATGTATATGTTGATACCGATACGGGTACCCGCCTTTCGCTGCAGAAAAAGGACGGACGGCACGGCGACGGACTGACAGGGTTTGCTGTGGCGGATACAACTTCAATGTTTGTCTTCGACGCAGATGGACTAAGGGTTCGAGCCTGAATGAAGCTCTGACGTTTATGCTCCCGTCAGGAGATTGTAGAGACTGTTCTCTTCCTTTGGCCGAACATAGCCAATCCCGGTGTGTTGATGGTTCTGTGGTGGATTGATCAAGACGGACAGCGGTAACGCGGCAGCCCCGCGTGCGACATCTCCCGAAGCCATCTGTAAATCCGGCATTGGAATGTGGCCGCGTGTCGGCTTTACGCGGTCCAATTCCGCTTCAGTTTTTACGACCACTTCAGCTAGAAGGTCATGAGGAAGTTGGCCCCCAAAGAATACCTTCTGCGGATCCATTGTATGAGTCACGCTCCTCACTGCTGTCGCGAGATAGGTCGCTGCAGTTTCGAGCCAATCACGGATCAGCGGATCTTTTCTCTCATAAGCAGCTGCTAGTTCGCCCATGGGGACAGAGGTAAATTCTTCGCTCGATCCTGTGATCGCCTGAAAGGCTGCGAGACGTGAGACATAACGCTCGAGACATCCAGCCGCGCCGCATGGACAACTCCGTCCACCTGGCTCAACAAGTATATGTCCGAATTCTCCGGTTCGGCTGTTAGCGCCGCTGACCGGTTTTCCCTCTACAAAGACGCAGCCGCCAAGACCGAGACCAAAGTAAAAATACAGGAACGATGATAGGTTACGGGCGTCTCCGAAAAGGTTCTCGCCTATTGCTGCGGCCGTGCCGTCGTTTTCGACAAAGACAGGCAAGCCGAAAGCAGCAGAAAAGTCGTCTGCAACCGGGTAATCATCCCATTCTTGCATTGTGAGTGCGGACCCCGAAAAGAACCTCTTTTCTCGGAACAAACCCGGCATTGCCACGCCGACTCCAATTAACTTCTGGCGGATCGAAGACTGGTCCGCGCACAGCTGCGATATCAGCGTATTTGCGAGGTCTTTGACATCATCGGGGCGTTGTTCAGACAGCTCGTGGCGAACCTCCGCCAGTACATCGCCTTTCCCGTTGGCAAGGGAGCCGATAATTCGATGCTGATCGATGTGGAGGCCGATGGAAGCAAAGCCATCATAGTCCACTAGAAACTCGCGAGCTGGCTTACCCTTTTTACCGGTGTGTATGTTCCGTTCGATAATGATCCCGAAGGGCATCAGCTCAGCGACAATGTTGGAGACAGTTTGCGGCGTCAGTCTTGTTTGTTCAGCGATGTCAGTTCTGGAGATAGGCCCGTTTCGGAGGATTGATTCCAACGCTACCCGTCGATTCAGGCTTTTGGCGAAATCCGAATTAGCCCCCGTTAGCATTTTGGTTCTTCCTCCCATTACAAGCGATTACGGTTACGACCGTACCGCGCGCCCTACAAGATATAGCCTGCAAATGCACTCTTAGACATCCCCAAGTCTACAATGATGCCTTGAATAATGCTAACGATTTGTGTTATTCGCCAAGACACATATTTTCAATATCACAGGCAGGACCAATATGCTCGTAAAAGACTACATCCAGGAGCAGCCAAAATTGGCCGGCCGCATGATTGACGAGCTGCCTGCCGCCTATGCGGGACTTCTACCAGCCTCTCCCCCTGAAGCGGTTCTTCTGGTCGGCACTGGCAGCTCAATGAACGCCTTGATGACGGCACTTCCTCTATTTCGGAAAACCGGCGTACCTGTGGTGCTCGTCAGCCCTCAAGAATGCCTCGAAAGCCTCGATACCATGCCATCTGGAAAGGTGCTCTCAATCGTTGTGTCGCAGTCAGGCGAAAGCATTGACACGCTTCATACGACTGAAGCACTTCTACGCAGGGAAGGCTCGGTTATCGTCCTAACTGGGAATCCCGATAGTCCACTTGCACAAACAGGGGCAGCCGTGGCCGCCATGCCGGTCGCAGATGAACAGATTGGTCCCAAGACAAAGGGTTACTCGGCAACAGCTCTCGCCCTTCAAATTTTCGGACATGCGTTGACACGCCAAGATATACCTGCGGACACTAAGAATGCACTCTCCGATATGGAAACCTTCGCCCTTCAATCGGAGCGGTGGGCGGTCGACTTTGCGCAACGTGCAGCTGAAAGCGATGTGCTCGTGGTTCTTGGCCAAAAGGAACATGTTGGGACGGCAAGCGAAGGATCACTTAAGATCGCTGAGATGAGTGGTTTGCCCAGCTTCGGGCTGGAAACCGAAGAAATGTCTCATGGGCGCTTTCACGGCCTCACAGAAAAATCTCTCGTCTGCTTCATCACAGCAACCGATGCGGAATACGACTTTGCCTGCCGCATGAAGGCCGCCATCAAATACTTTTCAATTGGGTCAGAAATCCTTGATTTTCGTGCATCAGGTAAGCCAGCAGAAGTGGCGGGTTTGAGGTGGACATCACGGGACACCAACCCACTTCTTGCTCCGATCATTGCTGCTCTTCCGTTTCAGTTCCTTGCGATGCACACAGCCCTTGTGAAGGGTATCGATCCAGAGAAAATGCGATATCCGACCATGGGTAAATTCTTGAAAATCAAGGTTGGGACAGCGGCCTAATGGAAAATCTTGCATTCGCCGTTGATATCGGTGGCACTTCAATAAAGCTCGGCATCGTCTCCAATACTGGCTCAATCCTAGCACGATCATCTCTGAAGACCGCAAAGGACATGCCGCTTCCAACACTTGCCAAAAATATTGGCCTACATCTTCGCGAGATCGCAGACACAGCAGATGTAAAACCCCAAAGCGTTGGAATCTGCGCTCCGGGATATCCAGACCCGAAGACAGGCGTCCTCGTAGATGGGTCCGGCGCGGTTCCCAGCCTTAAAACAGGATCGATATCCAGGGCGCTATCCGCCGTCCTTGGCGTACCTGCTGGTATTGGAAATGATGGAACCTGTGCCGCACAAGGCGAGCTTCAGTTTGGAGTAGGCCGTACAAAGCCTTCCTTTATCTACATGTGTATCGGAACAGGTATTGGCGGCGCAATTGTGCACGAGCGCCGGGTGTTGGAGGGCCCAAACGGTGAACCACCAGAGTTCGGTGCTATTTGCGTGCGGCCGGGACAAGGCCATTCCAGCCGTGGTTTGAGAGGATCAATCGAAGATCTCGCCGGGGGTCGTGCTCTGGTCGAAACATATAAGCGCAAGGCCGGTTGGGATGATGATCCCCTTGATGTGAACACTCTCCGAGAGATGGCACTCCGTGACGACAAGATTGCCATCGAAATTTTTGAAGATGCTACGGATCAGTTGGCGCAGACCATTGGTGGGCTCATTAACGCAAGCTGTGTGACCGAGTGCATAATCGGCGGCGGTCTTTCAAAGGCAGGCGCTTTCTTGATCGATCCAATTCAAAAAAAAGTCAGTCGGTATGCGTGGAAAATGTTCGCCGACCAAGCAAACATTCGTGCGAGCGAGTTAGGCAACGATGCTGGACTTCTTGGAACATATTCTATCCCCAGACATGGCATTGAAGCCGCGGCGTAGCCGTAAGTGAACAACGCGTTAAGCAACCGCGACATTGTAACCGCCTGTTACTGACAATCGCAGCACTTATTAGTCCCTGCCGCAGTCCTCTTCTCGAAGGAGCAAACGTATTGTCTAAGCTAAATACTGATCCTCGGGCCATCGCGTTCGATTTTGGAAACGTACTCGTTCATTGGGAACCATTCCTTGCGTTACAGGCCCACTTCGCTGACCACGATGAGATGGAAACCTGCTTAGCTCAGATCGGTTTCTACGATTGGAATCTGGAGCAAGACCGAGGACGCTCATGGCAGGAAGGATTAATCATCGCTACCAATGAACATCCTAACCACCGGCATATCTTCGAGGCCTATCATCAGAACCTTCACAGGACGGTCAGTCGAGCGATACCTGGCATGCGGGAACTCGTTCGCAGTCTTCATGGGCAAGGGTTTGCGCTCTTTGGCTTGACCAATGCGCCGTTTGGCGCCGTCGATCACATTAGACAAACTGTTCCAGAACTAGATCTCATGCGGGATATCATTGTTTCCGCTGATGAAGGTATCGTGAAGCCTAATCCAGAAATTTATCAGGTGCTTCTGCATCGCTCTGGTCTCGAGGCTTCAGACGTATTATTTATCGATGACAACGAGGAAAATTGCGCCGCTGCGCAGAGATTGGGCATGTCGGCAGTTCAATTTAAAGGTCCGGGGAAACTTAGGCTGAATTCACAGATCAAAAGTCTTTTATGGAATTGATATCAGAGGACAAGTGACATGTGCTTTGCAAAACAAGGTATAACGTTCGAAGCCCTTGCCGGCGGGATCATTGCGTCCACATTGACACCCTTCGATGATGCAGGCGATGTCCTGTGCCTTGCCATCACCGACCAGGCCCGCAGGCTGACACGTATCGATGGCGTCATCGGGATTGCCGTCAATACAACGGTGCGGGAACGGCTGACACTAACTCCAGAAGAGCGCCTTGAGGTCATCCGCTGTACCCGTGCCGGTCTCAAGGACGGTCAGATCCTGGTCTCCTGTGTGGGAGAACTGTCCGAAGCCGTGTTTGACAATGTGATCGCCTGCAAGGCGGCAGGGGCTGATGCGATCATCACCTTCCCGGTCAAATGGAAGACAGGGTTTGAGGGTCAGACGCTCGGCGAACGGATCACGCATCTGGCGGCATTGACCGACCGCCTTGCCCTGCCCGTTATCCTCGCCTTGGGCAACGGTGAGAACCGATGGGCCGAAGCGCCCGAAGACCTTGCCCTGATAGCCACCACCGGTCGTCAGATCCTCGGCTTCGACATGGGCCATGATGATAATGTCCTGCGCTACGACCAAGATTACTACACGCTCAAAGGGACCGACAGGCCAATGGCCTTGCTGCCGTCCTCGGAAGGTGCCCTCTTCCACAATCTCAACACCGGTGGCGACGGCGTCTTGTCATCGCTGGCCTATATAGCCCCGCATGAAGTGGCAGCGCTTTACAGTGCCTCCCGCGATGGTCGCTTCCATGAGGCCCAGGCCATCCACAATCAGCTCGCACCCTTGATCGCAATCATGAACGGGCATGACATCGACACCCGCGAGATGCTCTGCCGAAAGGCGGCTCATACACGTGGTCTGCTCGCCTCGCCCGTTGCGCGCGGCTTGCACACGCCGCTCTGTCCGCATCTTGCAACCCGCCTTCAAAACACGCTCGATGACATCATCCTCAAGCCAATCAGCTGGGTTTAACGGACGAACGTGCAATCCGCAGCAGGCTCCGTCCTATCGCTCAATTCCGCGATACTGATCCTTGCCGCGATCCGGTGTGCGATCCAGCCTTTGGATCTGCTCACGCATCTGACTCATAACCGGTATTGCGTGGGCGACCCCGTCGGCGCGCTCCTGAATTGACTTGCGCGCCAACGCTGATCGCGACGCCAAAGCCGGGTCCTGCTCGATCCCTTTCCGGATGGCTTCGTCCCCCTTGCCGTAGCGCGCGGCCAGACCCTGACGGAACCGCACGACTTCCTGCGCCGATGCTTTATCCGTCATCAGGAGCCGCGTCTGATCGTCCTTCTCCTGTCCGGACGGCATCTGGTGCACCTGCGCCATCCGCGCCATGTAAGCGTGCGCTTCAGGAGACAAATCAGGGATCGGTTTACGCATCGCAGCGCGTCTTGCCTCATGCCGGTCGACGATGTTCAGTTTGATCCTGTCGAGCTCAGTCAAATGCTCCTCTACCTTACGGGCCATCGTGGGCGTCAATTCCAGCGCCGTGCGGCGATCTCCATTGGCGATCCCAAGCCGTGTCTTGCCCTGCATCTCGCCAAAGCTTTCCGGGGACCGTTCGATCTCGGAGACCAAGGCTTTGCGGTCTCCCTGCGCGGTGTAGTGCGCAACCATCCGGTCCACTGCCTGGTCCGGTTCAACGTAAATCCGGTAGGCCGCATCCTGCGCCAGGGCGAGGCTCGGCCGGGCGGCGATGTCCGCGGCAGCGCGCGTGCGGATGTCTCTATCTTCCAAAGGCGGTAGATCGGGCACAGCATCGATCAGTGGTTTTTCTGGCGGCATGTTGGACCTCACTTTAGCTGGTGTTTGGTCGGTGGAACGGTCAGGAGTTTGGGTCGGCGCGCGATCCGGTCCTTCCGTGAAGGCCGTTGCCCGCGCGAGATCCCAAGGCCGCACCCGTTCGGTCAGTGGCTGCAGGGTGGCCTGCGTTTCGGCCCATTGGGCGGCAAAGACTTGCTCCCAGCTTTCACGGGCGAAGGACTTCCAGCCGTTGGGCAACCCATCCAGCACCGGCGCATCCTCATTCGGTTGATGGGATCCATGGGTCAGGATGGCGTCTTTCGGAAAGACCGATCTGAGATCGGCGTTGAACGATCGCAGTTCGCCCGCAGACAGCGCAAGGTTGAGTTCGTAATGCGCGGAGCGTTCAAACCCGCGCGCCTTTCGACCGCGAATGGTTTCCGATGCGAGGTTGTGCGACAGGCGGTTGACGGCGTGCTGCAAGTGGACGGACATTTCAGGCGGCCGCGGTGCCGGCGGCACGCGCCGCGCAGGCTCCTTGCCCCCATCCCTTTCCGGCACCAGGATCGGTTCACGGTCCGGCGCGGGATGGCGCAACCGGCCGAAGCGTTCCGCCAATCTGTCGAACCGCTCGCGCAGATATTGCACATTGGCTTTGACAAAGTCGGTGATGACGCGCGTCGTTGAGAAGCCGCGCCGTTCGGCAAAACCGCGCACGATGTCCTTGTAGTCGACCCGGTCGCGATAGAGCGCGGTGGAGTCCTGCAGCCGGTCGCGGCACATCAGTTCGACCAGCTCGCCCTTGCTGCGATAATCCTCGCGGGACGCGTAGAGGGAGACATCATCGCGGTGCCGGGTCAGCGCCACATAGGAGAGCTGCGCATCCATCGTTGGCGACAGATAGACGAAGGCGCGGTCGACCGTGTTGCCCTGCTCCTTATGGATCGTGCGCGCATAGCCATAGTCAATGTGGTTGTATTCGTTGGCGCGCAGAGTGATCGGATCGACATGGCCCTCCACCAGCACTTTGAGCCGGTTCCGTTCGGCTTCAACCACCTGCCCCGTCGATCCATTAAACACCCCGAGACTGCGTTCGTTCTTCAGGAACAGGATTTGATCGCCCGCTGCGAAGGGTTTCTCGCCACGCTCTGAGGCAAACGTCGCTTCCTCGTCGAGCGTATCCTTTGACTTCAGCATCTCCCGCGCCTCGACGTTCAATGCGATCACATCCTCGTTGCGATGTGCCATGATCGTGATGTCCGCTGACGCCTGATGGTAGGGCATCCAATCCGCAATTAGAGCAGTCCTGGCATCCTCATTGCTTTCTAACCAACCGAGCTTGTCGTGCTCCAGATAGGCGGCAACCCCCTCGCCCGCCCTGCCCGATCCGAACGCGATCGCAGCCTTGCGCATCCACGGCGCGTGCTGGCGGACGACAGAGTCGAGTTCGGAATATCCCGTCACATCAACAAAAGCACGGAAGGCGGCACCGGCCTGAATGGGCTGCAACTGGCGCGCATCGCCGAGCACGATCATCCGTGCACCGGCCTCGTTCAGGGTGCGTGTGATGCTCTCCATCTGGCGCGAAGAGACCATGCCGGCCTCATCCATGACAAAGACGGTTTTAGCGTTTGGGAGCATGTCCCCTTTGGCCCATTGATACTCCCAGGAGGCCAATGTGCGGCTTTCAATGCCCGCCTCCGAGCGCAGATTGTCGGCGGCAATTCCTGCCAAAGCGCCACCCACAACCGTATAGCCCTGAGCTTCAAACGCGATCCGCGTGGCCTCGGTTGCGGTCGACTTGCCTGCCCCCGCATAGCCCACGAGTGCTGCCGCACCCGTCTCACGGGTGAGGTGCCGGACAACCATTTTCTGCTGATCGGTAAGATCAAACCCGCGCTTTGCCTCAAACACCGCATAGGCCTTCTCAAGGTCCTTATCTGCGATCGGGGCTGACTGCCGGCGGGCCAAACCATCGATATTCTGCAGCATTTGATGCTCCAATTCGACCATGGTCCGGGTCGAGAACATCGCCTCGCTTGTCGCATCGCCCGTAAATGGATCGAAGGCAGGTGCGGCCACAGGCACCAACTCTTCATGCGCCCCCACATGGTAGAAAAGCGCCTGGAACTCTGCGGGTGTACACTCGGTCCGGTGGATCTCCCGCGCGATGTCATGACGGGTAAACACCGCCTTTTGTGTCGTGATCTTGTTCAGGATGAGTGCCGGATCATCCGCATAGCGCAGATAGTTTTCCCGTGCCGCAAGCTTGGCCTTCTCGGCGAGCTCTGACACCTCGCCCCGCGCATCCATATTGTCGGACGCAGGACCCCGATGCTTACTTGGCACCGCATCGATCCCGAGCTCTTCGAACGAGCGATGATCGACCCGAATGTCATGGCCATGTTTTGCCAGATGATGGTTCTGCGTCTCGGCCCAGGCCGCTCGCATCTCGCGCAACCGCTCCTGACTGCCCGAGAATTGCTCATAGCGGATTTTGCCGTCTGACCCGCGCAACACTTTGCCATCATCCCCCAGGACTGGCACACGCTTGGCCCCAAAACCTTCATCCGTGAGCGGCCTGAGCGACGTCATCAGATGCACATGCGGGTTGTCTGCCATGTCGTGATAAGCCCAGTCCGCGACGATGCCATGCGCCGAAAGCTCTCGTGAGACAAAGTCTCGCACCAACTCAATGTTCTGCTCTGTGGTCAAATCAACGGGTAGCGCCAGGACGATCTCGCGCATCAGCTGCGCGTCTTTACGCCCCTCATTGGCTTCCACGGCATTCCAGAAAAACGCACTTGCCTCCGGCGCCGCATGTTCCTCGGCAAATGCTGCAATCCACTCCGGCGCATCCTTCGGCAGCGCGAATTCCGAATGCGCATTGCCGCCTTTGCGGGAATAATCGATTTCTTCGGCGGTCTCTTCGCGCTCCATCTTGGCGCAATGCCGATAGGCAGCAGCGGCAACGGCGGACCGTCCGCCCCCCTTGCCGATGATCTGCGCCGAAAGATGGTAGATCGCCAAACCCCGTCTCCTTTCCGGCCCGCCTGCGTTCGCTAGTGTCCAACTTCGGCCGACCAAGACTGTCTCAGTCGCTCAAGTACCGCTTCACCCGCATCTTCATGCGGCCATCCCAGGCCGCACCTGTCGCTTGCGACGTATAAGTGCGCCGTTGTCCTCAATTTTCTATCGCATATTTACCGTTATGTCTATCGTTATATATAGCGATGAAGTTTGAATTGATGTATCGTCTGCTCCAACACCCTCAATGTCCAGGGACAGGAGACATAACCCATGGCCAGAAAACCCAAATCCGTTGTCGACATCGACAAAGAGATCGAAGCCCTCAAGGCTCAGCGCGCTGCCGCTCTTGAGGCCCGTGCGGACCAGATCGGTAAGATCGCGGCCAAGGCCGATCTGACGAACTTGGACATTAGTGATGCGGAACTGCTGAAGGAGTTTCAGGCGATTGCGGAGCGATTTCGCCGCAAGGCCTCTGCATCTAATCCTGCAAGTGTTTGATGCCAAAATCGCCAAGGGAGACCAACGGATGCAACGCGCCAAACACGCAGACCGAAAGCAAGGGACGCGCAGAAAAGTCCTGATTGGTGAGGCTGCCATGCGCGCAGGCGCATCCGCAATGCCGCTCGACGAGATCGAAGCGGTTCTCGCCCACTATGTCAACACAGGTGGCAGCAAAGAGCTCCAGTCTTTTGTCGCTGCTCATAGCAGCTTAGCCAAAGGCGGAAGCGAAGCGACCGGCCGAGGCGATGTCGAGATAGAGCCGATGGTGCGTTCCGAAAGCGTGTTGCAATGATCTATAAGCCGGAGGTTGCGCCTTATCGCTGGCTCATAATCGGCATTCTCATCTGCGCTCTGTGTGCGGGATTGGTGTATTGGTATTTCTTTCAATACACCGCCTATCGCACAGCGGACGGTGCATCGATCCCCATCAAGTGGGACTATGTGAAAGCCTGCCTACACCCATTCGACCAAGCCTATTGCGGACAGATCAAAGCGGCGATGTCCCTAAACTCGGAACAACAATTCTATCTCGGCACAACCACGTTTGCCGCATTTGTCGTGATGGCGTTGGGCTGTTTTGGCTATCTCGTTTGGGAATGGGGATTACGGGTCAAACTTCTAATTATCAAAGCCGGACTGACCATCGCCGGTCCAAGAGAGCTTGTTGCTGCGTCCAACAAGGAGATCAAACGCGACGCGAAGGGCCTGCACTGGTTTGGCGATTTCTTTGTCAGTCGGCTGCGCGAAGTGAACCACTTTCTGGTCTTTGGGGCGATTGGCGGCGGGAAGACACAGACCATCCTGCCATTGCTCAGATCGGTCATGGAACGCGGCGACAAGGCCGTCGTGTTCGACTTCAAAGGCGATTACACCCGCATGGCTTTCTCAAAGCCCACGGGCGCGAAAGAGCCGCAAGCACCACTGTTACTCGCCCCCCATGATGACCGCTCGGTGATCTGGGACATCGCCAACGACCTCATCGTCGAAGAGGATGCAATCGAAGTGGCGAACCGGATCATCCCGGAAACCAAGGATCGGTTTTTTTCGGACTCATCTCGGACCGTTCTGGCTCTCTGCATCATCACACTGATGAAGACCAAGCCGCAAAAGTGGACGTGGTGGGAGCTGATGGAAACTACGCAGCTGCCGCTTGAGCAATTGCAGACCTTCGCCAAGAAATATCACCGTGACGCGATGATCTATCTCAATGCGGACTACCGTCAGGTGTCCGCGACCATCTCAACAATGGCCGCAGGCCTGGGTGCGGTCCGCATGCTTGCCTATGGATGGCGGTCGAGCGAAGGCAAGCGCAAGACGTTCTCCCTGCGCAAGTGGTTGCTCGATGAAGAGACGAAGGATCGCACGCTTGTGCTGCAACGCTCGGGGCGGTTTCAGGATCAGTCCGAAGGCTGGATATCTGCCTTCCTGACGGTGATGTCCTCCAATGTGTCCGATGTTTCCTTCGGCGACAGCACAGACCGCAGGGTCTGGCTGTTCGTCGATGAGTTCGCACAACTGCCCAAAGTCCATCGGTTTGAGGCCATGCTGGAAACCGGACGCTCCAAGGGTCTTGCTGTCGTTTTGGGGATACAAGGTGTGGAACAGCTGGTCGCCAAATACTCGCAACAGGTTGCAGACCAGATCGAGTCTTTGATCGGCACCAAGGTGATCGCCAAGATCAATGTCGGCCAGACGGCTCGGCGGCTCGAAGAGCAGTTCGGCAACACGATCATGATCACCCATCGGCGGGACACTGATGGCGGCGGACGGCTCAAATGGATGCGTGAGGAGAAGCGCGAACCTGTCGTGCATCGTACCGACTTCCAGACCGAGCTTGGACCACTTTTGCACAAGAAGGGTGTCTATGTGCTGGTCAGCGGGATCGGCAAACACATCTATCGCGTGCTGGTGCCCTACTCGAAATCCGTCGACATGCGCGCGGCTGAAAAGCCCGCGTCATGGACGATGAGGCTGCGGGAAATTTTCGATGATGAGGCGGAAGTCGCCAAACAGGATGATATCACCGCACAAGAAGAGATGCGGTTTGGTGAAAGAGATCGCGACGATCCAGGCTATGATTTGTCACGGGAGTAGCAATGGGACGGCGGACTAGGAACATAGAAATCCTTTGCAAACATAAAGACCGTGTCGCAAAGATCTGCGATGACACTAGACCTTTTTACACCGACTGTCGCGCAGTCCTCCCTGCATCCCAATTTTGTTTGGCTCATCGAAGAAGAAGACGATGCCCTGCGAAACGTACTCAATGATTGGGCGGCTGGATTCATTGACCGCGACGGAAAGTTTGTTGCTGAGTTCCAGAGGACGTTCAACTCGAGCTGGTGGGAACTCTATCTGTTTGCTGTATTGAAGAGCCTCAATCATGCAGTCGACTTTTCTCATCATGCGCCCGATTTCGTGATACCCGATTCCGGGTTTGCGGTCGAAGCGACAATCTCTGCCCATGCACAAGATGCAACCCCTGAGTGGATGAAGATGATGGCGGATATCACGAACCATGATGATATCGAAGGTCGCTACATTGAAACGATGGTCAGGCTATCGAACTCAATTAGCGCGAAGTTTAGAAAGTACCAGAAGAGCTATTCCAACCTGCCGCATATGGCAGATCAAAGCTATGTGATTGCGATTCAGAACTTTGGGACGCCCGATGCCCATCAGTTGGGTGATGTGGCGATGCAGCGGCTTCTCTATGACGTCAGACATGAGAAGGCGTTCATGAAGGACGGCAAGGTGTCTTTACCAACGGGTCTGTTTGCCAATGAAGAGATGTCAGATGTGAGCGCGATTATCTACAGCACTGTCGCAACATTCGGGAAAGCTCGGGCGTTGAGTGAGAGCAAAGGTGACTTCGTGTTTCAAGCTGTCCGGATCAGGAACAATCACGAGTTGATCCAAGTTGGCGGTACGATTGACACATACAAAGAGAGCCTAAGGGATGGCATGCGGGTGTTTCATAATCCATTTGCGAGACGACCATTGTCGTTTGACCACCTAGGTGCAGAGGATGTCCGGCAGTTTCGCGTCAGAAACGGGGAACTGGAAACAACCTGCCATCCAGAGGGAGATTTGTGTATGCGGCAGGTCATTCATCAGGTGACCATGTCAGACTGATGAGTGCTATTGGGACCAATGTCGGGATGGCTTGGCAGCGCCTAAAACTTGAACACGGCCTTTCGCTCATTGGCCGGTTTGATGATGTCACCCTTTGCGTCCAACCGGATCGCAACTTTCGGATCGACTGAGTAAAGCCCGTTTCGGTTCTGTCTTTTGAGCAATCCGGCGTCCGCAAAGCGGGAGCGCCAGCGTTGGATGGTCACCGTTGTGGTTGAAAGGCGCTCCGCACTGTCATCCATGCGTCCGATAAAACCGGTGTCCTGAATGTCCTGACAGATGTCCGCAAGTACCCTGCAAGCAATGTTTTCTTTGGCCTTGTTGTAGTGCTCTTTGACCTGTCGGAAGAGGTCGATATTCACGCCTAAATGATCCGGAATCAGGTCTTTGCTTTGTGGTGGTCCTTCGAAGAACTTCACATTTTTGGTTTCAAATAATGTCTCTTCGTCACTCACAGTACACCCGTGCATCTGACATGTCCCAACCCCTGTTTCCCCTGTGTGTCTCCCTTTTTGCCCATCAAGCCTGGTGACATCGGTGGAATCATTAACGGAATTGAATGTTTTTGTCATCTCCAAGTGCCTGAACCTTTTGTGTGACGTGAGGATCGTCAATCGGCCCCGATGGTGGGAGGTCCACCGGGGCCGATCCTCTCAGGTTAGGCTGCCTGCTGGTTGCTGGCGGCCTGGGGTTCGCGTGCGGACCAGAGCATCAGGTGGGTGACATTGTCATCACCGATCTCGTCGAGCGCGATGACGTTGGCGTAGATCGCCATGGCGCCGAGCTCGGGGGCGGCCATTTTCACCGACAGGTAGTCGTTGCCGGTGGTCTCGGAGGTCTTCTTCCAGGCGGCACCGATTTCGTAGGTGCCATTGGCGAAGACGCGGTAGTCGGGCTGATCGCTGTGGGCCTTTGCGTTGGGGACGATCGTGATCTTGGAGCGAACGGCCATTGTGGCGAGTGTGCCGGTGAAGATGTCTTTTTCGTTCTTGGTGAGAGATGCGAGTTTGTTGCTCATGGTATTTTCCTCTTAAGTTGTCAGGAACCATTTCCTGATGACACTGGACAAGCATGGGTGAAGCCGAGAAAACGCACCGAGAAAAACCGAGTGGTGCGGCTCGCAGCCGGGCAAGCGCAGCGCAGACCGGCGAGAACTCGGTCGGGCTTTTCGACATTGCGTTTTGGAGCGCCCATGCCCAGTGGCGGTCAATCAGGAACTGGTCCCTGACGGCCGATTTGAGTGAGGAAATCTTTTGAGCAATTTGCACCTCCACCCAAAACAGAACGAAAACGTCAGGCACCCCCCTCGCCCCTATGGCCAGCCTGCACAACATCCCGGCCCCTGACAAAGGCCCATAGTGAACAGACCTGCATCACATGCGCCCTATGGTATCCAATCGCATTGCCGCCGGAGACATCCGCTTCACCGGTTCTGACTGATCTTGCGAAAATGGCATCCCCAAGCTGGCATCGGTCATCAACTCAAGTGATTGCGCGTCGCCGTCGGTGACATGTTTTTGCCCACCGCTCTGGCCTGCCCCGAAGTCTGGCTGCGACCGGATGGCTCTCATGCCGGGAACTGCTCCGGATTTCCCCGCCGGCGGGGTCGCTTGATGACCCGCTCAATGGTCGGTTGGGCCGTCGATATGTTTATGCAAAAGATCGAACCGTGTGATGACGAGATCCACCGCGCGCCGTTTGGCATCGGCATCATCGGTGAACGTGGTGGTGCGCACATAGCCTTCAAAATGGACCAGGTCGCCCGGTGCAAGCTGATCTGAAAGCTCAGCCCGCAAGCGGTCCTTGAAACAGATGATGGTGTTCCAGACGGGCCGCGCCGGGGATCTGGCGTCAGTCCCGTAGCCATCGAGTTCATGATAGACCGTGAGAACGAGTGCTTTGTCATAGGGCTTGATGGTACCGATGCGCACGATGGCATCCCATGTGAAAGAACCGCTCAAGCGTCCTGCTCCGGGAAATGCGTTTCAGAACACTCAGTCATCATCCGCACCATGGTGGCGGTTCGCGCCGCGGAAAAGGTTCTGCCAGACCGGCGGCCAGCATGGCAGGGCCGACCTCGCCTTCTGTCACCCAGAGCCGCGCGAGAGCGCGACCGTATCGGTCTTCACCGTCGAATGCGATTTTGCGCAGTCCGGTATTGAGCAAATTCGTAAGGTATCGGGTGGCTTGGGCCGCAATCTGTCGCTCAGCAGCGCAGCGTCCTTCGATCTCGGGCGTATCGATCCCGATGAGACGTATCTTGGTGCCGTGATACCAGAGTGTGTCGCCATCAACGACGCATGTGACGCGGCGCTCATCCGGCAGGCAGACACGCCATATCACGTCTTGGGCCAAGCCTTGATTTGGAAAGACAGCGCCAAGAATAAGTGCAGCGGCGAGCGCCGTATGCTTCAGGCGTCCCCGCGACATTCTGGGCGAAACTCGTGCAGGTGCTGGAAATCGAGAAACATACCATTCAGATGGTAGGCTCCAAACATGTCAGAAGTGTCGCCGTAATAGCTACTGAGTGAGACGACATATTCCTCAATGCGTGCGCGGTAGTCCGAATCTTTGACGGTGTAGGGAAACAGTTCTGCCCCCGCGATCTGGCAGTTCTGGACAGCGATGATGTGCCAGCCATTGTCGCGGATGTCGAAATTGTCGATCTCCGTCTGGGTCAGTCTGTTGGTGCAAAGGGGTTGGCAAAGATCTTTGTTGATGGGCAATGCGGCACGGGCGTGTTTACTGACCACGAGTTGCCGACTGCGCAGGCGGTTGGCGATCATCAGGACAAGGTCGTCATGGCGATCCTCATCCAGTGCCAGCATCAAGCTTTCCCTGAATGTGTCGTCGAGCTGTTTCAAATCACTGCTCCTCATACAAAAACCGTCTATATCGTAATATATAACGATAACTATCTATACTATATATTACGCGATTTGGAAGCCGCCTGTTCCATCACAACGTGTATATCTCCGTTACAAACAAGCAAACTTAAGTGACGACGACTTGGTGTAAAGGTCACAGGTTTGCTGCAGCGCGGCAGAAAAGAAACAGGTTTTTGTCTTCACGTGCGAATTGAGCAAATTCGTGCCGAATGCAATCAAAAGCAGATCACGCACTTAAATGGTGTCAAAGATATGACCCCTGCCCTTCAGGCAGGCAAAGAGCTCACGCTCGAGGTAGAGGCGGAACAGCTCATCAGATAGGGCGATCTTGTTACGGGTCAGATAGTCGGCCAGCAGAGTGAACGCCCGTTGGGCATCGCCGCGTTCCAGAGCGCGCACGATCGCATCGCGTTCGTCGGGATTTGTGAATGTCGATTGCGTCAATAGTTCGCCTCCTCAGTTCGAGGCCACGACCCAAAGCCGGGTGTTAGAAACCTTCTGTAACAAAGGCGCGCCGCTTTTGGGCGCGAGCGCCTTGGACATGGCAGCGCCACCCGGCCCGTAAGCCGTTTGGGGCTGTTACAGAGAGGTTTCTAAGCCTCACCCTCCGTGTGCGGAGCGCGCCTGTGTTATGCTGCGTTCGCGCAATATTTGCAATGAAAACAATAGAAGATGGTGCGTTTGATGATCCGCACATGCGCATCTTCGGTCACAATCATATCGTTATATATATCGGTGTCGACTTCGACATTTAGCGATTTTGAGTTAGGATCATGTGATGCGCGAGCGATCGTCACCGGATGGCGAAGACCGCAAAGCGGGCTTCGGGAGCGTGAGCTCCTAGAGCGCGGCCGGCACGGCGCGCCCAGATGAACGGCAAACTGCAAGGACTTCGACGTGGTGGAGGACCCCAGAACCATATCAATCAACTCCGACGATCTCGTCGCTCGATTGCGGGAGGTGGAGAGTTCTGCTCAAGGCGATATTGCTCGTGTGATCGAACTACTTCTTGTTGAGAACCACGTTTTGACACGCCAGCAATCCGTGGGGATATCGCGTGGTGTCGGAGTGCGTTTTGAGACTTATCCTCGGTTTTTGAAATTTGAAGACAATGTCGAAGGGCAGGCTGCTGCTGAAGCCGATCAGAGCTGAGGTTAAAGTTAGTTTACACCGACAGAGCATAAACTACTTACAAGTGCTTGATTGCTGAACCTAGTCGTAACTTCCGCTCAACGAACAATCTCAAATGGAGTACGCTATGCGAAGGATGAAAAGTCCGCCGAACCGCTGTTGCATGATTGTGTATTAAGCTAGAGAAGATTTTTACAATGCAAAGAATTTCCAGATTAAGTGGGATTGCGATCGAGAATGAGTTTCCTTTACTTCGCATATGGATCGAACATGTTGAGCAGCAGGCTGATTGCACGCTGTCCTAGTGCCAAAGCCATTGATCATGGAGTCGCCCAAGGCTGGGACTTAGAGTTTTCCAAGAAGAGTATCGATGGCTCCGGAAAGGCGACTTTGATAACTAACGCGGAAGCCATCCACACACCAGGTGTGCTGTTCGAGGTTAATGTTCGGGAACTGAACGACCTCGACCGGTTCGAGGGTGCAGGCAAAGGCTATGACCGCCTAGATGACTTTGAGATTGAGACCTCCAAAGGTTCCGTAAAGGCTGTGACTTACTTGGCCTCAGAAAGACATAGCAACATGATACCTTTTGACTGGTATCTTGCACTCATCGTCGCTGGGGTACTCGAACACAAACTTGCAGATGGTCATGCAGATAATCTTCGGAAAACGACACGAAAACCAGACCTGAAGCTTACCAGGAAATCTCGGATTGCGGCGCTCGAAGCCTTGTCCCGACACGATCATGTTGACTACCTAGCGTTGCTAGAAAGCTGAATTGATGCCTTGGTCTGTGGTTGTAAGATCCGCTATAAGATTTCATTCAGGTGACTAGATGAGAGACTAACGCTACTGATGTCTGCCTAACCTGTCGCCTCACCAACTTAGGATCTTTGCGAAGTGCTTCAGCAATCAGTTTGATGGCGCCTGCGACGTCGCCCGGTGCCTTTTGGGTAGCTGTTGGCGAGGATTGGAAGGGGGCATCCGTCTCGGTCAGCAGACGTTCAAGCGGAACGATTCCCAGAAGGGCTTTTCCCCTTGGCGATAATAACATCTGTTCATTTACCGAAAATAGGCATTCAAGGTCGATCGCGCGGCGTATCTCGCTGTCAGAGGCGCTGAACCAATGAAGAACTGGCCGACAATTTAAGTGAACTCCAGTACGTTCGATCGCATCCAAGACGTGCTTACCCGCCCGGACGCTATGCAAACTAATGACTTTGTCACCAAGTTTGGCACATACATTCAGGGCCCGCTCGAGCACGTGCTTTTGACGGTCAAAGGATGGATAGAAACGACGTCCAGCATCGAGACCTATCTCGCCGATAAATCGACTGCTAGCCGCCAACTCTTCGAACAGTGTAATTTCGGAGGCTCGTTGAGCAACGAGTTGTGGATGCAGCCCCAACGCCGCATGAACATGTTTCGTGCGCTCGGCCATGACCTTGTTACGTTCAAAAGCTTTCGGGGTAGTTGTGACAGCCAGAGTGATGCAAGACATCTGATCGCAGTCAGCGTATGCTTTCTCCATCTCTTTACACAGATCCAGATGACAATGAAAGTCGACCGGGCCCAAGCCATCATCAGCCACCATGTGTCGCACTCACGCCCTTTAGAAGATCTGATACTTCGTCCATGCCGCGGCGGTATACGTCGATATAGCGATCCAACTCGCTGCGATCGAGCGGTCCGGGCTTCAGTACAAGATATCTAGCCCTTTCCGGGTTACGTCTCAAATTATCGGCGGCGAACAGAAAAGAGCGGATGTTTTTGCCGTCTGCGGATTTCGAATCCAACGTATTCGAATGGAGATCGTCCAAAAAATATTCGGTTGTGTCGGGGATCTTCAAGCCGGAATTAAGTGACGCTCTCCTGATTAGGCAAGGAACGCAACGTCCGCAATGCTGTGGGGCGGCGCTCTCGAACCGGACCTGTGCCGGGTGTGAGCAGGACATGGACATCAGAGAGAGTTCGGCAAGAAGATTCGGATCAAGACATCCAGCAACCATCTCGCCCTTGGTCTTGAAGCGATATGGATTTTCGAGGGTCGCACCGATGCCAAGGTCGCCAATGAGGTCCGACATGGAGTTGATGAAATGTGGGTGCGCGGTGCGTGTGCTCAGTGACCCTAGCCTGAGAGATTCCATAGGCACATTCAATGCGATCAAACCGTTTTCCGGTATGAGAACTTTTTCGGTCGAGCCTACAGCGTCGGCCGCGAGGATTGCGAGACTATAAAAAAGGAATGAACGAGCTCTCTGATTATTATCGCTCCCAGCCTCAGCAAAATCTGTCTTGCGGAATCCGATGTAAGCGCGGATGGATTCGAACGCGTTACCGTGTCGGGCTTCCAATACATCAAGGAGCTTCCTTTGTGCGCTCGATGCCTCGCCGTCCCAGTAATGGCTGATCAGGAGCGGTCGCTCCCCAGCTGCGAGTAGATCGATCGTTCCGATGAGGCTATCGAGCCCGCCAGAGAAAAGGCTTACGTGTGTGAAATCGGTAAGGTCCAGCTTTTCTGGGAGTCGCGCGATCTCTTCAAACCCTTTAGGTCTGGGCCGGAAAGTGAATGTCCAATGGTCTCCGGTCAGGAAACGCAGCATTGCCGACAGTTTCGACTTCACCCCGTCCCAAATCTCAGGATCGCTGACCGGGATACTGAGATTGATCATGCGCGTCCATTTGTCATCGGCGTAGCGTTCGCGTGACACGCCGGTGTCGGCGGCATAGACGGACGTGGCCACGATCATGAGGTCGATTGCGCATTCGCTGGGCCGCACATTGAGCTTGAACAGCCTTTCCAAGAGCTGGTTCATCCCCCTGTCGAGCGTGTTGAAATTATCGATCATATCGATAGTGATGTCCGCGCCGCCGGTTACCGGCGAAACGTCTGTTTTTCCCATCCGGACAAAGATGTTTCTTCTCATTGCATGCTCTCCAACACGGCACCCAGCATCTCGAACGAGTCAGCAAAGACATTGGAAATGCTGCGGTCGATCTCCGCTTGAGTTGGTTGCGATCCCGGATCGAACCGGCTGCCTAAGGCGTCTCGTACCCTGCCGTGTGTGTAGTCTCGGGTGATTTGCTCAGCTTCGCGGAAGTCGGCATCGGTTGCCGAGCCGTGTAGCGCATTGGTGCCTATCTCGTTCAACACCTTTGTCACGATACTGCGCTCGATGACATCACAGAGGAAATCATTGAGTTGATCGGATGATAATTCGTCAAAGGCACCAGGATCCTCGGCGGCGAGGTCCCCGATCGCTTCTAGCATAGCATCCCGTGCGATCGCCTCGTCGATAGTACCACCGTCCGGACAAATTATCTCCGCGACAGATTCCAAAACCTCCGTGGCGGGTCGTCCCGCAAGGTCTTGCAGATTGAAGCGTGCGAGCGCCGCGGCCGGACCCTCGTTTGCGAAGGTACTCGCCAAACCGGCGACGCCGGAGGCGACACGTGTCGAACTAGGCATCCGCCTGGCCGCCCCGGCTCCTCCCCCGGCGCTACTAACGTAACCCTTTAGCGCTCGACCGAGCGCTTTTCGTCCACCACCGTTGGTGAACCGAGTGAATTGCCCGCGCGGATATTGAAAGTCGCCTGCGGCTGCTGCCGCCGGAGCCGTCTGAGGGGTCGCATCCAGGTCCGAAGTCTGCCCCGCATCTTGACCTTGATCCGCTTCACCGGTGCCTTCAGAGTCGTCTTGCGTCGGCCCGTCATCGTCACCGCCGCCATCCATACCTGAATCGACCCCGTCAACCCAATCGGGCACGAGTCCGGAAGAAGGACCCGAGTAGGAACTGGACGTACCCATCAACCGGCCCCCTTAGACTTTGATCGTCGAGTCCCGCCCGCCGCAAGTTGCAGTGGCGCGTTACTATCCAGTTTGGCCCATTCCTGTTTGAGCTTTTTGAACTCTGTCTTTGCGTTTTGATCGGTCAACATGGCTTCCCAGCCCGTGGCCGCCCAGGGTCCAAGACTACCGGTTGGCAACTCTGCGAGCAGACGCACAGTCGGTGTTTGCAGCGGTGCTGATATCTTACAGAGCTCGACAAGTCCGTCGACACCCGCCGGCTTCTTCTTCATGTCGGCTGCGGTCCTGACACGTGCCGCTACTACATCAAAAATCTGCTCGATCTCACCGGGTGTGAGCTTCGCCACTTCAACGGCGGCGGCGCGCGCACCGAGCGTGCTGCCGCAAAGCTTTTCGATCCAATCCTCTTTCAGCGCCAAGGCGGAACCGCTGGTGAAGAGGGCTTTCCGATCACGAGAGACGAACAAGTACGGTCTGAGATCTTGACCTGTCAGCGCGGGGGAAACCGCCGCCCAGCGTCTGACCCAATCACTTGAGAGCGGGTCGTTCTCCGACGGCGTATCTATCGAAACCGGTTTTTTAGTTGCAGTCTTCGGCTTAATCGAGTCCCGCTCGTCATTCTCCTTTTTCATCGCGGCTTCTATCCGCTCGACGATCTTCGATGAACCGCTTACGGCCGCCTCCGCTTCTATGCGCTCGAAGAATTCGGTCTGGAACCGTTCCGCGAGCATGAGTTTTGCCAGAGCAGCCGGGTTTATGTCGTCGATGATTTTTCGTTCTTCCGCGATAGCCAGACGTAGATTAAGCGTGTTCAGGAACCGCTTGATTTGACGTGGGTTGCCCTGGGCACCCTCCGCCAACGGATACGCGAGCTGGTCTGCGAGCTGGAGCGCGTTCTCCAATTCGGCTGAAACGCTGCCAAGTTTCTCTTCGATCTGGCTACGATTTAGTCCAGCACCGTCCCAAGGCCGTCGGAGAGACTCGCGCCCGAGTTCGAGCAGTGCGCCAAACTCTTTTGAGTTTGCGGCAAACGATCGGCCCGCGATCAACAGGCTCAAATATGTTTTAGTTTCGACGTAGCCGAGCGGCGGTAACCGGAACGGCACCTGGATCAGTTTTTCAAGATAATTGCGGGCATATGTAGATGGGCCGGAAGACAGCGGAAGATCTGGAAAATGGGAGCGGACGGCATACTCGATCATGCCCTCATCGGCCGCGATCACGAATGCCGCCCCGGGTACGAAAAGGAACAGACGTATTGCTTCGAGGGTCTCGATGGCGGTCTCGGGCAAACACCTGTCCAGATCGTCCACTACCACGACCAGTCTATCAATATCGGCCGCCCGCAGAAGCTCTAAGAACTCGTCTCGGAACGCATGGATGTGGGTCGGCAAAGTTTCAGCCTCTGCTTCGCCGAGGCAGCCGGTCACACTATTTACAAATCCGGTGACGTCTGAGACGTCAATATCCTTTCCAGCAGCAAGCAGCCCCTTGCCCATATCCATAAGGCTAGAAACCATATCAGGGGACGGGATGCCCGTCAGACCGGTAAGAGCGAGCCCGCCAGCTTTTGACGCGACCTTCATGAGATCCACGCGCTTCAAGAGTTTCAGCGAGGCGTCTTTCAGCTTTGTGCTGGTCGCGCGATCACGCAAGAGCTGATCGATTATCGTTTCGATAACGACGGTTTTGGCATCCTCGAGCCCCTGAAACAGCCAGCCGTTAAAACGGACGACGGACGTTCGATCATCGTCGGCGAACTCGTTTTCGAGCATCAAGAGTACGCTCGACTTGCCCGCGCCCCAATCGCCGTGAACGCCGACGGTCAAGGGGGCATCACCCGCATCACGGATCACCCTGGCGACCGAAGCCGAGATGGCCTCGAAATAGATCATGTCGGTCGCAGTTTCGTTGTCGGGAATGATCATTGTCGGAATGTCTCTATCTGTTCTTCAAATTTTTCGCTTGAAATGCATGTGTTTCAAATAATTACACAATAACTAAGCGATGAGGAAGTCATACCAGCATCCGGGGGAACAACGCCTCAGTATTGTACGAGATGATGCCACACATCAAATTTGCTTTGTTAAATCATACCAAGCTCTCGAACTGGGACGAAAGCCCGGTTGGTTTCGGCGGCGCGTCGGAGTTTCTCTTCGACAACCTCGATCAACGACAATCTGTTGTGGACGATTTCATGTAAGTCGAGACCATCAATACATATGATATTGGTTCGACGTCCCGTGCCGAACGCCGCCAATCCGTCTTGAGAAAACCCCGAATTACTAATAAATACACCGCGCGACCAAGTCGCTTTGCCTGATACTTTCCCCGAGAAGGCAAGGAGGTCGGACTGGCCGGTCAAACCCGCCTGCCATTTGGCCTCCACAAGATAAGTCTCTCCGTGAAGCTTGAAGCTGCCATCGACCTGTTCGCCCTTCAGCTTGAAGGGCGTCCGGGGCGTCAGCTGATAGGCGGCGAACAGCTCTGTAAGGAAGCGCTCATACTCATAGCCTCGACGCTGCGGCTGCTGCTCGAAAAGACCTAACAGACGTTGCGAGAGAGAAGTCGCTGTATCATCCGATAGGGTGATTCCCGAGGGCTTAGGCTGCTCTTGAGGCTTCGGTTCCTCTGCATGTAGTGAGTCAAGGAACGCCGCCTCACACAACTCAGGAATCTTTAGAGAGAGGCGCGGCAGCAATTGGTTCAGCCGTTCGATCTCGTCGCGTGTCAGCGGCTCGCCTCTGCCCCGACGCCATGTCATTGACTGGCGTACGATAGCCATCATAAGTGGCGCGAATTTGTGGCGGCGATGGCTGAGGGTCGAGGACAGGAGATGGACGATTGCAGGGCGCTTACTGCCTCTTATCCAGAAGTCTTCGGTCTGGACCTTGGCCGCCGCAAGCGGAAATGCCGTTCGGGAGTTTCCGCTTCCCGGCAAGAAGTTGTAGAGCAGATCCGCTAGATCTTCGACGCATTGTTCCTCCACCAAGCTCATGGCGCACCCCACAGGCAAGAGAGTGGAGCGGCGAACATGTTGTCCGCGAACGGAACGACCTGATCATGGTCGTAAAGCACCAAACCTTGAACAAACTTTTTCCCGCATGCCTCTGCCAGTTTGCGCATGCCAGAGAAGTCATCACCGGAAACGGTGGCTGACGATTTCACCTCAATACCCACGATCTCCCCGCGGCGGTTCTCCAACACGATGTCGACCTCGTTCTTGTCCTTGTCTCGGTAATGCGAGAACGAACAACTCTGCTCGCTCCAGGACGCGATCTTACGGAGTTCACTGAACACAAAAGTTTCGAGGATTGGACCAAACGGCGTTTTGTCTTTCTGTACGGTTTCCGGTGAGACATCGCGCATCGCCGCGAGGAGCCCCGCATCGAGGAAGTGAAGCTTTGGCGACTTGGTCAATCGCTTCAGCCGATTGGTGAACCATGGTTGGAGGGTATGCACCAGAAAGATGTTTTCAAAGATCCGCACATATTTTTGTGTGGTTACATGGTTTAGATCAACGGCGGCGCCGATGCCCGTGTAATTGGTCAACTGACCGGAATGCTCGGCAAGGACGGAGAGTAGTTTTGGCATGATGGCGAGTTGGTCTATTTGGGCTACGTCTCGGACATCGCGCTGAACGAGCGCTTCGAGATAGCCATGATACCAATCCTGCTTTCGCGCCCACCTCTTTCTGCCAAGAGCCTCCGGATACCCGCCCGAAAGGACTATCTCAACCAGGTCGCCCCCTAAGACTATATGGTCAGATTTGGGCTTTTGCGCCGCGAATGCTCTATCAATGAAGTCGGACTTCTTGCCGAAAATTTCTGCTTGAGAGAGTGGAAGTAGTCGGATGACCTCCATCCGGCCCGCAAGCGAGTCCGCCACCTTCGGGATGGTCATAAGATTAGCGGAACCGGTTAGCAGGAATCTCCCAGGGGTTTTATCCTCATCGACCGCGCTCTTGATTGACAGTAGCAGGTCTGGTGCGCGTTGGATTTCGTCGATCACGGCACGATCCAATCCTCGGACGAAGCCGACCGGATCTTCGAGTGCTGATCGAAGAACGGTCGCGTCATCCAACGTGAGATAGGGAGTTTTGTCAGAGGCGATGTCGGTCGCGAGCGTCGTCTTCCCGGATTGGCGAGGGCCCGAGATGAGCACCACGCGGGTGTCTGACAGGGCGTCCTCTACTCTGGACTTAGCGAATCTGGGGTACATTTTAAGGGTGTCCTTTCTCGACCGATTGAAAGTACACCTCCGACCGATTGAAAGTCAACGACCGACCGATTGAAAGTGAAAAGGCGTCTGATTGAAAGTTCAAGGACGTTTAGGAGCTGACAACAGAACAACTCACGTGGCGGGAAGTCGGAACTCCAAACCGAGAATGGCTAAAATGCGAGCAGCGAGAGCTTCGGTTGCTTCCCATCCGGGAGTGAACGAATCTGGCGTAAGGCAGAGCGTCACAGCCCCGACAACGCCTCGGTCCATAGCATCTTTCAATCCGCTGAAAGTTGTTTCCACATACTCGTCGGATATCATCCGGACTGAACCGTCGTCAGCATCACAGAAAAAGTAATCCAGATCGACGTTTACGATCCAAGGGGCTTCGTTTCCGCCGAGCCAGTACGATATGTTTTCGGGCAAATCCCAGATCGGGCTAAACATCGTACCTTCGTAATTGGGTGGATCGCCATCGTTGTGCGTAAGAAATCTCAGCGTGGTCAGATTTGAACCAAATTCGTGCAAGTAGATCGAAAGGTAATTGTCCCACCGGATGACCGGGCACGTGAAGCCGCCACAATCGTAATTCTTGCCAAGATGTTCGTCGATCCCGGCGGTCCAGTCGGGGAGATTATCGAGCCATTCGTCCATCTGGCTCTGAAGGGTGTCTGTATGTCGATCTATATGTAAGAGCGAATGCGGCTTGCTCAAATCAAGCTCTTGGAGCCAGCACCACAGCGCGGCTCGATGATTATCCATCACATAAATGTTGCCAGAACGGCAAAGAAAGTTTTGCTCGATGGCTCCCGAGTGATTCCGCCCCTTGAAAGGTACGATCCATTCCCACTGCGTCATCGCCGTTGCCCGATCATCATGAGTTCTAGGTAGTTTATGCGGGGAACCGATAAGCTCGCTATAAGTCTAGTCATCCGCCAGTTCCAACTCCGGCAGATCTCTCAGCGTCTGTAGATCAAACGTCGCAAGAAACTCTGCTGTTGTTACAAAGGTATGTGGCGCACCGGGACGCGGTGACCTTGGGCCCGACGCAATGAGATTCTTAAACCGCAACCGTGCAAGCAAATCGCGATTAACCTCCTTGCCAAAGATGTCGGCCAGCCCTGCCCGGTCGATCGGTTGGTGGTACGCGACGGCGCATAGCACAGCCATTTCGATCTCGGTGAAATCAAGCGAACGGTCGCCGAGATCGGCCGCGGCTTTGATCGCATCGGCAAACCGTGTGCGAGTCCGGAACATCCAGGCGTCAGAGACGCGAGCGATTTCATAAGGACGTCCCGAGAGCTCGGCCTGGATGTCATCAATCAGCGAATCGATTGAAGCGCCCTGCCCCACAACACGTGCCAGATCCTCACGACCAACCGGCGAGCCGCTGGCAAACAGCACCGCCTCGATCCGCCCCATCCATTCCCGCCACCGAAGGTCTTCGGGCAAGTCGTCAAGCTCACGGTCGAATACTGTGTCGCCTTCACCGGCAGGTTTTCGTTTGGCAGCCACGCTCATAGGGGCACCCCATAAAGCCGGAATGTCGAGCGGCCGGTCAACTCTTTGATGACACCCAATTCAACGAGGCGATCGCAGAGCCGTCGCGCGGCGCGACCTGTCATTGGCGTCGTCGTGCCCCGGATTATCGGCGATAGCATGCCGGAGGGCGCGATCGCATCCTCGGACAGGAACAGGTTGATGGCCGCGTCCGATCCTTTGGAACGTAGCTTCGGGGCGACTGCATGCACGGCGGTAGCGCGTTCGGCAAGAGTCATTGCAAGCCGATATGTGGTCTGAGTGCTTTTTGAAATTGCATCATGGATCGCGAACTCCCCGACCCTATCTTCAAGGTCACGCAAATTTCCCTTGGTCACCTGAAGGGCGGTGAGTGGAAGTAAACGCTCCCACCCGAAAAACTTCGCAAGCACCATATCGGCGAGCAGGCAACCGATCCGCTCCGCGCGATCATCGGACTCAAGCACGGCCCGCAGGATGTTTGTGGCGGCCATCAACGGCCCCTGCGACTTGGTTTGCTCCATTGCATCGCTCAGCCAGCCCTCAACCGAATCCGCAAAACCGGCGTCGATATGATCCGCGACATTTCGCATCCAGTCCGAGCCACCAAGCCGGAGACGCACAGCACCCCGCCAGAAGTCCAGCACATCGCCGTCCGGCCCCCAATGGCGTATCCCATCGGTATCGGGTGGCGTCAGATGATAGGCGTCCCTGATGTCAGCTTCTCGTGCCAACCGTCCTTCCAGTTTGGAGGTCGCAACGGCGGCCCTGAGCGCAAGGGTGTTGACCAACAGGGTCTTAGGAACCAATTCACTGGATTGCCTTAGAACCATATCCAGCATTGCAAAACCCGCGCCTGACAAAAAGGCAACGTTATGAGGTGTTTCGCCTGCACGGGAGGTGACCCAGCCGGGCGGTTTCGGTAGGGTACTCGAGTTGTCCGAAGTCGTGGGACGCTGGTAGGTCATGCCACAACACTATCTCGCTACGGCGCTTTCGTCCACCGTATGAAGCAGTAACCGCCCCGCCTTAAACATCTTTTCTATGTCCAATAAGGTTGCCTTATCGGACATAAAAATGATATGCTCCGAAACATGCAGGAATCCGAAAAAAAAGGGCACAAAACGCTCGCTTCAGACACTCCCGGGGCTGAGATTTCGACGTCAGCGTCCCTAAGCCCGTCCATTGAGGCTCAGCGCCACGAGAGACCACGTAGTGGCCCGCCCACTGACGTCGCATCGGTCGATGATCTGCAGGATATCGATCTAAGTGATTTTCTATCGGACCCGGCCGGTAAGGAGGAAGACGGTGAACAGAGCATCGCCCTGCCCGCCCGTGTTGCCGGCTCCGGATCGCTGGACCGTCTCGTCGACCAGGCGCGGGGCTATGCCGAGGCGGCAACAGCCGAGAACACCAACAAGGCCTACAAAGCCGACTGGAAGCACTTTGCCAGCTGGTGCCGGCGTAAGGGTGTCGACTCCCTGGTCCCCTCCCCTGCCGTGATCGGGCTGTATATCTCCGACTGTGCCAAACCGCAGGACGGGTCCCCTGCCCTCTCCGTGTCAACGATTGAGCGGCGTTTGTCCGGCCTCGCCGCCAACTACCGTCAGCGCGGGCTCACACTCGACATGAAGGATCGTCACATCGCCTCGGTCTGGGCCGGCATCAAACGCCAGCACGGCCGCCCGCCTGTCCAGAAGGAGCCGGTGACACCCGAAGAGCTGCTCGAGATGGTGGCCACCCTCACCTTCGGCCTGCGCGATATGCGCGACCGCGCCATTCTACTGCTCGGCTATGCCGGGGGCATGCGGCGCTCCGAAATCATCGGCTTGGACGTAAACCGCGACGACACCGAAGACTCTCGCGGCTGGATCGAGATCGATCCACTGAGTGAGAATGACGGCGGCGCGATCGTCATCCTGCAGACCAAGACCGGGTGGAAAGAGAAAGAGATCGGTCGTGGCTCTTCTGACCAAAGCTGCCCGGTCCACGCTCTTGAGCAATGGTTACACTTCGCCAAGATCGACCACGGTCCGGTCTTCCGGCGGGTGCTGCGCGACAACAGTGGCGTGCAAAGCGATAGGCTTTCGGACAAACACGTCGCCCGGCTCATCAAGCGCACCATGCTCGACGCAGGCATCCGACCCGATCTACCCGACAAGGAGCGCTTGGCGCTGTTTTCTGGTCACTCACTACGCTCCGGTCTGGCATCTTACGCCGAAGTAGATGAGCGCTATGTCCAGAAGCAACTCGGCCACGCCTCAGCGGAGATGACCCGGCAGTATCAGCGCCGCAGGGATCGGTTTAGGGTAAATCTCACCAAAGCGGCGGGCCTCTGACAGTCAGCCAGCGCTTACCCTTGATTTAACGGGTTTGCCCTTCTTCATCGGGATTTCAGCCGTTGTGCCGTCTGGCATTTCCGCCAGCAGACGCAGTTGGCCGCCCATACCGGCAACATAGCGTTCCAGCGTGCCAATCTTGGCCCCGGTGAGTTCTGCATTTTCGAAACGCGACACTTCGCCCTGAGCGAGCCCCGTCTTTTCGGCGAGATCCTTTTGCGTAATGGAGAGTGCTTTACGGATCTCGGAGAGATGCAATTCGGCAGCAATTTCGCCAGCAAGGGCCTCAATACGTTCACGACGTGCTTTAGGGAGACCACGAATGCGGTCACCAGCATTCACAAAAGCTGATTTCTTAAGCTTTGCCATCGATCTTCCTTTCATTCTGCATCGAGCCACTCATCAAAACGTTCGTCAGCCGTCGCGATAAGGGCCTTGTAAAATCGTTTCTGGTTCTTGCCCTGTTTGTTGCCACCAACCAGAACGACAGCATTTCTCTCTTCATCGAACGCGAAGGCAAATCTCCAAACACCTTGTTCCTTGACCCTTATTTCCTTCATATTGGCGTGGCTTGACCCTCCAAGAGTGTCCACATGTGGGCGGCCTAATTGAGGTCCATACTGCTCAAGCAGCAAGATCACGGCATCAAGCTTGTCACACACCTCATCAGGTATTGCCTCACGTTCTTCGGCGAAGTCCGGATGTTCGAGAACGGACCACATCATGACGGGAATATAGGCTTTAACTGATATCTGTTCAAGCAGATATTTCTTAAGATTTCATGCATTCCAGGCCATCGCCCCTGCTGGTTGTCTCGAATCTGGTCCCACGCTAAAAAAATCACATCGTTCCCCTCTCACTCAATCGGCCGTAAAAGCTGCGATCGAGATGCAGCTCCCCTGCCCTCGCCTTCTCGACCATGCCGCGGAGGTATCCGCCAGGAGATTTGACCTCTCCGGTCGTATGTTTGTCGAAGATCAGAGCGATCGCCGCAGATGCAATTGCGGGCCCAAGCGCCTTCTGCGACAGGTTCCAGGCATCTTCTGAGATCCCCGCCATACCCCGGATTTGTCCCGCGGCCCTGTGCAATTCGTTCCAGTCGCGGATATATCCGCCACCAACGGCCCGTGCCATCTCTGCAAAATGCGGACAGGTGGCCATCAGCATCGGAATATCGACCTCTGACGTGCGTTTGTTGGTATGGGTGCTCCATTGGATATCAAGATCCACTTCTTCTGGCTTCTCAATCTGCTCAGGTTTTGGTTTTTCTGGCTCTACCCTCGCCGCGTGCTTTGTTTCAAAGCGATTACTAGATACAGGATCAGGTTGGTTTGTAGTTAGTATGTGGGTGCCATCAGAGGCACCTGTGGGTGTCATATTAGTATTAATTGGAACAACATTGCTTGTGGAAGACCCCTCCGGATTGGGTGATTTGACGTCGGATTCTTCAGGCCAATCGAAAGCTGCCTCGAAAGCCTCCTCTACGCGATCCTTGAAGGCTTTGAACCAGTCTACGATATCGAGGAGCTTGTTCGCCGTTGTCGTGCGTTTAGGCAGTCCCTGGAGCAATATGGTGAACTCTTCCTCCAATTGCTTCCACGGGCCCCTGAGGCCGCTCTCCAGGGCTTTGTCGATCTTCGCGCGTATAACACGCCGTGTAATGGTCACGACGTTCCTCAGAGAAGCGCAGAACTCGCGTTCTTCCTTGAGCTGGGCGTAGAGCGCCTCAAATTCCTCTGCACGCGCTGCGAGCGGCGCCAGGTCGAAGCCATAGGCCTCCACAATCACCCCGTCTTCATCCCTGTGGCCGTAGCGCTTGCCGTTGGGACTGTCCTTGATCCAGATGAGGCCAAGTTCCGCCAGCCGGCGTACGTGCCGCCGTAGTGTTGAGAGAGAGAAGCCCGTCTGCTCAATCAGAAAGTTGTTCGAGGCCCAGACGATCGGCCGCCTTCCCTGCTCCCAGTCCTGAGGCTGGGTGAAAGCGGCAAATGTATCGAGCAAGAGCAGGTCCTGCGCCTGAAGTCCGATCGCGGCTGCTACGCGCTTTGCTGCACTTGTTGCTTGTGATTTGGGTATAGAAAGCTGTTCACCGGCTTGTGCGTGCTTTTCAGCAACCACAAGGCCCGGCGTTGGCTTGCGCCATCCGTTATGTTTCATGGGTTCTTTTCGACCTCCTTTAGTTGAAAGAAGGCAAAAGAATTCCGTTCACCGAATCGGTGTTCTGCATTGACAGTGATTCGCGGAGGGTGCTATCTAGTAGGTGCAAATTACCTAGATCAGCTCTCTTACCGCATGGTGGAGGGCTTTTCTTTTGCCTGCATTAACTCCTCATTGTTTCTGTTCCGCCTTGAACTGCTCGTACAATTTCTCAAGGCGTTCGGAGACGAATTCTCCAAACTCGATTGCACGCTGGTCTTTAGCTTTCACAGCGATAGTGAAGCTTTTCCCGCGCGAGGTAGAACTGACCTCAATTGTCTTATCTTTGGGCGTCCATGGCCTGGCTTTTTTTGAAGCGCCCTTAACGGTCTTCTGGCCTCGTTTGAGAGTGCCAAGAAGTAATTCGAACCGTTCGTCGGAGCTGAGGGTGTCAAATTTACCAGATCCGATTATCTCTTGAGCGCGCTGTGAGTTCGCAGGGCGATCAAGCAGTGTCTTCAGCTCATACCACCTGTCACGGCCAATCGATTTTGCGGCTCCGAGAGACGCGAGGATAGGTTCCGAAATGCTGGCAACGGACAGCATTTTCGAAAGCGTTGCCTTGTCGATGGAGAGCGCTGAGAGTGCCGTAGCATTATCGTTGTCATACCCGCCGTTCGCGACGTTCGCCGCCAGCAAAGCGCGTTCAAGAAACGAAAGATTTGCACGGGCAGCATTTTCCTGGCCTTGAGCAACAACGTGGTCACGATCCGACATATCCTTAACGACGGCTCGGACCTTAATGCCGAGCTCTTCGGCGACCTTTCGACGACGCGCGCCGAACACCACCATGTATCGACCGTCGAGCTTCGGATGAGGCCTCACTAAGATTGGCGAGTTTTGCCCATCTTCGTCGATAGCCTTCTTTAAAGCCTGAAACTCACGATCATCGTGTTCTAGGCGATCCTTCAAGAACGAAGGATCAATCAGCGACGGCTCAAGCTCAACGATGGTTTCGCCTTCGAGTAGCTTGTCAGCCTTGTCAGCCAAATCGTCGAGCGTACTCGAAATGGACTTTGATGCCCCGCGCGAGACAAACTCGCGCTCCTTGGGGCTTGCAGGGTCCGGCGCGTCACCTAGCACGCTTTCAAATGGGTTTTTCCTAGCCATGCAAATACCCACCTTTCATTAGATCACTGTTTTCGTGCGTTTTTTTTGCTCTTTTGACTGCCGTCAACTTTGTCATGCCCGACCCCACGCTCTGTGTATGAGGTCTTGGACCTCAGCGTTCACTGCCCACATGCTTTCAAATGCACGGTCATAGGTTTCCCTGTTAAATTTGCCCCGCTCGATTTCAAACAGTGACTGCTTCGTGAGCCCTGCATCAGAGATCGCAGTCGATTTCAGCATGTGGTTGGTCAGAATTTCCTCTGCAAACATCGATTGCATAAAGCCTAGCATTTGCGTTTGCGGGATATCGGTCGGTTCATAGCGCGTGATGAGATATCGGAGCCAATCCATCTGGACATTTGCACCTGCTTTCACAAGCGACTTGGTGAAGTTACCGAGGGTCAGTAGGAACTGGCTCATCGACATCAGATCCAACATCTCGGGATGAACTGTTATCAGAACCGAAGTAGATGCCGTTACGGCCGTCAGCGTCAGATATCCAAGCTGTGGCGGGCAATCCAAAACGACAATGTCGTAGCAATCATCGACATCCTCTAGCGCCTTGCTCAATCGCGTGAAGAAGAGTTTGCCTTCCCGGGACGCTTGCGCTGCCAGCGGGGTCTCAAATTCATACTCGGACAGCTCGAGGTTGGCGGGGACTATGTCAAGCGAAGGAAAATTGGTTGGGCTGATGAGCTCAACAATTGATTGGCGATCTTCATCGTAGCGCAATGCGTCATAGACTGACCGGTTATCATCGAGTTCGGGTTGGTATCCGAACAGTGCTGAAAGTGACGCTTGAGGATCCAAGTCTAGTGCCAGAACACGATGGCCCGTAAGAGCTAACTGTTGCGCTAGGTGGACCGCGGTCGTTGTCTTGCCGCTCCCGCCTTTGAAATTGACAACACCTATGACCTGGAGCTTCTCACCGTCTCGCCGATGGGGAACATAGTTCTTTGCCCCTGACTTTCCGGTCTTGTCGAGGTAGGTACGAAGCTCGATTATTTGCTCTGCCGTATAGAACCGTCGACCTCCGGCCTTAGTTGTTGGAGTAGGGCCCTTATCCTCGAGACTTAGTCGCTTCAGGTTATTTGGACTCACACCCAAAAACCGCGCAGCTTCCGCCATCGAGAATTCGCGCAGCATCTTTCGCGCATCCGGTGGAAAGTTTTCGCGACGCAACATGTCTAGGCGCCGAGAAATCTCTGCACCTTGCGCAAGAATCTTGTTATCAAATTCAAACGCCGGAAACGGTGTTCTGTTTTCCATATGCTCTGCCCGTTATGGCGCTAAATCGGCCAATTAGATTATTTTGTCGCTATTATGGTCAAAATACCTTAGTAATCAATAGGCAATCGCTCCACTTCAAATGCCCAGCAGAACTACATCTTGTGCAACACAAGCTAGCCGACCCAATCGAAGAAACTTTGGAGGGCTGAAGTGTTGACGGCAGTCAAAAGTGCCATTTTCGCGTGCAAATTCAGGTATTTAGGAAGGCAAAAACTATTTTGGCTGCAAGTATGGGGTCTGCGCGACCATCATTGAGTCAACCGATATGCGGCTTTCGGATGGGATGGTATTCCAGACTTTGCGACTTCGCTGTGAAGCTGGTTTGAACGGCTGTCGATGGCAAAATTACGTTTTGTTACAACCGATTCGGGCATTGAAAACGAATCGCGCTCACATAATACTCTGCGAGTTCGCATGGCTGGAATGGACTTGCTCCTAACACCATCGGTACCGTGATGTGTGTTCGCTTTAGACTGCATCCACCTCAGCTAGCGTGAATTCAATCAAAATCATTTCCCGGTCGCATGGAAGCCCTGTCCGAAAGCGCGTCCGTTCCATAATCCGCCATCGGCCTTAACAGCGTGTAGGACACAGCCGGCCGAAACGCACCCACGAGTTTAGAGCGGGCCAGCCGTATGAGGTTCTCGACCGAGTAGTTGAAGTAACTCGCACCCGTGAAGCCTGCGATCGCGAACACCAGTACGGCAAAGGTCCACCATCTGATGTGGAAGATGAACAGGATGATGAAAAAGATCAGCCGTGCATCAAAGAACATGAGATGCGGCCGCGCCATGGCATAGCGCCAATGCACCGTCGAGCGATAGATGTTGTACCGTTCATCCGCCATGATCGACCTTTCGCTCTCAGCGCGTGGGCGTTTCCACATTGCTGGTGAACAAGACGCCGATGATCTGGCGCGATCGCAGCGAGATCAGCGGGCCTTTCGGAGCGCTTTGCACAAACTCTCCGGCCAGATCGTTGCCGACCTCTGCGAGACCTTTGTATAAGCCTTGTTCAATGGTGGCTGCCGGCCGTGTAACGCCGGTGACGCCGCCAAGTTCGATCAGCGAGGTTCCCGGATCGGAGAGCGCTTCACCAACGCCAGAGACAAAGGCTGCCGCAACGCGAGGCGCATAGCGCGCAAAGAGCCGTCGATCCAGATCCGTGCGAACTGCAAGCGACTTCTGCCGTGCGTCCACCGCGTAGGCCGATACCGGCACCTGCGTCCCATCGGGCAAGACGGCCGAATTGAACTGCACGACAAGATGGGTGTTGTTCTGGTTTGCTTCGAATCCACCGATCAGCCGTGCGCCTTTGAGCGGGCCTCTGCGGATTTCAGCGACGACAGGGCCGGGGGTGTCGCTGTCATTGGTGATGATGGTTGAGGCAAGCACGACATCGCCTGCGCGTATCAGCGGTTGAGAGAGGGCAGGGGAGCTGCGTTGGGCTGCATTGCCATTGGCTGCTGTACCTTCGATGTCGGGCTCTTCCTTCGGCAACAGGTCTTCTTCGACCACGACAGTCCCTGCCGAGGGTTGAACCTGCCATGAGCTCAGAAGCCCTTGCTGCTGCGTGGCCATCAGCTGCGCGAGTTGATTGATACGGGCATAGTCAGGGGGCGCTGGCTGGTTCGGGGTCGGCTGGGCCTGCTGTCGCACGGGCTGCTGGCGATCAATCACGACCGTCCGCGGTTGCTGGGTTTCAACGAGCACATTGGCCGGAGGCAGGGGCCTGTTGGGATTGGGCGCGATGGCCGGTGGTTTCTCATCAATCTGGCGCAGCGGCTCGTCCGGTGTCGCGATGAAAGAGGTGTCATTGTCTTGCGCCTCTCGCGCCCCGTCCTGGTTTTGCTGCCGCAAATTATCCTGATAGCGCTCAGACGTGCGCAATTGATCGCCCGCGGGCGTATCATCGACGTTCGGTGTGCCTGCGACCTTACTTGGCCCAATAAGTTCGGGGTTCTTCCAGACTTCATAGCCAACCGCACCGCCAACAACGAGAATGGTGAGAACGGCAACGTTCCTGAACGAGAGCAATCCACCTTTACGCTGGCGGTTGATATGACTTGCGCGATCGCCACTTGCGGCATCCGCGGGCTCTACTGTTGGCCCGATATCAGCGTCATCACTGTTCTTGTTTGGTTCTTTTGACTCACTCATTGAGAAATCCTCACTTTCGAGACGCGGCCGTTCGATGAGATCAGGGCGACCGATGTTGGTCTGATCCGATAGGCTTTGATCTGTCCGGGGCCTGTCAGGATCCTTGAGGCGGGCGGTGAGATGATCGCATCGGCCGATTGCAAATAGATCGCGCCATCATAACTCCAGGCCCGCACGCCCGGATTGTCGGTCGACAAGCGCACGGCGTTGCCCGGAATATCGGCCCCTGTCGCAAATGCCATCATCACATCGTTAGACGCGCGGGCGACGGATTCGCTCTGGCGTGTCTGAAGCGGCTTTGAGGCCGCATTGGGCCCAAGCCCATGCACCGTGAAGTCGCGACGATAATGGGTGTTGAGTGAGTTCGTCCGAACCTCAAACACCAAGGGTCGGCTCTCTCCCACGAGAGAGACAACGATGTTGGAAAACCCGTGGGGCACAAGGGGCGTGACCGCGAGCTGGTTCGAGCCTTCCTGCATCGCATAGACCTGGAAGCTTTTGGGCTTGCCGATCACATAGGATGCGACGGGCCAAGCAGCACCGGTACGATCATAGAAGGCCATTACGCTGACAGTATCGGGTCCGGTCAGCAGAACCTCGGGTTCTTGCGCCGATTCCAGTGTCAGGCGCTTGGCATCTGTGATCGCGTTCGGAAACTGGCCCGACGGCGGCGTTGCGGCTGCTTTCTGACTTTCATCGACGCGGCGGCGGTAATCGAGGATCATCTCAGGCGTCATCGGGAACTGACTTTGGATCGCCGCGCCATAAGCTGTGATTTCTTCGGGTGTCAGCGGCCGGTCGAGATCATCGAGGCTTTGAAGCAGCTCTTGCGCGCCGACAATCGGGAAGTCTCCGGTTGGTGTCTGCGGCTGCTGGGGTTGGTCCGGCTGCAGGCGTTGATTGATTTCGTTCTGCGTGAGCGGTTCGGAGCCTGTCGGCAGGTTTTGCTGCGCAGGTGCCTGGTTTCCGCCATTCTCGATGGTGACAACCGTGGTTCCGCTATCCTGACCGGGGAGTGTCGCCGTCGGACGGTTCGTGGGCTGGGGCAGGGGGGTCTGAACTTCCGTGCCCGGTGGAACTGTTTCATCGCCATTGGCGTCGCGCAGCACCTGCTGCGCGTGAACCTGATGGGTCAGGTTGGGCGCGAGCATCAAGCCTAGCATGAGGACAAGAGAACTACGCGATAGGCGAAGCCGCTTTGAGGATAGGTATGGGATTTGCATCAGGCACCTCCGGGAGCCGCGATGAAGCGGGAGATGGCCATCGCATAGGGGGATTCATAGGTTTGCAGCCGTTCGATATTGACGGTGATCATGAAGTTCTGACCTGTCACCTCGGAGGCTGATTGATAGGTGACACGCAACGGGATCTGCACGATCCACTCATAAACGCCGCGATCATTGATGCCCTCGCGGACAATGACCGCATTGTTGGCAACCGCTGTTGTGTTGAGGCGCCGGCTTTGCACCAGATCGAGCATCTGGCTCTTCTGAACAGCCTCCACGAACTGGTTCCAGCCCGTGGGCTTGGTAAAATACTGCAGGGCGTTGTTAAAATCGGCGCGGTAATTGGCAAAGTCGTAGGTGAGGGACGACGTCACCGCCTTGACCGCGAAGTTGCTGACCTCGGCGGCGGACTGGTGCGGCTTATCAAGCGGGACGAGCGGCAGGAGCTGGCCGTCTGTCGTGGTGGCAAAGTAGCGCGGTTCGGGACGGTTCACGGCCAAATATGCGGTTGAAGCTGCCAGCACAGTTGTCGACAGGCCAAGACCGAGCGCGATCTTGGCCATGACCTTGTAGGATATCTCGAATGTGCGTGCCGAGCGCAGAACAGACTCGGCTGCGCTCAGGTTCTCATTGTCTGGCAGCATCGGCGCATCCTGTCACTGATTGCTGGCAGTGGTGGGCGCATCCGCCTTGGCAATGGTCAGGATATCCGAAGGCAGTTCAGAGAAAGCGAACTTAGCGCCTTGATCGGTCTGATAGAGAAAGAACGGCACGCCCGGCATCTTGTTGGCCCGCATCCAGTTGATGTTATCGACAATGCCCCGGATGACGGCCTTATCGGCCTGGTTGGCGTCCATCTGGGTCACGGCGGCTGTGCCGCGTGTTTTGGACGTCATATGGGACATGAAGGTTTGGGGTATGTTTTCCGAATGAAGGATTGAGAGCGACGTATTGAAGCCTTGCACGCCGGTGATCGGCGCGGGGATGATCCGAAGATCGATCGCGCCGCTCGCAATCTCATTGTGCATGGAATCGATGGTCCATTGGCAATGGGGGCATTCCGGATCGGCCAGCATATAAACGACGGGCGCGCCCGGGTTTGGTGTGGCGGCCGAAAACCAGATGCGTTCCTCACCGGCCTGTTTGAAGATCGTATCCATCCCCGCCTGCACGCCGGCGGAAGGCTGCTCGACAGCGGTGATCGGCGCACTGGCGACAGTGCCGGTGGTCGTCGATGTCGCGGCAGGGGCTGCAGGTGTTGGTGTGGCGGGTGCTGGTGTCGCGGCGGGTGTGTTGGCTTGTGGTTGCAAAACAGTGCGCAGCTGGCTGAGGGCAGGCGACTGGGCGCTTGAAACACGCGACGCGGTTTGCGCGGCCTCGGGTATCGGCGTCATACGCGGTGAAGAATTTGCTTCATTCTGCACAGGTGCGGCGTGCGCGGTGGGTTGGTTTGTCACCGCCTGCGGCGATGATGGGATCAACCGTTGAGAGGGCCCTGCGATCGGTTTGGCATTCGGATCGGGGACCGTCGCAAGCAAGGCGGCGGTGATGTCCTCACCTTGTGGTCCGATGATGCGACCGACAATCGTCAATCCGTCCTGTGTTGTGAGCGCGGTTGCCGGATTTCCCTCCTGATCCTTGATTGCCCAGGCCTGCATCTCGCCGATTTTCATGAGCGGGCGCACATCGGGATCTGTCTTGGAGATCAAAGTCTCAATAAAAGGAGATGTGCCCGTGCAACCGGCAAATCCTTCCTTCCAACTATAGTCCTGCGCACTGCTGGCCGAGGCAGAGCCCATCAGCAAGATCAGCGCCAAAGCGGTCACCGATCGACTTCCCGAGCCGGTGGAGACTGCTTTCTGCAAGCTACCAAATGGGCGGTTTGTTCTCTGTTCTACATGGGGCATGGGGGAAATCCTTTTGCTGGGGGTGCGTTTCTCAAAGTGCTTTACTACATGGTTTATATCGTTATATATAACGATATGTTTTTGATAGCCATAGCGTAATTGCGAGAACCCACAACGCATCCGGTCTCGCACGAACGCTTCATGCGGAAGGATTGATGATGTTTGGGTCGGACAGGGCAGTGGAAGCGACACCTCTTTCCCACGCAGACGCTTTCGCCGACCGGTTTCAATCGGCCCGCAGAACCCAAGACGGCAGCGCGATCTTTCTGGAAACCCGTCGTCCGGTTGCGGACTTCATCAATGGTCTGTGCAAAATCCTGTTTGCTGTCGCCGTCTTCGGCCTTGTCGCCATCGGCGGGGTGATCACCTTCAACGCCCTCGATCTGCAGGCCGAAGCGGGACCGGCGGTCATGGGGTCAGCTGTCGAGGATCGGCAATCGCGTGAATTGGACGAACTGCGATCCGAAGTCGCGTTGCTGACAGAACAAAGCATGGCGATGCGCGCCGAACTTGTTCTTCTGACCGGCCGTGATGGCGTCTTGGCCAAACTCGTTAGCCGTCTTCAGGAACAGCGCAAGGTGAATGGCGCACATTCAAACGCAATCCGACAACTCTATTCGACCACAGGGCTGATTGGCGCATCGCTGCCATTGGCAGATGAAGGCACTGCGTCCGAGCCTATTGGCTCCCGTCCCGTTCAAGTCACGCCCGTCGCCGCATCTCAAGAACAAGACACGCCCAAGCGTGTGGTGCTCATCCCAGGAGGCGATACCGAGGCCGACAAGGATGGTGAATGATGGAGACACCATCTGATGGACGAGCTGACCGCCTTCTTCACACGGGTGACGAACATCTTGCCGCCGGCGCAAGCCTTCGTGGCAGCGCTTTGTTTTGTGCTTGGCATCATTCTTGTCGTGATCGGCAGCCGGCTAATGCTGGTGACCGCAGAGGAACGGGCGCACGCCCATCATCGTCGACACGGCTACTGGCAGGGCATGACCTATATTGTCTTCGGCCTGTTGATCATCTCCCTCGACCTGACGCTCTCCGCCTGGATCGCCTCGCTCTATGGGGCCGACAATACGACCGCGAGTGCCGCCAGCGAGATCATGGCCTATGCGCCAGAAATGCTGTCGCCCGTGGCGGGTGCGCCCGGCGAAGCCATTTTGATCGCGCTCGTGCGGGTCGCACAGTTCATCGGACTGCTGGCCGTCGTGCGCGGTCTCTTTCTCTGCGTCAAATCGGCGGACATGCCCGCCCAAGGACTGATGGGCAAGGGCTTCATCCACATGATCGCCGGGATCATGGCGGTCGATCTGCCCCGCACCGTCGGTCTCTTCGAAAATCTCTTCTTCGGCTAAAATAAGGAACCCCATCATGATCAGAAAAAAACCTCCGACCCAAACCCGTCGCTCGTGGCGACCTGTCATTGTGCGTTCAGCGCTCTCGTTCGGTTTTGGAACGCTTTGGGCCACGCAGGCATTTGCACAGACCTTCGGCGACATTTTTACCGAGATGCGCTCCAGCCAGCTGGGACCCGCCGCTGACATTCTCGGCACGATCTCCTTCGTGCTCGGCGTGGTCTTCGCGATCATGGCCGTGATGGCGATGATCAAACGCTCGCGCAACACCAATGACAACTCGGTTGAATCGGGCCGCATCCTGATGCTCTCGATTGCCGCCGCTTGCATGGTTGCCATCCCGACCTTCCTGAATGTCGGTGTCGCCTCGATCTTTGGCACCGGTGCCAACCAATCCTCCGTGGACGGCCAGCTCCGCTCGCTGAACTAGAAGGGGGCGAATGGATCGATGGTCGCATTCTGGCATCAGGCCGCCGCCCATCTGGGCCGGGGATCGCTGAAAGTATCTCTGGACGGCTATTGCCGTCTGGAGACCGCCCATGGCGACACCGCGCTCGTGGCCGATGACGGCTCCATGGTGTCACTCTTCCGGCTCGACGGCTTCCGCTCGTTACCGGGAGAAGAGGATGTAACCGAGGCTTGCGACCGTCTGCGGGTCGGTCTCTCGCCGTTTTTCTCCAAACCGGGATTGGCGCTGCAGTTCTGGTTCGGCCACTCGCCAGAACTTGGCACCCGCGAGGTCGAAACGATCATCGACGACAGTGCCCGCGTCGCCCGCGACAACGCGCTCGATCTGCATGATCTTCTGGATGAGCGACGCAAACTGCTTCCCTCCAAGCTCTATGGCGAGCGGTGCTATCTCGCGCTGTGGTCACGTCCATCCCTGCTGACGGCCGAAGATCGCAGCGCCAGCCAGAAGCAACGCACCAAGGTTCTGAATGCCGCACCGCCGATCTCGCTCGGTCAGATCCCTGACACGGCTCTTGAAGGTCTTGCTATCCGGCATGACAGTTTCGTCACCGCCCTGGGGCGCGAGTTCAGCGCGGCAGGCATCGCGCTTGACCTCTTGGACAATTACGAGGCGCTGAACGCGATCCGTAAGATCGTGGCACCGGATACGCTGGGCCTGAACCATCCTTGGCGGGCAACGCTGCCCGGCGATTATCTCAAAGCGCGACTGCCGAGCCTTGGGCGCAACATCAGACGCAAAGACATTTCCAACCTCGTCTGGCCCAGACTGTCTGAGCAAATCTTCACCGACCATGCGGATGTGATCGACGGCAAGATCGTGCGGATCGGGAACAGTGTGTTTTCCGGCTTTGACATCGTGCTGCCGCCCGAGATCGTCGTGCAGTTCAACGAACTGATCCGCCGTGTGATCGCCAATGGCACCAAAATCTCATGGCGCTGTTCGATCCTGATGGAAAGCGGCGGCTTTGCAGGGCAGGTGTTTCGCGAGCAGCTCGCACGGCTGTTGGCCTGGACAGCGCCGACCCATAACGGACGCATCAAGGAGAGTTTCGAGCGGCTGCGTCAGACGGATGGCGACGGGAACACCGTCATCCGCTGGCGTGCGTCCTTCGCCGCCTGGGCGCCTGCCGACGAAGTCGGACAGCTGCGCGCCCATGTCTCCTCGCTGCAGGAGATGGTCAAGTCCTGGGGCAATTGCCACACTAACGCGGTTGTCGGCGACCCACTTGATTGCGTGATGTCCTCCGCGCTCGGTCTCTCAACATCGTCCACCGCTGAAAGCTGTGCGGCTGATCTTCTGGACGTGCTCGCCATGGCCCCCATCGTCCGTCCCGCCTGTCCATGGGAGCGCGGGTCGATCATTTTTCGGACTGCCGATGGCAAGCCGTTTCCCTATCAACCGGGCTCCTCAAAGCAGAACGCCAGCGTCGACATCATGGTCGGCACGCCGGGGTCGGGTAAATCGGTGCTGATGAATGCGATAAATCTCGGCGTGGCTCTATCGCCGCAATCGGGCAGGGGCGGGGACAACCAGGCCATCCTGCCACGTATCGCGATCATCGACATCGGACCGTCTTCGTCCGGACTGATCAGCCTGATCCGCGATGCTCTGCCCCCGAACCGCCGACATGAGGCGATGTTCCACCGACTGAAGATGGTCGAACGTGATGCGGTCAATCCGTTTGATACGCAGCTCTGCTGTCGCAAACCCTTTGCCCATGAACGGTCTTTTTTGGTGAACCTGATCGCATTGATCTGCACGCCGGAAGATGCCGATGCGCCCTATGATGGTGTCTCTCAACTGGCAGAGGCCTGTGTCGATGAAGCCTATCGCTACTATTCCGACGAAGTTAGCCCGAAGCGCTACTCGCCGACCATGGATCTCAAGGTCGATGATGGTCTGAAGAAGCATCACTTTGAAGTCGACGAAGAAACCAGCTGGTGGGAGATCGTCGATTTTCTCTTTGCGAAGGGCGAGCATCATGCGGCGGCGCTCGCGCAACGTCTTGCCGTGCCTATTCTCGGCGATCTCATTCCGATCTCGAACGCCGAGACCGTGCGTGAGCCCTTCATCGAAATGCGGGTTCAATCGACACAGGAACCGATGGTTGGCGCGTTCCAGCGTCAGATCACGGCGGCGATAAAACAATATGTGATCCTGTCGAACCCGACCCGCTTCGATGTCTCCAACGCACGCGTGGTGGCCTTCGATCTGGCCGGTGTGACGGAAGCCACCGGCAAACGCGGGCGCAAGCAGACGGCGGTTATGTATATGATGGCGCGCCAAACACTGACCTCGGACTTCTGGCTCGATGAGGATGAGATCAAAGCCTCCGATCTGCCCGAAGAGGTGCGCTCACACCATTTACTGCGGTTCCAGAACAACCGCCAGATGCCCAAGCGCATCTGCATCGACGAATACCATCTGACCGGTGGGCTCGGCATTCGCGACCAGGTCGTCGCGGACGTCCGCGTGGGCCGGAAGGCCGGCGTGCAGATCTCACTCGCCAGTCAGCTCATTGGCGATTTTGATCATTCGATCCGTGAACTCGCGACCAACATCTTCCTCTGCAACGTGCCGACCGCCGAAAGCGTGCGCACCGTGATGGACACCTATGATCTGCCCGCCAGCCTGAAGCCGGTCATCAGCCGGTTGACCGGGCCGGAGCCGGGCGAGGGCGCGCCGATCGTCGCGATCTTCAAGCTCAAATCCCAGACCTATGTGCAGCATTTCTATAACCAGCTCGGCCCGATTGAGCTTTGGGCGCTATCGACCACCGCCGAAGATACGGCGCTCCGCGCGATCCTCTATGAACGTCTCGGCAGTCCCGAGGCCCGGCGCATCCTGGCCCGGCGCTTTCCGGCCGGGTCTGCCAAATCAGAAATCGAAGCGGAACTCGAAGGCCTGATGTCATCGGGCCAGATGATCGACGAGTCCGTGCGCTCAAACGTCATCGCCCGGATGGCCGACGACCTTGTGAAAGGGGCTTTTCAATGAATTTTCTGCTGCAACCGCCGCATAAGCGAAGCCGGTCGCCTTTGCCGATCTACACGGGCGCACTGCTTGTCATCATGTGGGCCTTCGCCGCCTTGGCGCAGGATACCGAAAAGAACAACAATCCCGGCGGCGACATCCCGGTTCAGCAACTCTCCTTCGCACGCAACGATCAGCAGGCGCTCAGCATCGCGCGACGCATGTATGGCCGCGATTTTCCTTATGTGAAAGCGGTACGGGTCTGGTTGGAAGCCCCCAACGATGATCCCGAGCAGCTGTTCCTCAAGATCGGTAAGAGCCGCAATTGCGACACCGAGTGTTTCAACGTCGCGCTGTTCCATAACGAGAAATGGCTGGAGATCTATCGCAGGCCAGCCACTGACGCACTTGGGCTATCCGCCGTCACGCCAACGGGCATGCGCTCGATCATCGAAGACGGCCGCGTCTGGACCTGGAACACGCAAAGCTACACGCCACAGCCCGACCAAAAAGACCTGGTGGAACGCGCGGCAACTGAAGAAGAGCTGGCGCTTGTCAGCAAGGAACTTGGCGCGAACATAGATCAAACCACCGCGACGTCCTTCGGGCCACCCGAGGTCAGCGTTTATGATGTGGACATCCTCGAAGGCGGCGAGAAGATCATCGTCGTGCGCTCGCCATACTTTTGCGGGCAATCCACCTGTCCGGTCTTCCTGATCAACAATATCGGCCAATCCTACCGGATGATCCGGGCGCTCGAAGGCGTGGTCGGTTTGTCGCGGACCCTGCGGGATGAGAACGGGTTTCGCGGGATCGAGACGCTCTCCCGCAACGGCGTGACAGTGATTTCGCCTTCGACCGGCAAGCCGATGGAGACGATCCTGATCCAGCAGGTCGCCATTGCGGGGACGGTGAAATGATCCTGCGCCGAACCCTACGCACTCTGGCGCTCGCGCTCGCCCTATGGGCGACGGCAGCACTTGCCGACGAATATGCCGATCTGATCCGGACGCAGGAATCCGGTGGCAATTACGGCGCGCTAAACACCCAAGGCGGAACGGCGGCCGGGGCCTATCAAATCACAGCAGGCACGCTCGCGAGCCTTGGTTATGTGCGGCACACCGGCGGCTCACGCGGCAGTTGGAGCAATTACGAATGGACATCGCAGGCGACCAGCCAGGGCGTGTCGTCGCTGAGCGGGTTCCTGAATTCGCCGTCGGGACACGCCCTGCAAGACCAGGCCTTCAACACGCTCACAACGCGCAATCTCTCCGCCCTCTCATCGCAGACGCGCGGGCTGGCTGGTCAAACCATCAACGGCGTGACCTTTACCGAAAGCGGACTTCTCACAGCGGCGCATTTTTTGGGAGCAGGCGCGCTCAATGACTGGGTCGAAAGCGGCTTCGATCCCACGGTCTTTCCGCCGGAATATCTGACCGCCAACGGGTTCAGCTCTTACGACGAGCTGCAGTCTCATTTGATGAACCGGATCGGTGGCGCGTCCGGGACGACTTATGCGGGCGGTGCCGGCACCGGCGGCACGTTTGAGCAAACCGAAGGCTTTCCGGGCCTTGGCGCCAAACGACCCATTCTCATTCGTGAAACACCCCCGTTTCAGGGGGAAAGAACCAACCTCGGAGGCAATCAATGACCAAACCACAAAAGAAAGGTGCGCCGCACATCCTGAGCGCGGCACTCGTCGCAGGCTTGGCATTAGCCAATGCGCCACAGGCGCAAGCGCAAGCCAATGACCAGATCCTGCAACTCTTCCCGTCCGGCGGGCAGGGCTGCGTCGATCACGTGAAGCTGAACCTCACCAACGCGATCCGGTCCGGCATTGAAGCGGAGGTTCTGCGCGGCGAGGAAGCGCTCAAAAAACCCCATTCCATTGCGGCGCTTGGGTGTCTGGACAATTTGCTCGATGTCAATCTCGACATCGCGATCCAGGTGCCGAACCTGCAGGGGATATTCGCCTCAGCCGTCAGTCAGGCGCAAGGCCAGGTTTGCTCCTTCGCCCAGGACAAAATGAACGAGCTGACTTCGCAGATCACCAATCTGTTGCAGCTGCCAAACTTCAACTTTCTGCCCATCGGCGGCCTGACGGGCAATTCAACGACGTCGATTGGCGGCGTGGATCTGAACACCGGCGGCGGTCAGACGGGGCAGGGAGTCACGGTCAATGGCACCACGGTCAGTCCCAACAATCTCGATGCGGTCTACGACCTGATTTACGGAGGCGGCAGCGGTGGGTGATCTCATGTCAAAAATGTCCTTGGGCAAATGGATCGCCTTGGCTGTCGTTCTGGCCGTCGTCGCGTTCGTGCTGCTGACGCAATTCACATCGTTTCAGGTGCCGAAATCGCTGACCCAAGGCAAGCCAGAGCCTGCGGTTCATCCAGGCATCCAGCTTCAGGGAACGACAGATTCCAGAAACAACCTGGATGAGGTCAACGACATCATTCGGGGCAAGAACACCAATAATCAGAGCGAGGACACCGGAAATGACAATGAGTAAACCGACATCACCGCTTCGCAGCGCAGCTCTCAAGACCACGGGTTTGAGCGGGGCTCTTTCCGTCTGCGCGACCGCCTGGCTCTTTACGCTCGCAACGCCAAGCTATGCGTTCGGCGGTTGTTCCTGTGGCGGGGTACAGAACATCGTCCGGACAGCCCGGATCAACGTCAACAACCACACCACGGATGTCGGCAATTACATTGTCGACAACATCCTGAAGGGCGTCGCGCAGCTTTCGGCTTATTCCAAGCGCGAGACCGAGGCGGCCAAGCGCATCGCCGAAGGGCGGGATCAGAACGCCGTTCTGCTTGAGCGCCAAAAGATCAGGGCGGCGGCAGAAGGCGGACGCTACGATCCGGCCACATCGGCCTGTATCGATCTTTCGGGTGTTCTCAACTTCGGGGGAGGACAGACCAGCCAAGGCGTTGGCGGCATCGATATTGCGAACCTGTCGCGCAACCGGTCCTACGGGAACGGAACAGCGGGCGCGCCGGTCCGCTCCGGCGGTCTGGCGCTCGCACAGGAAATCAAGGTGGATCGTGACAACCTTAGAAACGTCGGAGGCTTCGGCGATCCCACATCCGATGTGCGGCTTCTGACCGAGGCGATCACCCTCGACACCTCCGACCAGCAAGTGGCGCAGGCCTATGCACGCATGATCAACAACATGGTTGATCCACTGCCGCCAAAACCCGTCACGACGGAAGAGGCGCAGACGCCGACAGGTTTGGCACGGATCGCCTCGCGACAGGTCGATGCGACACGGCGATCTGCGTCTCATGCGGTCTTCACCTATCTGGGTGACATCGCAACGCCCACGGGCGGGACGGAACTGGCGTCGTGGGCGCGCAACGCGGCCGGACCGGCCTATCCCAATGCTGTTGGTGACAAGGTCTCGTCCCTTCAGGCCGTCGATATCTTTGTGCATTCGCGGTTTGCCAATCCTGATTGGCACCAGTCCATCGCCAAGATGTCACCCGATGCGGTGATGCGCGAGCTTCTCCTGACGCAAGCGCTCGATCTGCACGTCAATTGGATGCGGTTCGGTCTGGAACGCCGTGTGGCCGCCGTGGAAGCCGCAAGCCTGGCCTCGACCATCGATGGGACCGAGGGTGCGGGCGGCGGCGCGCCGATTGGCAACTAGAGGGCGACTGCAAAAACATGGTGCGTGAAAATAGCGACGAACCCAGAAAAAGCCGCACGCGACGCGCGGCCGGGTTCTTCGCGCGCCGTGGCCGCGTCGACAAAGCCTTTGAGGCGAGCAAGCTGGGCGCAGACTTTATCGGCGATCTTGCCGACCGGGTGCGTCCAAAACCGCTCGATCCGAAAGGTCTGACCGGGCGCTATGAGGATGGTGGCATCAAACGGTTCCAGGAGATGGCTGGGTCCATGAGTGAAACCGAGCTGGACCGCCAGTATGAAGGTTGGCGGACACAACGCGCCTGTTTCCAATATGCGGGGCTGCTTGCTGTGCTGGCAATCCCTGTCGGCCTCATCTTTCTTGGTATCAGTCGGTTATTCGTGATCAGCCTTGTGGCCCTGTTCCTGTTTTCGATGTTCCGGGCGGTGCGTGCCGACTTCTTCGCCTGGATCATCGAGCAGGGGCGGTTTGGCGGGTTTTACGATTACATGACCTCGCGCCTGCCCCGGAACATGCAGATCATCGTACCAACGAGACGGCGCGATCAAATCCAGAAACGAGAGCGGGACCGATGAAAACTGCAGCCAGTCTCGGTGTCGCGACCCTTCTCCTTCTGGCAACAGCCGATGTTGGGATGGCGCAAGAAATCAACGTGCCGGACATTTTTAACGGGACCGGCGATGATCGCTCAAACACCTTCTTCAATCTGATCTTCGGCGATCTGTTTCCGGGACCAGCTGCGAACAATCGCACCGTGATCTCGTTGCTGATGCTGTCGTTCAACATCCTTTTTTTGGCCGTCGGCGCGCTCTTTCTGCTCTACAACATCTTTCAGGGAACATTGGATTCGGCCCATGAAGGGGTCGTGCTCGGCCAAAAGTCCACGATCTGGGTGCCGATCCGGATCCTCACGGCCTTCGCCCTGCTCATCCCGCTCGACAATGGCTACAACGGCATCCAGCATGGCGTCTCTTATGTGGTCCGCGCGGGCACCGCTGCGGGGTCGTTCTTTTGGAACCAGACGGCGGATCTGATCGTCTCGGACGAAGTGCCGATCGTCGGCACGGACTATGTCGGGTCAGACGCCCGGTTCCTGCAGCAGCTTTGGCGGATGGAGTTCTGCCGCGCTGCCTATAATTTTGAGGTCTCCAAAGGCGGCGACCTGCAGCTTGTCAGCGGCGGCATCTGGTCGAACTTGCAATCCGCTCCCGCCACCGATCTGATTGATGGCTACACGCCACAAATCCTGACCTATTCGACACCGACGATTACAAGCGCTTGTGGCTCGGTGACATTGCCGGCGGCCACGGCCGCGTTGAAGCGCATCAGCCCATCCACGAACATGGACACCATCAACACCAGCATGCGGAATCTGATCGATATCCTGCGCACCGAGATGCGCGGCTCGGCCGAGACGGTGGTGGCGAAGATATCAGCGCGTGAACCGGTTCAAGCCGGTGACATTCCGGACCTCGGCACCATGATGCGTGTTCTGCGCCAACAGCATTCGGCCATCGTTAATCCCATCGTGAACCCGAACGCCCTTTCGACATTGGTTCAGAGCGAGAGTGGCACGCCAATCAGCCAGCAAATCCAATCCATCGGTAGTGACGGGTCAGGGGCTTTATCCGCACCAACAGCCATTGCGGGTGATCTCAGAACTGGCGGCTGGATGATGGCCGGATCCTACTACATGCTCATCAGCAAGATATCCGGGGATGCCAATGCCGTCGCGAGCATGTTCCCGACCGCGACACCCGGCACGTTGATCTCAACCACACTGAGCGGTGGTGTTCAGAACACGATCGCATCTGAACTTGGCCAGCAATATTGGTTTCAGAGTAATGCGGATCGGGATGCACAAAAGATATTGGCCAGCATCGGTGCGAGTTACAATGCAAGTGTGTCGGCTTGGAACGAGGCGGCGGCGATTGCGGGTCTTCGTGAGTTCATCACAGAGCGCGCCTATGCCGGGGACGATGCGTCATCCCCGGAAAACTTCCTGCCACCACCGACCAATTTGCTAGCAGGTATTCGCCTGCTTTCTCCGGAAACCATAACTGTCGATCCCATGATCGGATTGATGGCCTACGCATCAACGTTTTTGACATTTGCCATAGCCGTCATCGGTATCTTGGCGACCGCATCGGCTGTTCCGGTCGTGGGGTCGATTCCTGCGACGCTCGCCTCACTGACAAGTGGTCTCTTTCAGATCGGTATTTTTGCGGCCATCTTTGTCGGATTCATCCTGCCCTACCTTCCAGCCGTGATCTGGCTGATCGCAATCCTGGCCTTCATGCTTCTGGTGATCGAGGCCGTGTTTGCAGCACCCCTTTGGGCCGTGGCTATGCTGTCGATGGACGGACACGGCATTTCGTCAAATATCTCGCGCAAAGGATGGTCTCTTCTGCTGATGCTGTTCCTCACACCGCTCCTGATGATCTTCGGGTTTTTGCTTGGGATGGTCCTGTTCCGCATTGCCGCCTTCTCGCTGAACGGGATGCTGTTTGCAGCTTTGAGCTCTCAGATGGCCGCAGACCCCGGTGCATTCGGTGCGTTGTCGAGCTTCCTGACCATGGCCGTTCTGACTGTCTTTGTTGGCATCCTTTATGTGGTGATCATCGATTGGTCATTCAGCCTGATCAATGTGTTTCCCGCCCGCGTGTTCAAATGGATCGACGGGATCGGGGATGACCTAGGAGCAGGAACAGCAATGACGGCCAAGGCTGCCGGGGTTGCAGGTTCATACCAAGGTGGGGCAGCCACGGGCGGACTGCTGGGGTCCGCGGGGAATGTCGGATTGGCCAATCACAGAAGCCGTCAACAACGTCAGATCGGCAACAAGGCGTCGAAAGACAAATAGCTATCGCCGGAAGAGGGTCATCGCCGCGAAGATGGCAATGCCACCGTGATTGGGCTTGTAAGGCACACACACCGGATCCCCATAACCTTCGCGGTTCACGGTGAGGTGTAGAACCGCATATATGCAGAGCAGCTGAAGGCAATAGATCGGCTCCGAGACCAGGTGGGCACCCATCGCAACAATACCATCAAGGAAACCAAAGTGCTCCGAGTGGCTGCGCTGCCAACCGCCGGCAAATGCTTCCAAGTACCCAAGCAGGTGTATCATGGCGCGCCAGAAATAGATCATCAGGCCAACAGCCAGCCATTGGCCACCGAGATGCACCCAGTAGCCGGTCTTGCTATGCGTTTGCCGCGTCTTTTTGAACCATGTGAACATAGCCCACTATGGCACAAAGCGCAGATTTTGGCCAGTAGGTCGGTTTATATGTATCGCGACACATAACGATACATGCGGCTTACTCTCCGAGTTTCACGTTACGCCATTTCTGAATACGAACGATTTTTCCCGGCCTGCGCACCGGTAGCTGACCGTAGTCGCCGGGATTGGGATGGTGGATCTTCACATTGACATATTCCCGCGTCTTGCAACGACCGCACGGAAAGGGCGGAATGTGAACCGGGTGCTTAGGGTCAATGATAGTCAAAAGGTCAATCGCCAGGAAATAGGTCGTGCGCCGACACAGATTGCATTTTAGAACAAGCAATTGCCCATCATTCGCCGCATCCGTGATCGTGCGGAAAGGCTTGGCCGGATGGGCCTTTATGGGCAGATAGCTCTCGGGCATTTGGTCTCCTCGACGCGAGGAAAATAGACGAGAACAAAATAAGAACAAGCTGCAGATTGAGAAAAATCGCGGCGGCGTTTAGTCTGACGTGATGTGTAATTTGTACTCCATGACCTCGAGTCGGCAGGCAATCCTCGATCTGACGCGGGCGATGACCTCGTCAAAAGACGTCGGCAATCTTCAGCCATTGCCGGGGATTTTTCCTGACTACAGCGCCCCCATCGTGCGCAATACCAGCGAGGGCCGCGAGCTGGTGATGGCCCGGTGGGGCCTGCCAAAACCTTCTTTTGCGGTCAAAGGCAAGGTGAATTCAGGGGTCACAAACGTCCGCAATACATCGTCTGGCCATTGGCGTCGTTGGTTCAAGGAAGAGAACAGGTGTCTGGTGCCGTTTAACAGCTTTGCCGAACCTGAACGCCTGCCCGACAAATCATCGCAGAACGTCTGGTTTGCTTTTGGCGAAGAACGTCCACTGGCATGTTTTGCCGGTCTTTGGACCACTTGGACCGGCACACGAAAACTGAAAGAGGGCGAGGTCACAATCGATCTGTTCGCGTTTCTGACCACAGATGCGAACGCTGAAGTTGGGGGGGTTCATCCCAAAGCGATGCCGGTTATTCTGACTGAACACGATGAGTTGGAAACTTGGATGAATGAACCATGGGACGTCGCAAAAGCGCTACAGCGCCCCTTGCCTGATGGCGCGTTGAAAATTGTTCACCGGGGCGGCAAGTCTGATACAGAGACAAGATAGTGAAAGTCCGCAGTGCGGACAAATCGACCATTTAGTGCGCTTCGCAAAAACACTGAAGCTTCATATATTCAATTATGCGACACGGCCTAACTGACCGTGCCGCACAGGTCGTTCGCTACTTCAGGGATTTCCGGAAAATGACCTTGTCGTCACCTTCCGCCCAAAAATCGCGGATACGCGCTTCTTCCGAGTAATCGTTTTTACGGTAAAAGTCGCGGGTCTGTGCGAACTCGTTCGCTCCCGAAGTGTCGGCAATCAAAACACGATGGCCGTTTGCTCGCAGATTGGATTCAAGCTCTCTGACGATTGCACCGCCTGCACCGCTTCCCTGCTTTTCGGGAAGAACAGCAATTGCAAGCATGTTCCATGTGCCTTCCGTCAACGCCTCTGGGGCAGCATAACAAAAACCAATGGCTTTGCCGTCTGCTTCACACGTCAGCCAAACGTCTTCGCTTTCCTCGGTGGAAAGGAAGCCGCTCACCATATCAGGAAGCATTTCACTTGGAAAAAGCTCCGTGCCATCCAGTACCAATTTAAGTGCTGGAATGTCCTCGGACTTTGTTGGTCTAATTTTCATTGTAGTCGTCTTTCAATATGCCGATGCTCAAGCGGTATGGGCTTGCAGCAACGGACTTCGAGCCTGTTACTCACGTTCAATTTTCAATGGTTGGTGAGATTATTCAGGCCGCAAAAAAGGGAAGGCTGAAACGATAATTCGTCAACCTGTTTTTGTCGGCAACCCCTTCAATCGGGGTTAGCGGTTTCCCGCAATCGTGAACATAAAATCTCCATCGCCTGACCTAGTTGTCAAGCTTACGAAGCCAATATCAATTTCGACCGGAAACGGCAACCAGAATTGCGCTTGTTGCAAAACTCCAATCAAGGTCTGGGTTGGGCTTATTCCGTTGAAAAAGTCTCGGAGTTAGCTGTCTGTGATGGGGTCCAGCTCAGATTTTGTCTTTAAACGCACTGTTCCCCGTCGGCTATTCAGGCCGCTGGGATGAGTTTTGCGAGTTTTCTGAGGTTTTGAGCGGTTGCTGCGAGGTGGAATTCGTCGCGGACACCACAAGGTCCTCGCAATCGTAGCCTGTCCAGTTTCAAAACGCGCTTGAGATGAGCGAACAGCATCTCCACCTTTTTTCGCAACTTGCATGAGATAGAGTAGTCGGCAGTTTGATAGATTTTACGAGCGACATCACGGGAAGCTTCGTGGATTGAACGGGTGACTTTTCGTTGTGGAGCCTTCGGACAGCATTGCTGTTTGAGGGCGCAGTTGTCGCAATCTTTCTTGCTGGCACGGTATCGAAGAACACCATGTTTGTCAGGCTGCGGTTCTCTTGGGTTTGTGAAGTTGCGCCGCCGTTGCCTGAGTTCTTTGCCACCGGGACAGACATAGACATCGCTTTCGCCATTGTAGATGAAGTCAGCTGTCTCGAACGTTCCATCTGTTCTGCCTGACTTCTCAACAACCGGGATATGCGGAGCAATACCGCGTTTTTGCACTAACCATTCCAGCAACGGTCCAGTGCCATAGGCAGTATCGGCAATGATACGCTCGGGATGAATGGCAAAGGTCTCATTGGTTCTGTCGAGCATGGTCTGCAAGGCGCCAAGCTCAGCCTGCCTGACAGAGCGTGTGGCCTCGACATCAAGGATCACAGCATTATCGGTGTCGATGAGGTAATTGTTTGAATAGGCAAAGAAGGCCGGTCCTTTGCGGGCTGCCGTCCATTGTGAAGCTGGGTCGGAATGAGCTGTAAACTTCGGCTTCACATCTGTCGCAGCGCCAAAAGCAGCATCATCCAGTGTGTCGAGATACTCCCGCACTGCTCGCGGGGCCAACGTTGGATCCATCATCTCCTGTGTCCAATCAGCAATCGGAGAGGAGTTTTGTCGATTGCTGTCAGCTTCAATCAAGCTGGCATCAACAGCCAGCCGCTGCCCACTGACCAAACCTTCTTCAATGCAGCGTGCAACAACATCCTCAAAGATGTGGCGCAAGACATCGCTATCCCGGAAGCGTCCGTGTCTGTTTTTAGAAAAGGTCGAATGGTCTGGAACAGCATCACCAAGGTCCAATCGACAGAACCAGCGATAGGCCAAGTTTAGATGAACCTCTTCGCACAAACGCCGCTCCGAACGGATGCCCATGATGTAACCCACAAGCAGCATGCGGATGAGTAACTCAGGATCGATCGATGGACGGCCTGTAGAACTGTAAAACGGCGCCAGATGAGTCCTGATTGCATCCAGATTAACAAATCGATCAACCGAGCGCAGCACATGATCCGCCGGGACATGGTCCTCAAGGCAGAACTCATAAAACAGAGCACTCTGCACCTCTTTCTTCGGTCCCATCATTCGAAAACTTCCTCCAAATCAATGGAGAAATTGAATCAGCAAAGACTGCCGAGATTAAGGCGAGTTTTTCAACGGAATAGGCTCAGAGCGGAAGTTCGCGCTATCGTCACCTACAAGCCAGGGTGATAGTACCTCGATGTCGCGAGCAGCAACAGCAGAACGACGTTGATCAGATTGAATGTCCAAGGGTCACCGTGCGCGGTGTGAGCCACGATCGATGTGACAAAGAACAGGGCTACACCGGCGTAGGCCCATTCTTTCACAGGAACAGGCATCTGCGGCGCGAGCAATACGATGACCGCTAGGAGTTTCAGAACAGCCAGCTCAATGCGGAAATGATCCGGGAATCCCAGATCACGCACACCGTCTATCGTCGCTTTGTGCAACAAATACGCCAGTGCGCTCATGGTGAGCATGGCCGTGACCAGTCCGGTAGATATCCAGTAGATCATCACGCCCATGCTCCTATTCGCCAAACCAAATCATCATGCAGTCCGGGCCAGACCCACTAGCTCAGGAACTCTTCGATGACCTTTGCCTGCTGCTTCTTGCCGTCCGGGTCGAGGTCGGTTTTCAAGCCTACGAATTCCTCACCCCATTTGGAGGTCCGTTTGCGGATTGGCGGATTGTCAGCCTCGATGCAGTCCATGATCACGGCAGCAACTTCGTCCGTGGTCTGATAGATGTCAGAGCCTGCCTGGCGGTTGGTGGAGCCGCCCACATATTTTTGCAGGATCGGCAAATATTCGTCCTCCAGCATGCCGCCTGTCTCTTCAACATGCTTCATGACATTGGCCGCAAACTCTGAGCTGATCCCGCCCGGCTCAACCACCGTGAAATCAATCCCAAAGTTCGGCGTGACATAGGTGGCCAGTGACTCGGTGAAGCCTTCCACGGCGAACTTTGCACCGCAGTAGATTTCATTGAAAGGCTGCCCAACCAGACCGCCGACAGATGATACGGTGAGCACACGACCTGAGCGCGCTTTGCGCATATGCGGCATGACCGCTTTTGTGCAGCGTACGACGCCCATAAAATTGACGTCCATCACCCAGTTCATGTCCTCGACTGAGGCTTGTTCTATCGTGCGGACAAACCCCGCACCTGCATTGTTCACCAAAACGTCGATCCGGCCGGTTTCACCAATGATGTAGTCAACAGCCGCCGTAATCGAGCCCATATCCTGCACATCGAGCTGCAACACGTTGAGCGACACACCGGCCTCTTTGGCAGCCGCATCCAGTGTTTCGCGCTTCTTCAGATTGCGCATCGTTGCATACACAACGTGGCCCGCCTTGGCGGCTTGGATGGCAATGCTGATGCCGAGACCAGAAGATGTACCGGTAATGAGAATGACTTTTGACATGGGGGAGGTCCTTTCGGGGTCTATTAAGGTTGCGCGGGTGCTGCGATGGAGAGCCAAACCCGCTCGAAGGTGAGGTCAACTTGGGCTTTTGAGAGTTTTTCAAGACGCAGCGCCTTGGTCCGTGCCATGTGCATGGCAGGCGCCACGAGTAAGGTGGTGACAACCGAGACCGGCAGGTTTGCCACTGTGCCGTCGTCAATGGCACGCTGTATCATCGCGGTGATTTCAGCCTGGGTGTAGGCGATGTCTTTGGCTTGTTGCGCGGTCAGCACTTGGGCTGCGCCGGCATACTCAATGAACATGAAGTCGAGCGGATGCGCATCGACAAAGGCAAACATCTCAAACCACATCTTGCGGATCATCCCTTTCGATGATGGCTCGCCCGCCGCGGCAACGATAAGTCCGTGAAACTCGGTTTTGATCTGCAGGTAGATCTTCTGCAGCATGTCTTCTTTGCTGTCGAACTGCAGATAGATCGTGCCTGTTGCGACACCTGCCCGTTTGGCGACAGCACCAACGGAGGTCGCGCCAATGCCTTTTTCGGCCACTTCAGCTACGAGAGCGGCGCGGATTTTTTTCATGATTTGGTCGGGCGTGGGTCTGGGCATGGCTCAAAGCAGAAATGAATATTCATTTCTAAATGCGCCGAATTGCTGAAACTGTCAATCCCGACCCGGCCACCATCATCGATCACAATTTGATCTGTCCCAGAAACCCTATCCCCGTTTGGAGAATGCCCGAGAGGTCTTCAGCCCGCACGACCTTGCGTTGAACCAGGTCTTCGGCTGACTGCGTCATCGTTCGGGCAATTAGATTCGGGTTCGAGCAACTGTCGGAGAAAATCTGTTTGACGACATTGACCCAATCGAGAGGCGGCACGCTCAGAAACCGATCCCGCACGTGCTGATCGAAGACAAGATATTCGCGCAAGGCGACGCGGCCTTTGCCATCGGCCGTTTTGACCAGGCGTTGCCAGATGATCAGATTGAGTGATGTCATCAGATCGAAAGATCGCGCTTCTTGTTCCTCTGGCGGGAAGAGAAATGCCATGCGTCGCAGCGCCTCGGCGATGGATCCCGCATGGGTCGTTGTGTTGACCAAATGGCCCGTGAGGCACGCCTCGATACAGGCCTCCATGCTCTCGCGGTCACGGCTCTCGCCGACATTGATAACGGCTGGAGCCCGGCGCATAGCCGCACGCACCCCTTCTGCGAAGGTCGGGATGTTGCGCCCCACACCGATTTCCGACTGGCTGATGAAAGAGGCGACATCAGCCGCATCCGTGTTGATATCCCGAAACGTGTATTCGATCGGGGCCTGCAGGTCGACGATCTTACGAGACCGTGATCTGTTTTCCAGATGGCACCTGGTCATCGCCGCCATCGTCGTCGATTTGCCATGTCCGGTCGCGCCCGCAACAACGATAATCCCGCTTGCAGGCTCCAGCCGGTCGCGCAGCGCGTCCTCTAATCCGACATCATCGAGAGTGGGTGTGGTATCGGGCAGGGCCCGCAAGGTGATCTGCACACCGTTTGTCCCGAAGCGTTGCTCGCCGGTGGCATTCACCCGGAACCGTTGACTGCGCTTGCGGTCGATTTTCTTCTCATAGGAGAAATCCAGTGGCCGTCCTGCGCTGACCAGGCTCATCGCATCATTGGCCGACCAGAGATGCGCCAGCATTGCTTGGACTTCCGTGATCAGAAGCCGGCGCTTGGTAGCGAGTTTCTGATCCCCATGCATTTGCACGCGCATCCGGAGATCCGCACTGATGTTGATATCAGACGCGCCCTTCATGGCAGCACCGACAAGGAAGTGATCAAAGGCGGACAGATCGTTGTCGAAGCGATTGGGTTCATCCTTCAGGATAGTGACTTCTGCCGCGCTCGGGTCTGATGGTGTGAGATCGATCCGCTCCAGATCAATCATTTGGTCACCGCATAGCGCCTCTGCAAAGGCTTCCACTGGCTGGGATCGCGGACGAATTGCGCGGAGCTCACGATGCGCACCCGACGCTCACCGATAAAGAGCTCTTCACCTTCGCCAGCGGACCGCCGTTCACTCGATTGAATGACCAGCTCTCTGACCAGACCTGCCTGCACCATGCGCCGATACTCGACCATGCCAAGATAGTCGCGTTTCAGCCGGGAGAAATTCAGCGCAAGCGCCTCGTTTGCCTGTTCAACCCCCGCCTGCCAACCTTCTGCGGCGAAGCGGTTGAACACCTGCTTCTCTTCCTTGTTTTGCGGCAGAAAGTCATCGTCGGGCTCGCTTGCCTCTTCGAGCGGAATGACCAGATAGTCACGCCAGGTCGGCATAATCGTCACGATCCGGCCTGGCATCTCGAGACGGTAGAATTCATCGGCTGCCACCGCGGACTGTCCGCTCTCATCCACATTGATGGCAGCCGTGGCGCGGCTCACAACGGGTGGGAGGATATATCCCGTCTCTCGTGGCGCGCTGTAGGCGACGCGGTTGAAGTCGAAGGTGCGGGATAGCTTACCGCTGTCCCGCTCGAGCTGCCGCATGACTTCCCAGACCCTGTGCTGATACCCCGCCTGCGCCGAATAGGAGACCGCCGCTTCGCGTAAGAGATCGTAGCGCTCCTCATCGACGGACGTTTCGTAATTGCCGCGCCGTGTGCGGCGGCTGAACTCGGCAAAGTCAGCAGGCGGCCGATTGGACCGATACTGGTCAGGCCCGCCCACAAGGATCGGATCAGGTTCGACAAAGTCCGACTCTTCCGGTTTCAGGGTCTGGCAACCCGCCAGAACGACAACAGCCAGGAGCGGCAAGAGAGATTTGGCCGAGATGCGCATCATACTTGCCTATCCTCGATATGGGGCACGGGGCTGCGCTCGGGCCGCTTGTACACAATCGTCATAGTCTTGGTGCGCTGATCGACCACCAAAGAGGCCCGATCCTTGCCTTGAAAGAAGGCCTCGCGGAGCGCACCCATGGCGGGCAGGTCGCGCTGGACCAGAGTGATCAGGATCGGCGCGCCAGGCTTTTCGCCTTGGGCGATCACCCGGTAACCGGTTTCCAAAGCCATCTTGGACACGAAATCTTCAATCGGGCCGGTGAACTGCGAATGCACAACATTCATCAGCCGCTCATCTGTCACGTAGTCCGGGTTCTTGAGGGTTGAGCTATCGGTCGCGTAGGGTTCCAGAACGCCACTATAGATACCGGCATCAGCGATCTCGCGGTCCACGACGGATGTTTCGGCATCAATCAGTGCTGACAGGCTTGTCGTCGCAGGCGGCTTGGTGGTCGTGCAGGCTGCGCAGCTCAGAACACCAAGAGTCACTAATATGGTCTGGGCCAATCGCATGCAGGTCCCCACGTTCAATCTTCTGTTTTGTGAATTGTTTCAAATCACTGGTGCTTTTATATCGTTATATATAACGATATGTCATCAAGTAAAATGATGATCTCACAGGAGAACGTGATGCCAGAACAACAGTTCGACGCCATTGCGCAGAAATTGGCCGATCTCGCTGACCGGCCCGAGACCAGCTTTGTCTTGCGTGCCTATCTTAAGGCGGTAGCTGATCGGGATATTGTTGATGTCATAAATGAAATTGAGGCTCTGGCGCGTATCGTGGCTGAACACGCGCCAGAGAAATGGAGCTCTAGCTCCCAATCCTTTTGACCGGAATGCCCAGCTTGCGGGCTTTATCGACGAGGTTCTCGTGAATACCGGAGCCGGGGCAGGCGATGATGCCTTTGGGCATTGTCTTCAAGAGTTGGTCGTTGCGCTTGAAGGGGGCCGCTTTGTTGTGTGACTTCCAATCGGGACGGAAGATCACTTGGGTGACGCCTCGGTTTTCTGCCCATAGGCTCGCGATGTATTCGGCTCCATTCGGTGTGCCGCCATGGAGCAGGATCATGTCGGGATATTTCTCTCGCGAGCCGTCGAGGATGGTCCAGATCGCATCGTAATCCTGATAGTCGCCGCCGGTGAAGGCGATGCGGGTACCATCGGGACAGTGGATTTCGTTCTTCTTGCGTTTTTCGGCGGAAAGGAAGTTGCGGCTGTCGACCACCGAGGCGGTAAGGTTCTTGTGCGACACCCGGGATCCTGATCTTGGCATCCAGATCGATCCGGTCTCCGTGTGGAAATGGGCGGCTGACGCGTCCCGCATCGCTTCATAGGCGTCCCGGTGCTCGACCAGCTTCTGTCCACGGTCGATCTTGCGTTCCAATTCCAGGCTTTTGACCTCTGATCCGTCCTGGCATTTAACCAGGTCGCGTTGTTCGCATTCATTCTCGTCGAGCTGGCGCTCCAATCGGGTGAGGCGGCGATGAAAGATGTTGGTGAGGGACCAGAGCATCTCTTGCAGATCCTCTTCGAGCTGTGTGTCGGCAAGAAGCATCTGGCTCGCCTCGACCATGGCGCAGATGGCGGTCTCGGTCTGGTCCTCTTGTGGCAGAGGGCGGTGATCGATCTCGTCTTCGGGTGGTGTTGCGCCGTAGAGGGCAAGAGTGCTGAGCACATCATCTGTGGGGCTTGAGGTGGGTGTGAAGGTGGAAGTCTGTAAGGTCATGGTCTGGTCCTTTTTGAAGGCTTTGGGTTTCGTCCTGATCCGATTTGGATAGGGCGATGAAAGGACCGTCAGCAGCCCGGCGGCACCCGGGAGGGCCGTAGCGCAGCGAAGGACGGGCAGAGCGCGGAAATTTGTCTCGCGAGGAATGGGCGCGTAGCGCCCAGGGGAAATTTCCGGGCGCTGGCCGTTGCGGGTGGGATGAGGGCGCCTCTGCGCCCGACCTGACGGTCCATCGACCCGGACATCCAAACGGAACAGGGCGTCAACGCCGGTGCCAAAAGGCCAGCGCGTGAGCCCTGCTTTCTTCCGGCACATCCTCACGAAGGCCAGAGATCGTGTTCGGTGACCTGTTCCGTGATGCGCGCCGCCAGCCGTCGACGCAGCGCTGTGATGCCGCCTTCTGTGAGGTCCAGATTGAAGTCGTCAAGCTCCGGGGTCAGGACGAACGGTTCGATCCCGTCGCACTCTGCACGATCTGCCAGGCGGGATGCGGCGCGCTCACCGGCGGCGTCATTGTCGCGCGCGATCCAGAGGCGCTTGATCGAAGAGGGATAGGTGAAGGCGGCGAGATGGTTTGCTGTCAGGCAGGAGGCCAAAGCCGCTCTTGGCAGCGCCGTGCCGACGGACAAGGTGTTCTCGAGCCCTTCGCCGGCGAGAAGATCGGTACATCCCTTCCAGTTCCCGAACCGGATTGCGTTGCCATGCAGGCGTCCCAGCACACGTTTCGGGGCCTCGATGTCGGCCAGACCGCCTGTCTGTCCATCGAGAAAGATGCGCGAACATCCCGTGACCTTGCCCGCATTGTCCGTGATTGCTGCGAGCAACGCCGGGATTTTAAGCCGTGTGCCATCCTCGGCTCTGAGATAGACCGATGAATGAAACGCCAGGGCCGGTCCGAACCGCGCTATACCGCGCCCACGCAGATAGGCGTCAGCCCAGGTGCCTGTGATCGGCTTGCCATAGGAGAACAATCTGCGTCCCGCCGCCGCTTGGCGAATGGAGGCCACGGCCGGAGATTCAACGCGCGGCTCGTTCTCTGGTATCACAGGTGCGTCGCCGAGATAGTCTGCGGCTTGCCGCAAAAGGTCAGGATAGGCCACCGGCTCCAGATGATGTTGCAAAAGATCGAGCAGGTCACCATGCTCGCCCGTGGCGTTGTCCGTCCACTTACCGGCTTTCTTGCCACCGTGGGATCGCAGACGCACAACCAGACTGCGCCCCTTTGCGCCCGAGACGTCCGCCATCTGCCAGTAATTGCCAACACGACGCCCTTCGGGAAACCAGTGCCGGCAAAAGGCTTCAGCGTGCCGGGCGAGACCATTTGAGATCGCGCCCGCATCCAGCTTTTCAAACCGTTTTGCATTCTGGGTCATGCGGCGATCCTTTCCGCATCTCCGGCTGCCGTGATCTTGTGATGGGCCAAGAGATGCTCGACGAGCTTTGCGTCATCGCTCGGCACGAACAGCCGCGTCGCCCAGGAGATGATCTCGGTGAAACATCCCATTGCCTTATAGCTTTCCAAAGCGGCAACATTGTAGCCGACGAGTTCCAGCCGGTATTCGCTCATCACCCGCGACCGGCGCAGGGTCAGACCACCCGCCAGCGGCAGGCTTTGTCCGCGTTTGAGAACCGCGTCAAAGATTTCATCGGCGGTGAGTTCGACCGCGCAGTCCAATCCGAGTGCCGCATAGACATTGGCCAGCTGATCCTGTGTCACCATCCGCCCGATGGCGCGCTCACCATCTTCGGTTTGCAAACGGTAGATGCGCATGTTGTCGGTTGGCAAGCGGTCCCAGATCGGCAGCAACAGGCCCGAGATGAGCGTCAGCTTTGAGACGGATGTTTCCGGCACCGCGTCGACCTCTTTGGTCCAGGCCCGCTCGAACGCGACATCCGTCACGTCCTCCCAATGAGATGCGGGCAGTTCAAGCTCCAGCATCCGGTCGGTTGCCATCGGCCGCAACAACTCGACCCGCGCGATCGGTTCGCCTTCCTCTGTCATCAGGCTCGACGTCGGAACCAAAACAGCCGCCCGCTCGGATTTACGGTTGAGCATAAGCCGCCCCTGGTCGCCCCGCGCGCAGAACTCTTTTACCTTCGCCAGCGTCAGCGGGTGATTGCGATCGGTGCGCTCCACCGTCAAGGCAGTGGCCTTCGCAGCTGTCGCCTCATGTTCAAAGATCGTCTTGCGATCGATGATCTCGAACTTTTCAGCGCGCAGGGTTTCCAATCCGACCTCATAGGTGCCCGCCGCGATCGCATCGTCGATGATGGCTTCCAGCAACCCACCAAAGCACTCGAAGATTGCATCCTGCATGTCGATGGTCAGCGCCAGACAGCGATTGAGGAATTGCTGGATCGGCGGCAGTTGTTCTTTCAACGTACCGTCGCTGTCCATGAGCGACAGACCCGTCATCTCTTCGAACCGTGTCTGCGAGCAGGCCGAAATCCTCCCCTTCGTCAGATCCCAGAAGAAGTTGCGCAGGGCCTTGCGGGCATAGGCGCTTTCCAGATTGTCCTCAGCGCGAAACATGTTCTGCCCGCCGGTCTCGCGTTGGCCTTTGGTGATCGCGCCGAGCGTGTCGAGCCGCCGCGCGATCGTCGACAAGAACCGCTTCTCGCCTTTGACGTTGGTCGCGCAGGGTCGGAACAGCGGCGGTTGTGCCTGATTGGTGCGGTTGGTACGGCCCAGACCCTGGATCGCGTTGTCGGCCCGCCAGCCCGGTTCCAGCAAATAATGCACCCGCAGCCGCTGGTTCTTCGCCCCGAGATCGGCATGATAGGAGCGGCCCGTGCCACCGGCGTCCGAGAAGATCAGAATGCGTTTGTCATCATTCATAAAGGCCTGTGTCTCGCCAATATTGGAAGAACCAGGCCGGTTCTCAACTTTCAGGCGCTGATCGCGCGTGTGGATGATGCGTCGCGACCGACCCGTCACTTCGGCGACCTGATCCTTCCCGAAATGCCACAGGATTTGATCGAGCACGCCTTGCACCGGTGCCAATGCGCCAAGACGTTCGACCATGGCATCGCGTTTGCGCGCGGCTTCGCGACATTCAATCGGGTTGCCGTCCGCATCCATGGCCGGACGGGATTTGAGATTGCCGTCCTCATCCGTGTAGGGCTCAAAAAGCTGTGTCGGGAAAGAATGCATCAGATAGTCGAGCACATATTCGCGCGGGGTGATGTCGACATGCAGATCGTGCCATTCCGAGGCCGGGATTTGCGCCAGACGCCGTTCCATCAGGGCCTCGCTGGTGGAGACGATCTGCACGACGGACGATGACCCGGCCTCCAGATCGCGCTCAATGGATTTGATCACGGTGGGACACTTCATGGCGGTGATCAGATGATTGAAGAAGCGCTGCTTGTTGGATTCAAAAGCCGAGCGCGCCGCGGACTTGGCCTGCACGTTGAGCGTGCCGCCTTCGGCCGTGATGCCGGAGGCCTCCAGTGCGGCTTCCAGATTGGTGTGGATCACCTGAAAGGCTTCGGCATAGCTGTCATAGATATCGCGCTGTGCCGATGTCAGATCATGGACCAGCATCTCATATTCGACGCCCTCATAGGACAGCGACCGTGCCAAATAGAGACCAAGGGCTTTCAGATCACGCGAAATGATCTCCATCGCTGCGATACCGCCCGCTTCCATATCCGCGATAAACTGCTCGCGCGTGGCAAAAGGCGAGTCTCCCGTGTCCCAAAGTCCCAAGCGAGAGGCATAGGCAAGATTGCCAACGATCGTCGCACCTGTGGCCGAGACATAGAGCACCCGCGCATCGGGCACGCGGTTTTGCAACTTCAAACCGGCAAGACCCTGTTGCGAAGCCTGTTTGTCGCCGCGCCCACCCTCCTTGCCCTTTTCACCGGCAGCATTCGCCATGGCATGGGCCTCATCAAAGGCGATCACCCCATCATAGTCCTTGCCGAGCCATGCCGTGACTTGGTCAAGACGAGAAGCTTTGAGGATGTCACCATGCTGGCGTTCCGCCGTGCGCAGCGTCGCATATGTGACAAACAGGATGCCTTGTTCGAGACGTATGTCCGAGCCTTGCTTGAAGCGCGACAGCGGTACGATATCGGAGGCACGCCCACCAATCGCCGTCCAGTCCCGGATGGCGTCTTCGATCAGCTTGTCGGATTTGGAGACCCAGACCGCGCGTTTGCGCCCCCGCAGCCAATTGTCGAGGATGATGCCGGCAACCTGCCGGCCCTTTCCGCAACCCGTGCCATCGCCGAGGAACCAGCCCTTGCGCAGTTGAAACCCGTCTTCGGCATCGGCTTCGCAGGCAACAAGGCGTTGATCTTCTTCGTCTTGCCGGAACCAACTAGAGAGGTGCTGCTCATGGGCTTGGCCCGCATAGATGATGCTTTCAAGCTGCGCGTCCGACAGCGCGCCATCTGTGATCAAAGATGTGTGGATTTTGGGCCGGTAAGAGGGCAGGGGCGGTGCGACCGAGGCCATGGCCGCCGATTGCACGAGCGCGGTCGGATGGGGATGTGCGCCCTCGATGGCAATGGATTGCACCTCATAGCCTTCATAAAGTGCTTCCGTCAGGCGCGTGGATTTCTCCGCCCAGGCTTTGGGCAGATAGGCGATCTCCGCCGCTTCCAACTGATCGAATGGATGACGCGCCTTTTCGGCGGCGACGGCACGAACCTCGCTGCGCGCCTGATCGCGCAAGGACTGAATTGATGAGGCAGGGGTCGCGACCTGGCTCGATGACATGTCCAGCGATTGCGTCACCAGCCGCGGCGGACAATGGGCCTCTACGCTTTCCAGCAATGCCTGCGAGCTCTCGGCCTGATCGTGATAGACCTCAGCCAAATCGGGCGTCAGGCCAGCACGTTTGTCGATGACTGTCAGGCGGGTCTCAGTGGTCGTGCCGTGGCGGGCATAGACTTTGCCGGCGATCGGGGCGGAGAACCGGATCGAGGCGATCTCGCCGATGCGCTTGAAGGCAGATCGAAAGGCATTATTCGACGGGGCGAAGTTTGCACCGGACACCACCACCAGACGCCCATCGGACTGAAGCCGGTCAAGCGCTGACAGCACATGCTGACCCATGGCGGCTTTGTACCGGCCTTCAACACCCGGTGCGGCTGAGAAGGGCGGATTCATGAGGATGAGGCTGGGCGCAACCGAAGGATCAAGCCGGTCATCGATCGATCCGGCATCATGGCGTGTGACTTCACTTTCCGGAAAGAGAAGAGACAGCAGGTCGGCGCGGGTGTCATCGATCTCGTTAAGATGCAGCTGTGCGCCTGCCAGTTTTGCGTAGATCGCAAGCAGACCGGTGCCGGCGGAGGGTTCCAGCACGACATCGTCGGCGCGCAGCTGGGCAGCTTCCGCCACGATCCCCGCCAGGGGCAGGGGCGTTGAGAATTGCTGAAGCTTCTGGGAGGTCTCGCTGCGTCTTGTGTGTGATAGTGCGAAGCCCGCAACCTTCTCCACCATGGCAATGAACTTGGACGGCGTTGCGCATTGGCGGCGCATCAGCGCGCCATATTTTTGCAGCAGCAGGATCTGGGCGCATTCGCCCGCCTCATAGGCGTCTTTCCATACCCAGGCGCCAGCGGCATCGGTACCGCCAAAGGCGATCTCCATGGCCGCCCGGACGGTCGCCTGATCGAGGGGTTTGCCTTGTTCAAAGTGAGGAAGGAGCTGGGTCGCGGCGGTCAGCAAAGCGGCCGCGCGCAAGCGCGCCGCCGGGGCGGGAGTTGAAACATGCATCATGGAAAGTCTCCGGGGTTGAAGGGTTGCCGCCCATCCCCCGCGAGAACTCTCTCTGACACCGGGGAGGGCTTGCCCTTCCCCAAAACCCTCCTTTTCCTTTCCGGCAGCCTCAGGCCACAACTTGAGCGCGACAGCAAAAACGGGCATGCTCGCTCCCATTTAAGAGGGGAAATACTCATGCGCGTTGCTGCCTTTAATGTTGAAAACCTGTTTGACCGGATCAAAGCCTTTAACGACGAAGACCCGGAAACCCATAAGGACGTGTTGGACGCCCACGCGGCGTTAAACAAACTGTTCGAGAAGCCGGTCTATTCTGCCGCCGACAAGAAGAAGATGCTCCACCTGATGGAAAAGCTGGGCATTCTCAAGGACGACGAAGGCCCGTTTGTCTGGCTGCGCAAGATCAGAGGCAAGATCATCGTGCGCCCCAAAAAGAGTGGACCGATCCGGATCGAGGCGAGTGGAAGAGACGATTGGGTCGGCTGGGTGGAGCTGAAGACGGCCCGCGTCAAGGAAGAGGCCATCACCATGACGGCCCGGATGATCCGCGACATGGACGCCGACATCATGGCACTCGTCGAGATTGAAAGTCGCCCGGTGCTGACAGAATTCCACGACTACATCTACGAGCCGCTTGCCGGGAACAGCTATCGCCATCTGATGGTGATCGATGGCAATGACCGGCGCGGCATCGATGTCGGCATCATGGCCCGCAAGGGGTTTTCAATTCCGTCGATGCGCAGCCACGTGGATGAGACGTTCAAGGGGAGGGATGTGTTTTCGCGCGATTGCCCGGAATACATCATCGAGACGCCCGGCGGGAACAAGATCGCGGTGCTGCCAAACCATTTCAAATCCAAATATGGTGGGNNTCACAAACCGTCGCGCGACAAGCGTGAGGCCCAGGCGACCTTCGTGGCGAAGTATTATCGCCGTCTCTTGAAAGAGGGTATCGAGAATATCATCGTGCTGGGTGATTTAAACGATACGCCCGATAGCGCTGAATTGAACCCGCTGCTCAAGACCTCGCTGAAAGAGATCACCGATCATCCCAAGTTCACTGAGTTCGAATTCAACGCCAAGACCAAGGATCGTGGGATCGGCACTTTTGCGACCGGTGCCGATAAGAAGAAGATTGACTATATCCTCCTGTCACCGGCGCTTTGGAAAAGGGTAAAAGTCGGCGGCATCTTCCGTAAGGGGGTGTGGACCGCCTCCGGTCGTTGGGAGATGTATCCGGAACTGACCAAGCCGCTTTATGGCGCATCGGATCACCATGGTCTTTGGGTCGATCTCGATATTGATTGACCTCATTCGGCGGCGGTCACGTCATTTTCTTCGAGGCCGCTGATTTCGATCTGACCATTGCCGATCTGAACCGTGATCATGTGATCCCTGCGGCGCAACCAATAGAGTTCGCGGTTGATGATCCGAGTGATCGCATTGATCTCAACCTCAAGGGAGGTCTCAAGAAGACGGATAGCAAGATCCTCCGCATCATCTCGGAACCAGCTTTGCTGCTGGTCGTAAGATCCTGCTTCGCTATCGTCTGAGGGATTGAACAAAGCGCGTTCCAGAAAATCGACAAGATCGGCTGCGGTCGCTTTCGATGATTTGGTCACTGCAATGTCAACATCATCCAACCCCCAGTCATCGTCGCCGAGGATGAGCCAATCCGTTCTCAAGACCCAGTCTTCCGTGTGAGCACCATCGGTGACGTTGCAATGGATCTCCAATTGATCCGGCCGTTCGGTGAGCGTGTGGCGCTTGCCCGGCTCAACACACACCGTGTCCGTATCTCCGATGACGCGATATCCTTTGACCAAAGCCCGCGCCAGTTGGTCATACCAATCATAACCCTCAAAACCGGATTGAGGATCGTAGAGCCTGGTCGGGGCACGTTGGTTGGAGAGTGCCGAGGCGAGGTTCTGTTCTTCGATTGCGCCATCTTCGGAGTCGAAGATCACATCGTCTTCTGTGATGGGTTCGACGTTTCCATGACTATTCATGTCGCTGTCTGCATGGCTCGGTTCAAACACCCGCAACCGCATCGCGGCTGGTGGCAGATCGACGCCCAGTTCAGAGGCACGCTTATGGTTCGCAAATGACAGCGAATGCGGTCCAGCCGCCTGGATGAGCTGGTAGAAGATCTTGGTGATATGGGCACGCAGTGCGTCCATGAAGTCGTTCTCGACGATCTCCTTGCGGGCGGGCAGAACCAGTTTCAGATCGGCGCAGTGCATCACATCCAGTCGCGCAAAGTAGGATCGGTGGAACTCCTGTGACAGGCTCGGCAAACGGCCATGCAGGGTCACGCCGTGGAAGTTGACGGTTTCATTGTTGCGGAAACCGGTTGGACCGCGCGCGTAGATGCCGATGCGGATGCCGTTCCACTCTTCAATGTGCTCGGCGTCAGCGAGGAAGTCTTTGCGCTCGACTGTGACGCTGTCGACTATAACGTCGAGCGGCAGATACCGCGCCGCATGGTTGGCGGCCGCCATGTAGTTTTCATTGGGTTTGGTGGCGATCAGAATTGTTGTGCCATTGTGGTTCGCGGGCCCATGGGTGCAGGTGATCGGATGGGTGCCGCCAAAACTGTCAGGCTCGGCATCTATCCGCCAGGACTGCGATGTGTCCTGTTTTTGGGCGATGATGCGAACCCTGCGACCGGCCAATGAGAAGAACCCCATGCCGGCGGCATCCTCATCGGATTGGACGTCATGATCCCATGCGCTTTGCCCCAGTGTGAACAGGTCTCTGGGATCAGAAAGACCGGCACCGTTGTCGATCAGACAAATGACAGGCCCGAAGTCGTGCGTTTCGATCTGGCTCACGGAGATCTGAGTGGCACCAGCGCGGCGGGCATTTTGAAACAGCTCGGAGAAGATATCATCGAGGGTCGCGTTGAAGAGACGCGAGACTTTGGAGATCGCGTCGTCCGCGACGCAGGCGTGAAAGGTTGTTGGGATGTTCATGGGGAAGGCTCCTTGAAAGGGGTAACGCCCTCCCGGAAACTCTCTCTAAAAAGGGGAAGGCTTGCCCTTCCCCAACCCACCTCTTGCTCTTTGCGGCCGGAACGGCGCCAAGCGGGCCGCGCGGTGGCGTCAATTCACCGACGCTTTGGCCTCGTCGAGGCAATAGCCGTCATAATCGCCCAGAAATCCCCAGCAGGATACAACCTCGTCCTCATCCTTTTCGACAACAAAGCCATAGCAATTGCCCGTTAGGTAATGATCGTAGGTTCGCACCTCCTGGCGCAGTTGATCGGCGATCTTGCCGCGTAGCTTTTGCGAAACACGGGTGACGCTGTACTCTTTGCGGATATCGGCCAGCGTCACATAGATGTAGCCGACTTGCCCGGAATCCCACGGGCAATGAAACTCCGTCGTGTTCATGGTGATACCGCTGTGATCATACAGGTAGAGCGGCAGGATGACGGCGCGTTTCTCGGTGCGCACGAACAGATCGTTCATCGAAAGGTCGGTTTCGTTATCGAGATCGCCAAGCGCGATCAGCAGATCGCGCGGATCGCCGTACTCGTGCTTGTCTCCGAGAGTGTAGCGGCGATGCCAGCAGGCCATCGTGCCGAGGTTGTCATAGTCGCGCGGGCTCTCGGGGTCGGGATCATGCATGATCTTGATGGTGTGATCGCGGTAGGTCTCTTGGTGGATAGGGGTCTTCATTGATATTCTCCTCTTTCCGGTAAAGACGAAAAGGCCCGCCGTGACGGGCGAGCCTTTCTGGATTGATTGCGTGTGGGTCTAGATCAGGCAGCGGCGCTTGCGGCCTTTTTGGCCTCTTGCGCTTCGAACTCTTCCTTCGATTTCAGATTGAAGTAGAGGTTGTCTGTCGCTTTCTTGAAACCGGGTGGTTTGCGCGGTGCAAGGCAGCGCACGGACGCGCTGCAGCCCTCCCCATGTTCCATCGCGAAATGGGTAACCTGGTCGACCAGATCGTCCATGCCGGCGGCGGTGATCTCTTTGCTTGGATAGGTGCCACCAAAGATGTCGTATTTGGTGACGACGAAGCCGCCATCCTTGTGGGCGGGGTAAAGCGTGACTTTGTAGTCGCATGGTTTTGCCATGGTCTTGGTCTCCGTGACGGGCGGGACCGGATCATCCGGCCCCATGTGAAACCCGTCAGCAGAAAAGGACCGCCCTCGATCATGAGGACGGTCGACAAGGTTCTGTGAGATTGGTGCTCGTCAGTATTCGGAAGGGAAATGGAGGGTCAGGACCCGGCGCGTCCGTTTGGGATTGCCGGGTGCTTCCGAGCCATATTCGTAATTCTCGTCGTAGAGATCGAATTTGAACCAGACGCGTTCGCCTTCGATCTCGAGCACGCCCATCTCGTGAAGGCCGTAAGGGTCGCTGTCCGCGTCGAACGCATCAAAGGTGATCAACGCGCCGATGAGGGCTGCGCGGAAGGCATCGCTTTGCGCTGCAATGCCAGCCGTCATGACAAGTTTGCCGGGCGGTGTGTCGGGCGACTTGGGACAAGCGGTGATGGATGTGCGGAAGGCATCGTTCTGCTTGGCGATGATGGCGGCTGTTTGAGGGTGTGTGACATCCTGCGCGATGTCTGCGGGGTTTGCTTGTTGTGCTTGGGTCATGGTCTTTCTCCTTGCCGGACCGGCCGATCCATTCGGCACTGATCTTTCCGGCAGACAGAGAGGACCGCCCCCGATCCCTGTGACGGGCGGGGGCGATCCAAAGCGTTTTGTAGACGTTGAGAGGTTAAGCCGCGTCATCCATAAAGGCGGGCAGGCCTTCCGGTTCTTCAGAATCGGATGTTGCTTCAACTGCATCCATTTCCGAAATCACCGCTGTGTCTTCAGTGTCCCCCACCACCATGCCGTCGGGCAGCCAGCGAGATGTCTTGGCGGCAGTTTCAGCGGTCAAACCGGCGCTCTCCTGCGGCGTGTCGCAGAAGGCCTGCTCCATGGCCTTTGCGATCTCGGCTTTGCGCAGACCCGATTTGTCATCGGCCCAGCGGTCGTCGATCAGCGCTTTTGCAGTCTCGAGCGCATGGTCTTTCTTGACCCGGCCCCAGTAATTGTCCGCACCGGGACGCCAGCAGGCGGCCACATCGACATTCAACCGTGACCCGATCGCCTCGATGACAGGGTTTGCATCGGTATCGTTGGAGAGCTGCTGGTTCAGGGCATAGGCCGCACACCAGGCAAAGAGCGCTTGCTTGTCACCGTCAGGAAGCTGGGACAGTTGATGAAAGTCTTCCGGTGCCTTGGCTTCCATCCACGCCAGATTGAGACCGTCTTTGAGCGCATCCAGCATGCGTTCCGCGACGGTGTCTTTCAGGGTCTCGCGAGACGCGGTTGTCGTCGCAGGACGCAGCGAGAGGTCAAGCGGTGACTGGCTGCGGTAGGTGCCGAGGACGGCCATCACCATGGCATAGAGCATCGTGTCATAGGCGGTGCCGTAATCAGCCGCCAAATGCGCCCGCATGATCTGATGCCGCGTTGCGCGCAGATCGTCGGCCAACGCTCGTGGGATGCCCTGTTCCTTGCGCGCCGCGTCCGTCGCATTCATCGGGATGTCCGGTTGGCGCATCGTTGCAGGAAGTTCGATGGTCGGGCCCGTTGCGACCACATCATCGCTGTCGTCGGTGGTCTCATCATCCGACTGATCAGAGGGTGCGGCTTCAGGTTCCGGAATGTCTTCGGGACGCACCAGACCGGTTTCCAGACGCGGTTCCCCATTATGGGAGACGCTTACGATACATCCGGCAATTTTGTAGTCATCATCGGTGAAGGCAACGTTGGCTTCCTCGATCGCCTCGATCTCGCGCAGGCGTTTCCAGATCTGGTCTTCTTCTTTCTGAAGTTCCTCTGTCCACGTCTGCTCATCGTAATCCGCTTCCAGGACGGCGTGACGTTCTTCCAGCTTGGCCTTCTCTGTGACAAGTGCTGGATCGGGATCGAGCGGTTGCGGATAGACCCGGCCATAGGGACGAAAGCTATCATAGTCGACATCCAGACAGGCCTCCGCCCATTTCCACGTCTTGCCCGCTTCATCCGTCAGGCCTTGGAGTTTTTCTGTTGCGAGTTTTTCCAAGAGGTCTGGATCTTCCAGATGCATCGCATCGCGCTCAGCGAACAGGTCCTCAATGACCGTGCCGCCCGCCGCCTTGTAAGCATCGATCCCGACAAACAAAGCGAGTTTGGACGCGCCGGAATAGGATTGCTGCGTGAGGTGGTTGCGGATCGAATGCGGCGAGGGGCTGTATGAGGTGCCCCTAGATTTGTA